>JADCER010000028.1 GCA_020249925.1 Roseomonas sp. | reverse complement strand
CTTCCGTCTGGTCGCATTTTCCGAGCCGCCAAGCGTTCCGCTTGGCTTGAAAATATCTCCTTCCGTCTGGTCGCATTTTCCGAGCCGCCAAGCGTTCCGCTTGGCTTGAAAATGCTCCGTCTCGACCTGGACTGGCTTTGTCTATCTCGCCTTCATCATTGACATGTTTTCGCGCCAGATCGTCGGCTGGCGTGTCAGCCACGCGGTGCATACGGGGTTCGTGCTTGATGCGCTGGGGCAGGCTTTGCATGACAGGCGGCCCCTGCATCGCGGCGGCCTGGTCCATCATAGCGACAGGGGCAGCCGATGTGTCTCGATAAAATATAAGGCAAGGCTGCTTGAGTCCGGGATCGAACCCTCGGTCGGCAGCGTCGGCGACAACGCGCTCGCCGAGACCATCACGGGGCTTTACTCAACCGAGCTCATTCACCGCCGCGTGCCGTAGCGCAGCTTCGAGGTCGTGGAATTCGCCACCTTGGAATGGGTAGATTGGTTCAATAACAGACGCTTGCTAGTGGTCCGGTCGCTGCTGTCGATTCCCGACAGCAGTGTGAATCGGCCCACCAAATATAGGGCTAGTGGTGCGCGCGGACAGTTTTGGATCGCAAAGGGTTAGCATGAATCGCACCACTAGCACCAATCGGGTATATTCCGCCCGCGGAAGCCGAGGAACGCACCTTTGCCTCACTGGATCAACCAGCCATGGCAGCGTTCACTTAAGCAAAACAGCCTTGGGCAAACTTGGGGCGTTTCAGATAATCTGTTGACTAGCGCGCCAAAGGGTCTCACGTGATTTGACGACGGACAATGCAACCCTCAGCGCCAATCACGTCATTACAGCGCAACCGGCAGAAGCATCAGCAGGCCAAGGCTATGCAGCATTAGGCCTGAAATGGCGCAGACTTGCCGGTGATAGGTAAAGGCCACATGCCGCACGAAGGGATGCGCGAAAAGTGCCGCTATCAGCAGGCCAAAAAGCAGCGCTTGCGTCGCCACCAGCAAAATCACCCAGGGTGCCACATTACTCTGCGCCAAGGGGCCGATGAATTGCGCAAAGCAATAAGCCGCCGTGACCGGATTGGTAAGCGCAATGAAAAAGCCCGTCCCAAGTCCAACCGCCCAGTTGTTCAGCATCTGCGGCTCGGAAAACAGGGATTGGTTTGAAAGACGCGGCGCGCGGGCGCAGATGATGCGAAACGCGAGCGCCATTAACAAGGTGCCCGCCACAACGCGCCCCACCATTTCCAGCCTATGGGAGCCTGCAAAGGCTTCAAGCAGCAGCGAAGTCGCGCCAGCCACCAGGCCGGCACCGAGTGCGACGCCAAGGCAGAAGGGCAAGGCGCCGCGAAAGCCGCGCAGCGCTGCCATGGTACCAATGGTCAACATATTCGGCCCTGGTGTCGCCAGGATGGCGAAATAGCCAAGGGCGAACTTCAGCAGTAGCGTGTAGGAAAGGGTGGTCGCTTCAAGGGTCATGACGTCCTCAAGATTCCATCCATGGGGCGTTCATGGCGGGTGGGCGCCGTGCGGTGCATTGCGGGTCTCATGGGATCACCGCGCCAGGGTCATGGCGAAAAACCCGGCCACGGATGCAGCGCTTTGCGCTGCCATGGCAGGCCAGGGGCGGACCGGGATTCGCTCTGCCATGCCAGGGGCAGGCAGCAGCACTTCTTGCGTCACGCCAAGCTGCGGATAATCCCAGGCATAGCCGGCACCTGGCACTTCCTGATGACCAACCTCGGCGCCCGTTGCACGCAGGCCTTCGCATAAGGAAGCGCAAGCCTCGGCCGGGTTGGCCGGATCTTCCGCGCCATGCAGCAGCAGGATCGCCGCATTCCTGTGCGGCAAGGCGAAACCAGGCGCGCCGCCTGAGACGTTGTAGTTCCAGGCATATTCCGCTGGACCAATAAAGTCGCGAATGCCCACTTCGCCTATCCAGGCGACGCGATGGGCCAGTGGTGCGGGTTCATTTGCCGTCGCCATTTTGCGTAGGCCAGGCAAGGTGCCGCAGCCGGGATAGAGCAAAGCGCGCGCTGCCGTGCCGTGCAATTCCAAGGCCAGGCGGGCACCTGCACCGAAGCCGAGAATGCCAAGTCGCGCGGGGTTGATGCGCGGATCAGTCGCCAGCGCCGCAAGCGCAGCGCCCGCGGCCGCGGCATCGCCTTCGCGCAATTCCAGCACGGCGATATCCGCGCCCAGCAATTGCTCGGCATAGGCAGTGGCACGACCATCAGCGCCTGAAGCATCATGGAGGATCAGCACCGCCGGCACCGGGGCATGGGCGGCGGCTTCAGGCATATCAAAAACGCCCGTGCCATCGGCCAGTTCCACCGCGAAGGATCGCACGCCACCGCGTGCCTTGGTGGTGGGCAGGTTGGCAGCGCGGATCGCGGTATCGGGTACCAGCGCTTCGGCCGCTGCGGAGCGGGGCGATACCGTGAGCAGGCCGGACCCAAGGCTCAGCAGCGATAGAAACCAAAGGGCCTGAACAGGTCGCCGTTCACTTGCCGACAGCATTGCGCGTTGGACTGTCGACAGAATCGCGTACTTGGCGGAAGCAAGCCTACGCTCGCCAGAAGATTCGGGCCATGCCAAGCAAAGCAAGAAGGCGCCCACCACGCCGGTAAGGCCGCAGACTACTATCGATACCTCATAGGCGCCAATGAAGGTAATGCCGCCCACCATGAGCGGCAAACCTGTCAGCAGCGCCACACCACGGCTGGTGTAGAGCGCGCCAATCAGGCCACCGATCGCGCGGCTGCCGAAGCTATCCGCGGCAAAGGCGGGCAGCAGTGCCTGGAATCCACCCTGCAGCACGCCATAGATCAGGGCGAAGGCACCCAGCGACCAGGCATCGCGCGCGCCAGCCCAGGCAAACATCGCAAGGCCGAGCGCAAAGCAGGTGACCAGGAAACTTATGCGCCGGCCAAGCCGATCCGCCACAGCCGCCAGAAGCAAACGCCCAGTCAGCGAACCTATGCCGATCAGGGCGAGCAACCCAACGGCCTGATGATGGCTGAGCCCCTGCGCCTCAGCCGAACCCACCGGCAGCATGAGCGGCGCAGAGGCGGGTATCGAAACCAGCAGCGTGCCAACAACCGCGTAGTGGAAGCTACGGAGGCGCAACGCCTGACCAAGGCTTAAGCCCTCGGCCGCGGGCGCGGTGCGCGCAGGATCAAGCCGCTTGCCATCCGGCCCCATGCCATGTTTTTCGGGTTGCGCATCCAGCAGCAGCGCAGCAGCGAAGCCGATCAGCGCAGCGAGTGCGGCGCAGCAGAGGAAAATGGCGCGCCAATCGCCAATGGGGGAAAGAAGGTCCTTAAGTATCGGCACCAAGGCCATGCCGCCCGCCATGCCAGTCCCGGCGAGGCCAGCGGCAAGGCCGCGCTTTGCCAGGAACCAGCGCTGCACGGCAGCAATGCCGGGAACATTGGCCAGCCCAACCCCAAGCCCCAGCAGCAGCCCGTAGCCCAGGAAAAGCGTGAGGGTATTCTGGGCCAAAGCCGCTGTGGTGAGGCCGGATGACACCAGCGTCATACCGAAAGCCGCCAGCAAGCGAGGGCCAAAACGGTCTGCCAGCGATCCACTCATGGCACTGACCAGGAAGCTTCCGCCCAGGCTCAGCACCATGACAAGGTCGGCAATGCTGCGATCCAAGTTGAGGCTTGCCGCAATCTCAGGCGCGAAGGCGGCGCTCGAATAAATGGCGCCAAAGCCAACAACCTGAATGAGAAAGGCACCAAGCACGACCAGCCAGCCGCGATGGCTAACCCGTAAGGAAAGGCCCGGCGGCATATCAATTGCCTCCTGCCGCGACCTTACGGGCAGCCAGCAGGGGCACCGAAGGTTCCTCCCACAGTGAGGCAGCGCGGGGGTTGTGTTGATCAGTGGCTTCACAACCGGCAATCAGCAGCGCCTGATCAGGCTTGAGGCCGGCACGCAGCCAAGCCTCGGCGGTGGCGCAGGAATGATGGGTCATGCGCCCTTCCTCGCAGTACATTTCGAAGGGGCCACAGAGGAAGAAATGCATCAGGAAGACCGCCGTAATCATGGCGCGCTGGTTTTCAGTTGAGGTGCCGGTTCGGCTTTTGTTGTCAGGCCGCCGAGCAATGCGCCTTCAAGCGCGGAAAGCTTCCAAACCACCGCGCAGACGGAGCGGAAGGCGAGAAGGAGCCAGAAGGCCATCCCCAGCGCAAAGATCGCCAAGACCGCGCCAAGCATCGCATGGCCGAGAAGTGGTGAGTTGAATTCGGAATACATGGCCTGCCCCCTGGTTGCCCCGGGCATTGACCCGTAGGGAGACATTCAGCACAGGCCGGTGATCTGCTCTGTGACCTTTGGTACAAAGCGCGCTAATCATTTGTTTCCTGGCCGATGGGGCCAACCCAAGCCGAGTCCGGACAAAGAAAATGGTTCCTGAAATCCTGCAATCGCTCTCACCCGCCCTTCGCGAAAAGGTGCTTGCCGCTTGTGTTCCCCTTTCCTTTGGACCCGGAAAAACCGTGATCGAGGAAAACTCGCTCGATCAGGATCTTTATTTTTTGCAGCAGGGGCAGCTACTTGTCCGTGCCTTGTCGGCAAATGGGGTGGAGGTTGCGTTTCGTGTCATGGAAGCGGGCGATTGTTTCGGTGAATTCGCCGCCATTGACGGGCTACCCCGCTCAGCAAGCGTGGAGACCATCACGCAGGCAATTCTTGTCCGCCTGCCGCGCGAACGCTTTCTTGGTTTGATGCGCAGCGAGCCAGATTTCGCCATGGCGATGGCGCAAATGATCACCAAGCGTGCGCGCGCCATGTCCGCGCAGCTTTATGAAATGGCCACGCTGAAACTTGGCGACAGGTTGCGGCTGGAATTGCGACGGCTTGCTCTTTTGCAGGGCTTTGTTTCGGGCGAAGCGCTTATCCACCCAGCGCCGACCCATCAGGCCTTGGCGGCACGCCTGGCGACAACCAGGGAATCGGTTTCACGCGAATTGTCTCGGCTGGCTCATGCCGGGGCCATCGTTTGCGGTCGGCAGCGGATTATCATCAAGGATCTTGCACGCCTGACAGCGGGCTGAGTGGTCTGACCTTGGATTTCCGCTTTGTCACACCTTCTTTGCTCTGCTGCGCAAAACCGGCTGCCTTCAAAGCTGCGCCTGGCCGCGCCCCCCGCGTTCAGGGCATATGAAGCCCGCCATTCACCTCAATCACCTGACCGGTGATGAAGCCCGCCATCTCCTGGGAAGCCAGAAAAAGATAGGCGCCGACGCATTCCTCAACAGTGCCGATCCGCCGCATGGGTGTCAGCTTGATCGAAGCCTCAAGCTGATGGTTTGGCGTTGTCTTTGCCTTGTCTGGCTTGCCGATCACGCCGGGGGCAATGGCGTTCACGCGAATACCGTAACGCGCGACCTCCTTCGCCAATCCGCGACTGAAGGTCGAAACAAATGCCTTTGAAGCGGCATAGAGCGTGGATTTGCTGCCGCCACCAGTACGCGCTGCGATGGATGTGGTGGAAATGATCGCGCCACCGCCCTGCGCCTGCATGATAGGCACCGCGGCGCGCGAACAGGCGAAGACTGATCGTGCATTCAGGTTAACGATATCGTCATAGAGCGCGTCATCAATCTCGTGCAGCGGGTGCCGCTTGACCACACCACCGGCATTGTTCACCAACACATCAAGCGCCCCAAGACGTTGCTGAGCTTCAGCAACCAAGCCCCGGCAAGCATCAAGGGAACGGACATCAGCCCTAAGCGTGATGGCGTTGCCGCCCGCGGCGCGGATCTCCTCCAGCACCTGTAACGCCTGGGCTTCGCTGGAATTATAATGCACCGCAACGCGCGCGCCCTGCGCGGCGAAGCCCTTGGCCACGGCAGCCCCGATGCCGGTGGATGCACCGGTGATGAGAACGGCTTTGCCGGCAAGGTCAGTTACTCGCATGGAACCTATCCTTGAAGATGCGACCAGCCGGCGGGTGCTTGGCCCAACCAGCGATCAGCTTCACCCGGCCACCAAGGCCGGCCATCAATCCCCATGCCCCATCCAGCACCGACGCCCTGCACTTCCAGCCCATCCTCAGCGCGGGCGCGGTAACAGACATGATGGTGCCCATGGATGACGAGCCGCGCGCCCATCCGTCGCGCCAATGCGTCGAGCGCCGAAACGCCCTGTGGATGGCTTGATGGTGCCTCATGCGTCACCAGCACATCGGCACGTAGGGCAGACAGCGCCTCCACATCCTCAGGCCAGATTGCCATGGCGGCCAACGCATCGGCCATTGAGCGGCGCTGCGCCTCGGTCCAGTCGGGGCCAAGGCGGGTCATGTCTGCCGGCAGCTCATTGCGCGATCGTAACTGCGGCAATCCCGGCGGTTCCCAGACCCGGCGGCGGAAGGTGCCACCCAGCCCGGCGATGCGCAGCCCGCCAATATCGGTGACACGCGCATTGAGGTCCCCCTGGCGGGTGCGCGGATTGCGGCCCGCATCCACCAGGTTGGTCCACATTTCGGGCCCGCCATCATAATCATGGTTGCCCCAGATCCAGTGCACTTCGATCCCGGCATCAAGCAGCGGCGCGGCCGCAACATCAAGCGGCTGGTCGCATTCCATATCCCCGAGCAGCACCGCGACGCGCGGCTGCCGCCTGGCCGTGGCAAGGCCCTGCGCAACATGTCGCCATTGACGATGGATATCGCCGATGAAGACAATATCCTGTTCCCATGCTGGGCCCTGCATCACGGCCTCAAATCACCCCTTCTTCGGCCAGCGCCGCGACCTGCGCGGAGGAGTAACCGAGCAACTCACCCAGGATGCGGGCATTATCCTCACCATAGCCGGGCGCGCCGCGGTTGATGATGCCGCCGCTATAGGGCGGCGTGGCAGAAAGCTTCGTTGGAATCTCGGTTACCGGCCAGCGGCCGATCTTGGTGCCCGTTACTTCCGTGAGCCAGGAGAGTGCCGGAAGTTGCGGGTCATTGTCGCACCGGTCTTCTGCCGTTTGGCAGACACCCGCCGGCACGCCAGCCGCCTGCAGCGCCGCCATGCAGGCATAGGCATCCTGATCCTGCGTCCATTCCGTTATCGCAATATCCAGCGCGTCCTGGTGCAGCAGGCGGCTTTCCAGCGTGGCAAAGCGCGGCTCCGCCAGCCAGGCCGGGCGACCTGCCACGCGAACAAGTGCCTGCCATTGGGCTTCGTCAAAGACGGCAATGGCAATCCAGCGGTCCTGCCCGGCGCAGCGATAGGCACCATGCGGCGCGGCCGGCTTATAGGGAGAACGGTTGCCGATGCGGCTCCAACTCCGCCCATTCGCCGACCAGTCGAGGATCGGTACCGGCTTCAGGAAAATGCCAGACTCGCATTGCGAACTATCAATCCATTGCCCCTGGCCGGTACGGTCGCGGTGATAAAGCGCGCCAATGATCGCTGTTGCGAAGCTATAGGCGCCGATCCAGTCGAGGAAGGAATAACCCCAGCCCGCGGGCATGGCTGGTTCGGGCAGGCCCGACATCTCAGAAGTGCCGGCAAAGGCCGCAGCGACGGGACCAATGGTGCGGAAACGCCCATAGGTGCCAATGCCGCCCATGCCAGATTGCTGCACATAGATGATGTCGGGCCGGAGCGACCGCAGAACATCGTAGCCCAGGCCAAGGCGCTGAAGCACACCAGGTGAAAAACCTTCCGCCACCACGTCCGACATCGCGATCAGGCGGCGCGCAATCTCCATGCCCTTGGGATGGCGGATATTGAGCGAAATGCCGCTCTTGCCCGAGTTCTTGTTGTTGAACTGACCGCCCATGTCGGAATCGGTGACACCCTTGAGCGGTGCCGTCGCTGCCTCACGCGCCGCGCGCCCGCCAACGGGCGACATGGCTGCAAGGCGCGTATCGGGATTGTCCTTCCATTCGACCTTGATGACATCCGCGCCCAGCGCAGCGGCGAAGCGCGTACCGCCCGCTGAGGCAAGGAACCAGGAAAAGTCGAAGATCCGCACGCCCTGCAAGGGAAACGGTTTTTTGTGCGGGGAAAGCCGCGGCGGTGCATCACTGCGCGGCCTTGCCGGCTGCGTCAGCGGCTTCCTCGGCGCCAGCGCGCCAAGCACGGCTGCTGTATCCTCGCCCAGCAGCGGGGCGCGGCGGCCGGATTTCCAGACCGTCCCGGATGAGAGCCATCGGCTGACCGGATAGTGGTAGGCGCGCCCATGTTCCGGATGCTCTACCTCCGCAAAGGTGCCGCGCGTCTGCCAATGCGCATCAAGGACGTTTTCGTGCGGTTTGCGTAGTGGCGACCACAGTAGCCCAGCCGCCTGCGCTTCCCGCCATGGCATTGTTTCGTAGCGAAAGGATCGGATGAAGCGCTGCACGATCTCAAGCACATGAGACTTCTTCTCGTCATCCGCGCCCGAGCCGGGAACGTTACGCGCCTTGGTATCAGCATTACCGCCCGGTGCCTGCAGATCCGCCGCCATGCCGTAGCTGGACAGGAAGGGCACAAGGCTAGTCTGGTCGCGCACAGAGACACCGGCGGCGATGTACCAGCGCCCATCCTTGGTATGGCCAATACTTGGCACATGCGTCGGTTTTTCGATCGCGTGCCGGCAGGTCTGGCGGTATAGCGGCGCGCGCCGCATCACCCAGGACATCACATCAAGCTCGGTATTCTTCGAAACCGCTTCGTGAATCGCGACGCACAGATCCTGGCCTTCGCCCGTATGCAGGCGATGGATCAGCGCGGCGAGGATACCCACAACCATCTGGTCGCCGGCGATATGGTAGGCGTGCCAAAGCTGCGGCGCGATCGGCGGCAAATCGTAATGCTTGGACGGATCCGGGTCATAGCCGCAATTCATCATGATTCCGCCCAGCGCCAGGTGGATCAGGTCCGATGCCTTGTGATCCTTCCAGGGCCCCTCATCACCAAAAGGCGACATGCGTGCGGCGATCAGGCCGGGAAACTCCGCCGCGATATTGCGCGCCGCGATGCCCAGTGCAGAAGCCGCCTTTCCCTCGCTCGCATCAAGGTAGATATCGGCGGAAGCAAGAAGCTGTCGGAATTTCTGCTGGCCGTCCGGCGTGTCAAGGTCGAGCACGACAGACCGCTTGCCACGATTATAGCCCCAGAAATGCAGCGAACGCTCGGGGCCGGGTTCATCATCCAGGAAGGGTCCGATGGCACGGGTGGAAGCACCCTGCGGCGGTTCAACCTTGATGACCTCAGCACCCAGGCCGGCGAGTGCCATGCCGACATATTCGGCTGTCTCATCGGCAATTTCCACAACACGCAAGCCCTCCAGCATGCCTGGCAGGTGCCCGGCCTTGTCGCGCGTGAATGGCAGGGTACTCGGCGCAGTTGTCATGCTGAAATATCCTTGCGGCGGGTCGTGCGCGGCGGGGCGGTAGAACCCCGGACCACGAGTTCAAGTGGAAGTTCTTCTGGTAAGGCGAAGTCATGCCCGCTGATACGGGCAAGCAGGTAGTCGGCCGCCATGGCGCCGATTGTATGCTTCGGCGAACGCACCGTCGTCAGCGGTGGCCGCATATGCGTCACAATCTCAAGATCGCCGACGCCTATAATCGAAAGCTGCGCCGGCACGCGGATGCCCTGCGCCTGCGCTTCCAGCAGCAGGCCAAGCGCTACGACGTCATTATTGGCGATCAAGGCTGTCGGCAACTCGCCCTTTCGCTGAAGCACGCGGAAAGCCTCTCTTACCTTGGCGATGCGATACTCGGTCTGGACGATGCGATCCGCCGGCAGCGGAATGCGGTGGCGGCGCATCGCCGCGCGCAGACCGGCGATGCGCGCCCGCACGCGGTCATTATGCTGCGTAAGCCCTGCCACAACCCCGATATCGCGATGCCCCAACCCGACAAGATGATCCACCAGCAGCCGCGCGGCAGTCGCGTTGTCATAGCCAATGGTTGGGTGCGCGCTGGCCCGTGCCGGCGCCCAGGTTTGTACGAAGGGAATGCCCGAGCTATTCAGCAGCAGTTCAAGTTCCTTGCTGTGGGTCACACCAACCAGCACAAGCCCATCCACGCCGCGTTCGATCATGGTGCGGACGCTGCGAAATTCCGCCGCTTCATCATAGTTGAAGGTGGCCAGCAGCATGGTGTAGCCTTGCGGTTCCAGCCGCTGCTGAAAGCCTTCAATCATGTCGGAAAAAATCGTATTCGAAAGATTGGGCACCACCGCGCCCAGCACGCGCGATCGGCGCGACGCGAGCGCCCTTGCCGCGCCATGCGCGACATAACCGAGCTTCGATGTCGCCTTCAGTACCTTGTCCCGCAAATCCTGCGTGACCAATGAGGCATTGTTGAGCACGCGTGACACGGTAGCGGCAGAAACGCCGGCTTCCAGCGCCACTTCTTCCAGCCGCACCTTGGGGGCGCCGGTTTTCCTGCGTCTTTTGCCCCCCGGCTGCGGCGTGCTTGCCTTGGTCTTCATCTGCGCGGCACAGGTCCTACGCGGTTGCGGCGCGAAGGTGACAGGCGACGCCGTGACCTGACGCGTCCACTACCAGCGGCGGCTCCTCCTGCCGGCAGCGCGCGACCGCGATCGGGCATCGCGTATGGAAACGGCACCCTGGGGGCGGGTTGATCGGGCTTGGTACATCACCTGTCAGAACGGTGCGCGCCCGTCTCGCCCGGGGGTGAGAGACCGGCACAGCGGCCAGCAATGCCTCGGTGTAAGGATGTCGTGGCGTCTCGAACAATGACGCCCGCGCGGCGATCTCCACGATCTTGCCGAGATACATAACGGCAACGCGATGGCTGATATGCTCGACCACGCCAAGATCATGCGCAACGAAAAGATAGCTCAAGCCGAATTCCTGCTGCAGGTCCATCATCAGGTTGATGACCTGCGCCTGCACCGAGACATCGAGCGCGGAGACCGGCTCATCCCCGATAATCACGCTGGGGCCGAGCGCCAGGGCCCGCGCGATGCCGAGCCTTTGCCGCTGCCCGCCGGAAAATTCATGCGGATAATTGGCGCGTTGATCCGGGCGCAGCCCCACGCGCGCAAAAAGCATGGCGACGCGATCGCGCTGTTCAGCGCGTGAGCCGATACCGAAATTGATCAGCGGTTCCTGCACGATTTCACCCGCCGTCATGCGCGGGTTCAATGACGAATACGGATCCTGGAAAATGACCTGCATCCGCTTGCGCCGTTCGAGCAGGGCAGCGCTGCCAAGGCCGGTGATCTCCTCACCTTCCAATGAAACATGGCCGGAGGTTGGTTCCACCAGGCGCAGTACCGCCTTGCCGACTGTGGACTTCCCGCAGCCGCTTTCCCCTACCAGGCCGAGTGTTTCCCCCTGCCCTATACTGAAAGAAACACCATCCACCGCGCGAAGCTGCTTGCGCCCGCGTCCGAAAAAACCGCCGCCCACGCTATAGTGCTTGACAAGGTCGCGGACCTGCAGAACTGGGGTCGCGGCATTCATGCCACAGCTCCTTGACCGACTTCCCAGCAGGCGATGTTGTGGCTGCCGGCAAAAGTCCGCAGCGGCGGCGCTTCAACATGGCAGCGCGATGTCGCGAGGCTACAGCGCGGCGCGAAAGGACAACCCGCCGGCCGCGCCTTCAGCGCCGGCACCACGCCAGGAATTTCGGCCAGTCGCCCGCCATGCGCACCGCCCAAATGCGGCATCGCACCCATCAGGCCACGCGTATAGGGGTGGGTGGGCGCGTCGAAGATTTCCTCGGCAGTGCCTTCTTCCACCTTGCTTCCCGCGTACATCACCAGCACGCGGTCGGCCATTTCCGCAACAACGCCAAGATCATGGGTGATCAGCAGAACGGCTGTACCAGTCTCCCGCTGCAGATCACGGATCAGATCAAGGATCTGCGCCTGGATGGTGACATCAAGCGCTGTAGTGGGTTCATCGGCCAATAGCACACGTGGGCGGCAGGCCAGCGCCATGGCGATCATGACGCGCTGACGCATGCCGCCGGATAATTGATGCGGATATTCATGCAGGCGGCGTTCGGGTTCGGGAATGCGCACCTGGCGCAACATTTCAAGTGCGCGGTCCATACAGGCTTGCCAGGGCAGGCCTTCATGCACCATCACTGTCTCGGCAATCTGGCGGCCGATGTTCAGCACAGGGTTCAGGCTCGTCATCGGTTCCTGAAAAATCATCGAGACCGCGCGGCCCCGGACTTCGCGGATTTCGGGTTCCGACACCTGCACAAGGTCCCTGCCTTCAAGCAGCACGCGCCCGGCGCCGATCCGCCCATAGGGCCGCGGCAGCAGGCGCAAAACGGAAAGCGCCGTCAGGCTTTTGCCGCAACCGGATTCGCCCACAATGCACAGGGTCTCGCCGCGATTTACGTCGAAGGAAAGGTCATTGACCGCGACCGCTGGCGGACCATCGCCGGTCGCGAATTCCGTGCGCAGCCCCTGGACCCGCAGGACAGGATCGGCGGCCATCAGATCCTCCGCGCCAGGCGGGGGTCGAGCATGTCGCGCAGCCCGTCGCCAAGAATGTTGATGGACAGCACCATCACCGCAAGAAAGACACTCGGGAACAGAATATTCCAGAAGGCGATCTGCACATAAAGCCGGCCTTCCGCGATGATATTGCCCCAGGACGGAATCTCCGGCGGGGTTCCGACGCCGAGGAAGCTGAGGTAGCTTTCGACCAATACGGCAGAAGCGGCGATATACGTCGCCTGAACGATCAGCGGCGCAAAGGTGTTGGGCAGTATATGGCGCAGCATGAGCCGCGGAAACCGCGTGCCAACGGCACTCGCTGCCTGGATATAGACTTGTTCGCGCACCGAGAGAACCACCGAACGTACGAGGCGCGCGACGCGCGGCACTTCAGGGATCGTGATGGCCAGGATCACGATCCAGATACTGGCCCGCGTGAGTGACATGAGCGCGATGGCGAGCAGAATGCCCGGAATGGCCATCAACCCATCCATGACGCGCATCAGGATGGCATCAGCCGTGCGGAAATAACCTGCAATAACGCCGATCAAGAGACCGACCACAGTCGCTGCGACCGCGACAGAAGCGCCAATCACCAGCGAAACGCGCCCCCCGTAGAGCGTGCGTGTGAAGATGTCGCGGCCAAAGGCGTCCGTACCGAACCAATATGTCTCATTCGGTGGCAGCAGCCGGTCCACCACATTCATCTCAAACGGGTCATATGGCGTGAGCCAGGGCGCGAACAGCGCAGAGAGAATCAGGACAATCAGGAGGGCGCTGCCCAGCACGGGCAGCGGGCGCCGGGCCGCGCGGCGCATCAGCGCTGTCGCGCTGCGCGACCGCGGGACGATGGCAGCTGCGGCAGTGATGTCGGTGGCAGCCATCAGTAGCGTATCCTCGGGTCAAGCAAGGAATAGGTCAGGTCAATCAAAAGATTCACAAGCACGTAAACACCGGCGACAACCAGGATCACGCCCTGGATCACCGGATAGTCCCGCTGCATGACGGCATCTATGGTGAGGCGACCGATCCCAGGCACGGCAAAGACGCTTTCGGTGACAACGACGCCGCCGATCAGCAGTGCAATCCCGGTGCCAATGGTGGTGACGATCGGCACCGAGGCGTTCTTGAGCGAGTGCAGGATCAGCACCCGCGGCTCACCAAGGCCCTTTGCGCGGGCGGTGCGGATGAAATCCTCATTGAGGGTTTCAAGCATGGTGGCGCGCGTGATGCGGGCGATCAGCGCGGTATAGACCAGGCCAAGCGCCACGGTCGGCAACACAAGGTGTCGGAAGAACGCGACCGGGTCCTCGGACAAACTGACAAAGCCCTGTACCGGCAGCAGTTCCAACGTCAGGGAAAAGCCGATCACCAGCCCGTAGCCGATCAAAAAAACCGGCACGGAGAAGGCCAGGACCGACAGCGCCATGATGGCCTGGTCAATCCAGGTGCCGGCGCGCCAAGCGGCCAGGACACCGATCGGCACTGCCAGCACAACAGCGAAGATGATGGTCGTCACCGACAGCGCCAGGGTCGGCTCCACCCTTTCCAGGATCAGGCCAAGCACAGGCCGTTCAAGGTAGATGGAATTGCCGAAATCGCCGGTTGCGAGCTGCCCGATCCACCGCACGAACTGCGTCAGCAAAGGTCGATCCAGGCCAAGATGCTCCCGTATCTTCGCGATGTCTTCGCTGGTTGCGTCATCCCCGGCGATGATCGCCGCCGGGTCCCCCGGGCTTAGCCTCAGCAAAAGGAACACTATGACCGCGACCACGCCCATGACAGGCAGGGTCGCGAGGATGCGCTTGGTGACGTAGTACCACATGAAAGGCTTCCGTCAGGTCATCGTTTCTCGATATTCCAATAGACCGGGATGCCGGCTTCCAGAACGCCGTGAATATTCGCACGGACGGCCACCGGCTGACTGTACTGACCATAGGGAACATATGGGATCACTTCCCAGGCGCGGCGATTGATGCGCTCCAGGATCGGTTTGCGGGCCGCCGGATCGGCTTCCCGCGACCAATCGGCGACCATCTGCACCAGTTCCTGGTCGCAGGCCCAGCCCGGATTGGCACGTTCACAACGCGTATTGAACCAGGTGTTGGATGGTGGCAGCGCCGTGGTGGGGCCGCCATGCGTGGTCACGAACAGGTGGTAGCCGCCCTGATAAGGGTCATTGCGGTTGGCGCGGCGTGACAGCAGCGTGCTCCAATCCATCGCCTGCACATCCACATTGACACCGGCGCGGCGCAGCGCCTGGATCAGCACCATGGTTGCGGCATTGTACTGTGCACGGTCGGTTGGCTGCAGCACAACGATGGGCTCACCATTATAGCCGGCTTCGCGCAATAGCTGACGCGCCCGTTCGACATTGGGCTCACGGAAGGGCTCGCTGCCCACCTCAGTGCCGTTCCCAGAACCACACATGAAGAAGGAGCCGCAGAAAGGCCTGTAAAGCTGCGGATTACCCACCACCACGCGCATATAATCTTCCTGGCGCACAAGATGCGCGAGTGCCTGGCGTGCACGGGGGTCGTTGAACGGCGGATGAATATGGTTCGGACGGATCACCCCCGAAGTGCCGATGGCATCAATATTGATGAGGCGAATGTTGCGGTTGCGCGCAAGGACATTGATGAAGTCGAGAGGCGGCGCCTCGAAATAGTCAATCTCACCCGCGTTCAGCGCGGCAAGCGCCGTATTATGGTCCGGCATGTAGAGCCATTCGACACGCTCGACCAGGGCGCGCTTGCCACCGGCAAGGTAATCCGCCGGTTCGGTGCGCGGCACATAATCCGGGTTGCGCCGGTAGACAACGCGGTTACCCGGGCGCCATTCCTCACGCACAAAGATGAAGGGGCCCGAACCGATCGTTTCGGTCACCTGCGTGGTGGCGGGCGTCTGCGCAATGCGTTCCGGCATGATGAAGGGCGGGTTGGAAGGCTTCGCCAGCGCATCCAGCACCAAGCCCCAACGTTCCTTGAGGCGGATTTCGAAGGTTCGGTCGTCCAGCGCGGTGATCGTCTCGGTCACGGCGGCCATTTGCTGGCCCATGACATCGCGACTCATCCAACGCCGCAATGATACGACAACATCCTGTGATCGGACGGGATTGCCGTCATGGAAACGCAGCCCGTCGCGCAGCCGGATGCGATAGAGGAGGCCACCTTCAAGAATCTCGTGCCCCTCCGCCATTTGTGGTTGGGGCTCGAAGCGCGAATTCATCGCGTAAAGCGTGTCATAGATCAGGTAGGCATGGCGCCCGGAGATGAAGGACGTGGTCCAGACCGGATCAAGGATTTGCAGGTTGGCATGCACCACCACGCGCAAGGTATTGGCGCGTGTCGCAGCCGGTGGCTGCGTTTGAGCTGACGCAACCAGCGGTGCCATCATCGCCAGCGCCAGGGTTGCCACCCTCAAGATACGCATCATCTTGTTTTTCCTTCCATGGAAAGCCCCGGTCCCGGCCGAGGTTTTGTTCAGCCGCCGACGCGGAATTTTGGTAGCGTCAGCTCGTCATCGACTTGTTCGAAGACAGCGGTGACGGATGCACCGATCTTTGGCCCATCGGCAGGCGCATTCACGATGCTGGTCATCAACATCGGCCCTTCCTCAAGGCCTACGAGCGCGACCAGGTAGGGAATGTCGGCGCGGAAACCATCCCAATAGGCGCGGTGGAAACGCACCCAGGAAAGCACCGTGCCGCGGCCAGAGACCGGGACCCAGGATTGCTTTTCCGATAGGCATTTCGGGCAGACCGGCGATCCCGGAAAATGAATATCCGAGCAATCGTCGCAGCGCTGTACGGAAAGACGACCTTCGCGGGCATTGTCCCAGAAACCGCGGCTGACGGTATCAATCCGCGGACGGGGCTTGGCGGGCATTGCTGGCTGCATGGAATCCTCCCTCAGCCCGGTGTGTAGATGATGGATCGTGAGCACGGCGTGGCGCCGCAATACTGCACGACCTCTGCGTCCTGCACCTGGCGTGCACCGCATTCGCCGCGGATTTGGCGCACTGCTTCGATGTTCAGCGCCCAGCCCTGCATGTAGGAATTCGATAAATGCCCGCCATCGGTATTGGTCGGCAGCCGACCACCGAGCTTAAGCGCTCCGCCTTCCACAAAGGAACCCGCCTCGCCTTGTTTGCAGAAGCCAAGGCCCTCAAGGCTGAACAGCACCGTTGGGCTGAAATTGTCGTAGCACATCAGCGCATCAACATCGGAAGGCGCAACGCCCGCCATGCCATAGGCCTGGGCGGCCACGTCCTGCATTTCATCGTACCAAAAATTGAGGTCGAAATTGGAGATGGAGGCCGTGGTGAAGGCTTCCCGCGCGCCGATACCGGAAATCATCACGGGGCGCTTCTTGAGATCACGCGCGCGATCCTTCGTGGTCATGATGATGCAGACGGCGCCATCATTGATCAGGCAGTAATCGAGCAGGCGAAGCGGTTCGGTAATGAAACGGGCGGATTCGTGGTCATCAATGGTGATGGGCTGCTTCATCACTGCTGAAGGATTGAGGCAGGCGTGATGGCGAAAGGCCACAGACACCTCGGCCAATTGGCGCGTCGTTGTGCCATAGAGCGCGCGGTGGCGCTGGAACATCAGCGCATGTGCCGCACCTGGGGAGGTGAACCCCCAAGGGTCCCAAATGCCGGGGCTTTCGTCGCCACCGTAATTCACGCGGCGGGAACGGCCGATATTCGCGTAGATCAGGGCCGCATAATCACAAAGCCCTGCATCAAGTGCCGCCGCAGCTTCAATGATTGCCATGCCGGACATTCTTCCGTGCGGCGGTAGCTGGATTGTCCAGCGCGGATTGAGCCCAAGAATTTCACCCATGCGCGCGTAATACGGCACGCGGCAGGTGAGCAGGCCGTCAATCTTGTCTTTGTCCAGTCCACAATCCTCAATGGCGCTGCGGAAGGCGCGGGCGCCAAGGCCATAATCATCTATATCAGGGAAGTTGCCGTAGGCAGTGTTGCCGACGCCGACGATGGCAATCCGGTCCTTGAGGCGGTGCAGCGCGTTCACGAGCCGCAGTTCCGCGCGCATGCGAGAGGCCGCAGAGCCCCGCGCAGGGTAAGGGGCTGTGCGCCCATTCCTGTTTCCTCCTTCGATAGCGATGTGCTTTGCGCAGTATCGCTTCAGCTTGCGCGCGAAAGAAAGCGCTTTCAGGTAGCTTCGCGGACAAATGGCGCGGTTGTCAATGCCCATGACAAAAGACGCAAAACTGCAGGATGAGGGGGAAGCTTCGAAAGCATTGTCGGTTGATAAATCACAAAAATACGGCATAGCCCCGCCTGCCGACGGACCAATCAATCCGATAGCCAGCCAGTCGACCTCAAAGGATTTGGTGTCAGATCGGGGGGTATCGCCCATCAGGCTTATGGACGACCAACCGCTTGCGTAATACCCCAATCAAATCTAGCCTTTCTGGCAGGGCTTCTTGCAACAAAAAAAGGAAGCAGGGATGAAACGCAGAGGGTTCTTCGCAGGTGCCGTGTTCTTGGCCGCGCCTGCAATCGTGCAGGCGCAGGCTGTCGGGAATTGGCCCGGCACACGCCCGGTCAGGATCATTCACCCATCCCAAGCGGGTGGTCCGGGTGATATCTACACGCGCCTGTTATGCGAGCATTTTTCGCGTGTTTTCGGCGGCACCTTTGTCACCGAAAACCGCGTGGGCGGCACTGGCACCATCGGCACCGCAGCCGTTGCGCAGGCCGCGCCCGATGGCTGGACTCTCCTGCTTTCATCGAATACGGCGCATATCGTATCACCGCTTGTACTGCCAAGCGTACCTTATGATCCGGTGCGCGCCTTCACCGCAGTGGCGGCAATTTATCGTTATGGCATGATGCTGATTATCTCGCCCAAATTGCCTGTCAAGAATACGGCGGAATTTGTTGCCTGGGCCAAGGCCGGGAACCGCGAAGTGAATATGGCAAGCCAGGGCATCGGCAGTGTCGGGCACATGATGGCAGAACGCTTCCATCAGCGCGCCGGGTTTCGGCGCGTGCATGTGCCCTATCGTGGTGGGCCGGCAGGGATCCTGGCAGTTTCGCAAGGCGAGAGCGATTACATCTTCGACAATATCGGCAATGCGGGACCCATGATTCGTGATGGGCTGCTGCGCGGGCTTTCACTCACGGGCCGCAACCGCGCGCCACAAATGCCCGAGGTGCCGACCTTGGAAGAAGAAGGCTATCCTGGCTTTTATGAAACCGTCTGGTTCGGGCTTTATGCCCCCACTGGCACGCCGCGCGCGATTGTCGAAAGACTGAATGCCGAGACGAATCGCTGGATTGAAAGCCCCGCGATTCGCCAACGCATGGCGGAAGGCGCGCATGAACCCATGGTAGGCACGCCTGAAGCCATGGACGCCTATTGGGCGGAAGAACGCCGCTTATGGACCGCTTTGGTGAATGAAACACGGGCAACTCTCAACTGAAAAAGGTGCTGGGATGAAACGTCGGGGCTTCAATTTTGCGCTGGGCGCCGGCGCGCTTGGTGTCTTCAATATCGGCACGGCCTGGGCGCAACAGGCACCGGCCTTGGCTGCTGCTTCGCCGGCTGAACGGGAACGGCTGGCACCGCTGATTGAAGGGGCAAGGCGTGAAGGGCGCATGACCTATTGGGACACGGTGATCCAGCCTGAAACCCATGATGAATTACAAGCGGCCTTCAGGCGCCATTACGGCCTGCCCAATGCTTTTCGCGTGAATTACACGCTGACCGGCACCGGCGCCTTGGTGACGCGCATTGAACAGGAACTGGCCGCTGATCGCGTCACGATTGACGTTGCGGCCATTGCCTCACCGACCTGGGTGTTTGAAAAACTCGCCGCCGGCCATGTCACGCGTTATGCCAGCCCGGAATTGGCGCAGTATGGGCGTGTATTTGAAGCGGGGCTTGGTGAGAAGGACGTTTTTGCCTTCAATGGCGCCTATGTCTTTGTGCCCATGTGGAATGCGGAAAGGCTGAATTTTTCCGGCACATCATGGCGTGATGTGATCAATGCCGTGCCGCAGGGGCGGATTTCCATTGGTGATGCGGCGGTCTCAGCCTCCTACCTTGCGACCTATATTGGCCAAACCAAGGCGCTGCCGGCACGGTTTTTCACTGATCTGGCCGCGATGAAGCCAGCCTTTCTGTTGCGGTCGGAACAGGTGGCGCAGCGTTTGGTGACCGGGCAGGATCTGATGGCGTTTTCCGGCATGCCGACGCGCGCCTTTCAGAATAATGCGCAAGGTGCGAAGCTCCGCTTCCTCATGCCACAGGAAGGCGTGGTGTTGATGCCGCAAAGCAGTTTCATTCTGCAAAAGGCACCAAGCCCGAATGCCGCACGGCTTTGGACGGATTTCATCCATTCGGAGGCGGGCCAGCAAATCCTGGCGCGGCGTGAAGCGCTGATCTCTGGCCGTTCAGGCTTTCGCAGCCCGCTGCCGGAATATGCACCGGCGATTGAGCAGTTGAAGCTGCTGGATCTGGATTGGCGCGGCATGACCACCGCTGATCTGCAAAAGCATCGCGAGGATTGGACGCGTATCTTCAAGTCATGAATGATCCTCTCCCTACCAAGACCGCTATCGTCACCGGCGCTACCGAGGGTATTGGCCAAGCCACCGCCTGGGCCTTGGCTGAAGCGGGCCATGACGTCATTGTCACTGACCTTGCAACCGAAAGTCTGATGGAAACCATTGCAGGTATTGAAGCGCGCGGCCGGCGCGCGCTGGGATTACCGCTCAATCTGCTCGAAGAAGGCAGTATCAACGCCCTGATGGAGAGGGCCGAGGCTGCCTTCGGCCCCATTGGTGTTTTGGTGAATAATGCCGGCTGCACGCTGAACAAGCCAGTAATTGATGTCAGCTGGGATGAATATGATCAGGTGATGGATGTGAATTTGAAAGGCAGCTATTTTCTTGCCGCGCGCATGGCCGCGCGCTGTATCGCCGCGGGACGGCCAGGCGCAATTGTCAGCATCGCTTCCACCCATGGGCTGATCGGTATTGCGGATCGTTCCGTCTACAGCATTTCCAAGGGCGGCATTGTGCAAATGACCCGCGCGCTGGCGATTGAATGGGCCGCCAAAGGCATGCGCGTAAATGCCGTGGCGCCTGGTACGGTGCTGACGCCATCACGCACGCGTATTTTGGCGGACCCTGCGCGACGTCAACGCATGCTGGACCGCATCCCAACTGGCCGCTTCCCAACCGCTGAGGAAGTGGCTGCCGCCGTCGCCTATCTGGTGAGCCCCTTGGCTGCTGCGGTGACAGGTCAGATCCTGCCAGTGGATGGTGGCCTGACAGCCTATTGATCTTCTGGCGGCAGGATCACGCAATGGGCAGATGGGATATCCACACCCACCATCATATCTGCGCGGGCTTCGGGAAAATGCTGGATGGCGCGCAATTCCTGCCCGCCGAAATCCAGGATGAATTCATCAGCAAGACCAAGAAAGGATGACCCGCGAATACGCGCCATTATGCTGCCGGGCGTCGCGCTCAGCTGCACATGTTCCTTGCGGATGCAGGCAATCGCGGCATCGCCTTCGGTAAGTTTGCCTGCTTTGGCTGGGATATGGCCGCGAATGCGGGCACCGCCCGCAAGCGTGATTTCCGCCTGAGCACCGTCCAACCTCGTGATCCTGCCAGGCAATAAATTAAAGCCCAGAAACCGCGCAACAAAGGCCGTATCGGGTTCATGAAAAATCCGCCGCGGCGGGCCTTGGGTTTCGATACGGCCCTTATTCATCACCACGATATGCTCGGCAAGGCCGAAGGCCTCTGCCTGATCATGCGTCACGTAAATCGCGGTGAAGCCAAGCCTATCCTGGAGTAAGTTCAGTTCTAGCCGCATCTGTTCGCGAAGCTGCGCGTCAAGATTGGACAATGCTTCATCGAACAATACCAGGCGCGGCTCATGGATCAGGGCGCGCGCCAGCGCCACGCGCTGCTGCTGGCCGCCGGAAAGATTGGTGGCTGGACGGTCATGCCAGGCGCCGAGCCCGACAATATCCAGGATGCGTGCCACGCGCTGATCACGTTCCGCACTACCGATTTTCCTGACCTTGAGCGGAAAGCCGACATTTTCCGCCACAGTCATATGCGGCCAGACGGCGTAGGATTGGAACACAATGCCAAGCCCGCGCGCTTCCGGTTGCAGATTGATGCGCTGCGCGGCATCAAAAACACAGACATCGCCGATTTCGATGCGGCCGGCTTCAGGCGTTTCAAGCCCGGCAATGCAGCGGAGCATGGTGGTCTTGCCGCAGCCACTCGGCCCCAAAAGCGCAAGCGTATGGCCTTCCTCCACCGTCAGGGAAACACCATTCACGGCCTTGTGCGGGCCATAGCTTTTCTCAAGCCCGGTAACACTCAAGAAAGGGGGCGTTGCCTTCATGGGGAGCTATCCGATTTCATGACTGCACAATGCTGGTCTTGGTGGCGCGCATGATGGCGAAGGCCCCCAGCAGCAGAATTAGCTGCACCATGGCAAGGGCGGCCGCATAGCCAAAGCTGCGATCACTCAAGACAACCAGCACCACGCTGATGGTTTCGGTACCCTGTGCATAAAGCAGGATCGTGGCGCCCAGTTCACGAATGAAAATCACGAACAGCATAATCCAGGCGGCAATCAGGGCGGGGCGCAGCAGGGGCAGGATGATATGGCGCAAGGTCTCCGCCCAGCTTGCCCCGGCGGCGCGTGCGCTTTGTTCCAATTCAGGGTTGAGCGAGCCGAACATGGCCGAGATGGTGCGCGTTGCGAAAGGGAAAAAGCGCGCGATATAGGCGATCAGCACAATGGTGAGCGTACTGTAAAGTGGCGTGCGGACCGCCAGGATCAGGAAGCCAAGCCCCAGGATGATACCGGGGATGCCAAGCGGCAGAGACAGCACCGCATCCGCGATGCTTCGCCGCTTCAGCGCGCCGCGATTGAGGTAATAGGCTTGCAAGACACTGAGACCAACACCCAAGGTGGCACCCACCACAGCCAGGATCAGGCTATTGATGATGGCCTGTTGCGTAAGCTGGTAATTGAACAGCACATATTCATAATTCGCGAGCGAGGCGCGCGCCGGAACAAAGCGCCCGGTCCAAAGCCGTGACAGTGATACCAGCACCAGCGCGATGGTCGGCAAGATCACGCCGATGCCGATATAGAAGCACTGAAAGGCCAGCGCCGCAGCGCGCCCCCAGGTGCCAAGCGCCAGAAGCCTGGGGCGATAGCCCTTGCCCGTGACGGTTTCATAACGCCGACCAGCCAGGTAGCGGCGCTGCAACAAGGCCAAAAGCACTGTCACGCAAAGCACAATCACGCCAAAGGCAGCCGCACGGCCAAAATCGGATGGGTATTGAACGGAAGCAAAGATCTCGGTCGGCATGGTGCGGATGCCGCTTGGTGAGGCAAGCGCCAGCGGCACATCAAAAAGCCCAGCGCTAGTCACGAAAACCACCAAGGCGCCGGATAGCAGAGCCGGGCTCAGCAGGGGTAGGGTCACATGGCGAAGCGTGAACCAGAAGCCAGCGCCATGCACGCGGGCGGCGTCCTCAAGCGCGGCATCCATGCGGCGCAGGGGCGCGATGACGAAAAGATAGACATAGGGCGTGTAGAAGATGGTCAAGACCCAAATCACGCCAGGCAGGCTGTAGATATTAATGAAGGAAAGATCGACGCCGAAGTGATCCTTGAAGAAATTGATCGCAAGGCCGCTATTGGGCGCGGCCAAATAAATCCAACTGATGGCCCCGACATAGGGCGAGAGAAAAAAGGGAATAAGATTACCCACTTCAAACCATTGCCGCCCTGGCATATCGGTGCGCGCCACAAGCCAGGCCAAGGTAAAGCCAAGGATCAGGCTGAAGAAGGTGGTGGCAAGGCCGCAGATCAGCGTATTGCCAAGCGCCGCATGGATGGCAGGGTCCTTAAAGATGCGGATGAAATGATCAAGCGAAAGCCGCGCTTCATCTCCTTCAAACACCAATAGGCTGCGCAACACCGTTGCCAGCAACGGGCCGATTACCAGCAGAAAGCCGGCGATAACGCCGACTACGGGCAGATGTTGCGGCCAGCGTCCCGGCTTCGCCGCCTGTTGCGCCATGGGTCAGCCCAGAAAGTCGCGGAGCGTCCGCACGACGAAATCCGGCTGATCGCGCACCGAAGCATGGCCCGCATCCGGCACGGTGACCTTGCGGCTGCCTGGGATGGTGGCCTGCATCCAATCCGCTGCATCCTGAAAGGATTTACGTTCTTCGGAGCCTACCAGGATCAGCGTGGGCGCCGTCACGCGCGTGGTTTCTTCCCGCGCATCAAGGGTCGCGAGTGCTTCGCAGGCCAGTGCATAGCCTTCGCCCGAGCAGGCTTCCAGCGTTGCCTTGGTAAAACGCACATTGGGGCCATCGGCGGCCAGTGTATTCGGGCTGAACCAGGTTTTCATCAGGGTCGGCACCAGGGAAGCAACGCCGTCCTTTCGAGCAGCCGCCGCGCGCACCGGCCAATTGGCGCGGCTGTCATCATCATAACGCGGCGTGCAATCAGCCAGGATCAGCTTATCCACCATATCGGGATAGGTACCGGCGAAATGCTGCGCCACGCTGCCGCCAAGCGAAATGCCCATCAGGTGAAAGCGCGAAAGCCCTTCGCGGTGCGCAACAGCACGCAATTGCTCGGTCAATTCCGGGACGCCGTATTGATGGCCAGGCAGCGGCGTATCGTGATGGCCCGGGAAGGAATAGGCGATCAGCTCAAAGCGATCAGTGAGGGGTTCCAGCACATCCCAAAAGCGCCAGGACATGCCCAAGCAGTGCAGCAGCATGAGCGGTTCGCCCTTACCGCGGCGGTGCAGGGTGATCATGCCGGGGTCAAGCGGCTTGGGGTGCCATTCCATGGGCGTTTTCCTGAACAGTTTCCGAGCCAAGTTTGGGCAGGCTTTGGCCTGACTGGCAACCGGCCAGGGCCAAGGCCGGAACTTTTTTCAAGAAAAACAATACCACAAACCCCTTTACCGCAGCGGTGTGAAGCCTCAAAATGGTGTTTCCTGATCAGGAGGGTCATGCCATGCGCTTTGGTCTGTTTGGAGGGGCGCGCACAAAGCGTTCGGTCGGCCTTGGTGATAGCCACGGCTATAAGGATTTCATTGACTATGTGCAGGAAGCCGAAAGGCTTGGCTTTGCGCATATGTTCATGGTGGAACACCACTTCACCGGCCAGGGGCAGGTTTCTGCCTCCATGACTTTGCTGTCCTATCTTGCGGCAAAGACAGAACGTATCAGGCTTGGTACGGCGGTGGTGGTGCTGCCCTGGCATAATCCCGTGTTGATTGCTGAACAGGCCGCGACGCTTGATCTGCTCTCCGGCGGGCGCTTCGATTTTGGCGTGGGCAAGGGGTATCGTGCTTCGGAATTCAGCGGCTTCTGCATCCCGCCCGAGGAGGCAACCGAGCGCTTCGATGAAGCGATTGAGGTGATCCGCAAGGCCTGGACCTCAGAAGATCGCTTCAGCCATCATGGCAAGCGCTGGCATTATGAAAATATCGTGGTGGA
Source organism: Roseomonas sp. (assembly GCA_020249925.1). Classification (GTDB taxonomy): domain Bacteria; phylum Pseudomonadota; class Alphaproteobacteria; order Acetobacterales; family Acetobacteraceae; genus Neoroseomonas. Next base: position 2,042 of record JADCER010000028.1, on the reverse strand, counting down.
GCCAGCGGTAGCGCAGCGCCCGCATCCACCCTTCTGGCTGGCTGCCGGCAGTGAGGAGAGCATTCGCCGCGCCGCGCGAGAAGGCTTTAACCTGCTGCTTGACCAATTGGCATCCGTTGATCAGATCATCGAACGTGTGGGCATTTTCCGTGAGGAATGCGAAAAGCAGGGTCGCGCCTGGCAGCCGCATGATGTCGCGGTGGCGCGCGCGCTGCAGATGATCCATTCGGAAGAAGAACGCGCTGCCGCTTATGAGGTGCGTCGGCGCGTAGTTGGCGTGATTGGTGATCTGCATAAGGGCAAGCGTGCCGACAGTATTGAAACCGATGATGCGCCACTGCTGGGCACGCCGGCAGAAATCATCGCGCGCATCGAAAAGCTCAAGGCCGGCGGGGTGGCGACCATCCTGATCGTGGACCCCAATGCATCGGTTGCCAATCTCCGCGGCTTCGCGCGGGAAATCATGCCCCATTTCGGCGCCTACCCTGCCGTAGCGGCAGCCGCGGAATGAGCGCGCCGCGCCTGCCCGCGCAGACGCGCGAAAGCCTGGATGCGGCGCAGCAGGCAGTCTGGGATCGGATGACGTCCGGCGCGCGCGGCGGTGTGAAAGGCCCCTTCCAGGCCCTGATCACAAGCCCTGAGCTTTGCGCGCGGGTGGAACAGCTTGGCGTTTTTGTGCGCTTTGAATGCAGCGTGCCGATGCGCTTGCGGGAACTGGCCATTCTATGCGTCGGCCATCATTGGAAGGCGGCCTATGAGTGGTTTGCGCATGCGCCGATCGCGGAAAAGCAGGGCGTGCCCGCGGCGGTGATTTCGGCGATTGGGCACGATTCGGAAAGAATCCCCTTCGATTCCGATGCTGATCGGGTGGTGGTGGAATTCGTGCGCGCCGTACTACGCACGGGCAAGGCGCCTGATGCGCTTTACCAGCCGGTACGCGATCTGCTAGGCGACAAGGGTGCTGTCGAACTGACAGGGTTGATCGGTTATTATTCGCTGCTGGCAATGCAGTTGAATGTGTTTCGCGTTGAACCGCCAGAAGGGTCCGCGATTCCCTGGTGGTGAGGCTTCTTTTCGGGATCAGCGCCCATGTGGCTAAATCAATAAGTGGAATAAGGGATGAATCTGGACCAGCCTAACCCCAAGGGAGATGAAGCTGAATCAGAAATCCTCTGCCTCAGCCATGCGACGACGGGTCAGCATTTTGTTGAAGATGGTTTTGCGTTGATCTAATCAACGACTCTGCTTTGCTCCGTGAAAGCTGGATCACTTTGAGGTAGCGTTTTCTGCCCTGATTTCCCTGGCTGGAAGGAGTGGAAAGCGATGATGGCGTCGAAGTTTACGGACGCGCAAAAGGCATTCATTTTGAAGCAGGGTGTGGATGAGCATCCTGTTGCGGAGATCTGCCGCGATGCGGACTGGACCTGTCGCGTATCTTTGCCGCTCCGATTGCTCGTGTAATACCGGTTCCCTCAGTTTAGTACCCACGCACCCATTTCCGCAGCGCGATAGACATGAAGCGCCATTACTAGCTGATGAGCCTGTACCATGCGTGACAGCATTGATCGACGATGTCTTCGTGATTGCGAAACACGCGATTGGATAGCCATTTGTCGCGCATGAATTGCCAGTGATCCACCCCGGCTTTGCTGGGGCTGTTTTCCTTACGTCACGCCACCTTGGCCGGCGGCGCGCTGCTTGGTCGCGTTGTTGGGCTTCTTGCGGGCCGGATATGGCTGATTGGCGCCAACAAACGCACGCCAATAATTGAACCAATCCTCACATTGCAAAGTAGCGAATTACACGGCCTCGAAGCTCTGCAGCGGCGTGCGGCGGTGAATGACCTCGGTTGTGTAAAGCCCCTTGATGGTCTCGGCGAATGCATTGTTACCGCGCGCGCCAAAACTGCCAACAGAAGGTTCAATCCCGGCCTCAAGCAGCCTTTCCGTATGTTTTATCGAGACATATCGGCTGCCCCTGTCGCTGTGATGGACCAGGCCGCCGCGATGTGGGGGCCGCCTGTCATGCAAAGCCTGCTCCAG
>JADCER010000027.1 GCA_020249925.1 Roseomonas sp. | reverse complement strand
TTCCACCTGCATCAATTCGCTGACGGCGATCACGAAGCTCGCAAGACCGCCGGCGCCGCAGGCGATGCCGACGATCATCGGCAGGGCACTGGCCAGGCCTTCCAGCGCCGCAATGGTGCCAATGGCGACCATATTCGGCCCCGGTGAGGCCATGATGAGCAGATAGCCCAGCAAGAAGGCGCCAAGTTCAGGCGGCATTTCGCGCAAACCCAGACGGGATGCTGATCCCGATCTCGCGTGCCACAGCGACGTTCACTACCAACTCAGGTTGGAAGACGTGCGCGACCGGTATCTCGCCCGGGCACGCGCCGCGCAGTACCCGGTCAATCATCCCCGACATATGCCGCACTGCCGCGGCGAAACTCGTGCCATATGCGAGAAGAGGTGCGAACTTTGCCCCGTCCCGGGCAAACATGGTCGGTAGCCGAGCCGCCCGCGCCAAGGCGGCGATATGTGCCCCATGCGTGCTCACGATCGGCACCCCAAGCGCGACCAGCGCGTCGGCGCGGGCGTCCCGCATTGCCGCAAAGGCACCCTCAAGCTCCTCCGGACCGCTGACCAAAAGCAGTCGGGCCTGCAGGCCCTGGGCTTCGGCAGCGGCGCAGGCAGCGCGGGGCAATGCGTCGGGTACCCCTGCATCGCCGAGGATCGCGACGCGCTGCATCTTCGGCATCAGCATTCCAAGCAGGCGGAGCTCCTCCCGCGCCTGGGCTGGATCGAAATTGGTGACGCCCGTCGCATTGCCACCGGGGCGGTCAGCATTCGCGACCAAACCAACAGCGACCGGGTCCAAGACAACAGCGAAGACAATGGGAATGTTGGGTGCCGCCTGCTGGGCCGCGCGGCAATGCACGGCACCGATCGCGGCAATGATGTCTACCGGCAAGGCGGCAAGCTCGGCCGCGAGCCGGGGCAGCCGATCAAGCCGGCCTTCGGCAAAGCGCGGCTCGATCACGATATTCTGGCCGTCAATACGGCCGTGTGCCGCAAGCCCCTCACGCAGCGCCGCATAATTGGGGTGCGCGGCATTGTCAGTGAGGAGAACGCCGATGCGGGGTGCTGCGCCATTCGGCTTCATTCGTGCGGTCATTGTCATCATGATCCCGCGCGCCCCATTCTCAATCTACGCGAACGCCGGCGGCGCGCACCACTCGGCCCCATTTTTCGATCTCTGTAGCGATGAAGCGGCCAAGGTCGGCAGGCGTGCCGGGCATGGGTGTGGCTCCCAGGTTCGCGAACTGCGCGGTGATCCCAGGATCGGCGAGGCCCAGGTTGATCTCGCGGTTCAGCCGTTCCACGACGGCGATCGGTGTCCCCTGCGGTGCGCCGACGCCATACCAGGTACTTGCCTCGTAGCCGGGCAAGAACTCGGCCAGCACCGGGGTCCCAGCCAGTGCTTCTGAGCGTGTGGCGGTGGTGACCGCCAAGGCGCGCAGGGCGCCGCCACGAATATGCGCGACCGCCGAAGGCACAGCGTCGAACATCACCTGAACGGCCTGGCCAGCAAGCAGATCGGTCAAGGCTGGCGCTGATCCGCGATAGGGTACGTGAAGCAGGTCAATGCCGGCCATCATCTTGAACAACTCGCCGGAGACGTGCTGTGGCGTGCCGTTGCCCGCGGATGCGACCGCGAGCGGTTGAGACCTGCTCCTTGCGTAGGCGATGAAATCTGGCACCGTCGCGACTGGCACCGAAGGATGCACCACCATCACAAGGGGAACGCGAACCAAGCCGGCAACGGGCGCGATGTCGCGGGCGAAGTCGAAGGGTAGGCGGCCATACAACGCCCCATTGATGGTGTTCACGGGGCCGCAGATCAGCAGCGTGTGACCATCCGGTACCGCCCGCACCACTGCCTCCGTACCGAGATTGCCGCCCGCACCTGGTCGGTTCTCGACGATCACAGGCTGGCCTAGCCGCGGCGCGAGCCACCCGCTCAGGATACGGGCGACGATGTCCATCGGGCCGCCGGGGGCAAAGCCGGTGATCAGGCGAACCGGGCGCGATGGGAAGGTTTCAGCCTGCGCGCGACGCGCGAGGATGAGCGGCGGCGTGCAGGTGGCGAGTGCGCTCTGCACCAGGGTTCGGCGAAGCAGGCCCATGGTATGGCTCCTTGCATGTCAGGCGATCGCCGGCGGGAAGGCCGCTGTAACGGCGAAGCTGGATGACGCATTGGGTAGCATTCGGCTGACAGACCGGCCATAATGGGTAAAAGTCAAAATCCATACATATAGGATATGGCATGGAGCTCCGTCATCTTCGCTACTTCGTCGCCGTCGCTGAGGAAGGGCACATCACCCGTGCCGCCGAGCGGCTCGGCATTCAGCAACCGCCGCTGAGCCATCAGATCAAGGCACTTGAGCGCGAAATTGGGGTGCAGTTGTTCCGAAGACTGCCGCGCGGTGTCGAACTGACCGAAGCAGGCCGCAGCTTCATCGAGGACGCGCGCGCCGCCCTCGCACGCGTGGGCCAGGGGGTGGAGGCTGCGAAGCGCGCCGCCCGTGGCGAGCAGGGCCATCTGCGGCTCGCCGTTCCGCCAACGGCGCCATTCCACCCCTTTGTACCGCAGGTCATTCTTGCCTTCCGCGAGGCCTACCCACTGGTTTCACTGACGATGGAGGAAAACCTCCGCATGGAGACCTTGGACCAGCTTCGCGGCGGGCAGATGGACGTTGCCTTCCTGCGCGCGTCCATCGCGGCACCTGAGGGGCTTGTGGTGCATCCGTTGCTTGAGGAACCGATGGTGGCCGCACTGCCAAGCGGGCATGCTTTGGCGCGCAGCGCGCCCAGCCAGGATGCTGCGTTGCCGCTGCGTGCGCTTGCTGGCGAGACCTTCATCGCCTACGCGCGCCAACAGGGACCCGCGCTCTATGAGGCGATGGCGGCGGCATGCCTTCAGGCAGGGTTCAGCCCGCAATTGGGCCAGGAGGCGCCGCGCATCAGCACCGCGCTGAGCCTGGTGGCGACTGGCTTTGGTGTAACCCTTGTTCCGGCCTCCATGCGGCGTATGGTACTGGAGGGTGTGACCTATCGTGAGCTTTCGGGCGCAGCCCAAGCGAGGGCCTTCCTGAGTATCGCAGCGCGCCGCGACGATTCTTCGGGCATTGTGAGGAATTTCGTGGCGCTTGTTCGTCGTGCAGCGCAACGTAAGGCGCAGCCGTAGAGAAAAAAGGGACGGCGAATTTTTGCTGCATCTGCAGGACGTATTGTTTGGCCGAGCTGCTGGAGATTGATCCCGGCTATTGCGATGTGGCCCTTGCGCGGTTTGAGGCCATGACGGGCCAGCCCGCGATACTGGATGGCGAAGACCGAACCTTTGCCGATGTTACTTCCGCGCGCGCAACGAATAGATCATGATTAGAAGTTCCCATTCATAGCAATGAAATTACACTCATTCTTGCTTGGCTCGCCCCCCGCTACAGCGCGAATGGTCCCTCAGGCGCAGGGATACTCCCCGGCGCCATAGCAAGGAGACCAAGATGAACGACCCCCCTTCAACCGACGAGCTTTTCCTCGAAATCGCCAAGCGGCACATGCCCTCGGTTGAAACGCTGGAAACCAGAAACCGCGATGCGCTCGACTTTCACGATGTCGCGGTTTGGTCCATCCGCAACTCCCTCGCGGAAGCCTACGCCGCCGGCCAAGCCGCCGCGAAGCGCAGCAGAAGGCGCAGCCGATAAGCGAAAGCGAGGGCCGAATGGTGCTGCCATTTGGCCCTCACATCATGATCAAAACGCCTGAATCATAGCAATGAAATAACGCTCTATTTCGCTTGGCTCAGCCCCCATCACAGCGCGAATGGTCTGTCACGCGCAGGGGATTTCCCCCGCCGATGACGGAGACAAACAGATGAGCACGATCCTTCCAACCGAAAACCAAGACTGGGGTTTCTGGGGCACCATGCGCGAACATGCCGCGCCCGCCTGGCCGATCGCTTTCACCGCGATCCACAACGCGACCAGCACGGATCCCGCCTCGGTCCGCGCCTTTCTCGACAGCCGCTACGGGCGCCACTTCGCGGACGGCGTGAATAGCCAGATGCATTACGGCGCGAGCCTCGCGGACGCGATTGCGAAAACCACCGTGGAGTGGATGGGCTGGCGCATCACGCAGCGCACCAGCCGCGAGACAGGGATTCCCGCCGGCCTGCCCTACCTGACAGGCTTCGTGATCAACGAGGGCATCGCCGCCGAAGCGCAGGACTGAAGCGACGCCCGCCGCAAGGCGGCGCCGCACTGCCCCGCAGGGTCCGCCCGCGGGGCTCCCGGCAGTAGGGGGCCGATGGTCGGCGCCAGCAACCGGAGACGAAGAC
>JADCER010000026.1 GCA_020249925.1 Roseomonas sp. | reverse complement strand
GGCCTGGATGCGTGTGGCCGGGACGGAGAAACGGCGCTCGACCGAACCGAGAAACACCGTCACGATCGGCGTGACGGCAACTCAGGACTCCACCTTTGACCGGAGGGGAGTCGGGGCGCAGGTCACGGTCGGTCTGGCGGAGAGTGCGGCTCGTATGGGAATTGGCGGAGGGGATGGGATTCGAACCCACGATAGAGGTTTAAGCCCCCATAACGGTTTAGCAAACCGTCGCCTTCAGCCGCTCGGCCACCCCTCCGCACGTATGATTAGCACGCCAAGCCGAAGTTGCACGACGTATGCAGGAGTAGATGCTAGCCGCCCCAAGCTCCCCCCGCAACCCTCGGACCGAGGCGCTCGGTGTCAATCAGCCCGCAAACGGGACCTCCGATCGGCGTGCAAAAGGCACCCCCTTTGGTGCACGCGATGTACCGGACCCGGTTCCCTGGACACGCGGGAGCACTATCCGGCGCGCCTGAGGTTTGTGTCGACCTGCGCGGCGCGTGGTGCGTTGAGCGGGCTGCGGAAACCGCTCTTCTCGATCAGCCACTCGGCGTTGTAGCGGGCCACGAATTCGCGCACGGCGTCGCGGACCTCGTCGATGGTCTGGGTGGCATCGATCGCCCGCATGATGTTCGGCGCGGTGGTGATGATCTGGCGGTCGTGGCCGTCCTCACCCTTGCGGCCGGCCCGGTGGGGCGAAAGCAGGGCGTTCTCGCGCATCACGCGCAGCAGGCGTTTGCGGGAGATGCGGATGCTGTCCGCACGCGCAGGCGCGCCCAGACTGTGCGGTGACCCTCACCGGTCCAGGGCGGGGTCTCCAGATCCCGCTTGATGGCTGCCAGCAGAGCCGCGTCGGTGATCGCTGGCTTCGGGCCGCGCCGCGCCGGCGCGGCCGCCGGTACGGCGCTCTGTCGCTCCGGCACCTGCGCCTCGTCGTAGCTGGAGCGGGGCACGTCCCAGAGCCGGCAGACGCGCTGGATGCCGTAGCGCTGGCCGGCAATGGGAGAGATCGCCTTGGCCAGCAGCGCGACCTCTGCCGGGCCAAAGAGCCGGGCTTCTCGATGCGGGCGCGCAGCAACTCGTTCTCCATGCTGAACTCGCCGATGCGCTGCATGGCGGCGTCGAGTTCGATGCTGGCGACATCGGCCTCGCGCTCCTTGAGCGCGCCATCGAGGGCGGCGTCCGCCTTCTCGCGCCACTGCTCGAGCTTGAAAATAGGGACGGCGAGTTCGCGGGAGAGGAGTTCCATGCTCTCGCCGCGCGAGCCAAGCGCAGGACGACCTCGCGCTTGCGGGCGACGCTCCAACGCTGGCCCGGGGCCAGGGGGCCGACCTTCGGCGACACGACGCCAGAGGCCGCTTCGGTGGCAGGCGCGGGGGCGGGCTGCGATGGCCGCGCCTGCCCTATGGGTAGCGTGGACGGGCTGCGCCCGACCTCGCTGCCCCCAGGCCGATCAACGGCTTCGTTCTCTTCGATCTTCATCGTGCTGGACACCATCGTTCCGGTCTCGCTTGGGACAAATGGGTGTCCAGAGAAATCGGGGGCAGCTCAGTAAAGACAGCATGGTCTAGTGACGACGGCGCCATTCCTCGGGCCGGGTGAAGCCGCTGGCCCAGAGGCCGCGCGACGCCCGCCGCGCCTCCGCCTCCAGCGCCTGCATCTCTGGCGCGTCCGCCCCGGCCAGCGCCCAACCCGTGGTAACAAGCCCGGCATTCAGCTCCACCCCGCCGGCATTGCACTGGCCATATCCGCGCCCGAAACGGTCACGGCCCGAGACCACGCAGACCACCGAACGCCCGTTCACCAGCCGCGACAGCGCCTCCGCCGCAGCGGCCCCACAGTCGAAGGCGCGCCCCGCCGCATCCGAGCAGGCTTGGCCGCGCTCCGGGGCATCCACCTTGGTCAGTCGCACCATCCGGTCGCCGAGGCGCAGCGTGTCGCCATCCACGACCCAGACCTCGGCCGCGAGCGCGGACCAATCCTGCTGGCGCGGCGCTGAGCCCATCAAGTCGGGCGGCAGCCCAACACCAGAAGCCAGCATTGCGCACAGCGTCACCAGTACCACCACCGGCAGGCGCCAGAGGCGAGGCGTCGGGGCGGGGCGGAAGATGCGGCGGGGCGGGGACACGGGACCAAAATCATTAACGCAAAGGGGTTGAGAGGGGACCTACCGCGAGTCAGGTTGCTTCCGCAACCCCTTCATCAATTCATGCCAACGATGCACCGCACCCGGCTCTCTGGACAACCTTACCGCCTGCCCGTCCGATGCGCCGAGCTTCGCCGCGACCATCCTCGGCATGGAGCGCGGCATCGGCCTGCCGGCGACCGTCCTCGCCGCCGGCGGGGCGCCTGGCGCCGAGCCCTGGTCGGAGGCGCGCGTCGCGGCGCTGCGGGCCGAGGCCGCGAATGCGGCCCGCCACTGATGCGGCGAGCCAAGCGCAGCGTCGGCGCTTGAGGCGCGGATCGGTCACGATCCGTGGGATTTGGCATGTCAGGCCCTGGCTCGGCCGCGGCCCATGTGTTTTGCGATGCAATAAATTACGACTCTTTAATGCAAATGCCGCTGCGAGATGGCAATGATCTCTGGCGCACGATCGCGAGAGCCGGCCATTAACCTTTGCTACTGAAAGTGGCAGAAGCCGATGCGGGATCGTTCCGTCCGCCGGTGGAGCGTGGCTGGGAGCTTCGAATGCGCCATGGCACAGCACCCGCGCTGAAGGACGCGCTGCGTGGCGCGCGGCATGGCATGGCCATGGGCGGCGCTTTCGTCCTGCGGATTGTAAAGATAGTCCTGCCTCCGATTGGATACTTAGGCCTTCGGGGGCGCGCTATGCGCACAGAAGGTGGTATGTGGAGACGTGGAATTCGTATTTGTACAATAATGACTCTTCTGTGCTTATTCACGGCATGCGCGAGCACTAGAACCGAAGACGATTTGTTTTTTGTCAATGGTGGCGATGTCGCAGTCGCCTGACAGGGAGCGCCTGTCGGACCCAAGAATTCGTGACTGCCCCGATCCAGAATTCAGTGCGCAGGGGCGCATGCAGTATATAAATCTTGATTCGTGTGTAACGGATAGAATAGAAATTTTTGCTCCTCATGTGATGAACCAGCGACTGATGCGCGGAGACTTGTGGACCGCCTCAGGTTTTCCTCAACGTGATGTCGATGGGCTGGATGGTGCGGGCGATGCGGCGGCGAAGTTGACACGGATCCAGAATTTTTCGAAAGCGACCTGCCAAAGATTCATTCTGATACCCGGAACTATTGACTGCGTGCGTTCATTTCGAACGCGGCTGGACTACCCATTACAATATGCCGGCCTTAGCATCTTCGGTCATCCCAGAGGTCCGTGCCGACAAGGACGCATTCGATTTTCGATCGAAATTCCGAACCAGTTCGAGCTGCGCGTGAAAGAGATCCGCTTCGAATCTGTTCAACCCTGCAGTTGAGGACGTCGCGCGGTGACCCAATCAACCCAACCCGAAGTGCGAGTAGTTATCAGACAGCAGGGCGTCGCATTAATTGCTTCCCATTTCCGGGTCGAATTGCAAACGCGCGCAACGCCTAATTCCGATTGGCAAAGTGCAGAACCGGCATGGATGGAGGCCCAAGGCGTCATCAGGACGCCCGTTTGGCAGGGTGGCAACCAGGTAAATCGTAGAACGCCCTTCATCGATTTTGGTGGGCATCGTACCCCGATGTCTGGAAGGCTTGCGAGAAATCGTGAAATGTAACTGCTCAACCCCTTCCGCCCTGGAGCCGGTTGGGTGAGGTTCGCCGATCTGCTTGACGTGACCACGGCGGGGTTGATTCAAGATCGGGATGGAGCGCCTGCCCGATCTGTCGAGCCTCTCCCACGAGCAGAAGGACG
>JADCER010000025.1 GCA_020249925.1 Roseomonas sp. | reverse complement strand
GTTGAGCCCTCGGAGGAGGAATTGTCGGAAGCCTCTGGGCTGCTTGATCTGACCGAATACCGGCTCGGCGGTGTGTTTTCGCAGCCGATATCGGCTACGTCGCCCAGCGCGTCTGATCTTGTCGGCCATTGCCTGCTTCAGGGGCTTTCGTTTGAGCACACGCCCGGCTGTGGGATCGGTCTCGCCGTGCCTGATGCGGCCGGGCGTGAGATAGGCCCTGATGCCGCGCTCTGCCATGGCGGCCAAATTGGCTTCGGTAGCAAAGCCCGTATCGCCAGAAACCTCGCGTAGCTTGCGACCAAGATTGGCGTGCGCTTGGTCAACCAGCGGGATCAGGGCCGCGAAGTCAGCCGGATTGGTGCTGAGTTGCTCGGCAACAATGATCTGATGCGCGGCATCAACCGCGATCTGACCGTTATAGCCCGCGATGAACCCACCGCCGCTTGGCATGATGCGACTATCGCCATCGGTGAAGTTACGCTGCGCCCGGTCTGGCGGTATGGCGGATTGCGCTTCATCGGCAGTAAGGTTCTTGCGCGCGCCGCGTTGCTGCATGCCAGAGGATGGGCCAGGTCCGTGGGGGTCGCTACTGTCCGCCCCAGCGCGTGCCTCGGCTTCCAGTTGCGCCTTCGCCGCGCGGATGCGTTCCAGCCGACGCTGCTTATCCGCCATCCAGGCCGGTGTCTCATCACCGCGATGATCGGCGCCATGCTGCGCGTCTTCCGCCGCATCCGCGGCTTGTGCTTGATCCAGCCAAGCCTTCACTTCAGCTTCAAGTTTCCGCTCCTGCTCCGCCATGCGCTTGTAGCTCATCGCCTTGTGTCGAGAGGCATTGGCGCGCAGCTTGGTGCCATCCACCGCAACATGGCCAAGCTTGACCAGCCCCGCCGTCTGGCAGAGCCGCAGTACCTGCACAAACAGGCCCCGCAAGGCCACCAAATGCCGGCGCCGGAATGTGCTGATGGTGCGGAAATCAGGCTTGTTCAGCCCAGTCACCGCCATCATGTCCACTCGCTCCTCGCAGGCACGCGCCAATTGCCGTGAAGAATATATCCCCCGGCTGTAGCCATAGAGCAGCAGCGCCACCAGCATACCTGGATGATAGGGCGGCTGTCCCTGTTCTGACTTGTAGACGCCCGTGATCGCCGAAAGGTCCAGCGCCTCTCGCACCGTATCTCGCACAAAATGCGCCAAATGACCGGGGGGTACAAACTGATGCAGCGAAGCAGGAAGTAGCCACCCCTGGTCCGCATCCCACGCTCGGAAGGTCTTGCTCATGAAAACGAATGAATCAGAAATAACACCGAGCAGCTAATGGATTTTCAGACAGGCTCCTAGCCCGGCTGACGCCCGCAGCAGAGCCCGGCGACCCACTGACGGGCCAAGGCGGCTCATGATCGAACACGCGAGGCACATGGATTTACGACCTCTCGACGGTATAAATTGGTCGTTAGCACGCAATACGCAGCACAATCAATCTCCTGAAGATAAACTTTTGTCCAGGTTTGTTGCGGCTCTTCGAAATTGCGCATACGCCTACGGAAGGTCGAGCGGCAGAGATCTTGCGGCTTGACGTGCTTTTTAATCCTTGCTTCACCTCGACAACTTCTGCGTCAACATTGTCATCCTTGACATCAATGTGCGCCGCGTGGCAGCCTCTTTGGCCGCGAGTTATCTTCGGATACGACTGCTGAAAAGGAGTTCGGCCGATGCACCATGCCTGCGTAGCTACGAGCCTCTCTCGCACAATTAGCTGTAAGCCTCCCTCAGCGCGCCCAACATACCGCGAGGCCGCTGCACTTTGGGGTGTTGCGCTGTGAACGGCGCACAGGCGCTCTTCAAGGCCTTGGTAGACGCCGGAATCACCACCTGCTTCGCCAACCCCGGCACGTCGGAAATGCAACTCGTCTACGAGATGGGCCTGTCAGATGCCTTGCGCCCCATTCTCTGTCTTCAGGAGGATATCGTGACTGGCGCAGCCGATGGCTATGCCCGCATGAAAGGGCGCCCGGCCGTGACGCTGCTGCATGTCGGCAGCGGCTTCGCCAACGGCATAGCTATGTTGCACAATGCCGGGCGGGCCAATGCCCCGGTGGTGAACGTTGTCGGCGCCAATGCCTCCTACCACCAGCCTAACTATCCTGAACATGAACTGATCAATGGGCGTATTGGTGATCTGGCGCGGACCGTATCGCATTGGAGCCAGGAAGCGCGCAGCGCGTCGCATCTTGGCGAGCTTGGCCGCGAGGCCGCGATGCTTGCGCAGGCAGGCCAAGTCTGCACCATCATCGCGCCCACCAATTGCCACTGGGAAGACGCCAGCCCACCACCACCACCTATTCCGCCGATACGCCCCGGCTTGGCACCAGAGGCGATCGAACATGCGGCGAGCCTGCTGCGGAACGGTCGGAAAACCGGGCTGGTCATTGGCAATGCCGCCCTGCACGGCGCGGCGCTGGAAACTGCGGGGCGGATTGCGGGCCACACCGGTGCGACGCTGCTATCCGAGACCTTCGCCTCGCGCCGGTTCGAACGTGGCGCTGGGCGCCCGGTAGTCGAGCCCATTCCCTATGAGCTCGAAATGGCGCTGCAATTTCTTGCCAGCTTCGAACAGCTTATTTTCGTCGGCGCGGGCTTTCCGGTGGCGACCTTCGCCTATCGCAGCAAGCCGGTCATGAAGTCCCCAAACGACTGCACGTTGTTCGAGATGGCAAGCGTACGGCAGGACCTTGGCGCTGCGCTCGAAAGGCTGGCCGCCGCCTGCGGTGCTGAGGGCGCGATGGTGGCGCGAAGCGCGCCCTTCGTCGGCCCCGCCCCATCCGGGCCGCTCACAGCCGCAGCGATTGGCGAGACGCTGAGCCTGCTCATGCCCGAGAACGCCATCCTGGTGGATGAGGCCGCAACCAACGCACCCTGGATCTTCGCCGGGACCAGGGGCGCGCGGCCGCACGACTATCTCAATCCACTGAACGGTGGGGCGATCGGTGGCGGCCTGCCGATGGCGCTCGGCGCCGCCATTGCATGTCCGGGGCGCAAGACCGTGCTGCTGCAAGCAGATGGCAGCGGCATGTATGGGGTGCAGGCGCTCTGGACCATGGCGCGTGAGCACGCGGACATCGTGATCGTCGTGCTGCGCAACGATCGCTACAATATTCTCAGTCTGGAAATGGCCCGCGTGCGGGAGGCGGAGCCGAATGCGCGCATGGAATCCATGATGAGCCTGGCGAATCCCGTGATCGACTGGGTTCATCTGGCGCAGGGTCTCGGCGTTCCGGGCGCGCAGGCAACCAGCGCGGCGTCCTTCCACGCACTGTTTCATGCAGCCATGTCAGAGCCGGGGCCGCGGCTGATCGAATGCGTCGTGCCCATCCCGCCCGAATGGCACCAACTCGAAGACCTGGTGCATCGGTCCCGGGCATGATCGGTAAGACCTCCATATCGCCGTCGGCGACACGTTCTTCCTCCATCAGGCCGGGTCACGGGACAGCGCTGCGTCGCCCGTGACCCGGCCCTGTATAGAAAAGGAACCGCATCCCATGTGCCGTGCCTGCGTCAGCACATTAATCACCAATGGGCTTGCCTCCGGACTGGGCCGCGCTGCGCCGGGCCGCCGGCAGTTCATGGCCTATGCCGCCGTTGCAGGCGCCGCCGCAGCCTCTGTTACCTTGGCTGGCCCGGTAAGTGCGGATAATGGAGCCGAGGTCGTCTTTCGCAACGGGACCATCATCCCGATGGCCGGCCCCCGAAGGACGGTGGACGCGCTGGCTATCGGTGGTGGACGAATTCTAGCTGCCGGATCGGAGGCCGAGGTCGCTGCGCTGCGGACCCCCGCCACCCGTATCATTGATCTGGCCGGTCGCGCCGTACTTCCAGGCTTCATTGACCCGCACCACCACACCGTCGCCGCTGCCCTCTTTGCCGAGATGCTGATGGATGTTGGCTACACCAAATACCCGACGCGGGCAGGGATGATCGCGGCGCTGAAGGCGCAGGTCGCGAAGACGCCGCCGGGCCAGTGGGTCCTCGCCAGCTCCTTCGACAATCTGTTGCAGGGCGGCGATCTTTCCATGGCGGAGCTGGATGCAATTTCCACCGACCACCCGATCTTCATCTGGTATGTCAACATGCATGACGCAGCGGCCAATTCGATGGCTTTCCGCCTGGCGAAGATCCCGGAAGATGTCGGTATCCTGCCCGGCGGCGGGCATTTCGGCCGTGGCGCGGACGGAAAATTCAATGGGCTGATCTATGAGGAGCCGGCGATGCTGAAATTCGTCGGCCTCGCCTTGCCTGCCCCCACGCCCGCGCTGATCGCCAAGGCGCTAGAGGACTACGCGAAGAAAGTTGTGGCCCTGGGCAACACCACCCTGCATGAGCCCGGCACGATTAAGCCGGAATGGGTGAAGCCCCTGGCGGAGCTTTCAAACCGCATCGCCTTAAGGCTTAGCGCCAGCCTGATGGCCGATGCTATAGCCGCAAGCCGCGAATTCGCTACCCTTGGCATCGGTGCCAGGGCGACCATGCTGCCGGATAGCCGCTTCTCTCTCTATGGCATCAAGATCATTGGCGATGGGTCGAACCAGACGATGACGGGGGCGCAAACGAGGCCCTATCTGAATACCGACAGCAAGGGCGCGACCAATTTCTCGCCTGCCGAAATCCTCGCCCTATGCCAGCAGGCCAAGGCGGTTGGCTGGCCTATCCTCATTCATTGCAACGGCGATGCCGCGATCGATGTCGCCCTCGATGCCATTGAGGTCGCCTATGGCGCCCATCCGCCCCAGGGTATCAACCGGATTGAGCATGCGACCATGGTGCGCCAGGATCAGCTCGAACGCATGAAACGGCTCGGCGTAGAGCCAACCTTTCTGATGAACCATGTTTTCCTCTACGGAGCGGCATATCGAGACCAGCTATTCGGACCGGAGCGGACGGCATTCATGGACCCGGCCGGGGCCTGCGTTAAGGCGGGCATCCCCTTCACGCTGCACACCGATGCTCCGTGTTCACCCGCCGGGCCGCTGCGGCTGGTGCAGGCGGCGGTGACGCGGCGATGCGCCATAGACGGGTCGCTGGTGGGGCCGGAGCAGGCTGTCACACCGGATCAGGCGCTGCGCGCAGTGACGATTGACGCTGCGCGGCAGATTGGCCTCGGCGAGCGCATCGGGACGCTGGAGGCGGGAAAGGACGCTGATCTTGTCATCCTCGAAAGCGATCCGGCAAGCGTAGATCCGGAGAAGATTATGGATATCAGGGTAATCGAGACCTGGGTCGCCGGGCAGAAAGCCTTCGGTTGAAGCCTGTGTCACCCATGCGGCGGCGGGCTTGACCTGTATTTTGCTACGCCCGATTGTAACCGCTATCGGCGCGCCACGGGTCTTTTGGATTGACGCTGGACAGCAAACCAGCCCGCAACTGCTTGCCATTAATTCTCGAGCGCGCACGCCAGCCTTACTGAAAGGGCTGATCTTTACCGAGACCGGCACAGCCATGACGTCGACTTTCACCAAGAAGGGCTCTAGGAGCCTGTCAAAAAATGGCCGTCAGTCTTTTCCACGCAGATGATGGCTTGGTTTTTGGTTCGTGTCCCCCTTTGTTTATCCTGTTGCCTTGTAGAGCTTGAGGATGTTGTGGGCGGTGCAGATCATGGCCCATTCGCCTCTGACCTGGTTGAGCCCTCGGAGGAGGAATTGTCGGAAGCCTCTGGGCTGCTTGATCTGACCGAATACCGGCTCGGCGGTGTGTTTTCGCAGCCGATATCGGCTACGTCGCCCAGCGCGTCTGATCTTGTCGGCCATTGCCTGCTTCAG
>JADCER010000024.1 GCA_020249925.1 Roseomonas sp. | reverse complement strand
GCACGGAATGTGAGCCTGTCCACGGTGGATTTGCCCGCGGCGGCGCTGCATGTGCAGGTGGTGAAGAGAAGGGTGTGGTGACGCGCTGCAAGCCCCCGGCGAAGACGCCACCATCAGCCGGGACAGGCTGCCGCTGGCGTCGCGCGGGTTCAGGGTCGTGGAGAGGGTGTTAGGGGGACGCAGAGATTGGTTTGAATTGACGCTTGCCGGATCCGTAATGCGCAGCATAACCTTAATCACTGATGGTCGAAATAACTCGGCAGCCAATGCGCCAATTGGTCTGTGACGATCTGAGGTCGGACAGCCGCCGGCGCCGCTAGAACCATTTCCGGTGGACTGGACAGGGCAACAGCATATATCCATCAATACCCATTATAAGCCTGAAAGATTTTTCGAATGGTAGGGTCCTGTCTTGCTGACTTTCACCCGCTTCTCCCGGCTGAGCAGGAGGTGATCGCCACGCTTCGTAGCGGTGATTTCGACAGGCTGGGCCACGAAGCGGCGGGGTCCCTGCCGGAGACGGAGGATACGACACGGACCGTTCGCGCCGAGTTTTTGCGCTTCCTGCTGCTCGGTGGTGAGGATGGAGCGCGCCCGCATGAGAAAGGTATCCGTGTTCAGGGCGCGTGGGTCACTGGCACACTTGATCTCGAAGGATGCCGCATTCCCCGCGATATCGGATTGAAAAAATGTCGGTTCGATGAAGCCCCGATCCTGCGTTCCGCAATCATCGATAGCCTCGTCCTGGATGGCTCGATCCTGCCAGGTCTCGATGCTGACCGGATCGAGGCACGCGGAAGCATTTCTCTGCGCGGCGCTGTGCTTGGCGGCGGCCTATTGGTTGAAGGCGGGCGCATCGGCGGCAATCTGGATTGCACCGGGGTCACCATCAACGAGGCAGAGGAACTTGCGATCCATGCCGAAGACCTTGTTGCCAGTAGCGTGCTGCTCCGCGGCGCGGTCATCAAGGGCAGCATCCGCCTGTCAGGAGCCCGGCTTTCGGCAGATGTGGATGCCTTTAATCTGCGGGTGGTCTGCGCGGCCAAACCCGCGATTGATGCTGGCGCGATTGAGACGCGCGGTAGTGTGGTGCTGCGGTCGGCGCGCGTTGACGGCACGCTGCGCCTTGTGAGTAGCCGGATCAGCAGTGATCTCATTCTTCAGGACGCGATACTGAGCAATCCTGGACAGTCGGCGCTGCAACTTAATAATGCGGGCATTGTCGGCGTATTGATGTTGAACGGCCGCGCCAAGGTGTCCGGTGTCCTTGACCTTACCGGTGCCACAATCGGTACAATCCATGACGCCATCACAGCCTGGCCCGAAGCGGGCGATCTGCTGCTCAATCGCTGTCTGTATGAGGCCATCGCCGAAGGCCCCATGGATGCCAGCACAAGGCTGGGCTGGCTTGCGCTGCAAGCGCCGCATCGTTGGGGGGAGGATTTTTGGCCGCAGCCCTATGAGCATTTGGCGCGGGTGTTCCGCGACCTTGGACATGATGAAGATGCCCGTCGCGTGCTCATCGCCAAGGAACGTCTGCAGCGCAGCGCGCGGCGCAAGCGAGCGCCCAACCGGATGTGGCGCCTCCTGCTCGGTGCCACTGATGGGGTATTGGCCGTAACCTTACTTTACGGGCGCCAGCCTTTGCTCGCCTTCGCCTGGCTCATATTTTTCTGGCTGCTGGGCGCGGGCGTCTTTCATCATGCTGAGCGGATCGATGCAATCATGCCCAATAGTCCGGTCGTGCTGCGTTCGCTGGAATGGACCTTATGCGGGTTGGAACGCAGCGAGACCCGCTTTCTCATATCCACCCGACAGGAGATGCACGGGCTGGCGGCGGCGGGGCAGGCGCAGCTCGACTGCTTTAGGGAACAGTTTGAGGCAACCGGCTACCCCACCTTCAATCCCTGGATGTTCTCCCTGGAGACACTTTTTCCGATTCTCGAAATCGGTCAGAAGGCCTTCTGGCGGCTCAATTCCTCTGAACCCGGCGGCGTATTTGTCATGGGCTTCTTCTATTTTCAGTCCTTAATCGGCTGGGCACTCAGCCTGCTCGCTGTCGCTGCCTTTTCCGGACTGGTTAAATCGCGCTAGAAAAACTTTCGTTATCAGAAGAGAACGGATACTGTCTTGAGCGCTTGGGCGATGCAAGGACCCGGTACAGTGCTCTGCGCCCGATCAATGCAACGGCAGCAACCAGGGCACCATCACCACGCTTACCACCATGACCACCAGGGCGAAGGGTGCGCCGACCTTCACGAAATCGCTGAAACTATAATTGCCCGGCGAGACGACAAGCGTATTGGTCGGCGATGATACCGGTGTCATATAGGCGGCTGATGCGGCCAGCGCCACGATCATGGCGAAGGGATAGGGCGACAGGCCGAGTTCGATAGCAACCGCGATGGCGACAGGTGCCATCAGCACAGCGGTCGCCGTATTCGAAATGAACAGGCCAAGCATGGCCGTTGTCATGAACAGTAGCGCGAGCACCACATAGGACGAGTAATGACCAGCCAAGGCGACCAGCGCATCGGCGGCAATTTGAACGCCGCCGGTGCGCTGGAGAGCGATTGAGAAGGGCAGCATTCCAACAATCAGCACAAGGGTTTTCCAGCTGATCGCCCGATAGGCACTCGTCATGTCCACGCAGCGGAACAGACCCATCAGCAGGCAGCCGATCAACGCGGCCTGCACATTCGGCACCACGCCCGTGATCATCAGCCCGACTGTCACCGCAAGGCTGAATACTGCTTGAATGGCCCGACCCGGCGCTGGCAGTGCATCGTCGAACTCGGCGGGCAGGTTGAGCAGCACAAGGTCCGCATCCTCACGCCGCAACTGCTGAAGGTCCGACCAGAAGCCGAATAGCAGCAACGTGTCGCCAACCGCGAGCTTCTGTTCGAGCAAGCTTGGCCCAGCAGGCTTCTGGCCGCGACGCAGCCCGATGGCGGTCACGCCGAAATCCGAGCGGAGGCGGGCTTGCAGGATGGTCTGGCCAATCAATGGCGATTCCGCCGGCACCAGCGCTTCGACCATGCCAATTTGCTGGGTGCGGGAAGTGAAATAGCGGCTGCCTTCAGCGAGCGGCAATTCCTGCAGACGATTGAGTGCGAAAAGGGCGGCTGCATCCTCGACCGTGCTTTGCATGTCGGCCAGAAGAATATCGCCCGCTGCCAGAACCTCCTGGCCGCGTGGGCGGACCAGTTCCACCACGCCGAAGCGCCCCGCGCGTTCGATGGCAAGAATATTGAGCCCCCTGTCGCGCAGCTTGAGATCCTGTAGCGGGCGTCCGGCGAGCGGCGAGTCTTCCGCGACACGCAGCCGATACTCGCGATCCGGCAGGTCGTAGAGCTTGATCCAGTCCTGCAAACGCGCGCGTTGCGCAACCGGCGTGGCGCTGACAGCTGCTGAGCCGGTGTTCCGAAGCAGACGCCTCGCAAGCAACATATACGCGATGCCGAGCACGAGGATCGGCAGCCCGAAGGGTGTAATGCCGAAGAAGCCAAACCCTTCGAAGCCCCGCCGGGCGAGTTCGGCATTCACCATCAAATTCGGCGCGGTCGCAATCAGCGTGAGCTTGCCGCTCAACAGCGCCGCGACCGAGAGCGGCATCATCAGCGCGCGCGGCGAGGCGCCGGTGCCCTGGCAAAGCCGCAGCACGATCGGGATGAAGATTGCGACCACCGCCGTGCCGCTCATGAAGGCGCCGAGACCGGCGGCAGCCAGCATCAGCATCACCAGCGCGCGCCCCTCATTTCCGCCCGTCGTTCGGCCGATCCAGTCCCCAATACGGCGCGCGACGCCGGTTCGGACGAGGCCCTCCCCGATAACGAAAAGTGCGGCGATCAATACGATGCTCGGATCGGCGAAGCCGGCAAGCGCCTCCGTCATGGTCAGGACGCCGGTGAAGGGCAGCAGCACGATCATCAGCAGTCCGACCACGTCCATGCGAGGGCGGTTGGCCACGAACATCACGATCGCGGCCGCGAGCAGGAGCAGGACGAGAAGAAGATCAGTGTTCATGGGCAGGAACCTTGGAGGCAGGCGTTACGCCCGCAAGTATCTTGCCGGGCGAGCATGGGCATCACGAATCACGACAGACCTGCCACCGCTAGCACGGCCTGCGCGCCGATGCACAGTAGCATGGAGCTGACGCGCCAGGGTTCGTCTTGCGTGCCAGCGCTTCGCAGCGGCGGGTGAAGCGAGCACCAGCCGTCTAGGTCAGCCGGACCTTGGCGGCAAGGCTATTGAGCGCGCTTCGCAAAAGATCACTCTACCGGGATGGCCGGTTCGGGGTCAGTTTTACGGAACCCAATCGCGCGCAGACCCCTGCCAAGACCGAGATGAAGCTCGCTGGGATGCTTCGCACATATTTGGAACCGCGCGCCAGTAGTCTGGAAGCATTTTTAGATAGATAAACCACAGATTCTGGTCCTAAAAAGTGACGGTTCCTTACAATTGCATAAACCGCTGACGGTACAAGTAGCGAGGTGTCCGGGCCAACGCAGGTTCCGTCAGGGAAGCAAGCAGCACGGGGAGAAATGGCGTGACCTTCGGAGAAGCTGACGATTACGTCTCAACAGGAAACTTACCGAGCCCAACGCAGGTTCGGGGCCTATTGGACGCGGCCTACCAGCAGTTCGCCGCCCACAACGAAGGCGCGGTGTCGCGCGTTTATCCGGCGCTCGCCCGCGTGAAGCCGGAGCTGTTCGGGATCTGCCTGGCAGGGGTGAGCGGCAATACCTACAGCATCGGCGCCGCCGAACACCCCTTTACCATCATGTCTGTGTCCAAGCCCTTTGTCTTCGCGCTGGTCTGTCAGCTGATCGGGCCGGACGCGGCGCGGAAGAAGATCGGCGTCAACGCGACTGGCCATGCCTTCAACTCGGCTGCGGGCATCGAGCACATGCCGGACGGGCGCACCAACCCGATGGTAAATGCTGGCGCCATCGCGACCACCAGCTTGGTGCCGGGTGCGGATACGGAAGCGCGTTGGCGCTTTATCCATGATGGCCTATCGCGCTTCGCTGGGCGAAAGCTATCAATGAATGAGGAGGTGCTGGCTTCCGCGCGGGAGACCAACCACCGCAACCGAGGCCTCGCGCATGTGCTGCAGTCGCTCGGTCAGATCTACACTAATCCGTTGGAAGCTGTGGACCTTTACACCATGCAGTGCTCGCTTGACGTCACGGCGCGCGACCTGGCTGTGATGGGCGCAACACTCGCCGATGGCGGCGTCAACCCGCTGACCAAGGAGCGCGTTGTGGATGCCGCAACATGCCACTATGCGCTGGCCGTCATGGCGACATCCGGCCTCTACGAGACCTCGGGCGACTGGCTTTACGAAATCGGGCTGCCGGGCAAAAGCGGCATCGGCGGCGGCATCGTCACCGTCTCACCAGGCAAGGGCGCGCTCGGCACCTTCGCGCCGCCGCTAGACGAAGCAGGTAACAGCGTGCGGGGCCAGATGGTCGCGCGCTTCCTGTCCCAGCGCCTTGGCCTCGATCTTTTCATCTCTGCACCCGCCGGCTGAGCCGCGACACAGGACAGGAACCGACAGATGAGCACCACCAACGCTGATGCCGCCGGCACCCCTACCGAGATTCGCGAATCCTGGGTGCCAATGATTGCCATCGCACTGGGCCAGGCGATCATGTCGTTCAACGTGGCCTCGCTGCCGGTCTCGCTGGCGGGGATGGTTGCAAGTTTCGGTGTGCCGCCCACCACGATTGCGACAGGCATCGTGATGTATTCGCTGGCGGTCGCGGGCTTCGTGATGCTCGGCTCGAAGCTGGTGCAGCGCTTCGGTTCGACACAGGTATTCCGCATCGTCGTCGGTCTGTTTGCCGTGGCGCAGGTTCTGATGGTGGTCAGCCCCGTCGTCACCGTCATGCTGGTGGCGCAATTACTGGCCGGGCTGGCTGCGGCCGTCATCGTGCCCGCCCTTGTGGCGCTGATCGCGCATCATTACAGCGGTACGCAGCAAGCCACTGCCGTTGGCGCGCTCGGCTCGGCGCGCGCGGCGGCGGGGGTCACGGCCTTTGTGATCGGCGGCATGCTCGGTACCTTCATCGGCTGGCGACCGGTTTTCGGCATCCTTATCGTGGCCTCGGCGCTGGTATTCCTTCTCAGCTTCAAGCTCAAACCCCAGGCGCCGCGGCCCGAGGTAAAGATTGATCTCGTGGGTGTCGTGCTGGCGGCTGTCGCCATCATTCTGATCAGCTTCGGCTTCAACAACCTCAACCGCTGGGGGCTGAGTGTCGCCACGCCCAACGCGCCGTTTGACCTGCTCGGCATGTCGCCGGCGCCGGCGATGATCGTCATCGGCATCACGCTGCTTTTTGTCTTTGTTGTCTGGTGTCGCCGCGTGCAGGCCCGGGGCGGCACGCCGCTGCTCGATCTGCGTGTTATCGCCTCATCCGAGGAACGCGCGGCGGTCTATGCGCTCTTCGTCGTGGTCGGGCTGGAGGCAATGCTGAATTTCAGCGTGCCGCTCTATATCCAAATCGTGCAGGGCCGCACGCCGATTGAGACGGCCATCGCCATGATGCCGTTCAACCTTACGGTATTCTTCACTGCCATGTTGGTGGTGCGGCTCTATCCGAAGCTGACGCCGCGGCGGATTGCGCAGTTCGGCTTTGGGCTCTGTGTCCTGGGCCTCCTTTGGCTCGCCTTCGTGGTCCGCAATGACTGGTCGGCCGTTCCCGTGATGTTCGGGCTGATCACCTTTGGTATCGGCCAGGGCGCGCTGGTTACGCTTCTGTTCAACGTGCTTGTCACGGCTGCGCCGAGAGAACTCGCCAGCGATGTTGGCTCGCTACGGGGCACGACACAGAATCTTGCGGCCGGCGTCGGCACGGCGCTCGCGGGCGCGCTGCTGGTCGGGTTACTGAGTACGGGGGTGCTGTATCGCGTCGCCGCCAACCCGCAATTGCCGCCTGAGGTGCTGAGCCAGGTCAACTTGGATGCCATCAACTTCGTCAGCAATGACCGGCTCGAGAGCATCATGGCGCGTACCACAGCCACCCCGGCCCAGGTCGAGGAAGCGGTGCGGGTGAACACCGAGGCGCGGCTGAATGCGCTGAAGATTGGCTTGCTCATCATGGCGGGGGCCGCGCTGCTGGCGCTGATCCCGGCAAGTGGCCTTCCCAATGACCGCCCAGCCCAGCCCGGCGCTACCCGGCCCGCAGGCCGGCGCGAGGACGATGCACGGACATGATGAGATCGCGGCTGCGCTTGGTCTCGGTCAATGGCATGGCGCAAGAAGTCGGTGCCGCGGAGTGATGGCCGCTTTGCATGACCGCGGCTACATGGCCGAAGGCAAAGTGGATCTCTGTGCGGCCTACCAGAGCCTTCGCTGCAGCCCGTTCAGCTTCCTGGACTGGCTGAGCCCATCGAGGAGTCATCCTTCGCAGCTATGCTGAGAGGCGAACCGCGCCGGGCAAGCCATCGGCTCCAACTTCCAAATGGGATGGGGCCTTTATGGGCGAGGCGACGAACAAATTCTTTCCTGAAGTCCGAGCCCGGGCGGTGCGGATGGTGCTGGATCACGCGGGGGAACACCCCTCTCGCTTTCCAACGTCGGCGCCCATGGGACCAAAGTGGCGATTTGAGACACTGCGGATTTCTGGCTCATTGTAACCCTGTCCAGCGTCAGCGCCTATGGGACCAAATTGGCGATTTGAATAACGGAGGATTTCTGGCTCATCGTAACCCCAAGGAGAGTGAAGATGAGCCAGAAATCCTCCGCCCCGCCCGTGCGGGTGCCAGCCGAAAAGCTTGTCTGCGATATCTGTCGCGCCACGCGCAAGCACCATTTCGCCGAGGACAAAATCCGCAGCGTCATGGAAGGGCCCGCATTCTATTAAAGCACTGAGAATATTGAAAACTAAGGATCAGAGACGGTTGTCTTTCCGGTCCCCTTTCCTACGCCAATTCCCATCAGGCACTCGCTCTCCCCCCTCCCGATCCCCCCTCTCTTTGGCAGGAATCCTGGGGTTTTTGGGGTAGACCTGTTGACCGGCCAAGCCCGGAAAAGCCTGAAAATCGGTCTCCGGGCGCCGATTCTCTCCGAACCTGTTGACTTGGCCGATTTAGTACGGAGGTTGTAGGCTGCTGGAAAGTCTAAAAACCTATGTGGCCGCCATACGGCTAGGTTTGCATTTTCGCTTGTCTGGAGATCCGATCTTAAGAAAAAACGAAAAGGACAATACGTTCGGCGTAGGACATCGCAGCCAACCTAAACATCACGCTTATCTTGCGCTGCACCAAGCTTCGCCGCCGGCGAGCTCAACAGCCGATTGACCTCGGCCACACTCGGTTACGCGCAGCGACGCCCAAGTCACCCGTAACCTTTTCCAAAATTTCAATAATTGCAATTCACTTCGTTAATTCCGTATCTTCCGCATCTTGTTTCATCCGGGGATTCGAGAATGGCGGGGCGCAAGCAGTCAAAATCTGGACAGCAGCAGGCTGGTTTGCCCGTTGAGGATTACCGCCATGAAGGCGCCACCCGCCCGAACAACCCGCCGGCGGCCATTGCCGCGAAAGGGCGGACGCCCGCGGCACCAAGGGTCAGCTATGCCTATTCGCCCAGGCTTGATCCGGCCTTACGGTCCGACCCCTCCGGGCAGGCGGATGCCCTGCCGCCTCTGTTGGAAAAGGCAACGCGGGAAAAGCTGACGCCGGAAGAGGCAGCGCTATTGGCTGAGGCACTGCGGCGCCATGAGCCCTGGCTGGAATGGGCCGGCAAACGGGAGACGCCTGGCTTCGCGGTGGACCCGGTGGCGCTGCACATTCATGAGCGCGTGAGCACCCAAGCCATCCTGCGGGCCTGGTCGCTGATCCTGACGGATGCGGCGGAGCGTGATATTGCCGCCATCAATCTGCTCGCCGAGCGCTTCCAGCCGCGCGATGGTTTCTGGCTTCAGGCCACCATAAGCGAGTTCCTGAATGCGATAGGCGATGCGCCGTTCCAGAAAGCGCCGGTTATAGGGTGGCGGCTCGGTGCCAAAGAGGCTGCGCCACTGCTCCTTCAAGTCGCGGATATCGGCGTTCGGCAAAGCAGCAAGCCGGGCTGGCGCGTCCTGCTTTGGAATGGCCGAGACAATGATTGCGGGCTGGATTGGCTCGGCTGGTGCGGTTCGTTTCATGCGGTTCCCTTTCTCTTGGGGTTCGCATGCAGGCGCTGCCGGGCCGTGAAGTGAAGGCGAATGTCTCCGCTATCGACCGGGGGCGGCGCTTCTGACGGCATACCGCGGCTGCGCAGCGGCAGTAGCCCACGGGCGAGGATGTCGCAGACTTCGCGGAGGTGCGGCGGGAAGCAAGCGCACTTCCAGCCAGGCCTATGCCCCCAGATTGTTTCTCACCACTTCACGGCCCAGCGACACTTCAAAGGCTATCTTTCCCAGTCTCCCAACAACCATAATGGAAAGGCAGTGTCGAATGACGCCCAGCCGCGCCCGTGTGAAGATATTTCACCCTCTTGCGGACCCCGGTGACTTTGACTGTGAAGAATTCCAGCGGTTCTGGCGGGTGAGGATAGCCGATATGGCTTCGTTCCTGCCTTGCCAACCTCGCAAACTTCATGACCCCAGAATGCGTCTCCTCCGGCGGATCTGAGGCATTTCGGCAAAATCTAACTTGACAAATTGTGCCTACATACGGAAGGTGAACGTACTGGCAATCTGCCGGTCATTTTTGAAGGAGGGTCGCATGTCCTGGAACAAGCCAAAAATCGTCGAAGTTTCGCTCGCGAGCGAAATCAACTGCTACGCCTGCGCCGAAATCGGCTGAAGTTACTGCCCGGAGCGCTCCTTCATTGCTCCGGGTGATCATACTCGGCGCCGGCGCCGGGGGCGGGTTTCCGCAATGGAATTCCGCCGGCCCCGGCTGCCAGAGAGCCCGTGCGGGCGACCCCGCCGCACCACCGCGCAGCCAGGCGAGCATCGCCGCTTCGGTGGATGGTGAGAATTGGCTGCTGGTCAATGCCAGCCCTGATTTGCGCCAGCAGATCGCCGCCACCCCGGCACTGCACCCGCGCCCTGATCGGCTGCGAAATTCGCCAATCCAGGCCGTGCTGCTGACAGGGGCTGAGGTAGATACCATCGCCGGGCTTTTGCATATGCGCGAAGGCCATCGCTTCAGCCTATATGGCGCACCGCAAAGCCTTGCGGTTTTGGATCAGAACCCGATCTTCCGCGCGCTCAACCCCGCCAATGTCACGCGCCATGCCATCATGCTTGATCAACCCTTCAGCCTGCTTGGCATGACCATCACCGCCTATGCCGTTCCGGGTAAGGTGCCATTATTTGCCGAAGGCAGCGATGCACCCGCCATCGCCGCGGATGGGGAGGCACTTGGCCTCGCGCTTTCGGCGGGCGGCGGCACGCTGCATTACATCCCGGGCTGCGCCATGATGACTGCGGCGCTTAGCGCCCGCCTTACTGGTGCGGCCTGCGTGATGTTCGATGGCACGCTGTTTACCGATGATGAAATGATCAGCCTTCGGGCTGGGCCAAAGACCGGCCGCCGCATGGGGCATATGCCGATGACCGGCAGCGGTTCCACGCTGGAAGCCTTCGCTGATATTCCAGTTGCACGGCGGATTTTCGTGCACATCAACAATACTAACCCCGCCCTTTTGGCCGATAGCCCGGAACGCGCCATGCTCACCGCTGCCGGCTGGGAAGTAGCCGAAGATGGTACGGAGCTTTGCCTGTGAGCCTGATGTCACCCGATGCCCTGGAAGCGGCGCTGCGCGCGATTGGTGAAGAACGCTATCACATCCATCACCCGTTTCATCATTTGCTGCATGGCGGCAAGCTGACCAAGGCACAGGTGCAGGCCTGGGCGCTCAATCGCTACTATTATCAGGCATCCATTCCGGCCAAGGATGCATCATTGCTCGCGCGGCTACCCACGCCTGATCTTCGCCGCGAATGGCGCCGGCGCCTAGTGGATCATGATGGCGATGGCACGCATCCGGGGGGCGTGGAACGCTGGCTCGCCTTGACTGATGGGCTTGGGCTTGACCGCGCCTATGTGGTTTCGTTGCAGGGGCTGCTGCCAGCAACACGCTTCGCCGTGGATGCCTATGTGCGCTTCGTGCGCGAAAAATCACTGCTGGAGGCGATTGCCTCCTCGCTTACGGAAATGTTCTCGCCCAATATCATCTCCCAGCGCGTTTCTGGTATGTTGCGCAATTATGATTTCGTCACCGAAAACACATTGGCCTATTTCACCCCGCGCCTGACCCAGGCACCGCAGGATGTTGCCTTCGCACTTTCCTATGTGAAGCAATACGCCGATACGGCGGAAAAGCAGGAACAGGTGCTGGCCGCACTTCGCTTCAAATGTGACCTGCTTTGGGCGCAATTGGACGCGCTGCATTTTGCTTATGTCGCGCCCGGCCTGCCACCCCCCGGGGCGTTTCGCCCATGATCCCGCGCTTCGCCCCAGGTGTCAGGCTGCATCATGACAAGGCGCGGGCGCGCTGGGTGGTCATGGCGCCGGAGCGCATGTTCATCCCGGACGAGACCGCGCTTGAAGTGCTGCAACTGGTGGATGGCGCACGTGATCTGGACGCCATTATTGAAGCGCTGGTCACCAAATTCTCTGCCCCCCGAGATGTGATCGCCGCTGATGTGCGAGCCATGGTGCAAGATTTGACCAATCGCGGTGCGCTGCAAGCATGAATGCGCCGTTGGCCCTTTTGGCGGAGCTGACGCATCGCTGCCCGCTGCGCTGCCCCTATTGTTCCAACCCGCTGGAGCTGACACGCGCTTCCGGCGAACTCACCACCGCCGAATGGGCCGATGTTTTCGCGCAAGCCGCAGAGCTTGGCTGCCTGCAAGCGCATCTTTCAGGGGGCGAGCCCACCGCGCGGCGTGATATTGTGGAGATCATCGCCGCCGCGCGCGATGCCGGGCTTTACACCAACCTGATCACCGCTGGGGTTTTGTTGGACGCACCCCTACTCGCGCGGTTGCAGGAAGCGGGCCTGGATCACGTGCAGCTTTCCATCCAGGATGCCGAGACTGAGGGGGCAGAACGCATTGGCGGCATGAAGGGCGCCCATGCACGCAAGCAGGCAGCGGCGCGGCTGGTGCGGGAATCGGGCATGCCGCTGACGCTCAATGCCGTGGTGCATCGGCAGAATCTCCATAACCTGTCAGCGATGATTGATATCGCGCTGGCCTGGGGCGCGGCGCGACTGGAAGTGGCGCATGTGCAATATTATGGCTGGGCGCTTGAAAATCGCGCCGCACTTTTGCCGACGCGCACGCAATTGGATGAGGCAACGCGCATTGTTGAAGCCGCACGCGTCCGCCACAAGGGGCGGCTCGTGATTGATTATGTCGTGCCGGATTATTACGCGGCGCGTCCCAAACCCTGCATGGGGGGATGGGGCAATCGCTTCCTGGCGATCTCCCCCGCTGGCAATGTGCTGCCCTGCCATGCGGCGGAATCCATCACTGGTATGGTCTTCCCCAATATCCGCAGCACCAGCCTGCGCGCCGCCTGGGAGGAAAGTGACGCATTCAACCGCTTCCGCGGCACAGCCTGGATGCCAAGCCCCTGCCAGGGTTGTGAATATGCCGAGCGGGATTTTGGCGGCTGTCGCTGTCAGGCTTTTGCACTGATCGGTGATGCCGCTGCGACTGACCCCGCCTGCGCGCTTTCACCGCATCACGCGGTGCTGGCTTCCGCCATCGCTGAGGCGAGCGATGCCGCCTTTATTTACCGGGAATTCTCAGCCGCTCAATCCTGATGCGCAAGGTAATGCGCCAGGGCGGCGATATCCGTATCTGACAGGCCCTGCACCGCACCATTCATTTGCGTATCAATGCCAACGCGATTGCCATCACGATATTCCGCCATGGTATGCGCCAGAAAGGCTTCATGCTGATGGGTCAACCGCGGCATTTGCGCGCGCCCGGCGTAATTCGGCAAATGACATACGCCGCAATTGCGCGCCGCTGAAATCGCCTGTCCGCGCGCCATCAGCGCCGCATCACGCGGGCTGCGATCCTCAGGCGGGCTGGATGGCAAGCTGGCGAAATAAGCCGCCACCGCTTCAACATCCGTATCGCTCAGCTTTTCGGTGGAGGCTTGCATCGCCGGTACCTGGCGAATGCCTTCCCGAAACAGGATCATTTGCAGGGTGATGAAGCCCGATTGTTGGCCGGCCAGACGCGGAATTTCGGCCACATTGCTTTTGCCATCCATGCCATGGCATGCGGCGCAGCGTTCCGCCGCAACCACGGCCCCGCGCACGGGATCAGCCGCGCCAGCCGGCAAGGAAAAGGCGGCGACCACAAGGACCGCCGCCAGAACCACGCCAAGCATCACCGGCGATAGGTGATGCGATAAATCGCACCCATCTGCTCACCCGCGACCAACAGGGACCCATCGCGCATCACATGCACATCCACGGGCCGGTCATGGAAGCGCTGATTGGCATCATCGCGGAAGCCGCTCAGGAATTCCTCAACGCGGGTCACATTGCCTTGTGCATCCGTGTGCGCCACGACAACATCATAACCGCTCAGCTTGTCGCGGTTCCAGGAACCGCGCCGCGCGATGAAGGCCTGGTTGCGATATTGTTCGGGGAACATGGTGCCCGTGTAGAAGCGCATGCCGAGCGCCGCGGTATGCGGGCCAAGCAAGGCAGCGGGCTTCACGAAGCTGCCGCAATTCCGCCCCGCATTGAATTGCGGATCAGGATCACCGGCGGTGCAATAGGGAAAGCCGTGATCCTCCCCGGCTTGGCGCACGCGGTGCAGTGTATCATGCGGCCATTCATTGCCGGCCCAGTCACGGCCATTATTGGTGGCCCATAATTCGCGCGTAATCGGGTGGTGTGCCATGCCGACACTATTACGCACCCCACGCGCTTCAATGCGCCGGCCGCTGCCATCCGGGTTGAAGGACACCAAAAGCGCGAATTTGTCACGATCAAATTCGCAGATATTGCAGTTCACGCCGACATTTGTGTAAATCCGCCCATCCGGCCCGACGGAAGCGAACTTCCAATGATGGTTGCCGCCATGTTCCTGTTCGGTCGGCAGCGCGAAGGCCGCCGTCAATTCAACCGGGGCCGGCACATTATCCAGATTGGCTTCGATATTGTCATAACGCAGCACGCGATTGGCCGCGAGGACATAAAGACTATCGCCAATCACCACAATACCATTGGGCTGCACCAGGCGTTCAGCGATGATACGCGTGCGCGTCGTGCCATCCGGGTTGCGGCTAATGGCGTAAACGCGACCAATGGCGCGCGTGCCGGCAAAGATGGTGCCGCGCGGCCCTTCGGCCATCATGCGCGCGCCGGGAATGCCATGGGCGAAAACCTCCGCCTGGAAGCCCGGCGGCAGTCGAATGGCGCCCACCGGCACTTCGGCCAAGGGGGTTACGGTAAGGCGCGGCGCATGCGGCGCAAGGGTTGACCCTTCCGGGCGGCCCACCGCCCAGCCAGGCACGGGCGCCTGCTGCGCCAGGGCCGGCGCGGCGAGCATCACAGCGGTCAGGCCCAGTACAAGCTTTTTCATCATGTTTTGTCTCCTCCCCAAGCCCCTAAGGGCGCTACGAGGAATGGAAGGCTGAAACGCGCCG
Source organism: Roseomonas sp. (assembly GCA_020249925.1). Taxonomy (GTDB): domain Bacteria; phylum Pseudomonadota; class Alphaproteobacteria; order Acetobacterales; family Acetobacteraceae; genus Neoroseomonas. Next base: position 3,414 of record JADCER010000024.1, on the reverse strand, counting down.
CGCTGCAAGGGCTTAATCGCGTTTTCATACCGGTGCGGCACAAATTTAAGCGAAACGCGTTGCTGATCAAGCTGTTCCTCAACTTAGCAGGACCGAGCCCAGCATAACCGCGACCCTTTTCCGACGGCATATTCTGTCATGCTGCGTCGTGGCGGCTTCGAAATGGTCAATGGCAAGGAAGCAGCGAATCACACCATAGGGCCTAAACGCCATCATTGCAGTCGAGCCTCGTTGAGGTGAAAGGCGTGATGGCTGTATTTTCTTTACTAAATGCTCATTCATTGGTAATGATTGATATCGGAACGGCTTTCATTCGCTCCGCAAAGGCGAAGCCGTAGGGTGAAGGCGGGTCCGAACGGGCGTCTGCATAAAGAAAGACAGGCGTCCGCCACATAAAATGGAGGGATTGACCATGAGATGGAATTTGCCTGGCGCGCTTCTAGCGGCCTTGGCGTTTGCTTCGCCTGCTGCCGTGCAGGCGCAGGGCGGGCCGAACCTGACCAGTGCCACCGTTGTGCAGGGCCGTGAGTTCGTCTGGGACATGGCATTCCTGCCGGACGGCACCATGTTCTTCACCGAAAAATGTCGCGGCCTGTCGGTGCGATTGCCTTCCGGCGCCACCAATGCGCTGCTTGGCATCGGCGGTTCACAAGGTTACGCCGACACTGCCGCGGACCTTTTCTGCGACGGCCAGGCGGGACTCAGCGGCGTGGCGATTGACCCCAACTTCGCGCAGAACCGCTTCATCTATATTTACTCCGCGTCCCGGATGACGGCACCCGGCACCAATCGCGTTCTGCGACTGACGGTCAATGCCGACCTCACGCGCGTCGGTAACCGGACGGATATCGTCACGGACATCGCCTACAAGCCGCGGCCCAGCAACCACCCCTTCGGCGATTCAGGTGCGCATAATGGCGGGCGGCTTCGTTTCGGGCCGAGCGACGGTTTCCTTTATGTGACAACCGGCGACACCCACAGCGGACCCGGGCCGCAGAGCCCGACGGTGATCGCGGGCAAGGTGCTGCGGATTGACCGCGATGGAAGGGCCGCGCCTGGCAATAATGCGCCAGCGGGCTTCGATGCGCGCGTCTTTACTTATGGCCACCGCAATCCGCAGGGCATCTGCTTCCGCCCCTCCGACAATCGTCCCTTCACCGCCGAGCATGGCCCCTGGCACACCGATGAGGTGACTGCACTGGTGGCCGGCGGCAATGGTGGCTGGGATCCACGCCCGAATGTCAACGGGCGCGGTGACTGCCCGGACGGCTATTGCGGCTATATGCCCAACCAAATGGGCGCCACGCCTCCCGCCGAGCGTTCGGCCTTCATGCCAATGACCGATCTTCGCGCTTACCCCAACGCGATGCGACCGGCCTGGGTGAATGACGGCCTCTCGCAGGGCATGTCCTCCTGCACCTTCCTTAATGGTGCGCAATGGGGTGCCTGGAATGGGCGGATGGCCGTGACTTATCTTGGTATCGGGATCCATGGGACGCCGGTGGGCAACCGCATTGATATCCTGGATATTTCTGCCGACGGCCAGACTTCAACCCGGACTAGCGTCCCGCTGCCGATGCCTGCGGGGCGCTTCCGCTCCGCAGTGCAGGGGCCGGATGGCCACCTCTATCTAGGGACGGACACGGGCGAAATTTTCCGTCTCAGCCCGAATTGATCCCTGTCTGCAACCGGCTGTTGGATGCGTCAGCGCATCCAGCAGTCGGCGGCGACACCCATTTGGTCCCGGACCCATAGCGCGAGCAGCTTTGTCTTTTTTCAGACAATTCCTGCGGAGAGCGCACGCGCGACGGTCCTTTTCCCTGAACACCTGGCGCGCCGTTCATTCACATGACGGTCTATCCAGGCGCCACATCATGAAGGTAACATCAATGATCGCGCTGCGTAATGTTATCCTTTTCCTTGGTTTACTCGCGACATCCTCGCCGGCTTTGGCAAGCGCCGAATTGGCAAGGGCCAAGAACTGTGTCGCGTGCCATCATGCTGAACGGCGAATGATTGGCCCAGCCTATTCCTTGATTGCCGCGCGGTATGCCAATGACGCTGCTGCCGTTGGTACGCTCGCAGCACGCATCATTGCGGGTGGGGGCGGAAACTGGGGACAAATGCCGATGCCTGCACAAGCGAACCTAACCCAGGAAGAAGCCGAAGCACTGGCTACGTGGATCCTGTCACTTCGGTAGAAGCATTTTCATGCCAAGTGGAAAATGCGGCTTTTTGGAAAACGCGATCAAAGAATTATCGGGGCGTTCCCGTGAACCAGGTTCAACGGAGACTGCTCCGGTGGTGCCATTCATGCTGAGCTTTCCCGATCCGGAAAGACTCCGCGCACCACAGGCCATGTAATCGGTTACCCGATTTACGCTACTGTCGAGGATCGATGGCAGGGATCGGAGCATTGACCCAAGCACCGCAATCACCAAGCCAAGGGGCGGCAGCGCAACCTTGACAAGCCGCACGACAATCTCTCGCGCTCGAATTGGTTGGCGTTGTGCTAGCGGCATCGACAGAACCAAGTCGTTGAATATCATGCCAAGCATGAGAAATTAAATGAAGTGACGTCCTGTCGGCGGCAGCCTGGGCAATACTGCGCTTGCGAATAGTGTACCGACCGAAAGATTCATGGTGTCGGCCATCAGGATTAGAATGAGAGATGGCGGAATGATTTACCCAAGCGTGCCCGAAGCACAGATTACCCTGCGGTGAACCGCCCCGATCACAGCATGCGCGCAACGCCGACAAGGCGGCCATGATCGCTGCCATGCGGGCCCGCGGCTTTGCGCCGGCTGATGACAATGAAGCCGATGCGCTGGCCCTGCTGCTCTGGGCCACCGACGCAGAGGGAGGCCGGGCATGAGCCATCTCGTGAATGCGTGCCCGGGCGATCAGCTGAGTGCAGAAAGCGCTGCCTCGGGCGCCTTGTCCAAAATCCTGAGCAGTGCCTTCGCAGGGCCCGCCGGCAAGCGCTTACCCTGTTCCCAATTGCGCACCGTATCGACCGGCACACCGAGCCGGGAGGCGAAATCAGCCTGTGTCAGCCCGGTACGCCGACGCACGCGTCGCGCATACAGCGCGGCATCCTGCGCCGCTCCGGCATCATCCTCGGCCGCATGGCGCCGCAGATCGGCCTCTGTCGTGGCATCTACCCTGCGGGCGTCAATACGCCCCGCGACAGGCTTGCCGGCTTCAAGCTTCACGCGAACCTTTTTCATGGCTGAGCATTCTATAGGCCAGAGGACGACAAAACCCAAGTCCTTTTTCCAACCGGGATGGGGAGGCCGGGCATGACCCTGCACGGCGCCCCGATGCTCGCGCAGAGCCCGCTCACGCGCCTGCGCAGCACAACCAACGATACCGAATTGAACGCCATGCGCGCGGCCGCGTGGCACCGGCATG
>JADCER010000023.1 GCA_020249925.1 Roseomonas sp. | reverse complement strand
CAGCGCTGCTGCCATGGGCCTGGCGCGATGCCAAGCGCGCTGAACTTGCTGCATGAGCCGACGCAGAGCAGAACCTAAACAGTCAAGGTAAAAGATAGTGGGGCGCAGACAGCGGTTACAGAAAATTCGCCTACTGCTTTGATTGAACTTTCTGCTCCCGCCACTCCGCCGGCACCCCTTCTAGCAGCCCGGGCAGCGTCACCCCCTCTGGCTGCCGCCCATCCAGGATCGCCTCGACCATTTCCGGCGCGAGCAGCGTAAGCCGCAGCATGCGGGACACATAGGATGAATTGATCTTTTCTGCCGCCGCGAGTTCCTGAATGGTGGCAAAGGCGCCCGATTCCAGCATCCCCCGCCAGCGAAACGCCCGGGCCAGCGCCTTGACCAGCGAAGGATCACCAGATGTCTCGGCCTTTCCCTTGGTCTCCCCCCCGCCGGGGGTGATGATCAGCTTCCGGCCTCCGCGCTTTTTCAAGGTCAACGGAACCCGGATGGTGATAGTATGGGCTTTGTCCATCATGCTGCTTTTCCTATCTCTGCGGCCCGTCGCGGCCTGAATTCGCGTGCGAGTGAGCCGAGGCCTTCCAAGCGCAGCCGGACGTCAGCGCCGTCAGTCCCTACCTCCACCCGATCAACCATCAGGCCGAAGATCCGCGCCTGCTCGGACGGGAAAAGCTCGCCCCACATCTCGTCGAGCCTTTCGAGGGCTAGGCGCGTGTCCTCTTCCGTGATGTCCGCCTCCTCCTCCTGCGCCGCGCGCCAGGTGCCCACCACCACCTCCGGCTGGCGTAGTAGGGCGCGAAGCTGGTCCAGCACCAGCGCCTCAATCTCGCCTGCCGGCAGCCGGCGATAGGGCGCATCATCCGCGCCGCCCTTCAGCACCGATTGGCTGACATAGTAGCGATACAAGCGCCCCTGCTTGCGTGTGTGCGTGGGCGACAGCGCCCGGCCATCGGCGCCAAAGATCAACCCGCGCAGCAGCGCTGGCGATCGGTTCCGCGCCAGCCCAGCCCGCATATGCGGGTTGCTCGCCAAGATCTCATGCACTTGGTTCCAGAGCGCCTGGGGAATGATGGCGGCGTGCTCGCCGGGATAGGATTTTCCCTTGTGTACCGCCTCGCCAAGATAAACGCGGTTGGCGAGCAGCTTATAGACCGCGCCCTTGTCGAAGGGGCGGCCGTGTTTGGTGAGCAGCCCCTCGGCGCGCAAGATAGGCAGCAGCCGCGTGGCCGAGCCGATGTCGGCAAAGCCCTCAAACACGCGGCGCACGGTGGTGGCGGCGGCTTCGTCCACCAGCAGCTTGCGGTTTTCGACGCGGTAGCCGAGCGGCACCGGCCCGCCCATCCACATGCCCCGCGCGCGGGAGGCAGCGATCTTGTCCCGCACACGCTCGCCGATCACTTCGCGCTCGAATTGTGCGAAGGACAGCAGGATATTCAGCGTCAGCCGGCCCATGCTCGTGGTGGTATTGAAGGACTGCGTGACCGAGACGAAGGTCACCTCATTCTGGTCAAAAATCTGCACCAGCTTTGCGAAATCCATCAGTGAGCGTGACAGGCGGTCAATCTTATAAACCACCACCACATCCACGAGGCCGGCTTCGATATCGGCCAACAGCCGTTTTAGCGCCGGGCGTTCAAGGGTACCGCCGGAAACGCCGCCATCATCATAGCGGTCATGCACCAGCACCCAGCCTTCGGAGCGTTGGCTGGCGATATAGGCCTCGCAGGATTCGCGCTGCGCGTCGAGCGAATTGAATTCCTTCTCCAAGCCTTCATCGGTGGATTTGCGCGTATAGACAGCGCAGCGGCGCTTTCGCGTGAGCGGCGGGGATGCAGGATCGCGGCGGGTCATGCGCTGGCCTTTCGCAAGCCAAAGAACATCCAGCCATTCCAGCGAGTGCCTGTGATGGCGCGCGCGATGGCGGAGAGCGATTGATAGGGCCGGCCCTGATATTCGTAACCATCGCGCGTGACGGTCACGACATGCTCGACGCCCTGATATTCGCGCAGCAGCCTTGTGCCGGCGATCGGGCGCTGATCCTGCCGAATACGGCGGAGCGTGATGTTGCCGCCATCAATCTGCTCGCCCAGCGCTTCCAGGCGCGCGATGGTTTCGGACTTCAGGCCACCATAAGCCAGTTCCTGAATGCGATACCCAAGCCGCCTTTCCAGAAAGCGCCGGTTATAGGGCGGTGGCTCGGTGCCAAAGAGGCTGCGCCACTGCTCCTTCAAATCGCGGATATCGGCCTGCGGCAGCGCGGCAAGCCGGGCTGGCACGTCCTGCTTTGGAATAGAGGAGACAATGATTGCGGGTGGGCTTGGCTCGCCTGATGCGGTTCGTTTCATGCGGCTCCCTTTCTCTTAGGGTTCGCATAACGGCACTGGGGGGGCTGGAAGTGTAGGCGAATGTCTCCGCTGTCGGCCGCGGGCGGCGCTTCTCGCGCGGCAGCGCGGCTGCGGAGCCGCAGTAACCCGCGGGCGAGGATGTCGCAGACCTCGCGCAGATGGGGTGGAAGGTGGGGATTCGCATGTGGCAGGGGCATCGTGGCTCCGCGTTGATTTCCTGCCAAGTAATTACGTAAATTGGGCCGGGTTTTTCTCACGGCCTCGCGCGGTGGGGTTCAGGCCGCCTTGTCCTGTGCCTCCGGTCCAAAGATGGTCCAGAATTTCCTGAGGCGCCGCTTCAGGGTGCTTTCATCCGGCACGCGGCCGCCCTTGGCGATGTACCAGCCCTGGATATGGCGAATGGTCGCTGCTCATTGCCTCCAACCGGTCACCTTGGATTTTCCGCCTTGGCGGTCAACCGACCTGGGTTGTGCCCGATGATGAAGGACGCCCTGCTGCCGCGACGATCGATATCGAACGCATGCGCCACATGCTGGCCAATCTTGCTGACTGGCGGAAACCTCTGGGCAAGGGCGAATCAATCCCAACACCGCCGCCTTCCAACGTGATCAAATCGCTACTGGCAACGCCCGATCCCGCCTTGCCCGTTCTTGCTGGCATCGTCACCGCACCGGTATTTGGCCGCAATGGCTCCTTGCTGACCGAGCCCGGCTATCATCCAGATGCGCGGCTGCTCTATCACCCGCCGCCAGGGTTTTCGCTGCCACCCATCCCGGCCAAACCATCTGCCGAGGAAATCGCCGCAGCGCGCAGCCTATTGCTGGATGAATTGCTCGGCGATTTTCCATTCACCGGAGAGGCGGAACGCGCCCATGCGCTCTGCCTGCTGCTGCTTGGCTTTGTACGCCCCATGATCGAAGGGCCAACGCCACTGCACATGATCGAAAAGCCAACGCCCGGCACCGGCGCCACGCTGATGGTCGATGCCATAGCGACGGTGCTGACGGGCTCCAGCGCCTCCGTCATGACTGAAGGGCGCGATGATGATGAATGGCGCAAGCGCCTCACGGCGAAACTCCGGCAACTGCCGGTATTGCTGCTGATCGATAACCTGCGCCAGGAACTCGATAGCGCAGCCCTGGCCGCCGCATTGACCGCACCCGCCTGGGAGGATCGTATCCTTGGTGTCTCGGACATCATCCGGCTGCCCGTGCGCTGCACCTGGGTCGCCACCGGCAACAACCCAGCCGTCTCGCATGAAATCGCCCGGCGCCTGGTACGTATCCGGCTCGACGCCCGCAGCGACCAACCCTGGCGGCGTGAGGGCTTTCGCCACCCTGACCTGATGATCTGGGTGCGCGCCAATCGCGCGCGGCTTGTGGCGGCTTGCCTGACGCTCTGCCAGGCCTGGGCCAGCGCCGGCAGGCCGCCCGCTGCGCGCAGCCTGGGTAGCTTTGAGACATGGAGCCAGACCCTGGGCGGCATCCTGCACGTGGCTGGCGTGCCTGGCTTTCTG
>JADCER010000022.1 GCA_020249925.1 Roseomonas sp. | reverse complement strand
TGATGGGGATGGTGATGGTGAGGGCGGCGGCGGTGGGGTTCTTGGCGGAGCACACCGTCGCTGCGCGGCTTTGGGGATTGGGCCGCGCGTGGGGGGCCGGTGCTGTTCGGGCGGCGCTTCACGGCACGCCCTCCAGCCAAGGGGGGAGTTGGGGGGAGTCGGGGGGAGTTGGTTTTGCACTCCCCCATTCATAAGTGTCTGAATTTATTGGGCTTGGGGGGAGTGGGGGGAGTGGGGGATGTTTTTCCGTATTCCCCTTATCATGTGCGTGTGCGCGCGCGTGTGTGGGGTATAAAAAACATCCCCCACTCCCCCCACTCCCCCCAAGCGGTTTGTTTTCAATGACATAGGGTATGGGGGAGTTGGAACCCGACTCCCCCCACTCCCCCCTCACTCCCCCCTTTTCGGGAACCTCGGCGGCGGGTTCGAGCTTCCAGCGCTGCGAATTGTGCACATGACCGGCGGCACGCACGTGAACAAGGCGCTCGCTGGTGCGGAAGGCACGATCGCGCAGCTTCCGGAAAGCCTTCCCAAGCGTGATGCTGAGCGCATGATCGGTCTTGGCTGAAACCGGCAAACCGACCTGGGCGGACTGAGCGAAGCCAATCAAATCACTGACGCTCACCTCGGCGCTGCCAAAGCGGTCCCACCAAAGCTGGATAAAGGCACGCCAGCTGCCGCCCTCGCTATCTGATGCCTCCATCACCTCATCCAGGTTGCCCAGAAAGCCAGGCACGCCGGCCACATGCAGGATGCCGCCCAGGGTCTGGCTCCATGTCTCAAAGCTACCCAGGCTGCGCGCAGCGGGCGGCCTGCCGGCGCTGGCCCAGGCCTGGCAGAGGGTCAGGCAAGCCGCCACAAGCCGTGCGCGATTGGCGCGCACCCAGATCATCAGGTCAGGGTGGCGAAAGCCCTCGCGGCGCCAGGGCTGGTCGCTGCGCGCGTCCAGTCGGATGCGCGCGATCCGGCGCACCATGGCGATGCGCGTTCAGGCGCAGACGGAATCCTGTTGACAGCGCCCCCTAAGTCATCGCTATCCTGAAACAAAGAAACGCCATAGCCCAAACAGGCACAAGAACATTCAAGGGGGAATGGAACATGGAACATCATCTCAGCCGCCGTGGATTATTGGGTGCCGCAAGCGCGCTTTCCCTGGCACCGGCGGCCGCCTTTGGGCAGCAGCGGGAAATCAGGCTTGGCGTGATCTATGATTATACCGGCCCCTTCGCTGGTGGCGGTTCCTTGGCTTCGGCCATTGGTACCAAGCATGCCATTGAAATGATCAATGAACGGGGCGGGGTGGAAGGCTATCGCCTGAATGCAACTTATGCGGATGCGCAGTCGCGTACCGAAGTCGCCATCAACGAAATGACACGTCTGCTGGAACAGGAACGCGTTGACATCATCATGGGTGTCTTCTCCAGCGCGCATTGCGTGCCCATGGCGCAGCGCGTCAATCAGCAGCGTCGCTTCATGTGGGCCAATGTCTGTGTTGCATCCTCTGTCTTCAAGGATCGCAATCTTGAATATGTCTTCCGCGCCCAGGTACATAGCGATCAATTCGGCGAGGCTTCCTGCCAATTCATCGCCGATGTTGCGCAATCAAGGCTTGGCCGCCCGGTAAATGATGTGCGCGTGGCAATCATCTATGAGGATGGTCCCTATGGCGCGGGGGTCGCTGCCGGTAATGAATCAAAGGCACGCGAATTGGGCCTGCGTATCGTGCTGAAGGAAGGCTATGCAGCAACCGCGCCTGATCTTTCTTCGCTGGTCACGAAGCTGCGGCGCGAAAGGCCCGATGTAATCCTGCATACGGGGTATAATCCGGACATTACGCTTTTTCTCCGCCAGTCGCGCGAACTTGGCTTGCGCTGGCGAGCGCTTATAGGCCATGGCGCCGGCTATGGACAGATTGATCGCCTGCAACAGACCTTCCGGCAGGATGCCAATTACATCTTCAATGTGGACCCGGTAGCTGCGCAATTATTGAACCCGGCAACCCTGGCGCCAGGCCTTGGCGATGTGACCGCTGAAATGGTGCGCCGCTACCGGGCAGAGACCAATGTACAGGAAGTGCCGCCGCATACTTCCATGGGCTTCAATCAGACCTGGATCCTGCTCACTGACGTACTGCCGCGCGCCATCCGCAACCATGGCGGCTTCACGCCGGATGCGCTGCGCCAAGCGGCGATGGCCACCGATATACCCGATGGAGGCACGATCCAGGGCTATGGTGTGCGCTTCAATCCGGCAGGGCATGCCATGGCCGGGCAGAATGCGCGTTCAACGCCGGTGGTGATGCAATATGTTGATGCACAAACCAAGATCGTTTGGCCCGCCAGTATCAAGACCGCCGATCCGGTCATTCCGCTGCCTGCGGGCCATGCCTACGCCATCCGCTAACGGCAGCACCCGATGCTGCAAGTTCAGGGGCTGACGAAACGTTTTGGCGGTTTCGTCGCAGTGAATGGCGTCAGCTTTTCGCTGGAGCAGGGCGAGATTTTGGGATTGATCGGGCCCAATGGCTCGGGCAAGAGCACGACCTTCAACATGATTGCAGGTCTGCTCAAACCGAGCGAAGGGTCAATCATGTTTGAAGGCCGAGAGATCGGCGGATTGCCGCCGATTGAAATCTGCCATGGTGGCATTGGGCGCACCTTTCAGATACCGCGCCCTTTCCGCCAGCTCACCATCCTCGACAATGTCGTAACCGCAGCCTTTTTCGGCCAGGGCGGTCGCGTTGGCCGTGGGAAGGCCCTTGACCAGGCCGAGGAAGCACTGAGCCTGGTTGGTCTGCCGATTGATCCGCAGGCGGAGGTCGCCTCGCTCGGCGCCGCCGGTCTCAAGAAGCTGGAACTCGCGCGCGCCATCGCCACACAGCCCCGGCTGCTGCTTGCCGATGAAAGCCTTGGCGGCCTGGATGAGACAGAGATGAACCAGGCGGCTGATATGCTGAACCATATCCGCCGCGAAAAGAACATCACCATCATCTGGGTGGAGCACATTATGGGTGTGCTCATGCGCGTTGTGGACCGCGCCATTGTCCTCGATCACGGCGAGAAGATTTTCGAGGGATTGCCGCGAGAAGTTGCGCGCGATCCCCGCGTTATTGAAATCTATCTTGGCAGTGAAAAGATCATGTTTGATGGGGCCGAGCCTTGAGCGAGAACCTGATGCTGGAGGTGCGCAACATCTCCGCCGGCTATGGCAGCTTTCGCGCCCTGTTTGGGGTGAGCATTGAAGTCCGCGCTGGGGAGGCAGTGGGCGTCATCGGCCCTAATGGCGCCGGCAAGACAACGCTGCTGCGGGTGATTTCCAAGATCATCTCCCCGGAATCTGGACAGGTGATGATGCAGGGGCAGGATTTGCGCCGGGTCGCTGCCCATCGCGTGGTCGAAATGGGCATTGCGCATGTGCCAGAACATCGGCGGCTTTTCCCGCGGCTGACGGTGGAAGAAAACCTGCGCATGGGGGCTTTTCACCCGGAAGCGCGCCGACGCTTCGCGGAAAGGCTCGATTTTGTCTATGATCTTTTCCCGCGCATGAAGGAAAGGCGCGACCAATTGGCTGGCACCATGTCGGGTGGCGAACAGCAGATGTGCGCCATTGGTCGCGCGCTGATGAGTGGCCCGAAGCTTCTGCTGATGGATGAACCTTCGGCCGGGCTGGCGCCGGTGATTGTGCAGCAGGTGTTTGACCTGGTGCGACGCATCCGTGCCGAAGGGTATACGGTGCTGATCGTTGAACAGAATATCCAGCAAGTGCTTCAGGTGGTGGATCGCGCCTATCTGCTTGAAGTCGGCACCATCAAGCAATCCGGCAATGCGGCCGATTTGCTTGCCTCGCCGGAGATCAGGCGCGCCTATTTGGGGATTTAGGGGCAAGACATGTTCGACAGCTTCCTGCTTGAATCGATCATCAACGGCCTGCTTCTGGGGGGTGTGTTGGCGCTGCTGGCCCTTGGGCTCAATCTGATCTTTGGCGTGATTGATGTGGTCTGGATCTGCTATGCGGAACTGGTCATGATCGGCATGTATGCCATTTATTGGCTCTATGTCTTTTATGGCCTCCCGCTGCCGGGTGCGGTGATTGCTGCGGTGCTGGCGGTCGCTCTGCTTGGTGTATTGCTGCATCGGCTCGTGATTGAACCGGTGCTCGGTACCGCGCCGATCAATCAGCTTCTGGTCACGGGTGGCGTATTGTTTTTCCTGCAGGCCGCAGCGACCCTCGCCTTCGGGATTGAGTTTCGCAACCTTGGCATTCGCATGCCGCTGGTGGAATTCGGCGACATGTTCTTCAGCTTCGCGCGCATCCTGGCCTTCATCACGGCGCTGGTCGGCGTATTCCTATTGTGGCTTTTCCTGACGCGCACCTATCTGGGCACGGCCATCCGCGCCATTTCCCAGGATCGGGAGATCATGCCGCTGATGGGTGTGGATCCGCGGCGTATTTACCTCATCACCTCGGCGATTGGCGGTGGCATGGCGGGCATGGCGGCAAGCCTTCTGGTGCTGCAATATGATGTGCACCCGGCCATTGGGCTCAGCTTCGGTCCCATCACCTTCATGGTCTGCGTCATGGGCGGGCTCGGCAATATGCTGGGGGGCTTCATCGCCGCCTTCATCTTCGCCCAATTCATTTCGGTGGGAGGCTATCTCTTCCAGATCGAATGGGGTTATGTCATCGCCTTCTGCTTCTTCATCGCCATGATGTTCATCAGGCCCAAGGGCCTGTTCAGTCGCTAGGGGCAAGGCGCATGGATAATCGCATCCTGGGCGGAATTGGTATTGTAGCGCTAGCGTCAATCCCGCTGCTTGGCCTTGGCAATTACCACCTGCATCTGTTGATCACCGTGCTAATCTGGGGTTTTGTCTATACCTCCTGGTCCATTATGGGACGCTTTGGCATGGTCTCGCTCGGCCATGGTGCCTTTCTGGGCGTTGGCGCCTACATCACTACCATGCTTTGGAACAGTATGGGGCTGTCGCCCTGGCTTGGCATTCCCATCGCCATGCTGGTGTCTATGGCCATGGCGTTGCTGGTGGGCTACCCATGCTTCCGCTTTCGTATTGTCGGGCATTATTTTGCACTAGTAACACTTGCCTTGGGTGAGGTTGTGCGCCTGACCATTGTGGGCTTGCGTGATCAGACCGGCGGTTCGCTTGGCATGACCGTGACGGGCGTACCGCAAGGTACCTCATTCTTTGCGCTGCAATTCAATGATCGCGCGACCTTCTTTTATGTGGCGCTGCTGGTCTGGCTGGCGGGGCTCGCGCTGTGGCGGATTGTTGATCGCTCAATGCTGCGCTACGCGCTGGAAGCATCGTCCGAAGATGAGGATGCGGCTGCTTCCGTCGGCATCAATGTCACTCGCGCCAAGCTCGTGATCCTGATGCTGAGCGCTGCCATGACAACATTGGGTGGCGCGCTCTATGCCCAGTATCAAATGTATATCAATCCTGAGACTGTCTCTGGCATTGGCATATCCCTGCAGATTGTCTTTGCGGTGATTGCGGGTGGGCTGTTCACGCAATTCGGTCCTACTGTCGGCGCGGTCTTCACGCTGCTGCTGGCAGAGACGCTGCGTGTTTCCTTCGGGCATGATATCCACGGCCTGGATGGGACCATTTACGGCATTCTGCTGGTATTGTTCATCATCTACATGCCGAAGGGAATCACGGGTTCCATCATCGCCGGCCTTGCCCGCAAAAGAACCGCGCGGCCATCGCCGGCCGAATGAACGCTTTGCTACACTGTGCGCTCCGCCGCAATCGCGGCAGATGCCTGATGGAGTTTTTTGTTCTGATGCTTTCTGTGGCGACGGCCACTCACTTATCGCTAAAAATCCGCTTCTCTGTAAGTGGAAATGCGCAGATGTGGCGCACGTGGCACTTCCTACCTCCCACCCCACCTCCGCGAGGTCTGCGACATCCTCGCCCGCGGCCTGCCGCGGCTGCGCAGCCGCGCTGCCGCGCGAGAAGCGCCAGCCCCGGTCGATAGCGGAGACATTCGCCTACACTTCCAGGCCCCCCAGCGCCGTTATGCGAACCCCAAGAGAAAGGGTATCGCATGAAACGAACCGCACCAAGCGAGCCAAACCCGCCCGCAATCATTGTCTCGACCATCCCAAAGCAGGACGTCCCGGCTAGGCTTGCCGCCTTGCCGCAGGCCGATATCCGCGACTTGAAGGAGCAATGGCGCAGCCTCTTTGGCACAGAGCCACCGCCCTATAATCGGCGCTTTCTGGAAAGGCGACTTGGGTATCGCATTCAGGAATTGGCTTATGGCGGCCTCAAGCCAGAAACTATTGCGCGCCTGGAAGCGCTGGGCGAGCAGATTGATGGCGGCAACATCACCCTGCGTCGTATCCGGCAGGATCAGCGCCCGATCGCCGGCACAAGGCTGCTGCGCGAATATCAGGGCGTCGAGCATGTCGTGACGGTCACGCGCGATGGTTACGAATATCAGGGCCGTCCCTATCAATCGCTCTCGGCCATCGCACGCGCCATCACCGGCACGCGCTGGAATGGCTGGATATTCTTTGGCTTGCGAAAGGCCAGCGCATGACCCGCCGCGATCCTGCATCCCCGACGCTCACGCGCAAGCGCCGCTGCGCGGTCTACACGCGCAAATCCACCGACGAGGGCCTGGAGAAGGAATTCAATTCGCTCGACGCGCAGCGCGAATCCTGCGAGGCCTATATTGCGAGCCAACGTTCCGAAGGCTGGGTACTGGTGCATGACCGCTATGATGATGGCGGCGTTTCCGGTGGCACGCTGGAACGCCCGGCGCTGAAAAGACTGCTGGCCGATATCGAAGCCGGACTCGTGGATGTTGTGGTGGTCTATAAGATTGACCGCCTCTCACGCTCGCTGATGGATTTCGCGAAGCTGGTGCAGATTTTCGACCAGAATGAGGTAACCTTCGTCTCCGTCACGCAGTCCTTCAATACCACCACGTCGATGGGCCGGCTGACGCTGAACATCCTGCTTTCATTCGCGCAATTCGAACGCGAGGTGATCGGAGAGCGCGTGCGGGACAAGATCGCTGCCTCGCGCGCGCGGGGCATGTGGATGGGCGGGCCGGTGCCGCTCGGCTACGGCGTCGAAAACCGCAAGCTGCTGGTGGACGAAGCCGCCGCCGCCACCGTGCGCCGCGTGTTCGAGGGCTTTGCTGAAATTGGATCCGCCACGCGGCTGCTGCCAATCCTGCGCGCTGAGAGGCTGCTCACCAAACACGGCCGCCCCTTCGACAAAGGCGCGGTCTACAAGCTGCTCGTCAATCGCGTTTATCTTGGCGAGGCGGTGCACAAGGGCAAATCCTATCCGGGCGAGCACGCCGCGATCATTCCCCAGGCGCTCTGGAACCAAGTGCATGAGGTCATGGCGACCAATCCGCATATGCGGGCTGGGCTGGCGCGGAACCGATCGCCAGCGCTGCTGCGCGGGTTGATCTTTGGCGCCGATGGGCGCGCGCTGTCACCCACGCACACGCGCAAGCAGGGGCGCTTGTATCGCTACTATGTCAGCCAATCGGTGCTGAAGGGCGACGCGGATGATGCGCCCTATCGCCGGCTGCCGGCGGGTGAGATCGAGGCGCTGGTGCTGGACCAATTGCGCGCCCTGCTGCGCCAGCCAGAGGTGGTGGTCGGCACCTGGCGCACGGCGCAGGCGGAAGCGCCGGACCTTGGCGAGGACACGGTGCGCGACGCCTTGGCCCGGTTTGACCCCGTATGGTCCGAGCTATTCCCCGCCGAGCAGGAACGCCTGATCCGGCTCCTGGTCCAGCGCGTTGTGGTGGGCGATGCCGGGGCACAAATCAGCCTGAACCTTGAAGGCCTCGCGAGCCTCGCGCGGGACCTTTCGCAACCGAAGAGGATTGCAGCATGAAGGGCGTGACAAGCGTGACGGTTTCGGTGCCGCTCACGATCCGCCGGCGCGGCGGGCGGAAGCAGATCATCGGGCCCGATGGGGCGGTGGCTCGGCCGGGCGATGGCGGGGCTGGGGTTGTCCCAGTGCGTGGCGACCCGGCACTGATAAAAGCGCTGGCGCGGGGCTTTCGGTGGCGGCGGATGCTGGAGGAGGGGCGGTATGCCAGCATCAGCGAGATGGCCAAGGCCGAAGGCGTCGAGCGCGGGTATCTCGGCTGCCTGCTGCGGCTCACGCTGCTGCCGCCCCCGATGGTCGAGGCGATATTGGCTGGGCGGCAGCCGGAGGGGGTTACGCTGCCTGCACTGCTGGAGGGGGTGCCGGTGGGGTGGGGGGAGCAGAGTAGCGCTGTGGAATTCACTCGAAAGACCGAGTCCCGCCGGGTCGACTGACCGCTGTGGGCGGTTAGCGGACATCCCGCAGGCCTGCGCGCCTGCCCTCCAGGCCGCAGAAGACCTCGCGGACGGACCGGCGAGTTGGCATGTAGCGCGAAGTCGGGAAGCGCCTCTCTTGGTCACTGCGAACAGGTTTAGCGGCAACGGCAGGCGCGCGTTGACTTCCGCCAACGTTCCGTCCTTCCTCCCTCTGGCCTGAGGTCGTTTCTGCGGGCGGGCGAGGGCACTCCGCCGCAGGATGCGCAAGCTATGGAGTTGGAATAGATGTACCCAAACGCCGCGATCGCCCTGGCTGCGATGTCGGGTAGCCCGACCCTTGGGCAGTTCGGGCTCTCCCACCCCCGACTGGTCCAGAGGTTGGCGTCCCTCGATCCGGTCGCCGCCGTCGCCAACTTCGCGGGGATGCTAACCCGGCCGGAGGTCAGGGCCAGTTCCCTCCGACTCGAAGTCCTAGTCGCTCTTGCGGTGAGGCATGGCAACGGCAGCCGAAGGCCGACCCGCGAAATGCTATCCCGCGCTTTCAAGGAGGCGGGCGCGGGCTGGGCGGGACGCGCAGAGGACCCCGCCGAAGACGTGGTCGTCGCACGGGTGACGGGCGCGCGTGGGGACTTCAGCATCCTGCCCGGCCTCGCCGAGGGCGCGGCGGACTGCCTCGACCGCTTCCTGGATGTTGTCGACCACATGCCCGAGGGCAATCCGTGGGACGACCTGCGCGAAGAAGTCTATGCGCTGCTCGCTCTCTCGGACGAGGCGGTCCGGCGCTCGGGCATGGCTGTGCACGAGATCGGCGCGGAGCTTCCCGTCCGGACCCTGCCGGCGGCGGTCGCGGATGCCATGGCTCACGCACGCGCCGCCGTGACCTTCACGCCGGCCGACCTCGCCCGCCTCGGCATACGTGCCACCCGCCTTGCACCGTTCGTGTTCGACATGCGCGACCGATCAGACCTCGACCTGGACCCCGCGAATATGACGCGGCTCGAACGCCATCCGTTGCTTTCGTTCGGGGACAGCATCGTCCTTGCGCTCCCGACCGCGGTGTCGGTGGCGGCCAGGATGCGGATCATCGACTTTTGCCTCGTGGAGGGCTTCCGCCGATCTCTGGAGGCCAACCTAGCCAGCAGCTACGCTCAGTTTCTGGGCGAAATGTCCATCCTTGGCGGTCCTTCCGTAGGGCCGTGCGGATTCCGCACCGTCTCGGGGGAACGGATCGCCTCATTCTCCCGCGAGGTGGACAGGGGCCGGTGGCTCAACGTGATCGCTCGGCTCGACGACCTCGAGGGCTATGAAACCGATGGATTCCTTGGAGCGAACCCGTTCCCGGACCGCACGGGACGCGTTGTCCTGCGAGAGATCGAGGACTTCGCCCGTGAGGCCTCTGCCAGAGACGGCTTTCGCGATGGTATTGCCCTGGTCGTGTCTTGCGGTTGGGGACGCGGCTTCGCGCTGGAACTGCGGGACCTTCCGCAAGGCTGGCGCGTCGCATTCCTTCCCGCGCATGACCTCCGCAGCCTTAGCGAGGCGCCCGGCACCAAAGAGTTGGACCTCTGGCGGCTCCTCGACATGCGCGACGCGGTGAGCGCCCACGGCGTGAGCCTTCTCAACCCGAACGGCCTCCTGAACCTTGCCGCCCTGGCGAGGAGGAACGAAGGGCACGTCGTTCCCCACGCGCAGCTCCCACTCGACCTCCGGCAGGGCGCGCCGCTCCACCTGCTGGTCGAGCAGAACGCGCTGCTTGGCCTTCGGCGGGAGGCCGTCATGGCTCGGGACCGTCGCACTGTCCCTGGACCGGACGGTCGCCCCATCCGCGTGGAGAGGACGGCGAGCGAGCCTGGGCAAGGCGGGCATGAACCGCACTACGCGTCGCCGGCGCTCTTCAGGGAGGGCAAGGCGAACGGCGTGGTGCTGACGGACACGCGCCCGTGGTGGGTTCTCGTCACCGCCTCTGAGGGGAGCAGCATCGACGAGGAGTACCGGCACTGGGAGATGGCACACTACTGGCTCGGGGAGGCCGCCTCCGTCCTGGAAGAGCAACTCCCCCGGCTTCCCCCGGGCCCCATCACCTGGGAAGTGCACTTCGACGACATAGCGGAAGGAGGCAAGGCCGAGGCCGATCCCGCTCTCGGCGACATCCCCGGTGCGGTGGCGGCGACGCTGTCCTGGGAGGCGCACGACCAAGGCGTCCGGCTCCGCGCGACGTCCGACTTCCAGCGTGCGCACCAGCACGTGTCCAACGTCGCCGAGCGGACGTTGGTGGGGGCGCTGGTCGCGGGCACGGCTGCGCTTGCGGGGTTGGTGCTGGAGGGCGAGGAACTCCACGCGCTGGTGGGGCGGATCGTACCGGACGCGGACGCGAGGCACATCCACCACCTACCAGTACGGGGCTTCCGCGACAGGGTGGCGGGCACGCTCCGGAGCGGCTTCGTGGCGATCTCGGAGCACGACGTTGCCCTGAACAAGCTGGGTTCCGCCGCCCGCGCCGGGCACCCTGGTGGCGGGAAGATTGAGGGCGTCCGCGAGTGTCTCGCCTTCCTCAACGGCGCGGCGGCGCAGGCCGAGCGCGAGCTGTGCGAGGCACTAAGCGGATACGGTCGGGCCCCCTTCCTCCTGCGCGTCATCGAGAACTATGAGGCGGCAGTCCGGGACAGGACCCTTTGGCAGCGCACCGCCAGGTCGGTGCTGTCGCAGCGCCGGAGGTCGGAGGCCGCCTACGCCATGATCGCCGACCGCGAGGGCAGGCGGAACGGGGTGATGCAGGCCAGCCGCGTGCTGCTCGAAGCGGGCCTTTGCGAGTGCGCGGCCTTTGAGGGGAACGAGCCGGGCGACCTAGAACTCTCGCGCTTGATGGTCATCGCGAACAGCATCGTAGCAATGGGCGGCTGGTCCAACGCGATCCGGTGGGGGGCGATGGAGCCCGCACTCCTGATATCGCCGCTGGGCGACGTGCTGGCCGGTACCGCCTTCGAAGAAGAGGTCATGAAGCCGTTCGGCGAGGCCTCCACCCGTGTGATGACGGACAACGCCGCGGCCAGATACCAGGACATTTTCGCGCCGCCTGCCGACCCGGTCGATCCCGAGGACCTGTTCGACCCGGCCTTCCTAGATGCCTGGAGGCAAGAGACGGGATTGTCCCTGACCGCGAGCCTAGACATCCTCGTGGCCGTGGAGGAGCACTTCCTCGGCCTCGGGAGTGCGGCGGGCGCAGTTACCCGATGCGAGTTCCTCTCACTTGTCACTTCCTCCGGATGCCCCGAGGCAGACGGGAACGCCTTCCTGGCGGCGTTCGCGCTGCCATCGCGGCAGACGTGGTTTGACGTGCCAGACGGGTTCGCCAAGCGGGATCGGGAGGCCTGGCGATACCGTCGCCGCCTGTCGGTCCTCCGTCGTCCAATCCTGGCGGCAGGCGAGGAGACCCTCTTGGTCGCGCCGGGGATGGTCCGGGAGGCGCTCGAGTACCTCCTGCGCAACTTCCGCGACGGCGCCTTTGACAAGACGTTCGCCGGCTCCACCGCCATGCGCTCCTGGATCGGCGAGACGAACAACCGCAGGGGGCACGCGTTCAACGCCGAGGTCGCGGGGGCACTGAGAATGCTCGGCTGGCAGACCGAACCTGATCTCAAGGTGACCGCTCTGCTCCGCAAGGGCTTCCCCCGCGACTACGGCGACATCGACGTGCTGGCTTGGCATCCCGCCGAGGGCCGCGTCCTCCTCGTGGAGTGCAAGGACCTGCACTTCCGCAAGACGATGGGCGAGATCGCGGAGCACCTCGCGGACTTCCGGGGAGGCACCGACGAGAACGGCCGTCCCGACAGGCTTCGCAGACACCTGGACCGGCACGCCGTGGTCAAGGAGCACCGTGAGACCGTGATGAAGTTCACGGGGTTGCCCGGGCCGGTGCGGATAGAGTGCCACGTCGTGTTCCGGGACCCCGTGCCCGTGGCCGTGCGGAAGGGTCTGGTCCCCGAGGTACGGATGACGCTGCTCGCCGATCTTGCGACGATCTGATGTCGCACGCCGGTCCGGCGGTGGTGAAGGCGCTGGCGCGGGCGTTCCGGTATTGGAGTAACCGCTGTCTGCGCCCCACTATCTTTTACCTTGACTGTTTAGGTTCTGCTCTGCGTCGGCTCATGCAGCAAGTTCAGCGCGCTTGGCATCGCGCCAGGCCCATGGCAGCAGCGCTGCAAGACTGCGGCTGCTCACT
>JADCER010000021.1 GCA_020249925.1 Roseomonas sp. | reverse complement strand
TGGCGGCAATGACGCGGATAGTCTGGTTGCTGGCGCAGCCCCTGACCAGACGCTTTTGGGCGAGCTTGGCAATGACACGCTGGTGCTGGGCAACTCGACGGCGCAGGCTGCCCTGGGTGGTGGGAATAGTGACAGCCTGCTTGGTGGCAATAATGCGGATACACTGGAAGGCGGCGATGGCGATGATACGCTGAATGGCGTCGAAGGTGCTGATCGCGCCTTGGGTGGTGCTGGGAATGACTTTGTCTATGCAGCCTTAGGGATTGACGTTGGTATTGGGGGCAACGGCAATGATACGCTTGATACAACCTCCTTCAACGGCAATTACCTGGTCAATCTGCAGACCGGCCTCACCAGCTCCCCGGGCGAAAGCTTTACTGAATTTGAAGCGCTGATTTCCGGCAACGGGAATGACACGCTGATCGGCACGGACACAGCCAATTTCATAAATGGTGGCGCCGGGAATGACAGTATCCTGGGCGGCAATGGCGCCGATACGCTGATCAGCGGTGGCGGCATGGACTTCCTGAGTGCCGGCAACGGCAATGATGTTATTCTTGTCGGCGGCGCCGACCTGGCATCTATCCTTGCGCTGTTCAATCAAGCCTGAAGGGTGCGCGCCCTTCCGATTGAAGCAGAGCACTGATACTCACCGCGGCATCACGCACCAAGCCGCTTGTGTGAATCAGGGATGGGCTGGTGAGCGCGCCTGATCAAAAATCATTCGTAGGCGTCAATGCCCTTATCTTCACGGGGAGTTCTTTCACATCAATCGGTAGTGGCGCTTCTGGCTTGCCTTCGCCGAAAATCCCGGCAACCCCTTCAAGAAGCTGATCCCGCCAGGTCTTGATGAAATTCGCGTGGAAATCGAATTGCGCTGCAAGCTCGGCCGGCGTCTTCTCACCCTTAGCGGCTGCAAGCGCCACCTTCGCCTTGAAGTCCGGGCTGTGGTTCCGGCGTGATCGTCTCGTCATGGTATCGGCTGTTCACGGCATTATGCCGCAGACAGGCGGAAAATCCACTTATCACAGAAGTTCAGATTACCCGAGCCTGCTCTCGCCTCATCAAATCGAGGTAACCCACGAATCACATTAGCAATCGCCCTAGGTGGGCGGCGGCGCTGCGTGGGCTGGTCTTGCGGGCATTGGCGAGTGCCTGAAACTTACCCCACCGAGGGATCATCTGGTGAGAACTCCAAAAAACAAATCTCGGTAACGCAATAAAAAACCATTTCCTATGAGACCGCGTTCCAATCAGGGCGTTGGTTGAACCAAGCGCCATAAACGCCTATACAGTGCACAAAAATAGCGTGAAGGAGATAGTCAGATGGTTGCCAAGATTCCAGTCATTATTCTTTCTTTTGCGCGTCCCGCACTGCTCCAGAGGCTCTTGATCAGCCTCAGGCATCAGACGTGGCCAATTGATTTTAGCAATGTTTATCTTTTCCAGGATGGAGGGAGTGTTTTATTCGAAGATTGCATCGAGGTTTTCAAAAAATTCATGCCGGAGGGTCAGGTGATAGCCTCGGATAGGAATCTTGGTATCGCCTTGAATTTTGACCGGGCCGAAAGGTTCGCTTTCGAGGTTCTCCGGGCAGATGTAGCTTATTTTTTTGAAGACGATCTGATTCTTGGCAAAAATTATATTGCAGTACTATCGCAGCTTTGTGAATTTGCGCTCCACGAAGCCAGAGTTGGATATGTAGCCGCTTACGGTAATCATCGAGCGACCCTGGATCAACAGAGGGAGCGAGCAGCCGAGGTGGTTGGAATGGCTTGGAAGTGGGGGTTCGGGCTAACCAAGCGACAATGGCTTAAGCAGCGTGAAATCATCGAACCTTATCTGGAAATCATCAAACGCGACACCTACGAGCGTAGAGATGCGAAGGCGATACGCGCCTATTACGAGAAACTCGGCTATGCGTCTCCGGGGACGTCACAAGATGGCGCAAAGGACGTGGCAGGTCATGTGCTCGGTACAGCGAAAATCATGACTTTCGCTTGTTTCGCGCGATATGAGGGCAAGGACGGCGTGCACTGTAACGCCGAGATTTACGAGAGAGAGGGCTTTGGTGCCACCCAAATATATCCGGAAGCGCCTATACTCTCTATGCCCTCATCAATGGTCCTGGATGCATGGATTTTGCGCGGTCGTAGAATCGCAAGAGTGCACAAGCCGTAGCAAGCATCAATTTTACAAGCTAAGCTTGGGCATGAACGCTAAAGGAAAACCTTGGTAACTGAATCTTTTGTGACCGCTGTCTGCACCCCACTGTCTATGGTCAAATGATTTGAGGCTGCTTAGTGCGCTGGCTAAAGGAGCATCTGGCCCATATGATGTTAAAATTAAGCAACCTTCGGATAATGCAGCAATAGGCGGTGCTGGATGGTTCTGCGCTTGATGCGCTCGTGCTTCAGCAGAATGGTCTGCCCCCTACCGCAATAGACATCAGCCGGGGTTTGATTGTTCAGGCTCCGTGGTAGCGCTGGTGGTTATGTTGCTCGATAAAGGTCTGGATCTCGACCTAAAAAGCGTTTGACGTCTCTGCTTGACCGCAAAGCCTCAGGCCCGAGGCCGATCCTGACCGATACGCATCGCCAGGCGCTGGCTGCGCAGATTAACAGCGGTCCGATACAAGCGGTTCGCGGCGTGGTGCGCTGGCGACTTTGTGATCTTGGGCATTGGCTGTGGCAGGAATTTCGTGTCTCTGTATCGGTGCAAACGCTGAGCCGGGAATTGCGCGCGATGGGCTACCGTAGGTTTTCGGCCCGCCCGCGGCACCACGCGCAGGCGGAAGGCGCCATTGAGGCGTTTAAAAATACTTCCCCGCCACGCTAGCGGGCATCGCGCGCGAGCGGGCTGCGAAGCTGGCGCAATAGAGGTCTGGTTCGCGGACGAAGCGCGCATCGGGCAGAAGAATGGTATCATCTGCCGCTGAGCTCGGCGCCGCAGCCGGCCTTCAGCGCCGCGGGACCAGCGCTACGCTTCGACCTATATCTTCGGCGCTGTCTGCCCGCAGGAGGGCAAGGGCGCGGCCCTGGTGCTGCCCTTCTGCAACACCTCAGCGATGAAACTGCATTTGGCTGAAATCAGCGGTATGGTCAGCCCTGGCAAGCATGCGGTGCTGCTGCTTGATCAGGCTGGATGGCACCCTTCGGGTGAAGTCAGCGTGCCCGCCAACATCACCTTGCTGCCGCTGCCGCCGAAATGTCCCGAACTGAACGTGATGGAAAATATCTGGCAATTCATGCGCGACAATTGGCTATCTAATCGCGTGTTTCGCAATCACGATGACATCGTCGATCAATATTGTCACGCATGGAATAGGCTCATCAGCCAGCCATGGTGCATCATGTCTATCGCGCTGCGGAAATGAGTGCGTGGGTACGGATCAATGGGGGCTGGTATCACTCGCGTTGAAGAATCCCAAAATGAGTTGCTTGGCGTGGGAACTAGTATAATGGTGGAAGGAGGGGATGTTTGACGACCAGACTATACAAGATCGCGAACCTGCCGCTCGGCCCCCTCAAAATGCTCTTTTTTAGGCTTGCGATGCCGGTTGTGCCCTTTGAAGGGTATCGCGCAGGACACCAGAGAGAATATCGCCCGCATTCGCCAGGAATTCCAGCATGACTGCCCTGCCGTTGGCCGCGATCTGGGCTGCTTCCTCCTGGTGAAGCAGCGCCCATTCCACGCCTGATTTCAGATCCGAAAGGTCTGCCGCAACCGGGATATAATGTTTCCACGGTTCGAGCCACTCATAATAAAGCAGCTCATGCTCGTGAGCGACGCGGAATATCAGTATGCCCTGAAAGTATCTGATGCAGGTGCCCCAGGCAGAGGCATTGCCAGGCAAGTCGAGAAACATCTGATATTGGGCAAATTCGCGCGTATCGACGACGGCGGAGAGGATATCGCTCTTTATCAAGAAAGATCTTGCCTCTTCGCGGAATTTTTCGGGAAGCTGCACAAGTCTTGATATCTTGCAATCGGCATGCTCAGGCAGTTCACGTCGGGTCAGCAGGCATGCCTTCACCCGATAGTTGTCAAAAAACTCCGCTAAGGAGTACATAGTTGAACCGCTGGTCGAACCACGCCAAAACAACTGCTTTTTTCGTTCAAGAAATGGTGGTCCACGATAGATATCGAGCGAACGATCCGCCTTTTTCCATTTCGCAAGCTCGGCCAAAAGGTATGGATCGGGGATAAGCGGTTCCTTGCTGTCACGGGACCGATTAAAGCGAAGCCCTGGATCAACGCTCTTGTCGTCGAAGGAAAAACTCAGTTGGCGTCCGTCACGAAAATTGACATTCAATTCCCGCAAGACTTTAGAGAGATGCTTAAGTGCTTCAAAGCTTCGTCCATAGCCATGCCCGTCACCCAGCAATGCAGCGCGGAACATGGCGAGAGCTATTTGTAAATGCATTTGGGGACGCCTCCCCTTATCCATGGCAAAACTGATTTGTATCGTGTTGGTTTTAGCGAAGGGAACAATCGATGTAATGACGGGTGGTGCGCTGCAATCCATTTCCCCGATATCAAGAGCCAGTGAGAAACCGCGAGTCAAAATAGCCCAAGCGCCGAGGATATGCCGGATCTCCCGCAAATGCTGAGGAGCTAGCGCAAAAAAAGGATCGTCAATACCCACCGTGCGAGAATCAGGCGTGATAAGCTTCGCAAGCAACAGCGCATTTAGGCCTGACTTCAGTGTCATTTGACAGAGGATTTGCATGATCTGGATGCTGAACTCCGCAGCATCGGTCGCGCGATAACGGGCAAGGATGATATCCTGCTCAAGGCCTGCAAAAATATCCTGTGATACAGGCCCGACGCGAAGTGTCGGGGCATCCCGCCCCGAGCTTCGCTTGAATCGAAGCCAATCCCACGCCGGATTAGTCCAGGTCATATCTTTCGCCTGATGTAAAAATTCGTCGAATTCAGGCGTTGCCGTTTGTAGGCTGGGTTCGGCAGAGCCCTCATCAAATTGCCAGTACATCACAAGGCGAGAGAGAAAGAAATGAAAGTAGACCCTGGTTGTCCTGCCTCTCTTCTCCAGTAGGATCGGCCAAGCACCATCCGGTATGGTTCTCAAGACAAGGCGACCTAGTCCTGGAAGCTGAAAAGGCTCACGGTCCTCCCCGTTACGAATGGTGAAGCCATCACCCCCGTCAAAGCAGAGCATTTGCATCAGGCTCGTCGCTTTCGCCATTTTTGTATAATGCCAAAGTTCCTTTGTGGCGACAACGCGGTCGCAAGGATCTCGCTCGATAGTGAATTCGAAGGCATTCCCGGCAGGTGGCCAAACGAAGGCCTAGGTTGTGTGGACTCTAGGGATTCCCCAATTTTCTGATATGTGATTCAAGGTGCTTTTTGGGGGCACCTATGGGAGTTTTGGACCGGCTGGTATTGAGCGACGATGCCTGGGAACGGATGGCGCCATTGATTATTGGCCGCCCTGATCAGAAAGGTTCGACTGGGCGCGATAACCGCATGTTTGTTGAAGGGGTGCTATGGATTGTGCGCACAGGTTCACCGTGGCGCGATCTACCAGAAGCCTTTGGCGAGTGGAACAGCGTATTCCGCCGTTTTAGCCGCTGGAGCCAAAAGGGTGTTTGGCTTCGCATTTTCGAAGCCATGGCTGACGATCCGGATTTTGAATACCTGATCGTGGACAGCACCATCATTCGCGCCCATCAACACGCTTCGGGCGCGAAAAAGGGGGGGCTGAAGATCAGGCCCTGGGCCGTTCGCGCGGCGGGTTGAGCACGAAAATCCACATGGCTGTACGCGGTTTGGGCGGCCCGGTGCGATTTGTCCTCACTGGGGGCCAACGTGGGGATTGCCCTCAGGCCCATGGGCTCATTGAGGGACTTCCCACCGATGTTTTTATCGCCGATGCCGCCTACGATGCTGATCCACTGCGCGAAGCTATTGCGGAAAAAGACGCCATTGCCGTTATTCCGAACAACCCATCCCGCGCGAAAAAACATCCTTTTGACAGGCATCTCTACGCGCAGCGTCATTTGATCGAGTGCTGCTTCAGCAGGCTAAAGCAATTCCGGCGCGTCGTAACGCGTTACGAAAAAACAGCAAGAAACTACCTCGCCGTCGTGACAATCGCAGCTACCATACTGTGGTTAAGATAGATAAGTGTCCACACAACCTAGTGGTCCGATCGCTGCTGTCGGTTCCCGACAGCGGCGTGAATCGGCCCACCAAATATACGGCTAGTGGTGAGCGGGGGCTTTTTGGGCAGGGGATAGGTCAGCATGAATCGCACCACTGAAGCATGTTGCGTTCACGTGGGTTCACGCAACACGCTCTACGTCGTTGTTTTTCGAGCATCTTCACACGTTCAGATTTTCCATCTGAACGTGATCTGCTTTAGGCGCAAAAGCTACGGCAAAGCCCCCAAGCGCCGCTCCACCAGCGCGCGCCAGGGCGCATCCGGCGGGCTATCGGCCAGCAGCGCGCGCCAGGTCGCGCGCGCGCGTTCCGGGTGCCCGGCCTCAGCCTCAATCACACCCA
The DNA here is from genome assembly GCA_020249925.1 of Roseomonas sp. Classification (GTDB taxonomy): domain Bacteria; phylum Pseudomonadota; class Alphaproteobacteria; order Acetobacterales; family Acetobacteraceae; genus Neoroseomonas. The sequence goes on along the minus strand of JADCER010000021.1, from coordinate 42,841 downwards.
GCAAGAAACGCAGCTTCGGTTCGCGCGGCGCTTCCGCCAAGGCGCGCAGCAGGATGGGGCCGGCCGCGACAAATTCACCGCGCGCGATTTCCATCTCCACCAGATCGCCCGCCAATTCCACATCAAACCGTGCCGCCAGGGCGCGGCGCCAGGCCTCAGCGGCGGCGGCGCCATTGCCGCGGGTGCGCTCCGCATCGCCCAGCATGACAAAACCCTGCCGCGCCGTCTCGCTCATCGGGTCAAGCCCGGCCAGTCTTTCGCGGAGCTGGTTCAGCAGCGCATCATCGCGCGCGGCAATCTCGGCCCTTTCGCGATGCGGGGCCGAAGGCATGTCCGGCGCGCCCTGCACCAGGTAAAGCGCAATCCCCGCAGCGGGCAACAGAAACACCAAAGGCAGAAAAGCGAGTGCCCGCCCACGTGTATTCGGTGCTGTTTCTTCCGGCGCCTGAAGCAATCGGCGCTGCACTTCCACCTGCGCGGCGCGGAGCGATTCGCCTTCCAGCCTGCCAGCCGCGGCTTCGCGTTCAAGCTCCGCCAATTGCGCCCGATACAGCGCCAAATCCGCTTCCCGTCGCCCGCGCGTCACCACCGGGCGGAATAGCGTGGCGATAATCGGCACCATGGCGGCCAGCGCCAGCAGCAATATTGCAATCCAGATCATGCCGTGCCGCGATCAAGCTCAGCCAGGCGCCTTGCTTCTTCAGGTGAAAGCGCTGTCGCTTCCGCAACCGCGCGGCGGCGACGCAGGATAATCACGGCAATGCCGCCCGCCAGCGCCAGGAAGGGCGTGGCCCAAAGCAGAATCGTCGCTGCCGTCACGGGCGGGCGCAGCAGCACGAAATCGCCGTAGCGCTGATGCACAAAGTTGATCACCGCCGCCTGATCCTCTCCGGCCGCGACACGTTCACGCACCAGCCGGCGCAGATCGCGCGCCAATTGCGCATCACTGTCTTCAATGGATTGGTTCTGGCAAACCAGGCAGCGTAATTCGCGCCCGATCTCCCGCGCCAGGGCTTCCTTGGCGGGATCGGCCAGCCTTTCATTCGGGTCACCTACCGCGCCCCAGGCGGGCAGCGCCAGCAGCAGGCAGAAGAATATCCAGCGCGTCACGCAAATCTCCGCAATAACGGGCGCAATTCATTCTCCAAAGTATCGGTGGTGATGGGCCCGGCCCAGCGCCAGCGGATCATGCCCTGGCGGTCCAGCAAATAGGTCTCCGGCACGCCATAAACGCCCCAATCAATCGCGGTGCGCCCAGGTTCATCGCGCCCTAGCCGGCGATAGGGGTTTCCGTGCCGCCTGAGGAAGGCGCCCGCTTCCGCCACGCGATCCTTGTAATTGATGCCGTAAACAGCCACACCTTCGCGCGCCAAGCGCATCAGTTGCGGGTGTTCAATGATGCAGGGCGCGCACCAGGACGCCCAGAAATTCACCAGCACCGGCCCGGGCAAAGGCCCGCGCAAATCCGCCGCGGTCAGCGTCGGCAGGTCAAAGCCTTCAAGCGGCGGCAGGCTGAAATCAGGCGCTGGCTTGCCAAGCAGTGCGGAGGGCACACCACGCGGATCATAGCTGCCATCCTGCAAGCCCTGCAGCATGGCGTAAAAGCCAACGCCTGCCGCCGCAGCGATACCCAGCGGCGCATAGAGCATCCAGCGCCGCGGACGCTTGGGGGAAGCCGTGTCACTCATGCCGGGGCGGGTGCGGCCTTGCGGGATGGCGCGGAAACCCGGATGCGGCGGTCAGAAAGCGATAGCCCGCCACCAAGCGCCATGATGCCCGCACCAAACCAGATCCAGGGCGCAAGCGGGTTGTGATGCAGCCGCACCACGCCGCCGCCATCACGCTCATCACCCAGCACAGCGTAAAGATCGCGCAGCGTATTGGTATGGATCGCCGCTTCGGTGGTGTGCATGCGCGCCACCGGGAAGAAGCGTTTTTCCGGCGTCAGCACTGTCACCACCTGCCCATCCGCCAGCACGGTGATGGTGGCGCGGCGAGATGTCCAATTCGGCCCCTGCACATCGCGAATGCTCTCAAGCCGCCATTCATAGCCTGCCAGCCGCGTTGATTGGCCGGGCTTGAGTTCCACCAGCGCATCGGTGGCAAGGCCCATGCCCGCAAGGCCCGCAAACATCACGCCCATGCCGGCATGCGCAGTCGCGCCGCCCCAGGCAGCGCGCGGCAGCCCGCGAGCCCGATTCCAGGCCTGGGATGGCCTGCGGAAGGCCGCGACGCGGTCCAGAATATCCGCCGCCGCCCCGGCAATCAGCCAGGCGGCCGCGGCAAAGCCAAGCGCCGGCCAAACATGATAGCCCGCGATCAATAGCGTCAGAAAAGCCGCCGCCACCGCCAGCAACCCAACCCACCAAAGCCGCTGCAAGGCGCCCGCAAGATCAGCGCGCTTCCAAGCGAGCAGCGGCCCCACTGCCATGGCTGCCACCAGCGGGATCGCCAGCGGCGCTGTCGCCGCATTGAAGAAGGGCGCGCCGACCGAGATTTTTGCACCGAACAGGATATCGGCGAACATCGGCCAAAGCGTGCCCACCAGAACCACGGCGGTGATGGAACAGAGCAGCAGATTATTCAGCACCAGCGCGCCTTCGCGCGAAATCGGCGCAAAAATGCCGGTGCCACCCAGCCGCGGCGCGCGCCAGGCGAACAAAGCCAGGGCCCCCGCCACATAGGCCATCAGCAGCCCCAGGATAAACACGCCGCGCGCCGGGTCATTGGCGAAAGCATGCACCGAATTCAACACGCCTGAGCGCACCAGGAAGGTGCCAAGCAAGGACATGGCAAAGGCCAAAATCGCCAGCAGCACCGTCCAGATTTTCAGGCTTTCGCGTTTTTCAACGACAATCGCGCAATGCAGCAGCGCCGCACCAATCAGCCAGGGCAGCAGGGACGCGTTTTCCACCGGATCCCAGAACCAATAGCCACCCCAGCCAAGCTCATAATAAGCCCACCAGGACCCAAGCGCGATGCCAAGTGTCAGGAACGACCAGGCCGCCAACGACCAGGGCCGCACCCAACGCCCCCAAGCCGCATCCACGCGGCCTTCCAGCAACGCTGCCACCGCAAAGGCAAAAGTCACCGCATAGCCAACATAGCCGAGGTAAAGCATCGGCGGATGCAAAGCGAGGCCAAGGTCTTGCAATAATGGATTGAGCCCCTGCCCATCCATGGGCGGCGGCCAAACACGCTCAAACGGGTTGGAGGTGAAAATGATGAAGCCAAGAAATCCAGCGGCGATCAGCCCCAGCACACCAAGCACACGCGCCTGCAAGGCACTCGGCAAATCGCGCCCGAAAGCAGCAACCGCACCACCGCAAAGGGCGAGCGTCAGCACCCAAAGCACCATGGACCCTTCATGATTGCCCCAGGCGCCTGAGAATTTATAAAGCAGCGGCTTCGCCGAATGGCTGTTCAGCACCACATTCGAAACCGTGGTGTCATTCACCGCAAAGGCCCAAAGCAGCGCGGCGAAAGCAGCGGCAATTGCAATCAGCTGCGCCACCGCCAAGGGTGCCGCCAGCGCCATCAGCCGCGCATCCGCCCGATGCGCGCCAACCAATGGCAGGACCGATTGCGCCAAGGCCAGAATGCAGCCAAGCGCCAATGCGAAATGGCCAAGTTCCCCGATCATCCGCCTCTCCTTGGTGCGGTGTTCCATTCCGCCGGTGGCGGTGGCGCACCTTCCGCCGGGTTCCAATGGCCGGCGCGCTTCAGCGCATCAGCCACTTCCGGCGGCATATATGTTTCGTCATGCCGCGCGAGCACTTCGCGCGCGCGGAAAACCCCATCGGGCTGCATCATGCCAAGCGTCACCACGCCCTGGCCTTCACGGAACAAATCCGGCAGCACGCCGGCATAGGAAACCCGAATGGTATGCGCCCCATCGGTCACACGAAAATTGGCGGTTGGTTTGCCATCCGCGCTCGTGCCGCGTTCCAGGCTGCCCGCTTCCACTAGCCCACCCAAACGAAAGGCGCGATTGGCCGGCGGCGCTTCGCGAACAATGTCTGACGGCGAACGGAAGAACACCAGATTGTCCTGAAACGCTGTCAGCGTCAGCGCGGTCGCACTGCCAAGCCCAAGCCCGCAGAGCAGCAGAACATAAAGCCGGCGCTTTTTGCGTGTCATGGCCGATCCCCACGCGGATCCAATTCCGCCAGCAGGCGCTTGGCGGCAGCGTGCCGGCGCGCCGCATCCAAAACCAATGCACCGAAGCCAAGCAGGACCAGCGCATAGGAAGCGGTGATGAAGAATGCGTGGCTCATGCGCCCAAAGCCTCCTCACGCCGGGCGCGGGCCAATTGCAGGGCGCGGATGCGCCGTTCCATCACCGCAGCGCGCGTGCGCGCCAGCACCACCGCGCCAAACAGCAGCGAAAAGCCAAGCGCGCAGGTCAGCAGCGGATAGAGGATATCCACATGCATCCCCGGCGCATCAAAGCGCGTGACGGAAGCCGGCTGATGCAGCGTATTCCACCAATCCACGCTGAATTTCACGATCGGGATATTCACAATGCCGACCAGCGCAAGGATCGCCCCAACCCGCGCGCCGCGTTCCTGATCTTCAAAGGCGCGCGTCAGCGCCGCATGGCCCAACCACAGGAAGAACAGCACCAAAACGGAAGTCAGCCGCGCATCCCAGACCCACCAGGTGCCCCACATGGGCCGCCCCCAAAGGCTGCCTGTCGCCAAACAAAGCGCCGTTACCAAGGCGCCCACTGGCGATAACTCCCGCGCGAAAAGATCAGCCAAGGGGTGGCGCCAGATCAGCGACATGACGGAAGCCGCAGCCAGCGCCGTGTAGCCACCCATGGCAAGCCAGGCCATCGGCACATGCACATACATGATGCGCACCGTCTCACCCTGCTGCCAATCGGGCGGGGAGAGGAAAAGGCCCCAAACCAGCCCAGCGCCCAGCACCAAGGCCGCCGCGACCCAAAGCCAAACCTGCACCCTGGCCGATGCGCGGAGGAAGCGTCCGGGATTGGCAAAGCGGTGCAGCGAACGCGCGCCAGGGGCGGCACCGCTCGGGCTGCTGTCAGCTTTAGCTGTCATTCTGGCGTCCACATGGTCAGACTAGCCTACATATCCGGCGGGTGGAATCACCCGCCTGCCTCCTTGCCAGCTTCACATGGGGGGCGGTGCTTCGCCAAGGGAGTCCCCCCGCTTCGAAAACCCGACCTTGGCTTATTGAAGCCCAACGCGTCTGGCGTTACCTGCTTGTCAGGCGCCCCGATCCGGCGCCGGGGGATAGAGGAACGCCATGCCAGCAGCCAGGACCAAAGCGCCCGCTTCCCGCTGGCTGGTGAAATCCGAACCCGATGCCTTTTCCTGGGACCAGCAGCTCGCCAATGGCGTGGAGCCCTGGACGGGCGTGCGCAACCACCTCGCCAAGAAGAACCTGATGGCCATGAAGCTGGGCGATTTGGCCTTCTTCTACCATTCCAACATCGGGAAAGAGGTTGTGGGCGTGGTCGAGGTGGTGCGCGAAGCCTATCCCGACCCGACCGCCGAGGAAGGCTCATCCTGGGTTTGTGTGGATATGCGCGCGGTTGCGCCCATGCCGAAGCCCGTGGGGCTGGCGGCCATCAAGGCCGAACCGGCGCTGGCCGATGTGGCTTTGATCCGCCAATCAAGGCTTTCCGTCATGCCGATTGCGCCGGAGCATTGGGATATCATCGCCCGCATGGGCGGCTGGGCCGGCAAATGAGCAAGCCGGAACGCGCGCTTTGTGCGCTTGAGGATATCCCCGATGGCGGGTCCAAGGGCTTTCCGGCGGCACCCGGCGCCTTCATGGGGTTATTCGCTGTCCGGCGCGGCAGCGCGGTTTGGGTCTATGTGAATTCCTGCCCGCATATCGGCCTGCCTTTGGACCCCGTGCCGGATCGCTTTCTGGATGCCAAGCGCCAGCACATCCTTTGTTCCGCCCATGGCGCGCGATTTGAGATTGAATCCGGCGAATGCGTCTCCGGCCCCTGTTACGGGGAGGCTTTGGAAGCCGTGGCCGCGAGGGTGGATGAGGCTGGGCAGGTGCTGGTGCCGGCCGACGCGGGGCTCTGACCCGATTTCGCTTGGCCGGATAATGTTTTAGACCCCTTGGCTTCAACTTCCTTCGACCCAAGGGTTTTGCATGTCGGCTTGGCAATTCTGGATTGATCGCGGCGGCACCTTCACCGATATCGTCGCGCGCGATCCGGCTGGGCGGCTTTCCACGCTGAAACTGCTCTCCGAAAACCCGGAACGCTACAAGGACGCTGCCGTTGCCGGCATTCGCCAATGCCTTGGCCTTGCCGCCGGCACGCCGATCCCGCCCGGCCTGATCGAGGCGGTGAAAATGGGCACCACGGTCGCCACCAATGCGCTGCTGGAACGCAAGGGTGAACGTGTGCTGCTGCTGGTCAATCGCGGCTTTGCTGATTTGCTGCGCATCGGCAATCAGGCGCGCCCCCGCTTGTTTGATCTTGATGTGCGCCTGCCGGAATTGCTGCATGAACGCGCCGTTGAAATCGGCGGGCGTGTCGCGGTGGATGGCACGGAATTGGAAGCCTTGGATGAGGCTGGGGCGCGTGAGGCGCTGCGCACCGCGCATCGCGAAGGCTTCCGCGCCGTTGCCATTCTGATGATGCATGCCTGGGCGCATCCGGCGCATGAGGAAAAGCTTGGTGCCATCGCCCGCGAAGAAGGCTTTGGGCAAATCTCCTTGAGCCACCGCGCCAGCCCTTTGCCGCGCATTGTGCCGCGCGGGGATACCACCGTTGTTGATGCCTATCTCTCGCCCATTCTGCGCCGCTATGTGGATCAGGTGGCGGCGGAATTACCCGGTGTGCGGCTCTATTTCATGCAATCAAGCGGTGGGCTGACCGAAGCCGGGCATTTCCAGGGCAAGGATGCGATTCTGTCTGGCCCCGCCGGCGGGATTGTCGGTGCCGCACGCACTGCGGCCATGGGTGGGTTTGAACGGATCATTGGCTTCGATATGGGCGGCACCTCCACCGATGTTGCACTTTATGCCGGCGCCTTTGAGCGTGCGTTTGAAACCGAAGTCGCTGGCGTGCGCATGCGTGCACCGATGATGGCGATCAACACCGTTGCCGCTGGCGGTGGTTCCATTCTGCATTTTGATGGTGCGCGTTTCCGCGTGGGGCCGGATTCCGCCGGTGCGGTGCCGGGGCCGGCCTGTTATCGGCGCGGCGGGCCGCTCACGGTGACGGATGCGAATGTCATGGTCGGCAAGATCCAGCCGCATCATTTCCCGGCGATTTTCGGCCCGTATGGTGATCAGCCCTTGGATGCAGCGATTGTCGCTGCGAAATTCTCGGCAATGGCGGCTGAAATCGGCAAGGCACAAGGCAAGCCAGCGCCGGATCCGCGCGCGGTGGCGGAAGGGTTTTTGCGTGTGGCGGTTGCCAATATGGCCAATGCCATCAAGCAGGTTTCGATCCAGAAGGGCCATGATGCGACGCGCTTCGCCCTGCAATGCTTCGGCGGCGCGGGCGGGCAGCATGCGTGTTTGGTCGCTGATGAGCTGGGCATGGAAACGGTCTTCATCCACCCCTTTGCCGGCGTGCTTTCTGCCTATGGCATGGGCCTGGCCGATCAAGCCGTAATCCGTGAAGCCGCGGTGGAAGCACCCTTCACCGCTGATGCCATCAATGATCTCACCGCGCGGCTTGAAGCGCTGGTGGCAGCGGGGCGGGAAGAACTGGCGCGCCAAGGCGCCGATCCCGCGCGCCTGCAAGCAGCGCGGCGGCTCCATCTGCGCTATGCCGGCACGGATACCTTCCTGCCGGTGGCGTTTGGCACACATCAGGAAGTTTTGGCCGCCTTCACCGAAGCGCATCGCCGGCGCTTTGGCTTCGCGACACCGGAACGCCAAGTGATCGTCGAAGCCTGCATCGCGGAAGTCACCGCCCCCGGTGAGGAAGTGCGCGAAGCCGCGCTGCCACCGCGCGCTTCGGCTGAGGCGCCAAAGCCCTTGGACACCATCGCCCTTTTCACCGGCGGTGCTGAACACGCAGCACCTGTGCATGACCGTGAAGCGCTTTGCGCGGGGGATCGCATCAAGGGGCCGGCGTTGCTGCGTGAAGCCAATGCCACCACCGTGGTGGAACCGGGCTGGGAGGCAGAGGTTACCGCGCGCAATCACCTCGTGCTGCGCCGCATCGCGGCCCGGGCGCGCGCGGCGGATGTGGCGGCGACAGATCGCCCCGATCCGGTGATGCTCGAGCTTTTCAACAATTTGTTCATGAGCATTGCCGAGCAAACCGGCGCCGTGCTGCAAAACACCAGCCTTTCGGTGAATATCAAGGAAAGGCTCGATTTCTCCTGCGCCATTTTCGATGCCACTGGCGCGCTGATTGCCAATGCACCGCATGTGCCGGTGCATCTCGGCGCCATGGGCGAAAGTGTGCGTACCGTGATTCGCACGCGCGGCGAGACCCTCAAGCCTGGCGATGTGGTGGCGCTGAACAATCCCTATAATGGCGGCACGCATTTGCCGGATGTGACGGTGATCACGCCGGTCTTTGATGCGGCAGGCACAACCATCCTGTTCTTTGTCGGCTCACGCGGGCATCACGCCGATATTGGTGGCCTCACGCCTGGCTCCACACCGCCACTGTCGCGCACGCTGGAAGAAGAAGGTGTGGTGATTGATGATTTCCTGCTGGTGGATGGCGGAGAATTTCGGGAAGCGGAGTTTCGCGCCCTGCTGGCGGGCGCACGCTACCCCGCGCGCAGCCCGGATGTGAATGTGGCGGATATCAAGGCACAAATCGCCGCCAATGAAAAAGGCGTGCAGGAATTGCGCCGCGCGGTGGCCGATTACGGGCTTGCCACCGTCAGCGCCTATATGCGGCATGTGATGGACAATGCCGAAGAAAGCGTGCGCCGCGTCTTGGAAAAACTGCCTGATGGGCGTTTTGAGACCAGCATTGATGATGGCGCGCCGCTGAAAGTCGCCATTCGTGTTGACCGCGCCGCGCGCAAGGCCGTGATTGATTTCACCGGCACCGGTCCGCAACGCCCGAGCAATTTCAACGCCCCATCGGCAGTCTGCCGCGCCGTGGTACTTTATTGCTTCCGGTGTTTGGTGGGCGAAGATATTCCGCTCAATGATGGTTGCCTCAAGCCCTTGGAAATCGTGATCCCGGAGGGAACCTTCCTGTCGCCACGCCCGGGTGCCGCGGTGGTGGCCGGCAATACGGAGGTCAGTCAAATGACCTGCAATGCGCTGCTCGCCGCACTTGGTGCTTGCGCCTCTGCCCAGGCCACCATGAACAATCTGCTTTTTGGCGATGCGCGCTACCAGTATTACGAGACGATTTGCGGCGGCATCGGCGCGGGACCGGGCTTTAATGGCGCCGGCCCAGTGCAAACCCATATGACCAATACGCGCATGACCGATCCGGAGATTCTGGAACTGCGCTACCCCGTGCGGCTTGAGGAATTTTCCATCCGTCGCGGCTCGGGCGGTGCCGGGCGCTGGCGCGGCGGTGATGGGTCACGCCGGCGCATTCGCTTCCTGCATCCGATGGAAGCGGTGATTGTCGCATCGCGCCGCAACGTCCCCCCGCATGGCTTGCAAGGCGGCGCCAATGGCGCAGCCGGCCGGCAATGGGTGGAACGCGCCGATGGCAGCATCCAGTGGCTGGGGGGGAGCGATTCCGCGCATCTCGCGGCCGGCGAAGTGCTTGGCATTGAAACGCCCGGCGGTGGTGGTTGGGGGCCAGCAAGCTGAAATCACGCCGTAGCCTTTTCGCGCTTCTTCTGGCCGGGATCGCGCTTGCGGCGGTCTGGGTCGGGCCGCGCCTGATTTCCTGGGAAGACCAGCGCGACCGCCTGGCAGCGCTGGCCGAGGAACGGCTTGGGCGGCCGGTCGCCTTGCAGGGGCCGCTTCGTGTTGTGCTGCTGCCGCAGCCCGTGATTGAAGCGGATGAGGTGCATCTGGGCGGCGACCAGGGCGGGCTTGGCGTGAAGGCGCGCACACTTCGGCTTAAGCTTGGTCTTTTGCCGCTGGTGCTTGGGCGGTTGGAACCGCGTGATCTGGTGCTGGTGGGTGCCGATATCCGCCTGCCCTGGCCGCTGCCCGCTGCCGGTGCGCTCCGCCCGCCGCCTTGGCTTTCGGATTTCGCCGCGCGCATTGAAGCCAGCCGCGTCACGCTGGGTGAAGTGGCCTTGGAAAATGTCGCCGCGCGGCTGGTGGCCCCCGGACCCTTGGATGCGGTGCGCCTGGAAGGCAGTTTTGTGCGCGCAGGGGCCGAGGCACGCTTCCAGGCCGTGCTCGGCCGGCCTGGCTATGATGGCATTGGCACCTTGGAATTGCGCCTGAATGGCCAGGGCGCGTCGCTGGTCACGCGCGGCGCCCTGCTCGCCGAAGGTGGCTATGAGGGGCGGCTTGAAGCCTCCGGCGCTTATCTTTCGGCCTTTCTGCCCGCGCCTGCCTTGCCCTTCCGTATCACGGGCCGCATCCGCGCCAGTGAGGATCGGATCGTCACCCCCGATCTGGCGGTGGAATTTGATGGCGGCACCGGCCGCACCGCGGCGGAAATCCAATTGGCGCCGGAAGCGAAAATGGATCTGGCCGTCAGCATGAACCGGCTGGATCTGGACCCCTGGATCGCCGCCATGCGCGCCGCACGCGATTGGCCCTTCCCGATCGTGCTCGATGTATCTGCCGAAGCAGTGCGCTGGCAGGGGCATGAATTGCGCCGCTTCAAGGCCGGCATCGCCCGCGACGGCGCGCGCATGACGCTGACCGATATAGCGGCAGTTCTGCCCGGAGAGGCTGAGTTGGAAGCGCGCGGTGCCACACTGGGCGAAAGGCTGGAATTGGCATTCAGCATCGGCGGCCCCAGCCTGCGTGATAGCCTTGCCGCCTTCGGCTTAGCGGTCGCGGCGCCAGACCCCACAAGGCTGCGCCGCTTTGAAGGCCGTGGGCGCCTGGTTTTGGAACCGAACCTTGTGGAGGCGCCGGAATTCTCCGTCCTGCTGGATGGCGGGCGCTATGCCGGGGCGGGCGCCTTGCGGCTGGGCGCGCGGCCCGCGCTTGGGCTTGGGCTTTCGATTGATGCGCTGGCTTTGGATGGGCTGCTTGCTGAAAGCCTGACCTGGCAGGCCGCGAATGAAGCGTTGCAAGGCTTTGACGCCAATCTGCGCCTGACTGCCGGGCGGCTGGAATGGCAGGGCCAGGCGCTGGATGGCGTGGCGCTGGATGCCACGCTGGATGCCGGGCGGCTTGCCGTGCAGCGGCTATCGGCACGGCAAGGCCAAGCCAGTTTGGCCGTCAGCGGTGGCGTCACCCTCGGTGCCGCCCCCAGCTTCGCCGATCTTGTGCTGGAAATCGCCGCCCCCACCGCAAATGCCCTGCCGCCGGCAATCCTTGGCGGCTTCCCGCTGCCGGCGGGTTTGGCGGCGCTGCCGGCAACGCTGCGCCTTCGCGGCAATGGCGCGGCGGAGGCGCTGACGCTCGGCGCTGAAATCGCCCTTGAAGATGCACGGCTTGATGCGAATGCGGTGCTTGATCTGCCAAGGGCGCGCGGGGAAGGCAGCCTGACCTTCCGCCACCCAAGCGCGGCACGGCTTTACGCCCAGGTTTTCGGGCGTGAGGAGCCAGGCTGGATGGGTGAGGGCTCAGCCTCTCTCATCGCGCGCATGGTGGGGGAGGGCAGCGTCTTCACCCTGCCCTTGTTTACGCTGGTCGCGGCGGAAACCCGCGCTGCGGGGGAGGCGCGGCTGGACCTGACCGGTGCGCGACCCAGGCTCACGCTTCGGCTTGCGGCAGAAAATCTGGCCCTGCCAGGGCCTGATCTGACGGATCAGGAACCACTACCCTTGGCGGTGCTGGCTGGTTTGGATGGCAGCTTCGCGCTGAGTGCCGCGCGCATCGCCGTGCTGGGCCTGCCGCCTGTCGATAATGCCCAGGCCGAGCTGACACTGGATAATGGCCGCCTTGGCTTGGGCGCCTTCCGCGCCGGATTTGCCGGCGGCGTCATGGAAGGGAAGGGCCTTTTGGATTTCGCGGCCGAGCCACCGCGGCTGGAAGGCAGTTTTGAGATCACCAGCGCAACCCTGGCGCATCCGATCTTCGATCTGCCGCTTGATCTGGCGGCGGGGCGTGTTGAAGCCGCCGGGCGTTTGGCGGCTTCCGGCCATGCGCCAGCCGCGCTGCTTTCTTCTTTGCAAGGTTCCGGGCGTTTCCTGCTGGCGGATGGGGTGGTAGCGGGTCTGGCGCTGCGTGATGCCTATGCCGCCGCCGGATTGGCTGATCCCTTGATGGCCGAGGCCGCTTTGCGGCGCGCGCTGATTGGTGGTGCCACGGCGGTGGAGCGGCTGGAAGGTGGCTGGCAAGTCTCTGCCGGTCGGCTTTCGGTGCAAGAAATGCGCTTGGCGGCCGAAGGCGGCGTTTCCGCCCGCGTCACCGGTTCCGTGGATTTGCCGCGCGCAACGCTTGATATCGGCTTCGCGCTGCGCCCCCCGGCGGCCGAGGCGCCAGAGATTGGGCTGCGCTTTTCCGGCCCTGCCGCAGCACCACAGCGCCTGCCGGATACTGCGCCCTGGGCGCGTTGGCGCGTAGAGCAGCGATGAGTGGCATTGGGCGCCTTGAAAATAATTTTCAGCAACCGCAGCCAACCGGCGTACCGGGCCGGCCTTCAAGCCCGGCGGTCTGATAGCCATCGCGCTTCCACCAATCCAAGCCACCGATCAATTCACGCACCTTGAAACCCAGGGTCAGCAATTTGAGCGCGGTTTTGGTTGACCCGTTGCACCCAATGCCATCGCAATAGCAGATATAGGTCTTCGACTTGTCCAGGGCTTCGGTGCTGAGCGTGGAAATGCCCCGATGCGGCAGGTTGATCGCACCGGGGATATGTTCCTTCGCAAAGGCCGCTTCGGATCGGCCATCCACGACCACCAAAGCCTCATTATTGCTGAGCGCGACGTGCAAGTCCCAGGAATCCATCTCAAAGGCGAGCTTGCTTTGATAATGGGCCATCTGTTCGATTGACATTCCCAATTCCTTTCAGCGTGCTGGTGGTTGTTGGATGGCCTTACTCCGCCGCAATCGCAGGCACTTCGCTCATCGGTACCGGCAGATATTGCGCAAATTCCTTCGGCACCACATGCCAGAAGCGCCCGCGTTCCGTCGCCCATTCATTCAACAGGCGCGCGGCAAAACGGCTGCCGGTTTCAGTGACGTGGCGCGCGATCAGATCACGCAGCGCATCTTCCCAATGCGGATGCGCAAGACGCGACCAGAGCAGGGTTTCCGGATTGATGCGCTTTTCAAACGTGCCATCCGCATCATAGATGAAGGCCTGGCCACCAGTGAAACCCGCGCCGAAATTATCGCCAACCGCGCCCAGAATCACCACCGTGCCGCCGGTCATGTATTCACAGCCATTAGCGCCGCAGCCTTCCACAACGGTAATGGCGCCGGAATTGCGCACGGCGAAGCGCTCACCGGCCTGGCCGGCGGCGAAAAGCTCCCCAGCCGTCGCGCCATACAACACCGTATTGCCGATGATGGTATTGTCATTGGAGATCAGGTTGGATGAAGGCGCGGGACGCACCACAATGGAAGCGCCCGATAGCCCCTTGCCGACATAATCATTGGCATCGCCGAAGACTTCCAGCTTCAAGCCGCGCACGCCAAAGGCGCCGAGTGACTGGCCGGCACTGCCACGCAGCCGCACGGTCAAATGCCCGGCTTGCAGCCCTGTCATGCCAAATTGCCGCACAATGCGCGAAGATACTTTCGTGCCGATGGCGCGATGCGTGTTGCGGATATTGTATTGCAACTGCATCTTTTCGCCATGGCGGAACAGCGCATCCGCATCGCGGATCATTTCCGCATCCAAGGTCTCCGGCACCTCATTGCGGCCTTCCAAGGTGCAATAGGGTGTGAAGGCGCCGGCATCTGCCTGGACTAGCAGCGGATTGAGGTCGAGATCGTCCAAATCCTCAGACCCGCGGCTGACCTGTTGCAGCAGATCGGTGCGGCCAATCACGTCAGTGAGTTTCCGCATGCCGAGGCTTGCCAGAATCTCGCGCACTTCTTCGGCGATGAAGGAGAAAAGATTGATCACCTTTTCCGGACTGCCGGCGAATTTGGCGCGCAAAGCCTCGTCCTGCGTGCAGACGCCAACCGGGCAGGTATTGGAATGGCATTGCCGCACCATGATGCAGCCCATCGCCACCAGCGATGCCGTGCCAATGCCGAATTCCTCAGCGCCCAGCATGGCGGCAATCACCACATCGCGCCCGGTCTTGATGCCACCATCGGTGCGGAGCTTCACGCGATGACGCAGCCGATTGAGCAGCAAAACCTGATGCGTCTCAGACAGCCCCATTTCCCAGGGCAGGCCGGCATATTTGATGGAAGACTGCGGCGAGGCGCCCGTGCCACCGGAATGGCCGGAGACGAGAATCGCATCCGCCTTGGCCTTCGCGACACCGGCCGCAATGGTGCCAATGCCGGAACGGCTGACGAGTTTCACACAGACCGTCGCATCCGGATTGATCTGCTTCAGATCATAAATCAGCTGCGCCAGATCCTCGATCGAATAGATGTCATGATGTGGCGGCGGGCTGATCAGCATCACGCCGGGCGTGGAATGGCGCAGTTTCGCAATCAGCCCCGTCACCTTGAAGCCGGGCAATTGCCCGCCCTCACCAGGCTTCGCCCCCTGCGCGACCTTGATTTCGATCTCTCGGCAACTGTTGAGGTATTCCGCCGTCACGCCAAAGCGGCCAGAGGCAATCTGCTTGATCGCGGAATTGGCGTTATCGCCATTGGCGCGTGGCTTGGCGCGGGCGGGGTCTTCACCGCCTTCGCCGGAATCGCTCCGCGCACCAATGCGGTTCATGGCGATGGACAGCGTCTCATGTGCTTCAGGGCTCAGCGCGCCCAACGAAATACCGGGCGCGACCAGGCGCTTCCTGATTTCTGTGATGCTCTCCACTTCTTCCAGCGCAATCGGTGCGCGGCCTTCGGTGCGGAAATCGAGCAGATCGCGCAGCGCAACCGGCGGCAGGCGCCGCACCGCATCGGAATAGCGCTTGAAGGTCTGGTAGCTTTCGCTCTCCACCGCGCTTTGCAGTGTATGGATCAGCGTGCCGTCAAAGGCATGCGCTTCCCCGCGGCGGCGCAGCTTGTAAAGCCCACCAATCGGCAGCGTCACCGCGCCTTCCGCCCAAGCCTTAGCATGCAAGGCCAGCACGCGCCGCGCAATGCCGGAAAGGCCGATGCCAGAAATGCGCGAAGGCGTGCCGGGGAAAAACTCCGCCACCAACGCACGTGAAAGCCCAATCGCTTCGAAATTCATGCCGCCGCGATAGGAGGACAAAACGCCAATCCCCATCTTGGACATGACCTTAAGCAGACCCTTATCCACCGCCTTCTTGTAGCGCCCCACGGCTTCACGCAAAGACATGGCACCGAATAGGCCGCGCCTGTGCCGATCCGCGATGCTTTCCTGCGCCAGATAGGCATTCACCGTGGTCGCACCCGCACCAATCAGCACCGCGACATAATGCACATCCAGGCATTCCGCGACACGGACATTGAGTGAGGTGAAGGTGCGCAACCCGTTCTTCACCAGATGCGTCTGCACCGCACCGACCGAAAGAATCATTGGGATCACGGCGCGTTCGGCGCATTGCGCCTCATCTGTCAGGATCACATGGGCGCAGCCGGAACGTACCCCTTCCTCAGCCTCACGCCGGATGCGTTCAATGTGGCGACGCAGCCCGGCCTCACCTTCCGCAACCGGGAAGGTGCAATCCACCACGCAAGCGGTTGTGCCCATATAGGCGCGCATGGCATCGAATTCAGCATTGGACAGCACAGGGCTATCCAGCATCAGCATGTCACACTGCGTCGGGTCTTCATCCAGGATATTTCCGAGATTGCCGAGCCGCGTCTTCAGCGTCATCACGCGGGTTTCGCGCAGGCTATCAATCGGCGGATTGGTCACCTGGCTGAAGGCCTGGCGGAAATAGTGATGCAGGCCGCGATATTGTTCAGACAGCACCGCAATGGGCGTGTCATCACCCATGGACCCTACCGCCTCATTGGCGTCTTCCACCATGGGGTGCAGGATGGATTCCAATTCTTCCAAGGTGTAGCCGACAGAGAGCTGACGGCGGCGCAAATCCTCACCGGTCAGGTTCGCGCGTTCATCAGCTTCGGCCTTCACAATTTCATCAATGCGCGTGGTGCGTTCGGTCCATTGACCAAAGGGCTTGCGGGCCGAGATCAGATCCTTCAGCGCTTTGTCTTCAAAGAACCGCCCCTCATCCAGATCAACGCCAATGCATTGGCCAGGACCAACACGGCCCTTTTGAATGATCTGGTCTTCGGCCAGCTTCACCATGCCGGTCTCGGAGCCCACAATCAGCATGCCATCAGACGTGATGCTGTAGCGCAAAGGCCGCAGACCATTGCGGTCCAGCCCCGCCACCACCCAGCGCCCATCGGTCGCGCAAATCGCCGCCGGACCATCCCAGGGTTCCATGACTGCATTGCAATACAGGAACAGGTCGCGATGCGCCGGCGGAATCGTCGCGTTATTGCCAAGGCTTTCCGGGATCAGCAGTGCCTTCGCCATGGGCGCATCGCGCCCGGCACGCACCAGCAATTCAAACACGTTATCAAGCGTCGCGGTATCAGAACCACCCGCCTGCACCACAGGCTTGATGTCTTCCATGTAGGGATCGAGCAAAGGATGCGATAGTCGCGTCTCATGCGACTTCATCCAATTCACATTGCCATGCAGCGTATTGATTTCGCCATTATGCGCGAGTGTCCGAAAGGGCTGCGCCAGCCGCCAGGTCGGGAAAGTATTGGTGGAATAGCGCTGATGGTAGATCGCGAAGCGGCTGACGAAACGCTCATCCAACAGATCGGGGTAGAATTCCGTCAGCGCTTCGGCCAGGAACATGCCCTTGTAGATGATGGACCGCGCGGAGAGTGAGCAGAGATAAAGCTCCGCAATCTGCGCTGCGATGGCCTGTTTTTCGATCCGCCGACGGATGACATACATATCGCGTTCGATGGTCGCGATATCGCGCTGTTCCGGATCATGGATCAGGATTTGTTCGATCTCGGGCCGCGTTGCATTGGCCTTTTCGCCGATACAGGCGACATTGATCGGCACTTGCCGCCAGCCATAGATCGCATAGCCGGCATTGAGGATTTCGGTTTCGACAATCTGTCGGCAGCGTTCCTGCGCACCCAGATCGGATTTCGGCAAAAATACCTGGCCAACCGCGATGCGCCCGGGGCGGAGCCTATCACCACCGCGTTCCACCACGGCGGCGAAGAAATCCTGCGGGATTTCGACATGAATGCCCGCACCATCACCGGTCTTGCCATCCGCATCCACGGCGCCGCGATGCCAAACGGCGCGCAGGGCATCAATGCCGGCTTGCACGACCGCGCGCCGCGGCTTGCCATCCAGCGCGGCCACCAAGCCAACACCGCAGGCGTCGTGTTCTGTCAGGTCAAGATGCGCTTGGGCAGTTAGGCGCGCGACGGCTGCTTGATATCTCGCCACAAAAGCTTCGTCATTCGACATGGCTTTGATCCTTCAGCCTAAAGCGGCAGGCCGCGTTGACGGAGTGCATCGCGGTGTTTGGTCAGCGCCTGCTGCACGACGCGCTGTCCCCATGCGGACGAAATCGGAATGATTGCCGCTGTTATTTCGGGCGTGACTTCAAGCATGCGCTGACCAAGCGGCGATTGATGAAAGCGCGCCAACTCGCGCATTTCCGCTACTGTCAGGCGCTGGGCATAGAGCCCGGCGAAGATTTCGCGGAATTCGCCGGTACTTGCGCGAAATTCGGGCATAATGAATTCATCCACCAATTCACGCGCCTTGGCTTCGCCAAGCCGCGGTGCAGCGGTGACGAAGGAATGCACCATATAACCGCGCAGGGCATCAATTGTAGCGTTCATTTGGGATTCGGCACGCATCGCGGTGACTAATTCACGGGCCGCAACCAGCTTTTCGTCCAAAATATTCGGCTGTTGAGCGGCAGCCGGCATTGCCACCAGCAGTATAGCCAGAATCAGGCGACGCATCATTCCGCTGCCACGGCCAGCGCCGTGCTCCCTTTTTCAACAAAAGCCGCAATCTGTTCCGCGACATCGCGGCCATCGCGAATGCCCCAGACCACCAGGGATGCGCCGCGCACGATATCACCCGCCGCGAATACACCCGGCAGCGATGTCATCATGCTGCGATGATCCACCTTCAACGTGCCCCAGCGCGTCACGGAAAGCGCGGGTTCTTCGAACATCACCGGCAAATCTTCCGGATCAAAGCCAAGCGCCTTGATCACCAGATCAGCCTTCACCGTGAAATCGCTGCCGGTGATGGGTTCCACCTGCTGTCGGCCGGTTGCATCGGGCAGGCCCAAATGCATGCGCACGGCGCGCACGGATTCAACCTTCGCCTTGCCTTCAAAGGCTTCCGGCGCGGCGAGCCATTCAAAACGCACGCCTTCTTCTTCGGCATTATACACTTCACGCATGGACCCAGGCATATTCGCCTTGTCGCGCCGATAAAGGCAGGTGACAGAAGCGGCACCCTGGCGCGTTGCCGTGCGCACGCAATCCATCGCGGTATCGCCGCCGCCAATCACCACCACATGCCGGCCTTCGGCATTCAGCGCGCCAGAGTCAAATTCCGGCACGCTATCACCCAGACCCTTCCGGTTGGACGCAATCAGGAAATCCAGCGCTGCCACTACGCCCAGCAGATCAGCGCCTGGCACAGCAATATCGCGCGCCTTATAGACCCCGGTCGCAATCAGCACCGCGGCATGTTTGCGGCGCAACTCGCCCAAGGAGATATCGCGCCCCACCGCGCAATTCAGCCGGAATTCGATGCCGCCTTCAGCATATTGGTGCCAGCGGCGCACCACCACATCCTTTTCCAGCTTGAAATTCGGGATGCCGTAGATCATCAGCCCGCCGGCGCGGTCATGCCGATCATAAATCGTGACCTGAAAGCCCAAAACGCGCAGCCGTTCCGCCGCCGCCATCCCGGCGGGGCCAGCGCCGATAATGCCGATGCTCTCGGCCCTTTCGCGCACGGGCTTGGGCGGCTTCACCCAGCCATTCTCCCAGGCCGTATCAGTGATGTATTTTTCGACCGCGCCAATGGTGACCGAATTGAAGCCCTTTTCGATCACGCAATTGCCTTCGCATAGCCGATCCTGCGGGCAGACGCGGCCACAAATCTCCGGGAAGTTATTGGTGGCCGAGGCAACCTCATAGGCTTCCTCAAGCCGGCCCTCAGCGGTCAGCTTCAGCCAATCCGGGATGTTGTTATTGAGCGGGCAATGCACCTGGCAAAACGGCACCCCGCATTGGGAGCAGCGAGAGGCTTGTTCGGAAGCCGCCTCCGCCACAAAAGGGCGATAGACCTCGGCCCAATCCGCGCGGCGGTCGGTTGCTTCCCGCTTATCCGGCTGGTGCTGCGCCAGGCGGACAAATTGCAGCATTTTCTCGGCCATAGGGGGTAATCCTTGGTCGTGGTTGAAGCCAGAACCGCCCCATAACCAAAGCCAATCACCAAAGCGAGTCTTTTTTGCGCGATAAGGACAGAATTTATGACCTAAATAGGAACTGCCGCCACTTCGTGCTTTTCTTTAGACCTCCCGCACCCCTAAATTATGTCCGAAGCGGACTTTATGCCGTCGCTACCCGCTGCCCACCCTGGCGGAACCGCGCCAGATAGGCCGGCACAATCGCCTCCACCGCCTTGGGCTCGATACCAAGTGCCTGAAATCCCGAGGCATTGGGCGAAACCACATTATCCTTCCCCAGCAGGATGAGCTGATCGCGCGTGAGCGGCGGCGTTGGCAGTAGCTCCCCAAGGCGCGCTTGCAGGCGAACAAAGCCCTCCGGCAGGGCGATCATGGGTCGGCGCCGGCCTGTGACATCCAGGATGTAGCGCAGTACTTGGCGCATGCTCATCACGCGCGGGCCGCCCAATTCGAAGGTCTTGCCCGCCGCCGCCGGGTCCGCCAGCGCGGCCATCGCGGCATCCGCCACATCCCCCACATAGACCGGCTGAAAGCGGGTTTCGCCCGCCACCACCGGCATGAAGGGCAGCAGGGAAGCGAGGCCCGCAAAGCGGTTGAAGAATTGATCCTCTGCCCCGAACACCACCGAAGGCCGCAGGATGATGGCGCCGGGGAAGGCCGCCAGCACTGCGGCTTCGCCCGCTGCCTTGGTTTGCGCGTAAAGGCTCGGGCTGGCGGCATCAGAACCAATCGCTGAAAGATGCAGGAATTGCTTGGCCCCGGCGGCAGCGGCCAGCCGCGCGACACGCCCCGCCCCTTCCGCCTGGATGCGCTGGAAATCCCCCGCCCGGCTTTCAAACAGAATACCGACCAGATTGATGACGATATCCGCCCCCGCTACCGCGCGGGCTGATGAAGCCTCATCAGTGATCGAGGCCGCAACGGGCGTGATCTGCCCGACACCACCCATGGTGCAAAGCCTGGCGGCGCGTTCCGTATCGCGGCCCGCAATCCGGATGCTATGGCCCGCCGCCGCCAGGCGCTGCACGATATGGCGCCCGATAAAGCCGCCGCCGCCAAAAACTGTCACAAGCATGGCCCAAATCCCCAAATCCTCTCGCCCGATATAAGCGCAGCGGGCGCGGCGGGAAGGGCGGGCGGTCAGCTCGCCAGAATGCCCACCATCAGGCCAATCAGCATATTCAGCAGAATGGAGGCCAAAACGGCCGAAAAGCCCAGCATCCGCGCCTTCACTTGCGCGACGGGAAACAGCCTCTGCGCGCCATCATAGAACAAATAGAGCGTATAGAGCGCCCCGATCAGCGCCAGAAACCCGCCCACGGAAGGCACAATCAGTGCAAGCCCGCCCAGCCAGGCGCCGGTTGGTGCGAAGGCCGCCAGCTTCATCCCCGCCTCGGTATCGGGTGTGGCACCAAAACGCGCGGCCAGGGGCGGCATGATCTTGCCCATGATCAGCACACTCGCCAGCGCAATGACGTAGCTGATCACCAATTCCGCAACATTCGGCATATTCCCGGCCAGAAAGGTGCCAATGGCGCTGCCGATGGAAGGAATCGCTGCCAAAGGCAGCACGTAGCTGGTGAAAACCCCGCCCAAACTCATGGGCTCTGCCGCGATGCCATCCCAGGTTTTGCCAGGTTCCACCAAAAGGCCCTTCGCCTTGGCGATGGTATTCATGCCGCTGCCTCCCACGCTGCTTTGCGCGATGTTGCGACGGCAAGTGCCGCCAGGGCAAGTCATTCATGGTGGCAGGCGGGCGCCGCATCTGTCAGTTTCAGCCCATGGCCGATTCGCTTCCCCGCTGGCGCGACAAGCGCTTCCTTGTGATGCTGGCACTTGGCTTTGCCGCGGGCGTCCCGTTGCCGCTTTCGGCCTTCACGCTCCGGCAATGGCTGGCGGAATCCAACCTGTCGCTTGCCGCCATCGGCTTCACGGCGCTGATTGGGCTGTCCTATTCGCTGAAATTCCTCTGGTCCCCGCTGATAGACCATAGCCCGCCGCCCTTGTTCCGCGCACTCGGGCGCAGGCGCGGCTGGCTGCTTTCCATCCAAATCCCGCTGATCGGCGCCATTATCGCACTCGGCCAGACCAACCCGGCGCTGAATGTCAGCCTGACGGTGGCGGTGGCGGTCGCGGTCGCTTTTCTTTCCGCCAGCCAGGATATTGTGATTGACGCCTTCCGTATCGAAAGCCTGGAAGAAGCGGACCAAGGCTATGGCCTCGCCTGTTATGTCTGGGGGTATCGCGGCGCCTTGCTGGCGGCGACCGCGGGGGCGCTCACCATGGCTGAATTCGCCGGCTGGGCCTTTGCCTTTGCCGGCTGTGCGGCGATGGTGGGCATAGGCGTTGCCGCCGTGCTGTTTGCCGCCGAACCCACGCATCAGGGGGGCGCTGCGCCGCAAGGTTGGGTCGCGCGGCTGCGCTATGCGGTGATTGATCCCTTCGCCGATTTCATGCGTCGGCGCTATTGGTTCGCGATCCTCGCCTTTGTTGCCCTGTTCAAGCTAGGCGAGGCTTTGGCCGGCATCATGACCGCGCCGTTTTACCGCCAGCTTGGCTTTACGCGGCTTGAGGTCGCGAGTGTTTCTTCTGTCTTCGGCCTTGTCGCGACACTTGCCGGCGCCTTGGCTGGCGGCTGGCTAGTGGCGAAGCTAGGCACCGGGCGCGCCTTGATCCTGACCGGGATCACGCAAATGCTCTCCAACCTTATGTATGTCGCGCTGGCCTTTGCGGGGCATGATATCCGCATGCTGTTCGCGCAGGTGGGGGTGGAGAATTTCACCGATGGCCTCGCGGATGCAGCGTTTCTTTCCTACCTTGCCATGCTTACCAATCGCAGCTTCACCGCCACGCAATATGCGCTGCTGTCATCACTGGCGGCGGTGCCCTTGCGCACCTTGGGGGCGACATCGGGGGTGCTGGCGGAAGGCCTGGGCTGGCCTTGGTTTTTCGTGCTGACCACGGCAGCGGCGCTGCCCGCCATGGCGATCATGGTCTGGCTGCTGCGCCGCCTGCCGCCCACATCCGAAAGAACCGCGACATGATAACCAGCCCCTTCCTGCTGACGCCGCTGCTGCTGCTGGGCAGCAATATCCTGATGACCTTTGCCTGGTATGGGCATTTGAAGCAGCCAAGCTGGCCGATCTGGCTTGCGGTGCTGATTTCCTGGGGCATTGCGTTTTTTGAATATTGCCTGGCGGTGCCGGCCAATCGCATCGGTTATGGCGCCTTTACCGCCCAGCAGCTCAAGATCATGCAGGAAGTGATCACACTCGCGGTTTTTGCTGCGTTTTCCGTGATGTGGCTGGGGGAGCCGTTGCGCTGGAATTTCGCCGCAGCCGCGCTTTGCCTGCTGGGCGCGGTGGTCTTCATCTTCCTGCCCGTTGATTAGCCGTGCCAGGGTTGATCCCCCCTGCCGCCGGGCGTATGGCGCGGGGCATTGCTTGCACGGATTCCCACCATGACTGATGTGATCGCGCCGCGCCGCGCGCTGCTTTCCGTTTCCGACAAGACCGGGCTGATCGAATTTGGCCGCTTCCTGGCGGCGCGCGGGGTAGAGATCCTGTCCACGGGCGGCACCGCCAAGGCGCTGCGCGATGCTGGCGTGCCGGTGAAGGATGTTTCGGACCACACAGGCTTTCCGGAAATTCTGGATGGTCGCGTGAAGACTTTGGTGCCGCAAGTGCATGGCGGCATTCTGGGCCGGCGCGATCTGGCCGAGCATCTGGCGCAAATGCAGGCGCATGGCATTGCGCCGATTGATCTGGTGGCGGTCAATCTCTACCCGTTCGAGGCGACGGTTGCGAAGGGTGCGGCTTTCGACGACTGCATCGAAAATATTGATATCGGTGGCCCGGCGATGATCCGCAGTGCGGCGAAGAATCATGCCCATGTCGCGGTGCTGACGGAACCCGCGCATTTTGCCGAGGTGCAGGCGGAGATCGCGGAAGCGGGCGGCACACGCCTGGCCACGCGTCGGCGCCTTGCCGCCGCCGCCTATGCCCGCACTGCGGCCTATGATGCGGCGATCTCCGGCTGGTTCGCCGGGCAGGAAGGGCAGGCATTCCCTGAACGCCTCAGCTTCACCGGCACGCTGCGCCAGACTTTGCGCTACGGCGAAAACCCCCATCAATCGGCGGCGTTTTATCTGGATGGCAGCGCGCGCCCCGGCATTGCCACCGCGCGGCAAATCCAGGGGAAGGAACTTTCCTATAACAACCTGAACGACACGGATGCTGCCTTTGAAGCGCTGGCGGAATTCGCTGATCCGGCGATTGTGATTGTGAAGCACGCCAATCCTTGCGGCGTGGCGGTGGCCGGTGATTTGGCGCAAGCCTGGGATCGTGCGCTATTATGCGACCCGGTATCGGCTTTCGGCGGTATTGTTGCGGCCAATCGCAAACTGGATGCGGCGGCGGCGGAGCGTATCACCGCGATCTTCACCGAAGTGGTGATCGCGCCCGATGCGGATGAAGTGGCCCTTGCGGTGTTTGCAAAAAAGAAAAATCTGCGCCTGCTGCTGACCGGTGGCCTGCCTGATCCTGCCGCGCCGGGGATGGTTTTCCGTTCCGTCGCGGGCGGTTTTCTGGCGCAATCGCGCGATGCCGGGCGCGTGACGGAAGCCACGCTGAAATGCGTCACGAAGCGGACACCGAGCGCCGCTGAGATGGCCGATCTGCTGTTTGCCTTCCGCGTCTGCAAGCATGTGAAATCCAATGCCATTGTCTATGCCAAAGGCTTGGCCACGGTGGGCATTGGCGCGGGCCAAATGAACCGTGCGGAGAGCAGCCGCATCGCTGCCTGGAAAAGCGAAGCGGCGGCCAAGGCAGCGGGGTTGGCTGAACCGCTCGCCAAGGGTTCCGTGGTGGCATCCGATGCGTTTTTCCCCTTTGCTGATGGGCTGGAAATCGCAGCTTCCGCCGGTGCCACCGCCATTATCCAGCCAGGTGGCTCAATCCGCGATAATGAGGTGATTGAGGCCGCGGATAAGGCCGGGCTTGCCATGGTATTCACCGGCATGCGGCATTTCCGGCATTGAAGCGGGTATAGGGGCCGCATGGAGCATTGGACCTTGCCGAGTTGGCTGCCACCGGATGCGGTTTTGCCGCTGGCCATTCTATTGGCGGCGCTGCTGATTGCCCTGGTACTGATTCTGCGCCGCCCTGCGCCTGATCCGCTGGCCGGCATGGTGCTTGGCCAGCTTTCCGCTTTGGCCGCCGCGCAGGAACGCCAGGCCGAACGCGTGGCTTCCCTGGAAGGTGATATCGCCGATCGCGTCAATAGCGTGGTGATGGATCAAACCCGCGTGTTGAATGGCGCCGTGCAGGAACAAATCTCACGCATCGCCGCGCAGGAAGCCGCCATGGCGGATCGGCTGACCCAGGCGGAACGCAGCCTGACGGAAGCGATCAAGGGGCAGAATGAAAGCCTTTCCGCCGCACTCAGCAGCCAAACCGAACGCATGACAACAAGCCTTGGCGCGACCTCGGCCGAGATCAAGGAAAGGCTTGCGGTGATTGATGCGGCGCGCGGCAATATCGAAGCGCTCGGTACGCAGGTGAATACACTGGCGGGTATTCTGGGCAATAAGCAGGCGCGCGGTGCCTTTGGCGAAAGCCAAATGGAACAGATCATCGCGGACCGTTTGCCTTCCGATGCCTTCACCCTGCAAGCGACACTTTCCAATGGCAAGCGCGCCGATTGCCTGATCCATCTGCCAAACCCGCCCGGCCCGATTGCGATTGATTCGAAATTTCCGCTGGAATCCTGGCTGCTGCTGCGCGATGCGGTCGATGATGCAACGCGCACCCAAAAGCTTCGGCAATTTTCCGCCGATGTGCAAAAGCACATCAAGGATGTGGCGGAACGCTACATCATCCCTGGCGAAACTGCCGAAGGTGCACTGATTTTTGTACCGTCCGAGGCGATTTATGCCGAATTGCATACCTCGCTCGTGTCGCTTGTTTCGGATGCCACACGGCGCGGCGTTTATATCGTCTCCCCCACCACGCTTTGGGCGGTGCTTGGCACCATGCGCGCGCTGCTGCGTGATGTGCGGCTGCGCACGGAAGCGGGGCGCATTCGCAAGGAAGTGGATAAGATGCTGGCGGATGTGGTCCGGCTGGAAGACCGCACCGATAGCCTGCGCAAGCATTTCGGCCAGGTGCAAAAGGATGTGGACCAGATCGAAACCTCGGTCGGTGCCATCAAGCGTGGTGGCCAGCGCATCGCCGATCTGGAATTGGACGATCCACCAACGCCGATCCTGCCGACATGATGATGCCCTGCGGAAGGTTGGACAGCGCGCTGCGCCCAACTGGTGTATAGGCTCTGCCCGTGCATATCCTGTTCGACACGACCATGATGCTGATGTCGCCCCTTTGGACGCAGCCTTCGGGCGTGGACCGTGTGGTCTTTGCGCATGCAAGGCATTGGGCGGCCTTGCCACCTTCTTCCGTAACGCTGGTGGCGCGCACGCCGCAAGGGCAGCTCACGGCCCTGCCAGATCAGGCAGGCCGCGCCTTCCTTGCGGCAGCACAGGAAAGCATTGCGGCCGGGCGTCGCGGCGCGATCCCGTGGCTCAGGGCACAGGCAGCCGCGCGCATGCTTGGTCATTTGCTGGGCGAAGGCCGCCTTCGCCTGCGCCGCGTGCTGGACGCCACGCAGGGCCATGGGGCGGTTCTGATCAACGCCTCAGGCCATATGCTGCTGGCCCCGCGCGCCGTAGCCGAAGCCAAGGGCAAGGGTGCTCGCTTTGTGCCGTTGCTGCATGATAATCTGCCGCTCAGCCACCCGGAATATTCCCCACCCAACGGCGCGGCACAGCAAAAAGCGCGCATGGCATTGGTTTCGGCCATGGCGGATGGGGCGCTGGCGGTATCGGCTGCCTCAGCCCAGGAATGCCGGCGCTATTTCGCCGCTCAAGGGTTGCGCGTGCCGCGCTTCGCAGTGGCGCATCCGGGGCTTGATCTGCACGCCGTACACCCCGGATCGCCGCCGATACGCCACCGGCCATGGTGCGTCATGCTGTCAAACATCGCGCCACGTAAGAACCACCTGCTGATGTTGCAAATCTGGAAGGAAGCCTTTGCTGACCGGCCGGATGCGCCAGACCTGGTCATCATTGGCCGCCGCGGATGGGAAAACACAACAACCTTCGCCATGCTGGATCGGGTTGATTGGCAAGGGCGGGTACTGGAACTCGGCCGCTTGACGGATGCTGCGGCGGTGCCCTGGATCAGGGGCGCACGCGCCTTGCTTTTCCCCTCCATTGCCGAGGGCTATGGCATTCCGCTGGCCGAGGCCCTTGCGATGGGCGTACCCGTATTGGCAAGCGATATCCCTGCCTTCCGAGAGCTGGGCGCCGGCGTGCCCGACTATCTTCACCCGCTGGATGGCCCCGGTTGGCGCGATGCGATCCTGGCGATGAGCGCCGAGAACAGCCCGATGCGCGCGGCTCAGCTTGAACGAATGCAGAATTGGCGTGCCCCGGATTGGTCCTCACATTTCGCTGCGGTGGAGCGCTTTTTGGAGGAGGTTGTGAGCGGTTCGCAAGAACAGGCGCATTCTGCGGAAACTGGGCAAGATGACCATTGATGCGGATGAGGCGGTGAAAGGCTTGGTCCCGATCGAAACCAGGATCGGGGCTGGCAGGCGTTACCTGGCCCTTAGTGCTGGCCTGCGATTGGATCATCCGCTCAAGTGGAATTTACCGACATGACTGCGCTGCAAGTCCAATCCGCCCTTGGCCTGCTGGCGCTTTGCCTGCTGGCTTGGGGCTTGGGTGGGTTCAAGCGAGGCGTTTCGGCACGCGTGGTGGTGATGGGGCTTGCGCTGCAAATCACGCTTGCTGCGGCGCTATTGCATATCGCGCCGCTGCGCGCGGGTTTTGCCTATTTGGGCCATGCGGTGAATGCGTTGGCGGCCGCAACCCAGGCCGGCACATCGCTGGTGTTTGGCTATCTAGGTGGAGGTGTCTTGCCGTTTCAGGAACTCCGCCCCGGTGCTTCCTTCATTCTGTTTTTCCAGGCGCTGCCGCTGATTCTGGTGGTCGGTGCGCTTTCCGCGCTGTTCTATCATTGGGGCATCCTGCCCGCGATTGTGCGCGTGATGGCGGCGGTGCTGCGTCGGCTTTTTGGCATTGGCGGCGCGGCGGGTTTTGGCGTGGCGGCGAATGTTTTTGTCGGCATGGTGGAAGCGCCGCTCATGATCCGCGCATGGTTGGCGCGCATGACACGGGCCGAGCTTTTCGTGGTGATGACGGCGGGGCTTGCCACCATCAGCGGGAATACGCTGGTGGTTTATGCGCTGATGATCGCCCCCGTGGTGCCGGATGCAGCCGGGCAATTGCTGACTGCGAGCCTGATTTCCGCACCCGCCGCAATCATGGCGGCGCTGCTGATGCTGCCGGCGGATACCGCTGGCACCGTGCCAGAGCATGATACCGGCGCACCCGTAAAACTTTACGACAGCAGCATGGATGCGCTGGTGCGCGGCACGCAGGATGGGCTTTCGCTGCTGCTTGGCATCATGGCGTCACTGATTGTGTTCGTTGCGCTGGTGGCGTTAGTGAATATGGCGCTGGAACCCGCAACCGGCTTCACGCTGCAACGCCTGCTTGGGCTGGTGCTTTGGCCGGTGGCTTGGGCGATGGGGGTGCCGGCAGCGGAGGCAGCCACCGTCGCGTCTTCGCTTGGCGTGAAGATTGTGGTGAATGAATTCGTATCATACCTGGAACTCGCGCAATCGGGCGGGGCGGGGCTTTCGGAACGGTCGCGGCTGATCCTGACCTATGCGCTATGTGGCTTCACCAATTTCGGATCGGTTGGGATTATGGTGGCGGGCATGGCCGGCATGTGCCCGGAACGGCGCGCGGATATTCTGCGCCTTGGCCTGCCATCACTGGTTTCGGCTTCCATCGCCTGCTGCATGACGGGCGCGGTGGTTGGGCTGCTGACGCCCTAAAAAACCTTCTAGCCCTGCGGGGCATAACGCGGCAGGATATCCGCGAAGGAGCCCGCGCCATGTCCCATATCGTCCATCGCAACCTGTTGCAGGACCCGCCCATTGCCGTTTCCGGCCAGGGGATTTGGCTGCGCGATTCCACCGGGCATGATGTGATTGATGGCTCGGGCGGTGCGGCCGTGGCCTGCCTTGGCCATGGTCATCCGCATGTGGTTTCCGCCATGAAGGCGCAGATTGATCGCCTGTGTTACGCGCATACGGCCCTGTTCAGCGCGGGCAGTGCCGAAAAGCTGGCGGAAGTACTGGTCGGTCATAAGCCAGGCGGGTTGACCCATGCCTATTTCGTTTCCTCGGGCAGTGAGGGGATGGAAGCCGCCCTTAAAATCGCGCGGCAGTATTTTCTGGAAGCGGGTGAGGCGCAGCGCACGCGCTTCATCGCGCGGCGGCAATCCTATCATGGCAATACGCTCGGCGCGCTGGCGGCGAGTGGCAATATCGCGCGGCGCACGCCTTATGCGCCGATCCTGTCCGATGCCTTCAGCCATGTCTCACCTTGTTATGCCTATCGCGATCGGCGCGATGATGAAAGCGATGCCGATTATGTCGCGCGGCTGGCGGCGGAGCTGGAAGCGGAATTCCAGCGCCTTGGCCCGCGCAATGTCATCGCCTTTTGCGCGGAAACCGTGGTGGGGGCGACGCTTGGTTGCGCCACCGCGCTGCCCGGGTATTTCCAGGCCATGCGCGCGGTGTGTGATCGCCACGGTGCGCTATTGATTTTGGATGAGGTGATGTCCGGCATGGGCCGCACCGGCACCTTGCATGCCTGGGAACAGGAAGGTGTTTCGCCGGATATTCAGGTGATCGCGAAGGGGCTTGGTGGTGGCTATCAGCCGATTGGCGGCATTCTGGTGCATGGGCGCGTGGTGGAAACCTTGAAGCGCGGCACTGGCACTTTCAAGCATGGCCATACCTATCAGGCGCATCCTGTGGCCTGTGCGGCGGCGCTTGCGGTGCAGGAAGTGATCGCGGAAGAAAACCTGCTCGCCAATGTCTGCACCACTGGTGCGCTTCTGGAACGCAGGTTGATGGAACGCCTCGGCAATCATCGCCATGTCGGTGATATCCGTGGCCGCGGCCTGTTCTGGGCGGTGGAATTCGTCCAAGACCGCGCGAGCAAAGCCACTTTCGATCCCGCACTTGGCGTCAATGAACGCATCAAGCATGCGGCCTTCGCGCATGGTCTGGCGTGCTACCCCATGGGCGGCACGATTGACGGGAAGCATGGCGATCACGTGATCCTTTCACCGCCCTATATCGTGAATGCGCGGGATGTGGAGATGATCGTGGAACGCTTTGGCACGGCAGTGGATGAGGTTTTTGCCAATCTACCTAGATCGTGAGGTGTTGCGCACGCAGCGCTGAGTCGGCTTCCAGCGCTGCCATGCTGCCATCATAGCGGATTTCACCGCGTTCAATCACATAGGCGCGATCCGCGACCGCCGCCGCGAAATCGAAATTCTGTTCTGATAGCAATACGGCGATGCCCGCGCGCTTCATGCGCAGCACCGCATCGGCCATCAATTCCAGAATGACCGGCGCCAGCCCTTCCGAGGGTTCATCCAGCAGAACAGCTTCTGGATTACCCATCAACGTGCGCGCAATTGCGAGCATTTGCTGTTCCCCGCCGGACATGGCCGCAGCGCGGCGATGGCGCATGGAAGCCAGGTTCGGAAAAACCTCAAACAACCGCTCCGGCGTCCAGGCATCACCCCCTTCCGCCGCGCGACGGCCGACTTCCAGATTTTCCGCGACCGTCAGATCGGTGAAAATGCGCCGATCTTCCGGGACATAACCCAGGCCAAGCCGCGCAATGCGAAAGGCGGCGAGCCCCGCAATATCACGCCCCATGAAACGCACACGCCCGGCGCGTGGCGGGATCAGCCCCATGATCGCCTTCAGCGTGGTGGATTTGCCCGCGCCATTGCGGCCCATCAGCGCCGCGACCTCTCCACGCGCAAGGCGCAGCGACACACCAAACAGAATCTCCGCCGGGCCATAGCCGGCGCGCAAGCCTTCTGCTTCCAGCATTGCTTTAGCCATGCGCCGTAGCCCTGGCGCGCAAGGCGGCGCGCAGACCTGAAGTGCCGAGGTAAACACGCTGCACTTCCGGATTGGCACGCACTTCTTCCGGGCTGCCGGCGGCGATGATTTCGCCCCGCACCAGCACCAGGATGCGATCCGCATGGGCGAAGACCGCATCCATATCGTGTTCGGTGAACAGCACGCCAATGCGCGACTGCCGCGCAATGCCCGCCACCAGGCGCATCAGCGCGGCGCGTTCAGCCGGCGCCATGCCGGCAGTAGGTTCATCCATGAGCAATAGGCGCGGCGCTCCGGAAAGCGCGATTGCCAATTCCACGCGCTTCACATCACCATAAGCCAGCGCTCCCATGGGCCGGTCCGCCGCTTCTGCCATGCCAACTTGCGCAAGCAGGGCAAGCGCTTCATCACGGTACAGCGCGCTGCTGCGTGCCAGCATATCACGCGTGCGCCCGGCATGGGCAATCAGCGCCATTTGCAAATTTTCCAGCACAGACATGGAAAGAAAGGTCTGCGCCACCTGAAAGCTGCGCCCGACGCCCAGGCGGCAAATGGCGCGCGGCGGCAGGCCGGTAATAGCCTGTCCTTCCAACACCACGCGCCCACTATCGGGGCGTAGCTGCCCGCCCACCATATTGAAGCTCGTGGATTTGCCGGCGCCATTCGGGCCGATCATGGCGAGAATTTCCCCTGCTGCCAGGGCAAAACTCACATTCCGCGCCGCCACCACGCCGCCGAAATTCTTGTTGAGATTTTCCACCACCAGCAGCGTCATGGTGCACCACCCGAAAGCCGCGCGCGCAGCGCTGCATAAGCCCCACCAAGCCCGCGTGGAAAGATCAGCACCAGCGCAATGATGGAGGCTCCCAGCAGAAAGCGCCAATGATCCGTGAGCGGCATAAAGACATCCTTGATGCTGTGGAAGGCCGCCGCCCCCAACACCGGCCCCATCACGGTTTGCATGCCACCCAGCAAAATCATCGCGAGGAAATCTACCGACAAGGGAATCCCAAGCAGCGTCGGATCAATCGAGCCTTTGGAGAATGCGTAAAGCCCGCCCGCCAGCCCCGCCGCGGCACCGGCAATGGTAAAGCCAAGCCAGCGGTGGCTCCGTACATCAATCCCAATCGCCTCAGCACGCGGCGCGGAATCGCGCGCGGCGCGCAGGCTTGCACCAAAAGGCGCGTAGATCACATGGCGCAGCGCGAAAATGCCAGCCACAGCCGCGACCAGTACAATATAGTGATAGGCGCTGCGCGGTGCCGCCCAGGCTGAGGGCCAAACGCCGACAATGCCATTATCGCCACCGGTGACCTCCACCCATTGAAAGCAGACTGCATAGGCAATTTGCGCGAAAGCAAGGGTCAGCATCGCCAGATAAATGCCCTGCAAGCGCACAACGAAAAACCCGAATAACGCCGCGAAAAACCCACCCGCCAAGGGAGCAGCGATCAGCGCCGGTTCCATCGGCATGCCGAGTTTCGTCACCAATAACCCGCTCGCATAGGCACCCAGGCCGAAATAGGCCGCATGGCCGAAGCTCACGATTCCGCCATTGCCCACCAGGAAATTCAGCGAAAAGGCGGCAAGCGCGAAGATCAGCACCTCGGTCGCGACCTTGATCGCATAGGCATCGCCAAAAATCGGCACCGCAGCAGCGGCCACTATCGCCAGCAGCACAAGTGCCTTCTCGGCTGCCGCAAAGCCGCGCGGTCGCATGATACCTTCCGGCAAGGCGCTATGGCCTGCTGCCGCTTCGGGCCGACCAAGCAACCCCCAGGGTTTTATCACCAGCACCAGCGCCATCAGCAGAAACACCAGCACCAGCGTGATCTTGGGGAAAATCAATACGCCAAACGCCTGCAATTGCCCGATCAGCAGCGCCGCCAAAAAGGCACCACCGATGGAGCCCATGCCGCCAATCACCGTCACCACAAAAGCCTCGGTAATGATGGAAAGATCCATCTGCGCCGAAGCCGAAACGCGGGGGATTTGCAAGGCGCCACCAAGCCCCGCCAGAAAGGCACCCAGAAACAGCGTGCCGGTGAAAAGCATCGCCTGATTGACGCCAAGTGCGCCCACCATTTCCCGGTCTCGTGTTGCGGCGCGCAGCAATATCCCAAAGCGTGTCTTCTTCATCAGCAGCCACAGCAGGCCCAAAACCACCGGCCCGGCAGCGATCAGGAAAAGCTCATAGGCCGGAAAGCGCTGATCCAGGATCATCACCCCATGGCGCAGCCCCGGCGCGCGCGGGCCCGTAATATCCATCGGCCCCCAGATTTTCAGCACCGCATCCTGCACCATCAGCACCACGCCGAAGGTCGCCAGCAATTGAAACAGCTCTGGCACCTTATAGATGCGCCGCAGCAGCAGGATTTCCATGACAACGCCCAGCACGCCGACCACCAGGGCGGAAATCAGCACCGCGGCAAAAAACAGCGTTGGCGATCTTTCAATCTGCAATAGCCAGGGCACGATCGTCACCGCCATATAGGCGCCAAGCATATAGAATGACCCATGCGCGAAATTGACGATGCGCGTCACACCAAAGACAAGCGTGAGCCCCGATGCAATGATGAATAGCGAGGATGCGCTGGCCAGGCCCGATAGGCACTGGACCAGCAGAAAACCGAATTCCACGCTCAAGCCCGGCGCGCGGCCCGTACTTCTTCTTCGGGGAACATGTAATCGGCGCCATCGGCATAGCGCGCATTGCGCATGGTGCCCTGGCCATTGCGCAGCACCGTTTCACCAACCCAGGTGCCCATGGTGCCCTGCTGATCAATGCCGCGCATCGTCACATTGCCCACCAGCGTATCGGTGCGCAGATCGCGGAGCGTATCCACCAATACCTCATTATCCAGGCTATTGGCGCGGTTCAGCATATTGGCCAGCACCTGCACCGTGACATAACCCAGCAGGCTGCCCTTGCGCGGCGTGTCATTGAAGCGTGCGCGATAGGCTTCGACAAAAGCGCGATGCGCGGCACCTTCCGCCTGTTCCCAAGGATAGCCCGTCACCACCCAGCCTTCCGGGGCTTCATCGCCAAGCGGGATCATGTATTCCGGCTCTCCGGTCAGCAGGGAAAGCACAAGGCGGCGTTCAAACAAGCCGCGCGTATTGCCTTCCCGCACAAAGGCCGTCAGGTCCGGACCGAACAGCACATTGAAAATCGCATCCGGCCGCGCCTGGGAAAGCGCGCCCACTGTCGCGCCCGCATCCACGCGGCCAAGCGCCGGATATTGTTCGGCGATGATTTCCGCACCAGGAACCGAACCACCGATCAGCCGCTTGAAATTTGCTGCTGCCGATTGGCCATATTCGTAATTCGGCGCCACAATCGCCCAGCGCCTTTGCGTCCTGCCGCGCGCGGCTTCCACCAGCATGCGCGTTTGCATGAAGGTCGAAGGGCGCAGCCGCCAGGTATAGCGATTGCCCTGCGCCATGGTGATCGCATCGCTCAGCGGTTCGGTCGCGAAGAATAGCCTTCTGCGTTGATTGGCGAAATCCGCCACCGCCAGCCCGACATTGGACAGGAAGGTGCCGGCGATGAAGGAAACATTCTCGCGCGTCAACAATTCCTCGGCCACGCGCACCGCATCACCAGGTGTCGCGCCATCATCGCGGAAGATGAATTCCAGCCGCCGCCCGCCCATCACACCGCCGGCAGCATTGATCTGTTCTGCGGCCATTTGGATGGCGTTGCGATAGGGGATGCAGAAGGCCGCCATGCGGCTATAGGAATTCAGCTCCCCAATGCGGATCGGCGCGCCCTGCGCCGCCGCACCGCGCCCTGCCGCTGCTGCCGCCAGCCCGGCCCCGCCGGCCAAAAGCGCGCGACGCCCGAGAAAAATGCTACCCATGACAAGCCTCTGCTGTCTTTTCACCCCCAAGAATGGCGATGGCAGGGGCGCTGGTCCAGGGTCTGAGCCTGACTTGTTTCATCGGGGTTGATTCAGGGCTAGCGGGGCAGAGCCGCCTCGGCTAAAAGCCCGTCACCATGATTACCGTCCTGCTTGTCCTGCATCTTTTCGTCACACTCGCGCTGATTGGCGTGGTCCTGCTCCAGCGGAGTGAGGGCGGCGGGCTTGGCGTGGGTTCCTCCCAGGGCATGGGGTCCTTCATGGGTGGGCGCGGCACGGCCAATCTGTTGACGCGTTCCACCGCCATTCTGGGCGCGGCCTTCTTTGCCCTGGCGCTGACCCTGGCGCTGCTGACCCGCGGCGCGTCCCAGCAAAACCGCTCCATCCTGGATGGCCCGGCGCCGATCACAGCCCCCGCCGCCCCGGCGGTTCCGGTGCTGCCGAGCGTGCCGACCAACTGATCAGCCGGATCGGGCCTAACCCACCAAGCGCCGCACCGCCGCGACCAGTTCCGGCGCATCCCAGGCCGCTTCGCCTTCCAGCCGCGCCACTTCCCGCCCTGCCCGGTCAATAATCACCGTGGTCGGCAGGCCCCGCGCCCCCAAGGCCCGCGCCGCCGCGCCGCGCGGGTCAAGCCATATGGCAAGCTCCCGGATATTGAGCCGCTGATAGAAGGGCTCCACCTGCGCCCGCCCGCCGCGATCAGATGAAAGTGCCAGCACCGCAATGCGCTCAGCCCGCAGCATGGCCTGCAGCCGGTCCAGCGCAGGCATTTCCGCGACACAGGGTGGGCACCAGGTGGCCCAGAGATTGATCACCAGCCCCTGCCCGGCAAAAGCCGCCAGCCCGGTTTCCTTGCCATCCGCATCGGTGAAGGTAATCGCTGCCGCCGGCGCCGGGCTGGCAGCTTCGCGCAATTTCTCCAGCCCCTTTGCCGCCCACCCTTGCCGCGACAGACCGGGCGCGAGTAGGGTCGCGCCAATCAAGGCCGGGGCGCAGAACATGGCGGAACGGCGGTTCAAAACAGGCACGAAAGATACTCCCTTCGCATGAGCAGCAGCAGCGCGAACCAGCAATGGGGCGGACGTTTCGCCGAAGGCCCCTCGGCCATCATGGCCGCCATCAATGCCTCGATCGGGTTTGATCGCAAGATGTGGCGCCAGGATATCCAAGGCAGCCTAGCCCATGCCGCCATGCTGAAGCATGTAGGGATCATCACGGCGGAAGACGAGGCCGCGATCAGGGACGGTCTTGGAAAAATCGCGACGCGCATCGAAGCCGGCGATTTCCCCTTTGATGACGCGCTTGAAGATATTCACATGAATATCGAAGCGCGGCTGACGGAGACAATTGGGGAAGCCGGCAAGCGCCTGCACACGGGCCGGTCGCGCAATGACCAGGTGGCGCTTGATGTGCGGCTTTGGGTGCGTGATGCGATTGATGGTCTTTCCGGCCAGATCAAGGATGTAATGCGCGCCCTGGTCGCGCGCGCGGAAGAACATGCCGGCAGCGTCATGCCTGGCTTCACCCATTTGCAGCCAGCACAGCCCGTGACCTTCGGCCATCACATGCTGGCCTATGTTGAAATGCTGTCGCGCGATTTGTCGCGCCTTGCGGATTGTCGCGCGCGCTTGAATGAAAGCCCGCTGGGGGCGGCGGCTTTGGCAGGCACTGGCTTTGCCATTGACCGGCACATGACCGCAAAGGCGCTTGGTTTTGATCGGCCCATGCGCAACAGCCTGGATGCTGTGGCGTCGCGCGATTTCGCCGCTGAATTCCTGTTTTGCTGTGCCATGTGCAGCGTGCATCTTTCGCGGCTGGCGGAAGAGATTGTGATCTGGACCAACCCCTATTTCGGCTTTGTGAAGCTATCCGATGCCTTCACAACCGGCAGTTCCATCATGCCGCAAAAGCGCAACCCTGATGCGGCGGAGCTGGTGCGCGGCAAGACGGGGCGCGTGATGGGCGCGCTGATGGGCATGCTGACGGTGATGAAGGGCCTTGCGCTGACCTATTTCAAGGATATGCAGGAAGACAAGGAAGGCATTTTTGACGCAGCCGAAAACCTGACCCTGACGCTGGCCGCCACCGCCGGCATGGTGCGGGATATGAAGCCGCAAACCGAAAGGCTGGCCGCCGCAGCTGGGGCAGGGTTTTCTACCGCGACCGATCTGGCGGATTGGCTGGTGCGCAGCCTGAAAATGCCCTTCCGCGATGCGCATCACGTGACCGGCACGCTGGTGGCCAAGGCGGAAGCACGCGGTGTTGATCTTTCCGGCCTGAGTTTGGCTGAGATGCAGGCTGTGGAACCGCGTATCACCCAGGGTGTGTTTGATGTGCTGACGGTCGAGGCCTCGGTCCGGTCACGCACTTCCTATGGCGGGACGGCGCCCGCCAATGTCGCCGCCATGGCCGCCGAATGGAAGGCGAAACTGGCATGAGGTTCAGCGCGCGGTCCCTGCTGTTGTTGCTGGCGGTGGCTTTCCTGGCCACGGCTTGTGGCCGCATGGGGCCGGTCCGCCCGCCCGGCCCGCCTGAGGAAATCACCCATCCTCGGATCTATCCAAATCGCTGAGCGCCTGTTTTACCGCTTGCGATAATCCGCGCGCATCACGACAATAGGGGGATGGCCGCCCCTGCACCCACCCTTGATCCGGGCTCTGACCCCAGCTTTGCCGAATTGCTCGCGCAGCGCCCGCACCTCACGCGCCATGCCCATGATGGGCTGGTGCTGGAAGATGTGCCGCTGGCGCGCATTGCCGAGGTGGTGGGCACGCCGACCTGGGTCTATTCCGCCGGTACCTTACGTCGCCGGGCGCGGGCGCTGCGTGATGCCTTGGCCGAGGCCGGGCTGACCGCGACTGTACATTTCGCCACCAAGGCGAATGACAATCTTTCAGTGCTGGCGCTGCTTGGCCGAGAAGGGCTTGGCGCTGATGTGGTGAGCGAAGGTGAATTGCGCGGCGCACGTGCCGCCGGCATTCCCGCGAGCGCGATTGTCTTTTCCGGTGTCGGCAAATCGGAGCGCGAGATTCGCCTGGCACTGGCTGAGAACATCATGCAAATCAATGCCGAAAGCATTGAGGAAATTGACATGATTTCCGCAATCGCCGCCGGCATGGGGCGCACGGCGCCTGTGGCCATTCGCGTCAATCCCGATGTGGATGCGAAAACCCACGCCAAGATCACGACGGGCCTCAGCGAAAACAAATTCGGTGTGGCTTATGATGATGCGCTGGCGCTTTACGCCCGCATGGCAAAGCTGCCCGGCATTCGCCCGATTGGCATCGCAACCCATATCGGCAGTCAGATCACGGTCGGCATGGGTGCCTATCGCGCCGCCTATGCGCGGCTTGCGTCGCTCATCCGCGCTATCCGCGCGCAGGGATTGCCGATTGAGCGTGTGGATTGCGGCGGCGGGCTTGGCATTGCCTATCGCGATGAAATCGCCCCCGCGCCGGCGGCCCTGGCTGGGGCGATCAAGGCAGAACTCGGCGCGCTGGGCCTGCCGGTGATGCTGGAACCGGGGCGCTGGATTGCCGGGCCGGCGGGGGTATTGCTTTCACGCGTCATTCTGCAAAAGCAGGGCGCGGCGCGGCGCTTTGTGGTGCTGGATGCGGCGATGAATGATCTGCTGCGCCCGGCCATGTATGATTCCTGGCATGGCATTCTGCCGGTCTCGCCCGCCGCGCTAGTGGCCCCGCTGGCTCCCGCCGATGTGGTCGGGCCAGTTTGCGAAAGCAGCGATTGCTTCACGCGGGATCGCGCCTTGCCGGATTTGCCGCCCGGCGCCCTGGTCGCGCTGCTTGATGCGGGTGCTTATGGTGCCACCATGTCTTCCACCTATAACGCGCGGCCCTTGGCGGCCGAGGTGATGGTGGATGGCGCACGCTTTGCCGTGGTGCGGGACCGCCAATCCTATGAGGCGTTGCACGCCGGCCAACGCCTGCCGGAGTGGCTGATGGAATGAGCCAAGCGCCGGGGAAAGCGCCGCCTGAAAGCCAGGGGCTTGGCGCCCTGGGCTTGAAGCTTGGCCTGTCTCGGCTGGCGCTGTGGTGGGAAGGGGCCTGGCGGGCGCTTTGGCCGCCGCTCGGCATATTGGGCGCCTTTCTGGCGCTGGCGTTTACCGGCTTGCTGCCGACACTGCCGCCCGCGCTGCATCTGCTGATCCTGATCGGCTTTGCGGCGGCACTTGGTTACCTTGGCTATCGCGCCGCGCTTGGGCTGAGTGCACCAGCAGCGGATGCCGCGGCACGGCGGTTGGAACGGGATTCCGGCCTGGCGCATCGCCCCCTTGCCGTGCTGGCGGATCGCCCCGCCGGCGATGACCCAATGGCGCAGGCGCTATGGCAGGCGCATCGGGACCGCGCGGCGGCACAGCTTGGGCAGTTGCGCGTGGCGCGCCCCTCACCGGGGTTGGCCGCACGCGACCCGCGCGCCTTGCGCGCCGCGGTGCTGGTGGCGTTGGTGGCAAGCCTTGGCATGGCAGGGCGGGAAGCGCCGGAACGCTTGCTCTCTGCCCTTGCGCCATCCTTCGCGGAACCGGCTTCCGCGCCAACAGCTTTGGCCGCGCGGTTTGAAGCCTGGGTGACGCCGCCCGCCTATACCGGCGCGCCGCCGCAATTCCTGAATGCCGCAGGTGGCGCGGTGTCGGTGCCGGCTGGCAGCCGGCTGCATATGGTGTTCTCGGGCAGCGCCAGCCCGCCGGAATTGCGCCTGGGCGGCACGGCCCATGCTTTTGCCCGCATGGATGCGCAAAGCCATGCCTTGGAACTGCCTTTGACCGAGGGCGGTGCCTTGGTGCTGAAGCGCGATGGGCGCGATGTGGCGCAATGGGCGTTGACGCTGACGCCCGATGCACCGCCGGTGGTTGCCTGGGATCCCTCTCCTGCGCGCGCGGGTCGCGGGCTTGGGCTCCGCCTGCCTTGGAAGGCCGAGGATGATTGGGGGCTTGTTGCGCTACGTGTGGAATTGCGGCTGAAGCAAAGGCCATCAGCCCCGCCGGTGACACAGGATATTCCCTTGCCGGGCGGTGCACCGCGCCAGGCGCAGGGGGCGGCGCAGCATGATTTTTCTGCCCATCCCTGGGCCGGGCTGGAAGTGGAAGCGCGGCTTTTCGCGCGCGATGGCGCGGAACAGGAAGGTAAATCCGAAGGTGCCTTTCTGATTCTGCCAGAACGGCGCTTTTCGCACCCGGTCGCGCAGCAATTGATTACCCTCCGGCGCGCGCTGTCGCTTGACCCCAATGCACGCGACCCGGCGCGGCGCGAATTGGACCGTATCAGCAATGCGCCGGAAGCCTTCGAACATGACACGGGCATGTTCCTGACTTTGCGCGCGGCGCGGCACCGGCTGGGGCGCGACAGGCGTGATGAAGCCGTGCCGGAAGTGCAGCAGATTTTGTGGGATGTGGCGGTGGCTTTGGAAGAAGGCCGCACGGACCGCACGGCGCGCGCCTTGACCCAGGCACGTGAGGCATTGCGTGAGGCTTTGGAAGAAGCCCGGCGCGACAATCCCGAACGCAGCCCTGAACAGCGCGCCGAATTGCAGCGCCGCATTCAGGAATTGCGCGAAGCCATACGCCGGCATCTGGAAGCGCTGGCGGAGCGTATGCAGCGCGAAAACAACGAAGCGCTTTCCTATGATCCGCAGCAACGCGTGTTTGATCGCCGGGAATTGGAACGCCGCACCCGCCGCCTGGAAGACGCCGCGCGCGATGGCCGGCAGGAAGATGCCGAACGCGAAATGGCCGAGCTTGAGGAAATGCTACAAGCCCTGGAAGAAGGCCGCACCAGCCGGACAGAGGATCGCCAGCGCCAGCAGCGCCAGCGCGGCCAGCAACAGATGGGCGCGCTTCAGGACATGGTGCGTCGGGAAGCTGAGATGCTAGACCGTGCGCATCGGCGCAGCGGTGAGCAGGACATCAACCGCACCGATTCGCGCCGCCCACCACCACCCCGCCCACAAACCCCCGAAGCGCGCGAAGAAGCGGCACGTGATGCGCGCACGCAGCGTGCGTTACGCCGCGCGCTTGGCGAATTGATGCAGCAATTCGGCGAATTGACCGGCGATGTGCCGGCGCCGCTCGCTGAGGCGGATCGCGCCATGCGTGATGCGGCGGAGGCTTTGGCCGAGGGCCGAGACCCGCGCGCCGCGCAGCAGCAAGCCATCCGCGCATTGACCGAAGGCGGGCGGCAAATGTCGCAACGCATGCAGCGCCAATTTGGCCAGCCTCAGCCTGGCGAAGGTGAGGGCGAGGGTGAGGGCGAGGGCGAAGAAATGGCCGGCGGCCAGCAAGGCAGTGAAGGTCAGGAAAACCAGCTTGGCGAAGGCCGCGATCCGTTGGGGCGCGACCGGCGCGAAAGCGGCGGGTCAGCGCAGGATAATGCGGGCGATACGCTGGTGCCGGGGGATGCGGAACGGCTGCGGTCGCATCAATTGCAACAGGAACTCCGCCGCCGTGGCGCGGAACGCGAACGCCCGCCGGTGGAGTTGGAGTATATCGATCGGCTGCTCAGGCGGTTTTAGAGCGTCCGCTTTCTACGATTTGGGGGCGCATTGTGAGGATCATGATTTTTCGCGTGCAAGCGGTGCTGGCCTGTTTGGGGCCTGTCGGCAGTTTTATGCGCGATGGCGGTTTCATTCTTCGTCCGACCAAATGGACGAAAACCCTGGTAGCTTCATCGCCGCCTGATGCGATATCCATCCCCATAACGGTTGGGTAAGGCGCATTCACATGAAGCGCCGCGTCGTACCTATTCGCCATGGGCAGGTGGGTGAGCGGCGGGGGTGGGCGAAAAATATGCCCGGAAGGTCTTTCGAGCTGGAGCCTAACCCATTGAAAACTGGTGCCGACTCGGGGAATCGAACCCCGGACCTACTGATTACGAATCAGTGAAATGCCAGTTTTACGGCGTTTCACAGCGTCTCATGGGTCTTCTTAAGGCATTGTTTTTCCTTCTTTTTAGTCTAACTCCGTCTCACTCCATCTTTCCTAAGCGCAGGCAATCTGGCACCATAGTGGCACCACGGATTCAGCCTTTGGGACCTAATGACTCTAACCGATATCATTCTCAAAAACGCCAACCAGGGCGACATTCAGCGCGAGGCAGGGCTTGAGTTTCGGTTCTTCGCCAAAGGGCAAGCGAGCGTCCGCTACGTCGGGCGGATCCGCGGATCCGGGCGGCGCGTAGCGATCAGTCTTGGCCGATATCCCAAACTCAAGCTGGCAGAGGCACGCGAGCTGGGCAGGGAGAAAAGGCGCCTATGCGACGCGGGAATAGATCCTAGGGTGGTGAGAGAAGCCCGTGCGGCGGAAGATCAAAAGCTGCTGGGACCGCTCGTGGAGCAATATCTGGAATCACTCCCTGAAAACCGCCCTCGGACGATCAGCGACAAGCGGGCCACCCTAACGCTGGCATTGCGTGATTTAGCCAAACGTCCCGTGAGACGCATCACAAGATCAGATATCGCCCGATTGATGGACGCATACAATGATAAGCGCGCGGCGCGGCGCAAATTGTTTTCATATCTCTCCCATTTTTTGAGCTGGTGC
Source organism: Roseomonas sp. (assembly GCA_020249925.1). Lineage (GTDB taxonomy): Bacteria > Pseudomonadota > Alphaproteobacteria > Acetobacterales > Acetobacteraceae > Neoroseomonas. Next base: position 792 of record JADCER010000021.1, on the reverse strand, counting down.
CAAGACCGCGACCTGGTTCAAGACAATGTGTGTCGACAGATCAGACCCCCCAAGCCGGTTGAGCCGCGTGATCGCGTGCTGACTGATGATGAATTGGCTGCTGTTATGAACCTTCAAGGGAGTGCTTGGGGTACGATGCTCCAATTCATTCTATTGACCGGTATGAGAGGCGGTGAGGTCTGCAAAATGCGCCTGGAAGAGCTGGATTTGCGGCGCGGTGTATGGAACGTGCCTCGCGCCACGATGAAGCAAGGCAAACCACATGCGGTGCCATTATCCAACGCAGCACGAAAAATCATTAAATTGCAGCTGGAACAGAATGGCGAGGTATGGGGACCTTACGTGTTTGGTGTTGGGAGTAGAGGCGAGCGCCCTTACAATGGTAGAAGCAATGGAATTGAAGAGGTGCGCCGCCTGACAGAGACGACAGGTTGGGCAGGACATGATTGCCGTCGGACTTCAATTACCATTATGCAGCGCCTAGGGATTCCCAGGGAAATTCGCGCACGAATCACCGGACATGCCCTACCGAGAGACGGTGCTTCAGCCTATGAACATTATGATTTTAAGAAGGAGACTCAGGAAGGAGTGGAGAAGCTCGCTGACGAGCTCGAGCGGATTAAGCAGAGTAAACCCGTTGTGTGACCAAGAAAAACTTTCCACAAGGTACCCTCGTTCTATCGTGGGTTAGCCCCCAAATGAGTGGAAACATATTTGCAAGCTAAATGAGAAAACGTCTGGACCCATAGGCGCTGAGGCCGGACACGCCTCCACTGCGGGCATTCGCTACAC
>JADCER010000020.1 GCA_020249925.1 Roseomonas sp. | reverse complement strand
TCCGCGCTGTCACGCGCACCTTGTCATTCGACCAGACATGGCAATCCAGCACAAAGGCAATGCTGCTGGTATCCAGCGATGCATCCGCGAAATCCCCCCGCCGCGCCCCAGGCACCGTCACGTCTGCATTGCTCGTCGCCCCTGGTGGCATGCTCGGCAGATCCCAACTGGCGGAGAACATCAGCGTCCTCCCACCCGCGGGCAGCGCAGGGCAGCCGGACAGGATTGCCGGCGCATCCTCGGGCAGGCCGTAAAGGCGGAGCGCTTCCAACTCGATCTGCCCGTCAAAGCCAATGATGCCGATTTGCGCAAAGGCAACCTCCGGCCCAAAGCGTACCGTCTGGCGGCGGTTGAGGTCGCTCTCCTGCATCACCGCACCCGCCTGCCAGGTTTTGGAGGTCGGCGCCCATTGCAGCGTGGTGCCGGACGCGAGCGCATCGCCGGGGATGTTTTCGCGCACAACCCCGGCGCCATCAAAGCAGCGCAGACAAAGCCGCCCACCATCGGCGCCGCCCACCAGCCAATGCGCCAATGCGAACTCCTTGGCGTGGGTGGTTTGCACCACAAAGCCGATGCCGCGATTGGGGTTCAGCAACAGGCCCCGCGCCGTGGCGGTGATACCGTTCAACCCATTCCAGGATAGCGCCGCCATGCTGGTCTCGGCGGTGGTGGAAGTCGCCATGATGCAGGCGCCCTCCACACCAATCTCCGTACCGCTCTGCCAGAACGCAGCAGCGCGAATATTCGGGATATGCGCCAGCAGCCGCGTCAGGCGCGATGTTGGCGCACGGTGGCGGTTGAATACGGCATTGCCGGCGCGGGTTGCGCTTGGGGTGTAGTCCACGCCGATCGCGTAGCTTTGCGCCCAGGCCACATCATATTCGCAATCCGTCGCGGCCGCCGTGTGCCGCGCGGCAAAGGGGGAACAGCCTTCCATCCGCATATTGCGCGCGATAATGGCCGTGCCGTTGGTCTCATTCAAAAAGGGAATGGCGATATTTGGCTCAAGCTGGCGCAGCTCAAAATTCGGCGCGTCAAAGACATGGCGATTGTGGTTGTTATAGGCATCCGCAGCGCCGCGCGAAAACCGCACGCCAAAGCGATCGATCGCCGGGTTGATCCCCGTGCCGCAGGCGAAATGCCCGCCATAGTATCGGATGGAGGTATTCCAGGCCGTCGCCGTCGCGGCATGCGCATCAAGCCCGTAGCGATTGTTGAGGATGCGCCCCAACAGCAGCGTGCTATCCTCAAATCCCCGCCCATCGCCAAGGGTGCGCAGCCCAATGGTGAACCCGGAGACCAGGCGGAGATCAAGCAGCGAGGAATCCAGATTGCGCGCCAAGATGCCGATATCATTCTCGCTCAGCCAATCGGATTGGATTTGCCGCGTGACTTGCAGGCCGAGATAGAGCTTTTCGCCATTGCGCGTGGTGCCGCCATCGCCCAGTGTCAGCACCGTGGCGGGTGCGTTGGTGGCGCCAGTATATTGAATGATGCCCTGCATGATCAGCCCGCGCGCGCCGCCGCTGAGTGTGACGCCAGCATCCACGCGCCAGGTGCCGGGTGGGATGACAGCGAATTTCTTATCGGCCGCCGCGCGATCAAAACAGGCCTGGATGGCGGCCCGATCATTCGCCGCGCCATCGCCAAGCCCACCGAAATCGAAGGGCAGCACCGCTTCACGATCACGCAGATATTTTGCGAGATCGGTCTTCGAGATATTCTGCCCCAACACCAGCAGATCATCGATGCGTGCGGCCATGGTGGTGACCCTAGATTGCGGTAGCGGTGACCGGCCCGATCAGCGCAGAGACATTGCCCTCGGCCGAGACCGACCGCAGCCAATACCAGCGGGCAGCACCAACGCTGAGCCCGGTGCGGTCCCAGGGCAGCGCTGTCGGTTCGCTGGCAAGCTTTACGGCCTGGGCAAGATTGGCGCTGCTCGCCTCAAACACCTGCAACCGCGTGACCTCCGGCGGCAGGATCCCGGAAAGCCGCACACCGCCCGCAATGCCAAGCGCTGCCAGTGCGGTGACGCCGCCAGGAATTGCAGCCTCCTGCCAGCCGGATACCGCGCCACTGCGGGCCACGGCGCGGAGCCTGAACGCCGTCGGCTCGCTGGTGGCGATGGAGGCCGCGGTGGCACTCAGCGCCCCGCCATAGCCCTGCCAGGCCGCCACTGAGGCAGGGCGGAATTCCAATTCATAGCCGGAGAGATAGGCACTGCCGACCGCCGCCCAGAAAAGGCTTAGCGCGCTGAACGCAATGCCCGCCGGTGTCTCGACACTGATCATCGCCGGCGCGGCAATCACACCCGGATTGGGCAGGACCACCGATGGGCTATCGCCGGTCGCGCGTTCATCCACGGCCGGGTCCCAATCCCAGATGGCGGGGTCTTCCTCGGCCAGCGTTAGATCAACGCCACCATCGGGTGCGAGCCGCCAGCCCGTCACCCGCGCTGGAAAGGGGCCAAGCCGGTCAAGCGCCAGCGTCACGCTATCCCAGGGCCGCAGCCGCAGCGCGGAGAGATTTGCCGGAAAGGCCACTTCACGCTGGCGGCGATTGCGTTCCAATTCGGCCTTCATGATGCGCTGCACGGTCGCGACAGAAGTGGTCAGCGGAAATTCCATGCTGCGATAAATCGCCTCGCCGCCATCCTCGGCCACGTAATTCGCAGCGAGCAAGGGCGGCGCATCGGTCGGCTGCCAGTTCTTGGCTGGGTCCACATAAACGGCGCGCACGCCGTTAAAGAGGTCCCGGCGCGGGCGACTGCCTTGGATGGTGACATCGCCCCGCAGCGCATTGGCATTGAGTGTTGTGACAGGCAGCGCGGGTCCTCCGGCATGAACAAAAAACCGCCCGCCTGAGACCACCAGCGCCCCGGCCATGGCAGCGACAAGCTTGCGGGTAATGGCGATCTTTCCTTCGCCAAGGGAGACACGGCCATTGACCGTGTAGCGCTTTTCATAGACGCCGGCGCGGGTGCCGATCAGCTCGTCGCAGATATTGGCGGCGGCGATCAAGGCGGGAATGTCGATATCATCCCAGGATGCCTTCCAGCCAAAGGGCGCGGTGAGATACCAGGCAAGGCAGAGCGCGGGATTGTCCGACCAGCCGGTGGTATTGCTGCGCGGGTCCAGAATGCTATTCGCCCCCTGCACCAGCGCCGCGATATTGGGCGGGCCGGATGGAAAGGCCTGGGCGGTGATCTTAAGCCGCACCGCGACATAGGCACGCCCGCGGCCTCGATGATTGGCGGTCCATTTGCCGGCGGTCTCAGCAATCAAATTCGCATTCGCCACCTGATCTGTCGCACCCAAATGGCGATCAATCCGCACCAGCCCATTGTATTTCGCGTCCGTGGCCAGCGTATCACCCAGCCAGACATCGCCGATGGATTGCACGCGATGCGCGGCGAGCACGACGACGGCGTAGAAATACCCATCAGCGCGGCCCTGATCATCGGTTGCGGAATGGATGAACACGATGGGCCCGCCCACCTTGCAGCGGCCAAAGACAATCTGGTGTTCCGTGAGTGGCTGGCGGACGGATTGCGTGCGCCCCGCGCCGGGGGCAGTGGTATTATCGACCGCGCGGCTTGGAATAGCGGGGGCGGAGGGTGGGCGCGAGGGAAAGACCGAACCGCCAACGCTGGTAATGGCAAAGGCAGTGCCAGCACCAACCAAAGCGCCGATGATCCCCCCGCCCACAGCCGCTGAGGCCACCGCGCCAACCGCGACGGCGATGATCGGGATGGCGACGGGCATTCAGCCGATCCTTCAACTGATGTTTGGTCGCATTTTCCGAGCCGCCAAGTGAGTCCACTTGGCTAGAAAATGCTCCAAGCTATGCTGCATTCCGTAATTGCTGCGGTGGTCAGGCCGTGTGGCCCGACGAAAACCGCGCGCCCGGCTTCGACCATCACGCCAAGGCGCGGCGGATCACCGGACAGGACGATATCGCCCGCCCGCGCAAAGGCAGGCGCAATGCGCGGAAAGCCAGCGCTATCAGCCGAGGCCGCAAGGCAGGGCAGCACGCGCACGCGGGGTTTGTGGCCAGTGACAGCCTCAACAGCCGCGAGCGCGAAGCTGGCGCAGTTCCAGTGCCGCGCATCAAAGGCGCGTGCTTCCGCCGCCGACAGCATGGCTGTCAGTCGCTCGGGCCAGTTGGCTAGTCGCATCTCACCCCCGGAGCGGCCGACATTGCCGCCAGCCGCTCAGCTTCGGAGACTAACCGTCAGGAGCACCGCAAATGTGGGCTCAATCGGGAAGTCGGATCTCCGCCTGCATGAAGGTCACTGCGCCACCGGAGAGAATGACGCGCTCTTTCTCGAGTTGACAGCTGAGCCGTCCGCCACGTGCCGAAGCCTGGAAGCCGCTAAGGCTGGTCCGCCCGAGACGCGCCGACCAAAACGGCACTAAAGTCGCATGAGTCGACCCAGTAACTGGATCTTCCGGAATTCCAGCAGCGGGCGCGAAGTAGCGTGAGACGAAGTCCACCGGTTCGCCGGTGTGTGTCGTGCCGCCCACTCCAGTGATCACCAATCCGAAGGGCGCAAGGTCGGCGATACGGAGCATGTCTGGCACGTATGCGGTCACTGCCGCGGCGCAGCTAAGTTCCACGAATAAATTCTCGAAATTTCGGAATGACGAACAGATGCCTTCAGGAAACAGCAGTTCGAATGCAGCCGGCAATGGCTCCAATGGCTCGGGCATGAGGCACGGCACATCAAGCGAATACCTGTCGCCACCATTAGATTGCACCCTTAATGTCCCGACACTGCGGGTCTTGAACACCAATTCGCCTGTAACGCCATGCTCAGTGACGAGTGCGTGGGCAGCTGCCAGCGTGGCATGACCGCAGAATGCAGCCTCGTGGACAGGGGTGAACCATCGAATGGTCCAAGCGTCGCCGATACGTCTGAGGAAGGCAGTCTCTGCTAAGTTGTTTTCCATCGCTATTGCCTGCATCTCTGTGTCAGGCAGATCTGCCTCAAGGACTATAACTGCGGCAGGGTTGCCTCCGAAGACCTTGTCGGCGAAGGCGTCGATTTGGTGCATGATGAGCTTGCGCATCGTGGAAGGCTAACCCAAGAAATGCCGGTAGACTAGTTTCATCGCCGTGCCCCTCACTGCGCCGGCAGCCGGATTTCCGTCTCCTGCAAGGCGGGGACATATTCGAAGAACCTGTCGCCCTGATATTCCGCCTGCTGGTCCGCATCGGTGTAGCGACGCACCTCGGCGCGTTCCAAATCAACCAGCCGGCTTTCGCAGGTCAGGGCAATCCGCGCCTCTGTCCCGTCCGTCACTTCCATCACATCCATCAGCCCGGCCCAAAGCGGGAATGGGTCAGCGACAAAAGCACCCTCGGCATCCAGCAGTACGCCCCAAAGCCGTGCCGGGCGCAGGCGAAAGCTGCGCTCCGCCAGCGCGATATCCACCACATCCTGCGGCACGGGTGAGAGTGAGAGCGTCAACCGCACCGCGCGCAATTCGACGGTTTCCTCAATCTCGCTGACGGCACCAATGGCGCCCAGCCCCTCAAACACCTTGCCCGCCCAATGCAATGGCCCAATCCCCGTCCAGGCGCGAAAAAAACCCGAGGCGAAATCAAGCTCCACCAGCACAACAGGCGCCGCGATAGGCGATGCCGCAGCGGCAATGGCAGCGGGCGTGAGGCGTGGCGATGGATTGCTGCCGGACATTACAACGCCTCCTCAAGCCGGATGGTGATCGCCGTGAAACGCCCGGGCCGCGTTGGATTGGTCGCCTCATCATCGGAGACCAAGCGCATGGGCACGGTGGGCTTGGTCAAGACCAGCGGCTGGCTCACCAGCAGCGCCTCTCGCAAGGGTGGCGCGATTGGAATGGTGGCAGTGCCGGTGCCGGATGCGGTGATGGCCTCGGTCGCGATATAAAGCCGCCCGGCAAGGCCGATCATGTCGCCCGCACCAATCGCGATGGCATTCGGATACCAACCCTGCGTCTGGATCGAAAGCGCCCCACGCGGCGCGCCAGCCGCCAGCGCAGGATTGCCCGATCCCACAACAAAGCCGGTGCCATCGGTAAAGATCGTCGCATCATCAAAGGAGAATGGACCGCTTGGCACCTGGCCCTGGCTGCGCGGATCGCCACTGCGGAATTCCCGCCGCCAGTCATAGATCCTGACCGTATTGAGCGACCCCCCCAGCGCGGCCAGCAACCCTTCCAGAATACCGGCGCGCACGCGATCCAAAGGATCAAAGCTTGCCTGCGCCACCCAGCGCGCGCCTTCGCGCCGCAGCACCTGCGCCTGCCGCGTGATGGGCGAGACAAAGCGCGTGGTATTGTGCTGCAGATAGAATGTGAGCCGCGTCGGGCGCAGTATCTCGGGCCAGGCATATTCGACCATGGCTGCTATCCCCGCACTGTTTCATAAGCGCTGCCGCCCCGGCGAATGGCATCCAGCGTCATGCTGGATGACTGCCGCGCAATCTGCCCGGCCAAAATCCGCAGCCGCGCCTCCACCCCCGCATCAGCGCCGCGCGCATCAATGGCGATGGAGGTATTGATCGTGGTGCCGCCCGGCGCGCTGCCATTGGGCAGCACCGTGCCGGCCTGGTTCGGCACAAACCATTCCGGCCCGCGTTCACCAACGATATAGGGCTGGCCTGCCGCCACCGGGCCGCCATCGGCGCGAAACAACCCGCCAATGGCGGTGCCGATATCATTCAGCCAATTCCCCGCGCCAATACTGGAAAGCCCGGCCGAGGCCGCATTGCCCAAAGGTTCTGTGATGGTGCGGCGCGCGATGATGCGCGTCATGTCCTGCAAGAGGCCCTTGAGCACTTCAGACAGCCTGGCGCCGCGCACAATCGCGTCCTCAAAGGCCGAGGAAAAGGCAAAGCCCAATTCCCGCGCGGCGTCACGGGTGTTTTCGGTGCTGCGCTTGATGCGCTGCTCGGCCTCCTCCAATTCGCTCAGCGCGCGTTCGCCTTCGCGGGCGATGGTCTCGGTCGGGATGGGGCGGCCTGCGCGCTCGGCACGCTCTGCCAAATCTCCCAGCCGTTCCAGGCGGCGCTGATAGCGTTCATAGGCATTCTCATTATCCAGGATCAGCCTTTCGCGTTCGCGCAGCAGATCATTCAACTCTCGTTCCGCCGCGCGATCAGCGGGCGGGATGGCGGCGACACGCCGCGTGGTGCCTTCAATACGGCGGAGCGCCTCATCACGTTCTTGCAGGGCCAGGGTTTCAAGCCGGCTGCGATCCGCGGCGGTAATGCCACCGGCGGCCTCAGCCTCACGCAGGCGGCGGACGCGGTCCTCATATTCGCTATTGATGCGAAAGCGATCATCGAGCGCGCGGCGCAACTCCTCGGCATCCGCACCGGCGCGGCGGCGGCGTGCATCGGCGGCTTGGGCGGCGGTGCTTTCCGCCTCGCGCTGCTGCCTCTCGCCGGCGGCCTGTTCGCCGCGCGTGATTTCCTCCGCGAGTTCCTGATATTGCCGGCGCAATTCCTCCAGCCGAGCGGCACGATCCACCCCGGCCTGTTGCTGCGCGGTGCCGACCAGGCCGCTGCGAATGGTGCCGCGCCGTGGTTCGGTGGGCTGGCTTTGGCCTTCGATTTCAGCCTCAAGCCGGGCGATTTGCGCGCGCAGTGCCGCGGCCTCCGCCCGGCGCGCGGCCTCCTGCTCGGTTGGTAGCAAAAGGCCGGAGCCGCGCCGCACGCCATCCAGCACGCGCGCCGCGCCGGACAGCGCCTGGGCCAGCGTATTGGAAAGACCGATGGCTTGATCCAGCCGGGCAAGGAATTGATCCGTCGCGACGGTGAGCTGCCCAAAGGCACGCCCCACCGAAAGCGGTGCACGTTCAAATTCGCCATTCAGTTTTTCCACGGCGCTCAGCAGCGCGGGGAAAACTGTATCGGCGGTGAGCTTTCCCTCGGAGCCGAGCTTGCGGAGTTCACCGATGGAAACGCCAAGCTCGCGCGCCAGCGCCTGCGCAAGGGTTGGCAGGCCTTCCAGGATAGAGCGCAGCTCATCGCCTTGCAGCGTCCCCGAGGCAAGGGCCTGGGCCAGCTGCTGGGTGGCGGAGGAGATTTCCTGCTGCGAGGCGCCCGAGGCAATGGCGATGCGCTGCAAGCCGCCAACCAGGGTTGCGACCTGATCCGAAGTGGCACCAATCTCCCGCGCCGCGATGGAAAACCGCGCGAAGGCATCAACGCTTTCGCGCACCGCGACGCCGGTTTGCAGGCTATCCTGATAGAGCCGGTCATAGATTTCCCCGGCGCGTTCAACCGAACCCAGCGCGGTATTCAGCCGCCCCATGGATTGGGTGAGCGCATCGCCCGCCACCACCACTGCGCGCAGCCCGGCGGCGAGGCCGGCTATCTGCACGCCGCGCACGGCGATATCCAGCAAATCCAACGCACGAGACGCCCGTTCCGCCCCGCCCTGAATACGCGCGAGGGAGCGTTGGCCGGTTTCACCAACCTCACGCAATTCCTGTTTTACGCGCGCGGCGTCGTCCAAGGACAGGCGTACCGAGACGCGGCGGGTGGCGTCAGCCATGGGGCGTTTCCTCCCTGCCGCGTGTGGCGATGCCTTCCGCCATGCCGATACGGAGCGCCATCAGCATTTCTGACGCTGCCCAGCCCTGCGCGCCGAGATCACGCGCGGCGGCAAGCGCATTGGCGAGGTTGAGGGTAAAGCCGGCCATGCTGGCCTCAGCACAGGCGGTGCCGGCGGCCCAGCAGGCATGGGCCTCAATGCTGAGCGGTGCGTGTTGGCTGTAAGGGCAGCTATCGCCGCAATCGCGCGCGATGGCCGCGCAGCCGCGACAATATTCGGGCCCGCTGCCGAAATGCCATGCGGCGCGGGCCCTTAGCCGTTTCCCTCCATGGCCACGGTAACGACTGGTGAGGTTGCGCGGTCCCAGAAGGCGGCGGCGATGTCGTCAAGATCCATCAGGCGTTCCACCGCGTCGGGGGAGAGCGGCAACGGCTTGCCGGAGGTGTCGCCGATGCCTTCCCAGGCGAGGACGGCATGGCGGGCGAGGGCCTTGACCAGGAAGGCAAAGGCCAGGCCGCGGTCCATGTCGGGGTCGAGGTCTGGTTCCGCCGCACGCAGCGCGCTGATGCGGCGGGCGGAGGCTGCCTGGGCGGCGGCCATCACGGCGGTTGTGACCGGGCGGATTTCCACGCGGACGCCGCGCGGGAGGGCGAGCCAATAGGGGGTGGTGGGGAGGTCGAGTGTGAGCATGAGTTATTCCGTTCTTTGCGTGAGACCTGCCTTTGGTCAGGCCAGAGGAAGCCTTCAACTGGCGCCTATGCCGCTATCACTGTTGCCGTGCTTCTCAACAAAAACTATTGAGGAATGTGAGCGGCCCATTTTCTGCCGAAAGGGAGTGAAAAGCGTGACAGATGAAAACACTCGAAATGCACTGAAAAACCTTACTATTCGCGGTTGCATGTCCATTACTGACGAACAGTCCGGTGCAGAGGTTTATCACGTCAATACGCCCCATGCACTCGCGCAGGCATCCGGCTATCTGAAGTATAAGTTCGGAAAGAGTAATCTCGCGATCCTCTTCAGAGGGCAGACCCGCAATTATGATTCTCTTTCGCCGACGTTGTTTCGTGGAATTATCGGAGAGAAATCGCAGTCCGATCGAGTCGCTACACTAAAGACTTCCTGTAAAGAAATTGCGAAACGCAACAAAATATTTGACGACATTCCTGTTGAGGCTCATGAGCCTCTACTTCAGCATTATGGCCTAAAGACAAGCTGGATCGATTTGGTCGATAACGTTTGGATTGCGCTCTGGTTTGCCTGTCATCGCGCTCATTCAGTGGGCGAATTCTGTCCAGCGTCAGCGCCTATGGGACCAAATTGGCGATTTGAGTAACGGAGGATTTCTGGCTCATCGTAACCCCAAGGAGAGTGAAGATGAGCCAGAAATCCTCCGCCCCACCCACGCGGGTGCCAGCCGAAAAACTGGTCC
>JADCER010000002.1 GCA_020249925.1 Roseomonas sp. | reverse complement strand
TTCCACCTGCATCAATTCGCTGACGGCGATCACGAAGCTCGCAAGACCGCCGGCGCCGCAGGCGATGCCGACGATCATCGGCAGGGCACTGGCCAGGCCTTCCAGCGCCGCAATGGTGCCAATGGCGACCATATTCGGCCCGGGCGAAGCCATGATGAGCAGATAGCCCAGCATGAAGGCGCCAAGTTCAGGTGGCATGGCGGGCGCCCCCATTGGGTATTCCCCTGTGCCGCTCTGGCGGGTGCGAGGGATGCGTCTGGGTGCGATGAAACAGCTCGCGACTCAGTTCGATGATTTCCATGGATGCGTTTGCTTCCGTCGCATTCAGTTGACGGTGATGTTGGCGTCGCGGATCACGCGGCCCCAGCGCTGCCGGTCGGCGGCGACATGAGTTGCAAATTCCGCCGGGTTCAGCCCAAGGCGGACGATCCCCTGCTCCTCAAGGCGTCTGCCGATGACGGGGTCGGCGACCGCTTTCGCGCAGGCGCTCCGCAGCCGCGCAAGCGGTTCGGCCGGCACACCGCTGGGCGCGAAGAAGCCATAGTAGCTCACTGCTTCGTATCCCGCCACGCCGGCCTCGGCCACAGTCGGCACATCGGGCAAGGCCGGATGGCGCTGCGGCGTGGTGACAGCCAGGGCGCGCACCGCGCCCGCCTGCACATGTGGCAGCGCTGTGGTTATTGGGTCGCTCATCAAGTCGATGCGCCCGGCAACGATATCGATCGTGGCCGCTGGCGTGCCGCGATAGGGCACATGGGTCAGCTGAATCCGCGCCATGGCTTCCAACAACGCGGTCGTGAGGTGGGAGCCGCTGCCATTGCCGGCCGAGCCAAAGGTGAGTTCTCCAGGCCTCTGGCGCGCGCGTTCGATCAATTGCTGGAGGGTGCGGACATCGAGGCTGTTACGGACATAGAGGACCGAGCCCACACCCCCCAACGGCCCTACGGGCACGAGATCGCGCGCCGGGTCGAAGCTGGTGTCACGGTACAGTTCCGGGTTGATGGAGTTGGTCGCCTGGCTGCCCATCAGCATCGTGTAGCCATCGGGCGTGGCGCGGGCGGCGGCTTCGGTGCCGATGCGCCCGCCGCTACCGACGCGGTTATCGATCACGATGGCCTGTCCCAGTTCTCGTGAAAGCGGCTCGGACATCAGCCGCGTGAGGACATCGGCCGCACCGCCCGGTGGGAACGGCACGATGACGCGAACCGGGCGGGTCGGGAAGGGTTGGGCCTGGGCCGACGCCCCGCCCCGGATGGCGGCCGCGCAAGTGATGCCGCCGAGGAGCGCGCGCCGGCGCGAGAAGCCTGACTTCATCATGTCTCGTCTCCTGCTTAAAGATGGAATGGCTAAGGCTTCGTGCCGGTGATCGCATTGGCGCGAGCGCTGAGCGTGACCGGTCCGCCGCCTGATGGCGTGAGCCGGGAAAAAAGGCGTGCCTTCAGCTCAGCGCGCGCATCGGGCGCCATGCGATCGAGCGTGGGGTGTATGGTTCCCGTTCCGGTACTTGCGTCCCAATACTCCTGGGCGCTGCCGAAGCGGCGCTGGACCGTGATGGTGCGGACCTTGACGTCCTCCAGGCCGGCATTCGCCCAAAGGCGCTGCAGCGCTTCCATCCGCGAGGCCTGGACGCTCGGCGGCAGGGTCGTCGCGATGCCCATGCTGCGCAGCTCAACGAAGATGGGCTCGATCGGAGAGCCATCGCCGACTTGGTCCCACATGTAGGCCGCAACCGTGCCCCCAGGCCGCACGACCCTGGCCATTTCGCGCACACTGCGAGCGGCGTCGGGCACGAAGGAAATCGCCAGGGCCATGCAGGCAACATCGAAGCGTCCGTCTTCGAAGGGGAGATCGATCGCGCTTCCCTGTGTGAAGAAAGCGCCCGCATTCCGCAGGCGCATGCGGGCATAGGCGAGTTGCCCTTCAGAGGGATCGAGCGCCTGCAGTTCCGCTGGTGCGCAGCGCCGCACGATCTGCTCGGTGAAGGCGCCGTTGCCGCACCCCACGTCGAGCCAGCGCAGGCCGGGTGCGGGCGAGAGCCAGTCGAGGAAGATGCCGCCGGCCATTTGGCTCCATGCTCCCACCGCCCGCTCATACTCGGCGCCGTCGTCGAACCTGATTGTCGGTGCAGACATGATGGTCTCCTCGCTGCCTTGGGTTCCCCCGGACTGTCCGGGCACCTTCCCACCCTGTCGTTGCGAAAGGAGACGCACAATGCGGAATGTGCTAAGCCTGCCTCAGGCAGAGCCAAAGGCTAGTTTGTCACCATGTCGATGAGATTCGATCTGACCGACCTGCGACTATTCGTGCATGTTGCCGAAGCCGGTAGCATCACGCATGGGGCGGCCCGCGCGAACATGACCCTGGCGTCGGCGAGTGAGCGTATCCGTGCCATGGAAGATGCTCTCAATGCTCCGCTCCTGGAAAGGAACCGCCGGGGGGTGCGGGTCACTTCGGCAGGAACAGTGCTTCTGCATCACGCGTGGCTTGTCTCGCAGCAGCTGGAGAGAATGCGTGGTGATCTCGACAATTTCGGCAAGGGTATGAAGGGGCATATCCGCTTGCTGTCGAATGTTGGCGCGATGGAATTTCTACCGGTACCCTTAGCGGCCTTTCTTTCCGACCATCCGAACATCAATATCGACCTTGAGCATCACGGAAGCGGTGAGATACTTCGCGCAATCGCCGCGGGTCGCGGCGATATCGGCATCGTCGGAGATGCCGTTGATCCGGGCACCGAACTGGTCACTTTTCCCTTCGCGGAAATCCGCCTTGCTTTGGTGATGCCACTGCGGCATCCGCTCAGCCGGCACCGCAAGGTCACATTCCACGAAACTCTTGAACATGAATTCATCGGCTATGCGGCCGGCAGCCCAATGCAGGATCTCCTGAACTATCATGCGTTCCGGGCCGGGCGCCGGCTTAAGTTGCGTATTCGCCTCAGCGGGTCCGACTTGATGTGCCAGATGGTAGAAAAGGGCATTGGCCTTGCGATCTTGCCCGAAACAGCAGCTCGGCGATCGCAGCAGTCAATGTCTATCCGCGTCGTCCCTTTTACGGACACCTGGACTCGCCGCCCGCTTACGATTTGCGTGCGAAGTTTCGGCGCGCTTCCCACGCACGCTCAACGCCTGGTCGAGTTCCTGAAGCTAAATGCAGAAGTGGCCCCTGCAATACCGGAAAAGTCCCGCTTGGCGCCGCTCATTCGGCGATGAACTCACAGCCCGCTTCAGAATGAGAACGGAACATCCGCTCACGATCCAAAGCGGGCCAAGGGACGCATTCATCCACGAGTCCTACCGGCAGTGGTTTCAAGGCGGGCAGGAACCCGGGAGCAATGCCAACCTCATCGAAGGGCTACGCGCCATCGGCCAGCTTCCCGATAGGGTTATGGAATTAGCCAACGGCGCTGCGATCGACCAAGCATTGACGGAGGAAACCGACACAGCAAGGGCGCTTGGCATCTTTGGCGCGCCGACATTTGTCGTTGGAGATCAATTATTCTGGGGCGATGACCTGCGTGAAGCAGTGATGCGCCCTGGGGATCACGGCTTCACCGTGGCCATGCTGGCGATCCCCAGGTTTGGCACGACATTGCCAGGCACAAGGCCAAGCGCACCAAGCAGCATGGGAAACGCAATCACCGCAATCAGCATGGCCGCCACTGCGCGGATCAGCCCTTCGCGCTTTCTGACAAATCCGCGCATGGTGGGGCGCGCCATCAGTACTGCGCAGGCAAACCAGAACAGGGCGGCGGCGGCGGTGATGACAATAACGATGCCAAGGCTTGAACCGCCTTCCGCCACTGACGCGCGCCCGATCGGCACCAGGGCTGCGGCGAAATACGCGATGGTGATCGGGTTACTTGCGGCGGTGGAGAACCCGGCCAGGAATAGTGCCAGCCCCTGGCTGCTGCGGCGCGGGTTGGCCGCGCCATCCGGTTGCGTGAAGTTGCGCGTGCGGGAAACCGCCCAGGCGACGGTCAGCAGCATCAGCCCCGCCAAAAACTGCAGCGCGGGGGAGAGTGTTTCCACCTGCATCAATTCGCTGACGGCGATCACGAAGCTCGCAAGACCGCCGGCGCCGCAGGCGATGCCGACGATCATCGGCAGGGCACTGGCCAGGCCTTCCAGCGCCGCAATGGTGCCAATGGCGACCATATTCGGCCC
>JADCER010000019.1 GCA_020249925.1 Roseomonas sp. | reverse complement strand
ATCAAGCGCAGAACCATCCAGCACCGCCGCTTGATGCATCACCAAAACGCAGCTTAACCTTAACCACAGATGGGCCAGATACTCCGTTAGACAGCGTGCAAAGCGGTCTCAAATGATTTGACGACGGACAGAGCCTTTCGCGCCCTGCTTGTTTGGCCCGACTTGGCGGATACGCTCAGCAATCTCTACCGTGATGCCCTGGCGCTTCTTCAGGCCCGCGAAAAACCCGCGCACCGTATGCTGCGCCCAGCCGGTGGCCTCCGCGATTTGCGCCACCGTGGCGCCCTCAGGGCGGCGGAGCATGGCAAGCACAACCTCCTGCTTCGTGCCCTCGCGCGGCTTGCGTGGCGCGCCCGTGGCGCGTGTGCCGCGTCGTGAGAGCGCGCTGCGCAGCATGTCCATCGCGCGCGCAATGGGGTCTTTATCCGCGTTGGCCGGTGGCGTTTCTTCCCAGGCTGCCAGCAAGCGCTCGGCGGCTTCGCGCAGGTTCACGCTTCCTATGTTGGGCGCATCGGGTTCGGCTTCGGCGGGTTGTTCCGCCGCCGCGTCGTCCTGCTGCGGTGTTTCATTCTCCCCGCCCTGTCGCGCCGTGTCCCGCGCGGTGCGGCCCTCATTCGGGTCAATGCCAATCGCGCGCAACCCTTCATCCGTCACTTGGATCAGGATCGGTGTGCCATCGGCATCCTTGCGCCACACCATCGCCAATTGATCACGCGGCGCGGCAACTTCAATCAGTAAGCGGCTTTTGATCAGGCTGTTCACCACTGCGCGGCAGGCGGCGACTGGCAAATGCTTCGGCGCAATCGCCAGCAATTGCGGGTGCTGCGCGCCATGGCTCAATACAATCCGCTGTGTGTCAGAAAGCTTCATCGTCTTCGTCTCCGGTTGCGGGCGCCGACCATCGGCCCCTACTGCCGGGAGCCCCGCGGGCGGACCCTGCGGGGCAGTGCGGCGCCGCCTTGCGGCGGGCTGCGCTTCAGTCTTGCGCTTCGGCGGCGATGCCTTCGTTGATCACGAAGCCCGTCAGGTAGGGCAGGCCGGCGGGGATGCCCGTCTCGCGGCTGGTGCGCTGCGTGATGCGCCAGCCCATCCATTCCGAGGTGGTTTTCGCAATCGCATCCGCGAGGCTCGCGCCGTAATGCATTTGGCTATTCACCCCGTCCGCGAAGTGGCGTCCGTAGCGGCTGTCGAGGAAGGCGCGGACCGCGGCGGGATCCGTGCTGGTCGCGTTGTGGATCGCGGTGAAAGCGATCGGCCAGGCAGGGGCGGCGTGTTCGCGCATGGTGCCCCAGAAACCCCAGTCTTGGTTTTCGGTAGGAAGGATCTTGCTCATCTGTTTGTCTCCGTCATCGGCGGGGGAAATCCCCTGCGCGTGACAGACCATTCGCGCTGTGATGGGGGCTGAGCCAAGCGAAATAGAGCGTTATTTCATTGCTAAGATCAGCAGGGTTTGATCATGATGTGAGGGCCAAATGGCAGCACCATTCGGCCCTCGCTTTGCCTTATCGGCTGCGCTTTTTGCTGCGCTTTGCGGCGGCTTGGCCGGCTGCGTAGGCTTCCGCGAGTACTTGGCGGATCGACCAAACCGCGACATCGTGGAAATCGAGCGCGTCGCGGTTTCTGGTTTCCAGTGTTTCAACCGATGGCATGTGCCGCTTGGCGATTTGCAGGAAAAGCTGGTCGGTTGAAGGGGCGTCGTTCATCTTGGTCTCCTTGCTTTGGCGCCGGGGAGCTTCCCTGCGCCTGAGGGACCATTCGCGCTGTAGCGGGGGGCGAGCCAAGCAAGAATGAGCGTAATTTCGTTGCTATGATTCGGTCTGAATGGTTGTGATTTAATCGAAAATCGACGGCAAGTTCCGCTTGCGTCAGAATAATGTCATCTGACTTACATCGTCGAGCCGAACGATGCCGTTTATGAGCCAAGTGTCTGCATGTAGGGAGTGCGTACCCATAGCCATGAGCATACCCTTGGAGGGGTACTCATCTCCGAAGACGCGCTGAATATCAATAAGGGCTTTTTCTTCTCCAGAAGCCTTACGCCAGTTGTAAAACGTCGCCTCGATCTCCCAGTCCTGGCATGTTCCTTGGCGAATACCGTCCTCTGTTTGATAACGGTATTGGAATTTGAATGGGCAAGGCTCGTATGGAATCAATGGCTTGGTGTTAAACAGATCGCTTTGATTACGAAGGGCAGCGAAGTTAGCCCTTTCGCTTTGAATTTCCTTGTCAGACTTGCGCTCATATGAAAATTTGAGGATCTGTGCCTTTAACAGAGCAAGGCTGCGCTTCGCCGCACGTTCGCGATTTAGGCTCGTAACTATTCGGGCAGCAAGAAACTGCTGCCGCTCCCTTTGGGGTAACTCACCAACCACGCGAATACTGTCCTGATCAACGCGCCGACTCTCCGGTCTGCGATCATCATTTGGCAGACGCCAGCGGAAATGAATACGATCCCATCTCCCGAATTTCTGGCCGTCTTCAAGGGTTCGAAAAGCAACAGGGTAGAGGCGAAGCCAATTTCCCTGGAGGTCTATACCAGCGCAACAAACTGTCTCGCCATGCTTCTGGCCACGCTGCGGAGCAGCTTTAACAATAACGATTACCTCTGCTTCACCAGACTTGGACGGCGCTACGCTCATCGATTCCTCTCACAGCATTTCTCACGCGTGGCACAATCTGAAGATGCTTCACCTTTATGCTGCTTGTCGCCGCCATGGCATCCGCGACAATAGCTCTATGGCACCCGACAAAGTCACGCTCAAAGCACAGTAAGCAAGAACGCATGGAAGACGCATGCCGTATCGCGTCTGACAACGCTGACTGAGCGGCGGGGCTCGCGAGATGCTTTCGGTAAATACGCTGAAAGCCTATCTGATCACCACGACGAGCAGCCTCGCGGCCTGGTTTCGGATCGCCGAGAGCCCTCAGATGTACGTAATTGATCCCACATTCCGAGAGAGCGGAGGCGAGGGCTGATTTCGAGAAGCCCCGCTTGCGGGAAAGTGGCAACTCTCGGACGTCAATCACTTGCTTGATGCCAACCGTATCCAATTCCGCGAGAAACGAAAGGAGATCAGTACCCTCGTACCCGATAGTAAAGACTTGTTTCTGCGGCACGGTGAATCCCCAAAGAAGCTATCAAATCCGATTCGGAAAACGGGTAGCATTGTGTCTCGTATTCATGCAATCATATTTCTTGTGACTCGCGGCGCCTTGCTGCGACATCGGCAAAGGTACGATCCTCGCCATCCAGCACCGCCGCTTGCCCCGTTTCTTCCTGCCAGCGTTGCAGGATCACATCGCAGTAGGCGGGATCAATCTCCAGCAGCACCGCGCGCCGCCCAGTGCGCTCGGCCGCGATCATCGTCGTGCCCGAACCGCCAAAGCAATCCAGGACTGTATCGCGCGGCTTGCTGCTGTTGCGGATGGCACGCTCGACCAGTGCCACTGGCTTCATCGTCGGGTGCAGATCGTTCCTCGCCGGCTTGTCGAAATGCCAGACGTTCCCCTGGTCGCGCGCGCCGCACCAGTAATGCTGCGCGCCGGCCTTCCAGCCATAGAGCATCGCTTCGAATTGCTGATGGTAATCTGCGCGTCCAAGCGCAAAAGTGTTCTTGGCCCAGATGATCGTGCTGGACCACTTGCCACCCGCCTCCTGCCAGGCGCGATGCAGCGTCGGCCACTCGGAAGACGACATGCAAACATAGCTGGCGCCCTTAGTGACAGAGAGAAGGTTTGTCAGTGCCGGGCGCAGGAAATCTAGAAACCCCTTGCCCAGCGCGTCATTCGCGATGGTCATCTTTGCTGCCGTGCCGCCCTCGTAAGCAACATTATAGGGCGGATCTAGAAAGGCCATGTCCGCGAGGTGACCATCGCCAAGGGCGCGTTGCACATCGGCAAGCTTGGTCGCATCACCGCAGAGCAGCCGATGCTCACCACAACGCCAGAGATCACCTTCACGCGTGACGGGATTGACTGGTAACGGCGGCGCTTCGTCGACATCATCGCCGAGCCCCGCATCGGCGGCCGCCAGCAGCCGGTCAAGCTCCATGCCGGAGAAGCCAAGCAGATCGAGATCCACCGTGCCTTCATCACGGATGCGCGCGATCTCAGCCGCCAGCAGCGCCTCATCCCAGCCGGAATTGAGCGCGATCTGATTATCCGCGAGCCGCAGCGCGCGCGCCTGGGGCTCAGTGAGATGTGCCAGCCGAATGGCGGGGACGCTGGCCATACCCAGCCGCTTGGCTGCCATGACGCGGCCGTGGCCTGCGACCAGAACACCAGCGCCATCCATCAATACCGGATTCACAAAGCCGAATTCGGCGATCGAGGACGCAATCTGCGCTACCTGAGCTGGCGAATGCGTGCGCGCATTCTCGGCATAAGGCACCAGCGCCGCGACTGGCAGCGAGATAACGGCAAGCTCAGGCTGCATGGGCAACCTCCACGACTCAAAGTTTTTTACCGAATGCCAAATTGATGGGTGCGGTGCCGCATATCCCTGCCAGCTTTATCCGCGACCCCTATACCTGTCTGCAGCGCGCGACTGGCCGCGGACGCTCATTGGCTAGAGCGACCATGAACCTGCGTCCAAGCGGAATGACCGAGCTGTAGGCTTGCTTTGACGCTTCAAACTGGCGTCCGTTCGCAAGCCGGGTTCAAGACCCGGCGAGGAACGGCCGCGCGGCTGCCAGTGCCGGCGCGCAGGAGGGTTCGGCATCGGTCAGCACCGCGACCGGCGACGTGGTGCCAACCCAGGCGCCAATCGCCGTGGTAAAGGCCCACCAGGGCTCGTTGGCGGCGCGTTTTACCAACGCTGGCAGTGCTGCGGTTGCGCAGGCCTCGACCTGCTGCACCACCGCTGCCGGCGCACGCCCGCCCGCGAGCTGTTCGGCCAACTTCGATTGCAACGGCTCGACCAGAAAGGTCGCGACCAGGAAGGCGATAAGGTTGCCGATCATGCTGGCCCGCTCCGCCCACCGCGTAGCGCCCATATCAGGCCGCCCAGCGCTAGGATCGCCGCAGCCGCAGTGGCGGAACGCGAAGCGACCGCCGCGCCAGCCTCCCCGGTCAGCAGCGCGGGCAACTGCACAAGCGTAGACCCGCCGCCCGCTAACGCCACCATGGCGACCAGCGCGCCGCCGACCGCCGCCGCCACCGGCCATCGACCGGCCAGCGATACCAGCAGCGCGACCACGCCAAGCCCAGCCGGGATCAGCGCCGTCCAGTGCACCGGCGGTGCCGGCAGCAAATAGCCCGCCGCGCCCACCAGCAGCAGCACGGCACCAAAGCCGCGCAGCACCAGCGGCACGCGCGAAGGGGATGGTTCAGTCATAGCGAAACGCCTCCTCTGCCACGGCGCGCATGGCGCGCCGGATGGAGGTCCGACATCGCGATGCGCTGTGCATCGCCAGAGGGGCCCGGACCGATACTTCATCAAATGGTCCGGCGGTCCCGCCATTCAAGAACCGCGCGGCGCCACTTGAGCGGCAAGCTCAGGCTGCATGGGCAACCTCCGCCCGCGCTGTGGTCACCGCATCGTAATCGCGCCCATCGCCCGCAAGCGTCACCGGCTGATCCGGATAGAGCATCCGCCAGCGCGCAATCGCCAAATCCACATAAGCGGGCGCGAGTTCCACGCCGCGCACAACGCGGCCCGTGCGTTCCCCTGCAATCAGCGTCGTGCCGCTACCCGCGAAGGGCTCGAACACCACCTCGCCAGCCTCAGTGTAGGCGCGCATCAGAAAATCAGGCAGCGCCACCGGAAACACCGCTGGATGCTCGGTCTCGATCCCGCGTCCCTTATGGCGCGTGATGCGCAGCACCGCGTCAGGAATGCGCATGTCCTGCACAGGCTGGCCGATATGCGTATAGGCCTTCACCTCGCCATCCGCCGCGCGCAACCCACTGCCCTTGTTCGGCGTACCGGCCCATTTGCAGGGGATGATTTTGTTCGCCTGCCGCGCGGTGCGGTTAAAGTGAAACACTAATTCGAAGGCCGGCGCGAGACGCCCATTCCAATCGCCCGGCAAGCCCGGCCCCTGGTCCCAGGTATAGAGCCCAAAACGACGCCACCCCCGCGCGCGCATCCATTCCAGCCAACCCTCCCAATAGGGCTGCCATTCATTCTCGCGATGAATCAGGCCGAGATTGATCAGCGCCTGGCCATCCGGCCGCAGGGCCGCGTCCAGATGCTGAAACACGCCCAGCATCAGCGCATCCCAATCCGTCACACCGCCGGTGGTGTAGGCGCGCTGGTTGCCATAGGGCGGCGAGGTGAAAAGCATCGCCGCACGATCGCTTTCCATCACGCGCGCGACCGCAGCCGCGTCGGTGCTATCGCCACACAGCAGCCGATGCGCGCCCAGCAACCACAAATCATCGGGACGCGAGACCGCCTGGCGTGGTGCCTCGGGCTCAGCATCGGCGGGATCCTCGGCATCTTCGGCAATCGCGGGTGCGGCAGGGTTCTCGGCGGTGTCTGCGGGCAGTGCCTCGGGCGCATCGCCGTCGGACACGGCATCTCCAGCCGCCGCGAGGATGCCCGCAAGTTCATCCGCTGAGAAACCAAGCGCAGCGAGGTCAATTTCCGCCGCCTGGACGCTTGCCAGCGCATCACGCAGCAGCGCCTGGTCCCAGGTGGCGTTTTCTGCGATGCGATTATCGGCAAGCCGCAGCGCTTCCTTTTGCGCGGGCGCCAAATGCTTCAGCTCAATCACCGGCACCTTGGCGATACCCAGCGCTTCCGCCGCCGCCAACCGGCCATGGCCTGCGATCAGCACGCCATCTTCGTCCACCAGCAGCGGGTTGGTGAAGCCGAAGGCCTCCATGCTGGCCATGATCTGCGCGAGCTGCGCCGCGTCATGCACGCGCGCATTGCCGGCATGCGGACGCAGCGAGGCAATCGCGCGGAGTTGGATCCGCTCGGCCATCCAGGGAAGCGTCATGGGGGATATCCGGGAAGGGTTGGGCGAAGGTTTGCACCTAAGCTGCTGAAATCACGCTGAAAGGGTGCAAACCATGCGGGGGCTGGGTGCAAACCAAGTGCAAACCTAAGGGGCCTAGGTTTGCACCTAAGTCATTGAATTCACGTGGCTATAGTGCAAACTGCAACCCATATTTTTATTCTGACGCTAGAGGGGTCGGGCGCTTCCGCCCCCCGCATACAAAATCGCCAGGAAGGAACCATGTAATCAGAAATATTGTTATTGGAGGTTAGATCTTGACTTTGCGGTTTCCCGTTACCTGCTCTCCAATGTTCGTTCCGTTCTTCGATCTACTGCCCGCCGGCGTCACCGCCGCTCAACACAATTTCTCGACCTTCACGAGGTATATCACTTTCGTTTTACGCGCCGGAAGGGGGAGAATTGTAACAGAGAATGCGCGCCGCAATTCCCCCCATTCACAGCACATCAAGCCGCGTTCGAACGCGGCAGCAGACCGAAGTGATTCGCCAATGTTCCAAGCGCAGCAACAAGAATTCCGCAGGCAATGGGTGCCGAGACAAGCCGCCCATTCCAGCCTTGCTGCGCCGACCATGCACGCAGTGACACTTCCAGCCCGACCACGTGCCACGCAATCGAACCGCTAGGGCTGTCAATGCCGCCCAGCACATCGAGTGCATTCAACACACGACGCCGCGCATCAAGCTGACTGACCGAGAGCCAATCACCCGATGATGCTGCAACACGAACGAATTGCGATGTCGCAATACTATCCAGTGCAGCACTACGAAAGAGCGTGCGAAAGATGCAGCCTGCTTCATGCATCTCTCGTGAGATACTGCCATGCGCGAGCATTTGCGAGAGTGTATCAACAACCTTTCGCTGCATGATCGGCGTGCCTGTCTCCGGATCTGCTGCGCGAATCGCTGCCCCGATATCACCATGCTGCAAGCGCCATTTCGATGGCGCTGATAAATCCTCACGCGGCTTGGCGGGATGTCTGGTCTTGCGTTTAGCGGCCATGGTTATTTCCTCCATTACGCCGCCCCCAGCGACGATTGGCTTCGTTGGTGATGGCTTGGCGCAGCCATGGGTCGGTGATGTCATCCACCACAATGCTGGCCACGCCATGCCGGTGCCACGCGGCCGCGCGCATGGCGTTCAATTCGGCATCGTTGGTTGTGCTGCGCAGGCGCGTGAGCGGGCTCTGCGCGAGCATCGGGGCGCCGTGCAGGGTCATGCCCGGCCTCCCTCAGCGTCGGTGGCCCAGAGCAGCAGGGCCAGCGCGTCTGCCTCGTTGTCATCAGCCGGCGCAAAGCCGCGCGCACGCATGGCAGCGATCATGGCGGCCTTGTCGGCGTTGCCCTTGCCGGTCGCGTAGCGCTTGATCGTGCCGACCGGGACGCCCTGGTAGGGTACTTCGTGCTCTTCGCACCAAGAGGTAAGCGTGCCCAGGAAGCCGCCATAGACATGGCTTGCATCCGTTCCAGCGTGTCGGCGCACTTCCTCGAACACTACTCGCCGAAGGCCATGCGCATGCATGGCGATTTCAACCAGCCAATCCGTGAAGCGCAAAAACCGCATGCCGCCGCCCTCAAAGCGACCGGGCTTGAAGGTCATGGTGCCGGAGATTGTGCCGCCGTCGCCAAAGCGGAGTGCCCAGCCGGTTGTGGTGCCGAGGTCCAACGCCAGGACGCCTGGGCGGCGTGCGGTGCCGATATCGCTACCGCTGATGCGGGGCGGCCTGCTTGCCAGCGCCGCGGACATGGGGAGAGTCGAGAGAGCCATGATTGTCTCCTGATGGGGATGGTTGTGGTGAGGGCGGCGGCGGTGGGGTTCTTGGCGGAGCACACCGTCGCTGCCCGGCTTTGGGGTTTGGGCCGCGCGTGGCGGGCCGGTGCTGTTCGGGCGGCGCTTCACGGCACGCCTTCCAGCCAATGGGGGTCTTTGGGGGTCTGTGGGGGTCTCTCTTCGGAAGACCCCCACTCGTAACCATCTGAATTTTCTACGCTTTGGGGGTCTTGGGGGTCTTGGGGGTCTTTTTCGACTTCTCTTTTATTCATACGCGTGTGCGCGCGCGTGTAGGGTATGGAAGAAGACCCCCAAGACCCCCAAGACCCGTCAAACCCGCGGATTTCCTGGGATCCAGCTATGGGGGTCTTCAGATCAGAGACCCCCATAAGACCCCCAAGACCCCCATGATCGGGCACTTCCTGGGCAGGTGCGAGGCGCCAACGCTGCGAATTGTGCAGAAGTTTTCCCTGCCGAAGATGCACAAGCCTATCGCTGGTCCGGAAGGCACGGTCGCGGAGCTTGGTAAAGGCAGCCCCGAGGGCGACCTTCAGGCCATGGTCGTTCTTCGCGCTGATGGGCAGGCTGGCCTCCGCATCTTTCGCGAAGCCAATCAAATCGCTGACGCTCACCTCGGCGCTGCCAAAGCGGTCCCACCAAAGCTGGATAAAGGCGCGCCAGGTACCGCCCTCGCTATCCGATGCCTCCATCACCTCATCCAGGTTGCCCAGAAACCGGAATCTAGCCTTCGCTGGTGTTCGTGAGACGCGTCTCACTGGATGAAGTGTCGGCCGATGTGCGACGCTACGCAGGCGTCGCGTGCCGAGTTGCTATCGGTCGATCCATCGCTGGTCGGTCGGATGGCAGCCGACCGCGACCTCACAGACAGAAACTGACGTCCCCGGTCTCTTCGACGTCATACCCGCCCAGCCGCCTTGCGCGCGTCACGAAGTCGGGCTGGCGCACGAAGCGCATCAGTCGCTGCACCTGAGCCCCGAAATAGTGGCGCCGCTCCATCACGAGGTCGAAGCGTTCGCGGAATAGCGGGACGAAGCAGAGGCCGCGCGCGGCGGCCTCAGCGCCAATGCCAAAGCCCACATCGGCGCGTCCTTCCTGCACCGCGGCAGCAACCTCGTCCTCGGCCAGCGCCGGCTCGGTCAGGAACCGCACGGCATCGAGCCGGATGCCCGCTTCGCCCAAAAGATGCACCAGCAGCACATGGCTGCCCGCGCGTGGCTGCCGCCCGACAATGCTGATGCCCGGTCGCGCCAAATCCGGGATGGCCTGGACACCACGCGGATTGCCGGCGGGCAGAATGAGCCCCTGTGACCGCCATGCCCAGACAATGCCGACCATGGGGCGGCGCGCCAGGGTGTCGCGCGCCGCGGGTTCGTTGAAGGCGCCGGTGTCCGGGTCGCGCAGATGCATGGCCGCCGCCATCGCCTCGCCCGTTGCCAGCGCCGATAGGCCATCGAGGCTGCCGCCGGCGCGCAGCGCCAGGCCACAGCCGGATTGGCGCACGGCCCAATCGAGGAGCGGGTCGTGGCTCCCGGCCAGGATCGGCGGGGGATCGAGCCGCGGCTCAGTCTCCGGTCCGTCAGCCTGGGTGGTCAGCCACCGTTCCAATTGGGCCCGCGGGAACAGCCACTTGCCGCCAAGCTGGGCGGCCGGCACGCGGTGCGAGCGTGCGAGGTCATAAAGCGAGCGTTCGGAAAGGCGCAAAAACTCGGCTGCCTCGCGCAGGGTCAGAATATCGGGCATTTGATGGCAGAAAACGGCATCTGCTGCGCCCTCGTCAAGCCCCAAGCCCATTGACCCAACAGCTTTCCGAACGCAGTTTAAGGACAAGCTGGGACTTTGCCGTGAACGACCTCGGAGCCGCCGCCGCGACTGCACTGAACCTTGTGCTCACCGCCGACCCGGCTGTGGCGCAAATCGTGCTGCTGTCGCTGAGGGTCAGCTTCTCTGCCCTGCTGGTCGCGGCCCTCGTCGGGCTGCCGCTCGGCGCGCTGCTGGCGGTCGCCCGCTTCCCGGGGCGGGGTTCGATTCTGACGGTTCTCAACGCGCTGATGGGCCTGCCGCCAGTGGTGGCGGGGCTGCTGATCTACGTGCTGCTGTCGCGCTCCGGCCCGCTTGGGCCTCTCGGCCTGCTCTTCACGCCGGGTGCGATGATCATCGCCCAGGCGGTCCTGATCACTCCGATCCTCGCCGCCCTGTCACGCCAGGTCCTGGAAGGGCTGTGGGAGGAGTACGCGGAGCAACTGCGCTCATTCGGGGCCGGCCCGGTGCGCGCCGTCCCGACGCTGCTCTGGGACGGGCGATTCGCGCTGCTGACCGTGCTTCTGGCGGGCTTTGGCCGGGCCAGTGCCGAGGTCGGCGCGGTGATGATCGTCGGCGGCAACATCGAGGGCTTCACCCGCGTGATGACGACGGCCATCGCGCTGGAAACGAGCGCGGGCAACCTGCCGCTGGCGCTTGCCCTCGGCATGGTGCTGATGTCGATCGTGCTGGTCGTGAACGCGCTCGCCCAGGCCTCGCGCGACTTCGCCACTCGGGCGGGCGCGTGATGCGCCACCGATTCAGCCCTCCGCGCCCTACGGCGCTTCGGCCATCGGGGGCGTGATGCGCGCACCCGACACCATCCTGCCGCTGCGTGCCGAAGGCTTGGGTTTCTCCGCCGGCGGAATCGCCATCCTGTCCGACGTTTCGCTCACCCTCGAGGCCGGATCCCCCAGCATCATCGTCGGTCCGAACGGCGCCGGGAAATCCGTGCTGCTGCGGCTTCTGCACGGGCTGCTGACGCCCAGCACGGGGCGCGTCCTCTCGGCGGGCGATGCCGCACGCCGCCAGGCAATGGTGTTCCAGCGTCCCGTGATGCTGCGCCGCAGCGTGCTGGCCAATGCTGTCTATCCGCTGAAGCTGGCCGGCATCGCGGCAGCGGAGCGCGAACCCCGCGCCCGCGCTGCCTTGGAGATGGTGGGCCTCGCAGCGCTCGCCGACCGCCCGGCACGCCGGCTTTCGGGCGGGGAGCAGCAGCGCCTCGCACTCGCCCGCGCCGCCGCCCTGTCGCCCGAGGTGCTGTTCCTCGACGAGCCCTGCGCCAGCCTCGATCCCATGGCGACCCGCGCGGTCGAGGAGATCGTGGGCACGCTCGCCGCGCGTGGCACCAAGATCGTGATGACCACGCACGACCTCGGTCAGGCCCGTCGCCTGGCGGGCGAGGTGCTGTTCCTCAACCGCGGCCGCCTGCGCGAGCAGACACCGGCCGCCGCCTTCTTCAACCAGCCTGCCACACCAGAAGCCGCGGCCTTCCTGCGCGGCGAACTGGTGTGGTGAAGGGCCCATCCGGGAGACCCGCCATGTTCCGCCGCCTTTTCCTCGCTGCCGCTGCCGCGGCACTTCTCCTGCCAGGCGCACCATCCGCGCAGGAGCGCTTCATCACCGTCGCCAGCACCACCAGCACCGAGCAATCCGGTCTGTTCCGCCACATCCTGCCGATCTTCACGGCGGAGACGGGCATCACGGTGCGCGTCGTGGCGCTCGGCACCGGCCAGGCGCTCGATGTCGGCCGCCGCGGCGATGCCGATGTGGTGTTCGTGCATGACCGCGTCGCCGAGGAGCGCTTCGTGGCCGAGGGTTTCGGTGGGCCGCGCCGGCACGTGATGTTCAACGACTTCGTCGTCGTCGGCCCCGCCGCCGATCCCGCGCGGGTCAACGGGCTGCGCGACACCAACGACGCGCTGAAGCGCATCGCCGAAGCCCGCGCGCCCTTCGTCAGCCGTGGCGACCGCTCCGGCACGCATGCCGCTGAGCTTCGCCTGTGGCAGCTTGCCGGCGTCGACCCCACGGCCGGCCGGGGCCAATGGTACCGCGAGGTCGGCCAGGGCATGGGCCCGGCGTTGAACACCGCCGCGGCGCAGAACGCCTATATCCTGACCGACCGCGGCACCTGGCTCAGCTTCCGCAACCGCCAGGATCTGCGGATCGTGGTCGAGGGCGATGCGCGGCTGTTCAACCAGTACGGCGTGATGCTCGTGAACCCGCAGCGCCACGTGCATGTGAAGGTCGCCGACGGCCAGCGCTTCATCGACTGGATCCTCTCGCCCGCCGGGCAGCGCGCCATCGCCTCCTACCAGATCAATGGCGAGCAGCTGTTCTTCCCGAACGCGACCCAGCCGGAGCCGACCTCGTGAGGCTCGCGGCTCTTCTGGGGGCCCTGATCTTCGCCATGCCGGCCGCCGCCGAGCCGGTGCGTCTCGCCGCCGCCGGCTCGCTGAGGGCGGCGCTCGCCGAGGTGGCACAGGCCTTCGAACGTGCACCAGGCGGCGGCGCGGTCACGCAAACCTACGCGCCCTCCGGATTGCTGCGACAGCGCATCGCCGGCGGTGAGCCCTTCGAGGTTTTTGCTTCCGCGAACATGGAGCATCCGGAAGCGGTGGGGCGCGAGCGCAACCGCCCGACCGTGCTCTTCGCGCGCAACGCGCTGTGCGCCATCGCGCGGCCGGGGCTCGACGTGACGCCGGCGACGCTGCTGGAGCGCATGCTCGACCCCACGGTGCGGCTTGGCACTTCCACACCGCGCGCCGATCCTGCCGGCGACTACGCCTTCGCGCTGTTCGGGAGGGCGGAGGCTGTTCGTCCTGGCGCGCGCGCGGCGCTGGAAGCCAAGGCGCTGCTGCTGACCGGCGGGCCCGACAGCCCGCGCCCGCCGCAGGGGCGCGACCTCTACGCCTGGCAATTCGAGCGCAACGCGACCGATTTGTTCCTGACCTACTGCACCAACGCCGTACTGGCGCGCGCGGCCGATACGTCGCTGCGGCAGGTCGCGGTGCCGGAGGCGCTGTCGGTCGGCGCGGATTACGGGCTGATCCTGCTGTCGGACCGGCCGGAGGCTGTGCGCTTCGCGATGTTCCTCCTATCTCCTGCCGGGCAAGGTATCCTGGATCGCCACGGCTTCGTCGCACCCGGCCTGCCAGCCCGCTGATCTCCGAAGGGAAATGCCATGCTCAAGCTCTCTGCCCGCAACCAGTTCCCCGGCACCATCACCGGCATCCGCAAGGGCGTCACCACGACGCATGTCACGATCGACGTGGCACCTGGCGTCACTGTCACCGCCGCCATCACCAATGAATCGGCCGAGGAGTTGGGCCTCGCGGTCGGCGGCGAGGCGGTGGCGGTGATCAAGGCCTCCGATGTGATGGTCGGCACCAAGGGATGATCCCGCGCCGCGCCCTGCTGGCCGCACCGGCGCTGCTCGCGACACCCGCCCGGGCGGAGCGGCAGGTGCCGGATGCGACAGGCCGGCGGATCGCGGTGCCGGACCGCGTCTCGCGGGTCTTCCCGGCCGGCCCGCCCGCCGCGATCCTGCTCTATACGCTGGCACCGGAGATGCTGGCCGGCTGGCCCGCCCGGCCGCCACGCCCGGCCGAAGCCGCCTTCATGCTGCCCGAGGCCGCCGCCCTGCCCGAGATCGGGCGCCTGACCGGCCGCGACAACACGGCCAATATCGAGGCCGTGCTGCGGCAACAACCCGACCTCGTGCTCGACTACGGCTCGGTGCGGCCGGTCTTCGTCTCGCTGGCCGAGCGCGTGCAGGCGCAGACCGGGCTGCCCACCCTGCTGCTCGACGGCGCGCTGCCCAAGATCCCCGAGACCTATCGCCTGCTCGGCGAGATCCTCGACCGCCGCGACGCCGCAGCAGCGCGGGCCGCCGCCGCTGAGCGCATCCTGGGCGAGGCCGTCGCAGCGGCCGAGGCGCTGCGCGCGCGTGGGCGGCCGCGCGTGCTCTATGTGCGCGGCCCGCGCGGGTTGGAGACCGGCGTCGCCGGCTCGATCAACACCGAGATCATCGAATTCGCGGGCGCCGAGAACGTCGCCGCCTCGGCGCTTGGTGCCGGCAGCCTGGTGCAATTCTCGATGGAGCAGGTCTTCGCCTGGAACCCGGACTGGATCATCGCCATCCATCCCGACTTCATGACGACCGCGAAGACCGACCGGCTATGGTCCGCGGTGCCTGCGGTGCGTGAGGGGCGCTTGGCGCTTGCGCCGGGCCTGCCCTTCGGCTGGGTGGATTTCCCGCCCGCAGTGAACCGCCTGCTCGGGCTGATCTGGCTGCCGGTGCTGTTCGGGCTGCGGCCGCGCGCGGGGCTGGTGGAAGCCGTCGCCGCGTTCCACGCCCTGTTCTATCACCGCCGCCCGGAGCCCGCGCTGATCGAGGCGCTACTGCGCCCCGCCTTGCCGCTGCCGGCGTGAGGCGCCTAGCATGAGGCGTGGGGCGCTGGCCTGGGGCGTCGGCGTCGCGGCCCTCGTCGTCGCGGTGCTGGGGGCGCTGGCGGTCGGTCGCTTCCCGATCGCGCCGGGGCAGCTCTGGGCGATCCTGACGGGTACCGAGACCGGCACGCCGGCCATCGTGTTCTGGAACATCCGCGCGCCGCGGGTGGGGGCAGCAATCCTGGTCGGCGCGTCCCTCGCGGCCGCCGGCGCCGCCTTCCAGGGCATGTTCCGCAACCCGCTTGCCTCGCCCGACCTGCTCGGTGTTTCGGCCGGCGCCTCGCTTGGCGCGGTGCTCGGCATCTTTCTCGGCCTGCCGGTGGCGGCGGTGCAGGGGCTCGCCTTCGCGGGCGGCATCGCGGCGGTGGCAGCCGTCGCGGCGCTGTCGAGCGTCGTGCGCGGTCAAGGCGACCCGGTGCTGGTGCTGATCCTGGCCGGCATCGCACTGGGCGCGCTGATGGGGGCGGCGATCAGCCTCCTGAAGATCCTCGCCGACCCGTACAACCAGCTCCCGGCGATCACCTTCTGGCTGCTCGGGACGCTCTCGGCGGCGACGCGGGAGGACATCCTCGCCGCGGCACCCGCGGCGCTGCTCGGCCTGGTCGTGCTGCTGCTGCTGCGCTGGCGGTTGAACCTGCTCACACTTGGCGAGGACGAGGCGCGGGCGCTCGGCGTCAACACCACGGCCTTGCGGGCTTTCGCGGTCGCGGGCGCCACGCTGGCCACCGCCGCGGTTACGGCGCTCGCCGGTGCGGTCGGCTGGATCGGGCTGGTCGTGCCACACATGGCGCGGATGCTGGGCGGGCCGGATCTGCGCCGGCTGATCCCGCTCTCGGCGCTGCTGGGCGCGGCGTTCCTGCTAGCCGTGGACACGCTCGCGCGCGTCGCGGGGCGCACCGAGCTGCCGCTTGGCATCCTGACCGCGGTGCTGGGCACGCCGCTATTCCTCTGGCTGCTGGTGCGCGCAAGGCGAGGTGGTGCGGCATGACAACGCTGCTCGCAGCGCAAGGTCTGTCTGTTGGCCATGGGCGGCGCGTCGTCGCGGCCGGAATCTCCTTCACGCTGGAGACCGGCCAGGTGCTGAGCCTGCTGGGACCGAATGGCGGCGGCAAGACGACGCTTCTGCGCACGCTGCTCGGCCTGATCCCGGCGCTGGCCGGCGAGGTCCGGCTCGATGCGGCGCCGCTCGCCTCCCTGTCGCGCCGCGAGGTCGCGCATCGCCTCGCCTATGTGCCGCAGGCGGCGCCGGGTGGCTTCGCCTATGCGGCGCGCGAGGTGGTGGCGATGGGTCGCGCGGCGCGCCTGCCCTTGCTTGCAGCGCCGGGCGCGCGCGATCTCGCTTTGGCCGAGGCGGCACTCGATCGGCTGGGCATCTCCCACCTGGCGGATCGGCCCGTGACGGAGCTGTCGGGCGGCGAGCGTCAGCTGGTGCTGATTGCCCGCGCCCTGGTCCAGGATGCGCGTTGCTTGGTGCTCGACGAGCCGACGGCGAGCCTCGATTTCGGCAACCAGGCGCTGGTGCTGCGCGAGGTGCGCGCGCTTGCCGTGCGCGATGGCCTCGCCGTGCTGATGACGACGCACCACCCGGATCATGCGCTGCTGGTTGCCGATGCGGCCATGCTGCTGCATGGGGGCGCGATGACCGGCCCCATGCCGCCTGCCGACCTCATCACCCCGGCCCGCCTGCGCGCAGCCTATGGCGTGGATGCCGTGGTGGGCGCGCTGGCGACACCGCAGGGCGAGCGCCTCGTCTGCGCGCCGCTGGTCGCACCGCCATGACCGCGCTGGATGAGGCCGTTGCGCTGCTGCTGGCCGGCATCGCGGCCGTCGCGCCACGCAGCCTGCCCCTGGCCGAGGCCATGGGCTGCGTGCTCGCGGCGCCGCTCCGGGCCACCGCGCCCGCGCCGGCCTGCCCGGTGGCAAGGTGGGATGGATGGGCCATCGCGGCGGCCGATACGCTCGGCGCCGGGCCCTATGCGCCCGCGGTGCTGTCGATGCCGCCGCTCCTGCTGCAGCCCGGCGATGCGCTGCCGCCCGGCACCGACGCCGTGCTGCCGCTGCCCGACCTGGTGCGGGACGGTCCCTTCGCGCAGGTGCTGGACGCTGTCGCTCCCGGCACCGGCGTGCGCGCGCCAGGCGAGGACGCCGCTGCAGGCACCCTGCTGCGTGCTGCCGGGGAACGGCTTTCGCCGCTCGACCTTCCGCTTCTCGCGGCGCTGGGCGTGACCGAGGTGGCGGTGCGGCGGCCCCGCCTGGGCTGGCTCGCCATCGGTGACGAAATCCTGGCCGATGGCGTGCGCGATACGCTGTTTGCCGCCTGCGCGGCGCTCGCGCAGGCGGCCGGGGCGGCGCTTGTCCGCCTGCCGCCTGCGCCCGACGACGCCGCTACCATCGCCGCGGCCCTGCGCTCCGGCGCCGACGGATGCGACCTGCTGTTGGCCGTGGGCGGCACCGGGGCGGGCGCGCGCGACGTCACGGCGACAGGGCTCCGCTCTGCGGGCCGCCTCCTGGTGCACGGCATCGGCGCGCGCCCCGGCATGAGTGCAGGCTTCGGCGCGGTGGGCGGCCAGCCCGTGATCCTGCTGCCCGGCATGCCGGGCGATGCGCTGGCGGCCTGGCTGCTGTTAGTGCGGCCGGCGCTCGCCGCGCTCACGGACGTGCCACCTGCGCCGCCGCTGCATGCGCGGCTTGCGCGCAAGGTGACCTCGACGGTCGGGCTGGTGGAACTCGCGCCGCTGCGCCGTCTCGCGGATGGGCGCGTCGAGCCGGTGGCGACGGGCGCGCTCCCGCTGCACGCGCTGGCGAGCGGTGCCGTGCTCATTCTGCCGGCCGCGTCCGAGGGCGCGGAGGCAGGCGCCGAGATTTCCATGACGCTTTTCCGGCCCGATCCATGACCGACTCCAGCACGCACGCCCACGACCCCGAAGCGCTGCTCGCACGTGTGCGCCACGCCGCCCGGCAGGAGCAGTTCCTCGACATCGTCTCCGCCGAGGAG
Organism: Roseomonas sp.; assembly: GCA_020249925.1. Lineage (GTDB taxonomy): Bacteria > Pseudomonadota > Alphaproteobacteria > Acetobacterales > Acetobacteraceae > Neoroseomonas. The sequence continues at coordinate 47,270 of JADCER010000019.1, read as the reverse complement.
GCGATGCGGCGCTTCCGTGCCGCCCTGCCGCCCGGCCGGCTCGGGGCCGAGCTTTTGCCATTAGCCGCGGCCCTGGGGCGGATCGTCGCGGAGACGCTGCCCGCACGCGCCGACGCGCCGCCCTTCGACCGCGCCTCGGTGGACGGCTTCGCGCTGCGCGCTGCCGACACAGCCGGAGCCTCCGAGACCGCACCCGTCCGGCTGCGGCTGAATGCCGAGGTCCTGGCCTGCGGCGCAGCGCCCGGGATCGAGGTGGCCCCCGGCACGGCGACCGCCATCGCCACGGGCGGCATGATTCCGCGCGGCGCCGATGCCGTGGCCATGATCGAGTGGACCGAACTGGAGGACGCCGCGGATGGGCCGGTGATCCAGCTCTCGCGCGCCTTGGCGCCGGGCCAGTTCATCGGCTTCGCCGGCAGCGACATCGCGCGTGGCGAGGCGCTGCTCCGGGCCGGCGCGCAGATCACCAGCCGCGAGATCGGCATGCTGGCCGCCGCCGGATGGAGCGAGGTGCCAGTGGTGCGGCGCCCGGTCGTGGCCGTGATCTCGACCGGCGACGAGCTACACCCGCCGGGTGCGCCCCTGCCGCCCGGCGGCATCACCGACAGCAACGCCGCGATCCTCTGCGCCGCGGTCAGCGAGAATGGCGGCGAGCCGCTGGCGATGGGCATCTTCCGCGACGATCCGGACGCACTCGCGGCGGCGCTGCGCGATGCCCTGGCGCGGGCCGACATGGTCGTGATGTCGGGCGGCACCAGCAAGGGCGCGGGTGATGTCTCGCATCGCATCCTGGCCGCGCTGCCCGCGCCGGGCGTTCTCGTGCATGGCGTCGCGCTGAAGCCGGGCAAGCCGCTCTGCCTTGCGGTCGCGGGCCACAAGCCGGTCGTGGTGCTGCCCGGCTTTCCCACCAGCGCCGTCTTCACCTTCCACGAATTCGCCGTGCCGGTGCTGCGCGCGATGGCGGGACTGCCGCCGCGGCAGGAGACCGAGGTCGAGGCACGGCTTGCCGTGCGCATACCGAGCGAACTGGGGCGCACCGAATACGTCATGGTCTCGCTGGCCGAGGGTGAAGGCAGCCCGCGCGCCTTTCCGCTCGGGAAGGGGTCGGGCAGCGTGACGGCCTTCGCGCAGGCGGATGGGTTCTTCGCGATCCCCGCCCTCGACCAGGCGGTCGAGGCCGGGAGCACGGTGCGGGTGCGTCTGATCGGCGGTGCGACGCGCGCACCCGATCTCGTCATCATCGGCTCGCACTGTGTCGGTCTCGATGCCGTGCTGGACGTGCTGGCCGAACAGGGCATCCGCGCGCGGACGCTGGCCGTCGGCAGCCTCGGCGGCCTGGCGGCGGCGAAGCGTGGCGAGTGCGATCTGGCGCCGGCCCATCTGCTCGACCCGACGACGGGCAGCTACAACACGCCCTTCCTGGCGCCAGGGCTGGTGCTGAAGTCCGGCTGGCGCCGCAGCCAGGGCGTGGTGTTCCGCCCCGGGGATGCGCGCTTCGAGGGGCTCGATGGGCGCGAGGCCGTCCGACGAGCCGCGCTCGATCCGGACCGCCTGCTGGTCAACCGCAATGCCGGGTCCGGGACGCGCATCCTGCTCGATGGGCTGCTCGCGGGCATGCGTCCGGCCGGCTACGCGAACCAGCCGAAATCCCACAACGCAGTGGCGGCGGCCGTGGCGCAATCACGCGCCGACTGGGGTGTCGCGATCGAGACGGTGGCGCGCGACTACGGCCTGGGCTTCCTGCCGCTGGCCGATGAGCATTATGACTTCTTCGTGCCGGAGAGCGCGCTGCCGCGCGTACCCATGAAGGCCTTCTTCGAGGCGCTCGGCTCGCCCGTCGTGCATGCGCGGTTGGCAGGTCTGGGGTTTCACTGCTCACACCCGCCTTCTTGAGGTTGGAGTAGTCCGCCTCAGCATCATGGCACGCGCCGCTTCGTCACATCCACCGATAGCGTGGCGGCCGCGAGGTCGAACGTCGCGCCCGAGACGTTCCGCGCCATCACCCGGACCGTGTTGTTCGACCACACGGCGGCGTCGAGCTCGATGAACCGAGTCGACGACGCCCACCCCCCCAAACCCCCACCTCCCGCCGCACCTCCACGAGGTCTGCGACATCCTCGCCCGCGGTGTGCTGCGGCTCTGCAGCCGCGGTATGGCAGTGGAAGTTGTGGAAACCGCCGAGCCCAGAGACATTCGCCTACACTTCACGGCCCCCCAGCGCCGTTATGCGAACCCCAAGAGAAAGGGCACCGCATGAAACGAACCGAACCAGCAATTTTCTCCCAGCAGAGAAAGGCTACTATCGCCGGCTCATCGACAATAGATCTCAGTCCTCTGGGCGCCTTGCCACGCGCGAAGATGTGGGGCTGCGGCATGAGGAATTGATGCGCTATCTCGCCTTCGAACAATCGCTTGAGGATGCGGCGCCTATCGGGCGCCAGGAAAAGCGTCGTGCACCGACCGCCTATGATTGGGAAGAAGCGCAGCTTGAGGCGTTTCGGCTGGTCTATTTCGACGGCGTGCCGCCATCCTTTGGTGCGCTCATTCGCCACATCCAGGGCTGGTACATCGCCAAGGGTGGCCGCGTGCCGGATGAAAGCACTCTGAAGCGGCGCCTCAGAAAATTTTGGACCATCTTTGGACCGGAGGCGCAGGACAAGGCTGCCTGAACCACGCCGCGCGAGGCCGTGAGAAAAACTCGGCCTGATTTACGTAATTACATGGCAGGAAATCCACGCGGAGCCGCGATGCCCCTGCCACAGACGAATCCCCACCTCCCACCGAACCTCCGCGAGGTCTGCGACATCCTCGTCCGCGGCCTGCTGCGGCTCCGCAGCCGCGGTATGGCAGTGGAAAGCGCCGAAACCGCGAAGCACGGAGACATTCGCCTACACTTCACGGCCCCCCAGCGCCGTTATGCGAACCCCAAGAGAAAGGGCTCCGCATGAAACGAACCGAACCCGCAATCATCGTCTCGGCCATTCCGAAGCAGGACGTGCCAGCGCGACTGGCAGCACTGCCGCAGAGCGATATCCGGGATTTGAAGGCGCAATGGCGCAGCCTCTTTGGCAGCGAGCCGCCGCCCTATAATCGGCGCTTTCTCGAAAGCCGCCTGGCCTATCGCATTCAGGAACTGGCCTATGGTGGCCTCAAGCCTGAAACCATCGCGCGCCTGGAAGCGTTGGGCGAACAGATTGATGGCGGCAACATCACGCTCCGCCGCATCCGGCAGGAACAGCGCCCAATCGTCGGCACAAGGCTGCTGCGCGAATATCAGGGCGTCGAGCATGTCGTGACCGTCACGCGCGAGGGCTTCGAATATCAGGGCCGACCCTATCAATCGCTCTCCGCCATCGCGCGCGCCATCACCGGCACGCGCTGGAATGGCTGGCTGTTCTTTGGCTTGCGAAAGGCCAGCGCATGACCCGCCGCGATCCTGCATCACCGGCGCTCACGCGCAAGCGCCGCTGCGCAGTCTATACGCGCAAATCCACCGATGAGGGCCTGGAGAAGGAATTCAATTCGCTCGATGCGCAGCGCGAATCCTGCGAGGCCTATATCGCCAGCCAACGTTCCGAAGGCTGGGTGCTGGTGCATGACCGCTATGATGATGGCGGTGTTTCCGGCGGCACGCTGGAACGCCCGGCGCTGAAACGGCTGTTGGCCGATATCGAAGCCGGGCTCGTGGATGTGGTGGTGGTCTATAAGATCGACCGCCTGTCCCGCTCGCTGATGGATTTCGCGAAGCTGGTGCAGATTTTTGATCAGAATGATGTGACCTTTGTTTCCGTCACGCAGTCTTTCAATACCACGACAAGCATGGGTCGGTTGACGCTGAATATTCTGCTGTCATTTGCGCAATTCGAGCGTGAGGTGATTGGTGAGCGTGTGCGGGACAAGATCGCGGCATCCCGCGCGCGGGGCATGTGGATGGGCGGCCCGGTGCCGCTCGGCCATCGCGTCGAAAACCGCAAGCTGCTGATTGATGAAGCCACTGCCGCCACCGTGCGTCGCGTGTTCGAGGGCTTTGCGGAAATAGGCTCGGTCACACAGGTGCTGCCGATCTTGCGCGCCGAGGGGCTGCTCACCAAACATGGCCGCCCCTTTGACAAGGGCGCGGTCTACAAGCTGCTCGTCAACCGCGTGTATCTTGGGGAGGCCGTGCACAAGGGAAAATCCTACCCCGGCGAGCACGCGGCCATCATTCCGCAAACGCTCTGGAACCGGGTGCATGAGATCATGGCGACCAACCCGCATGCGCGCGCTGGGCTGGCGCGCAACCGATCGCCAGCGCTGCTGCGCGGGTTGATCTTTGGCGCCGATGGGCGCGCTCTATCGCCCACGCACACACGCAAACAGGGGCGCTTGTATCGCTACTATGTAAGCCAATCGGTGCTGAAGGGCGGCGCGGATGATGCGCCCCATCGCCGCTTACCGGCAGGCGAGATTGAGGCACTGGTGCTGGACCAGATTCGCGCCCTGCTGCGCCAGCCAGAGGTGGTGGTCGGCACTTGGCGCGCGGCGCTGGCCCAGGAACAGGACCTTGGCGAAGACAAGGTGCGCGATGCCCTGGCCCGGTTTGACCCCGTCTGGTCTGAGCTGTTCCCCGCCGAGCAGGAACGGCTGATCCGGCTCCTGGTTCAGCGCGTGGTGGTGGGTGATGCCGGGGCACAAATCAGCCTGAACCTTGAAGGCCTCGCGAGCCTCGCGCGGGACCTTTCGCAACCGAAGGAGATTGCAGCATGACGGGCCTGACCAGCGTGACGGTTTCAGTGCCGCTGACCATCCGCCGACGCGGTGGGCGGAAGCAGATCATCGGGCCGGACGGGGCTGTGGCCCGGCAGCGCGACGGCGGAGCCGGATTTGTCCCGGTGCATGGCGACCCGGCGCTGATAAAAGCGCTGGCGCGGGGCTTTCGCTGGCGGCGGATGCTGGAAGAGGGGCGGTACGCCTCGATCAGCGAAATGGCGAAGGCGGAGAAGATCGAGCGGGGGTATCTCGGCAGCCTGCTGCGGCTCACGCTACTGGAGCCGAAAATGGTCGAGGCGATCCTGGACGGGCGGCAGCCGGAGGGGGTGACGCTACCGGTGCTGCTGGAGGGGATGCCGGCGGGGTGGGGGGCGCGGGAACAAAAATCACTCTGATCCACAAGAAGCTTCTGAGGAGACCCTACTGGAAGCAAACTAATCGATCTAACAGCATTTGACCGAGAAGATAGAACAGTTTCCTATAGTTTCATCTAGCGTCTGCCAAACTCGCCCAAGACCGCAAGATGCGGATGGAAGCCGGCCACACCCCAACGAGCGCCAGCGGGCAGAGGGCCTAGATTTTTGACACAGGATCGAACCATTGTGACTATAAAGACGCAGTTTCGAGAGGGGCCATGGAAACGCTGCCAGCAAGACGGGAGAAGAACAGCTTCGGGCGACAGATCAACTTCCCACGCTTCGCACCATTTCAGATAGAGAAGCGCGGTGAGCAGGTTATTGTGGTCATCTCGATTGAAGAGTACGAGCCCTCATTCCCAATCTTGACTGAAGCCAAAATAACAAGGCTCAGTCCTTCCCGTGAAATTACATAATGAACAAGATCGAGAGAGAAGCGATGAGCAACAATAACCCTGATATACTACAGGCGGCGTTCAGGAAGGGTTACCTTCAGATAGTTGCGTCTGGTAAGTCTGAAAAAATCATCTATGGAGCTAGTAATATTGCAGAGCGCTGGGGCGACCCCGAAGAAAAGGTTCGCGCAGCGTTTTATGCTGAGCTCATTTACCGTTATGGATACGATCCTGAACTGATTGGAGTTGAGGTCACGGTTCCTGATAGAGTCCCCCATGATCGCGCCGATCTCGTGATTTTTCGCGACCGGCAACGCACACGACCGTTTGCTGTGATCGAGTGTAAGCGCGATGGAATTACTGACACGGAGCTAAAGCAGGCAGTCGAGCAAGCTTTTGGAAACGGCCATGCTCACAAATTCAGAGCCGAATACATTGGGGTAATAGCTGGGCAGACGCGCGCATTTTACGACTGTTCGGATCGGTTCGGGGCTCTTGAACGTGAAGCAAATATTATTGCTGACTTGCCCGTAAAGTTTGGAAAGCCGGAAGAATTCAAGTATTATTATGCTGCTCCCCCGAAACCCGATATTGCCGCCGTAGGTCGCGATGACCTCATCAAGACAATTCGTAAGTGCCATCAGACGCTGTGGGGTGGAGGCCGCCTCTCGCCACCCACAGCTTTTGGCGAGTTATGCAAGCTAATCTTCGTCAAAACCCGCGACGAGAAGAAGCCGCGCCGGAGGGGTGAACCCTACGAGTTCCAGATTAAGACAAACGAGAAACCGGAACGCCTTGCTGGGCGTATCCGGGCGCTCTACGAGGCCGAACAAAAAAAGGACCCTGAGGTTTTCAACGAGGGAATCAAAATCGACGATGTGACGCTAAAAAATGTTGTTCTTCACCTTGAAGGAGTAAACCTTACCGCGACTGATCTTGATACAAAGGGGGTAGCGTTCGAGCAGTTTATGGATGGCTTTTTCAAGGGTGACTTCGGCCAGTATTTCACGCCACGCAACATCATCGCCTTCTCGATCCAGATGTTGAACATCGAAAGCGACGATACAGTCATGGACCCGGCGTGTGGGTCGGGCGGCTTCTTGCTGCATGCGTTGGATCATATCCGCAAACAGGCCGGCGACTTCTACCCTGAGGATAGCCCACAGCATTTCAATTATTGGCACGACTTTGCGGAAAAGCGCCTATTCGGGATCGAGATTAACGAAGAGATCGCCCGCGTCGCCAAAATGAACATGATTGTCCACGATGACGGCCACACCAACGTTATTGGCAATGATGCACTTGAACCTCTGAAGGTAATTGCAGAAAGGAATGAGACTTTCGCCAGGATAATGGGAATCGACCGAGCCACCGGGCGGCGAGATGAAAAAAAAGGCTTCTCGAAAATCCCTACGAACCCGCCATTCGGGGCTGTCGTGAAGGAGGAACTTCATACTTACCTCAAAAGCTATGAACTGTCGCGCTATATCGCCAAAGGCGCGGCGGTTGAGGATGATGAAGATGACGCTCGCAGTCCTAGTTCTGGCAAGAAGTCGATCAAACAGCGGGCCAGCGTCAAAACCGAGATTATTTATGTCGAACGTATCTGGCAGCTTCTAAAACCGGGCGGTCAGGCGGCGGTTGTGCTACCCGATGGCCTGTTGACAAACGCCAGCTTACAAGGCGTCCGCGACTGGCTGCTGGAACGTTTCAAAGTTCTAGCTGTCATTTCCCTACCGCAGTTCGCCTTTGCCCATTTCGGTGCGGGCGTGAAGTCCAGTATTGTTTTTCTTGAAAAGCGCTCCTTCTCGATCACCAAGCGCGAAGGCAAGGAGATCGTTGTCGTAGGCTCAGTTAGCGACGAAGAACCCATCTTCATGGCGATGGCCGAGAACATCGGCTATGACGCTGCTGGGCGAAATACCTATCAAATCGACGTGTTGAGCGAGACGCCAGAGGTCGAACGGATCGAGCGGCACCGCTGCGATCTTTTTGATTGGCGTGTGGTCTACGACTGGAAACCCGGCGAAGGGCGCAGGCCCGGCGCTTGGACGGAACGGAATCGGAATGTAACGCGGGGCAGTGGGCTATTGGGCCAATTTGCGACATTCCAGAAGGATCCGATGCCTTTTTTCGTCTAACCCCCGTTCCCGCCAGGCAGGCTGTCTGGTTTGCGGTGAAACGGGGGGAAGCATCCTCCATGACACTTTCGGTAAGCCCACAGGTCGTGGCGTTGAAACAGCTTCGCGCCGATTTGGCGGCAGCACCCTGGTCGATCCTGCCATTGGGTCACCCAGACGTGGCAGAGATCAATCCCAAGGTCGATCTGAAATCCTTGAACGACGATGCGCCAGTATCATTCCTGCCTATGGAAGCCGTCGAAGAGAACACCAATACCTTCCATCCGACAGTGCGGCCTGTGGCTGACGTCCGAAAGGGCTACACCGCGTTCGCAGACAATGACGTGATTTGGGCAAAGATCACGCCCTGCATGCAGAACGGGAAATCTGCTCTGGTTCGTGGCTTGACGAATGGGGTTGGAAGCGGATCGACAGAATTCCACGTTCTGCGGGCCGGGCCAAAAGCCCTGCCTGAATTTCTGTGGGCTATGCTCTCAATGCCGCGACTGCTTTTTGCGGCGCAGGGAGCCTTTGCCGGATCATCGGGCCATCAAAGGGTGCCTGCCAGTTTTCTGGAACATCTATTGGTTCCAGTGCCGCCTGAAAGCGTCCAAGCGCAACTTGTGAATGATCTTCACAATGCAAAAGTCGCAAGTGAAGAGGCAGGTAGAAGGAGCGTTGGGCTCATCAGCTCAATCGATGATCTTTTGGTCGAGGCATTATCGCTCTCAAGGCCAAACCCGCCTCGGTCTGGTGGATACGCAATCCGGCGGCTTACTGCGCTGAACGGTCAGACTTTATCGGCCGACTACTTTCATCCGGAGCGCATGCACGCGATAAGCCAGATTGTGTCTGTGCCGAACGCAAAGCTCAGTGAACTTGTTACGTTTGAGCGCTCAATTCTCAAAGAGCCGGGTCAAACCCGCTATCTTGGTCTTGCATCCGTGGCAAGTAATACCGGCCAACTAACCGATGCGATTGAGACTGCTACTGGTCAGTGCTTTCGATTTGAAGAAGGCGACGTTCTTTATGGTCGACTGCGTCCCTACCTCAACAAGGTTTGGGCTGCGACTTTTGGCGGCGTTTGCTCAACTGAATTTCATGTGATGCGCACCAAGGATGAACAGCGCCTTCGACCCGAGTATCTGGCCGTCGTGTTGCGCACTGGGCTGATCGTTGCTCAGACAAAGCACATGATGACAGGAAACACTCACCCCCGAATCGCGAACGAGGATGTTGGCAATCTGTTGATCCCCTTGGCTGATCCAGAAGTGCAAGATCGGATCGTCGCAGCGGCAATGGAGCGTGAGGCCGAGGCATCCCGATTGCGCGATGAAGCCCAGTCTATCTGGCAAGCTGCGCGTCAGCGCTTCGAAAATCAATTGTTTAACGGAGTTATGCCATGATCCTGTCAGGCATCCTGCATTCCTCGCTGGGCGGCTTCATGGTGATCCGGGGTGTGGCCCCGCTTGGCGACCTCGCCCGCTGTTCGCGCTTTGACACTGCCTATCAGCGCAACCTGATCGCCACCCACAAGGCCGAGATTGAGCGGTTCCTTGCAGATCGCCAGTTTCTGTTCTTTCCCGAGGTGGTGCTGTCGGCATCGCTCAGGTTCGATTTTGAAAAGGCAAAGGGCCGTGCCGTCAATCCGCTTGCCGACCTGTTCACCGGCAAGGGTTTCGTTTCCAACGTCAACGGCCTCAAGATTATGGTGCAGTCCACGAAGCTACCTAAGGCATTGGAGACGGTCGGTGGCACGAATGCTCCGACGCTTGTCTATCTGGAACTGCCCGATGCCGAGATGGACGCGGATGATGCTGTGAAGCTGTTCCGCATCGACGGGAACCATCGCCTTAGTGCCGCGAAAGACCTGAAAGCGGGAGAAGCGACCTACAAATTGGAAACGCCGTTCTGCATCGTCCTGCATGAAGACCCGACGCTGGCCCGCCAGTTCGAAAAGGTCGTGTTCCACAACATCAACGCAAAGCAGATACCGCTGACATCGGAAGAGAATTTGCGGCTCATCTTGGAAGAAGGGGACGCGTCGCTGTTCAAGGACGCCCATCTGGTCAGCAACCCAAGCCTTGGTCCCCCCTATCTGATGGCCCGTAAGCTGTTGCCAGAGTTCGACGTGCGGTTCCTGTCTGGCCTAGCCAAGCATTTCGAGAACAAGCACACGCTGGCGCTCGGCCTGTCCCAGTTCTTGATGGTGCGGGATGACACGCTAGAGAAGGCCAAGACTGCCGAAGAGATCAACTCCCATATTGGCCCGATCCGCGAGGCATTAAAGCGAACTAATTTGATGTATGAGGGGGAAAATCACAAGCAGTTGCGCGAGGCCGGTTGCCATGGCGTTCTGACCGCCGCCGTCCATTTTGCGTTCAAGAACAACGGTGCCCAGCTTCCTGCCTTTGCCCGCTGGGTGACAAGTAATCGCATCGACCGCCTCACCCCGTCAGGCACAACGCGCGGGCTGGGCTACCACTACCATCTGGGGCAGACGCAGGCGGTGGATGCCGCGAGCCTTGTCGAAGTGTTTGAGAGCATCTTGAAGGCCCGCAGCCGCGAGGTCTTTGTATCAATGGAATTTGGCCAACATACGAATGCCGTTTACAAGGCGATCGAGAGTGCCATCGAGACGCTGAACGAAAAGCATAAGCTTAAGCAGTTAGGCCTTGCCCTCAAGCCGATTCGCATCGACCGAATGATCAAGGGGCACTCCTACACCATCAATGATGAAATCCTGAATGTCATCGACGGTTCCGGCTTGTTGATCGCTGACCTGACCCAAGGCAACAAAAACGTCTATCACGAAGTCGGCTATATGATGGGTTTGAACAAGGGACGCGGAGGCAACCAGGATAACTTCATCCTGATTGCAGATCAATCAAAGCTCACCGGAGACAATGCCATTGGCTTCAATTTGCGTTCATGGCAGCAGATTAGATTCTCTGACACCCTCAGCTTAACTAACGCGTTGATGGAAGGTTTGGAGCATTTTTATTCGCTCTAGCAAGTGTACTGCTAATCACGCCACATTTTTGGCACACAAAATTCGAGGTATTCCAATAGCTTAAGACCCCCGCACTGAATCGTCCAACTCAACAGGTTCGGAGAGAATTGGCCCTTGAAGAGCCATTTTTGGGCTTTTCCCGGCTTTGCCGGTCAATAGGTCCGCCCCAAAACCCCCAGGAAACCTGCCAAATATCTGGGGATTGGCCGTCTTTGGAGAACGGAATTCTAAACCACGGAGTTTAGCCTTAATTTTCCGCCCCCAGTTCCATTCCCCCAGGCATCTATTTCGCCAACCCATACTGCGCCGCAGCATAACAAAACCCATTCAGATCAACGCATTAAACCTTGCTGGAAAAATCGACCAACCCTCAAGCTTTGGAGACAATCCCCCGATTCGGAGAGAAAAAACCAGACCATTCCGTCCTCGCACCATCAAGGTTTCTGGCGAGAAGCCCGCAAATACTCGGGAATTTCCAAGCCCACCCAGGGCTGAGAGCATGTTTGGGGAAAGGGAGGTGGCGTAGGAAAGGGAACCGGAAAGAAGAACGTCTCTGGCCCTTAGTTTTCAATAATTTCAATATTTTAATCGAATACCAGCCCTTTCGAGACAATGCTGATCCTACCCTCGATGGAATGGCTCGTGCGCGTGGCGCGACAGATATCGCAGACAAGCTTTTCGGCAGGAACACGGGCCGGTGGGCGGGGCGGAGGATTTCTGGCTCTTCTTGGCTTCTCCAAGGGACGGCACGCGGGAAGTCTCTCGTTATGCAAATCACCAATTCGGCGTCATTGATCCTGATGCTGAAAAAGTGGTGCGGCGTCGTTCTTGCGATATCTCAATGTGTTCCTTCGTCAGTAGCCTAGATTGACAATTCTAAGGATTTTCTAGGGGTGGGAATCAGGCTGCCTTTGACCGGCCACAAAATGCTGCCGCACACCACTAGCTATATCTTGGGTGGACCGATCCACGTACCCGCAGCACCGCCAAGGCGATGTTGTCCTCTAAAAGGAGCCAGTTGCAATGAACGGACCGATTACAACACGACGCGCCGTAAGCGGGCTTGCTTTGGCCGCGCTCTTCACTCGGCGTGTGGCCGCGCAGACTGGTGACCAAGCAGCGGAACGCCCTGTCGGGCGCGTGACCCTGTCGCAGACTCAGGTCAGTTTGTTCGGTAGCGTGTCCTGGGGCAGCGGCACGCTGACTTTCGGCGGGCACAGCTACCGCTTTCGGATCCGTGGCCTTGGTGTCGGCGGCATCGGTATTTCCGAACTTCGCGCCGCCGGGGAAGTCTATCATCTCTCCCGCATCGCCGATTTTCCAGGCCTTTATGGCGGCGCGCGTACTGGCGCAGTCGCGGGCGCCAGCGAGCTTCAGGGCGGCTTGTGGTTACAAAATCCAGCTGGTGTCGTCATTCATCTCCATCCAGAACGTACTGGCTACGCGCTGCAGGTTGGCGCCGATGGCCTGTTGATCCAATTGGAGTAACCGTCGCATAGCGTTTTCGTCGTCACACCGCCAATTGTCCCGGCCATGAAGGGAATTTGTCATGCGGTTCAAAAGCGCCCTAGCAGCGGTCATCGCCATTGGTCTTTTCGCACCCGCCACGATGGCGGAGGATGCGCCTCTACGGCCGGGGTGGAGTTTCAATCTTGGCGCCTATCTCTGGCTGCCCACCATGAATGGAACATTGAATTATGCCTTGCCGAAGGGCATTGCGGGCACGGCCGATGTATCGGTGGATGCGGGCGACTATTTCTCAAAGCTGAATTTTGCAGCGCTGATGGCGGCTGAAATACGCTACGAAAACTTCTCTTTGATCACCGATCTTGTCCATATGGACATTGGCGCTGACTCCAGCCGCCTTCGGTCGGTGGATGTTCGTGGCTTGCCTTCAAACCCGCTTTCGACCAGCACCAACAGCAACGCCGATACAAATCTCAAGGCCCTGATCATCACCATGGCAGGCGGCTATACCGCTGCTTCGGGCAATTGGGGTCATATGGATATGGTCGGCGGCTTCCGATATTTCGGCGCCGAACTTCGAACCGACTACGCGCTTTCAGCAGATATCACCGGGCCTGGCGGCCATGGCGTGGCGCTGGCGCGTAATGGTCGCCTATCCGGAAGCCAGGATATCTGGAACGGCATCATCGGCATCCGGGGGCGTCTTCGCCTGGGCGAAGGAGGCTTCTTCCTTCCCTATTATCTTGATCTTGGCACCGGCGACTCCAGCCTGACCAGTCTGATGTTCGGCGGCATCGGCTATCAGACCGGCTCGGTGGGTGTGCAACTCGGCTACCGCTACCTTTCCTTCGACCAAAAGGGTAGCAGCCTTGTCCAAGACTTATCAATGCAAGGCGCCTATCTTGCGTTGAATTACTCTTTCTGAGCCAGATTTTTAGCTTCAAACTATTGCTGTCGCGCGGGCAAGCGCCCACGAAGCGCACGCAACTGCGCAAGCAGTGTGGCCGCCTCTCGATCTGCTGGATTCAACGCGGCCGCTGCGGCGGCAAGCCGCTCAGCCTCAGCGATATTCGCGCGGTCGCGTTCAATAGTCGCCAGCGCAAACAGGCTGTCTCGGTGCCGCGGATGCCGTTCCAGATTTGCGCGGAGTACCGCAACGGCATCTTCAGTCCGCCGCAACTGGTTAAGGGCGATGCCTTGAACATAGGCATAGCGTGGCTCCTCTGGCCGCAACGCACTGGCCTGACCGATCGGGCCAAGCGCATCCGCCACGCGCCCCTGTTGGGCGATTGTCAGCGCCAGCGCGTAATGCGCCTCGGCCTCACGCGGATGCGCCGCAACGGCACGCCGCAATATTGCTTCCGCAGCTTCGCGCTGCCCGCGCCGTGCTTCGAAATCCGCGAAATTTACCAGCGCATCGAGGTGCGTCGGATCGCGCGCCAGTGCATCGCGATAGGCAGCCTCGGCGCTCGCCATGTCACCACGCGCGGCAAGCAAGGCAGCGATGTTCACATGCGCCTCTGGCCGCTCGGCTACGACACGCTCGCTTGTGAGCAGTTCCGCCCAAGCCTGGGTAAAGGCCGTGCGCGCCGCCTCTGGCAAGGCTTCAAGTGGCACGGGGGCAAGGGCGCGTGCTGCCTCAATGCGCACCAGCCGCGTCTCATCTGCCAGAAAGCGCGCCGCGTGCAGGCGATTGCGCGGGTGCAGCCCATCCAATGTGCGAAGTGCCGCCGCGCGCACCAGCGGTTCCGGGTCCAGCAAGGTCGCGCCAATCGCTTGTGCCGAGGCCTGGGATGGCGGCATGGGCAATAGTGAAATGGCCGTCGCACGCAGGATCGGTGCATGGGCGCGGTTGGTCGCGACGGCGGCAAGCAGCCTATCCGCACCGGCATCCCCATGTCGTCCCGCAGCAATGGCCAAGGCGGGGTGGGGATCATCGCGGCGGCGCGGTCCGAACCATTCCACGATCTGGCTTGCCGCCCAGGATTGCGGGCGATCTGTGTGGCATGATGTGCAAACATCCGGCGCACCGATCTGCGATGCCACATCAGGGCGCGGAATGCTGAAGGCGTGATCCCGCCGCCGATCCACGCCCATATAGGTCACGGCTGGCATGTGGCAGGATACGCATTGCGCGCCAGCACTGCCGGGCGGATGCCGATGATGTTCCGCCACATCAAAACGTGCCGGCAAGTGGCATTGCGCGCAGACCGCGTTGCCTTCGGCGCGTAGCGTACCGCGATGCGGGTCGTGACAATCGGCGCAGACCACGCCGGCGCGCTGCATGCGGCTTTGCGCGAAGGATCCCCACTCAAATACCTCGCCCTGAATTTGGCCATCAGCGTGATATTCGCCCTGCTGGAGCAGCATGGGTGCATGCGTGTCCAGAAAGCGCTGGCCTGGCAGCGGGTCCGCGACCAACGGGCGCGATCTGGAATGGCACGGCGCGCAGCTTTCCACCTGAGCAGCGGTGGCTTGCCGCGGCGGCCCATCCCACTGCGCGATACCACGCGGGTCATCCTTGGCAAAGCGCCAGGCGCCACCGGAAGCATCGCGGAACCACACTGAAAGCCCGCGATGCGGATTGCCTTTATCCGCACCGGCCTGCGCCCAGGCCAAATGCGCCGCGCCTGGTCCGTGGCAGCTTTCGCAGCCCACACTGATTTCGGTCCAGCTTGTGTCGTAGCGATCCGTCGTCTGATCATATCCGCGCACCAAGCCGGTCGAATGGCAGGATGCGCACATGAAATTCCAAGTCTGCTCGCGCCCAGTCCAATGCAGAGGATCGCTGGCGGGCAGCGGATCATCCGCCATCAAATGGTACCAGCGCTGTCCCCCCTGTTCGCGCGGACGGCTATCCCAGGCCCAGGGCAGCGCCTGGCGGCGCCCATCGGGAAACAACACCAAATATTGTTGTAGCGGGTCTACGCCGAAAGTCTCCGTAATGGTGAAATCCGCGACTGTCCCGCCCGGTCCATCAGTGCGGATAATGTAACGATCCCCCTCACGCCGGAAGCTTGCGTTATGCCGGCCATCATGGACTGTCACGCCGGAGAAATCGCCAAGCACATTCGCCGGTGTTGCCGCAGCCATGGCGCGCGCGTGATCACTGCTGCGCCAGTCGCCATATTCCCGCGCATGGCAGCTGCCGCAGCTTGCCGAGCCGACAAAGCCCGCACGCGCTGCCTCACGCGCCCGAGGTTCTGCCGATAGCGTCAGCAGCGCCACAATGCCCAAGGGCAACAGGATCGCGGCAAGCAGCGCCGCCCAGCCTGCCAGACGCCGCGCGCGCGTCAGCGCGGGAATAGAAACTGGATCTGGAAACGAAGCTGCCATTCAGGTCCTATATCCGGTCGGATGGCATTATAATACGCGCCAAGCTGCGCATTTATTGGCTGCTGCCCGATACGAAGAATCTGCCCCAGCGCAAGGCCCAGCGGCACTGTCCATTGCTGGCCGGACTCTGCCTCCCAATTCGAGGTGATGAGTGGTGAGAAGGACATATAGGTGCCGGGTGACGACGCAAAGTTATAGTTCACGAAGGGCTGCATGGTGAGCGTATTGTATTTATTGCGCCCTTCGCCACCGGCTGACCAGATATTGTTCACCAGCCCGCCGATCACCCAAGGCCCCGCCTTAGTGAGCGCGACGAAGCTCGGCCCGCCGCCCCAGACATTACTGCCAAGCGCCTGATCAGTTGTTGTTGGCGCCTGCACCACAGCGCCGGCGCCCCAGATCAGCCGCCCGGCCTGCGCCGGGGACAGGAAGGCCGAGAATTGGGTGGCACCCAGGCCGAAGGTCGTGCCCTGCCCAGGCGTTATCCCCGGCTGCGAGATAAGCGGCAGAATCGTGCGCGTGACCAGGTTCCAGTCTTCGTTCAAGCTGAAGGGCACGACAGGTTGGATGTTGAGCACATTCTGGATGTGGTCATTCGGGCCATAGCCAAAATTCATATTGTTCTGAAAAGGAACGCTGATCATCGCCGCAATCGGGTTCTGCGCGGCGCGCGCCAGTTCCTCCGCACTACCAGCCGCGCCGGCTTGCGGTTCTTGCGCCAGTGCCGTGCCAACCATGCCCGGCGTCAGGCCAAGCGCGACCGCAGCGCGAAGAAGCCGAAGAAGGCGCGCCGTCCAAGCCTCCTCCAAGCTCCCGAGCGGGTTCAAACCACCACCTCAATATCGCCCGGCCGCCAGCTTTGGTCGAACCAAGGCTGCTCCGGCCCGTAGAGCCGCAGGATGGTGAACCAGGACTTGCCCTGGATGGTCTGTACCCAGTTGCTCTCGCGTCCAGCCGGCGGGCTCGGCCCGAACCACACATCCACTGACCCATCGGGGTTGCGTTGCACGTCGGAACTCTGGCTGGTGACCGAGGGGAAACGTTGATTGGTCTGCAGCATGGATCGGGTCTGGGTATCGTAGACGATGACCGACCAGAAGGTCCGTACCGGCACAGGCCCAGGCAAGCGCAGGCGGTAGGTCTTCCCTCCATCCAAGGCGTTGCCGCTCGAATCCTCGGCGGTCCAGGGATAGGTCGAGCCCTCGCCAACCGTGCGCGTATCCATCGCGGGCGTAACGCCGGTCGCAAAGAAAAAGAAGAAGGCGCGCGCATCGAGGTTAGTGACGCCCGGAAGCTGTTCGAATTTGTATCCGCCCTGGAACGCAAAGCGCCAACGGCGGTCGGGAAAGATCCGCGCCTCGGCGTCGCGTGCGCGATAGCAAAGGGCACGCGCCGTCGCGTCGCCGGCCACGGCGGCTTCGGTCAGGATGCGGCGCATCCGCGCATCCGGCTGGAAGGGGCGACCCTTCACGATGCCGACGGAGGCGAAGAAGCCGAGTGTGATCGGGTCAGAAGCGTCGGTGGGCTCGTTCTGAACCACATCGTTCAGCATTTCCCAGAAGCGGTAGTCGGAGGGACCGACCATGTTGAACGGTCGCTCTGACATGTCCACGAAGGTTGGCGTCGGCGGATTGGAGGCTTGCGCCGGCGGGTAGATCTTGGTGAAGCGCTTCACCGCGTCCACGCCCGGGCGCAAGTCACCATTGACGGGAAAACTGCGCCAACCAATGAAGTTCTGGAAGGTTTTGGGACGCAAGACCTCGTAGCCCCGAGGTATCTCGCCGCTCCAGCCCGGCGGCAGCAGCAGGTATTTCCCGCCTTGACCGCGGTCGGCGCCGATGATGCCGACGTCGGCGACGAAGGTGTAGAACATGTCGTTGATGAGACCGAGCACGCCGGGAGGCACCTCGACCACCAGCGGCCCGGAGCGCAGATCAATCCAGAACCAAGTGTACGGCGTGTTGTTGTTGGCCGTCAGTTCGACCGTACGGCTATCCACCAGCCGCTCCCAGATCGGCACGGTGCTGTTGATCGGGCCGACGGTGAGAATGGCATTGCGGTTCGCCGCCTGATTCACGGCCGGCAGACCGAGCAGGTAGGCTTGCAAGGCGCGCTGCTGATCGAGGTTGTCGTAGATCAAGCCCGTGCTGCTCGCATCCGGCACACCGTCGAAAAAGTTCAGCCGACCGAAGCGCGTCTCGACCGTGGCGGGGATGGCGACCCCGGTGGGTATCGGCGTCGTGTAGCGCAACGCCGGCTGAGCAGGCGTGCCGGACAGGGGCTGCGCCTGCGCGGTCCGGGCGAGCAAAGGCAGTACTCCGGCGGCAACGAAAGGAAGCTCGCGTCGTGTGGTCATGGTGTTGGGTCTCCGTTCCCGTTCTTTCGGCTGATCATTCAAGAAACGCTCGTGCGACGGTTGGTCAGGCTGACGTGAGCGGTGTACCCGTGCTGACGCCACTCATGCTGCCTGCTGCCGGTCCCAGTTGCCGTCAGTTCGTCCGGCGCTGCCGCCGTGCCATCTCCTCCTGCAGCGCCTGCAGCGCCGCTGGCGTGATGGTGCTATCGCCCAGGTCAATGGTCAGCCGCACAATCCGCCCGGTGAAGGGATTGGGGGAGGTATAATCGCCATCATCCACCGATGTGCCGGTATCCAGGCCTACATCGAAGGTTTCGTCCCAGGCGACGGTGAAGGGCAGCGTATTGGGTAGCGCCCGCTGCGCGACTTGTGTGCCATTGAAGGTCAGCGTGCCAGTACCGCCGCGCCCAAAGGGCATCCCCTGCGGCTGCATTTGCCAATCAAAGACTAGCGTGTGGCGCCCGGGCGGCAAGGCAGTTGGCCCTTCCCAACGATGGCGCTGCACATTGAGAAAGTTCCAGAGAAAGACTGGCCGACCTTGATGCAGGTAGAAGCCGTAACCGGCAAAGCGCCCGCCTTGCGTCAGCAACACGCCATTGGCGCCGCCCTGCGGCACTTCGATTTCAGCCGTGATACGGTAGGAACGGTTCAGAAGGCTCGGGGCCGCATTGCCTTGGATAGAGGCGACGGGGCCAGTATAAGCGAATTGCTGCCGACCAGCCGCCGGACCAGGCCGTGCGGAGATCATCCGCGTCAAAACACTGTTATCGAGTGGTAGAACCTGGTAGCGTGCTGCCTCCATCATGAAGATGTCTTGCATCGCACGCAGCCGCGCGGGCTCCCGCGCTGCAAGGTCGTTCATCTGCGTCGGATCTGCGGCCAGATTGTAGAGTTCCCAGGTATAGCCATGCATCACATCAGCCGGCTTGGGTGACTGCGAATCCCACGGCACGACGGGCGGCGTGGTATTGGCCATCCAACCATCATGGTAGATTGCGCGATTGCCCAGCATTTCGAAGTATTGGGTGCGCCTTTGGCTGGGTGCCTCGCGGCCCGCGGCATCAAAGGTATAGGCCATACTGACACCCTCAATCGGGCGCTGTGCAATGCCGTTGACCATCGTGGGCGCCTGCACGCCAACCGCCTCCAGAATGGTCGGCACAACGTCAATCACGTGGTGGAACTGGTGACGAATGGCGCCGCGTTCGGTGATGCGGCGTGGCCAGGAAATCGCCATGCCATTGCGCGTACCACCAAGATGCGAAGCGATCTGCTTAGTCCAGCGATAGGGCGTGTTGAGCGCGAAAGTCCAGCCTGCGGACATGTGGTTGTAAGTGCGGTCATTTCCCCAATCGTCAATGAATGGCAGCATTTGATCTACGGAGAACAAGGTACCGTTGAACCAAGCCACTTCGTTCACTGTGCCATCAAGGCCGCCTTCTGCGCTGCCGCCATTGTCGCCGCTGATGTAGATGATCAGCGTATTATCGAACTGACCAGCCTCATCCACGGCCTGAATTACTCGGTTGATTTCGAAATCAGTATAGGCGAGGTAGGCAGCATACACCTCCATCTGGCGCGCATAGAGCCGCCGCTGATTTGCCGAAAGGCTGGCCCACCGCGGCACAACATCGGGCAGCGGCGGCAATTGCGCGTTTGCGGGAATAACCCCCATGCGGCGCTGATTGTCGAAGATGCGCTGGCGCAGCACGTCCCAGCCTTCATCGAATTGGCCGCGGAAGCGGGCAATCCATTCCGGGGTAGCGTGGTGGGGCGCATGGGCGCCGCCCGGGGCGTAGTGGATGAACCAAGGCCGCTTCGGCGCGACCGAGGTGTTGAGCCGGATATGGGCGATTGCGTCGTCCGCTGTCGCAGTGGTCAGGTTCCAGCCAGGCACCCCGAGATTGGGATGGATCGGCGTGTGGCCCCGGAACAGATTGCCGGGCTGCCACTGGCTCGTATCGCCGCCGACGAAACCATAGAAATAGTCAAAGCCCATGCCCGATGGCCAATTATGGAAGGGCCCGGCTGGGCTCGCTTCCCAACTCGGCACATTGTGGTTCTTGCCGAACCAAGCCGTCGCATAGCCCGTGGCCTGCAGCGTCGCTGCAATCGTCGCGGTCTCCCGCGGGATGATGGAATTGTAGCCTGGAAAACCGGTGGTGGTTTCGGAAATGGTGGCAAAGCCCACGGAATGGTGATTGCGGCCAGTAAGCAACGCGGCGCGGGTTGGCGAGCAGAGCGCCGTGGTGTGGAATTGCGTGTAGCGCAGCCCAGCCTGCGCCACGCGATCCAGCGCGGGTGTTGGGATAACACCGCCGAAGGTGGATGGCGCACCAAAACCGACATCATCGGTCAAAATTACAAGGATATTCGGTGCATCGGCGGGTGCTGCGACCTGTGGGGGCCAAGCGGTCCGGCTATCACCGACATTGGGCATGATCGTGCCGGTGAAGGGTGGCGTTGGCGCTGGCAGGCTGAAGGGGTTCGGCGTCATGACCGTATCCGGTGCGCCTGGCGTGCCGCGGATCTGCTGTGCGCCCGCATCGGCGTTTACCATCAGCGCGGCTATGAACCCTGTGAGGGCAATAAGCTTTGGCAGACGCATGGTGCTGGTTTCCTTCGTGCTTGGGTTCTTTTTTATGCAACGCGATAGGTCAGGCTTTGCTTGGTGGTCTGTAACCCGCGCCTTTGTCGCGTGCGGGCATGCTGCCATGGTCCCCACTAGACCCTGCCTGCACTAGAGACCTTGATCAAGATCAAAATCCATTGAGGGCAATGGAGGCAGAATGCTGAGCATTGACCGTTTCTTGATCTTTATCAACAAGGAAATGTTGTTTTGATGCTTGTTGGTGAGCGATTGCAGATTGCAGTCAGTCCGGATGCCCTGGCAAAGGAGCGAAGCTCATGAAAAAATCCGTCAAATCGTCACGCGCGCCCTCAAGCAAGAAAGTGGTTGCTAAAGCGCCGCTGCCGGCCCCGGCAATTGCAGCAGTGCCCAAAGCAACGGCCAGCCACGGTGCCTCACTGGATGACAGGTTTGAAGCCGGCAAGGCGTTGCGAGACAAGGTTCCGCGCACCGCGCAGGCCATATGGAAGCGGCCAGCGGATCGCCCTGACCCGGTGGCTGTACTGCAAGCATCTGACCCTGATCGGCTGCCCGAACTGGTGCCCATTCGCTACGGGCGCATGCTGCAATCGCCCTTTGCCTTTTATCGCGGCGCGGCAGCGGTTATGGCAGGCGATCTGGCGAGAATGCCCTCCACCGGCTTGCACGTGCAGGCCTGCGGTGATTGTCATCTTTCCAATTTCGGTGGCTTCGCTTCGCCCGAGCGCAATGTATTGTTCGACATCAATGATTTCGATGAGACCTTACCGGCGCCATGGGAATGGGATGTCAAGCGGCTTGTTGCGTCCTTCGTGCTGGCATCACGGGCGAATGGCCTTGCGGATAAGGACGGGCGGGCTGCGGCTATTGCCTGCGCGCGCAGCTACCGCAAACGTCTGCGGGAATTTGCACGCATGTCGCCGCTTGACGTTTGGTATGCGCGTATCACGGCCGAGGATGTGGCGGCGGAAGTGCCGCCGGCAGCGGCAGAGCGGCTCCGCGCGCGGGTCAGTAAGGCGATGGACGGCAGCAGTTCTGAATATGACTTCCCCCGCTTGGCTGAAATTGTCGGCGGACGCACAACCATTCGCGATGCGGCACCGCTCATTTTCCATCCCGACGCCGCGCGCACGCCCGCTTTCGAGAAGGTTCTGAATGAAGTTTTCGCTGCCTACCGCGACACGCTTGCGGATGACCGGCGCGTATTGCTGGATCGCTACAGGATTGTAGATGCGGCCATCAAGGTGGTTGGGGTGGGAAGCGTTGGGCGGCGCTGTTGGATCATATTGCTGATGTCCGCGACAAATGACCCGCTATTTCTGCAAGTCAAGGAAGTTACCAAATCCGTGCTTGAACCGCATGCCGGCAAAAGCGCCTATCCGCATCATGGCCAGCGGGTAGTGATGGGTCAGCGGTTGATGCAGCCGGCGTCTGACCTGTTTCTTGGCTGGGTCACTGGACCAGGCGGAAAACAATTCTATTTCCGGCAATTGCGTGACGCGAAGATCAAGCCATTGGTCGAGACCTTTGATGAGGAGTTGATGGAGATCTACGGCAAGCTCTGCGGCTGGTCACTTGCGCGTGCACATGCGCGCAGTGCTGATGTTAGGCTTATCGCAGGATATCTCGGCAAGGGTGACGAGTTCGATGAGGCGATGGGCGATTTCGCCCTTGCCTATGCGGATCAGGCCGAACGCGATCATGCTGCGCTCAAGGCTGCTGTGCGAAAGGGGAGCGTGACCGTCACCACCGATGTGTAGAGCGTTTTGTCAGTCTTCCGGAAGCTGATCGATCTGGCGTGCGATGGCGCCAAATCAAGATGATGGAAGGCTCACCCGCCTTGGGCCCTTTCTGATCGGGGATCAGAATAACCTTTTGCGTGCGCGTCTTCCGAAACCCAAGTGAACCTGCCTGGAAGGGCCATGTGATGGATTCTGCCGAACCCCTCGGGACCCCAAACAAGGATACCGAGAATTTCTCACTCTTCCTTGGCGGGCCCTTGTTCCAGTTGATGCTGCGGGCGCGCTTGACCGATGACGCGCTGCTGATGATGCGAAAGCGTGTCATCGTCATCACACTACTGACCTGGTTGCCCTTGCTTATCTTATCGTTGTTAGAGGGTCACGCGCTGGGAGGGGTCGCGATTCCCTTTATCTTTGATGCGGAGGTCCATGTCCGCTTTCTTGTCGCGGTTCCGCTATTGATCGCTGCCGAATTGCTGGTGCAGGAGCGGATGCGACCGGTGGCGCGCATTTTTCTTGAACGTCACCTTATTCCCGAAAAGGATCTGCCGCGTTACAAGGCGGCCATTACATCGGCGTATCGGCTGCGCAATTCGATTGTTGCAGAGGTACTTCTTATTGCTTTCGTCTACGTGATCGGTATCATGATCATCTGGCGGCAATACGTAGCCATTGATGCAGCCACTTGGTACGCATCGCCATCTGCCGAAGGGGCGCGCCTTTCTCTTGCTGGTGTCTGGTTTGGTTTTGTCAGCCTGCCGGTTTTCCAATTCCTTCTTTGCCGATGGTACTTTCGGATTTTTATTTGGGCGCGCCTGCTCTGGCAAGTTTCGCACATTCGGCTAAGCCTGGTGCCGACGCACCCGGACCGCGTTGGCGGCCTTGGTTTCTTGTCAATGGCTGTGCAGGGTTTCGTCGTTCTTGCAGCCGCGCATGGGGCATTATTGGCATCGTATCTGGCAAATCGTATCCTTCATTTTGGCGTACCGCTGTCCGGCTTCATGTTCGAGATCGGCGCTGTTGTCGTCTTTGTGCTGTGCCTCGCGCTCATGCCGCTTTTGGTATTTTCGGGTCAATTGGCAGCAACGAAGCGGGCGGGCATGCGAGAATACGGGACCTTGGCCGAGCGGTACGTACGCGCTTTCGAAACTAAGTGGCTGCGGGGTGGTGCGCCGCCCGATGAGGCTTTGGTGGGTAGCTCGGATATCCAATCTCTCGCCGATCTTTCCAACAGTTTCGAGGTTGTGAGAACCATGCGCCTTGCCCCGATTTCAAGGGATGATGTTGTTCGCCTGGTAATCGTCACACTTGTGCCGGTCGCGCCACTATTATTGACCATGATGCCGCTCGATGAATTAGTCAGGAGGCTAATTGGTGTTCTGTTCTGATCCGATAGGTGCAAGTGCCTAAAGAGCCAAACTGGCGATTTGAGTAACGGAGGAATTCTGGATCATCGTAACCCCAAGGGGAGTGAAGAAGAGTCGGTGCTCTCAATTCTGACGGCTTGGCCAGCGTTCTCACACCCTCTCCACCATCCTGAACCCGCGCGACGCCAGGGGCAGGCTGTCCCGGCTGATGGCGGCGTCTTCGCCTGGCGCGTTCATCGCCCCCCAGATGGCGCCGCGGTCGCGCTCGGCGATGCGATAAGTGAGTTCTGCAATCCACAGCGTATTCTGCGCCGCCGCAAGGCAGTGTTGTATATCGCCACGCGGGTTAGAGGCTTCGGTGGTGGAAAGGACCGCGAGAGTAAGCGGTCCTCACCCTGACAGCAGTTGCGCCACCGGCCTTGGGGCTTGAAGCACGCGTGGCACAATCGACCGCCCCGACGGTCCCTGCACTGAGGGCAGCGCCCATACGGCATGGTCATCAGGGGCTGTCGTCCAGATGGCGCGCCCTTCCTCGTAGACTATCAGTTCCTCCCCCGTGCGCAGGTTGATAATTCGGGCCAATAGCCGACCATCAGTGACGCGCCATAGCGCCAAGCTACCATCTTCAGATGTGCTGTAAAGAACCTGCCCATCCGGAGAGAAGGCCGCCCCAGTCACCGCCCCCTCATGAGCGTCCAGGCGTTGGCGCGGGCGCATCGTCCCGACATCCCAGAAATACACCGCTCCATCCTCCGCACCTATTGCGATCCCCGGGCCGAGGGGCGACCACGACACCACGCGTGGGGCCGACGCATGACCAGTCAGCACTTGGATAGGGCGACCAGAGGGGAATTCGACAATGAGGGCATCGCTGCCGCCATGTGCCATCAACAAACGCTCGCCGTCCGGCGCAAAGGCGAAAGCTTGGGCGGCACCGGTGCGGGAGGCCCAGAACCGACGCTCAATCTGCCAACTACGCGTGTCGTAGACCATCACCTCCCCGTCCATCAGCCCGAGCACTAGGCGCTGCCCATTCGGCGCATAGGCCACGGACAGGGCTCCGCTATCTGCTTCGTCCCGTCGCAGCCGCAGTTTGGGGCCAGCGCCATCCCAAACGACAAGGCCGCTCATGATGCCGGCGGTGGCGAACTCGTTGCTCAGCGGCGCGGCAGCGATGCCGTCGAAACTGTCTAGTCCCAGGCGCGGGGAATAATGTGTGCCGTCTGGCGCGGGCAACGCCGTCACGCCCACCCGCTCTTCATAGCTAATGCTGAATGCACGCCAGCTGTCGTCTGCGACCGCTAGGGCGCGGATTAGGTTCTCATGGCCGAAATAGCGGCGAAGCAGCCGCCCCTCGGAGGCCGACCATAAGCTCACTTGCCGCGTCGCGGTCAGTACGCCAGAGCCGTTCGGAAGCACAGCCAGCGCGTTGATCCGGCTGGCGGCTGCCGCTGCCTCGCGGACTATCCGCTGGCTTATCGTGCTGAACCGACCGACAGCGTCCTCGCCATCGTCACGGGCAGTAGCGACCAAGAGATCCGCGCTCCCGGGCAACTCGACAAGGCTGCAGATATTGTTCCAGCCGATATCCAAGGGCTTCAGCATCACGCCGCGAGCGACGTCGAACACTCCGCAGCGGGATCCGATCACGATCAACCGGTCCTTGCCCCAAGGAGCGAGCTTGCCCGCCTGATCCAGCGCCGCCACGGGTTGCGGCGCCGCCGCGCCATCGGGCATCCAGGCCAGGAGTTCGCGCGCGCTCAGCGCTATGAAAAGCCGCCCAGAACTTCGATGGAAAGCGAGCCCTGCGACGTCACCAAGCGGCATCCGCCACGGTTCACGCCCGGGCTCGGCTAGATCCCAGACGCCAAGCGGGCCGGAATGTGCGGCGAGGGCCAGATAGCGACCTTGCGGGCAGAGAGCGATGGAATGAATCTCTTTGGTGCCAGTATCAAAGCTGCGAATAAGGCTGCCGCGGGACCGGTCCCAGAGCCGCACCCATCCGCTTTGATCCACGGTGAGAAGCTGATCGCCGGAGGGCAGCCAAACGAGCCTGGAATAGCCCTTAGGGTGCTGGGCCCATTGGCGCGCGGGCTCGGCGGAGCCTGGCGTCCAGAGCCCGAGGAGCCCCTCCGTGGTCACAAAGCCCACCTCCTCGCGCCGCGGCGCGAAGGCAGCGTCGGCGGCGGGGCCGCGCAGGCCAGTGAGCACCGCCATTTCCCGCCAGGCGGCGATGGACCAGGCGCGGAGCACCGGCGCGCCGGGTGAGGCTGTCTCGGCGCCGGCGCCGCAGATGAAGGCCGTGCCCCTGGCATTGACGCTGACCCGCACGCCGAAGGCCGCGGTCCCGTGCATCAGCGCACCGGGTGCTTCGCGTTCGTTGGCAGCCCGGGCGCCTGGGGCGAGCGCTGCGCCGATGGCCGGGATCAGGGCGGGAAGGTGGCGACGGCGGATCATATGGGCCTCCTCATCATTGCTCTGTTGGGTAGCGGCTGCCTTCCTTCGCGATGCTCGATATCATCTATGACGAAACACTGGTGAAGATTGCGCGGTCTGTCTCGCCCTTCGTTTTCTAATAGTGCCGAGCCTAACGGCAAATCAGAAAATTTCATTATCTCGTCCTCGTTTCCACGCAACTGACTGAAACATTAAACCAGAGTGGTAAGCTGGCATTGTGCGCTTGCTCACAGGCAGCGGTGCCGACTGTGGCGAAGCACACAGCAGGTCCATCACGAATGCAGAGACTGCACCTGTTACCAAACAGGAGAGCAGTCATGATCAACCTTGGACGCCAAGCAGCGATAAAGCGCCTTGCAGTCTCCTCATGCGCGGGCACCTGGGGCAAGGCTAGCCTTGGTCTTTCGCAGTTTGCTTTTGGTACGGCGGATGTTTGGCTTGGCTTGGCTTGCGCAGCGACAGCGGCCGTCATCGCCGCTGCGATCGCATTACGTGTACTTCGCTTCGCACCGGAAAAAGCCTTGGTCATCGCGATCATCGCCATTCCGCTTCCAGCGCGGCTCGACGTGCTGTTGCGTGCCCAGCTGATCGGGGTCTTTGTTGGATTCGCGATGCTCTGCACCCGCGCGCTGTGGTGGAGAGATAACATAGCTTGTATATATAAAATATTGCCAAGGCAGTATGATCTACACGAGGTGCCCTGAGCAAATAGATGCCACCAGTCAAGCTTTATTGAAGCTTGTGCGATTTCTCACAATCAGGATGTCCAACATCGGCTAGGCAGAAACAGGGGATGGTTAGCGCTCTCCCCACAACCGGAAGAGAAGGAACGTATCATGTCGCAAACCAACAATACCGCAAAAATTCCGCAGCCAATTACGAATGCCGTCATCGGCATTGCTGTCGGTGCCATTCTCGGTTTCGTGCTTGGCGGACCTCCCGGAGCCGCCATTGGCGCCAAGATCGGGGGGGCAGGAGGCGCATCCTCCTGAACCATCTTTTGTGCGCCGGTCGAGTCCCCGACCGGCGCACATTCATACCACCCTTTCGATGGCGGCGATTGTCATGGATTGACCTGGAAAGATGCGCCCCGATTCGCCAAAGGGCTGATTAGCGGTGATCAGCATGGAACGCTATTTGTATCGTGCGAAGATCAATTCGAAAAATATGCTGGTTTCAGCCTGATCCTTTGAGACATAGGTGGGCCAGCCCCATGATTGTAGCTGCTCTCTCAGCTTGATTGTCGGCGGTCAAAGTGGCTTTTTTAGGGTGTACCTCTCCTCCTTCAGGATACGGACCTCTCGACGAAGTCCTTCGTTCTCCCGCGCAAGCGCATAGTCCTTGGCAGAAACTACATCCGTGTCACGGTGAGCGCTCATACATTTGTTCAAGGGCGAAAAGCCGCCCCCCAGATCATCCGCAACCTAGGGCCGCAAAAGCCCGCTGGTAAGCGTCACCTTTAAGATTGGAACAGGCATTCATGCGTACCAACGAAGATACGCTTTTCACGTTGAGCGCCAGCTGAGCGAAGCAGAATGGGGCCGGATGACTGTCACACGGAAGTGCGACGGGGCGGGTTGAGCCGGTGAGGTTGGTGTCTCTTCAGGGCTTCCTTCGCCGTAGCCACAAAGGGCAGCGAAGGCACCCGACTGGTACGCAAATATCGCGAGCGCCTCCTCAGATAGGCAATTCACCCAGTCGGGCTCACTCCCCAGCGCATCAAACAAGATACGCGCTGGGTTGAATCGCTGGGTC
Organism: Roseomonas sp.; assembly: GCA_020249925.1. Lineage (GTDB taxonomy): Bacteria > Pseudomonadota > Alphaproteobacteria > Acetobacterales > Acetobacteraceae > Neoroseomonas. Next base: position 19,489 of record JADCER010000019.1, on the reverse strand, counting down.
TGGTGGGGGGTAATAATGGTGTTGCCCGTTATGGCGACCTGAGCAGTGACTCCCCCCGCCGCACCGAAGCCCATCAGTGCTAACTTCACGGCCAGAAAGAAGGTGCTGCCATTGATCGTCTGTTCGACCAGGACTTGGCCAAAGCGCCGCGCAGCCATTCGCGTAGCAGCGTCAGGCGGCAATTTCGTCCCGCCAACCGCCTTCACGCGCGCGTGATAGCGCGCGAGGCAATGCAGCGCTCCTGCGGCTTCACGTTGCGCCTGTTTCAGCGTGGAGGCGACGGCGGGGATCACGGTCGCCAGAGTAAACCCCTGGACAATCGGGGATGAGTTGATCTCGATTGACATGGCGCGCTCCTTGGCCTGGATTGACAGTGGGCAGAGGTAAGCCCCCTCTTTAGATATCCGGCCCTAGCGCGAATCTTGCTGTGAGCTTCCGCACAGTTGAGGTTCAGGCTGCTTAAGGGGGCAAGACCTGAAACATCCTGACCGATGGCAGCGGCATACCTGATGCCTTGTCCTTCGCGGCGACGGCCACGCGCCCCATCGGCTGGAAGCTATGGTTGCAATGCTTTTCAAGGCACGCCTCGGCGGCAAAGCCTTCGGTGGCGGCGACCTGGCCGGGAGGGATTTCGGGCATCTCTTTGCAGCCGCGCATCTGGGCAATGCGCGCCTGGCTCGGTTGACCATTCGGGTCGAGTGCCAAGCCGAAATCGCAAATGATGCGTGGCGTGACACCCCGATTAGGGAGATCTTGGGCCAGTCGTATCGCCAAATCTGCGGCTTCGGCCATTCCCTCGCAAACTAGCGCAACGACGGCATCTTGGGTCTGCTTGCCCAGCAATGGTCGATCGGAACCCATCACGCCTTCCACAGCTTTCCTGATTTGGCCGGCACCCTTGCCGACCCGATCCGGTTCCGACCAGACAAAGATCACTGGTCGGAACGGCGTCTTAGCCACTATGTCGGACCCTTTGCCCGCTTGGCGCCAGTCACAGTCAAGCACATGCAGAGCCTCGCCTGTAGCCTCCCAGGTACGGAGCGCCATGGCAGTGCCGGCGATGTTGTTGGCCGGCCCACCATCGTAAACGGCCAACATCGAGGCTCGCGTGACCAATTCCTCCGCTTGCAGTAGCGCGAGGCCGGCGGCAAAACGAAAACCAGCCTGGAACACTGCATCTCGCTCCGTCAAACCGACCGCCCCCTCGTGCAGGATGGTCACGCTTGCGGCCTGCGCCAGGCAATGGTCGAAACGACGCCGCCAATGACCCGGTTCACCCGGCGGATCGCCTGGGTTAACCGATGCCACAACGAATTCGGCAGGGCGCGTGGGGAGTACCACATGCAGTGAAGCTCGTTGTCGCAGGACCTCCTCCGCGATCAGAATATCGGACCCGGCTGCGAGTGCGCCATAGGCTGAACCAACGCGCGCTTCTGCTAGCTTGACTTTAAGTTTTTCACCAAGATTGAACGCCGCCGACGCCTGCGCGGTCTTATCCATCCGATCGCCAAGCATCATGTGGCCGGAATAGGCGATCGGGACCTCCACGGGCAGCGCTTCGAGCATCGCGTCAAGGCATTCCTGCGCGACCGCCCCCTTCAGACGGGTCAGCTGCCGCCGGGTCGATGCTCGCCGGCCCGGCGTTGCATCTTCCATTTTTGCCGCCGCGGCCATGTTGAGCTGCGCTTGTTGGGCAAAGCCGAGCAAGGCCGAGGCCTCGGCGCGCGTCGCTGCCTGCCAATAGTTCTCGATCTTCGGCGGTAGCCTCGCCTGCACCAAGCCAGCGATGCGTGTCGCTTCAGACGCGTCACCAAGTAAGGCTGCCATGGCAGCCGCGTTGATGCCCGAGAAGGGGCGACCCGTGCTTTCATAGACCTCATTATAGCGCTGATGGGCGCGGCGCAGGAATGCTTGACGGTTAGACTTGGTTCCCGGCGCGAATGCCGCGTCCTTGGCGAGGCGGCCGGCCAGGACGGAGATGTCCTCGATCAGCTGGTCGAGCCGCTTTTTCCGTTCAGCCAAAATCGATTGGTCATCTTCCCAAGCTTCCGAACTGTCATCCTCCTCGCGGTCCCGCGCGCCGCGCACCAGCGGGTTGGCGAAGCCTTTCCCCACCGTTTTCCACAATGTCGCCAGATCAGCGTCGAAACCGAAGCGCACAACAAGGCGCATTGCTTCCTCGGCGCCGCCGGCCCGGGCACAGGCTATGCAGGCACGGTGCTGTATTTCGGGGCTGCGGGGATAGGTTCTCTCGACCAACTGTAGCGCCAAGTTGCGCGCGCGGTAATTATCCCCACGGTCGAGCAGGGTATCGATCCGCATGCGCGAATCGTCATGACCCTGGCGCCGCGTCGCCTCGCCGAGCTGGGCGATCTCGCTTAGCCGTTGGAAGTCAGTGATGATCAGCATCTGCCTTTCGCCGTTGCGTAGAATGCCAGACCGCTCCCACTGCTTCATCTGCCGGCTGATCGTCTCCCGCTCCTCGCCAACGGCGATGGCGATTTCATCCTGTGGAGGGCAGCTTTCCAGCGCGATGACCGCGCGGTTCGTCGGGGCGACCGGGCCGGACGGGGCTGAAGCGATGGCCAGGTCGCGCAGGACGCGCGCCAGCCGCACCTGCATGGGCTGGAAGCGCGCGGCGCCGATAGTTTCCGCCATATGGTCGAGCCATGACACCACATGTCGCCGTAACTGCTCCTCTACGATCGGCTGTCCCGGTAGCGCTTCAAGCAGGCGGGTATAGGGCAGTTCGAGTAACTGGACGTCGGTGATCGCGCGGGCATTGAAGTAGCGCTTGGGGTAGATCTGCCGCTGCGCATCTCGCCGGGCATGGAATTCAAGTTCACCTACCATCCCGCCCGGCCCTACCCAGCCCAACTTGGTGACCTTGACCTTCACGCGCGCTTGGCCTCGCGGTTGGCCCCGCATCGGCCCGCTAGTGAGCGGCATTTCGTCGTCAAGCGGCCGACTCAACTCGACGACGCCGCTGGTGATAAGAAAGAGCTTATCTGAAGCCTCGCCGGAGGAATATACCATACTCCCGGCCTTCTTCGGCAATTTCAGCGGTCTAGCTTGCTGTTCTTGGATCGTCCTAAGCGCCTTGATCAGATCGCTCTCGAATTGTAGCATCTTTTCCTCCAGGCCCGTCTAACCATGCGGCGACGCTAGGGTGTCCATCAACGCGGGGCAGCGCAAGGCCGCCCCCCCGGCCCCGATGTGATAAATCACACAGCGCAAAACTCCAGCAGTGCTTTTTTCCTCTCGCTCACGAACGGCGTGACGCCAGACACAGGAGAATGCACATGGACTCGCACGATACCAGCCTCAATGACATCATCAAGGCGGCTCGAACCAAATTCGAGAGGCGCTTTGAAGAAGCCACGAAGCCCCTGCAGGAGGTGTCTTCGGAATTCTCGCTGGGGCATATCACCCGCAGTAGCCAGGCGCTCCGCGCCCGGCTTACCGCCGAGAATTTTCGTTTGATGGTGGTAGGCCGCTTCAAGGTGGGCAAGTCCACCTTCCTCAATGCCCTTTTGAGTTCCACCGGGGCCACTGGCGCTGTGAAGAACAAAGGCCTGCTTCCGGTAGATACGCTACCCTGCACCGCGGTACTGACCAAGATCAGCTACGCGGCCAAACCCGTGGTGGTCGCGCGCCTCTTCGATGGCCGCGTGGAGCCATGGACCTTTGATGACTACCTCGATCAGGCGCGTATCTATAGTGAGACCGCGTCTCCCGACGGTACCATCAAGGCGGGGAGCCGCCTCGCCACCGTCAAGTCTTTCGAGATCGGCCTACCTGTCGGTTTGCTGCGCAGCGGTCTGGAACTGGTAGACAGCCCAGGGTTGAGCGAAGATCCGGCACGCACGGAAATCACTCGCGATGCGCTGTCTGAGACTGATGCGGGCCTCTTTGTCTTCCGCAGCGACATGATGGCCGGACTTGATGAACAGGCCGCGCTGATCGAAGTGCTTGACAAAACGGGCTATGTCTTCCCAGTCGTGAACCTGTTCCGCGACGATCAGGTTGCGCGCCTTCGCAATGCGTTGAATGGGCGCCTTGCTGGGTTGCGCAAAGAACCGGCGGCAGAGAAGCTGGATCCCGAAATCGCCTTTATCAATGCCGCGGATGCTTTCGAAGGCTATGCTCGTGGTGATGCCGAACGTGTCGCGTCATCCGGTATCGTTGCGATGGAGCAGCGGTTGGGTCGCTTTCTCGTTGAAAGTGCCTATCCATCCAAGCAGCGTGCGGCCATTGACGGTGCAAAGGCTATCTGCCGTGTTCTCGACGATGATCTCACCAAGATATTCAACGTGGCCAGCGCCGATAGCGCCAGCGTAACCGCGGTCCTGGATCAATGCGACAGTGACATGCGCGAAATCAAGGAACGGCGTGACCGCGTGCAGGACATCTTGGATCGCATGATTGACCGTGCGGTTTCAGACACGCGATCCAGCTATCAGGCAATGTGTCGGGAGCTTGACCTAAGTTTGCCCGGCCGCTTTGCGGAGCGGCCATTGCCTAGCTTGTCCGGTACCGCGAACAAGGCGGCTGCGCTGGTGACGCAGCGCGCCCAAAAGGAAGCCCGCGAGGCCGTCAATGCCATCATCAACGAGCAACTCACCCGTTGGGGCAGTGCCCCTCCTACGGAGAGCGGCTTGCAGCGTGACCTGATGCCTGGCCTTGAAGGTGCACGGCGCGAGCTGGACCGGGAATACTCGGGCATCACTGAACGTCTCAATTCCATGAGCCTGGAGATCGCGCGGGTCAACCCCGACGCAGTGGGTGGCGCGCCGGCTGTGAGCTTGCAAGATCGGCTGGTCTCAGCTGGGCTTGGTGTTGTGGCTTTGGGCCCGCTCGGGGCGGTCTTTGCTGTCACAGGGTACCGCGGCGTGGCGGGTGCAGCAATCGCGTTGACTGCGGCCAAGGCGGCTGTGCTGGTTGCGGCAACTACCTTCGGCATTACTATCGGAGCGCCCGCCGCCCTGGCTATCGGCGTCACTGCTTTTTTTAGCGGTGCCGCTGCTGGTGCACTTTACCGTTTGGAGCAGCGCATTCGCGAAAAGGCGCTGGAGGGCGCACGCCGCATGATCCACGACATGGCGTTTGAGGGCAAGGCGATTGAGGAGATCACCCAGAGCATTGCTGTCAGCTTGCGCCAAACCAAGGAAGCAGTGATGACCGGCCTCGATGCCGTCCTTGATGAGCAGGAAAAAAGCCTCGAAAATCTGCGAATCATGAACCGCGGAACGCTCGACGCCAAAGAACTCTTGGCGGCGAATGCAGAGGCGGGCCGCCGTCGCATCGAAGAGGTCCTGGCGATGCTCACCGCGCTCGAGATTGAGGCCAAGCGTGTCCCAGCCATGGCAGCTGCCTGAGAACAATCTGGTCGCGTCCATGCCCTGAGGCTTGGGCGCGGCCTCCCTTCCAAGCGAACCAACCGAACGGAGAACACCCATGCCCGACCATTCGTACTGGGCGAGCAGCCCGCCGCAATACGACGAGATTGAAACGCCTGCCCGCCTGCCGCGGACGCTTTCAATACTTCGCCGACCGACAGCCGAGATCTGTTTCGGAGGTCATTACAATGCCGGAAAATCGAGCCTGCTGAACATGTTGCTTGGACGCGACGTGCTGCCCACAGGTTCGCTTCCGGAAACCGGCACTGCGGCCTTTCTTAGCGCCGGCAGTGCCGACCACGCTCGCCTCGCCGGGCAAGACAAGGCTGTCGCCTGCGAACCAGCCGCCCTTGCCGCGCTCTGCTCCATCTATGATGAGCATGGTGAACGGCGTCCGATCGATCAAATGCCCGACAGGATCGACATCTCTCTCGCACATGCGCCGATACCCGCCGAGACCGTCTGGATTGATGCGCCTGGGCATAATGACGACCGCGCCATGTCGGATCGGCTGATGCGATTGGCGGTGGATGCGGATGTTTTGGTTTGGGTGTTCAACGGTAGGCAGCATCTTTCCGAGCCGGAAGTCCAATTTCTGCGTGACTTCATTTCTAGACGCGGCACTGCTGCACTGGCTTTCGTTGTCAATGTATTCCTGCCGATGGATGACGAAGCGGCTTGGCAAAGCTTTATGGAACGGGAATGGCCGGTGCTGGAGCGTCGCCTTGCAGCGCGCTGCAAAGACATGGGTCTGAAGCCAGAAGAAGCGCCTCTCTTTCCAGTCAGCGCACGCGCTGCTGCTGGGCGCGGCGGATACGGCTTCGGTGCCGGCCCGCTGCGCGCCTGGCTGGACACGCTTTCGGGCCCGCACTGCGCGCTTGTAAGGCATAGTCGTCAGGAACGCGCAGAACGTGCCCGAACCGCCTTCAGCCAGCGACTGGAACCGGCCCTCACCAGGGCACAAAATGAACTGAAGGCGCGCATCGTGCGTGATACGTTGCATCGCGTGAACCTCGGGCGCCGAGACGCATTCCGCAACAGGCTCAGTCCACTGGTCAAGAAAGCACTGGCCGATTTCAAAAAAGATGCGGAGATTGCGGGGAAAGCGGTGGCATCGAAGATCGGCAAGGAAGACGTCAAGTTTGACGATACTTATCAGAATGAGCTGAACAGCGCCCTGCAACGCGTCAACCCCGGGCCCGCACTGCTCCAACGGGTCGATGAAGTGCTGCTTGAGCTTGGGCTGCCCCCAAGCGATAGGCAGACGCGTGCGAAGGTAACCAAGCTTTGCAGCCCGCAGCACCAAACCATCACTATCACGCAAAGCCCCTATCCATGGGGTGTGGCTGCGGCAGGGCTAGGCGGGTTGCTTTTTGGCGGAATTGTCGTGGCCGTAACAGGCCCCGCTGCAGTCGCCGCTGCAAAAATCAAACAAGTCACCGACACGCAGAATGGCGCACGCGCGGAAATTTTGGCCGCCGCCGAACGTGCCGCAGCAGACATGGCACAGAAGCAGGACAATGTTACTGCGAAGTTCTTGGGATGGGTGTTGCCGCCCGAACCCCCGCGGCCGGAAAGCACTGCTCCGGCAAGGCGTCGGGTAAAGCAACTGGAAGGGTGGGCGGATCGGCTTCTACCCTTGCTGCAGCAGGCCTGAGGGGGCAGCCAATAGGCAGCCTGCTTGGCGACTTAATAGGCGCACGAGACCAAGCGAGTCCACGACGCACCATAAGTCCAAGCAGGCTGCCGAACCGCCAGACCGATCTCGCTTGACGAGGCCAGGCCTTCTCAGGAAGAATAAATTCGTTGCAGCATTAGGGTGCCGCGCTCTTGCCTATCGATCTGCCTGAATATCGCATCTTTGTCTCCTCGCCGAATGATGTCCCGGCTGAGCGGGCGCGGGCGCGGGCAGTAATTGAACGTGTGAATGGCGAATATGAAGGTCGGCTGCGCCTCAAACCAGAATTCTGGGAGGATAAAACCTACGGCGCCCATACCGATTTCCAGTCGCAAATTGAAGCGACTGCCAACTGCCATTTGGTGATTGGCATTCTTTGGAACCTTATCGGCACGGCGCTGGATGAAGTGCGCTACCCGAGGCCCGAAACCGGTGAGCCGTATGAGAGCGGCACGGTGTTCGAAATCGAAACCGCGCTGGATTTGCTCCGGCAGAACCGACTGCCGGACGTCGCGCTGTTCCAGAAGAATGCGCCACCGCTCACCGCGCCGAGCCATGCCGAGGCCGCTGAACTCGCGCGCAACTTGGGACTGATGGAGGCGATCAGGCGCCGCTGGCTGCAGACCAAGACCGGCGCCTCCAAGGCGGGCTTTAATAGGTTCACCGACCCCGATGAATTCGAGAGACTGCTGGAAAAACACCTACGCGCCTGGCTGGTCGAGCGCGGCCACGGCGCCGACGGCGTAGTCTGGCGCATCCGGGACCAGGATGGCCAGGACCGCACGCCCTATCCCGGCTTCCACGCCTATGACGCTGAGCATGCCCCGGTATTCTGCGGCCGCGACCAGGTGCTGGAGCTTTGCCTGCAGGATCTGCGCGCGGCAGCGCAGCGGGGCTGTGCCTTCCTGCTGTTGCTGGGCGCCAGCGGGGCGGGGAAATCCTCACTGGCGCGGGCCGGGCTATTGCCGCGGCTCAACAAGGCGGGCGCGGCGCCCGGGGTGGATGGCTGGCGCGAAGCAATCTTCCGGCCGGGCCAGGACCCGCTGGCGGCGCTGGCGCGCGCATTGTTCGCGGCATTACCGGAACTGGCGGTAACCGGCACCCCCACGCCGGCTGTCTGGTGCGCGACAGTGCGCGGCCATGCGGAGGCCGCGGCGAATTCAGTGAAGGCCGCGCTGACCAACGCAGCAACAAAGGCGACGACACCGCGGCGCCTGAAGCTGCTGCTGCTGGTGGACCAGCTTGAGGAAGCCTTCGCTGCCACGCCTGAGGAGCGCGCCGCCTTCGCCGCGGCGGTGGCCGCACTGGCGCGCGGCGGTGAGGCCTGGGTGCTGGCGACGCTCCGCGACGATCGCTACGCCGGCCTGCTGGAACAGCCGCTGCTTCTGGCGCTGAAGCGCGACGGCGCCACACAGGACCTGATACCGCCGGAGGGCGCTGAGCTGGAGGCGGTGATCCGTGAGCCTGCGCTGCGCTCCGGCCTGCGTTTCGAACGCGACGCCGGAGGTCAGGACCTAGCCGTGGAGCTACGTCGCGCCGTGCCCAACGCGGACGCTCTGCCGCTGCTGCAAATGACCCTGGCGCGACTATTTAAGGAGCGTGACCGCGACAGCGACACCATGACGTTCCGTGCCTATCGCGAATTTGGTGGCTTGAGCGGTGTGGTAGACAAGCAAGCTGAGGGCGTCTTTGCCAAGGCTGATCCCGCCGCGGCGGCAGAACTGCCAGCGCTGCTGCTCGGCCTGGTCGGTGGCGTCACTGAGGAGGGGCGCGTATTGGCGCGGGAGGCGCCAGCGGCGGTACTGGCGGATACGCCGGCGCGGGAGGCGCTGCTGGCGCTGATGGTGGAAGGCCGGCTGCTGCTGACGGATGGTCGGGAAGCGCCGGATGGCACCCGCCAAATCTGGGTGCGGGTGGCGCATGAGGCGCTGCTGCGCAACTGGAAGCGGGCGCAGGCTATCCTGGAACCGGAGTCGCTGCGCGCCAAACCAAAGGTGGAGCAGGCGCAGCGCGAATGGCAGGCGGGCGGCATGCGCAGGGCTGATCTGCTGCGCGGCACGGCCCTGGAAGGGGCGCAGGCGCTGCTGAAAGCACATGGCGCGGCGCTGCCCGAGGCGTTGCGCGACTTCGTGACGCGGTCGGTGGCAGAACTGGATCGAGAAAGGCGGCGGGACCTGTGGCGTTTTCGCGGGGCTATGGCGGCCGCGATCGTGCTTGCGTTCATGGCCAGCTTTGCGGGCTGGCAATGGGTGGTTGCGAACCGCCAAACGCAGGAGGCGGAGCGCCAGGCACAGATCGCCGAGGCCAACCGCGCCGAGGCGGAGGCGGCCGGCGAGCGGGAGGCTGAGGCGCAGCGCAGCTTGACGCAGGCGGCGAATGAGCGAGCCGCAGACGCCGCCCGCTTTGCCGAGGAGCAGCGCGCGCGGGCCGATAGTGAGGCACGGCTTACGGCCGAGACGGCGGCGCAGCGTGACGCGGCGCTCCTGCAGCAAGCGCGCGCGACCGCGATCCTGGCGGAGCAGGCGATCGACCGCGGCGATGCCATGACGGGGATGCTGGCGGCGCTGGCCGTACTGCCGGAACGGGACGAGCGGCCCTGGAGTGCCGAGGCAGCGAGCGCACTGTTGCGCGGCACGCTGATGAACCGGGAAGTCTTCGTCCTCATGAGGAGTAACGACTCCTTCACCCGCGCAGCGTTGAGCCCGGACGGGCAGCGCGTGGTGACCGCGTCCCGAGACGGCACCGCGTGGCTGTGGGACCTCAGCGGCGAGCGGCCAGTCCCCACCGTCCTCGATGGGCATTCCGGCTTCGTGTACGCTGCGTTCAGCCCGGATGGGCGGCGCCTGGTGACCGCGTCCGAGGATGGCACCGCGTGGCTCTGGGACCTGACCCGCGAGCAGCCCGTCGCCACCGTCCTCGACGGGCATTCCGACGCGGTCCGCCTTGCCGCGTTCAGCCCGGACGGGCGGCGCCTGGTGACCTTGTCCTCGCAAAACATCGCACGGCTGTGGGAACTGAGCGGCGATCGGCCTGTCGCCACCGTTCTCGAAGGGCATGCCAGGCGGGTCCACAGTGCCGTATTCAGTCCGGAAGGAAAGCGCTTGGCGACTTCGTCCGCCGATGGCACCACGCGGCTGTGGGATCTAACCGGCGAACCGAGCGTCGCCGGCGTTCTCGCAGGCGTGATCTCCCGTCGCGCCCCGTTCAGCCCGGACGGGCGGCGTCTGGTGACCTCCAGCGGTGGTACCACGAGGCTGTGGGATCTGACCGGCGAGCGACCCATCGCCAAGACGCTCCCGCTTAACAGCTTTGTACTTGACGCCGATTTCAGCCCGGACGGGCGGCTCCTGGTGACAGCGTCCTTCGACGGCCGCGCCCGACTGTGGACTCTAACAGGCGAACCGAGCGCCGTCGCGGTACTCGAAGGGCATCGCTCCAGGGTCTATGGTGCCGTGTTTAGCCCAGACGGGCGGCGCCTAGTCACCGCGTCCGCCGATGGCACCGCGCGGCTTTGGAACATGACCGGCGAACGGTCAGCCGCCACAACTATCGAATGGCATACTGGCTCGGTGAACTACATTGTGTTCAGCCCGGACGGACGGCGCCTAGTCACCGCGTCCGAGGATGATACCGTACGCATGTGGGATCTGTCCGGCAACCGGCCCGTCGCCACCGCCCTCGCGGGGCATGTCGGCCCGGTGGTCCACGCCGCCTTCAGCCCGAACGGGCGACGCTTGGTGACCGCGTCCCACGATCACACCGCTCGGCTGTGGGATCTGACCGGTGCGCAACCCGTTGCCACAATTGTTAAGGGGCATACCAGCTGGGTAAACTTCGCCATGTTCAGCCCGGACGGACGGCGCCTGGTCACCGCGTCTGAGGATGGCACCGCGCGGCTGTGGGATCTGACTGGCGAGCGGTCAGTCGAGACCATCTTCGAGGGGCATATTGGCGATGACTTCAACGCCCCGTTCAGCGCGGACGGGCGGCGTCTGGTGACTGTGTCCGAGGATGGCACCGCGCGGCTGTGGGATCTGACTGGCGAGCGGTCAGTCAAGACCATCTTCGAGGGGCATATTGGCGATTACTTCAACGCCTCGTTCAGCGCGGACGGGCGGCGTCTGGTGACTGTGTCCGAGGATGGTATTGCACGACTGTGGGATCTCACCGGCGAATGGCCGGTCGCCACAATCCTCGCATGGCATATCGGCCCGGTGCGCTATATTGTGATTAGCCCAGATGGGCGGCGCTTGGTGGCTGTATCCGAGGATGGCATTGCACGGCTGTGGGATCTCACGGGCGACCGGCCAGTCGATACCGTCCTCGAACGGCATGTCGGCCTGAGGGGCGACACCTACATCTCAGCCTTCAGCCCGGATGGACGGCGCCTGGTTACCGCGTCCACGCTCGCCGATAACCCCGAGCGGCCCACCGTGCGGCTTTGGGATCTGACCGGCGAGCGACCCGTCCCCGCACTCCTCGAAGGGCATACCGGCCCGGTGCTCCACGCCGCGTTCAGCCCGGACGGGCGACGCCTGGTCACCGCGTCCGGGGATAGCACCACGCGGCTTTGGGATTTGCACGGCGAACGGCCTGCCGCCAGCGTCCTTGAAGGGCATACTGGCAATGTCATCTACGCTGCGTTCAGCCCGGACGGGCGTCGACTGGTGACCACCTCCTCTAATGGCCTCGTGCTCCTCTTCGACGTGCCGACCGGCCAGGAGTTGTTGGCCTTCGCTCGCTCCCGCCTCACCCGCTGCCTGAGCGATGCCCAGCGCGACGCCTTCGGTCTGCCGCCGCACCCAAACCCCACGGCGGACCGCAACCAAATCCGCCCATCCACTGAGTGCTGACACGAATGCCTGAGCCAGGGCGCGCGCGCAAAGGATTCGCGAACGGGCATCAGTTTCCATCGCCGACGTTTTCAGAATGCAGTGCGATTTTTAGGAAATCCTTGCGCCACCGCACACCGCCAAGGCGCTGCCCGCTCCCTTATCCGTGCCGTGGCCGCGCCATGGGATTTATGCTACTCATTTTCTCTTCTCCTTACGTGGTGGCGCGGTATTTGCGGATTGTGGGTTGACGCGGGGGTGACGCTTCGGGAACATTTATTTGTCGGATGAGGGAATTTCATGCCGCGCGATCTGCCGAAGCATCGCATGTTCATGTCCGTTCCTGGCGACGTGGCGGCGGAGGGGCTAAAGCGCTCTTCGCAAGAAGCCGGGTTGCCAGGTTTTATCAGCATGACGGGTTGCGTCGGGATGGCCGCATGACCCAGTACACAGCCTTCCTCAGCTACAGCCATCGGGATCGGCAATTCGCTGATTGGCTGCATCGTCGGCTGGAATCCTATCGCATGCCACGCCGGATCATTGGCGCCCCGGGGCATGACGGCCCGGTGCCGGCAAGGCTGTTCCCCGTGTTTCGTGACCGCGATGAATTGCCGACCTCCCCCGATCTTGGCGATAGGATCATCGAGGCGCTCGACCGATCCAAGGCGCTTATCGTCATCTGCTCGCCCGATGCTGCGTCGTCACGATGGGTGAACGAAGAGATTCTGACCTTCCGGCGCATGGGCCGCGGCGACCGCATTTTCGCGATCATCGCGCGGGGTGAGCCGCATGCCGGCACGGAGAAGGAGTGCTTTCCCCGCGCTCTTCTGGAGGCGAAGGTCGCCGAGGATCAGCCGACAAGGTCGGTGGAGCCGATCGCCGCCGACGCCCGGCCCGAGGGGGATGGGCGCGAGAATGCGCTGCTGAAGGTCATTGCCGGAATTCTGGGCATCGGGTTCGAGGCGCTGCGGCAGCGTGAACTTGAGGCATCGCGGCGCCGAACGCGGATCGCGCAGGGCATCGCAGCGGCCATGATCCTGCTGGCGGCCGGTGCCGGGACGGCAGGCTGGTTAGCGTTGCAGGCGCGGGGTGTCGCCGTCGAACGCCAGCAGGAAGCGGAGGCGGCCGGAGAGCGGGCGACGGTGGCGCTGCATAGCGCGATCCAGGCGGCGAACACGCTGGTCTTCGACCTTGCAGAGCAGTTCCGCCACCGCGGCCTTCCCTCGACGGTTACACGCTTGATTCTGGACGAGGCGCGGCGGCTGCAGGACCGGCTGGCGCCGAGCTTCCCGGAGGACGCCACGCTGCAACGCAGCCGGGGCGTCGCGCTGGGCTCGGTGGGTGTTCTGCTGGCCGTTCAGGGCGACGCCGCGGCGGCGCTCGACGCCCAGGAGGAGGCGCTACGCATCTTCCGCAGCCTCGCCGCGCGCGATCCGCAGAACACCGACTGGGCCCGTGGCGTGTCGGTCAGCCTGGACCGGATCGGTGATATGCGTCGGCGGGCGGGCGACGCAGCGGCGGCACTCGATGCCTACGAGGAGGCGCTCCGCATCGCCCGCAGCCTCGCCGCGCACGACCCACAGAACACCGACTGGGCTCGCGATGTCGCAGTGGGGCTGGTCCAGATCGGCGACCTGCGCCGGCAGGCGGGCGACGCCGGGGCGGCGCTCGATGCCTACGCGGAGGCGCTGAGCATTGAGCGCGCCATCGCCGCACGCGTTCCGCAGAATACCGGGTCGGTCCGCGGACTATTATCCAGCTTGAACAGATTTGGCAGCCTGTTTGCCCAGGCGGGCGACGCCGCGGCGGCGCGCGACGCCCACGAGGAGGCGCTGCGCATCGCCCGCGGCCTCGCCGCACGCGATCCGCAGAATACCGAGTGGGCTCGTGACGTCTTGATCACTTTGCTGCTGATCGGCGATCTGCTCCCGTTCTCGCCGGTCGGCGATGCTGCGGCGGCGCGCGACGCCTATGAGGAGGCGCTGCGCATCGCCCGCGCCCTCGCCGCACGCGATCCGCAGAACATGGAGTGGACGCACGACGTGACGGTCAGCCTGCAGCGGATCGGTGACCTGAGGTTGCAGATGGGCGACGCCGCGGCAGCGCTCGACGCCCAAGGGGAAGCGCTGCGCATCGCCCGCGCCCTCGGCGCGCGTGATCCGCAGAATACCCAATGGGACCGAGCAGTATCGCTCGGGCAGCAGCGGATCGGCGACCTACACCTGCAGATGGGCGACGGTGCGGCGGCACTCGATGCCTACAAGGAGGCGCTCCGCATCGCCCGCAGCCTCGCCGTGCGCGATCCGGAGAATGCCCAGTGGGCTCGCACCGTCTCAGTCAACCTGGAGCGGATCGGCGACCTGCTCTTCCAGGCGGGCGATGCCGCGGCGGCGCGCGACGTCTTTGAAGAGTCGCTGCGGATCGCCCGCAGCTTGGCGGCGCGCGATCCGCGGGACGTTCGATGGGCTGCCGATGTGATCTCCAGCTTGGTGAGAATCTCAGACGTCACCACCGGTGAGCGCCGCAGAGCAGTGCTGGTCGAGGCGATAGCGCGCGTAGCACCCCTCGCCGCAGCGGACCGCCTGTCCGGTGCGCAGCGGCGATGGCCTGCGATGCTGCAGCGCATGCTCGACGACCACGATGCCGCAGAGCGCGCGGCGGCGGCGCCAGCGCCTCAGCCGGCGCCTCCTTCGGTGCCTGCCACAGCGAGACCTGCGGACTCATCCCCCACGCCAAATGCGCAGCCCGCGCGGCCCACTCCGACGCCCCCGGCGGCCTCGGCGAGCACAAGGCCCGGCGTTACTGACTGCGACCGGCTGGCGCAGCCATTGCGGTCTGACCTGGGCCGTTCTGCCCTGGTTGAAGGCGTGGCATCGACGGCCATCAACGTTCCGCGGGCCCGTGTGGCCTGCGAGTTCGCGATTTCCGCCCATCCGCAAGAGCCGCGCTTCCAGACATGGCTCGGGCGCGCTCTCCAAGCCGGCGGCCTCCAAGATCAAGCGGCCGCGGCCTATCGACGCGCGGCCGAGCAAGGCCATGCCTTCGCACAAAATCTGCTCGGCTTCATGCTGGAGTATGGGCACGGCGTAACGCAGAATCCCGCAGAGGCGGTGGAATGGTATCGGCGCGCCGCCGAGCAGGGCCTCGCAGATGCACAGAGTAATCTTGGTGTCGCGCTACGGGAAGGTCGCGGGGTGACACGGAATGACCCGGAGGCTGTGCGGTGGTTCATACTGGCTGCGGATCAGGGAGATGACGTAGGTCAGAACAACCTTGCCTTCATGCTAGCCCAGGGTCGTGGCGCAACGCAGAACCTCCCCGAGGCTGTGCAGTGGTGGAGACGTGCCGCCGAGCAGGGCAACGCCCACGCGCAGTTTAATCTCGGCTTAGCTCTTGAGAGGGGGCGCGGGGTGGCGCCGGATGAACCCAAGGCGGTGTATTGGTATAGGCGCGCCGCTGAGCAGGGACACGCGCCCGCACAGAATAACCTTGGTGTAATGCTGGAGAATGGCCGCGGAACACCACCGAACCTGGAGGAAGCGGTGATGTGGTACCAACGTGCTGCCCGCCAGAATCGCCCACTCGCTCAGGAGCATTTACGCCGTCTCAACAGAAGCTGGTAGCAAGGCTTCGGTGCGATCGACGTTCCCTCACCTTACCCCACCCTTCGCTTGACCACCTGCACATGCAGCGCAGCCGCGGGTAGATCCACGGTGGATACCCTCTGCCGCCGCGCTGCCAGCGAGGGTGGAACGCTGCGGGTCCGCGGTTTCACGCATTTGCACCCGCAGCTTGGCGATATCCCACTGGCCATCGGGCTCGCGCCTGATGCGCCCTGTGCGTTCGGCCTTGTGCATGGTGGTGTCGCTGACGCCAAGGCGTCGCGCTGCTTCACGCGTGGAGGATGTCAGTTCAGCCATGGCGGCGACCTCCCGCCGCGCGTTGGTGTGGAATCAGGGGCGTCAGTGAGTGGCGCGGTGGCGCGCTGCATGGAATGCGGCGAGAGCGGCTTGCCAGTCACTGTCATGCGCAATGCCGATGCGCTGGATGGGTTCGAGCGTCACTTTCCGCCGGCTGTAGTATTCGCCATGCATGCGTGCGAGCCATCCGGAAAGTCCCTGCGCGGCAAGGGCGTCGCTGGCGGTCTGCACTTCTGCCTCGCTTGGTTCGGCGCGACCCAATGAAACATGCCGGCCATCGGTGCCCAAGACCATCCAGCGGGTTTCAGTTTCTGCGTGCATCGTCAATCTCCGTCTTGCGTGACGGACGCTTCGCGCTGTGGTTTGCGCGAGCCAAGGCAATAAAGCGCCAGGGATCGCGATGATCCCTGGGCTTGGCAATCGTTCATACCGCTGTGGCTGGGCAGCTTCATTCCGCCACGCGGTAGACAGTGTAGGACCCCTTTGCGCCCTGCTTGTTCGGGCCGACTTGGCGGATACGCTCAGCAATCTCCACCGTGATGCCCTGGCGCTTTTTCAGCCCAGCGAAAAACCCACGCACCGTATGCTGTGCCCAGCCGGTGGCCTCCGCGATTTGCGCCACTGTCGCGCCCTCAGGGCGGCGGAGCATCGCCAGCACCACTTCCTGCTTGGTCCCCTCGCGCGGCTTGCGTGGCGCGCCCGTAGCGCGTGTGCCTCGGCGTGAGAGCGCGTTGCGCAGCATGTCCATCGCGCGCGTGACGGGGTCCTTGTCGGCATTGGCCGGTGGCGTTTCTTCCCAGGCTGCGAGCAAGCGCTCGGCGGCTTCGCGTAGGTTCACGCTTCCCATGTTGGGCGCCTCGGGCGCGACCTGGGCGGGTTGTTCTGCCTCCGCGTCGTCCTGCTGCGGTGTCTCGTCTTCCCCGCCCTGCGGCGCCGTGTCGGGCGCTACGCGCCCTTCATTCGGGTCAATGCCAATGGCGCGCAGTCCCTCATCCGTCACCTGGATCAGGATCGGTGTGCCATCCGCATCCTTGCGCCACACCATCGCCAATTGATCGCGCGGTGCAGCGACCTCAATCAGCAGGCGGCTTTTGATCAGGCTGTTCACCACCGCGCGGCAGGCAGCGACTGGCAAATGCTTCGGCGCAATTGCCAGCAATTGCGGGTGCTGTGCGCCATGGCTCAATACAATCCGCTGCGTATCTGAAAGCTTCATCGTCTCAGTCTCCGGTTGCGGGCGCCGACCATCGGCCCCCTACTGCCGGGAGCCCCGCGGGCGGACCCTGCGGGGCAGTGCGGCGCCGCTGCGCGGCGTGTGGCGCGTCAGTCTTGCGCTTCGGCGGCGATGCCCTCGTTGATCACGAAGCCCGTCAGGTAGGGCAGGCCGGCGGGGATGCCCGTCTCGCGGCTGGTGCGCTGCGTGATGCGCCAGCCCATCCATTCCGCAGTGGTCTTCGCGATGGCATCCGCAAGGCTCGCGCCGTGATGCATCTGGCTATTCACCCCATCCGCGAAGTGGCGCCCGTAGCGGCTGTCGAGGAAGGCGCGGACCGAGGCAGGATCCGTGCTTGTCGCGTTGTGGATCGCGGTGAAGGCGATCGGCCAGGCATCTGCGGCATGTTCGCGCATGGTGCCCCAGAAACCCCAGTCTTGGTTTTCGGTGGGAAGGATCGTGTTCATCTGTTTGTCTCCGTCATCGGCGGGGAAAATCCCCTGCGCGTGACAGACCATTCGCGCTGTGATGGGGGCTGAGCCAAGCGAAATAGAGCGTTATTTCATTGCTAAGATCAGCAGGTTTTGATCATGATGTGAGGGCCAAATGGCAGCACCATTCGGCCCTCGGTTTCCCTTATCGGCTAAGTTTTTTGCTGCGCTTCGCGGCGGCTTGGCCGGCGGCGTAGGCTTCCGCCAGTGAGTTTCGGATGGACCAGACAGCGACATCGTGGAAATCGAGCGCGTCGCGGTTTCTGGTTTCCAGCGTTTCAACCGAGGGCATGTGCCGCTTGGCGATTTCCAGGAAAAGCTGGTCGGTTGAAGGGGTGTCGTTCATCTTGGTCTCCTTGCTGTGGCGCCTGCGACATTCGCGGCGCGCGAGGGACCATTCGCGCTGTAGCGGGGGACGAGCCAAGTGAGATTGAGCGTAATTTCGTTGCTATAACTGGCGAGTTGCAATCATGATGTATGGATCGCACGCGTCGCAGTGACGTCAGCAAAGGTGCGGTCCTCGCCATCCAGTATTGCAGGCTGGCCCGTCATGGCCTCAAATCGTGCAATCGCTACATCGCAATAGCCAGGATCAATTTCCATTGCGTAGCAGATGCGCTCGGCAGTCTCTGCCGCGATGATCGTCGTACCGCTGCCACAAAAGGGCTCGTAAATCGCATCGCCTGGTTCGCTATTGTTCAGCATCGGGCGGCGCATGCATTCTACCGGCTTCTGCGTGCCATGCACCGTCGCCATATCCTCGTCACCGGCACCGATTTGCCAGAGCGTTGTCTGATCGCGCGCACCCTGCCAATGGCCGGTGGCGCCCTTTCTGACACAGTATATATTCGGCTCATGCTGCCAATGATAATCGCCACGCCCGAGCACCAAGCGCGGCTTGGCCCAGACAATCTGGCTGCGCACGACAAAGCCTGCCGCTTCCAGACTTTCGATCACCGTGCGCGCATGCACGCCAGCGTGCCAGATGTAAGCAACATCACCAGGGAATAGCGCCCAGGCTTCGCGCCAATCGGCGCGATCATCATTGGCAACCTTGCCGGTGCGCGCGGTGGCCGAGACACCAGCTTCGTTACGCCAGGCAGGATCATAGCCAACCCCATAGGGCGGGTCGCTCACCATCAAATGCGGCTGCGCACCGCCCAGCAGTTTCAGCACATCGGCGCGATTGGTGGCATCGCCACAGAGCAGCCGGTGGCGACCGAGGCGCCAGAGATCGCCGGGGCGCGTGATGGGCTTCGCGGGTGGTTCCGGTGCAGGTGCGTCTGGATCGCCTTGCGCTGGCGCGTCACCATTGGCGCCGATGCTGGCAAGCAAGTCTTCAAGCGCTTCGCTGGAAAACCCCAGCACCTCCAAATCCACCGTGCCTTCATCACGGATGCGCGCAATCTCCGCCGCCAGCAGCGCCTCGTCCCAACCGGAATTCAGTGCGATCTGATTATCCGCGAGGCGCAATGCGCGCGCCTGGGGTTCGGTGAGATGCGCCAGTCGAATAGCCGGGACCGATGCCATGCCGAGCCGCTTGGCGGCCATGACGCGACCGTGGCCTGCGACGAGTACGCCCGCACCATCCACCAGCACCGGGTTCACAAAGCCGAATTCGGCGATCGAGGACGCAATCTGCGCCACCTGCGCCGGTGAATGCGTGCGCGCATTTTCGGCATAGGGGACCAGCGCGGCGACCGGCAGCGAGACAACGGCAAGCTCAGGCTGCATCGATAAGTGCCCCTTCGCGCGCGGCTGCCACTGCATCGTAATCGCGCCCATCGCCCGCCAGCGTCACCGGCTGATCCGGATACAGCATCCGCCAGCGCGCAATCGCCAAATCCACATAAGCGGGCGCGAGTTCCACGCCGCGCACAACGCGGCCCGTGCGTTCCCCTGCAATCAGCGTCGTGCCGCTACCCGCGAAGGGCTCGAACACCACCTCGCCAGCCT
>JADCER010000018.1 GCA_020249925.1 Roseomonas sp. | reverse complement strand
TCCAGCACCGCCGCTTGATGCATCACCAAAACGCAGCTTAACCTTAACCACAGATGGGCCAGATACTCCGTTAGACAGCGTGCAAAGCGGTCTCAAATGATTTGACGACGGACAGATGAGCGGCGGCAAACCGAAGCTCTTGCGCGGAACATTTTTGAGTCGCGTGACTCGGGGCGCATCGGGCATGCTGCCGAGGAGGAGGAGGAATTCTGATGACCCGCGTTGCGCTTTATGCCCGGTTTTCATCTGAGAATCAGAGGGATGCCTCGATCGATGACCAGGTGCGTGTCTGCCGGGTACGCGCCGAGCGTGAGGGCTGGCAGGTAGTCAGCGTCCTGACAGATTATGCCCTCTCGGGCGCGAGCACGCTCCGCCCTGGCTACCAGCAATTGCTTGAGCTGATGCACCGGCAAGGGACGGATGTTGTTCTGGCCGAGTCGCTGGATCGCTTTTCGCGCGACCAGGAACACATCGCGAGCTTCTTCAAACGGGCGCAATTCGCCGGCGTAAAGATCGTGACGCTGGCCGAGGGCGAAATCAGCGAGCTCCATATTGGCCTCAAGGGCACCATGGGCGCGCTCTTTCTGAAGGATCTCGCCGATAAGACCCGGCGCGGCCTGGAGGGCCGGGTGCGGCAAGGCCGCTCAGGCGGCGGCATCTGCTACGGTTACAAGGTGGTGCGCGGGGTCATGGGCCGGGACGGGGAGCCAGAACGCGGCCTGCGCGAGATCGACCCGGCACAGGCCGAGGTGGTGCGGCGGGTATTCAGGTCATTCGCCGACGGTGAAAGCCCGATCACCATTGCCCGCCAACTCAATGATGAGGGCATTGCCGGTCCACGCGGCGGCCCCTGGAGCGATGGCGCGCTTAGGGGGCACGTGCGTATCGGCACCGGGCTGCTGCGCAATGAATTATATGTGGGTCGCTTGGTATGGAACCGGCGCCGCTGGATCAAGGACCCGACAACCGGCCGGCGCGTCGCGCGAGACAATGGCAGCGACAACTGGGTCATCGAGGATGTCCCCGAGCTTCGCATCATCGATCTGGAACTATGGGACAAGGTACAGCGCAGATTGGCCGATGCGGCGCGCCCGCGGCAACCCACGCCCAGCGAAGCTCCTGGCTCACCAGACTACCTTTGGCATTATCGCCGGGCACCAACCTTACTGAGCGGCAAGATTGTCTGCGGCCATTGCGGCGGTTCGTATATCACGAGTGGCAAGGATTATATGGCCTGCAAGGCCGCCATTAGGCAGGGCGTTTGCACCAATAAGGTGAGAATCCGGCGCACCCGGCTTGAGAGCCAGGTGCTCCGCGCCCTTCGGCAGGACCTGATGTGCCCAGAGGCGGTTGAAGCCTTTGTCGCCGAATTCACGGCAACCTGGAACCGCCTGCAGGCGGGCGTTTCCGGCAAGCTCGAAAGCCTGCGCCGAGAGCTCGAGGCTACGGATCGCAAACTGGATAGCCTGATCGAGGCGATTGCTGACGGCCTCCGCGCCCCCGGCCTTCAGGGCAAGCTGGATGCTCTGGGCCAGCGCCAGGAGGAGCTGCGGCGCGCCATCGCGGACGCGCAAGGTAACCCGACCGTGCCTCGGCTGCATCCCAACCTCGCGGCAGTGTATCGCGCCAAGATCGAGCGGCTTCAGGAGGCGATGGCCGGTGAGGGTGGCCGCGCTATTCTGGAGACACTTCGTGAGCTGATAGATCACGTGACGGTGAGCGCGCCGCTGGGTAACCGCTGTCTGCGCCCCACTATCTTTTACCTTGACTGTTTAGGTTCTGCTCTGCGTCGGCTCATGCAGCAAGTTCAGCGCGCTTGGCATCGCGCCAGGCCCATGGCAGCAGCGCTGCAAGACTGCGGCTGCTCACTTTCCCGCTCACCATCTGTTCCAGCACATCGGTCAGCCAAGCTTGAGGATCAACACCATTCAGGATCGCCGTGCGGATCAGCGTGGCGGCAATCGCCCAATTCTCACCGCCACCTTCACTGCCCGCGAATAGCGCTGCCTTACGGGTCACAGCCACCGGCCTGATTTCGCGTTCGACCGTGTTGGTATCCATCTCCAACCGGCCATCACTCAGGAATTCACTTAGGCCCTGCCAATGGCGCAGCCCATAACGTATGGCCTCAGCCAGGTTGCTGCCGCGGCTCAGCCGGTTCAGCTGCGCGTGCAGCCAGACCTCAAGCTCAGCAACCAGCGGGGCGCTTTGGGCTTGGCGCACGGCCAGGCGTTGCTCGGCCGCACTGCCACGAATGCCAGCCTCAATGGCGTAGAGTGCGGCAATACGCAGCAGCGCCTCGGCGGCGATCGGTGATTGCGTCGCGGCGTGGATGTCGAAAAACCGCCTGCGCAAATGCGCCCAGCAAAAGGCCAGCACGACTTCGCCATCATCACGGTCCCGCTGCAACGCCTTGAACCCATCATAGCCATCCACCTGCAGCACACCGCGAAAAGCCGCCAGATGCGCGCCAGGGTGTTCGGCGCGGCGATTGCTGGAATAGATATAGGCGACAGCAGGCAGAGTGCCTCCCTGCCAGGGGCGATCATCAACCGCATAAGCCCATAATCGGCCAATGCGTGTTCGTCGTCGCCCACGCTCCAATGTCGGCAGCGGCGTATCATCCGCAAATACACGCCCCTGACGCATGATATGGGCCAGGATAAGCGCGTGCAGTGGCCGTAGCCACCAGCAAGCCTTGGCCACCCAATCGCAGAGGGTCGAGCGGTCAAGCACAATCCCCTGCCGACTTAGCATCGCGGCCTGGCGATAAAGCGGTAGGCCATCGCCGTATTTCGCCATCAGCACATGCGCGAGCAATGCCTCAGTCGGCAGGCCGCCGGGAATGGCGTGATCAGGCGCGCGGCGCTGATGCACGCCATCCGTGCAACCGCGGCAAGCGTAACTCGGGCGAATGGTCACGCGTACGCGGAGTTGCGCTGGCACCACATCCAGCCGTTCCGTGCGATCCTCGCCAATGCGATGCATCTGCCGCCCACAGCAGGGGCAGCCCTTATCCGCAAGGTCCAGCACATGCTCCACCCGCTCAAGATGCGCAGGCAAGGCGCCGCGATTGCGCTGACGTGGTTGTGTCCTACGCGATGCTGGTGCGCTGATGGCGGATGGATCATTCGCTGGCGGCGGCGGAGGGTCCTGGCCGAGCGTCAGCGCCAATTGCGCGGCATCAATCCGTTCAGCGCTTTGCCCAAAGCGGTTACGCTTAAGTGAATGGATGATCTGTTCCAGCGCCGCAATCCGAGCCTCCGCCGCCAGCAGGGCTGCGCGCAATGTCGCGACATCCTCAGGCTGATCCGCAGTGTCGGCGGGGTGATCGGGCATGAGGGAATCGTCGCTGATCAGGCCGCGTCGCGTCAATAGATTTTCCACGTAATTACTTGAATATCTATCGCATCATATCGCGCTTGGCCGCCAGGTGCGTTGCGGGGTTCGCCAATCAATACCTTCCAGCAGCATTGATGCCTGCGCCGCTGAGAGCATCACTGTGCCTGTGTTCGCCACCGGCCAGGGAAAATGGCCGCGTTCAAGGCGTTTGGCAAAAAGGCAGAGGCCCTGGCCGTCATGCCAGACGCATTTGATCAGCCGACCGCGCTTGCCGCGAAACAGATAAACCGCGCCGCAAAACGGATCCTGACCAAACGCCTGCTGCACCAGCGCCGCCAGGCCATCCATGCCGCGCCGCATATCCGTATGGCCGCAGGCAAGAAAAATCCGCGTCCCAGCCGCAGGGCCAATCATCGACCAGCAAGCGCCGCAAGAACGCGCCCCAAGGCCGCACTATCCACCGCCGTGTCCACCTTGATCAATGCGCCGCCGGGTAGCGTGATTTCCATCATACCAGTGGCGGGTATCGGCGACGGCGGAGATGGCTTTGGGTTTGGCGCCGAAAGCCGCACCTCGGCAAAATCCGACTTGGCCGATACCGGCAAAACGCCAACCGGCGCAGACCGCAGCAGCATCGCCTTGCGCCACGTATAAAACTGTCCCGTGCTGACACCAAAGCGGCGGGCCACATGCGATGCAATGGCACCCGGCGCCATCGCCTCAGCCAAAATACGCGCGCGATCCTCCTCAGACCAACGCCGCCGAGGCTCGCCACGCGTCACAACCTCCACCAATGATCGCCGAGTACTCGAAGGAGCGCTCTTTCGAGTGCTCTCAGTCATAGCATCATCCACCACAGCCGCCTCCAGCTCACGTCAACGGCGCAAAGGGCACGATCAATAGGTTACGATGCAAGGTGGGGCGCAGACAGCGGTTAC
>JADCER010000017.1 GCA_020249925.1 Roseomonas sp. | reverse complement strand
TGGCGGATAAGCAGCGCCGGCTGGAACGCATCCGCGCGGCGAAGGCGCAACTGGAAGCCGAGGCCCGCGCTGGGGCGGATAGTAGCGACGCCGACGGACCTGGCCCATCCTCTGGCATGCAGCAACGCGGCGCGCGCCTTGGCGG
Source organism: Roseomonas sp. (assembly GCA_020249925.1). Lineage (GTDB taxonomy): Bacteria > Pseudomonadota > Alphaproteobacteria > Acetobacterales > Acetobacteraceae > Neoroseomonas. The sequence goes on along the minus strand of JADCER010000017.1, from coordinate 2,757 downwards.
AGGCTTTTACGCGCGACTTCGGGCAGAATTTTGTGGTGACCAGCCAATCCGGCGCTTCCGGCGTGGTCGGCATGCGCGCCCTGATGGCCGCGGCACCTGATGGGCATACGCTGGCCTATGCGCCGCTCGTGCCACTCGCCTTCCAGCCGCATCTGGTGCGCAATACCGGGCTTGGCCCGGATGCCGTGGCGCCGGTCTGCAACGTGACCGAAAACATCCTTGGCATCATGGTGAAGACCGATAGCCCCTGGCGGACGCTGCCCGATATGGTGGCGGCAGCGAAGCAGCGCCCACTGAGCTATGGTTCGCCCGGGCCGAATTCCGCGCCCTTTCTTGGCGTGCATCGCGTGCAGTCAGCCGCTGGTGGGCAATGGACTCATGTGCCGTTTCGCGGCGACGGCGCGTCATTGACCGAAGTCATTGCCGGGCGCTTGGATTTCGCCGCGATTGTGGTGGCATCAGGCGTGCCCATGGCGCGGGCGGGGCAGACGCGGCTGGTCGCTGTATTCTCCGAAGGGCGGCACCCGGCCTTTCCCGATGTGCCAACCGCGCGCGAACAGGGGATTGATGCCTTCCAACCTTCCTATGCCGCGCTTTGGGCCACACGCGGCACGCCGGAATCGATCCTGGATCGCTTGCAGGAAGCCTGCCGCCGCGCGGTGGAAACCGAAGGGTTCAAGCGCTTCGCGGAAAACTGGGGCGCCGTGGCGCAATTTCGCGGGCGCGCAGAGCTTGGGCGCTTGCTGGCGGCGGAATATGAAGCGACCGGCAGGGCGTTTCGCGACTTGGGGGTGCAGCCGGAATAGGGGCAAGTGCATCCTGACTTGGCAATGATCAGGCCAACGACCCCGTTTGCAAACATTATCACCAGCGCGACCTCAGGGTTAACGTTGATCATTGCGAAATCCCCTGCAAGCGCGCCGATCCGTTCTACCCCCTTGTCCGGGCGTCCTGCTGGGACGCGTTTGCTGCGCCAATCGCTGAATTGCGCGTTTTGCACGCGCATGCTGGAGAATTTGGTAGCGCAATAGCCAAGTGCGATGACGGGGTAGCGTAGTGCTGTCGAGGCCTCGACAAGCAAGCGACAAGAATCTTCTTGTCTTTCCCGCTTTGCCATGATTGCATGGCGCGACTTGAAAAAAAGGGTGTGCCCATATGTGTTTAGCGTGTTCCCTTATGTCGCGCCAGAGTGCTGCACCGAATCGTCGCAGCGTGTTGCGCGCAGCCGCCGTATTGGCCGGTTCGCCTCTGCTTGGCGCGGTGCTGCCTGTTTCGGCGTCGGCGCAGGTGGCGCGCGCGGCGCCGCCGGTGGTCATCATTGCTGGAAATCTCTGGGATGGCGTAGCGGACGCACCGCGGGGGCCTGCCGAAATCCTTGTCGAAAACGGACGCATTGCCGCGATTGCCCCCAATGTCGGTCGCCCTTCCGGTGCGCAGGTCGTCTCCTTGCCGGGGCGCATGGTGACGCCCGGCTTCATTGATTCCCATGTCCATGTTACCTTGCGGCCAGAGCTTGAGGATAAAATTTTCGATTTGTCATCCTCGGCAAAAGCGCTTCTGGGCGTCGAGGCTCTCGGTACGCTGCTTGACCGGGGCTTCACTACTGTGCGCGACACTGGCGACATGGATATTCACGGCTACACCACCTGCGACCTGGCGCGGGCACTGGCGCAAGGGCAGATTGTCGGGCCACGGCTGATCCCCTCGGGTCACCTGCTGTCGGCGCGGGGGGGGCACGGCGACGGCACACCGCTGCTGGGGGCAGACAGCCGACCATGGCAAAACAGCCTGGCCGATGGTGTTGAGGAAATACGCCGAGTGGTGCGCACGGAAATCAGCCGCGGCGCACAGTGGATCAAATTCGCGGGTTCCGGCGGTTTCTCGAGCCCAGCCGATGATCCCTCCCAGGTGACTTATAGCCAGGAGGAAATGAACGTCATGGTCAGCACTGCGCGCGACCTTGGCGTTCCGGCGACCCTGCATGTCTATGGCGATGAGGGCATTCGCCGCGCCCTGACAGCCGGGGTTCGCGCCATTGAGCACGGCAACCTTGCCTCGCGGGAGACGCTGCAGTTGATGGAGGACAAGGGCATCTATTTGGTGCCGACGCAAATTGCGGTGATCCGTCAGGCTCGGCTGATTGACGATGATGCGTTCTGGCAAGCGGCGGCAAAGCCCCCCTATGTGCGCCGGAAATACCGCAAATACGCCGCACAGCTGATGGAGGCTGCTGCGAATCTGGCAGCGAGCAAGGTGAAGGTCGCCTTCGGCACGGATATCGGGACGTTTTCATTCGGCACAAATAATGCCGGTGAGTTCGCTGAGCTGATAGCTAATGGCTTAAGCCCCTTGCGGGCGCTTAAGGCGGCCACATCAATTGCGGCCGAGATGCTGCAGCTTCCAGATATCGGGATCCTCGCAGTGGGCAAGACCGCCGATATCGTCGCCATGCCCGGCAACCCGTTTGAGCGTATTGCCGTGACAGAGCAGGTAGATTTCGTCATGCAAGACGGCATTATCCGCAAACAGCCGACCAGGGTGTGATGAGGCGGAGGCGTGTGGAAAGCCAGGCATTCTTCCATGCGCCTGTCTGAAAATCCATTAGCTGCTTGGTGTTATTTCTGATTCATTTGTTTTCATGAGCAAGACCTTCCGAGCGTGGGATGTGGACCAGGGGTGGCTCCTTCCTGCTTCGCTGCATCAGTTTGTTCCCCCCGGTCATTTGGCGCATTTTGTGCGAGATACGGTGCGAGAGGC
>JADCER010000016.1 GCA_020249925.1 Roseomonas sp. | reverse complement strand
TGCGTCGCGGTGTGCCGCGCAACGAAATCGTCACGCGCGGCTTTGGCGAAGAAAACAACCTGGTGCCGACGGCGGATGGTGTGCGTGAACCGCAGAACCGCCGCGTGGAAATCATCCTCCGCTAATTCGGGGATACGCGTATCGGGAAAGATTTGGGGCGCCGCAAGGCGCCCCTTTTCATGTGCGGGGTGGGAACAAAACGGCTCAGCCGGAAAGCCTGATCCCAGTCAATTCCACCAGCGCGCGCCAACGCGCCAGTTCTGCCTTCTGGAATTCAGCAAAAGGCGCTGATGCCATGGGTGCGGCAACAAAACCTTGGCTTTGCAGTCTTTCGCGCATGGCGGGCTCAGCCAGGATGCGGAGCAAGCTTTCGGATAGCCGCGTGATAATCTCAGGCGCGGTGCGGGCCGGCGCCCAAAGCCCGAACCAGGCATCCACCGCCAGATCAGGCGCGTTCAGTTCCGCGAAGGTCGGCACATCCGCAGCTTCGGGCAGGCGCGCCGGGGCACCAATGCCAAGCGCGCGCAGCCGCCCTTCGCGCACCAGGGCAACCACCTGCGGCCAGGTCGAAACAAAGAAATCCACAACACCCGCAACCGTATCCGTGGTGGCCTGGGCCCCGCCGCGATAGGGCACATGGGTGGCATCCAAACGCTCCCGCCGCGCGAAGGTCTCGGCAATCACATGGCTTGCGGAACCGGCGCCGGAAGATGCGTAGGTCACCTTGCCGCCATTGCGGCCTCTTGCGGCCAGTTCGGCCAAGGTCCTGGCACCATTGGCCGGCACCACCAAGGCGTGATGCACGGTGGCCAGCTTGGCGATGGGCGCGAAATCCGCAATCGGGTCAAAGGGCAGGGAAGGCAGCATGGCCGCATTCGCCGCATGGGTCTGGTTATTGCCCAGCGCCAGCGTATAGCCATCGGCCGCCGCTTGGGCCACCGCATGCGTCCCAACCACCGCGGCCCCGCCCGGGCGATTATCCACCACAAAGGTGCTGCCCGGGATGGCTTCCTGCAAAGCGGCGGAAAGGGTGCGCGCCAGCACATCGGTGGACCCTCCCGGAGGATAGGCCAGCACAATGCGCACCGGGCGTGACGGCCAGGCTTGCGCGCGGGCCAAAGCCGGCATGGCCAGCATGGGTGTCGCAAGCAATAGACGACGATGGATCATCTTCATTCCTCCCAAATTTGGGCGTTAAGCCTTAGCCTTCGCGTTGTGCCCGCGCGCGCTTGGCCGCCGGGCGTTCCAGGCAGCGCGCAAGCCAAGCCTTCACCTTTGGAAAGGCGCTGAAGTCATACCCATTCACGAAGGAGCCATAGAGCACCGAAGCAAGGTTGAGATCGGCGATGGTGAAGCCATTGCCCACGAGATAATCCCGCGTCGCAAGCTCCGATTCCAATACCGCAAGCCGCTGATCGGTGGCTTCCTTGCCAAGTGCGGCCTCGGCCGCAATGCGGTCCGCGGGCGCGCGAAGGAAGGTGTTATAGGCCCAGCGCATGACATGCGGCTCAATTTCGGTCGCCGCCCAAAGCGTCCATTGCAAGGCGCGCGAGGCATCATTGCCGGTGGGCATCAAGGGCGCACCCACCTTGCCCGCGATATGCAGATTGATCGCGAGGCTTTCGAACAGCACCAGATCGCCATCTTCCAAAGCAGGGATCTTGTTGTTCGGGTTGATCGCAAGCGGGCGTTCCAGCTTGAAGCCGGGCGCGAAGCCAAGCGGAATCACTTCATAGGCAAGGCCGGCTTCTTCCGCGGCCCAGATGCAGCGAAAGGCGCGGGAACGGGCGATGCCGTGGATTTTGAGCATGGTGTTTTTCCTGTCCTGATCTGGCGTTTTCACATGCCGCCAATGTAATTCGGCCCGCCGCTGCCTTCCGGCGTGCACCAATCAATATTCTGCGTCGGGTCCTTGATGTCGCAGGTTTTGCAATGCACGCAATTCTGCGCATTGATCACCAAACGCGGCTGGCCTTCTTCCACGCCCACCGCCTCATAAACCCCGGCGGGGCAATAGCGGCTTTCGGGACTGCCGAAGATTTCCCAATTCACGCCCTTCCAAAGCCCAGGGTCGCGCAGCTTCAGATGCGCGGGCTGGTCTTCCTCATGATTGGTATTCGCCAGGAATACGGAAGACAGCCGATCGAAGGAATAAACGCCATCAGGTTTCGGGTAGGTGATCTTCGGTGCCTCCGATCCCTTTTTCAGCACGGCGTGATCCTCGTGATGCAAAAGCGTCCAGGGCGATTTGCCGCGCGTGATATAGGTTTCAATCGCGGCATTGATCATGCCGCCCCAAAAGCCGAATTTCGCAAAGCCGGGGCGGATATTCCGCACCGCTTCCAATTCCGGCCAAATCCAGGAATGACGCAGCATTTCCGGATAGGCGTTCAAGACCGGCGCACGATTTTCGGAAGCGCAAGCCGCCGCCAAAGCCTCGGCCGCGATCATACCGGATTTCATCGCCGTATGCGTGCCCTTGATCTTCGGCACATTCAGGAAACCCGCCGAATCACCAATGATCGCACCGCCCGGAAACACCAGCTTAGGGATCGCCTGGAAGCCACCCTCATTCAAGGCCCGCGCGCCATAGGCAATGCGCTTGCCGCCTTCCAGCATGGCGCGTACCGCCGGGTGCTGCTTGAAGCGCTGGAATTCCTCAAAGGGTGACAGCCAAGGATTTTGGTAGTCCAGCCCAACAACAAAGCCGATGCTGACCAGATTATCGCCCAGCATATAAAGCCAGGAACCACCATAGGTATCGGTGTTCAGGGGCCAGCCCACGCTATGCCAAATCAGGCCCGGCTGATGCTTTTCCTTTGGGATTTCCCATAATTCCTTGATGCCCAAACCAAAGGTCTGCGGTGCCACGCCATCGCGCAGATTGAAGGTCTCAAAAAGCCTTTTCGTGAGCGACCCGCGGCAGCCCTCGGCAAACAGCGTGTAACTGGCGCGGAGTTCCATCCCCGGCTGGTAATTTGGCCCCTTTTCGCCATCCTTCGTAATGCCCATCACGCCGGCCACCACGCCGCGCACCTGGCCATCTTCAATGATCGTCTCGGAAGCCGCGAAGCCCGGATAGATTTCAACGCCCAGCGCTTCCGCCTTTGCACCCAGCCAACGGCAGACATTGCCAAGCGAGACAATGTAATTGCCGTGATTATTCATGGCCGGCGGTGTGGGCAGCTTGAAGGCCTTGGTTTCCGTCAGGAACAAGAAGCGGTCATCACCGGCGGGGGTGGCCAGTGCCGGCGGATCATCACGCCAATCGGGAATAAGCTCATCCAGCGCGCGCGGTTCCAGCACGGCGCCCGAGAGGATATGCGCGCCGATCTCGCTGCCCTTTTCAATCAGGCACACCGCCATATCGGGCGCGAGTTGTTTCAGGCGGATGGCAGCGGCCAGGCCCGAAGGCCCACCGCCAACGATCAGTACATCAAATTCCATCGCTTCCCGTTCTTCGGACATCACGCCACGCCTTTCCTCTTCACGAATTCACCCATGTAGCGAAGCCGCGGGTTGCACGGAACCCCGCTCAGGGCCGATATGTAGTGGATGGAGCAAGACAAATCCGCCCTGGCCGCCGCCCTTGCGCTGCAATGCGATTGGGGTGCGGATGAGGCGCTGATGGAAAGCCCTGCAAATCGCCTGGCGGTGCGGGAGGCCCCCGCGCGCGCGCCCGAAGCCGCGCGCCCTGCACCGGAACCGGCCCCGCGCCCGATCCGCGTTGCCCCGGTTGCCCTGGCCGCCGCGCCCCCCGCCAATACGCGCGCCGAAGCCCTGGCCGCAGCCGCGCCCGATCTGGCGGCGCTGAAGGCGGCGATTGCAGCCTTTGATGGCTCACCACTCAAGGAAACCGCGACCAATCTGGTATTTGGCGAGGGCATCACGGATGCCGGCCTGATGCTGATTGGCGAGGCACCAGGGGCGGATGAAGACCGCGCCGGCCGGCCCTTTGTGGGTGCCTCGGGCCAATTGCTGGATCGGATGTTCGCCTCCGTCGGCCTCTCGCGAGAGAGCAATTTCTACATCACCAATATCCTGCCCTGGCGGCCGCCGGGGAACCGCACGCCCACCGATGCGGAAGTGGCGCTTTTCCTGCCCTTCCTCCGCCGTCAGGTGGCGCTGATCCGCCCGAAGCGGCTGGTGCTGGTGGGGGGCGTGGCGGCCAAGGGGCTGATCGGCGGCAAGGAAGGCATCACCCGGCTTCGTGGCCGTTGGCATGAGGTGGAGATCGCTGGCCTTGGCCGCATCCCCGCCCTGCCGACGCTCCACCCCGCCTATCTGCTCCGCAGCCCTGCTTCCAAGCGCGAAGCCTGGGCGGATTTGCTGCTGCTGCGCCGCATGCTGGATCAGGCGCCGGGTTAGGTCCGGTGGCGGAGTTCCTGGCCAATTGCCTGCATGGGCTGGAAGCGCTTGGCCCGGGCGGGCTTTGGGCGGTGATGGGCGCGCTGTTCCTGGCCGGCCTGGCGGGCGGGGCCAGCCATTGCGCTGCCATGTGCGGGCCCTTTGTGGTGGCGCAATCCGCGGCGGTGGCGGATCAGGCAGCGTCTGGCGGAATGCTGCGGCGCCTGTCTGGGGCGGCCTTGCTGCCCTATCATGCTGGTCGCGCGATTGGTTACGGCTTGCTCGGTGCGCTCGCCGGCGGGGTGGTCGGCGCGGTGAGCCTGGGCACCGGGTGGCGGCTGGTCCTGGCGGGGATGCTCGCGCTCGCGGCGCTGCTGATGTTCGCGCAAGCCTCGGCCCGGCTTGCCGCGCTGCTGCCGCGCCTTGCCGCGCCGCGCCTGCCGAACCTCCTGGAAGCACGCCTTGGCCCGCTGCTGGCAGCCCCAACTGGCCTGCGCGGGGTGGCGCTTGGCTTGCTGCTCTCAGCCCTGCCTTGCGGCCTGCTCTATGGCGCCCTGGCCGGGGCGGCGGCGACCGGCAGCGCGCTCGGTGGGGCTTTGGCGATGGTGAGTTTCGTCGCCGGCACCGTGCCGGCGCTGATGGGCGTGGCGTTGCTCGGGCGGTTTTTCGGCAAAAGCCATGGGCGGCTGATGCGCGGCGCGGCGGCGGGGTTGTTTATGCTGAATGGCGTGGTGCTGGCGGTGATGGCGCTCAGGATGCTGGGATAGGGGGTTATTCAATCGGCGCCGGCGGTTCGGCCGCCGCGCGTGGCTGCGGCGGCGGCGGCACCCAGGGCCGATCACCGCGCCATGCGCGATCAGAAATTACCTGCGCGCCGGATGGCAAAAGCCAGATCGCATGCGTGCCATTGCGCCAGACGGAAAAACGATCAACCAGAATGCTCTGCCGGCAGCGCTGCCGGATGGGCTCGGCCGAGATGATCACGGCAACCTTGCCGCATTGCGCCATGACATCGCCGCGGCGGACGAAAAAGGCGCTCGTGCCCGCATGAAACAGGCAGCCTTCGGCGGAGCAGCTAAGCTTTCCATCGGGGCTTGCGCCTTCCGCGGGCAGCGGCTTGGCCGCATCCTGCCCGTAAAGCCGGAGCCAGGCATCGCGTGTCAGGTTGGAAGCGCCCTGTTGGCGTTGGATGAAAAGCGTATCCGCCGCGAAAAATCCAACCATCCGCGCATCCTGCGACACCAGGATATGGGGCGGTTGGACAAAGCCCGCGCTGGCAAGGCCAAGGATCATCGGCAGCACGCCCAAGGCGCGCCACCAGCGCCGCCACAGGCATAGCCAGCAAAGGCCAAAGGCGAAAATGGCCAGACCCCAGGCGGGGATGGGCATGGCGGTTTCCGTCGCCCCAGGCCAGGCGGCGACAATGCGCGCCACCCATAAAATGCCTTCAACGCCAAGCCCCATGACCCAAAGCGGCGGCCCTTCCAGCCCCAGCGGCATCAGCAGGGCGGCCAACATCCCGGCAGGCATGATGATGAAGGACGTGAGCGGCACCGCCACCGCATTCGCCGCCACGCCGTACCATTGCAGCCGGCCAAAATGCGCGAGGCCAAAGGGCGCTGTCGCCGCACCCGCCAGCACCGAGGTCATCATCAACCCCAGCACACCAAAGCCGATGCGCCATGCCCAACCCCTATGGCCGCGCAGCCCGGCAAGGCGGGGTTGCACGGCCTCCCACCCCGCGATCAGGGCCAGCACCGCCGCGAAGGACATTTGGAAAGATGGGCCAAGCAGAGATGCCGGATCGAAGACCATCACCACCGCCGCGGCCCAAGCCAGGCCGCGCAGCGAAATCGCCTTCCGCCCCGCCAAAATGGCGAGCGTCACCAGACAGGCCATGGCAAAGCTGCGCTGCATGGGCACCTGCGCGCCAGTCAGCAGCATGTAGAAGCCCCCGGCAAGCAAGGCGCCACATCCCGCCAGCAGCTTACCCGGCACGCGCAAGGCGAGGGGGCGATAAAGCGCCGCCAGCAGGCGCGTCACCCAGAAGGAAACGCTCATCACAATCGCGATATGCAGGCCGGAGACAGACAGCAGATGCGCAAGACCCGAATCGCGCATGGCATTCAGATCAGCCGCTGGAATGGCGCTTTGGCTACCGGTCAGCAGCGCTGCTGAAATCGCCCCGGCGGGGCCGGGCAAGGCCGCAAGAACCCGTGCTTCGAGTTCTGTGCGCAAGCCGGCAAAGGGCGGGGCGTCCCCTGCGCCCGGCGTCACCTCCGCCGCGCCAATCGCAAAACCGACCCCGCCCTGACCACTGAAAAACGCCGCGCGTTGGAAATCCCAGGCGCCGGGATAGGCCGGCGCTGCCGGGGCGCGGATCAGGGCGCGGACGCTGAGCAGATCGCCGGGCATTGGCCGCGCGGGGTCATCATTGCGAAGACGCAGCCTTATGCTGCGTTCCAGGCGCGGTGCCTCTGGCCCAAGTCGCGCTTCGGCAAGCGTCACGCGCAGCCCCTGCGGCAGCGCCTGCACATTTTGCACAATGCCTTGCACCACCACTGCCCGTTGCGGTGGGGAGAGCGGCGGCGGCGCCCTTTGCGCATGCCAAAGCGTCACGGCAAAACCAAAGCTGCCCGCCGCGACCAAAGCGCAAAGCCAGCCGCAAAAGGGCCAGCGGCGCGCAAGAAGCAGCGCAGCGATGATCAGAACGGGGGCCAGCCAGATCAGTCTTGCATCCGGTTCGCTTCGCAGGCTGAAATACAGCAGGATGCCCGCCCCCATGGCGACCGGCAGCCACAGCGCCTGCTGCTGCCGTTCTGCGGCGAAAGCCTCGGCCGCCCTGACCCGCCACAAGCCGGGCGATGTGGTCAGGCTTGGGCTTTGGGGCAGGGAAGGGGTCAAAACGGACACAACCATAAGTTTATATGGGCCACGACCAACAACCAAACAGGAATTTCATCACGCCCCCGCCCTGGGGCCAGATTTCCCCCGCGCCGCTTGTGCTTTAAAGGCAGCGCATCAGGAGAATGATGAGTACGCCATGACGGTTCGCACGCGCTTTGCCCCTTCCCCCACCGGCTATTTGCATATCGGCGGGGCCCGCACTGCCTTGTTCAATTGGCTTTTCGCGCGCCACCATGGCGGGGAATACCTGCTCCGCATTGAAGATACGGACCGCGAACGCTCCACCCGGGAAGCGGTGGATCAGATCCTGGACAGCCTGGAATGGCTCGGCCTTTCGCCGGATGAACCGCCGGTGTTTCAGGCGCAGCGGGAAGCACGGCATCGCGAAATCGCCGAAGCCCTGCTGGCCATGGGCAAGGCCTATCGCTGCTGGGCGACGCCGGAAGAATTGGCCGAAATGCGCGAACGCGCCGCCGCCGAAGGCCGCCCGCCGCGTTATGACCGCCGCTGGCGTGAGCGTGAGCCTGGGCCGGAACAGGCGGGCAAGCCCTTCGCCATCCGCATCAAGGCGCCTTTGGAAGGTGAAACCGTGGTCGCGGATTTGGTGCAGGGTGAGGTGCGCGTCGCCAACAGCGAATTGGACGATATGATCATCCTGCGGAGTGACGGCACGCCCACCTATCTGCATGCCGTGGTGGTGGATGATCACGATATGCGCATCACCCATGTGATCCGCGGCGATGACCATCTGACCAATACCTTCCGCCAATGCATGGTCTATGATGCGATGGGCTGGACGCGCCCGCATTTCGCCCATGTGCCGCTGATCCATGGCGCGGATGGCGCCAAGCTTTCCAAGCGCCATGGCGCGGTATCCGTGCTGGATTTTCGTGAGCAAGGCTATCTGCCCGATGCCGTCTGCAATTATCTGCTGCGGCTTGGCTGGGGGCATGGCGATGAAGAATTCATCCCGCGCGATCGCGCGGTGACGCTGTTCGACATCAGGGATGTCGGGCGCGCAGCGGCGCGGATGGATTATGCCAAGCTCACGCATTTGAATGGGCAATATCTGCGCCTGGCTGATGATGATGTGCTGACGCGGGATGTGCTGGAACGGCTGGCGAAACGCACCGTATTGTTCGGGCCGGATGGCGCCAAGCGCGTGCGGATGTTGATGCCCTTCCTAAAGGAAAGGACCAAGACGGTTGAAGAATTGACCGGCGCTGCGGCTTTCGCGGTGCAGGATGGGCCACCGATCATGGAAGCCAAGGCCGAGGCGTTGCTGACGCCAGAAGCCAAGGCGCGGCTTGCTGATCTGGCGGCGTTTTTGCAGACAGCACCATGGGAAAAGCAGGATCTGGACCAGTGGCTGCGCGATTACTGCGATGTGAAGGGCATCAAGCTTGGCCAGGTGGCGCAGCCCTTGCGCGCGGCACTCAGCGGCAGCACCACCAGCCCGCCGATTGATGCCGTGCTCTGGGCGCTGGGGCGGGAGGAAGCGACACTGCGCATGCTTGCTGCGGCTGGTTAGAGTAGATCACGTTCAGATGGAATCATCTGAACGTGTGAAGATGCTCGAAAAACAACGAGGTAGAGCGGGTGGCGTGAACACATGTGAACGCAACACGCTCTAGGGGCTGCTGACAGGCCCGCGTGTGATGGCGGTGAGTTCCGCATTGTAGCTCCGATAGACAGCCTCAATCCCCGCCACGCCTGCTGCGGTCAGCCGTGCGGCATGCTTGGCGTGATAGGCTTCCGCAGCGTCACGCGTACGGAACAAATAAATGCCACCGGAACGCCCGGCTGCCTTGTCCTCTGTCCAGATTTTCCAGAGCAGATCAGGCTCGGCAGCGATGTCTTCCGCCAAAGCGCGTAGCGCGTGTGCCTGCGCTTCCCCACCCGGTTTCCGGGCGGGGAAGTCGAAGATCACCAAAGTCGCGCTATCAGGCTGAAGCGACAAGCTTCTGCGTCTGCTCGCCAAGCCCTGCAATGCCAAGCTTCATGGTCTGGCCGGCCTTCAGGAAGATTGGCGTCGGCTTCTTGCCAAGCCCCACACCGGGCGGCGTGCCGGTGAAGATCACATCGCCCGGATTGAGCGTGATGCATTGGCTGACATAGGAAACAATCTGCTTCACGCCGAAGATCATGGTCTTGGTGGAGCCGTTCTGTTCGCGCACGCCATCCACATCGCAATACATGGCAAGGTTTTGCGGATCTGGCACTTCATCCTTCGTCACCAGCCAGGGACCAAGCGGGCCGAAAGTATCGAACCCCTTGCCCTTGTCCCAAGCGCCGCCGCGTTCCGCCTGCCATTCACGTTCAGACACATCATTGCCGACGGCATAGCCCGCGACATGATCCAAAGCCTGATCTTCCGAGACATATTTGGCGCGCGTGCCGATGATGATGCAAAGCTCCACCTCATAATCGGTTTTCACCGACCCGCGCGGGATCACCACGTCATCATTCGGCCCTTGCAGCGCATTGAGCGATTTCAGGAAGACAATCGGTTCCTTCGGGATCGGCGCGCCGGTTTCCGCCGCGTGATCGGCATAGTTCAAGCCGATGCACACCAAATTCTTCATGCCGGTGACGGGCGGGCCAAGCCGCGGATTGCCGGCGACCTTGGGCAGGCTATTCACATCCACCGCGGCAATCTTCGCGAGCGCGGCCGGGGAGAGCACATCACCCGTGATGTCAGGCACAATGCCCGAAAGATCACGAATGGCGCCGGCGGCATCCAGAATGCCCGGCTTTTCCTGGCCCGCAGGGCCGTAACGCAGCAGCTTCATCTAAGCCTCTCCTTCAATTGGAACGGCGGGCGCGCACATGCCCGAAAAACGCGAGGCCAATGCCGCCAAAGGCCAGCGCCTGAATGCTGTTCAGCGGCAGCGTCACCGCGCCCGCGGCAAGCAGCAGCGCGATCAGCATGGCAATCGAACCCAGCATCATATAGGCGGGCATCGCCATATCCTCATTCATGCCGGCAAGCACCACGGCACCCATGGCACCCATCATCGGCACGGCAAATTCACTGGCCATTTCATTCTCCTTCGAAAAGCGGGGTAGGGCTTCCTACAATGTCCAGCCGCCGTCAATCACAATGGCCTGGCCAGTGACGAAAGCGGCCTCGTCCGAGGCCAGATAAAGCACCAAAGCGGCCATTTCCTCGGCCGTGGCAAGCCGGCCCATGGCCTGACGCGCGACAAAGGCGGCACGGGCGGCCTCCACTGACCCGGCGGCGGCGGCATTGGCGGCGATTCGGTCGTGAAGGGAAGGTGTATCCACCGTGCCGGGGCAGAGGCAATTGCAACGAATACCCTGGGCGACATATTCGGTGGCGATGGATTTTGTGAGGCCAACAACAGCGGCCTTGGTGGTGCCATACAGAAAGCGATTGGGCGCGCCCTTGATGGAGGAACAGGCGGAAGACATGTTCACAATGCTGCCGCGGCGGCGTTCCAGCATGCCGGGGATGAAGGCCTGCGCCACCTTCCACATGGCCCGCACATTCAGCGCAAAGCCGAAATCCCAATCCTGATCGGTGCAGGTCAGGATGGTGTTTTGGTGCACAAAGCCCGCGCAATTGAACAGGATATCCACCGGCCCCGCGGCCTTGGCAGCGGCGGTGATGGCGGCATCATCCAGCACATCCAAAACCGCCGTGCTGATGCCGGGCCCTGTGAGCGTTGCCAGCAGCGCCGCATCACGATCCGTTGCCACCACCCGCGCGCCTTCGGCGGCCATGGCAAGCGCAGTGGCGCGGCCAATGCCTTGGCCTGCTGCGGTGACGAAACAAAGCTTGCCTGCCAATCTGCCCGCCATGATGTGTTTCCTTCCCTTGGCCGCGCCGATATCGCGCGTTTCAATCCTGCGCCATGACTTTCACATAGCTGCCCGGCGCGTCTTCGATGGCGTTTTTCGGCTTGCGCGCGGGAACCTGAGCCGGGTCCTGCCCGCTCACCCAGCGCTGCCAATCCGGCCACCAGGAACCGGCCAATTCGGTGGAGCCCGCCAACCAGGCTTCCGGGTCCGCCGGCAGTTCCGTATTCACCCAATGGCTGTATTTGCCCGCATCCGGCGGATTGACCACACCCGCAATATGGCCGGACGCCGCCAGCACGAAGCGGATATCGCCCGCATAGGTCTGCGTCGCGCGATAGGTGGAAGCCCAGGGCGCGATGTGATCTTCCCGCGTCGAAAGAATATAGGTCGGCAGCTTGATCTTCCTGAGGTCAAGCTTGACGCCAAGCAATTCAATCCCGCCCGGCTTGATCAGATCATTCTGCTGATACATGCGGCGCAGATAGAAGGAATGCATGCGCGCCGGCATGCGCGTTGAATCATCATTCCAATAGAGCAAATCAAACGGGAAGGGGTCCTGCCCCAGCAGGTAGTTGTTCACAACGAAGGACCAGATCAGATCATTGGCGCGCAGCATATTGAAGGTGGTCGCCATCTCACGGCCTTCCAGATAGCCGCGCTTTTGCATTTTCGCTTCCAGCGCCTTCAATTGTTCCTCATCAATGAAAACGCCAAGCTCCCCCGCTTCGGTGAAATCCACCATGGTGGTGAAGAAGGTCGCGGATTTGATGCGTGTATCCTTCTTGACCGCCATATGCGCGAGTGTGGCTGATAGCAGCGTCCCACCCAGGCAATAGCCAATCGCATTAACCGCTTTTTCGCCGGTGGCCTTTTCAATCGCATCCAGCGCCGCATAGGGGCCTTCCAGCATATAATCCTCAAAGCCCTTTTCAGCGAGCTTTGCATCCGGATTGACCCAGGAAACCACAAAAACGGTATGCCCCTGATCAACCGCCCAGCGGATGAAGGAATTTTTCGGGCGTAGATCAAGGATATAATATTTGTTGATCCAGGGCGGTAGGATCAGCAGCGGCCGCTTCAACACTTTCTCAGTGGTTGGCGTATACTGGATCAACTGCATGAGATCATTCTGATAGACAACCTTGCCGGGGGTGACGGCGATATTCTCACCCACCTTGAACTTGCTTTCATCCGTCATGCGGATGCGGAGGTTGCCTTGCCCGCGTTCCAGATCCGTCAGCAGGTTTGAAAGCCCCTTTAGCAGATTCTCGCCACCTGTTTCCGCCGTGCGGCGCAGCACTTCCGGATTGGTCATGACGAAATTCGTGGGGCTCATCGCATCCACGAATTGGCGCGTATAAAAATCCACCTTCTGCGCGGTTTTTTCATCCATGCCTTCCGCATCATGCACCAGGCCCTGCATGTAGCGGGCAGAGAGCAAATAGCTCTGCCGGATGAAGTCAAACACTTCATTGTCGCGCCAGGCTTCATCCTTGAAGCGCTTATCCTTTTGGTCTTCGGCAATCACGGCCGGCGCGGGTTCACCCATCATGCGCCGCGCCGTGTGCTGCCACAGCGTCAGATAATCCTGCCAAAAGCCGATCTGCGCCTGCATCAACTTGGCCGGATTGGCCATCAGGCGCGTGGTCATATCCAGGAAGGCATTGCCGATATGCATCGGGTCGGCCTCACCGGGCGTATCCGCCTGGCGCTTCAGGAAATCGGCCACAATGCGCTGGCTGCGTTCCGCCACATCGGCCATGGTGCGGCTCACCAGCGCCGGGTCTGGCAGGCGGAAAGAGGGGTTGTCGCTCTCGGCCATCGTGGCTTCCTGGTGAGTTTCTGCCAGACGCTTCGCGCCGCGCCCGTTTCAGGCTAACCCCTTATGGCAGGAAGGGGCGCATGAGCGAGCATCGCGAAACATCCGGAACCAAGGCTCAACCTAAGTGGCGGAGCAAGGCCAATCAAGCACAGCTTTGCACGCTGCTGGGGCTGATGCTGGCCGGCTGCCAGACAGAGTCCGGCCAAGCGGTGGCGAAATTCTGGGACCGCGCCTGGGGGCCGGCGACAGAAGGCCGCCCAGCGCCCCCCAATGCCGATGCCCCCTTTCCCAATCTCGGCACCGTGCCGCCGCGCCCGGAGACCCCGGATATGGCCGCGCGAGAGGCCCTGGCCGCCCGGCTGGTGCAGCAAAGGGAAGCGGCGCGCGCACCGCTTGGCGCCTTGCCCGGCGCCGCACCGCGCCTGGGCCCGCCGCCCCCCGCTTTGGCCCCGGCGCTCACCGGCATGGCTGCGCCCGCGCCCGCTCTTACCGCCCCGGCCATGCCCGCCGCCCCGGCCGCCCCCGCCGCCACACCCCAGCAAGCCACGCCGGCGCCGGTGGCCTTGCCCGAACCTTCCGCGATCCCGACGCCGCCGGTGGTCAGCCCGGGCAGCATCCCGGCGCCGCCGATGCTCTCACCCTCTGCCCCGCCGCCGCCACCTGTTTTGCGTGATCCGCCTCGCCGACCGTAACGCGCTGGTCTATAAGCGCAGCCCCTAATCATTGAGACTGAAGCCATGACCGAGGATTTCCACCGTATCCGGCGCCTGCCGCCCTATGTCTTTGCCGAGGTGAATGCCGCCAAGGCCAAGGCGCGCGCGGCGGCTGAGGATATTGTTGACCTTGGCATGGGCAATCCCGATACGCCCACACCCCCGCATATTGTGGCGAAGCTGATCGAAGCCGTGCAGGACCCGCGTACACATCGCTATTCCATGTCCAAGGGCATTCCGGGGCTGCGCAAGGCTTTGGCTGGCTACTACGACCGGCGCTTTGGCGTGAAGCTTGATCCTGAAACGGAAGTGGTGGCGACGCTTGGTTCGAAAGAAGGGCTTGCGAATTTGGCGCAGGCCATCTCAAGCCCTGGCGATACCATCCTGGTACCCAATCCTTCCTACCCGATCCATCAATTCGGCTTCATCATTGCCGGCGCTTCGGTGCGCAGCATTCCCTATACGCCCGATGACAGCATGCTGGCCGCGATTGACCGCGCCGTGCGCCATTCCGTCCCCAAACCAAATGCGGTGATTGTCAATTTCCCATCCAACCCAACTGCGCTGACCGCGCCGATTGAATTCTACCGCGAATTGGTGGCGCTTTGCCGCCGGCATGAATTGTTCATCCTTTCCGATCTTGCCTATGCTGAGCTTTATTTCGGCGACACGCCACCGCCTTCCGTTTTGGAAGTGGAAGGGGCGAAGGACATCACGGTTGAATTCACCTCCATGTCGAAAACCTACAATATGCCGGGCTGGCGCATGGGTTTCGCGGCGGGCAATCCGCGGCTGATCGCGGCTTTGGCGCGCGTCAAATCCTATCTGGATTACGGTGCCTTCACGCCCATTCAGGTGGCGGCGACGGCCGCGTTGAATGGCCCGCAGGATTGCATTGAGGAAATGCGCGTTCTGTACAAGGAACGCCGCGAAGTGCTGGTGAAGGGGCTGCATGCCGCGGGGTGGGATGTGCCAGCGCCGGAGGCTTCCATGTTCCTTTGGGCGCCAATCCCTGAGCGTTTCCGGCATTTGGGCTCGGTTGGGTTTTCCAAGCTGCTGCTGGAAAAAGCAAAGGTCGCGGTGGCACCCGGCCTTGGCTTTGGTGAACATGGCGATGAACATGTGCGCATTGCGCTGGTGGAAAACAGCCACCGCATCCGTCAGGCGCTTCGTGGCATCAAAACCTTCCTCGGTGGCGATAATGCCGCGCCGCAGGATGCAGCTTCTGACATGGTGAATGCATGACCCGCCCCCTTGCGATTGCCGTTGCCGGCCTTGGAACGGTTGGCGCCGGCGTGGTGAAATTGTTGCGCGCGAATGCCGATATCATCGCGGCACGCGCAGGCCGACCCATTGCCATCACGGCGGTTTCCGCGCGGGAACGCAACCGGGATCGCGGCATCAGCCTTTCCGGGCTGCGCTGGTATGAAGACCCGGTGGCACTCGCCGCTGATCCGCAAGTGGATGTGGTGGTGGAATGCATCGGCGGTTCGGAAGGCCCGGCGCGTGCCTTGGTGCAAGCCGCGATTGCCGCGGGCAAGCATGTGGTGACAGCGAATAAGGCGCTGCTGGCTGTGCATGGCGCTGCCTTGGCGCAGGCGTCTGAAGCGCGCGGCGTGGCGCTTGCCTTTGAAGCGGCGGTGGCCGGCGGCATTCCCGCCATCAAGGCTTTGCGCGAAGGCTTGGCGGCCAATCGCATCCAGCGCGTTGCGGGTATTCTGAACGGCACCTGCAATTACATCCTGACCGTGATGCGCGAACAAAAGCGCGAATTCGCCGAAGTGCTGGCCGAGGCACAAAAGCTTGGCTATGCGGAAGCCGATCCATCCTTCGATATTGATGGCATTGATGCGGCGCATAAGTTGGCGATCCTCGCTGCGCTTGCCTTTGGCCGGCCGGTGGATTTCGGCGCGGTGCATGTGGAAGGCATTCGCGAAGTCTCGGCGCTTGATATCGCGCTGGCTGAAGAGCTTGGTTATCGCATCAAGCTGCTTGGCATTGCGCGGCGCGAAGAAGGCGGCATTTCAACGCGCGTGCATCCCTGCATGGTGCCGATCTCGGCCCCCATCGCGCGGGTGGATGGCGTGTTTAATGCCGTGGTGGCTGAGGGTGATTTCGTTGGCCGCGTGATGATGGAAGGCCGCGGCGCTGGCGAAGGGCCGACAGCTTCCGCCGTGGTTGCCGATGTAATTGACATTGCACGCGGGCGCTTCACGCCGGTGTGGGGCGCGGAAGCCGCCGCTTTGAAGCCCGAGCCTTCCTTCCCGATGGATCGCCACACCGGCGCTTATTACCTGCGCCTGATGGTGGTGGATCGCCCCGGCGTGATTGCTGATGTCACGGGCGTTTTGCGCGATCATGCGATCAGCCTGGAATCCATGCTGCAACGTGGCCGCGCGCCAGGTGAGGCCGTGCCCGTGGTGCTGACCACGCATGAAACGAGCGAGGCTTCCGTCCGCGCCGCACTCAAGCGCATTGCGGAATTGAATACCGTGATGGAAAAGCCGGCGTTGATCAGGATTGAGGCGCTGTAAAAGCCGCTTTACTTTCTGGGAAATCCCATCTTTCCCATTGTCTCACGCAGGCGCTCCAAGACCTCGTTCAAGAGCAAACGTCTGTACTTCAATTTTCTTTGAGGGGCAGGTTCCCGCGTATTGGTCGCGTGCAAATCCTTCCAGCCCAAGCCGCGATAGGACAAAAGCCGCATACAGTTTTCGGCTGTGAGCCACTCCCCCCTTATATCATCCCCAAAGGGGCCGGCCGAATGCGGCGGAAATGAGAATATCTCGGTACGGCCATCAACGCCTTGGATGGCAATGTCATTGATGGGCAGATGGACATGGCGGCCTTCAACAAGCTTGAAGGATTTATACCCTCCCTGCGCTACCAAAATGCAGAATACGTCAACGGAATGAGATTCTGCAGAAATGAAAGGGGGGTGGATATTGTTGGTGAAAAGGTGTTCCAGGATGTCCTTGTCGTAGTTCTCAACATCAATCTTGATGTAATAGGGCGCACCGTGGCGCTGAATCAAACGCAGAGGAGTCTCCGCCGGAAGCATGACTTCCGAAAATGATTGAAGATCCTTCTCGCGCGGCTTCGGGAATTGGTTCAGCACGTGTTCTGTTTTATGAATATAGAAAGGCACTTCAGTTTCGACACCTACAGTAATGACGCGATTTTCCACAATCAGGCGCTGGTCCTCAATCTCATTTTTGAAGCGCTCGCGCATCAATTTACAAAGGCTGGTATCCGCTTCCACTGCGACGACAAGTTCCGCTCGTTTCAAATAATAGGGAATGTCATCGCCATTATTCGCGCCGAAATCATAGATGATTTTCTTCATGCCATGCCGTATCCGGTCTTATCTGGGTCTGGTGTCCTGATCATCGCTACAAACACCCCGCCGCCCGTGCCCTGGCGCGCACCAGCGCCAGCACGGTGCGCGAAATCGGCGCGGCCTCACCAACCCAATCGGCCAATTCCACCACGGCGCCGAGCAGCGCCTCAATCTCCATCGGCCGGCCGCGTTCCAGATCCTGCAGCATGGAGGTTTTGTGTGCGCCAACCTCCGCCGCGCCGGCGATGCGCTTATCCACATCAATCGCGAAGCGCACGCCAAGCGCTTCCGCCACGCGCTGGCCTTCCAGCATCATCGCGCGCGCCACACCGCGCTGGCCTTCATCGCCCGTCAGCACATCAAGGGTCGCGGTGGTGAGTGCCGAGATCGGGTTGAAGGCCATATTGCCCCAAAGCTTCACCCAAAGCTCATCACGAATTTTGGGACGCACCGGCGCCTTGAAGCCGGCGGCGATCAGCGCCTCAGACAGCGCCTGCGCGCGCGGGCTGCGGCTGCCATCGGGCTCACCCAGGCTGAAACGATCACCATAGCTGTGTTCAATCACGCCAGGCGCCGTCACCTCGGCCGCCGGATAGACAATGCAACCAATGGCGCGTGAGGGCGGCAGCAGCGCGGAAACCTGGCCATCCGGGTCCACGCTTTGCACAATGCGCCCTTCATAAGCGCCGCCAAGCCCGTGGAAATACCACCAGGGAATGCCATTCACTGCACTGACAATCGCGGTATCGGGACCAAGCAAGGGCTGCACTTGCTTCGCGGCTGAGGGCAGGGAATGCGCCTTCAGCGTCACCAGCACATAATCCTGCGGGCCGGCTTCCTCGGCACTTTCAACGCAGCGCGGATGCACGATTTGCTCTGTGCCTTCGCTGATCAGCTTCACGCCGTGTTCGCGCATGGCAGCCAGATGCGGGCCGCGCGCGATGAAGGTGACATCCACATCACCCTTGGCGGCAAGCTTGGCGCCCATCAGCCCACCAATGGCGCCGGCACCGAAGATGCAGATCTTCATGGCCGTCACCCCGAAAGCCCAAGCTTTTCCGCAAGCCCAATGCGCATCAGCTTGCCGGTCGCACCCTTCGGGATTTCCGGCAGGAAGACAACCTTGCGCGGCACTTTGAAATCCGCGAGCTGTTGCGCGGCGAAATCACGCAATTCGCGTTCGGTGCAGGCCGCCCCTTCGCGCAGCACCACGGCGGCGGCGACTTCCTCACCCAGCTTCGCATGCGGCATGGCGAAGGTCAGCGCCTGCGCGACGGCGGGGTGCGCGGAAAGCACGCCATCCACTTCCAAGGGGCTCACTTTCTCACCACCGCGATTGATCAATTCCTTCAAGCGGCCCGTCAGTGTCAGATAACCTTCCGCATCAAAGGCGCCCTGATCGCCGGTACGGAACCAGCCATTGGTGAAAGCCTTGGCATTGGCATCGGGGTTCGCTTCATAGCCCGCGGTCACATTGGGACCGCGGATCACGACTTCTCCAATCTCGCCCTGCGGCAGGATGGTGCCGTCATCATCCATGATCGCCACTTCCGGCCCCGCAGCACGGCCCACGGAACCAGGCTTGCGCGGCCCGGCGAGCGGGTTGGACGCCATCTGATGCGAAGCCTCCGTCATGCCGTAGCTTTCCACCAGCGGGCAGCCAAACACCGCTTCCAATTGCTCCATCACCGGCCCGGGCAAAGATGCCGAGGATGAACGAATGAAGCGCATTTTTGCGCGTTCAATGATTTCCGCATTGCGGTCAGCACGTGTCAGGATGGTTTGGTGCATGGTCGGCACCGCCGTGTACCAGCTTGGCCGTTCCTCATCCAACAGGCGGAAGAAGCGCAGCGCATCGAAGCCCGGCGTGCAAATCACCGCGCTGCCTGCGCCGAGGGAGGAAAGCACCGCTGCGATCAGGCCATGGATATGGAATAGCGGCATGATGTTCAAACACGCATCAGCGGGCGAAAGCGAAAGTGTCGCGCCGATATGCCGTGCCGAGGCGCAGATATTCGCCTGAGACAAGGGCACAATCTTGGGCCGCGCCGTGGTGCCGGAGGTATGCAGCACGAGCGCGATATCGCCAGCCTCTGCCGCGCCCGGCTGTGCCGCTTTCGCGGGGCTGCCGCCTTCGAGCGTAAAGCTGCCCGCGTTTTCGCCCGGCACCAATTCCAACACGGCGACGCCAAGCTTCGCCGCGACATCGCGCGCTTCGGTGGCGACACCCTTTTGCACTACCAGCGCCTTGGCCTTCAGATCGGTCAGATAGAAGTTGAATTCATCCGCGCGATAGGCAGGGTTCAGCGGCGCGGTGGTCGCGCCCGCGCCAATCGCGATAAAGGAAGCGGCCATTTCCGGGCCATTGGGCAGCACAATCGCGACACGGTCATTGCGGCCAATGTCAATGCCATTCAGCCGCGCGATGGTGGCGTCGGCGAGGTCACGCAGCCCGGCATAGGAAAGCGCCGGGCGGCCAGGCGCGCGGATGGCCGGCGCGGCAGGCGCGCCGCTGGACAGAAGGGCAGTCAGGGTTGCGTTCACGCGTCTCTCCTCGGCGTTTCCCGAGGCGGTATTATGAACGAAAACGGCGCCTAGTCAGCCCCCAGCGAGCGTCTGATCCGCGGAGGCTGAAGGCCGGAGCGGTGAATCAGCCGCTCCAAACCAAACGAGCGTCTGATCCGCGGAGGCTGAAGGCCGGAGCGGTGAATCAGCCGCGCAAAACCAAGCTATCGCCTGATCCCTCAGGCGGGATCAGGCGATAGCGATAGGCGATGCCGCCCCGCAAGCTGCACGTAATTCTTCGCGGTACGATCAAACCCGGCGCGCTGTTCCTCGGTGAGTACCCGCACAAGCTTGGCGGGATTGCCCATCCAAAGCTCCATGGCGCCGATTCGCTTGCCGGGCGGCAGCACGGAACCGGCGGCAATCACGCCGCCTTCTTCAATCACCGCGCCATCCAGCACGGTTGCGCCCATGCCGACAAAGGCGCGGTCCATCAGCGTGCAGGCATGCACAATGGCGGCATGGCCCACGGTGACATCATCGCCGATGATCGTGGGCTCGCGCCCCGCATTCACATGCACAATCGTGCCATCCTGGATATTCACGCGCTTGCCGATGGTGATGAAGTTGGAATCACCGCGCAGCACGCAATGATACCAGATATTGGATTGCTCCCCGATCGTGACATTGCCGATCACGGCGGCGGTTGGTGCGATGAAGACGCTTTCATGCAGCTTGGGCCAAATGCCTTCAAAGACATAAAGCGGGCCGCGATTGGTGGGTTGTTGCATGTCCATGGCTGCTCCTTACGCTGCCTTCGGCAGATCGGCCGAAACCGGCACGCCGAGCATCAGGCCGAGGTTTTGTACCGCCGCCCCCGAAGCGCCCTTGCCGAGGTTGTCGTAGCGCGCCACCAGCACGGCCTGGCTGCGCTTTTCATTGCCATAGACACGGATTTCAAGGCCATTGGTGCCGTTCAGCGCCTGCGGTTCCAGCTTGCCGCCGGCTTCCGCTGACACCACGCGCACCACATCGCTGCCGGCATAGCGCTTGATCAGCAGCGCCTCCAGATCGGCAGGCTTCACATTGCCCTTCAGCAGATCAAGATGCAGCGGAATGGAATCGATCATGCCTTGCGCATAATCCGCGACTGACGGCACGAAGATCGGCCGGCGCGTGAGGCCGCTATACTTCTGCATCTCGGCAACATGCTTGTGTTCCAAGGCAAGGCCGTAAAGCTCAAAATCCGGCGCAGTGCGGGCTTCATAAGCGGCGAT
Organism: Roseomonas sp.; assembly: GCA_020249925.1. Classification (GTDB taxonomy): domain Bacteria; phylum Pseudomonadota; class Alphaproteobacteria; order Acetobacterales; family Acetobacteraceae; genus Neoroseomonas. The sequence goes on along the minus strand of JADCER010000016.1, from coordinate 124,634 downwards.
CATGGATTTGCCGCCGCCGGAATAGCCGGACACCGCATTCACCGTGATCGGGAAATCCGCCGCCATGATGCCGGCATCAATCAAGGGGCGCAGTATCAGAATGGCGCCGGTTGGGTAGCAGCCGGGATTTGAGACGCGCTTCGCCGCCGCAATTGCGGCTGGCTGATCAGGCGTCAGTTCCGCCAACCCATAGACCCAATCGGGATCAACGCGGTGCGCGGTGGAAGCATCCAAAAGCTTCGGCGCCTGCGTGCCCAGTGAAGCGGCCAGCGCGGCACTTTCCTTCGCCGCATCATCCGGCAGGCACAGGATCACCAGGTCAACACCGGCCATCATTTCACGGCGCGCATTGGCATCCTTGCGGTGCTCAGCCGCGATGGAGCGCAATTCAACATGCGGATTGGCGGCAATACGGTCGCGGATTTGCAGGCCCGTGGTGCCGGCTTCGCCATCAATGAAAATCTTCGCAGTCTTGGCCATGATACGCTCTCCTTGCCGCAATATAGCGGCGCGAATGGTTCAGAAATGCAAGAGGGGCGGACCCTTGCGGACCCGCCCCCTGATGAAAACCCCAGTATGGGACCGGCGCGCGACGCCGGTCCGCTGGCGTCAGCGCTTGGAGAACTGGAAGGAACGTCGTGCCTTCGGGCGCCCGTACTTCTTGCGTTCCACCACGCGCGGGTCGCGCGTCAGGAAGCCCGCCTTTTTCAGGATGGAGCGCAGATCCGGCTCATAATTGCAAAGCGCGCGGCTGATGCCATGGCGCACTGCACCCGCCTGGCCGGACAAGCCGCCACCAACAACCGAGCAGATGACATCGAATTGTTGATAGCGATCCGCCACCAGGAAGGGCTGGGTGATCAGCATGCGCAGCACCGGGCGGGCGAAATACTTCGCTGCCGGATTGTCATTGATGGTGATCTGGCCCTTGCCCGGCTTGATCCAGACGCGGGCAACCGCGTCCTTACGCCGGCCAGTGGCATAGGAACGGCCCTGCGCATCGCGCTTCGGTTCCCGCTTGATCGCCGCTTCCGCCGTGGCAGCCGGGGTGCCGGCCACAATTTCCTTGAGGTCCGCGAGGGTCTTGGTTTCGCCGCTCATAGCCTCAGCCCGCCTTCTTCACTGCGAGGGAATTCTTACGGTTCAGCGCCGCCACATCCAGGGTAGCAGGCTGCTGGCCGGCATGCGGGTGCTCGGCCCCGGCATAGACATGCAGGTTGCGCATCTGCGCGCGGCCCAGCGGGCCACGGGTGATCATGCGCTCAACCGCCTTTTCAATGACGCGCTCCGGAAAGCGGCCTTCCATGCGTTCACGGATGGTGCGGCCCTTGATGCCGCCCGGATAGCCGGTGTGCCAGTAGAACACGCTCTGTTCCGCCTTGGCGCCGGTGACACGCACCTTCTTCGCATTGATGATGACAACATGGTCACCGCAATCCACATGGGGGGTGAATTGCGGCTTGTGCTTACCGCGAAGGCGATTGGCGACCAGGGTGGCGAGACGGCCGAGCACGAGCCCATCCGCATCAATCAACACCCAGTTCTTTTTCACCTCCGCCGGCTTCAGCGAGCGGGTTTGCGTGGAAATCATGGTGGTTCCGAATAAACCTATGGAAAGGAAGGGGGCTTATCCGGGCAGGGGCAGCAAAAGTCAAGCACAAAGCGCGATTTTTGTCCGTGGTAACAGGATACCTCATAAAGGCACGGCCCTACCCTTGCGCGCGCCAGGGTGCTTAATCTGCCACTCACCGGCAACCCTTTCGGAAGAACCGCCCGCATGAGCGACAAACCCCATGGCCTTGGCCGCAATACCTCCAATTACGGGGATCGCGATTTCGCGCTCTATCTCCGGCGGTCCTTCGCCAAATCCATGGGCTATTCGCAGCGCATGCTGGACAAGCCCGTGGTCGGCATTGCCGATACCGCGAGCGACTATAACAACTGCCACCGCACCGTGCCGGAGCTGATCGAAGCCGTGCGCCGCGGCGTGCTGTCCGAAGGCGCTTTGCCCTTGGGCTTCCCGACCGTCAGCCTGTGCGAACCGTCGCTCAGCCCCTGTTCCATGCATTATCGCAACCTGATGGCGCTGGATACGGAAGCGATGCTCTCCGCCCAGCCGATGGATGCGGCAGTGCTGGTGGGTGGCTGCGACAAGACCGTGCCGGCGCAGCTGATGGCTGCGATTTCCGCCGATATCCCATCCGTGATGCTGGTCACCGGCCCCATGCTGGCGCAGGCTTTTGAAGGTGAGCGCCTTTCCGCCTGCACCGATTGCCGGCGCTATTGGGCGCGGTATCGCGCTGGTGAAGTGACTGCGGAGCGGATCGGCGAATTGGAAGGCAAGCTTGCGACCACCGCTGGCACTTGCGGCGTGATGGGCACCGCTTCCACCATGGCCTGCATCGCGGCGACCCTTGGCTTCATGCCATTGGCCGGGGCCAGCGCGCCGGCGGTGCATGCGGACCGTTTGCGCATTGCCGAAGAAGCCGGCGCGCAGGCGGTGCGGCTGATCAAGAACCCCATCCGCCCAAGCCAGATGATGACACAGGCCAATCTGGACAATGCGACGCGCGTGCTGCTGGCGCTTGGTGGTTCCACCAATGCGGTGGTGCATCTGGCCGCCATTGCCGGCCGCGCGGGGCTTTCGCTTGACCTCAAGCGGTTGGATGCGCTGTCCGAGGAAACGCCGGTGCTGGTGGACCTGAAGCCGACTGGCGAGGGTTATATGGAAGATTTCCACGCCGCCGGCGGCATGCGCGCGCTGCTGTGGGAATTGCGCGATTTGCTCGACCTGACCACGATTGATCTGGATGGCGTGAGCCTCGCGGATCGTATCGGCGATGGCAGCCATTTCGTGGATCGGCGCATCATTCGCGCTTTTGCCGAACCTGTCTCACCAGTTGGTGGCTTGGTCGCGCTGTTTGGCTCCCTCGCCCCCGAAGGCGCGATTTTGAAGCGCAGCGCCGCCACACCTGCGCTGTTTGAAACCGAAGCCCGCTGCATGGTGTTTGATGGATTGGAAGATTTGGCAAACCGCATTGACGACCCAGCCTTGGATGTGACGCCGCAGGATATTCTGGTACTGAAACATGTGGGGCCGCGGTCACCTTCCGGCATGCCGGAGGCGGGCTATTTGCCGATCCCGAAAAAGCTCGCCCGCGCCGGCGTGAAGGACATGGTGCGCATGAGCGATTGCCGCATGTCCGGCACGGCCTTTGGCACGATTGTGCTGCATATCGCCCCGGAAGCGGCGGTGGGTGGGCCGCTTGCGCTGGTGCAAACCGGTGATCGCATCCGGCTTTCGGTGAAGGATCGCAAGCTTGATCTGCTGGTGGCGGAAGATGAAATGACCCGCCGCCGCGCCGCCTGGCAGCCCGCCCCGGCGCCCAAGCGTGGCTGGGATAAGCTGGTTTATGACCAGGTGACGCAGGCGCCGCTTGGCGCTGACCTAGCGTTTCTGCGGGCAGCACCTTGATTGCGCTGATTGGACCCGGCATTTCAGCCTCACGTGACGCAATCAAGTATCCAGGAAGATCCCCATGCCCATCATCAACCGCATCGCCGAATTCCACCCGGAAATGACCGCCTGGCGGCGTGATTTTCATGAACACCCCGAATTGGGTCTGGAAGAAACCCGCACTTCCGGCATCATCGCCGAAAAGCTGCGCGAATTCGGCTGTGATGAGGTTATCACCGGCATTGCCAAGACAGGCGTTGTCGGCGTGATCCGTGGCCGCGTGGATAATGGCCGCGCCATTGGGCTGCGTGCTGATATTGATGCGCTGCCGATCCTGGAAGAAACCGGGCTGCCCTATGCCTCCAAGATTCCGGGCAAGATGCATGCCTGCGGCCATGATGGGCATACCACCATGCTGCTCGGCGCCGCGAAGTATCTTGCCGAGACGCGCAATTTCGACGGCACCGTCTATGTGATTTTCCAGCCGGCAGAAGAAAACCTGGCGGGCGGCGAATTGATGGTGAAGGAAGGGCTATTCACGCGCTTCCCGATGGAACGTGTTTTCGGCATGCATAACTGGCCGGGCGCGCCGGAAGGCACTTTCCTTTGGCGCGAAGGCCCGGTGATGGCGGCGGTCGCCAATCTTGAAGTGAATATCACCGGCAAGGGCGCCCATGGCGCCATGCCGCATAATGGCACGGACCCGATTGTGGTGGCGGCGGCCATTGTTCAGGCGCTGCAATCCATCGTCGCGCGCAATGTGGAACCCGTTGAAGCGGGCGTGATCACCATCGGCCATATCACCGGCGGCCATACCTTCAACGTGATCCCGGAGACCGTGCGCATGCTGGGCACCGCGCGCTGGTTTGCGCCGGAGATCGGGGATCTGCTCGAACGCCGCTTCAAGGAAACCGTGACCGGCATCGCCGCCGCGATGGGGGCGACTGCCACCGCGGAATTCGCCCGCGCCTATCCGGCCACGATCAATGAGGTTGAAAGCGTGCATCTGGCCGCCAAGGCCGCGCGTGCGGTGCAGGGGGAAGCGCGCGTGCAGCCCATGCAAAAGCCCACCATGGGCGGTGAGGATTTCGCCTTCATGCTGAATGCCAAGCCAGGCGCCTATCTGATGCTGGGCGGTGGGCGCGGGCCGGATGACGCGCAGGTGCATCACCCGCGCTATGATTTCAACGACAATATCCTGCCTGTCGGCGCTTCCTATTGGGCGACTCTCGCGGAACAATTACTGCCGCGCGGCTGAAATTACGCGAGCGCGCTTTCCGTCACATCCTCTGCCACCAGCCCGGCAAAACCGGGCGTGCGCCTGATGGCGCCGGCGGAGAGCATGCCGCGTTCCAATTGCGCGAGCGCTTCCGGCGGGAAGCGCGGCGTTTCGGTCCAGAGCTTCACCGATTTGTAGCGGGCAATGGCGCGTGCCATCAGCGCCGCATCACCGCCTTCAAAGTAAGGCGCAATGCAGGCGACAATTTCCTGTGGCGATGCTGCGGCAAACCAAGTGAGTGTCCTCGCCAGCCCGCGCACCATGGCTTCCATCGCTTCGCGCTTGGCGGTGATCACATCTGTGCGGGCATAAAACGCCGTGTAGGAAGTGGGGCCACGGCTGGCTTGCGCATACCAGACATGGCCGGTGCCGGCGGCTTCCATCTGGCTCACCAGCGGTTCAAAAAGCTGCGCGACATCAAGCGTGCCTGCCGCGACCGCAGCGGCATTGGCGGGCATGGTCTGATCCGTGATCCGCTTGATCGCAGCCGGATCAATCCCCGCCGCGCGGATATCATCCTGCAAGGTCCACCATGGCGTTGGCACTTCGCTCACGGTGCCAAGCGTCATGCCCGCCAGATCACGCAGCTTGAAGCCAGGATTGGGTGTGCGCCCGACAAGGAAAAAAGGATCACCCATCACCACCGCGCCGAACAACCGCAAGGGGCAGGCGGGATCGGCATCATGCGCCAGCAGCAGGCGCATCGGCCCGCCCCAGGCGAGGTCAGCCGTGCCATCCAATACGGAATCCTTCGCAAGCGACGGCACTGCACCTGGCAGCAGCGTGACCTCCACGCCCTCAGTCGCATAGTCGCCGCGCGCCAAGGCCGCATAGAACGGCGCGTAGAATAGCGCGCGGAAGGGTTCCTGAACCTTCAGATGATGGGTGGCCATAAGCCGTCAGCCGCGGCCTTCGAAGGGCATCTTGGTGGCCTTGATGGTCATGGTGAAGATATTCGCCTCCAGCGGCAGATTGGCCATATGCAGAATGGCATTGCCGACATGCGTGGCGTCCATGGTGGGCTCGACCGCGATGCTGCCATCGGCCTGCTTCACGCCGCGCGTCATGCGCTGGGTCATTGGCGTTGCGGCATTGCCGATATCAATCTGCCCCGCGCAAATATCGTATTTGCGGCCATCGAGCATGAGGGATTTTGTCAGCCCCGTAATGGAATGCTTGGTGGCGGTATAGGGCGCGCTATCCGGGCGCGGCGTATGCGCGCTGATCGAACCATTATTGATGATGCGCCCGCCCTGCGGCTTCTGATCCTTCATGATGCGAAACGCCGCCTGCGCGCACAAAAAGCAGCCGGTCAGGTTCACACCGACAACGCGGGTCCAATCCGCATAGGTCAGGTCTTCAAAGGGCATGCCGGGCACATTGGTGCCGGCATTATTGAACAGCATATCAAGCCGGCCGTAACGCTGCTTCACGGTGGCGAAAAGCGCATCCACCGCAGCGGGGTCGGAGACATCGGAAGGCACGCAAAGCGCGCGTGATCCTGCCGCACCAGAAAGGGTCACGGTTTCCTGCAAGGCATCGGCGCGGCGGCCCGCCAGTACCACATGCCAACCACCGCCCAACAGCGCCAAAGCCGCTGCGCGGCCCACGCCGCTGCCAGCCCCGGTGACGACGGCGATCTTGCCTTCTGTGCTCATCTCAATCTCTCTCCCGATAAGGTTGGGCGAAGCTTGCAGCGCCGCGCCCCGGCTGGCAATCCGCCGCTATCAATAGGTCGCGCGCCCGCCCGATATGTCGAAAACCGCGCCGGTGGAAAAGGAACAAGCCTCGGATGCCAGCCAGCAGACAAGCTCCGCGATTTCTTCCACCTGCACAAAGCGATCCATCGGAATTTTGGATCGCATCCAGGCGATTTGCTGCGCGGTCATTTGCTTGAAGATATCGGTCTCAGCCGCCGCCGGTGTCACGCAATTCGCCAATACGCCGCTACCGGCCAATTCCTTGCCGAGCGATTTGGTCAGCCCAATCAGGCCCGCCTTGGAAGCGCTGTAATGCGATGCATTCGGATTGCCTTCCTTGCCCGCGATGGAGGCGATATTCACGACACGCCCATAGCCTGCCGCGCGCATAGGCGGCACCAGGGCGCGGGCGACGATGAAGGGGGCCACCAGATTGACATCAATCACGCGCCGCCATTCTGCCACGGGCAATTCCCAGACTGGCGCATTGCCGCCGGTGATGCCGGCATTATTGACCAGAATATCCACGCGCCCATGGGCAGCAAGCGTCGCCTGCGTCGCGGCTTCCACCGCCGCCGCATCCGTCAGATCAAGGATATGGGTGCTGACTTTGGCGTGACCCAAGCGCGCGGCGGCGGCCTTGGATGCAGCCTCATCCATATCCCAAATGGCGATGGCAGCCCCCCGGCTCATGGCCAGCTCCGCCACCGCCAGCCCAATGCCCCGCGCTGCCCCGGTAATCACCGCAACCCGGCCGTTCAGATCAGTTTTTGGCATCTCGCCCTCCCTGTTTTCGATAGTTTTGCCGGGAAAACCCGCCCTGGAAAGACCCAAGGCTTCCCGCGCGCCGAAATGCCTGCCTATAGTCATTCCAGCCGGAGCATGACCCCGGTCGAGAAAAAGGGAGAAACGTCATGAATCGTAGGCAATTGCTTGGGGCAACCCTGGCGGCTGCGGGCTTGGCCGCGCCGGCCGTGGCACGGGCGCAGCAGGCCATCACCCTGAATGGCGCGGTGCAGTTCAATGATGACCACGTCTTCACCCGCGCTTTGGTGCGCTTCGAAGAACTCGTGAAGCGCTACTACACTGCGGGCCCGGTGAATTTCGTGCTGCATAAGAACAGCAGCCTGGGGCTGGAAAAGCAGTATTTCGAATATATGTCGGCCGGCCGCGGTGCGGTGGATTACGGCATTGTCTCACCGGCGCATATGTCCACCTTCAGCCGCGCTGCCCCCTTTGTGGATGCGCCCTTCCTGTTCCGTGACCTGAAGCATTGGAACCAGGTTCTGGATCAAAACCTTTTCGCGCCTGTAGCGGATGAGGTGGAACGCCGCGCCCGTGTGATGCTGATTGGCTATGCCGGCGGCGGTGTGCGCAATATCTTCGCCAATCGTCGCATCACCAATATGGCGGAACTGCGCGGGCTCAAGGTACGCGTACAAGGCGCGCCAATCTGGTCGCGCACCTTCCAGGCGGCGGGCATGGCGCCGACCGTGATCGCCTATAATGAAATCTACAACGGCATTCAGAACAACGTCATCGAAGCCGGTGAGAATGAGGCCGCGGGCGTGGAGGCGATGCGCTTCTTTGAAGTGGCGCCGAACCTGATCATGACCGAACACGCCATCACCATCCGCCCGATCTGTTTTTCGAGCCAAACGCTTTCCCGCCTGCCACCTGCCTTGCAGGAAGCGATCCGTCGCGCAGGCCGTGAAGCCGGCGCCTTCGGGCGTGAGGCAGAGAGCAGTGAAGATGGGCAGAAGCTGACCGCGCTGGAAAGCGCCGGCCGGCTGCGGCGGATTCCCTTTACCGATCGAGCGGCGCTGAAGCGCGCGGTGGATCCGGTGATGGAAGCCTATGCCAAGGAAGTGGGTGCTGAGAGCATTTTTGCGCGCATCAATGCGCTGACATCGTAAGTGGTTTCGCCTTCCAGTGGTGTGATACTGCTGGAAGGCGATTTCCAAAAACAAAAAGTTTCGAAAGCCGGGGCAGGGGAGGGGGCATCATGCGCGAGATGGGGTTCCGCCACGCCGTGCAGCGAATCGCTGATTTTTATGGTCGGTTCCTGTCGGTAATGCTGGCACTTTGCGTTTTCATCCTGATCTTCCCGGTGGCCCTGCAGATTTTCGCGCGCTTTACGGATTTCCTGCCGCATTACATCTGGACCGAGGAAATGGCGCGTTTCCTGCTGGTTTGGACCATCATGATCGGTGCCATGGTCGGCTTGAAGGAAGGCATTCATTTCAACGTGGATCTTTGGCCTGATTTGAAAGGCCGCGCCCGCGCCGCGCTTGATCTGGTGACGGGTGTTTTCGTGCTGGCCTTCTCGGCCGCCTTTTTCTGGTATGGCATCGAATTCGTGGATTTCGCCTGGTTTCGTATCAGCGAATTGGCGGAATTGCCGCTTTGGCTGATCCATCTTGCCTGGCCCATCCTCGGGTTTTCCTGGCTGATTTTTGGCGGCCTCAAATTCTATGATGATCTTGCCACACTCTTCGGGGGCGAAGCGCCATGATGGGCGGCAATGTATTGGCGCCAGGTGAAGCCGCCTGGATCCTGTTTGGCGGTTTCTTCGCGCTGCTCGCCTTGCGCGTGCCGGTGGCGGTGGCACTTGGCATGGCTTGCCTGCCGGTGATGCTGATTGAACCGCGCCTGGGTGCCATGACGCTCATGCAGGAAACCTTCAACGCCTATAATTCCTTCATCCTGCTGGCCGTGCCCTTCTTCCTGCTGACCGCCAATCTGATGAATGTGGGTGGCATCACTGACAGGCTGGTGCGGCTATCGCGCGCTTTGGTCGGGCATTTTCCGGGCGGGCTCGCGCAGATCAATGTTGTGCTTTCGATCTTTTTCGCGGGCATCAGCGGCAGCAGCACGGCCGATGCCGCATCGCAGTCCAAGATCTTCATCGAAGCGCAGCGGCGTGAAGGTTATGATGACAGTTTTTCCGTTGCCATCACGGCGGTTTCCGCCGTGCTCGCCGTCATTATTCCGCCTTCAATTCTGATGATTGTCTGGGGCGGTGTGCTGACGGTTTCGATCGGTGCGCTGTTTCTGGCCGGTGTCATTCCCGGCCTGCTGATTGGCCTTGTGCAAATGGCCACCGTACATGCCTATGCGAAGAAGCGCGGCTACCCCACCTATCCGCGCGCGAGCCTCAAGGAAGTTGGTTTTGCTACCTGGATTTCACTGCCCGCGCTGATGACACCCTTCATCATTATTGGCGGCAAGATTTTCGGCTGGTTCACCGCAACCGAAAGTGCCTGCATTGCCGTGCTCTATGCCGGCCTGCTTTCCCTGATTGTCTATCGGGAGATGGATTTGAAGGGGCTTTACGGTGCGCTTGGTGAAACGGGCAGGCTGGCGGCGGTTGCGCTTTTTTGTGTGGGCACCGCTTCGGCCTTTGGCTGGTTGCTCGCCTATTACAAGATTCCCGAAGCCATCCTGGCCGGCGTTTCCGCCTGGGGCATGGGCAAGATCATGACCGGCTTCTTCATCGCCGGCGTCTTCCTGGTGGTGGGCTGCTTTCTGGATGCGATTCCGGCCATCATCATTGTCGGCGCCATCCTGCAACCGCTGGCGATGGAAGTTGGCATTCATCCCGTGCATTTTGCGATGATCGGGATTGTGAGCCTCGCCTTCGGCCTTGTCACACCGCCCTATGGCTTATGTCTCATGATCGCCTGCCATGTGGCGGGCTTGAAAATGGGGGCTGTGATCAAGGATACCATCATCATGCTGCTGCCCATGCTGGCAGTGCTGGGTTTGGTCATCATGTGGCCGGATGTGTCATTGATCCTGCCCAAGCTGATCTCACCGCAATTCCTGGATTAGCGCGCCATCATCAACCTGTGATGCGCGCCGCAAAGCCGCCCAGGAACACGGCGATCCCAAGATCAAGCGCCACAAAGCCTGCCGCGCCAAGCGGGCTGAGCCGCAACGCATGCCGCGCGACAAACCATTCCATCCAAACCGCAAAAAACAGCGCCAATAACCCACCAAGATCGAGCAAGCCGCCCCTGCCGAGCAACAAGCCCGGCAGGCTCAAGACCGCGAGTGCGAGATACTGCACCACAGCAGACCAATTCCAGGCAGCGATGAAGCGCGGCCAGGCCTCTGCGACGCCGAGCGCCCGGGCCAAGTAAAGCGACGCCAAGGCAAACCCTGCCCAGGAAGCGGCGAAAAGCAGCAAATCCACGAAAAGCGTCAGCACTACATCATCGGGTGTGCTGGTCTGATCCTTGAAGAACATGAAAATCGGCAGGCAGATCGCCGCCGCGCGAAAGGAATAGGCCGCCACAGGCAGCGTGTTTTCAAAGGCCGCCAGCCCCGCAGCACGCCCGCGCGCCAGCATGAAGGCACCCGCGAGTGCCCGCGCCACACCACCTTGCGGGGCGCTGCTCAGCCGACCAGCTCCTCAAGCACCATGCGGTAAAGGCTCGCAAGGTCACGCAGCTCATCAATCGGTGCGCATTCATCCACCTTATGCATGGTGGCACCCACCGCGCCCAATTCCGCGACGGGGCAATAGCGCGTGATGAAGCGCGCGTCCGAAGTGCCACCGCCCGTATCCAGCTTGGCTTGCGCGCCCGTGGCGCGTTCAATGGCGCGCTGCAAGCCGGCGACAAATGGCCCCGGTTCGGTCAGGAAGCTTTCGCCGGAAACCGTGACTTTCAGATCATGATTGGGCGCTTCTTCTTCCAGCACGGCACGAATGCGCTGGGTCAACCCGCTACTTTTATGCAGATCATTGAAGCGGATATTCAAAAACGCCTTGGCCGCCGCCGGAATGACATTGGAAGCACTATTGCCGACATCAAAGCCGGTTACTTGCAGCGTGCTTGGCTGGAACCAATCACTGCCATTGTCCAAGGGCTCGGCGGTCAGGCGATTGAGTGCGCGCATCAGCCGATGGATCGGATTATCGGCCCGTTCCGGATAGGCGGAATGGCCCTGAATACCATGCACGGTGATATGCGCTGTCATGGAACCGCGCCGGCCGATTTTCAGCGTATCGCCAAGCTTCACCTTGGAAGTGGGCTCACCCACCAGCGCCATATCGGGGATCTGATCATTCTCCGCCATCCATTCCAGCACCTTGGCGGTGCCATTGATGGAAGGCCCTTCCTCATCACCTGTAATCAGCAGGCTGATGCTGCCCTGCTGATCCGGCCGCAGCGCAAGGAAATCGGTCAAGCCCGCAATGAAGGCGGCGATGCTGCCCTTCATGTCGCAAGCGCCGCGGCCATAGATCATGCCATTGGCGATTTCCGCGCCGAAGGGATCATGCGTCCAACCGGCGCGGTCGCCTACCGGCACCACATCCGTATGACCCGCATAACAGAAATGCGGCCCATGGCGCCCACGCCGGGCGAAAAGATTATCAACTTCCGCGAATTTCAGCCGCGTGCAGGTGAAGCCAAGCGGCGTCAGTGCCGCTTCCAGCACGCCAAGCGCGCCACCTTCTTCCGGGGTCACGGAAGGGCAGCGGATCAGCGCTTGCAGCAGGGGAAGCGGATCAGTCACGCAGCAATTCGTTGATTGCGGTCTTGGCACGCGTTTGCGCATCCACGCGCTTCACAATCACCGCGCAATAAAGCGAAGGCCCTGGTGAGCCATCCGGCAGCGGCTTGCCCGGCAAGGAACCCGGCACCACCACGGAATAGGAAGGCACGCGGCCCATGAAGATCTCGCCGGTCGTGCGGTCCACAATCTTGGTGGTGGCGCTGATGAAAACACCCATGGAAAGCACGCTTCCGCGTTCCACAATGACCCCTTCCACCACTTCGGACCGCGCACCGATAAAGCAATCATCTTCGATCACCACCGGGTTCGCTTGCAGCGGTTCCAGCACGCCACCAATGCCAACGCCGCCTGAAAGATGCACATTCTTGCCGATTTGCGCGCAGGAACCAACGGTTGCCCAGGTATCCACCATGGTGTTTTCCTCAACGCGCGCGCCAAGGTTCACGAAGGATGGCATCAGCACGACATTGCGCGCGATATAGGCGGAACGGCGCACCACCGCGCCCGGCACCACACGAAAACCCGCTTCACGGAAGCGGTTCTCACCCCAGCCTTCGAATTTCAGCGGCACCTTGTCATAGGCGCCGGTCGAAATTTCCATCGGCGCGGAATCGGCGAGCCGGAAGGACATCAGCACTGCCTGCTTCAACCATTGATTGACCTTCCAGCCGCCATTCCCATCGGGCTCCGCCACGCGGGCCTGGCCGGAATCGAGCATTTCGAGGGCTTCTTCTACCGCGGCGCGATCCGCGCCCGTGGTTGCAGGGGAAAGCTGGTCGCGGCGCGCCCAAAGCGCTTCGATGCGGGCCTGAAGAGCGGTCATGGTCATGGGGCGGGGGTCCTCCGGCAAAGCGCCCTTTCCTTGCGGCGGGGCGGGGGCGCTGTCAACTTTGGCCAGTAACGAAAGATTAGGTGGAGATGATGAATATGCGGACATGCGCCCCCTTCGCGACATCCGCGCGGCTTCGCGTGCCCGATTGCTCAAGGCTTCCGCATGAGCGGTACGGTCGAAAACCTGCTGCGCCTCGCGCGGGAGAGTGACACCGCGACCCGGGCCATGCTGGCGCGCAATGCCACCACGCCGCATGAGGTGCTGGCCTTTCTTTCAAAGGATGACGAACCGCGCGTGAGGGCGAGCGTGATCGCAAATACGCGCGCACCCTTTTCCGTCTTGCAGACCCTGACCGAGGATGAAAACGCGGCTGTCAGGGAAGCCCTGGCGAAGCGGGTCGCCGATATCATGCCAACCCTCACCTCATCGAGCCAAGATCGTCTGGCGCAGGTGCTGCACCCGATCCTTTTGAAGCTGGCTGAGGATGCTGTTGCCCAAATCCGCTTCATTATTGCCGATGCCGCCAAAAATCTCTCCACCGTGCCGCGCGAAGCCATCTTGCGCCTGGCCATGGATGCGGAAATTCGTGTGGCAGAGCCGGTCATTCGCCTCTCGCCGCTTCTCACCGAAGAAGATTTGCTGCTGCTGATTGCCTCACCGCCTACAACGACCACCTTGCAAGCCGTGGCGCGCCGTACCGGTATTGGGGAGGCAGTGACGGATGCCCTGATCGCCAATGGTGATCGTGCCGCCATTGGTCTGATGCTGGAAAACACCAGCGCCAAGATTCGCGCCGTCAGCATGGAAGATGTGCTTAACAGGGCGCGCTTCAATCCGGAATGGTTCCCAAGCCTGATGGCGCGACCCGCGCTCACGCCCGATACCGCGATTCGGCTTGCGGGCGTTGTCGCCGATACCTTGCTGCGGCCCTTGATGCAGCGTCAGGATGTGGACCCGGCGCTGCTGTTTCGCATTCGCCAATGCGTCGCGGATCGCTTGGGATTGCCGCAGCCCAATCTGCCCGCCGGCATGAGCAGCCGGCAGATTGACCCCGTCAGCAAGGGCTTTCCGGCGAAATCCATGGTCTGGCGCACGGATAACAACGGGCCGAGATTCTAGCTGCCGCCCCTTAGGGCCGGATCAGCGTGCCTGCGCCGCCATCGGTGAATAACTCACGCAGCACGGCATGCGGTACGCGGCCATCCAGGATCACGGCACCCTTCACGCCTTTTTCAACGGCGTAGATGCAGGTTTCCACCTTCGGGATCATGCCGCCGGAAATCCAGCCATCGGCGATGCCTTTCTTGACCTCAGCCACTGTCATTTCTGGGATCAGAGTGCCATCAGGCCCCAGCACGCCGCGCACATCGGTCAGCATCAACAGCCGCTCAGCCGAAAGCGCGCCGGCAATGGCACCCGCCACCGTATCGGCATTGATGTTGTAGGTCTGGCCATCAGCGCCCGCGCCAACGGGCGCCACCACGGGCACGATATCAGCGCCAATCATCAATTGCAGCACGCGCGGGTTGATGGATTCCGGTTCACCCACAAAACCAAGATCGAGCACTTTTTCGATATTGCTGTCCGGGTCACGATAGGTGCGCGTGAGCTTACGTGCCCGCACCAGCCCGCCATCCTTGCCGGAAATGCCAACCGCCATGACGCCGGCGCGGGTGATCGCTTCCGCCACCTGTTTGTTCACCGGCCCGGCGAGGACCATTTCCACCACATCCAGCATGGCGGCATCGGTCACGCGCAGCCCCTGCACGAAGGTGGATTTCACATCCAGCCGCTTCAGCATGGCATTGATTTGCGGGCCGCCGCCATGCACCACCACGGGGTTCACGCCCACCTGTTCCAGCAGCGCGATATCGCGGCCAAAGCGCAGTGCGGTTTCCTCTTCCCCCATGGCGTGGCCGCCATATTTCACCACGACGATCTGATCATCGTAGCGCTTCAGGAAGGGCAGGGCCCCTGCCAGGATTTCCATCTGGTCCTGGGCGGTATCAGTCATGAAAGGCGTTCCTGTAATGTCGATTGGCGTGTAGGGGGCGGCGGCGGGAAGGGTCAAGATGCCGGCGGGTGGCTCGCCTTCTTCTCCCAACCGCGGGCGGTTTGCTGCCAATAGGTCAGGCTATGCCCGGCTTCCTTGGCGGCGACCCAGCGCGCCCGCGCTGCCGCCACCGCCGCTTCATCGCCGCCATCGAAAAGATCAAGCACGCGATCATACTCGGCAAGCCGCGCGCTGGCCGCGCCATCCACCAGCACCAGGAAGCGCGCGCCATTGGCCGGTGGGATATCCTGATCGGCGATCAGCAGGGGCTGCGCGGCGTCATGCTCCCCGCCCGCCAGGCCATGCGGCAGCCAGGGCGGATCGGCGGGCAGCCAAAGCGCCGCATCCAAGGCGCGCGCGCGTTCCGCATCGGCGCAAAGGATGAAGCCGCGCCCGCCGGCATCCAGGACACGGCCCAAAAGCTTGGGCAGTGCTTCCTGCAATTTGCTGCGCGTCAGGTGATAGAAGCCGATCTCGGTCATGCGTCGCGTTCAAAGCGCATGGCAACCAAACGATCCAGCAAGCGCACGCCAAAGCCACTCGGCCCTTTCGGCCCGAGCGGTTCGGCTTCTTCGCGCGCCTCAACCCCCGCGATATCCAAATGCGCCCAGCTTGAACCCTCCACGAATTCACGCAGGAAGGCCGCCGCATGGCAGGCATCGGACAGGAAGCGCCCGCCCCAGGCACCGCTGCCCGCCGGCGCGCAATGGCGCAGATCGGCGATGTCGCTTTTCAGGACTTGCCTGTGCTCATCATCAATCGGCATGGGCCAGAGCGGTTCGGTGACGTCCTCTCCCGCTGCCATCAGCGCCGCGGTGAGCGCCTCATCATTGCCGAAAACCCCGGCGCGGTGATGGCCAAGCGCGGTGATGATGCTGCCCGTTAGTGTTGCCAGATCAATCATGGAGCGCGGGCGAAAGCGCTTGGCGGTATAGGAAAGCGCATCCGCCAAAACCAGCCGCCCTTCCGCATCCGTATCCAATACCTCAATCGTCTTGCCGCTATGGGTGCGCAAAACATCACCGGGCCGATACGAAGCCGCGCCAATGGCGTTTTCCGCGAGTGCCAAAACGGCGACCGCCGGTGCAGGGGATTGCCGCAACGCCAGCGTCAGCATCGCACCAGCGGCGGCGGCCGCGCCCGCCATATCGCCGCGCATCTCTTCCATGCCTTCAGCGGGCTTGATGGAAATGCCGCCGGTGTCGAAGCAAATCCCCTTGCCGACAAAGGCAATCGGCGCAGCCTTCAGCTTGCCGGGCCAGCGCAGCACAACAAGACGCGGGCCATGTTCCGCCCCGCCGCCCACAGCGCATAACGCGCCCATGCCAAGCGCGGTTAGGCGCTTGCCTTCCAAAACCTCAACCTTCAAGCCAAGATCGCGCAGCTCAAGCAGCCTTGCCGCGAAGCTTGCGGGGTTCAGCCGATTGCCCGGTTCCGCCACCAGATCGCGCGCGTAGAGCACCCCGCGCAGTGTTGCTTCCGCGCGTTGCCATGCGGGTTCCACCTTGGCTGGGTTCGCCACTGCCAGCGTTACCTGCGCGGGCGGTGTATCCTTATCCTTGCTGGCATCACGCAGCACATTGAAGCGCCAGGCATTCAACAGCGCGCCCGCCGCGAAACCCGCCGCCTGTTCTGCTGTGGCGTTTTCCGCCAGCAATACTGCCTGCGCACGACCTGCCGCCGCGGCCATGCCGGCACCGCCGCCCGTTTCCCAATCGCTGATCGCGCGCCCGGCGCCAATCCCGGCCAGAATGGTGAAGCCATGCGCGCCCGGCACGACAAGCGCTTCGCCAGCCTTGCCCGTGAAGCGCGCTGCCTTCGCCGCTGCCGCAAGAGCCGCATCGGCTGGCGTTGACCCAGCCATCAACGGCAGGATCAACGCGCCATCAGCGCTGCGCTTCGCGTGGCGGCGCAGCGCGTCAGAGCTTCGTTGCAGGATCAATTTTACCATGGGCACAAAAGCGGCGCGGCTTCAGCCTTCGTAATGATCCGCCACCATGCGATCCAGCATGCGCACGCCGTAAGCGGTCGCCCCCTTCGGCACGGTTGGCGCATCCTTGGAAGACCAGGCGGTGCCCGCAATATCCAGATGTGCCCAAGGCTTGCCATTCACAAAGCGCTGGATGAATTGCGCCGCGGTGATGGACCCGCCCGGCCGGCCGCCGACATTCTTCATATCGGCAATGTCGGATTTCAATTGCTTGTCATAGGCATCACCCAGCGGCATGCGCCAGGCTTTCTCACCCACTGCACTGCCCGCTTCCTTCACATGGGTCGCGAGCGTGTCATCATTGCTGAACAGCCCCGCGCGTTCATGGCCAAGCGCGATGATGATGGCACCCGTGAGTGTCGCCAGATCCACCATAAAGCGCGGATCATATTTTTCCTGGCAATACCACATCACATCGGCCAGCACCAAACGTCCTTCCGCATCCGTATTGATCACTTCCACGGTCTGGCCGGAATAGGATTTCACCACATCACCCGGGCGCTGCGCGGTGGCAGATGGCATGTTTTCCACCAGACCCACCATGCCGATCACATCGGCCTTGGCCTTGCGCCCAGCGAGTGCTGCCATCAGCCCAATCACCGTACCTGCGCCGGCCATATCCCATTTCATGTCTTCCATCCCGCCCGCCGGCTTGATGGAAATGCCGCCCGTATCGAAGGTCACACCCTTGCCGATGAAAGCAAGCGGCTTTTGCTTCTTGCCCTTGGGCGCGCCCATCCATTTCATCGTCACCATGCGCGGTTCCTGCGCACTGCCCTGCGCCACACCCAATAGCGCGCCAAAGCCAAGGCGCTTCATCTCTCGCGGGCCCATGATTTCCACGACGACGCCTAGCTTTTCCAAAGCCTTGCAGCGTTCAGCCATTTCCGCCGGCGTCAGCACATTGGGCGGTTCAGACACCAGATCGCGCGTCAGGAAAACGCCATCCGCGATGGCCTGCATCGGCGCGAAGGCAGCCTTGGCCTTGGTTGGTTCCGCGGCTGCCACGGCAATGCGTTCCAGCTTTGGCTTGTCTTCTTCCTTTTCCGTGGTGCGGTAGCGATCAAAACGATAGCTGCGCAGCCGCGCGCCCATGGCAGCGCTTGCGGCGAGTGCCGGCGTCAGCCCATCCGCCGCCATCACCGCGTCCCGTTCCTGCTGCACGGCAACCAGCGCGCTACCGCCAGCATTTTCCGCCCCCTGCGCATCAAGCGCATCGGCCTTGCCAAGCCCAATGGCAACAATTTTGGTGAGGCCCGCGCCCGGCGCCCATAGCGTGCAGGATTGGCCCTTGGCGCCTTTGAACTTCGCCGCTTCCAACCCGCGAGACACCGCGCCGCCCGTTGCTTCCTCGGCCGCCTTGGCCAGGCCCGCAAGCGCCGCGCCTTCCGCAAGCAATAGAACCAGGGCGCCGCTGCGCGGCAGGCTGGGCTTGACGAAGGTGATATCGGGCATGGCGAGGCTCCTTGGGGGCGAGAAAATGTCACCGCACCTTAACAGAGGCATCGCCGCCAAAACAGGGCTTGCGGCGCGGCGCCCATGCGGCCAAAGCAGAGACATGAAAGATGATGCGCTGCTGGCGCTTGCCAGTGACCTCGTGGCCAAGGCGGCTTCGGCCATTATGGCGATCAAGGCCGCGGGCTTCGCCGTGGAACGGAAAACCGATCATTCCCCGGTGACCGAGGCTGACCGCATCGCTGAAGCGCTGATTGTGGAAGGGCTGCGCGCCGCGACCCCCGATATTCCCGTGATTGCGGAGGAAGAAGTCGCCGCCGGTACCGCACCGCGCCATGCCGAACGCTTCTGGCTGGTGGACCCCTTGGATGGCACGCGGGAATTCGCGGCCGGGCGCGATAATTTCGCGGTGAATATCGGTCTGGTGGAAGCCGGGCGCGCGGTTCTGGGCGCGGTGGCGCTGCCGGCTTCCGGTGAATTCTTTTGGGGCCGGGTCGGCCTTGGCGCCTGGAAGCGCGATGCCGCCGGCACGCGCCAGATCCATGCCCGCACACCGCCCGCCACGGGTTTGATCGTCATGGGCAGCCACCATTATGCCGATGATCCGCGCATGGGCCGCTTTCTGGAAGGCCGCCATGTCGCGCGCGTGGTGAATATCGGCTCGGCGGAGAAATTCTGTCGCCTCGCGGAGGGCAGCGCCGATCTCTATCCGCGCTTTGGCCGCACCATGGAATGGGATACCGCCGCCCCCCAGGCGGTGGTGGAAGCCGCTGGCGGGCGCGTGCTGGTGCTGGAAACCCGTGCGCCCTTGCTCTACGCCAAGCCCGGTTTTGAAAATCCGGGTTTTGTCTGTGAGGGCCTGCCGGGATGACACGCCGGCTGGGCGCGGATCAGGTCGCGGAAGCGGCGCGCTTGCTGCGTGCAGGTGAACTCGTCGCCTTCCCGACCGAGACGGTCTATGGGCTTGGCGCCGATGCGCGCAATGGCCGGGCGGTGGCTGCCGTGTTTGAAGCCAAGGGCCGCCCGCATTTCAACCCGCTGATCTGCCATTTCCCTGATGCCGAGGCCGCCTTCGCTCAGGTGATCGCCGATGACCGCGCGCGCGCCTTGGCCACAGCGTTCTGGCCAGGGCCGCTGACGCTGGTGCTGCCGCGCCGAACAGAATGCCGGATTGATCTGCTGGCGGGGGCGGGGCTGGATACGCTGGCGGTCAGGGTGCCGGCGCATCCGCTGGCGCTGGATTTGCTGCGCGCGGCGGCGATCCCGGTGGCGGGACCTTCGGCCAATCGCTCCGGCGCGGTCAGCCCCACCACGGCGGATCATGTGCTGGAAGGATTATCGGGGCGCATCGCCGCCGTGTTGGATGGCGGGGCCTGCGATGTCGGTGTGGAAAGCACGGTGCTTGATGTGGCGATGGGCGGCGCCGCCTTGCTTCGCCCCGGTGGCGTGCCGGTGGAAGCGATTGAAGCGGTGATCGGCAAGGTGTCCCGCCCATTGCCGCTCAGCGCCGCCGAGAAAACCCGTACGCTCCGCAGCCCGGGCATGATGCTGTCCCATTACGCCCCCAACCTGCCGGTCAGGCTTGGCGCGTTGGATGTCGCGGCGAATGAGGCGCTTTTGGCCTTTGGCCCGCCCTTGCCCGGCGTTGGGCTGGTTTGGCAGCTTTCTGAAACTAGCGACCTCCGCGAAGCCGCCGCGCGGCTTTTCGCCGGGCTCCGCCATCTGGATGCCGAGGGCGGCCGGCGCGGCCTGGCGCGCATCGCCGCCATGCCCATTCCGGAAAGCGGGCTGGGGGCGGCCATCAATGACCGGCTGGCGCGGGCGGCGGCGCCGCGCGATTGAGCCATCGCGCAACATTTTTCGCCTAAACCATTTATCCACCACAAAAAACATTTGACTGTGATTTTGGAACTTTTCTAGAACATCCACTCAGTTGCCGGTTTGTTCGCCCCGATTCGCGGGGGTTCCCGGCCCGGGAGGTTTGGATGCTAACGCGTAAGCAGCACGAATTGCTGATGTTTATTGACAAGCACCTGCGGGAAACCGGCTTTTCCCCTTCCTTTGAGGAAATGAAGGAAGCGCTCAATCTGCGGTCCAAATCGGGCATTCATCGCCTGATCACTGCCCTGGAAGATCGCGGCTTTCTGCGCCGCCGCGCCCACCGCGCCCGCGCGCTTGAGGTGATGCGCCTGCCCGAGGCGCTGACCCCCAAGGTCAAGGAAACGGCGCCCAAGCCCGAAGCGCCGAACTTCGCGCCCAATGTCATTCGCGGCAATTTCGCCAATAACCTGCCCGCCAGCGCCGCGCGCGTCGCCGCCGAAGCCGCTGCCGTGCACCTCCCGCTTTATGGCCGCATCGCTGCCGGCCTGCCCATTGAAGCGCTGCGCGATAATGGCGCGAGTGTGGAAGTCCCGCTCGCACTGCTCGGCAATGGTGAACATTACGCGTTGGAAGTCGCCGGTGATTCCATGGAGGAAGCCGGCATCATGGATGGCGATACCGTCATCATCCGCCGCACCGATACGGCCGAAAATGGCACTATCGTCGTCGCCCTGGTGGATGAGAATGAGGTGACGCTGAAGCGGCTACGCCGGCGTGGCAATTCCATCGCGCTCGAACCCGCCAATGCGCGGCATGAAACGCGCATCTTCGGCCCGGATCGCGTGCGCGTGCAGGGCAAGCTGGTGGGCTTGCTCCGCCGTTATTGAAAAGGCGCGGGGGATGCCCGCGCCCCCACGCCTTCAATCCACCTTCACCACCAGCTTGCCGAAATTCTCGCCCTTCAGCAGGCCGATGAAGGCCTTGGGCGCATTGGCCAGGCCCTGCACCACATCCTCCCGCCAATGCAGCTTGCCTTCCTTGATCCAGCCCAGCATTTCCGCGCGGAATTGCGGATAGCGCGGCCAGCCCGTGTCACTCACGATAAAACCTTGGATGCGCAGCCGCTTGCGCACCACGGGTCCCAGATTGGGGCCGGGCGGCGCGCCGGCGGCATCCGCGCCAGGGGCTTCATTATATTGCGCGATCATGCCGCACATCACCATGCGGCCGAAATCCTTGAAGCGCGGGAAGACTGCCGCCTGCACCGCGCCGCCCACATTTTCCCAATAGACATCAATGCCCTCAGGCACTGTCGCGTCCAATTGCGCGTTCAGATCGCCGCGATGATCAAGGCAGGCGTCAAAGCCAAGCTCCTTCACCACGAAGTCGCATTTCTTCGCACCCCCGGCGATGCCGATCACCTTGCAGCCCCTGATCTTGGCAATCTGCCCGGCCACCTGGCCAACAGCGCCTGAGGCCGCGCTGATCACCACCGTCTCCCCAGCCTTGGGCTGGCCGATATCGGCAAGGCCGGTCCAGGCCGTCAGGCCGGGCATGCCGAGCACGCCAAGGCTTGAGGAAAGTGGCGGATCGGCTTCCGGCACTTTGAACAGGCGTTCCGGCCCCACCACGGAAAAGCGCTGCCAGCCATAGCCGCCGAGTACGGTTTCTCCCGCGTTGAAATCCGGATGGCGGGAGGCGACCACCACGCCGGCGGTCTGGCCTTCCATCACCGCGCCCAAAGCCACGGGCTTGGCGTAGCTTTTCACATCCGCCATGCGCCCGCGCATATAGGGATCGAGCGAGAGATATTGCGCGCGCACCAGCACTTGCCCCTCGCCCGGTTCGGGCATGGCGGTTTCGACAATGTCGAAATCCTCCGGCACCGGGGCGCCAACGGGGCGGCGCTTCAACAGGATTTGCAGGTTTTTCTCGGCCATGGGGGTCTCCTTCGATGGCTGTTGTCGCACGGTAAGCGGGCAAGCGAAAATAGGGCGCTGACAAGTGCGACCTTCTGAAGCAGTCTCCGGCCCCTTATCGCTGGAGATTCGCCATGCCCCTGCCCGAAACCGAGACCCTGCAACTCGAAAGCCCTGAGCCACACATCCAGATCGTCCGCCTCAACCGGCCAGAGGTTTCCAACGCCTTCAACACGCAAATGGGGCGTGATCTGCACACGGTCTGGTCGGCGCTGATCGCGGAGCCCGGCGATATCCGCTGCGTCATTCTGACCGCGACTGGCGGGCGCGCCTTTTGTGCGGGCGGCGACCTCAAGGAACGCAAGGGCATGACGGATGCCGCCTGGCGCCATCAGCATGAGATTTTTGAGCGTGCCTTCTGGACCATGCTGGATTGCCAAATCCCGATCATCGCCGCGGTGAATGGCCATGCCTATGCCGGCGGGCTGGAATTGGTGCTGGCATCGGACTTCGCCTATGGCGTGACCGGCACGCGCTTTGCGCTGACGGAAGTGACAATCGGCATCATGCCAGGGGCGGGCGGCACACAAACCCTGCCGCGCATTGTGGGCGAAAGGCGCGCCAAGGAAATCATCCTGACCGGCAAGCCCTTCACCGCGGAACAGGCGCTTGAATGGGGCATTCTGAACCGCGTCTGCACGCCGGAGGATGTGTTGCCCGCCGCGCTTGAAACAGCGCGCGTGATCGCCGGCAATGCGCCGCTTTCCATCCGCCAGGCCAAGCGTTCGATGCATTTCGGCCTGCAGATGGATTTAAGAAGTGCGCTCCGTTTTGAAGTGGAATGCTACAATCAGCTGGTCGGCACCGAAGACCGGCAGGAAGGCATTCTGTCCTTCAATCAAAAGCGCAAGCCGGTATTCAAGGGAAGATGATCAAAGTCGCGGTCGAAAGCCCGCATCAGGATGAAATCGCAGCGCTGCTCCGCCAATCCGATGCGGTGGCGGCGGCGCTTTACCCCGGGGCCTTTCGCCGCGCGATCACGCCGGCATCCCTGGACACGCCAGAAATAAGCCTATTCGTCGCACGCATCGCTGGGCACGCCATTGGTTGCTTCGCGCTGCTTGATCGCGGCGATGGCACGGCAGAAATCAAGCGCATGATTGTGGATGAGGCCCATCGCGGCAGTGGTGCCGGTGCTGCCCTGTTGGCCGCACTGGAAGCGGAGGCAGCGCAGCGCGGCATTCATACGCTTTTGCTTGAAGTAGGTATTCGAAATGAAGCGGCTTATGCGCTTTACTGCCGCGCAGGCTTCACGCCCTGCGCGGCTTTTGCACCCTATAAGGCGGATCCGATCAGCCGTTTTCTGGCGAAACCGGTTTCAGCCAAATAGTGGGGCGAAGATCACTCACCGAGCGTCGTTGAAATCCAATTCTTCAGCGCGCCCTTGGGCAGCGCCCCCACCTTGGTGTCCAAAGGCTTGCCATCCTTGAAAAGGATCATCGTCGGAATGCCGCGCACCGCATATTCAGTCGGCGTCATCGGATTCTCATCAATATTCACCTTGGCGATGGTGAGCTTGCCGGCATATTCCGCCGCAATCTCATCCAGGATCGGCCCCACCATGCGGCAGGGGCCGCACCATTCGGCCCAGAAATCCACCAGCACCGGGCCGCTGGAATCGAGCACATCAGCCTTGAAGCTCTCATCAGATACGGCTTTGGTCAGATCACCCATGGGGGTCTCCATCGAATCGCGGGCAGCGGAATGCGCTGCCCTTCCTTGCCTTAGAAATCGTGTTTCATGGCCGCTCGGTCAAGAAGGGGGGTGGGCTGGCCCCTTTGCCGCCCCCTGACCCCAGCCAAGCATGGCCTTCGCCCTCTCCCGCATGGTTTGGAAGGTCACGTAAAGCATCGGGATCATGAAAATACCGATGGTTGAAGCGGCCAGCATCCCCCAGAACACGGGCGTGCCGACCGCGCGGCGGCTGATCTGCGAAGCGCCTTCCGCCACCACCAGCGGATAGAGCCCCAGGATGAAGGCGAAGGATGTCATCATCACCGCGCGGAACCTGAGTTTCGCCCCCAGCACGGCTGCTTCCTGGATGGATTTGCCATGCAATTCGCGCTGTTCCTTGGCGAATTCGATGATCAGAATGCCGTTCTTCGCGGCCAGCGCGATCAGCACCACAATCCCGACCTGCGCATATAAATCAAGCGAAAGCCCGGCAGCACCAATGGACGCAATCGCCCCCAACACGCCGACCGCCACTGAAAGCAAAACCGGCACGGGAATGGTCCAGCTTTCATAAAGGGCGACCAGGAACAGGAAGGCGAACAGCACCGCAAGCCCTAGGATCATGCCCGTCTGGCCCGCTGCGGCTTTCTCCTGATAGGCCGTGCCCGTCCATTCAAAGGAATAGCCCTGCGGCAGTGTCTTGGCGCTGATCCTTTCCATGGCTGCCAAGCCGTCGCCGCTGCTCCGCCCTGGCGCGGGTTCGCCATTCACCGAAAGGCTGCGGACATTATTGTAGCGCACAATGCTTTGCGGGCCGAAATCCACGCGCATATCGGCAAAGGCGCGAATGGGGATCATATCGCCATTGGCATTGCGCACATGCACGCGGAAGATGTCTTCCACCGAAGCGCGGTCGCCTTCTTCGGCCTGCAGGCTCACGCGCCAGCTTCGGCCAAATAGGTTGAAGTCATTGATGTAATAGCTGCTCATGGTCGCTTGCAGCGCGGCGAAGATATCGCTGATCGAAACACCAAGCACCTGCGCGCGATCCCGATCGAGATCAAGAAAGATCGAGGGTGCCGCCGCCGAGAAGGTGGAGAAAACGCGCGTCAGATCGGGGTCCTGATTGGCGGCAAACACCAAGCCGCGCATGACTGCGGCCATTTCGGCCACGGGGCGGCCTTCCAGATTTTGCAACTGGTATTGGAAGCCACCACCGGTGCCAAGGCCCACAATGGGCGGCAGGTTGAAGGGCAAGACCAGGGCAGGAATCTGCACCGTACCGCGCACGACCGCTGCGATCAGCGCATCCACCTTCGTCTCGGGCGCGGTGCGTTCCTCAAAGGGTTTCAGCGTCACGATGAAAAAGGCGCTATTGGATTGCGCCAGGCCATTCAGCATGGAAAAGCCCGAGACGGTTTGCACCGCCTGCACACCCGGCAGCGCCTGAATGACCGCTTCTACCTGCTGGGACAATTCCCTGGTGCGATTGAGCGATGCGCCATCGGGCAATTGCATTTCGGCCAGGAAGGCGCCCTGGTCTTCCTGCGGCAGGAAGCCGGTTGGCGTGCGGCTGGCAATGCCGAAAATCCCAAAGGCAATGACGCCAAGCAAAACAAGGCTGAGAGCCGAAAGCCTGACCAGGCGGGCGACAATCGCGCCATAGCCATCGCGCACGGCATCAATGAAGGCCGAAACCCGGCCCATGATGCCCTTCTTCGGCCCGTGATGCGCCTTCAGCAATATGGCACACAGCGCCGGTGAAAGCGTCAGCGCATTGATCGCGGAAAACAACATGCCGACGCTGACCGTTACCGCGAATTGCCGGAACAATTCGCCGGAAATGCCGGGGATGAAGGCCAAAGGCACAAAGACCGAAAGCAGCACCATGGTAATCGCCACAATCGGCGCTGTGATCCCATCCATGGCAAGCTTGGTCGCTTCCGGCACCGAAAGCTCAGGATGATGTTCCATGGTGGCTTCGACATTTTCCACCACCACAATCGCATCATCCACCACAATGCCAATGGCAAGCACCATGGCGAGCAGTGAGACCGTATTCGCAGAATAGCCCATGGCATTCAGCACCGCGAAGGTGCTGATCAGGCTGACCGGCACCGCGATCAGCGGAATGATGGTGGCGCGGATCGAACCCAGGAACAGGAAGACCACAATCACCACCAGCACAAAGGCTTCCAGCAGCGTCTTGATCACCTCATGAATCGTGAGCTTGACGAAAAGTGTGGTGTCATAGGTCACCTCATAGCCAAGCCCAGCCGGAAAGCGTGTCGCCAATTGGCGCAGGGTGGCAGCAACACCTTCCGCCACGCCAACCGCATTGGCCCCGGGCGAGAGGAAAATCTGCACCAGCAGCGCGGCACCGCCATTCAGCCGCGTATCCACATCCTGGTTCCAGGCGCCAAGTTCCAGCCGCGCCACATCCCGCACGCGCAATATGCTGCCATCCGGATTGGCGCGGATGATGATGGCGCCAAATTCATCCGTGGTGACCATGCGCCCCGTGGTAGTGATATTGAGCTGATAGGAAGTGTCCTGGCTCATGGGCTGGGCGCCGACGCGCCCAAGCGGCGCCACCTGATTCTGCTTCTGGATCGCGCCGATCACATCCGCCGGCGTCAGGCCAAGCGCGGTCAGACGATCCGTCTGGAACCAGATCCGCATGGAATAATCGCGCGTGCCGAACATCTGCGCATCACCCACGCCAGGCACGCGGCGCAGCGCATCCAGCACGTTGATCGTCACGTAATTGCTGATGAACAGCGTATCGAGCGACCCGTCGGTTGAGCGGAATGTGATCACCTGCAGCATGGCCGATGATTTCTTCCGTACGGTCAGGCCAAGGCGCTGCACTTCCTGCGGCAATTGCGCCAGCGCCAATTGCGCGCGGTTATTCACATTGGTGGTGTTCTGATCAGGGTCCGATCCCACGCGGAAGGAAACATTGAGCGTATAGGAACCATCATTGCCGCTGGTGGATTGCATATAGATCATGCCATCCACGCCATTGATCTGACTCTCAAGCGGCTGCGCGACAGTTGCTTCCACCACCTCGGCCGATGCACCGGGGAAATTGGCGGTCACCGAAACCTGGGGCGGCACGATATCGGGGAATTGCGCCACCGGAATGCGCAGCAGCGAAATCAGGCCGGCAATAGTTGTGAGGATCGCGAGAACAATCGCGAAGCGCGGGCGGTCAACGAATAGTTTTGAGATCATGGCGCGTCAGCCCCGGTTGCGCGCTGCGCCGGGCACCGAACCGCCTGGTGAGCTTGGCATGGGTTGCGGTGCGACAGTCGCGCCGGGGCGCGCCCGCTGCGCGCCTTCCGTGATCACCAATTGGCCAATCTCAAGCCCTTCGGTCACCACCAATTGGCCGCCAAGCCCGCGTGTCGTTTTCACGCGCTTGACCTCCACCTTGTTCTCGGCGCCGACCAGCAGCACAAAGCTGCCGGCCTGGTCGATCTGCAAGGCGGATTGCGGAATGACGATGGCCTGTTCCGGGTCACCCGCTTCCACCACAACCGTCACGGCCTGGCCATCCACCAACAGCTTTTGCGGATTGGGGATCATTGCCTGCACCAGCACGGAATCAGTCGCGCGATTGGTCGTGACATCAATGAAGTCAAAGCGGCCTGTGCTGTCCAGCATGGACCCATCGGGCAGGCGCACGCTTACCTTGATGCGATCAGACGCGCCGGCACCGCCTTCGCGGCGGAATTGCAGCAATTGCCGCTGCGTGACCGGAAAGCTGATGCGGATCGGGTCGTCACGCACAATCGTGACCAGCGTGCCCGTGCTTGGGCTCACGACATTGCCGGGGCTGAGTGGTGAGCGCCCCGCGCGGCCATCAAAGGGGGCGCGGATTTCGGTATAATCGTAATTGATCTGGGCCTGCTGCAATTGCGCCTCGGCCGCGGCGACCTTGGCCTTGGCTTCGGCTTCGGCGGTGATCCGGTCATCCAATGTCGCTTGCGGAATGGCGTTGGTCTTCACCAATTCCCGCCCGCGCGTCACCTGAGTGGTGGCATTGGCCAAATCGGCGCGCGCGCTATCCACCTGGGCGCGGCGGAGTGCCACTTCGGCCGCGAAGGGTGGCTGTTCCAGGGTGAACAGCAATTGCCCGGCCTTGACGGCATCGCCTTCATTGAAATGCCGCGCCTGCAAAAAGCCCGTGACCCGCGCCACAATGTCAACGCGGTCAATCGCTTCCACGCGGCCGATGAAATCCGCGCCGCGGCTGATGGCTTGGCGTTCGACGCGGCTGACGAAAACCGCGGCCGGCGGGGCGGCGGCTTGCTGGCGGGCGGGGGCGGTTTCTTCCTTGCAGCCGGGCAGGATCAGGGTCGGTAGGGCCAGGGCCAGCACCATCGGTAGCGCCAGGCGCGCCGCGCCCTTCTGGTCACGCAAAGCCATGGTGGTCATTCTCCCTCAACCAGCACGCGGCGAAAGGCCGCCCGATAAATCTTACCGTCACGCTAACAGGCTTGCGCGGGCCTGGGTAGCGCTGTCGGCCGGCGCCGTTTCCCAGCATCCCAAACCGGGCTAGAGGAGGCGCGATGACGCGCAAAGCCCATCCTCGATGCTCAAGCGGCTGATCCGCCATCCTGCCGCCCAGGCGCTGCTGGCGTGGCTCGTTGGGCTTTATCTGCGGCTGATCTGGGCCACCACGCGCTGGCAGCTTGAAGGCGCCGAACACGCCAAGGTGAGCCGTGGGGACCCGTTGATCCTTGCCTTTTGGCATGAATGCCTGCCGCTTGCCGCCCAGGGCTGGCGGCTCATGGGCCAGCAGATTCCGGCCGTTTCGGGGCTGCGCGCGCAGGCGCTGATTTCGCGCCACCGGGATGGAAGGCTGATTGCTCGGGCTGTGGCGCCTTTTGATGTGGAGGTGGTGCATGCCTCATCCTCAAAAGGTGGGGCGGCGGGGCTGCGCCAGCTTTTGCGCGTGTTGGAAGGCGGCGGGGTTGCGGTGATCACACCCGATGGGCCGCGCGGCCCGGTACGCGAAGCCGCGCCCGGCATCGCCCAGCTTGCGGCCCTGGCGGGGCTGCCGGTGCTGGCCTGCGGGGCGGCATCATCGCGCATGCGCCGGGCAAGGTCCTGGGACCGGATGCGCTTTCCGCTGCCCTTCGCCCGCGCTGTTATTGTGCTTGAAGCGCCCATTACCGTGCCGCGCGAAGACCCGGCCAGCGCCTTGCCGGCCATCACGGCAGCGCTCAACCGCGCGACGGAACGCGCCGATCAAGCGGTGGCGCGATGACGCCGCCTGGCCTTTCAGCGCGCATTTTGGCTGGTGCTTGGGCGCTGATTGCGAGCCTATTGGCGCCGCTTCTACCGCTTTACCTCCGCCGCCGTGTCGCCAAGGGCAAGGAAATCGCCGAGCGTTTGCCCGAACGCCAGGGCCATGCTGCCGCGCGCCCTCAGGGGCGCCTGATCTGGTGCCATGCCGCCAGCAATGGGGAGACACTGTCCCTGCTGCCCTTGTTGGAAGCCCTGGCGAAGCAGGATCCGAGCCTTTCCTTTCTGGTCACCACCGGCACGGTCACTTCCGCGCGCTTGTTGGAACAAAGGCTTTCGCCCGAATTGGCGCCGCGCACACAGCATCGCTTCCTGCCCTTGGACGTGCCGCGCTGGGTGGCGCGGTTTCCGGCGGGCTGGCGGCCTGATCTGGCCGTCATCGTGGAATCGGAACTTTGGCCCAATATGCTGGCGGCAGCCGGCCGGCAGGGCGTGCCGCTGGCGCTGGTGAATGCGCGCATGTCGGCGCGCTCCGCCAAGACCTGGGGCTGGGCGCCCGGTTTTGCGCGCGCTTTGCTTGGGCGCTTTGCGCTGATTCTGGCGCAGACCGAAGCTGATGCAGCACGCTTTTCCGCCTTGGCGGGGCGTGAGGTGCCCTGCTGGGGGAACCTGAAATACGCCGCGCCGCCTCTGCCGGCTGACGCCGCCGAACTGGCGCGGCTGAAAGCTGCCTGGGCGGGAAGGCCGGTCTGGCTCGCCGCCAGCACCCATCCGGGGGAGGATGAGATCATCATCGCCGCGCATCGGCTGCTCGCCCCGGATCATCCCGGTCTGCTCACGGTCATCGTGCCGCGCCATCCGCCGCGCGGGCCGGATATTGCGGGTTTGGCCGGGGATTTGCCCGTCGCGCGGCGCGGCGCGGGGCAGGAAGCCGGGCAGGGGGTCGCGGTTTATGTCGCGGATACGCTTGGCGAATTGGGCTTGTTCTATCGCCTGGCCCAAGTTGCACTGATTGGCGGGTCCCTGGTGCCGCATGGCGGGCAAAACCCGCTGGAAGCCGCGCGGCTTGGCTGCCCCATCCTCATCGGCCCGCATCACTTCAATTTCGCTGAAATCATCACCCGCTTGCGCGCCGCCCATGCCCTTGCCGAAACCCCGGATGGGCCGGGGGCAGCGCCAGCGCTGGCTGCCCAGGTCGCGCGCCTACTGGCCGATCCCGCCGCCGGGCAGGCCATGGCGGGGGCGGCGGCGGCGCTGGCGCAGGATCAGGCCGGCCTGCCAGAGCGCATCGCCACAAGCCTGTTGCCCTTGATCCGCCCGGCGCGGTAGCATCCCCCCACCGGGAAGGACCAGTCCAAGAAAACTCGGGGCCCTTACCGCAAAGACGGCGAAGCCGCGCGGATCGGGAAGCCCCAGGAAAAGTCATCCTTGCTGTGCTCGCCATGGGCGCGATGCCAGCACTGCGGAAGGTTTGAACGGTTTCAACTGATGCGAGCGCCTGAATTCTGGAGCGGTAAGCCTGGTGTGGCGGCGGCCTTGCTCTCGCCCATTGCGGCGCTTTACGCCGCAACCACGGCGCGGCGCATGACGCGCCATGGGCAGAAGCTTGCCTTGCCCGTTATCTGCTGCGGCAATGCCACTGCGGGCGGCGCGGGCAAAACCACGGTGGCGCTTGATCTTGGTGAAAGGCTCAGCGCGCGCGGCCTGGCGCCGCATTTCCTGCTGCGCGGCTATGGCGGCAAGCTGAAAGGCCCCGCACGCGTTGACCTGGCTGCACATGACAGCCGCGCGGTCGGCGATGAGGCTTTGCTGCTGGCCGCCATCGCCCCCACTTGGGTTTCGGCGGATCGCGCGGCCGGTGGGGCGGCGGCTGAGGCAGCCGGGGCGCAAGCGATCATCATGGATGATGGGCTGCAGAACCCGACGCTTGAGAAAACACTCTCGCTCCTGATCATTGATGGGTCCTATGGCTTCGGCAATGGCCGGGTGATCCCGTCAGGACCGCTGCGCGAACCCGTGGCCGCCGCCGCCGCGCGCTGCCAGGCCGCCGTGCTGGTCGGTGAAGATGAAACCGGTGCACTCGCGCAACTCCCGCCCGGCTTGCCCGTGCTGCGCGCCCGGCTGGTGCCGGGGCCGGAAGCCGCCGCGCTCGCCGGCAAGCCCGTTGTCGCCTTTTGCGGCATCGCCAATCCGCGCAAATTCTTCTCAACCCTGCAGGAAGCCGGCGCCGTACTGGCCGCGCGCCATCCCTTCGCGGATCACTACCCCTTCGATGATCAGGAAATCCGCGACCTGCTGGCCGAGGCCGAGAAGCTTCGCGCCATCCCGGTGACGACGCGCAAGGATATTGTGCGCATTCCGCCCGCCCTGCGCGCCGGCATTCAGGTGGTGAGCATCGCCCTTGCCTGGGACGATCCGGCGGAGATTGAAACGCTGCTGGATAGGGTAATCCCAGAAAAATCTTGACAAACCGTCCGGACGGTATAGTTAAGCAGGTATGGATACCCAAACCTCCGACGCGCCCACACGTATCCTGGATGCGGCTGAAACCCTGATCATCGCCCGCGGCGTCGGCGCAATGACGCTCGAAGCCGTTGCGCGCGAAGCCGGGGTTTCCAAAGGCGGCTTGCTCTATCACTTCGCCTCCAAGGAAGCGCTTTTGGAAGCGCTGCTGGGCCGGCTTTCCGCCTTCATTGCGCAGGAATTTGCTGCCTGCGTCGCCACCCAGCCGGAAGGCCCGGGGCGTGTGGCGCGTTCCATGCTGGAATGGGGCTTTGGCGAGGGCGACCTGGCCTGCAATGAACGCCATCAGCGCGCCGGTGCGGTCTTTCTGGCGGCCTTCCATCATGACCCCGCGCTTTTGGCGCCGATGCGCGCCGTGATTGCCGAAATGCGCGCCGCCGTCGCCGCTGATGGCCTGCCGCCTGGCCATGGCGCGGCGATCATGGCGGCCGGGGATGGGTTGTTCATGGCGCGGCTATTCAGCCTCTACGCGCCAAGCGCCGCCGAATTGGCGGAAATGCGCGCAGCACTTTCTGGGCTTTTGGGGGCGCAGCCATGACATTGCGCGGCAAGATCATCGCGGGGCTTTTGCTGCTCGGGCTTGGCGGCGCTGCCTTTTGGCAATTGCGCGCCAGCACGCCGCCGCCCGCGGCGCCGGCGCCCGCCGCTGCCTCTGGCCCAATTGGGGTTGGCGCCTTGGGGCGGGTGGAACCCGCTTCGCGCATTCGCCGGCTCAATCAGCCAGGCGGCATGGCCGTGACGCGGCTTGATCGCCTGCTGGTGACCGAAGGGGCGGAGGTCACCGCCGGCCAATTGCTCGCCGAATTCGCCGATGCCGCCATGAAGGATGCTGCCGCCGCCCAGGCCGAAGCCGCCCTGGCCGAGGCCGAGGCGCAGCTCGCCCGGCTGCGCGCCGCCGGTCGGCCTTCTGAGATCGAGGCACAGCGCGCCCGCGTGGCAGCAATCGCCGCGCAGGAAGAAATCGCCTTGCGAGATGCGGAGCGGGCAGAGCGCCTGGTGCCGACCGGTGCCGGCGCTGTCGCCACCGCCGATCGCAGCCGCGCCATTGCCACGCGCTTGGCTGCCGAAAAGCGCGAAGCCATGGCAGCCCTGGATACGCTGCTGTCTTCCCGGCCGGAGGATATCGCCCTGGCCGAGGCGCGTGTCGCCGGCGCACACGCGGCAGCGGCCAAGGCGCAGGCGGATGCCGAATTGGCCCGGGTGCGGGCGCCGATTGCGGGCACGGTCTTGCGGATTTTCGTCCGTCCCGGTGATCAGGTCGGCGCGGATGGCGTGCTGGAAATCGCTGATCTTTCCCGGCTTGAAGTGGTAGCCGATGTCTATGAAACGGATCTGCCGCGCGTGCGCCTTGGTGCGGCGGCAGAAGTGGTGGTGCCCGGTGAAGCCCAACGCTTCGCCGCGCGGGTGAGCGATATCGGCTGGACCGTGCGGCGCCAGACCCAGGCCAGCAATGATCCCGTGGCGGCGGTGGATGCACGCACCGTTGAAGTGCGCCTGACCTTGGATGATGCCGGGGCGGCCGCCTTGCGCCGGCGGTCCAATATGCAGGTGCAGGTGGCGATCCGGCCGTGAATGCGCTGACGGAAAATCTGCGCGCGGCGCCGGTGGCTTCGGCATCAGTGCCGCTCAGCAAGGGGCGCCTTTCACCCTTTGATTGGTTCTTCCTGCCCGCAAGGCTTGCGACGCGCCAGCTTTTCTTTGAACGCGCGCGGCTGTTTTCCGCCATTGCGGGCGTGATGTTCGCCGCCGTTTTGGTCTTCATGCAGCTTGGCTTCCGCGCTGCCTTGTTCGACAGCGCGACGCGGCTTTATGCCGCGATGGAAGCGGAATTGTTCCTGATGAATCCGCTCACCATGGCGAGCTTCCGGCCAGAGCAGGTGCCACGTATCCGTGCCCCTCAAGCGCTTGCCCTGCCAGAAGTGGCACAGGCCGTGCCGGTCTATTTGACGCAGGCTTCCTGGCGCAATCCGGAGACCGGCGCCAAGCGCGCCATTCAATTGATCGGCTTTGATGTTGAAGCGGGTGCCATGCGTTTTCCGGGCCTCGACAAGATTTCAGATGCGTTGCGGCAGGTGGATGCGGTCGGGTTTGACGTGCGTTCCCGCCCCGAATTTGGCGATATTGCGAAGAAACTGGCCGATCATGGACCGTTTGAGGTGCAGATCGGCAATCGCATGATGCGCCTTGTGGGTCTTGTGGAAATCGGCCCTTCCTTCGGCGCTGACGGCAATCTGGTGATGAGTGAGGTGAATTTCCGCCGTGTGGTGCGCGGGCGTGATCCATCGAATGTTGACCTGATTGCCATTCGCCTGGTGCCGGGTGCCGATATTCAGGCCTCCAAGGAAAGGCTGAAGGCGTTATTGCCCGGCGATGTCATGGTGCTGACGCAGCCGGAATTGGTGGCACATGAACGCCATTACTGGGAAAACGCCACCGCGATCGGCTTCATCTTCGGCTTTGGCAGCATCATGGGGCTGATTGTCGGCATGGTGATTGTCTATCAGATCCTGTTCAGCGATATCGCCAATCATTTGCGCGAATACGCAACGCTGAAGGCGATTGGCTATTCCAATTTCTATCTGGCGCGCGTTGTCATGGCATCCGCGCTGATCCTGGCGGTGCTTGGGTTTGTGCCGGGATTTCTGGCCTCCATCTGGATGTATGAATTCGTCGGCGCCGCCACTTTCCTGCCGCTCGGCATGACGTTGGATCGCGCCGTCACCGTATTCCTGATGATCTTTGGCATGTGCGCGGTGGCCGGATTGCTTGCCATGCGCAAACTGCGTGATGCCAATCCCGCGGATATGTTTTCCTGATGCAGGCAGAACCCATTCGGATTGAGGCGCTGAATTACGCCTATGGTGAAGGCGAATTGCGCCGGCCCGTGCTGCGTGATGTCGCGCTTCAGGTGGGGGTGGGGGAGGTGCTGTTGCTGACCGGCCCATCAGGTTCCGGCAAAACCACCTTGCTGACCCTGATCGGCGCTTTGCGCGCCATGCAGGAAGGTTCCTGCACCGTATTGGGCCAGGAATTATTCGGCGCGTCCGAAGGCGCGCGGGTCTCACTCCGCCAGCGCATCGGCTTCATTTTCCAGAACCATAATCTGCTCGGCGCGCTGACCGCGCGGCAGAATGTGGCCATGGCGCTGGAAGTGGTGCCGCGCTTTTCGGAAACCGAACGCCTGGCGCGCGCTGGTGAGATGCTGGCGGCGGTGGGTTTGGCGGAACATGCGGACCGGCTGCCGGCCAAGCTTTCCGGCGGGCAGCGCCAGCGCGTGGCGATTGCCCGTGCGCTGGTGGGGGAACCCGGCCTTGTTTTGGCCGATGAACCAACCGCCGCGCTCGATAAGGTTTCGGGTGCTGAGGTTGCGCATCTGCTGCGCGATTTGGCGAAATCCCGCGGCGTGCCGATTCTGATGGTGACGCATGATCCGCGCATTCTGGATATCGCGGACCGTGTTGTGGCGATGGAAGATGGGCGCATTGTGGAGCATGAATTGACGTAATTTAATAAATCCGAAGTTGCATTGACATCGCTTTATCGCATCGGTGACATGCCTTTCTTCAACAAGGAAAAAGAGGCTCCCCATGCGTAAATTCGGCTTCAAGGCCGCACTCGCCGCGCTTTTCGCAACCTTCGCCGCGCCAAGCTTCGCCCAACCTTCCGCGAGCCCAACGCTTGATGCCATCAAGGCACGCGGCACGCTGGTCTGCGGCATTCATAATGGTGTGGCGGGCTTTGCGCTTCCCGATAGCCGCGGTGTCTGGCAGGGGCTGGATGTTGATCTCTGCCGCGGTTTGGCGGTGGCGATTTTCAATGATGCGACAAAGGTGCGCTTTATCCCGCTTTCATCCTCAACGCGCTTTACCGCGCTGGGCGCGGGGGAGGTGGATGTGCTGTTCCGCACCTCCACCCAGACCATGCTGCGCGATACCACACTCGGCCTGCGCCATGCGGTGACCTATTTCTATGATGGTCATGGCTTCATCGTGAAGGCGGATGCGGGCATCAACAAGGTCGCCGAAATGCGTGGCGCGACGATTTGCCTGATCCAGGGCACCACGAATGAACAGGTGACGGCGGATTACTTCCGCAGCATCAATGCGCCCTTCCAGCCTGTGGTGTTTGAACGCACGGATCAGGCTGTGGCCGCGTTGCAAGCCGGGCGTTGCGACAGTTTCGGCACGGATGCGTCCCAGCTTGCCGGCGTGCGGTCTTCCATGCCGCGCCCTGCCGATTGGACCATCCTGCCCGAGCGTTTTTCCAAGGAACCCTACGGCGCCTATATCCGCCGCGGCGATGAGCAATGGTTCGATATCGTGCGCTGGTACACCTATTCCATCATCGAAGCGGAGGAACAGGGCATCACCCAGGCCAATGCCGAAGAACGCCGCCGGACCAGCACCAATCCCAATACGCGCCGCCTGCTGGGCGTGACGCCAGAGCTTGGCCAATCGCTGAAGCTTGATCCTGCCTGGGCCTACAACGTTGTCCGCGCCATCGGCAATTATGGGGAGCTTTATGAACGCACCATGGGCGAGAAAAGCCAGGTGCAATTGCCGCGCGGCCCGAACCATCTTTGGACCACGCCAGGCGGGCTGATGTACGCGCTGCCGATGCGCTGATTTTTTCACTATGATTGGCGAGACCCTTGATCAAGGGTCTCGCCTTTTTTGTTTCTGCGTGGCCTTACTTCACAATCGCGACGCGCAAAGCATTCGTCGTGCCCGGCGTGCCAAAGGGGACACCCGCCGTCACCACCACCTCATCCCCGCTTTTGGCGAAGCCTTCATGCTGCGCGGCGCGCGTCGCGCGTGCCACCATTTCGGTCATGGAATGGATTTCGCTGACTTCCAGCGAATGTACCCCCCAGATCAGCGCCATGCGCCGCGCCACACCCGCGCTGGTGGTCAGCCCCAGGATTGGGCAATGCGGCCGCTCCCGCGCCACGCGTAGCGTGGTGGAACCGGTGGAGCTGAAGGTCGCGATTACCTCCGCTTCGATTGTCTCGGCGACCTGGCGCGCGGCGGTCGCGATGGCGCCGGCGCTGGAATGTTCGGGGCCAGGGCGCGCGGCATCGGTCAGGCGGCGCCAATCGGGATCTTGCTCCACCCGCGCCACAATGCGGTCCATCATATTCACCGCCTCATAAGGGTATTGCCCGGCGGCGGTCTCGGCCGAGAGCATCACGGCATCCGCGCCATCGAACACTGCCGTGCCAACATCGGAAACCTCGGCGCGCGTTGGGCTGGGGGCGGTGATCATGCTCTCCAGCATTTGCGTGGCCACGACCACGGGTTTGCCGAGTGCGCGGGCCGTGCGCACAATGCGCTTTTGCGCGAG
Organism: Roseomonas sp.; assembly: GCA_020249925.1. Lineage (GTDB taxonomy): Bacteria > Pseudomonadota > Alphaproteobacteria > Acetobacterales > Acetobacteraceae > Neoroseomonas. Next base: position 87,746 of record JADCER010000016.1, on the reverse strand, counting down.
CGGCACTTCTTCCGGTGGCAGCTCCACGCCCAAATCGCCGCGCGCGACCATGACGCAATCGGTCAAAGCCATGATGGCATCGAGGTTTTCAAGCGCCTGTGGTTTTTCGAGCTTCACCATGATCCAGGCGCGCCCGGCGGCGATTTCCTTGGCCTCCGCCACATCTTCCGGGCGCTGCACGAAGGAAAGGCCGATATACTCCACGCCCTGATCCAGCACGAAGGCAAGGTCCGCGCGGTCCTTTTCCGTCAGTGCCGGGATGGGCAGCGCCACATCGGGCACATTCACGCCCTTGCGGTCCGAAAGCGGGCCGCCCACCACCACCTGGGTTTCCAGATGATCCGGGCGCTTATGCGTGACACGCAGCCGAAGCTTGCCATCATCCAACAACAGCGTCGTGCCGATTTGCGCCGCGGCGATGATTTCCGGATGCGGCAGATTGACCCGCCTGGCATCGCCGGGGGTGGGGTTCAGATCAAGCTTGAAGCTCTGCCCCGATTGCAACTGCACCCGCCCGGCCTGGAAGCGCCCGACACGAAGCTTCGGCCCCTGCACATCGGCAAGGATACCGATGGGGCGGCCCACCTTGGCCTCCACGGCGCGGATGGTGGCGATGCGCGCGGCGTGATCCTCATGGCTGCCATGGGAGAAATTGAGCCGGAAGATATCGGCCCCGGCGCGGTGGAGCTTTTCGATCATCTCCGCGCTGCTGCTGGCGGGGCCCAGCGTTGCGATGATTTTGGTGCGGCGCCGGCGGCGCAGAACGGGGCGGGCCACCATGCGGGGCGCTCCTGTGCTTGGTTCAGAATGGGGTGGGGCGGGCGCCAGATCGGGTCTCAGGCTTGCGGGCGGCAGGTTCAGCGCCTTGGCGATGTCCGGAACACGATCTTCCGGAATGCGCTTCCATTGGGAAACGGCGGCGGTCGAAATGCCCAGGGCGGCGGCGATCTGCTTGACGGTGCCGCGCCGGGCGAGAAGGGCTTCAAGGGCTGGGTCACGCATGGCGGCATCTTAGCAAAATTAAGTTAAGGCGCCACCCAAAATCCGCATAACTTAACTTTTAAAAGTTAAGCTACCAAAAGCGCGCGAAAATCATTCACATTGGTGAGCGTCGGCCCCGTCACCACCAGATCGCCCAGCGTCTGGAATAGCCGGTAGCTGTCATGCCCCGCCAACAAGGCGCGCGGATCAAGCCCAGCCGCGCGGGCGCGGGCCAGCGTGTCCGGGGTGGCGATGGCGCCGGCATTATCCTCTGACCCGTCAATGCCGTCCGTATCGCCCATCAAAGCCCAGATGCCGGGGGTTCCAGCCAAGGCCAGCGCGCAGCCGAGCAGGCATTCCCCATTCCGCCCGCCGCGTCCCGGCTTGGGGCTGCGGATGGTGACTGTGGTTTCTCCGCCGGAAAGCAGGATGGCCGGGCCGGGCAGGGGGTGGCCATGGGTCGCGGCAGAACGCGCCATGCCGGCGAGTGCGGTGCCCAATTCCCGTGCCTCCCCTTCCAAGGCATCGCCCAGAATCAAGGGCGTCAGGCCAAGCCCGCGCGCGGCAGTTGCGGCGGCTTCCAGGGCCATGGCCGGCGTCGCGATGAAGCGGTAATCCGGCGTGCCCAGGCGCGGATCACCGGGTTTCGGGCTTTCTTCCAGCCCAGCCACCAGATGCGCCATCACCGCTTCCGGCAATGCCATCCCGTAATGCGCGACCAAAGCCCGCGCATCGGCGAAGCTTGACGGGTCCGGCACGGTGGGGCCGGAGGCAATCACACTCGGGTCATCCCCCGGCACATCGGAAATCGCGAGCGTCACCACGCGCGCGGGATGGGCGGCAGCAGCCAGCCGCCCGCCGGAAAAGGCAGAAAGATGCCGGCGGATGCAGTTCATTTCATGAATGGTGGCGCCGGAAGCGAGCAGCGCCTTGTTCACCGCAATCAGCTCCTCCAGCGTCAGACCGGGGGCGGGGAGCGTCGTCAGCGAAGACCCACCGCCCGAGACCAGAAACAGCACCAGATCATCCGCCCCCGCACCGCGCGCGACTTCCAGCAACGCCGCCGCGGCCTTGGCCCCGGCAGCATCCGGCACGGGGTGAGAGGCTTCCAGCACCCTGATCCGACGCGTTGGGTAGCCATGGGCATAGCGGGTCACCACCAGGCCCTCGATCGGGGCATCGGGCCAGGCGGCCTCCACCGAAGCGGCCATGACGGCGGCGGATTTCCCGGCGCCGAGCACTATCACCCGCCCGCGCGGGCGTTCCGGCAAATGCCGCGCCAGCACCTGGCGCGGATCGGCGCTGGCAATGGCGGCTTCGAACACTTGGCGGAGCGCGGCGCGGGCGGATGCATCGGTAAAGGCCATGGCGAATATCCTTTTGGGAACCAGTATGGCGAAGTCGCGCCGAATGGGCCATCTATGGCGACGAAAGCTTCAGGAGGTCCCCATGCCCGAATTCGACAAGGCAACCCAGACAGAGTTGGAAGCCGCTGCCTTCCGCCGGCTGGTGGAACATCTGCGCGGCCGCAATGACGTGCAGAACATAGACATGATGAACTTGGCCGGCTTCTGCCGGAATTGCCTCAGCAAATGGTATCGCGCCGCGGCTGAGGAAAAGGGCCTGCCGCTGACCGACCCGGAAGCGCGGGAGATCATCTACGGCATGCCTTATAAGGAATGGCAGGCGCAGTATCAGAAGGAAGCGTCGCCCGAGCAAAAGGCGAAATTCGCCACTTCCGGGCAGGGGCAACATTGATGGCGCGCGCACCTAAAGCTAAAGCGTCTGGCCTTCACACTGAGGAACGCAGAATGGCCAAGGGCCCCAGCACGCAGGAAACCACCGAAGTCGGCGGCATCGCAGGCGAAAGGCTGCGGTCCATTGTGGAGCGCATTGAACGCCTGGAAGAAGAAAAAAAGGCGCTGTCCAGCGATATCAAGGATATTTTTGCAGAAGCGAAATCCGCTGGCTTTGATGTGAAGGTACTGCGCGCGGTGATCCGGTTGCGCAAGCAGGAACCGGCAGAAGTGGAAGAACAGGAAACGCTGCTCGATCTCTATCGCCGCGCCTTGGGGATGTAGAAAAGGCCCATTACCGCGCGTCTATTCCGCCGCCGCGCGGCGCTGCCCCGAAGCGTTTCGGCTGCGCACATAATAATCCGTGCCATGGCCAGGATTATTGATGTAGAATTCATCGCGCGGGAAAACATCCGTGAGTGGTGCCTCTTCCCGCTTCTGCCCTGGCAGCCATTGCAGGGGCGTGCCGGCGAAAAGGCTTGGCCAATCGCTGAACTCCCGATTGCCGGCAAGCAGATGCGCGCTATGCGCGGGCTTGGCGAATTCCGCCGCAAGCTTCGCCGGGTCGAAGGGAATCGGCTCATTCGATCCGATCATGACCCCCGCTGGCATCAGCAATAGCGCATGGGGAAAGACGGCAGCGAAGGTCTGCACCGCGCGCTGCGTCGGGGTCCATTGAATATAAAGGCCGCCCGGCGCCAAACGCCGCCGCGCCTGTTCGATGAATTCCGCGCTATAGAGCAGGCCGGAATGTGAGCCCTGCGGCAGAATCGCATCGGCTTCAATAATGTCGTAGCGCCGGTCTTCCTTGGCCAGCGTGCGCCGCCCGTCGCCATATTCCATCTGCCAACGCGGGTCCTTGAACATGCGCGCGATGGGGCCATCCGGGTAATGCTGGCCGATTTCTTCCAGCGCCGTCAGCACCGGCGCCACCAATTCAATGGCGCGAATCTGGCTTTCCGGGCGAATGCCCGCGGCCCAGGGCGTCCCGCCGCTGCCAATCCCAATCACCAGCACATTTTTCGGATCAGGATGGATCAGCGGCCCAACCGCGCCCAGGAATTGGTGAATGGACAGGAAGGGAATGCGCCCCTGGCTGAAGCCCTGAATGAAGAAGGGGCCTTCCGCTACGCCATCCGCGCCCTTGCTGTCGCGGAAAAACGCCACGCCTGAACGATCTTCCGCCCAGGCCACCATATTGCCCGGCCCTTCCGCATGCATGCGCGACCAAAGCCCGGCATTGCCCGGAATGACCAGCAGCGCGAGCGCGGAGGCGATGGCAAGCCCGCCTTCCACCGGCCGGCGCCAGCCGCCATGCCAAAGCCAGCCCAGCAGCAGCAGCAACGAAAGCGCGGCCAAAAGCTTGAGCGTGCCCGCCGTACCCAGAAAATGCAGCGTAATCAGGCCGGTGAAAATGGACCCCGCCGCATTGCCGGCAATATTGGCCAATTGCACCCAACCAACCCGCGTGCCGACACTCGCCAAATCCTGCTGCACGGCGCGCTGCACAAAGGCGAAGGTCATGCCAATCAGGAAGGATGGCGGCCCCACCACCAGCACGGCCAGGAAGATGGTCATTGCCAGGGCGCCGCCATGCAGGCGCGAATGATCAACCGCCATCAGATCAGCGATGGGCGACAAGGGCAGGACAATCCAAAGCGCAGCCAGCAGGACCACCGCCAGGACAAAGCCGGCACCCTGGGTAATGAAAAAGGCCGGGCGCGGGTCCTTCAGGTGGCGGACCATGCGGGCTGCGAAGGCCATGCCAAGCCCATCGGCCAACAGGAAAATCCCAAGCACGGTCGGGAAAAGATAGGCGTGGTATTGCCCAACCTGGCCCATGATGCGGACCCAGAGAATCTCCAGCGCCACAATCACATAGCCCGACAGGAACACCAGAAAGCACCAGAGCGGCAGGCTGCCAAAGGGCGCATCGCCATCCTTGGCGGCGGGGCTCGGCGCGGGCAGGGGCACGCCACGCAGCTGCGGCAGCAGCGACAGCGCCAGGATGGCGGCGAAAATCTCAAGCCCCGCGGCCAGCCAGAGCGCGCCGACAAAGCCAAGATTGCCGACCAGAAACCAGCCACCCAGCAGTGCGCCAAGCCCGGCGCCAAAGGTGTTCAGCCCGTAAAGCAGGCCAATCCGTTCCGCCACCGTGTCCAAAGCGGTCGAGACAGCGCGCGCCAAAAGCGGCAGGGAAGCGCCCATCAGCGTGGTTGGCAGCACAAGCCCCGCGAAGCAGAGCGCGAAGATCATCGCCGGGTCATCCACCACCCCGGCCAGATCGGTCGCCAGCCAATCATAAAGAAAAGCCTTGGACAGCACGGCGAAAATGCCGACCCCGGTTTCTGCCAAAGCAAAGCCGATCAGCGCGCGCGCGGGCGTGATACGATCGGCGATCTTGGCGCCAATGATCGAACCAATGCCAAGCCCGGCCAGGAAGGCGCCCACGACAAGTGCTGCAGAAATCGTGTCAGAGCCGGCAAAAATGCCGAGCATCCGCTGCCAGACAATCTGGCACAGCAGCGCAGCAAAGCCCGACGCAAAAAAGGCAACGGCCAAACGAGGCATGACCGGAAAGCTCCCCCAGAGGCGGTTTTCGTCACCGCATTGTTACTTCTGCCGGCAAATTACGGCGAAATTACCGCATGACAAGTGCCCCATCTTGCCCGAAGCCGCCCCTCGGCGCAGGCTGCGCCCAGAAACGCCAAGTGGAGAGTCGGCAATGAATGGTGCGGAAAGCCTGGTCCATACACTCATAGGTAGTGGGGTTGATGTTTGTTTCTCCAATCCAGGCACAAGTGAAATGCATTTCGTGGCCGCCTTGGACCGGATCCCCGGTATGCGCTGCGTGCTGGGCTTGCAGGAAAATGTCGTGACCGGGATGGCGGATGGCTATTGGCGCATGGCGGAAAAGCCGGCCTGCACGCTCCTCCATTGCGGCCCGGGCCTGGCTAATGGTCTGGCCAATCTGCATAATGCGCGGCGCGCCCGGTCCGGCATTGTGAATATCACGGGCGACCACGCCACCTATCACCGCCCCTATGACGCGCCGCTGACCGCCGATACCGAAGGCTTCGCGCGCGGCGTTTCCGCCTGGGTGAGGACGTCCACCGATTCAACCAAGGTGGGGGCGGATGCCGCCGTGGCGGTGCAAGCGGCACGCACCTCCCCAGGCCAGATCGCGACGCTGATCCTGCCTGCCGATACCGCCTGGAATGATGGCGGCGTGGTGGCGCCCGCCCTGCCCGTGCCCGCCGTGCCGGAAGCGGACCCGCATGCCATCCGCAATGCCGCGCGCATCCTGCGTGAGAAGAAGAATGTGCTGATCCTGCTGGGCGGCCCGAGTCTGCGCGAAGGCGCGCAGTTGCACGCCTATCGGATTGCTGAGGTAACCGGTGCGCGGCTGATGGCCGAGGGATCCAACGGTCGCACCCAGCGCGGGCGTGGGCGCATCGCCCTTGAACGCGTGCCTTATTACGTGGACCAGGCGGTGGATGCGCTGAAATGGGTGGAGCATCTTATCCTGGTGAATGCCAAGGCGCCCGTCGGCTTCTTCGGCTATCCGGGCAAGCCTTCGCTGCATTACCCACCGAACGCCGAAGTGCATGTGCTGACGCGTTATGAACAGAATGCCGAAGTGGCGTTGGCCGCGCTGGCGGCAGAATTGAACGCGCCCGCCATCGCCATTCCTGATCGCGGCCCGCGCCCGGAAGTGGCGCGCGGTGCGCCAACGCCGGAAGGCCTCGCGCGTGTTCTTGGCGCGCTGATGCCGGAAGATGCGATCATTGCCGATGAAAGTGTCTCCTACGGTCGCGGCTTCTTCCCTGAAACCCATAACGCGCCGCCGCATGATTGGTTGCAGATCACGGGCGGCGCCATTGGCTGCGGCATGCCCTTGGCGACTGGTGCCGCGGTAGGTGGCGGCGGCCGGCGGGTGATCAATATGCAGGCCGATGGTTCGGCCATGTATACGGTGCAATCGCTTTGGACTCAGGCGCGCGAAAAACTGCCGGTAACCACGGTGATCATTTCCAATCGCAAATACGCGATCCTGCTTGGCGAATACCGCAATGTCGGCGCCAATCCGGGACGTACCGCGATGGATATGATGGACCTCGGCAATCCTGATATCGGCTGGGTAAAGCTGGCCGAAGGCATGGGTGTGGAAGCCGCGCAGGCGACCACGCTTGATCAGGTTGCTGACATGATGAGCCAAAGCTTCGCGCGCCCCGGCCCCTTCCTCATTGAATTGGTGGTGTGAACATGGATATGCAGCTTGCCGGCAAGCGTGTGCTTGTCACGGGTGGATCAAAAGGCATTGGGCTTGCTTGTGCGGAAGCCTTCGCGCGGGAGGGCTGCGATGTGGTGCTTTCAGCGCGGGATGCGGCGGCACTCGCCACCGCCGCCGATAAGGTGCGGGCACTTGCGCAGGTACGCGTTGAAACCCTCGCCGCTGATCTTTCGAAGGTGGAAGAACGCGAAAGGCTGCATGCCGCTTTTCCGGATATTGATGTGCTGGTGAACAACGCCGGCGCCATTCCATCCGGGCGCTTGCAGGATATTTCCATCCAGCGCTGGCAGGAAGCCTGGAGCCTGAAGGTCTTTGGCTACATTCATCTCTGCCAGCTCTATCTGCCGGCGATGGAAGCGCGCAAGGCGGGTGCGGTGGTGAACATTATCGGCATGGCCGGGCGTTCGCCCAAGGCCGGTTATATTTGCGGCGGCGCGGGCAATGCATCGCTGATTGCCTTCACCCAGGCTTTGGGTGCGGCGACGCAAGCCAATGGCGTCAAGGTTGTCGGCATCAACCCGGCGGTGACCAAGACCGATCGCATGATCACCCAGGCGCGCGTCAATGCGAAGCTGAAATTCGGTGATGAGGAACGCTGGGCGGAAACCATCACTGGCCTGCCCTTCAATCGCCCGATTGAATCAGCCGAAATTGCTGATCTGGCGGTGTTCCTGGCAAGCCCGCGCGGCGTTTACGTGAATGGCACGGTGGTGGATGTGGATGGCGGGGGGATGTGGCGCGGCTGATGCGTTACTTTTTCCAGGGCGTGCGCCGCCACATCTCGCCATAGGCAGCGTATTGCTCATCCACGAAGCGGCGCATGGTGGCGCGGTTCATGTGCCGCACAATCAGAAAATCCCGTTCCGCCATGGCGCGGAAATCCGGGTCCTCCGCCGTGCGGCGCACCGCTTCTTCCCAGCGCGCCAGAATGGGTTCGGGCGTCGCGGCGGGCAGCGCAAAGCCGCGCGCTGAACCCGCTGCCAGCGGGAAGCCCGCTTCCGCCACCGTTGGCAAATCCCCCGCCTTGTCCCAGCGCTGTTTTTCCATCAGCGCCAGCACGCGAAGGCTGCCTTGCAGATGCGCGCGCACCGTCAGGCTGACGGTGGAGATCGAGCCCACGACATGCCCGCCCTGGACCAATTGCATCGCCTGACCGGCGCCGGTGGTGGGCAGCCAGGTGAAGCGCGCGCCAGAGGCATTTTCCAATTGCATCAGCGCCAGATGCGGCGCGCTGCCAATGCCGGCACCCGCCATGGTGATATCTTCGGGCTTGGCGCGCGCGGCCTCGATCAGCTCGGTCAGGCTGCGATAGGGCGAATTGGGTGCGACGAAGATGGTATAAGGCTCATCGGTCAAAAGCCCGACATAGGCGAAGCTTTCCACACGGTAGCGCGGCGTATTGTCATAAAGCGCCGTCACCAGCGCGGGCAGCGATACCAGCGCGGCGATGCGGCCATCCGGCGCGGCGGCCGAGACCTCATTCAACATGATCATGCCGCCCGCACCTGGGCGATTGACGACGATGATCTGCTGGCCGCCCAGGTATTTCTCCAGAAACGGCGCGGCCATGCGCGCGGCAAGGTCAATATTCCCGCCTGGCGTGAAGCCCACCATGATCTGGATCGGCCGTTCCTGTGCTTGGACTTGGATGACGGGTGCCGCCAACCCCGCCGCCAGTATTGCGCGCCTGCCGATCATGCCAAAGCCCCCCTGGTTCAGGCGAATTACAGCGCGGCCCACGGGCACTGGGCAAGGAAAAAACTTGCGCATTGCTGGGCTTGATCTAACCTTCGCCCATTACCGCTGTGGAGGCCACCATGCTGCGCTTCAGCAATTTCCTTTTTCCCGAAAGCCGCGAGCCATCCAGCGATCAGCGCGTGATCGCGGAAAGCATCGCGGAAGCGAAGCTCTGTGATGAGCTTGGGGTGGAAGTGCTCTGGCTTGCCGAACATCATTTCGATGGCAATTGCGCCTATGTGGACCCGGTGACTTTCGCCGCTGCCGTGCTGTCAGCCACCAAGCGCATAAAAGTTGGTTTCGCGGTGGCGCAGGTATCGCTGCATCACCCGATGCGGCTCGCGGAACAAATGTCGCTTTTGGATAATCTCTCCGGCGGGCGCGTGATTGTCGGGCTTGGGCGCGGCACGGCCTATAATGTCTATGAATACCAGGGCTATGGCATTCCGGCAGAGGAAGCGCTGGAACGCTATGAGGAAGCTGAGGGCATTATGCTGAAAGCCTGGACCAGCCCGGATGGTTTTCAGCACAAGGGCCGGTTCTGGGAATTGAATGTGCCAAGGCTGCGCCCGGTACCCTTCACCAAGCCACATCCTTATGTCATCCGCGCTGCATCCAGCGAAGATGGCGCGCTGCATCTGGCGCGGCGTGGCCTGCCCTTCCTGATGAATGTGCAATCGCTGGAAGTGACGCAAAAGCGCCTCGCGGCCTATCGCGCCGCACTCGCCGAAGCCGGGTTTGATGCGGCGCATATCGCGCATTGCTTTGCGGAAAGCTGGGTCTGGCGCAATGTGGTGGTGGCGGAGACGGATGACGAAGCGCGCCGCATCGCGATCCCTGCCTTTGAGGCGATGCAGGCGCAGCGCAAGGCCATGCGCGAGAAAATCTACGCTGAACAGGGCGTGATCATGAAAAAGGAAACCGCGCCGCCCGCGCGCACCAATCCCGAACACGCGCTGATCTGCGGCACGCCGGCCACGGTTGCGGCCCGTATGGCGGAGATTGAAGCGACTGGCGTTGGCGGCGTGATCTGTTCCTTCCGCTTGGGACCGATGAGCGCCGAGGTCACCAACAACTCCATCCGCCTTTTCATGGAACAGGTGGCACCACGCTTCGCTGACCCCATTAGGCAGGCGGCGGAGTAGGCGCGGGCGAAGGGGTTACGCCCGCGCGGGCAAGTGCATCTCTGCCTTGCCCAAAGCGGCAAGCGCCGTCGCCACAATCTGCGGCGCATTCAGCCCGGCCTGATCATATTGCTTGCGCGGCGCGTCGTGATCAATGAAGACATCCGGCAAGCACATGGGGCGGATTTTCAGCCCACGATCCATCAGCCCGCGCGTCGCCAGATGATGCATGACAATGCCGCTGAAGCCGAGCATGGAGCCTTCTTCAATTGTGATCAGCACCTCATGCTCCCGCGCCAGCCGTTCCACTAAAGCGGTATCCAAGGGCTTGGCGAAGCGCGCATCGGCGACCGTGCAGGAAAGCCCATGCGTTGCCAATTCATCAGCTGCCTTCAGGCATTCCTGCAAGCGCGCCCCATAGGATAGGATTGCAATCGCAGTGCCTTCACGCAGCACACGCCCCTTGCCGAGTTCCAGCACCGAACCGCGCTTTGGCAATTCAAGGCCAAACCCCTCACCGCGCGGATAGCGAAACGCGGAAGGCCGATCATCAATCGCGGCAGAGGTCGCGACCATATGCATCAGCTCCACCTCATCGGCGGCGGCCATCAGCACCATATTGGGCAGACAGCCGAGATAGGCGATATCGAAAGACCCTGCATGGGTTGCGCCATCCGCACCCACCAGCCCGGCGCGGTCCATGCCGAAGCGCACGGGCAGGGATTGCAGCGCCACATCATGCATGATCTGGTCATAGGCGCGCTGCAAAAAGGTTGAATAGATCGCACAAAAGGGCTTGAGCCCTTCGGTCGCAAGCCCCGCCGCAAACGTCACCGCATGCTGTTCCGCAATGCCGACATCAAAACTCCGGCGCGGGAATTTCTTGGCGAAGGCATCAAGCCCGGTGCCGGAAGGCATGGCGGCATTGATGGCAACAATGCGTTCATCGGCTTCCGCTTCCGCGATCAGCGCATTGGCGAAGACCTTGGTGAAGGAAGGCGGGCCGGGCGGCGCCTTGGCCTGTTCGCCGGTGACGACATTGAACTTGACCACGCCGTGATATTTGTCAGGCGAGGATTCCGCCGGCGCATATCCCTTGCCCTTTTGCGTTACCACATGCAGCAGGATCGGGCCTTGCTGATCCCGATCACGCAGATTGCGCAGGATGGGCAGCAAATGATCAAGATCATGCCCATCCACTGGCCCCACATAATAGAAGCCCAATTCCTCAAACAATGTGCCGCCCGTCAGCAGCCCGCGCGCATATTCATCGGCGCGCCGTGCCGCGCGTTCCAAAGGTGCGGGAAAGCGCCTGGCCAGCCGCGCCATCATATCGCGCAAGGAAAGGAAGGGGCGCGATGAAATCAGCTTGGACAAATAGGCACTCATCGCGCCCACGGGGGGTGCGATGGACATGTCATTATCGTTCAGGATGACAATCAGATTGGCCTTGGATGCGCCGGCATTGTTCATGGCTTCATAAGCCATGCCGGCACTCATGGACCCATCGCCGATCACGGCGATGACATTGCGTTCCTTGCCCTGCAATTGGCTGCCAATCGCCATGCCAAGCCCGGCGGAAATGCTGGTGGAGGAATGCGCCGCGCCGAAGGGGTCGTATTCGCTCTCACTCCGTTTCGTGAAGCCGGAAAGCCCGCCACCCTGACGCAGCGTGCGGATACGGTCGCGCCGCCCGGTCAAAATCTTGTGCGGATAGGCCTGATGCCCGACATCCCAGATCAGCCGGTCATATGGTGTGTCGAAAATCGCATGCACCGCAACGGTCAATTCAACCACGCCAAGTGATGCGCCAAGATGCCCGCCGGTGACGGACACGGCATCAATCGTCTCGGCGCGCAATTCCTCGGCCAGGCGTTTCAATTGATCGCCGGAGAAGTTCCGCAAATCGCTTGGGATCGAAACGCGATCGAGCAGCGGTGTGACAGGACGGTTCATTCAGCTTCTCCGCGCGATGGTATAATCCGCAAGCGCGCGCAAATGCGCCGCCGCTTCCCCGAAAGCATCCAGATGATCCTGCGCCTGGGCAGCAAGCCGTTCCGCTTGCAGCCTGGCGCGTTCCAGCCCCAAAAGCCCAACAAGAGTGGCCTTGCCCGCATCGGCATCCTTGCCGGTGCGCTTGCCGGTTTCCTCGGCCGATGCGGTCGCATCCAGCACATCATCGGCAATCTGAAAGGCAGCGCCCAGATCGCGGCCATAGGCGGAAAGCGCGTGGCGCAGCTGAATGGGCGCCTTGCCAAGAATGGCGCCGGCTTCGGCGGAAAATTCAATCAGCTTGCCGGTCTTCAGCAATTGCAGCCGGCCGATTTCCGCTTCTTCCAAGGGCCGGCCGGCTTCTTCCGCCAGCATATCCAGCATCTGCCCGCCGCACATGCCGCGCGCCCCGGCCGCGCGCGCCAAGGCACGGCAAAGCTCCGCACGGACGGCAGGGTCGGCATGCGTATCGGGCTCGCTCAACACCAGAAAAGCCTGGGTTTGCAGCGCATCACCCGCCAATACGGCAGTGGCTTCATCAAAGGCGCGATGCACGGTGGGTTTGCCGCGGCGCAGATCATCATCATCCATGCAGGGCAGATCATCATGCACCAACGAATAGGCATGCAGCATTTCAATCGCTGCCGCCACGCGCAGTGCCGCTTCGCGTGCGACGCCGAATTGTGCCGCCCCTTCCAGCACCAGAAAACCGCGCAGCCTTTTCCCGCCACCCATGCTGGCATAGCGCATGGCTTCAAACAGCCGTGCCTCATCGCCTTCCGGCGGTGGGATTAGCGCATCAAGCGCGCGATCAATTTCGGCAGCCGCCGCCGCCATGGCGGTAGCAAGGGCCTTGGCGGAATCGGGTGCAGCGGCGGACATGCGGCGCGCTATTCCACGTCTCGCAAGGAAGGCCCGGCCGGGCCGTCCACAATGGCCTGGATTTTCTGCTCCGCTTCCGCGAGCTTCGCCTCACAATGGCGCTTCAGCGCCGCACCGCGCTGATAGGCGGTGACCGAGGCTTCCAAGGCGCCCTTGCCGCTTTCCAATTCCCGCACAATACCCTCAAGCTCCGCGAGCGCTTGCTCGAAGGAAAGGGCGGCGATATCGGATGGCGGCGGCCCCGCCGTCTCATTTGGTGTACGTGCCATACTGTCAGCCTAGCCTGACTGATTTGGAAAAGTCTATTCCGGTTCGATGCCCGCGGTACGAATGGCCGAGGTCCAGCGCTGGGTCTCGGATTTGACGAAGGCGGCAGCCTCCTCCGGGGTGGAGGTGGAAACCACCATGCCGAAGCCCGAAGACAGTCTTTCGCGCAAATCAGCCTGTTCCCCGGCACGGCGCACGGCGGCATTCAGGCGGGAAACCGCAATGGCCGGCGTGCCGGCGGGCACGAAAAGCCCGAACCAGGCGGTGATCTGATAGCCCGGCAGGTTGCCCGCTTCGGCCACGGTTGGAATTTCCGGCAGCATGGCGGAACGCTGGGGCGAGGTAATGCCAAGGATGCGCAGCTTCCCTTCGCGCGCCTGCGGCAGGATAACCAATTGATCCGCCACGAAAAGATCAACGCGCCCCGCCAGCAAATCCTGCACCGCCAAAGGCGAGGAGCGATAGGGCACGCGGAGCATCTTCACCCCCGCCATATGCGCCATCAGCTCGGTCGAAACCTGCTGAGACGAAGACGCTGACGCATAGGTGATGCCCTCGGGCTTGGTTTTCGCCTCGGCCAGCAGCTCGCCCAGGTTCTGCCAGCGCGATTCGGCGCGTACAGCGACCAGCAGGGGCACGGAGCCAAGGGTCGAGACCGGGATGAAGGCAGTGTCCACATCAAAGGGCACGCGCTTAAACAGCGCCCCGGCGGCGGCGTTGGTGGAATTGGTGCCGATCAGCACGGTCAGGCCATCGGGCGTGGCGCGGGCCACGGCCTCGGCCCCGATCAGCCCATTGGCGCCGGCGCGGTTTTCCACGACCACATTCTGGCCGAGCGTGTCGCGCATTTTCTCGGTGAATACGCGCGCGACCGTATCGGTGGCGGAACCAGGGGCGAAGGGCACAATGGCGCGCACCGGGCCGGGCGGCCAATCCTGCGCGACGGCAAGGCGCGGCGCTAAAGCCGCGGCGGGCAGGGCTGCGAGAAGATGACGACGGCGCATGGCGGACCTCTTTGTTATGTAATGTGGAATTTGGGGGCGCTCAGCGGGGCTCTGCAAGGGTTAATTGAGCATCAGCGCGCGAACATGCGCGGCCACTGAAGCGCCAAGGGCAGCAAGATCATAGCCGCCTTCCAGCACTGAAACGACACGCCCTTCGGCATGGCGCGCGGCCAAGGCGCAGAGTTCTTCCGTGATCCAGGTGAAATCCGCCTCCGTCAGCCGCAACTGCGCCAGCGGGTCCGCCACATGCGCGTCAAACCCAGCCGAGATGATCAGCAATTCGGGCGCGAAAGCATCTAAGGCGGGCAGCAGAAGCCTTTCCCATACGGCGCGAAACGCCGCGCCATCGGCCCCCGGCGGCAAGGTGGCGTTGAAGATATTGCCCACCCCCCGTTCTGTCGGTGCACCGGTGCCGGGATAAAGCGGCCATTGATGGGATGACGCGAGCATCAGCGATGCGTCAGCCTCAAAACAGGCTTGCGTGCCATTGCCGTGATGCACATCGAAATCCGCAACCGCCACGCGCTTCAGGCCATGCACGGCCTGGGCATGGCGCGCGGCAATCGCGGCATTGGCGAAGACGCAAAACCCCATGGGGCGGGCCGGTTCAGCGTGATGGCCAGGCGGGCGCGTGGCGCAAAAAGCGTGGCGGATCGGCCCGGTGCAGACGGCATCAACTGCCGCGACTGCCGCGCCGGCACTCCGCAAGGCAGCTTCGATACTGCCATGGGACAGGATGGTATCGGCATCCAAGGCCACGCGGTCACCCTCGGCAGGGGCCGAATCCAGTATCGCTTGCAGATAGGCTTCCGGATGCACGCGGAGGATTTGTTCATGCGTTGCGCGCGGTGCTTCAGCGCGGAGCAGGGTGCTGAAGGCTTCCGCCTCCAGGGCGCGGGTTACGGCACGCCAGCGATCCGGGCATTCCGGGTGATGCGGCCCCGGATCATGCGCCACACAGGCGGCATGGGTCAGGATCAGTACGCTCATGCCGGCGTGTCATCCCGCTTGCGGATGACGAAGCGATAGCTGCCCTGATCTTCGGACAAGGCCAGCAGCGCATGGCCGGTTTCCCGGCAAAAGGCGTTGAAATCCGCAACCGAGGCCGGGTCAGTCGCCAGTACCGTCAGCCGCGCCCCGCCCGCCATGCCGCGCAAGGCCTTATTCGCCTTCAGCACCGGCAGGGGGCAGGTCAGGCCCTTCACATCCAGAATCGTCTCACTCATGCGTTCTCTTCCACCATGGCTTGCGTTTGGCCGCCAGTTCAGGCTTGCGGCGCTGCCTTGCCTTGACCAAGACTATTAGCATGAAACTCGGCATTGATCTGGGCGGCACCAAGACAGAAATCGTGGCCCTTGGCGATGATGGTGCCGTGAGGCTGCGCGAACGCCAGGCAAGCCCCGCGGCATATGAGGAGGTTTTGGCGACCATCGCCGGCCTGGTGCGCGATGCCGAAGCCAAGCTTGGGCAGCAGGGCAGCATTGGCATCGGCATTCCAGGCAGCCTCAGCCCCGTGACTGGCCTGGTGCGCAATGCCAATTCCCAGGCGCTCAATGGCCGCGCCTTGAAGCAGGATTTGGAAGCCTTGCTTGGGCGCGCGGTGCGCATCAGCAATGACGCGAATTGCCTGGCGATGAGTGAAGCCGCGGATGGCGCCGGCGCGGGTTACAACACGGTATTCGCGGTGATCATCGGCACGGGGACCGGTGCCGGCATTGTCTCGGGCGGGCGAATTCTGGATGGGCCGAATGGCACGGGCGGCGAATGGGGCCATGTGCCCTTGCCTTGGATGCGGCCTGAGGAATTTCCAGGACCGCGCTGCTGGTGCGGCCAGCATGGCTGTCTGGAAACCTTCCTGTCCGGCCCTGCCTTGGCCGCGGATTGCGATGGACCAGGCGCGCGCGATGCCTCTGGCTTGCCGGCTCGGGCGGCAGCGGGCGATCAGCGCGCGCAAGCGGCCTTGGCACGCCATGCAGATAGGCTGGCGCGGGCCCTGGCGATGATTGCCAATATCCTTGATCCGGATGTGATTGTGCTGGGGGGCGGCCTGTCCAATATGGCGCATCTCTATCGCGATGTGCCGGGGCTGATGGCGCGGCATGGCTTTGGCGATGTGGCGCGCACGCCGGTGGTGCAGGCGAAGCATGGCGATTCCTCGGGCGTTTTTGGCGCCGCGCGGCTTTGGGATGCGCCATGATCGCGCGCGCCTTCAAAGCTGGTGCGGTCTATTTTCTCCTGCTGTATGTGGTTGGCTTCATCTTGGGCGCGACACGGGAATTGCTACTGGCGCCGCGCCTTGGTGTGGCGGTGGCGAGTGCGCTTGAGGCCATCCCCATGTTCGCTGCCATTTTCCATTTCGCGCCGCTGATCGCGCGGCGTTTTGGCATCCCGCCCAAATCCGGCGGGCGCATGCTGATGGGTTTGGCAGGGCTCACGCTGTTGATCGGCGCTGAAATCGCCATGACGCGGGCGATGCGCGGCCTTTCGCCTGAGCAATGGCTGGCGCATTTCGCGAGCTTCGAGGGTGCAATCTATGCCGTGCTGCTCGCCTGTTTTGCTGCCATGCCTTGGCTCAGGCGCTAGACCATGCCGGCACTTTGCCGCGATTGCTTCCATCACGCGGCCGAGGATTTTACGCGCTGCCCATCTTGCGGGTCACGCCGCGTGGTGGCCCACCCGGACCTGTTCCGCCTGACCGTCGCGCATATTGATTGCGATGCCTTCTATGCCAGCGTGGAAAAGCGCGACCGGCCGGAATTGGCGACCCGCCCGGTGATTGTCGGCGGCGGTACGCGCGGCGTGGTCGCGGCCTGTTGCTACATCGCGCGGCTATCGGGTGTGCGGAGTGCGATGCCCATGTTCAAGGCGCGCGCTGCCTGCCCCGATGCGGTGGTGATCAAGCCCGATATGGCGAAATACGCCCGCGAAGGGGCGCGCATCCGCGCCATGATGGAAGCGCTCACGCCACTCGTGCAGCCGCTCTCCATAGATGAGGCAGTGCTTGATCTGCGCGGCACCGAGGCTTTGCACAATGCGCCCCCCGCCGCAGTGCTGGCGCGCTTCGCCCAAGCGGTGGAGCGTGAGGTGGGGGTGACGGTATCGGTCGGCCTCGCGGCCAATCGGCTGATGGCGAAACTCGCCGCCGAACGCGACAAGCCGCGGGGTTTTGCCGTGATCGGGGCAGAGGAAGCCGCCGCCTGGTTAGCCCCCCAATCGGTCGCGGTGCTGCCAGGCGTGGGGCCGGCCATGGCGAAGCGCCTTTCGGCGGCCGGCTTTGTGCGCCTTGGGCAATTGGCGGCACTCGATGCGCGCGCTGCCTTGGCGCGCTTCGGCGCGGATGGTCCGGCGCTGGTGGCGCGTGCGCGGGGCGAGGATGACCGCCCGGTCAACCCGGCGCGGGAGACCAAAAGCATCAGCGCCGAGACCACCTTTGAGACCGACATCGCGGCGCTGGCCGCGCTGGAGGCACCGCTTTGGCGGCTATGCGAAAAACTCGCGCGACGGCTCAAGGACAAGGGGCTGGCCGCCGGTGGCGTGGTGCTGAAGCTGAAGACGGCCGATTTCGCGCTGCGCACCCGGTCTCAGCGCCTCGCCGAGCCAAGCCTATTGCCGGAGGTGATTTTCGCCGCTGCCCGGCCGCTTTTGCAGAAGGAAGCCGATGGCACGGCGTTCCGGCTGATTGGCATTGGTGCCCAGCCCTTGGCGCCGGCGGATCAGGCGGATCGCGGCGATCTGGCGGATCCGGAGGCTCCCCGCCGGGCCGCGCGCTGGAAGGCGATGGAGGCCTTGCGCGCGCGCTTTGGGGAGGATGCGGTGATGGCCGGGCGCGGCTTCAGGGCGAAACCAGCGCCGGCCAAGTGCGATGACAATTAGGCGTCAGCGGCGCGCCGGCGCCTGCGCCACTTCTTCAAAGCCCCGCACATCATCGGGGCGGAGCGAACGCGCATTGGCCATAAGCTGACCGCCGGGCCGCGGGGTCGCGGCGGTGCGGACATAGCCATTATCCGGCCGATCATAAATGAAGCCCTGGATCGGGTAGATGCGCCCCAGGCTTTCCTGATCGCGCCCAACCTGCACCCGGACCGCGGACCAGTCATTGTTCAGGGACACGTCAATCACCGACACATCTTGCATGATCGTCCCGCGACGAATGCCCGGGCCGGCCCAATTCGCATGATGGATCAACACCTCACGCGCGCTGATCACTTCCTGCACCACCGCCACATGGCCCGAGCGCATCTGGCCCGTGCGCGCAAAGGCCATGATGGCGCCGGGCTCTGGCTTATGGCCGCGCGCATAGAGACCCGCCGCATTATGCCACCAATCGCCACCATTGCCGCGAATGGCCATGCCGGTGGCCTGGCGGACATAGGGCACGCAGGAAATGCCGCCCGGATTGGCATGGGCTATGCGTTGGGCTTGCGTCTGTGGCCGGCGCGCGGCCTGGGCCGCCTGATTGGTGCTGACGCGCTGCGCCTGAACGGCGGTTGGGCTAGGGGCTTGACGATTGGGCTGCGCCTGATTGGCGGGCCGCGCCGTGGCGGGCTTGGCGGCCTGCTGACGCTGGGCGGCAGGTTGCGCATTCGGTTGGCTGGCGCCGGCATGGCTGGACACCAACACGACACCAAGGGCGACAAAAGCGGTCGCGACAAGCCTGCTTGTCCTCATTTCCGGTAAAAGCCCCCTGTTAGACGTGACGCTCTTGCGATCTGGTTGGGGAGGTAAGCTTCCGACGCGCTCGGGAACAAGTGAGATGGCTGTAACTTGGTGAAATCTGGCGTGATTTGCTCAAAGGGGCTGTTGAGGAAGAAGGATTATAGGAATACAAACTGTTACTTTTGGCGAAAATGGGGCAGGGCCACAGTGTGGTGACTTTCGTGCCACAGTCACCGTAAGGATTCGGCCATCCCCAGCCTGATCCGACCCCGCCTCATTCTGCTGCATGCGGAAGCGCTGAGGGCTTTGGATATAGGAAAATTAGCCTATCGATTCCTTTGGCAGAAGCGAAGCGTTCCGCCTAGTGTCAATGTATGGCGACGGACCTCACCGCTCTGATCTACACCGACGAAACCGCAGCCCGCGAGAATATGGAAGAATTGCGCTGGCGGCACGGGCCTGTCTGCCCGCACTGCGGCGTTGTCGATCAATCAACCGGGCTGGCCGGTGGGGCGCGCCGTCGGGGGCTTTTGGATTGCCGCGCCTGCCGTCGCCAGTCCTCGGTGATGGTCGGCACGGTGTGCGAACGCAGCCACGTCCCGCGGCATAAGCGGGTTTTGGCAACGCATCTCATATCGGCCAGCAAGAAGGGCATCAGCGCTCACCAGCTCGGCGGCAACCTGCTCAACATTGGACTTTGGAGCTTCAGGCATGAACAAGCGCTCCGGAATGGGCTTTGCGTGGGTAAACATCGGCGCCACCGCTGGAAAGAATGGCGCGTTTCAGTGGAGTCGAGCCAGCATAACGCCAGACCTCCTCCGTGCGGTCGGTGCCGTCACTGTCTGGTGGGCGTTTCTTGATCAAGACGTTACGCGGCTTGCCACGGGTTTTTGGCTCGTTGAGCACCCGCAGGAGCGCATGCCGCGCGAGTTTATCCGCCGAGCTAATTACCTTCGACGGGTAGCAGACGACATTTATCTCGATAAGCTAAAGGAACCAGACGAACACCGGCAATTCTACTGGTTTATGAAGCGAGTAACGGACGCCCACGGTTTAAGGGACGCCGTGGCTCACGGCCTTCCCGGAATAGCCACCAAGGGAACTCGGCAGTTTCCCGCGCTGCTTATTCACCCTCCCTCACGACCGCAGGAGATTAAGCCCCTCAGCTCGCAAAAGCTAAACATGCTAGCCAGCGAAATAGAAGCCCTATTCGATGAAATGTCAGGAGTTACCGAAGCTCTTGAAGTTGCGCGTTTTTCCGCCTTGCTTTCCACATTTCCTCAAATGCGTGCTGGGCTACCTCCCGAGGTGTTAGAGCGGTATTCTCCGCACAGTCGTAGTCCTAAGCTTCCTCGACTTTCCCGCCCGCCTCCAACCTTTCGCGTGTGACGACCAGATCGGTCTGCCTTTAACGCTCCTCGCACATAGGCCGGATCGTTTCTTTGTAAAAGGGAAAATTAGGAATAATAGCCTAATACCACTAAGGGGGCGTTGCAGCCCCTGGCCGCGGACGCAAAAAAGGCGGCGGCCCTGGCAGGACCGCCGCCCTTGATTTGACCGGAAAGGCCCGATCAGGCCGCTTGCAGCCGCTTGATCAGCGCCTGGGTCGCTTCACGCAGCTGTACCGCCTCATCCGCCACGGTACGGCTGGCCACTGTGATGCTGCCCATGGCCTTGCCGGCATCTTCCGCCATGCCGGAGACGCGGCCGATGGAGCCTTCCAGCCCATCCACCGCCTTGGCGGCATTGCGCAGGCTTGTGGCGATTTCCGCCGTGGTGGCGGATTGTTCTTCGACCGCTGCGGCAATGGCGGTGTTTTCGCCATCCAACTGGCTGATGCGCGCGACGATATCGCCGATCACGCCCACCACATCGCCGATGATATTCTGCATCGCGCCGATTTCGGTCTGGATGCTCTCGGTCGCCTTGGCCGATTGCGCGGCCAGGTTCTTCACTTCCGAGGCGACCACCGCGAAGCCCTTGCCAGCCTCACCGGCGCGGGCCGATTCGATTGTGGCATTAAGCGCCAGCAGATTGGTCTGCGCGGCGATGGTGCCGATCAGCCCCGTGACATCATTGATGCGCACGGATGCCGCATTCAGCCCATCCACCAGGCTGCTCACGCGATCTGCCTGTTCCGCCGCACCGCGCGCGGTTTGCGCCACGGCGGTCACGCGGTTGGAGACTTCGGAAATCGCAACCGTGAGTTCCTCAGCCGCCGCCGAGACGGATTGGATGCCATGATTGGCTTCCGTTCCTTCATGCGCGGCAGACCGCGCCTGGGCCAGGGTCGCATCCGTGACGGAGGCAACCTTGGTCCCTTCCTGCACCAGCATGGAAGTGCTCTCAGAAAGCGTGCTGACCGATTGGCCAACCGCGCGATCCAGATCACCCGCAATGCTTTGGATGGCGGCACGGCGCGCCGCTTCCATTTCCGCCCCGCGTGTCGCTTCTGCGGCGCGCAGCTTCTCAGCCTCGACCAGGCCTTCGCGGAAGACGGTCGCGGCACGCGCCATTTCGCCCACTTCGTCATGGCGTTCCGTGCCTTGGAATTCCTTGGAAAGATCGCCCTTCGACATTTTTTCCATGCCAGAGGCAAGCTGGCCAAGCGGACGAGTGACTCGGGCAAGCACAATCCAGCCCGCTGCGATCAGCGCCGCGAGCGAGAAAAGCCCCATCAGCGCGATAATCAGCGTTGCCTGGGTGACGGAGGTCACCTCATTGGCGACCTTTTCATTCGTTTCGGCCACGATGGTATCCATCATGCCGCCGATCGATTCCGTGAAGGGGTCAATCGCCTGATAGAGCCGTTCCTTGATCAGCTGTTCAAGCTGCGCGCTGTTCTTCGCGGCCGCGATGCGCACCAGTTCCTGGGTGACCTGTTCGGCCGGGGCGCGGCGTTCGCGCGCCTGGGCAAAGGCTTCCTGCACGCTTGGCGGCAATTGGGCTTGGGTCAGGGCGGCCCAAGCGCGGTTGATGTTCTTCACCGCATCGGCAAGGCTGGTTGCGCCTTCTTCCCAGGTGAAATTGCTATTCCGCATCTTGTGGGATGCGTCCACGACAAACACTGCATAGGCATCGGACAAAGCCTTCAGATCAATCAGCGGTGCGACGGCATTCGCCTTGATTTCGGTAAAGCTCTTCGCGTTATGGCGCATGGACATCCAGGCATAGATGGCCGCACCGGCATTCACCGTGCCGATCATCGCGAGGATGCTGAGCAAAAGGGGAGCAAGTCTTAGTCGCATCTTCTGGCGTTCTCCTTTCTTGAGACTGTGCCATTGTGCAGGCATTGTCCTTGCTGAAAGGTGACCAGGAGAATTGCGAGGCGAAATTCTTTTGCTGTTCCGGATTAAGAAATTCTTATACGGCGCATCACGTCAGCACCGTGGTCTGCCCATTTTCGCAGCACCCGATGACCCAAGGCTTAAGCCATTATGAAAGCCGCGATGGAGGTTGCGTAGGTTGCGCCTGGATGCGCGGTCACCATATCCGCAGGGTGCGCAATTGGCCCTGGTGGTGGGATTTATGGCGGCCTTTCGCGATCCAAACCTGCCCCCGCGCGCCACTGCCCCTATATCTCAGCGACCGATTTACGCTGCTATCGGGAAGCGACAGCAGCGACCGGACCATTAGCCTGGGCAGCGCGGCTTATCCAAAAACTTGGGCGTCAGAGAAATTTGGAATTAACCAAATCATTATCACGTAAAGAAATGCGGATTGGACCAGGCGCGCTTGCCGGTCGCATCCGCCACCACAATGCGCGCAAAGCCGCCATCGCGCAGCTTTTCAAGCGGCAGCACGGCCCTGGTCTGCAAGGGCGCCACGGCTTGCGCGGCGGATGACCCGCGCCCGAGCACCATGATGCTGGCGGCCGGGCTGCAATGTATTTCAACCCGATCCTCACCCCAAAGAATGCCCTCAATGCGCGGGCCTTGGCTTGCGTAGAAATGACCGGCCTTGAGCGCAGCGAGCAGCGCTTCCGGTTCATTCTCGGTGGCCTTCACCATGACCCAGCCGCCGAACCAATCCTCACAGGCGAAATGCGCGTCATCCACCGCAATCAGGGAGAGGCGCCTGCCATCGGTCAGCAGCCGATCCGCCAGAAAGGCGCCGCCGCCGCGATCGGTGCGCAGCTGGCTGGTGTGGTTGTAGATCTCAACGGCATGGGCGGCCGCGATGCTGTGGCCATCATCCGCGGTCAGCCCATACCAGCCGGGATGGGCAATGGCGACAAAGGCGCCGGCTTCGGCACAGCGCGCCGCCAGCGCCGCGCCATTTTCCCCAGGCGGTGTTGGCGCGAAATCCAGCGGCAGACCAACTGCCAAGATGTGCCAGATCTCACCGAGTGAGGTCGCCGGCGCATGCACCTCAGCCCCCAGCAGCGTTGTGAAGCCAGGGGCTCGAAAGCGGCGCGTATCGGCGATGGGGAAATTGTAGCGCGCCATGAAATGGTCTGTCAGCGCCATGAAATCATAACCGCCACGGCGATAGGTCTCCACCACATCCTCGGGCGCGCGTTGGCCGTCAGAAAGGGTGGAATGGGTATGGATATTGCCCTTGAGGAAGCGCCCCGGCGCGGCAAAGACGGGATCAAGCTGCATCGGGGGGCCTCCGCCACCAGTGGGTTTTCTGCCCGACCTTCCTAAAGCCTAAAGGCGGATCGTGAAATCGCGCCTGCCGCTTGGGGGCAGGGCATCTCCCTGGCCTGCGGCATGGGGCAGGAATTTTCGTCAAATAATCGCCGAAGGAAAAGAAAATCTTTCTTTTTTCAGGTCCTTGCATTGGCTTCAGGATGGTCTTTTTTCTTGTGAAGATTTGGAGAAGTTGCATGTCGAAGGTCTTTGTCATTCACGAAAATGATGCCTGGGTGGAACCGCTGCGCGCGGCCTTCGCCCGCCTTGGCACCCCGTTTGAGGAATGGTTCCTGGATGAAGGCGTGCTTGACCTGACCTCGCCACCGCCCGAGGGCGTTTTCTATAATCGCATGAGTGCGTCATCGCATACGCGCGGCCACACTTATGCCCCGGAATATGCCGGGGCGGTGATTGAGCATTTGGAACGCCATGGGCGGCTTGTGGTGAATGGCCGGCGGGCTTTGCAGTTGGAAGTCTCCAAGGTTGCGCAATATGCGGCGCTGGCCGGTTTCGATATCCCCACGCCGCCGACCATTGCCGTGGTGGGCACGCAGCATCTTGCAGCGGCGGCGGAAAAGCTCGGCTTTCCGGTTGTTTTGAAGCATAACCGCGCCGGCAAGGGCTTGGGCGTGCAATTGATTCTGAGTGCTGCCGCGCTGCGTGAAGCGGTGGCGAAAATCACGGTAGACCCGGACCCCTTCGCCGCACCGCGCGATGGCGTGTGGCTGGTGCAGCGCTACATCGAAGCGCCGGAGCCCTTCATCACGCGGGCTGAATTCATCAATGGCAAATTCCTTTACGCCGTGCGCGTGGATACCTCTGAGGGGTTTGAGCTTTGCCCGGCGGATGTCTGCGCCATTGAACCCGGCGCGGTATGCCCCGCCGTTGCACCGGGGGAGAAGTTCTGTATCATTGAAAACTTCACCCACCCGTTGTTGCCGCGCATGGAAGCCTTTTTGCGCGCCAATGGCGTTGGCGTGGGCGCGATTGAATTCATCACGGATCGCGCCGGCAATACCTTCGCTTATGATGTGAACACGAACACGAATTACAACAGCGATGCCGAAGCCCGCGCCGGGCAATCAGGCATGGGCGCCATTGCGCAATTCCTGACGGGGTTATTGCAACAGCAACAAGCCAAGGCGGCCTGAGGGCATGTTTGATTTACCCTGGCGGGATTTCCGCCAGGGTAAAGGGTTGTGTCCTCCCCACCCGCATAAAGCGCGCGCGGTTCTGATCGGCAAGGAAGTTTCGAGACGCCCCTTCGCCATCTTTGAAGTGTACGAAACCGCCCAGGCAAAGGCGCCGGCCGTCATGACAAAACTTGATGGATCATGACGCATCATGATATCTGCGAGCGGTTATCAAGGTGAACCATGGCCAATCCAACCCGCGAAAAATTTGCAACCCAGGTGAAGTCCGAAACCCTCGTTGCATTGCGCAACCTCGCCAAAAGCGAGGGGCGGCAATTGCAAGCGCTGGTTGATGAGGCGCTTTCCGATCTGATTGACAAGCGCCAGCGCGCCCGCCCGCGCGCCCATGTCATGGCGGCCTATGAGGCGACCCATGAGAAATATGCCGAGCTCTATGCAAAGCTCGCTGAATGACGGATTACCTGACCATCATTGAGGTCTTGGCCATCCATCACGATCAGATCGAACGCTATGGCGGCGCCGATGGCGTGCGTGATTTTGGGCTGCTTGAGGCCGCGCTTTATCGCCCACAGACAGGCTATTACGAGGATGTGATCGAAGAAGCCACGGCTCTGTGGGAGAGCCTGGCCATGAACCATCCCTTTGTTGACGGCAATAAGCGTGTCGCCGCGGCCTGCATGATCACCTTTCTCGCGATCAATGGCTACGCGATCGGGCCGGATTCCATGACGCTTTATCGTTTTATCATCGACAATCTGGAGGGGAGGTCCTTCAGCCATGACCGGCTTGCGGCATGGTTGCGTGAGCATGCGGTGAGTGTGGATAATCAGACGGGAGAGAAGGGGCGGTGATGTCCGCTACCCTCGCGGGATTTCCGCCAGGGTGTGGAATACGGGCTTTCCCGCCTGCCTGAAGCGCGCCACTTCCTGATCCGCGCCCTGGCTTGGGCCACCCAGCCGCAGCACGGCATCGCAGCGTTCAGCCAAGGCGAGTGAGAGCGGCATCATCACTTCGTCAAACACATCGCCATCGGCCGCGGCGATGATGGGGAGCGCCATATTCACGCCAATCACCGGCACATGACCAAGCCTGAGGATCGCGAGTGCGGCCTGGTTCATCTCAGCAAGGCGCGCGGCGCGGAGCGCAGCATCGGCACCGCCGCTGGTATAGGGGGCTGCGATCATGATCCACATGGGTCAGCCGAAGGTGTTCAGCAGGTCATCAACCTGCGCGGGCGTCAGGCTGCGCGCGCCAGCGCCGCGTAGCAGCAGCGCAAGGCGCGCGGCTTCTTCCAATTCCTCTGCCGCATGCACGGTATCTTCCAGGGTGCGGCCAGAAACGACGGGGCCGTGATTGGCCAACAGCACGGCCTTCGCGCCCTTTGCCGCTTCGTGGATGTCGTTTTCCATCGCGCCGTCGCCGGGGCGATAATAGCGGATCACCGGCAAAAGCCGCCCGACACGCATCACGAAATAGGGTGTGAGCGGCGGGATGGGCGCGACCTCACCCGGTTCGGCAAGGCAGGCGATGGCGGTGGCGTGGGTCGAATGCAAATGCACCACCGCCCCCGCATCAGGCCGCGCCAGCAGCACTGCGCGATGCATGAAGACTTCCTTGGATGGCTTGTCACCCGCAACATGCGAAAAATCCGGCGCGAGCTTCGATATCCGCGCGGGATCAAGCCGGCCAAGGCAGGAATTGGTCGGCGTCATCAGAAACCCATCGGGCAGGCGCACGCTGATATTACCCGCAGTTCCCACCGAATAGCCGCGCGCAAAAAGCGAGGCGCCGAGCGCGGCAAGCTGCGCGCGCAGCGCAGCCTCATCCATGATCGAATGCCTTCAGGAAGAAATCACGCGCACCGAAATTGCCGGATTTGAGCGCCAGATGCAGCCCGCGTGGCTCGGCGAAAGTCCAGGGCACGCCTGGATCAATCTCGGGACCGATGCGGAGCGCCGTGACACCCAGGCGCTGCACCACGGCCCCGGAGGTCTCGCCACCTGCCACGACCAAGCGCCCCACACCGCGCGCGACCAGCCCTTCGGCAATCGCGGCCATGGCGGCTTCGATCAAGGCGCCGGCGGCATCGCGGCCAAGCTTTGCTTGCAATGCGGCAACCTTTTCCGGCGGCGCGCTGGCGGCAATCACCACCGGGCGATCAGCGGCCAATTTGCCCGCCACCCATTCCAAGGCCTGCGAAGCAAGTGCCGCTGCATCAGGTGTGGCCAGCGCATCCAATTCCAGCACCGGCACGTGATCCCGCGCGAGGCCGATTTGCCCAAGTGTCGCCCGCGAACAGGACCCCGCCACCACTGCCGCCATGCCCTGCATGGGCGGCAGGCTGGCGGCATCGCCGCGCGCTTGCAGCAGCCCGGCGCGGCGGAAATTCTCGGGCAGGCCCATCGCCACGCCGGAACCGCCCGTGATCAGCGCGTGCTGCGCCGCGGCTTCACCAATCGCGAGCAAATGCTGATCGGTCACGGCATCCACAATCGCATAGCGCCGGCCCTGTTCGGCCAGACGCATCATGGCTTGCCGCGTGGCAGCCGCGCCTTGTTCGACGGTGGTGAAGGGCACCAACCCCACCGCGCCATCCGTCTGCCGGCCCAGCACGCGCACCAGATTGGCATCCGTCATCGGCGTCAGCGGATGGTTTTCCATGCCGCTTTCATTCAGCAACGCATTGCCAACAAAAAGATGGCCGAGGTAGATCGTACGTCCATTGGTCGGAAAGGCCGGGCAAGCCACCGCAAAGCCCGAACCCAGGCGCTTCAGCAGCGCATCCGCGACCGGGCCGATATTGCCCTGATCGGTGCTGTCAAAGGTCGAGCAATATTTCCAGAAAATCTGTTTGGCACCTGCGGCCAGCAGCGCATCACAGGCGGCGAGTGATTGCGCCACCGCTTCACCAACCGGCGCGGTGCGTGATTTCAGCGCAATGATCACGGCATCGGCTTCCGGCAGCGGCCCGGTCGGCACGCCAATCACTTGCACGGCGCTCATGCCGCCTTTGACCAACGTATTCGCGAGGTCCGTCGCCCCCGTGAAATCATCCGCGATGCAGCCAAGCAAAAGGGGCATGTGAAACTACCTTGCAGGAGGAAGTGCGAGGAAATCCTGATGGCCGATGCGCACGGCAAGCTGCCCGGCATCGGCTTGATCGCGCCGCGTTTCAAGCCAATCCAAAATGGCTTCCGCACCGCGCCTTTCCCAGCCGAGTGCGGCCATGCCATGGCCATCGGCAATGGCGCGGGTAAAGGCGCGGGCGCGGCGATCCACCACCCAATCACTCGGCGCGCGATGAATGGCATAGCCATGTGCGGCAAAGGCTTCCGCCATCACAGCCGGTGCCTGTGGCCCGAGCGATGCGCCGCCAAAACCCTTGTCGCGCGCCTGATCACGGCGAAAGCCGCGCGCGACCAGCGCATCGGCGGAATGGGGCGGGCTGAAGCGTTCGCGCCCTGTCACGTTCAGCGCGGCGTAGAAGGGCAGGCGTCGTGCGGCGCAGGCGGCGGCCATGGCTTCCACCCAACCGCGCGAAACCAGATCACACAACGCCGTGCTGACCACCGCATCCACGCGTTCCAAGGGTAGATTGGCCGGCGCCGCGGCAAGATCAGCCAGGATCGCTTCAATGCGCCAGGCGCCATGCGGCGCATGGACCAACATCGCACTACGCCCTGGTTGCGTCACGGCCCAATCCACGGCCTCAGCCCGTTCGGCGATGGTGTCAAAAGCGCGGGAGATCAATTCGGCATCGCTATCCACCAAGGTCCAGCTTTGCGCGCGGTCAATGAAATGGCCAAGCCAGCGGAGCAGGCTGCCGGTGCCCGCGCCAAGATCAAGCAGGCGCGGCCTTGCGGGCAGGCATGCCGCGAGCATCGCGGCCAATTCAGGATTGCGTGCTGCGGCGTCGTAAGGCTCACGCAGATCGAGCCAATCACCATCAAAGCTTTCAGCCATGATCAAGAGCTTTCAGGAAAGCGGCGGCGCGGTCAGGCCAGCGCGGCAAGGCCTGGCCCGCGCGCCAGGAGGCTTCGGCCATCGCCGCACGCAAGCCCGTATCGAAAATCGGTCGGCGCATGGCACGTGACAGCGCGTTGTGGTCATCCACCGCCGCAACCACGGCGGCATCTTCCGGCACAATTTCGGCAATCGCGCCGCCAGCTGTGATCGCCATCGGCAGGCCGCGCGCCATCGCTTCAGCCGCCGCCATGCCATAGCCTTCATAACGCGTGGCGAGGGCGAAAAGATCAGCGCGCGCATATTCCGCTTCCAAGGCGGCATCGGGCAGCGCCCCCAAGAAGCGCACGCGTTGCGCAATGCCAAGCTCGGCGGCCAGCGCGCGCAGCCCATCGGCATGCACAGGATCACGCGTGGCATCACCGGCGATGGCGAGTGACCATTCAAGATCCGTGAGCCGCGCGAGTGCGCGCAGCAGCACATCATGCCCCTTGCGCGGTACGAGCATGCCAACACTCAGAATGGCGCAGCCAGGGCCGGCGGAACCCACCGCGCGTGCCGCGGCATCAGTGCCTGGTTCAATTGCGCTGATGCGCGCGGGGTCCACGCCGAAACCTTCCGGCAAATCCCGCGCGGTGGGGGTGGAGGTGGTGATGACGCGCACACAAGCGCTGAACAACACACGTTCGGCGGCCTTCAAGGCCTCGCGCTGACCTTCCGCGGCACCGGGTTCAAGCGCGGTTGGGTGATGGATCAGCGCCGTGGCGCCGCGGCGCGTCAATTCATCGGCGAAGGGGAAAAAGGCGGGCAGACCCAGCCCATCAATCACAATCCGCGCGCCGGCGGGAATGGCGGCGAGTGCGGCGCGCGCCGCTTCAGTCGCGCTTTCATCCGGGAAGGGATGGCGCCCGGCCAATTCCACCACGTGCACTTCCTGCCCCAGCGCGCGCAGCCCTTCGACCATGCGGCGATCATAGATATAGCCGCCGGAAATCGCGCTGAAGGGCGCGGGGACGATAAGGTGGATGCCGCCGGTCATGGGGTGTTGCGTGAACCTTGCTGATGTGCCCATGGGTCTATCACCGCAAGGCCGCAACCGGCAAAATCGACGGTATTGCGTGTCGCGATGGCGGCACCTTGGGCTCGTGCGGTGGCGGCAATTTGGCCATCGGCGAAGCTGATCGGGCGGCCCGCAGCGCGACGTTCCAGAAACACCAGCACGAAGGCTTGGGCGGCGGCGCCATCAAAAGGCAGGATGCGGCCGGCGAAATCCTCAGTGATCATGGCATCTATCGCGGCCATCAATTGGGCACGCCGCTTGCCGGCGGGAAGCATGGCGGCACTACGGCGCAATTCCGCCTCCCCAATCGCACTCAGATACAAATCGGCAGCGTCCTGCGCGGCGAACCAGGCCAGCACCGCTTCGGCCGGGGCGGGGCGCATGAGTTCGGAAACCACATTCGTATCCAGCAGGATCATGCCCGCTTCAATCGAGGCGCGGCGGTGCCGGCATGGCCTCTCGCTCCGGCAATTCCAGTTCAACGCCGCCGAGTGCGGCGAAGCGGCGATGGATCGCCTCGCCCAGGTTATGTGCGGGGGCAGGGCGGCTCATGGCCTGGCGGAGGATATCGCGTGCTTCTTCTTCCATGGACCGGCCATGTTCGGCGGCGCGGATACGCAGCCGCCGCTTCAGCTCCTCATCAAGATTGCGGAGGGTGATGCTGGCCATGGTGGCGCCCTTCCTTATGCAATCATTGTAATCATTGCATGCAGTGCAATCAAGCGGGGCCTGGTGGTCGATCAACTCAGGCCGGCGGCGCCTCACCCGGAGCGGCTTCATAGGCGGCCCAGGCGATATGGCTTTCGCGCAGCAGCACCTTAAGCCCCGTCACGGCCTTGCCGCCCGCGCCAAGCTTGCCCTCCGCCAAGGCGGCCGAGAGGCAGCCATGGATATGCAGGCACAGATATTCTGTCGTGGTGTTTTGTCCGGCGAAAATCGGTTCCGCATCCAGGTTGCGATAGTCAAACCCGTCCAAAATGTGGCGCAGTTCTACCTTCGCGGCGGCGATATCCACCAGCAGGTTCAGCGGATCGAGCTTCGGCGCGCGGAACTCTGCTTCCACAATGAAGGTGGCGCCATGCAGGCGCTGCGCGGGGCCGAATTCCGCGCCGCGGAAGGAATGGGCGATCATGACGTGATCAACAACGGTCAGGCTGAACATGGCGGGGTCTATCCTGTGCGGTTCGGCGCTTCATGCACCATAGGTGACAAGGGGGCAAAGCGGCGGGGGCGTGCCGGGGGCGGGATTGAGCAAGCCGGGCATGGCTTGCGGCAAGTTCTCAAACGGGGTCGCGGGACCGATCAGTGCTTCCAGGGCCGGGTCCGCCAGCAGGCCAAGCGCCAACGCCATGCGCTCACCAAAGCTGCGCCGGGCGCGCATGGCCGGGGCCACAGCTCCGACCTGGCTTGAAATCAGGCGCAGGCGGCGGGAATGGAATGCCTCGCCCAATGGCAGCGCCACTTCCTGCGCGCCAAACCAGGAGGCTTCGATGATCCGCGCTTCAAACGCCGCGCATCGCAAGGCTTGGCGCAGCCCGGCGGGATTGGCGCTGGCATGGATGATCAGTTCCTGCTCCGCCGGTGCGGCTTCCGGGGCGGCGAAAGTGACGCCGAGCTGTTCCGCAGTGGCGCGGCGTGATGCATCGGGGTCAATGATCGTCACCGCCATGGCCGGAATACGCGCGAGCAAATAGGCGACCAGCAGCCCAACCACGCCCGCGCCGATCACGAGCGCGCGCTCTCCGGGCAGGGGTCGCGCATCCCAAAGGATATTGAGCGCGGTTTCCATATTGGCGCCGAGCACGGCACGGGTATCGGGCACCGCATCCGGGATGGGGATGCACATGGACGCAGGGGCAAGGAAGATATCCTGATGCGGGTGCAGGCAAAACACGCGCCGCGCCTGCAGATCGGCGGGGCCCTCAATCACACGGGCCACGCCGCTGTAGCCATACTTCACCGGGAAGGGGAAATCGCCGGCCTGCAAGGGGCAGCGCATCACGCCCCATTGGTTCTCCGGCACCTTGCCTGCCAGCACCAGCCTTTCTGTTCCACGTGAAATGCCCGATGCCAGCATGCGCGCCAGCACCTGATCCGGGGCGCGGGCGGGCAGGGTCTCAGGGCAGATTTCGGCGACACCGGGTGCAATGGTCCATAAGGCGCGCGCTTTGGTCATGCTTGCCCCCCGGGCTTGGCGCGATCCAGCGCGGCATCAATCAGGATATCGGGCGCGATATCATGCACGCGCCAAGTAAAGCGCAGCCCATCGGCGATGCGTGCCACTTCCGGCAGAGTGAAAGCCGGGATGCCGGAACCGAGCAGCACGGGCGCCACCGTGACATGCAGCCGATCAAGACACCCAGCCGCCAGAAAGCGCGAGACGGTGAGCCCACCGCCTTCAACAAAAATGCGCGTTGCCCCGCGCGCCTTGAGTGCGGCGAGCAAGGGTGGGATGGCGAGACCCCCGCCAGCAACGCGCGGCAGGCGCAGCACCTGGGCCTGGCCATGATGCTCAGCCCCACCGGCATCGGCGGCGCAGACCAACAAGGTTGGCGGCCTGCCCTGGAAAATGCCGTAATCGGTGGAGAGTTTGCGGTCCGTATCCAGCACCACGCGGAGCGGGTCCGGCCCCGGCACTTCGCGGGTGGTGAGGCGCGGATTGTCATGGCGCACCGTACCCGCACCGACCACCACGGCATGGCAAAGGGCGCGCAGCCGATGCGTGTGCAGGATATCGCCCGGGCCGCCGATCCATTGGCTTGACCCGGCGGCAGTGGCGATACGGCCATCCAGCGTTTGCGCGAGCCGCCCGATCACCCGGCAGCCATCCGGTGCGGCGGGCGGCGCCAGCACCGGGCCGAACAGCGCGGCGAGCGGGCCATCCGGCAAGGCCGCGCCGGCGCCATCGCGCAAAGCGAGCAGGGCTGACCAATCGGCGGCGGTGGTGGCGGGTTCCATCGGCGCCTAAATGCCTGAGCGCGGTGGGCTGCGCCAGAGTTGATTTCCTTGGTTGGGGCGCCAGTCACCGAAAAACTTGAAGGCGGCTTGGCCGCAAGCGTAGGATGCGGCAGCGAAATGTTTCGCGCATCTGGTAGGACCAGGGCAGCATGCGACGTTGGTTGAGCGATGAAAAGAACGCCAATATTCTTGCGAGTAGTTTTGCCTTTGGTGTTCCCTTTGGCTTGGTCTTCCGGCTTTTCAAGGATGAGCATTTCCTGGTTAGGTGGCTTCTGCTGTCATACTGCGTGGTTACCTTGACGCTAATCATTCAACACGTTCTACGAATCATGCGGCGCGCAAAAAGCCAATCCTGCCCGCCTGATGTCGCCAAATGATCGCAGCGCTGCCTCTTCGCGGTTTTGAGCGTGGAGGCTTTTCGATGGAGACCACAAGCCATGACTGAAGAAACACCTCAGTTTAACATCGGGAATGGCATGGTAGCCGGAGTTTCAGTTATTATTGGAATGACAGTGACGCAAATGTTTTTTCACGAGCAAACCATCCTCATCAAAGGTTTGATCAGTGTAGTCATCGGGCTTGCCACAGTCCTGTTTTTGAATGTCGCCATAAAGACTTTCAGGAAACTTAAAGACCAGGGCTAGCTTCCGCGTCGCCGCCGCAGCTCGGCGCGAAGAACAGGCTCAAGGCGCCGCCAGATTGATCGCAAAAAACGGCAGCAGCGCCTGCATGATCAAGCCCGCCAGCACCGGCAGGAAAAAGGACGACGCCAAGCGCAGCGCCACAAAGCGCCAGCCCAGCACCGGGTATTCCCAGGTCAGAATGCGGTGCAGCGCATAGACCGACCAGGCCGTGAGCAGCGCGGTCATTTGCGCCACCCCAGCGCCGGCCTTGCTGAAGGTAATCACCAGCGGAAAGGTCACGAAAGGCCCACCCGGCATGATGCCGCCCGCCAAGGACGCGATCATAATCCCTGAAAGCCCAGAATCATCGCCAAGCCAGGCGGTGGCGATATCGGCCGGCACAAGCTCCGACAAGAACGCTGCCATGGGCAGCGCCACGCAGAACATGGGCAGGATGCGCCAAAAGCCGCGATTGGTCTCGGCCACCGCACGCCGCGCCTGGGGCATGCCGCGACGCATGCAAACCGCCAGCACTGCCAGCGCAATGACCCAAAGGATGATTTGCGGCCCGCTCATTTCGGCGGCTCCCACGCAATCGGCACACGCCGCGCGATCCAGCCCGCGATCATCGGCATGGGGAAGGTGATCAACGTGCGCAGCATTGCGAAATCAAGGCCGAGCAGCGGCGCCTCATAGACCAGCAGTTTTTGAAAGCCATTGAGCGACCAGGCCAGGATGAAGGCGACCAGCGCGCCCCGATCCGCCCCGGCACCCGCCAGCACCAGCACCAGCGGAAAGGCGGCCATGGGACCGCCCGGTGAAAGCGTGCCGACCAGCGTTGCGATAAACAGGCCAAAAATCCCGCTTTCTGCCCCCATCCAGCGCGCCAGCGCATCCGGGGAAAGCAATTGCCGAAGCGCGGACGCCAGGAGCAAGCCCGCCACCAAGGACGGCACGATGAACAGGAACAAGTCCCAGGCATGCCAAAGCGCTGCCATGAAGGCATCCGCACCCCTTAGCTGCAAGGTCGCAAACCCAGCGGTCACGGCGATCAGGGAAATGACCACGAGCGAGGCGTGGCGGCGGAGCGCATTCAACACGCGGGCAACCTGCAAGACAGGAGCAAGGCGCGCAAGAGAGGGCGGGGGAAGGGCAGCCCTTCCCCCGAACTCACTGGGCTGGCGCGGCAAAATGGGGATCCGACCGCGCCAAACAGGAACATAACAAGAACTATCACCGGGCACGCCGTTTTGCAAGCCCTTATCGCCATCGGCCCATCCGGCGCTATAAGCGGCGCAACATGAATGATACCTCCACCCGCGGGCTGACGCTTCGGCTTTGGCGCGATTATGTCCGTCAGCATGGCAGGGGCATCCTGCTGGCGCTGCTCTGCACGCTGGGCGTCTCCGGCGCCACCGCGCTTTACCCCATCGTCATCCAGCAGGCCTTTGACCTGTTCACGGCGGGCGATCAGCGCGTGCTCTGGCTGATCCCGGGCGTCATCATTCTGGTGACATCGCTGAAAGCCTTGGCGCAATTCGGCCAGGCGGTGGCCATTCAATCCGTGGTGCTGCGCGTGGTGGAAAACCTGCAGCGCGATTTGTTCAAGGCGCTCACCTGGGCGGATCTTGCCGATGTGGCGCGGGATGCGCCGGCGCGCCATGCCGCGCGCTTTACCACCGATGCCGGGCTGATCCGCGAAGCGCTGCAAAGATCCATCAATGCCATCGCCGATGTGCTGACTCTGATTGGCCTGATCGGGTCCATGCTCTGGCTTGATTGGCAAATGTCCTTGATCGCGGCGCTGCTTTACCCGATTGCCGTGGTGCCGATCCTGAAGCTTGGCAAGCGCATCCGCCGTGCCTCGGGCGGCATGCAGGATCGCGTGGGGGATGCGGCCACGCGGCTTACGGAAAGCTTTGGCGCGGCGCGGGTGGTGCGCAGTTATCGGCTGGAAGCGGCCGAGGAAGCGCGCGCCAATACGCTGTTCACCCGCCTGCGGGAGAGTGTTTTCGCCATCCAACGCACGCGCGCTTCGCTTGATCCCATGCTGGAAGTGCTGGGCGGCTTGGCGGTGGCGGCGGTGCTTTTCGCGGTTGGCTATCGGGTCGCGAGCGGGCAGGGCACCATTGGCGAATTCACCGGCTTTGTCGCCGCGGTGCTGATTGCCGCCCGGCCGGTGCGTGCGCTCGGGTCCTTGAATGCGGCATTGCAGGAAGGTTTGGCTGGCCTCGCGCGGGTTTTCGGCGTGGTTGACACACCACGCCGGATCACGAGCCCCGCAAGCCCCGCAGCACTTCCGGCGGGCGGTGGGCGCATTGCCTTTGATGCGGTGGGCTTTCGCTATGAAGGCGTACCGGATGCAGCGCTTGCGGGCCTGAGTTTCACCGCCGAACCGGGCCAGACAGTGGCACTTGTCGGCCCATCCGGCGCGGGTAAATCCACCGCCCTTGCTCTGGTGCCGCGGCTTTATGATGTGACGGAAGGGCGCGTCTTGCTGGATGGCGTGGATATCCGCGCCATCACGCTTGAAGCCTTGCGCGATTCACTCGCCTATGTCGGGCAGGATGCGGTGATTTTCGAAGACACGGCTTTCGCCAATATCGCCTGTGGCCGACCGGGGGCGACCGCAGAGCAGGTTGAGGCCGCCGCCCGCGCTGCCGCCGCGCATGATTTCATCAGCGCCTTGCCGGCGGGCTATCAAACCGAACTCGGCCCCGGCGGCAATCGGCTATCGGGTGGGCAGCGTCAGCGCCTGGCGCTTGCGCGCGCGCTGCTGCGTGATCCGCGCGTGCTGCTGCTGGATGAAGCGACCAGCGCGCTTGATGCGGAAAACGAAGCCCTGGTGCAGGAAGCGCTGGCGCGGCTGCGCCAGGGCCGCACCACGCTGGTGATCGCGCATCGGCTCGCAACTGTGCGCGATGCGGACCGGATTGTGGTGATGGATGGCGGGCGCGCGGTGGAACAGGGCAATCATCAGGAATTGATGGAAGCCGATGGGCTTTATGCGCGGCTGGTGCGTACCCAGGCTTTTGCTGCGTAACGTGCTTCAAGCATCCAAAGCTTCGGCAGCGATGCGCCCGGCATTTTCCTGAATGAAACGGAAGCGCAATTCCGGGCGGCGGCCCATCAATTCTTCCACCCTTTCACTGGTAAAGGACCGATCTTCCGGCGCCAGCATCACGCGGAGCAGCGTGCGCTTCTTCGGGTCCATGGTGGTTTCCTTGAGTGCCGCCGGCGGCATTTCGCCAAGCCCCTTGAAGCGGCTGACTTCGACCTTTTGGTTGGATTTGAAACGCGCCTTGAGCACACGTTCGCGATCCGCATCATCCATCGCATAAACCGAAACACCGCTTGCTTGCAGGCGGTAAAGCGGCGGTTGCGCCAAAAACACGCGGCCCTGGCGCACCAATTCCGGCAATTCGCGATAGAAGAAGGTCAGCAACAGCGCCGCGATATGCGCGCCATCCACATCCGCATCGGTCATGATCACAACGCGCCCATAGCGCAGCTTGGCGATATCGAACCGATCACCAACACCACACCCCAGCGCTTCGATCAGATCCTTCAATTCCTGATTCTGGCGCAGCTTTTCCACGCTGGCGCTGGCGACATTCAGGATCTTGCCGCGTAGCGGCAATACGGCCTGGGTTTCACGGTCACGCGCCTGTTTGGCCGAACCGCCGGCGGAATCACCCTCCACCAGGAAAAGCTCTGTCCCATCGGCGCTTTCGCGCGCGCAATCGGAAAGCTTGCCGGGCAGACGCAACTTGCGCGTTGCAGTCTTGCGCGGCGTGTCTTTCTCCGCGCGGCGGCGCAGCCTTTCCTCCGCCCGTTCAATCGCGAAGGCGAGGAGATTATCGGCGTTGGCCGGATCACCCGCCAGCCAATGATCGAAATGATCGCGCAAGGCCGCTTCCACCAACCGCGCCGCTTCCGGGCTGGTGAGCTTATCCTTCGTCTGGCCCTGGAATTGCGGTTCGCGGATGAAAACCGAAAGCATGCCCGCAATGGGGCCGAGCAAATCTTCCGCGGTCACATTGGCCGCGCGCTTTTCCTTCTTGAGTTCGCCATAGGCGCGCAGGCCCTTGACCAGCGCGGTACGGAAGCCCGCTTCATGCGTGCCGCCCTGCGGGGTTGGGATGGTATTGGCATAGGTGTTCAAGAACCCATCGCCCCGTTCCACCCAGCTTGCCGCCCATTCAACCCGCCCCGCGCCTTCGGGAAATTCGGCATCGCCCGCCCAGGCGGCAGGCACCACAGTGGGCCGGCCTTCCAGCGCGGCGGTGAGAAAGTCAGAAAGCCCACCCGGAAAATGCAGCACGGCCTGCGCGGGCGTTTCATCCTTGATCAGCGCGGGATCACAGGCCCAGCGGATTTCAACGCCGCGATACAAATACGCCTTGGATCGGCAGAAGCGATACAGCCGTTCCGGGCGGAAGCTGTGTTTGGCGAAAATCTCCGGATCGGGTTTGAAGCGAATGGTGGTGCCACGACGATTTTGTACCGCGCCGGCATCCTTCAGCTTCGTGATCGCATTGCCGCGCGAATAGGCCTGGGTGAAGAGCGTCCGGTCACGCGCGACCTCAACCTCCAGCCGCTCGGACAGCGCATTCACCACCGATGAACCAACGCCGTGCAAGCCGCCCGAAGTGTCATAGGCCTTGCCGGAGAATTTGCCCCCCGAATGCAGCGTGGTCAGGATCACTTCCAGCGCGCTGAGCTTCGGGAAGCGCGGATGCGGGTCCACCGGAATGCCGCGGCCATTATCGCGCACGGTCAGCCAGTTATCGGCTTCCAGCGTTACCTCAATGCGGTCGGCATGGCCGGCCACGGCCTCATCCATCGCGTTATCAATGATCTCAGACGCCAGATGATGCAGCGCGTTTTCATCCGTGCCGCCAACATACATGCCGGGGCGGCGGCGGACGGGCTCCAGCCCCTCCAGCACTTCGATATCCTTGGCGGAATAGCCATCCTGCTGCCCGGCCCCCCCCTTCCGAGGACCTCCGCGACCGAAAAGATCGTTCATGTCTTGTTCCCTGATTCGCCGCGACCATACCGGGGCACGCGGCGGGAAACAACGCGCCTGCCGAGTCGCCAAAGGGCTTTCGGTTTGGCCAAGGGCAGGGACGGGTGATAGACCAGTAATCCCATCGTCACGCCATTGAGGGATTCGATCCGCCGCATGCGGCAAAAGCCTCGCCCGGCCAAACCGGCCCAGACTTCGCTTGCCCCGGCCGATCAGGCGCGGCTGGAAGAAACCCTCCGCGCGCGGCTTGCGGAACAGCCCGCCAATGGCGCGGCCTGGCAGCAATTGGCGGCCCTGCTGGCCGGCACAGGCCGCCATGGGGAGGCTGCGGACGCCTTTGCAAAGGCCTTGGCCCATGGCGTGCCGGTGGCGGCGATTTGCACCCCCTATGCGCTGGCGCTGTCCGCTGCCGGGCGCCATGCCGAAGCGGCGGAACTTGTCGCGCCGGTACAGGCGCGCAAGCCCAAGGATTTCGCGCTGACCAATCTGCTGGGCGTGATGCTGAAGCGCGCCGGGCGCCATGATGAAGCCATTGCCACGCTGAAGGCCGCGCAGAAGCTTGAACCGAAAAACCCATCCCCCTGGCAGAATCTGGGCAATGCGGAAGAAGCGCGCGGCAATTACGCCGCCGCCGCCGAGGCCTTTCAGGGCGCTGTCCGGCTTGACCCGCGCAATGGCGAATTATGGCGCCTGCTTGGGCGTATGCAGCGTGTCCTGAACAATGCCGAAGCCGCGCGCGCAAGCTTCCTGAAAGCCTTTGAATTCCAGCCCAAGGATCAGAATACGCTGCAGGATCTGATGGGGCTGTTGATTGATGCCGGCGATATCGAAGCCGCCATCCCCGTGGTGGCGCGCGCGCGGCAATTCCGCCAGGGCGACCGCACCCTTGATGTCATGCATGCGCGCATGCTGCTGCGCCTTGGCCGGCGCGAGGAATCCCGCGCCGTGATTGATGGCATTCTGGCCGAAGACCCGGGCGACAGGCAGGCCAATCTTTTCCTGTCCCGCATGGTGGGGGATGGCGATCGGCGCCTGGCGAATGAAGCGCTGAAACGCGCGCATGAGGCCAATCCCGATGCGGCCGATGTGCAATCCGCCTATATCGAAAGCCTCTCACGCAGCCGTTATGACAGCGAAGCTGCGCATTTGGAGGAATCCTATCGGCTTTCGCTGGATTTCATGAAGCGCCACCCAGATCAGGTCGCGCGCAATTCGCGTTCCTTGCGCACCGTATTCCAGCGCGTGATGGATCTGGAGCAATTGGAGGCGACCGGTTCCATCCCCTCATTGCTGCCGTATTGGCAGGCGGAAGGGCGGCATTCTTCCGTCCATTACGAATTGGGCCAGGTGCATAGCCTGGAAGAACGCATCGGCATTGTGGAATGGCACCGCAATTGGGGCCGTGGCGTACAAAAGCGCATCAAGCCTTTGCCGCCCGCCCCCGCGCTGCATATGCCGCGCAAATGGCGCATCGGTTTTCTTTCCAGTGATTTGCGCAACCACCCCGTCACCTATTTCTGCATGCCGCTGCTTGAAGCCTATGACCGCGACCGCTTTGAGGTGTTTTGCTATTCCTTCTACGAAGGGGAACGCGATGTCATTCAGGCAGAGCTTGAAAAATCCACGAATTTCCGCTGGTGGCCCTATCGCCCGGATGATCAGGTGGCAGCCGATATCGCCAAGGATAATCTTGATCTGCTGTTCGAATTGGGCGGCAGCACGGCCATGAACAAGCTGGAAGTCATGGCCTATCGCCCCGCGCGGCTGGGCGGCAGTTGGCTTGGCTATCCGCATTCGGCGGGGCTTGAGACAATCGATTACATTCTGGTGGATCCCTATATCAAGCCGGAAGACCCGCGCCTGCTGATCGAAAAGCCGTTTGAATTGCCGGAAACCTGGGTGACGGTGGGTGGGCGGCTTGGCTTTTATGAAGTGCCGATTGATCTTGAAATCCCGCAAGATCGGCGCGGCTATGTCACTTTCGGCACCGCCAATAATCCCTATAAATACACAAAACTTTGCATTGATACCTGGGCCGCCGTTTTGCGCCGCGTGCCCAATTCGCGCTTTATCTTCATTCGCCCCGAAGCGGGTGGTCCGTCCTTCCTGGAAAACACCCGCGCTGCCTTCGCCGCACGAGATGTGGACCCGGACCGGATCGAGTTTGTTGGCGTGCGTGGCAAGCATTTGCCGCATTACAACAAGATGGATATCTCGCTTGATACGCTGCCGCATGTGGGCGGCACCACCACCTGCGAAAGCATTTGGATGGGCGTGCCCTGCGTTTCCCTCGTGGGGCCTGGCTTTGCCGAGCGGCTTTCCTATTCCAACCTGTCCAATGCCGGCATTGGCGACATGGCCACCTTCAGTATTGAAGACTATATCGAAAAGGCTGCCGAATTGGCCGCCGATGTGCCGCGCCGGCGCGTGCTGCGCCATGGGCTGCGCGATATGATCCGCGCCATGCCACTCGGCCAGCCCGCGCGCTTTGGCAAGGCCTTTTACGACAAGGCGGCCGAGGTCTGCGCCTTGTGATTTTCACCGAAACCGCCATCCCTGGCATTATCAGCATTGAAGCGAGCCCCGCGCGCGATGAACGCGGCGCCTTTCTGCGCAGCTGGTGCCGGGAAAGTTTTACCGCCGCCGGCATTGACTTCACGCCGATCCAGGCGAGCCTTTCGGAAAACACCCTGAAGCACACTTTGCGCGGCATGCATTTTCAAGTGGCACCTGCGGAAGAACAGAAGCTGATCCGCTGTGTGCGTGGTGCGGTGTTTGATGTGCTGGTGGATTTGCGCGCCGATCAGCCAAGCTATCTGCGCCATATCGCCATCACGCTCGATAGCCGCAGGAACAACGCAGTCTTTGTGCCGCGCGGCATTGCGCATGGCTTCCTGAGCCTGACGGATGATGTGGTGGTGGAATATCTGATTGACACGCCCTATGCGCCCGCCCTTGCGCGCGGGGTACGCTGGAATGATCCCGCTTTCGGCATTGCCTGGCCGGCTGAGCCCAAGGTGATTTCCGCGCGCGACAATGCCTGGCCCTTGATCCATGGCTGAACGCGTTCTGGTCACCGGGGCGACAGGTTTTATTGGGCGGCATATCCCGGCGCTGCTGCAAGCGCGCGGATTTGAAACACACATCACGGCGCGCAATGTTTTGCCCGCGCCCCCTGGCATCACCGCGCATGGCGTTGATCTGCTGCGCGGCAATGACGCACAGCGCCTGATCAGGGATATCCGGCCCGACATCATCATCCACACCGCCTGGTATGTCGCGCATGGGCGCTTCTGGACCGCACCGGAAAATACCGATTGGCTGGAAGCTTCCACCGTACTTGCCGCCTATGCCGCAGAGGCCGGCACGCGGCGCTTCGTGGGAATTGGCACCTGCGCCGAATACGCAACTGAAGCGGGCGAAGATGCCTTTCCCTGGCCGGAAACACGGCCCATCGCCCCCGCCACACCTTATGGCGAAGCCAAGGCAGCGCTGGCGCGGCGCCTCACGGAAATGGCTGAAGCCCGCGCGCGTTTCAGCGTGACTTGGGCGCGGCTGTTTCATTTGTTCGGTGAGGGCGAAAACCCCGCACGGCTGGTGCCTTCCATCATGATCGCTCTCCGTGCAGGCCGCGAAGCGCAATGTTCTTCCGGCCGACCGGTGCGTGATTTTATCAGCACCCAAATTGCTGCCGCGGCCATTAGCGCACTCGCGATCAGCGATGTTACCGGGCCGGTCAATATCGCCTCTGGCGCGCCGATCAGCATTGCCGCCATGGCGCGGCTGATCGCGCAAATTGCTGGCCGACCCTATCTGCTGCGGCTTGGGGCTTTGCCGGATCGGCCCAATGAACCAGCCTATATGGTGGCGCATACCGGGCGGCTCAGGCGCGAAGTCGGCTTCACCGCGCCGGTTTCTCTCTCAGCTGAATTGACAAAACTTCAAATACGCTGATGCAACGCGCAGACCAGCGTGAATAATTGCCGCGCCGTGTCGAAATCCAGCGCGACGCGCCCTTCAAGCCGCGCGCGCAGCAATTCCGCACCTTCATTATGCAGCCCGCGCCTGCCCATATCTATCGCCTGCACGCGGCTCTCCGGCCCGCTTTCCGCAACCGCCTGTTCATGCGCTTCCACCACCATGTGGTAGTCCTTGATCAGGCGGCGGAAAGGGCCAAGCGCCAGGGCCAGCACATGCAATGTCTCGCCCACCTCATTGCGGATATCAAACACCAGCCGGCCTTCACGCACGGCAAGCCCCAGCACATAAGGCCCGCGCGGCAGGCCCGCAGGGTCGAAGCGGTTGTGATGCAGCAAATCCGTAATCGCCTGGCGCCGATCCGCCTCAGCATAGGCCGAAGGGGCCGGCGCTTCTTCGGGCAATTCAACGCGGATCAGGCGCTGTTCAGGCATCCGGCTTGCCGCCCCGCAGCACCACGCCGCCTTCATCCCCCGTCATGCCAAGGCGCATCATCCAGCCAAGCACCGCACCCTTGATGGGCCGCAGCAGCAGCGTGCAGATAATGGCGAATAGCGGCAGCCAGATCACCATATGCAGCCAGATCGGCGGCATATAGGCCCTTTCGATCCATAGAACGGGCGGCACCAACACATGCCCCGTGATCATGATGGTGAAATAGGGCGGCGCATCATCAGCGCGCAGCCGCCCGATGGGCGCGCCGCAGCTTTCGCACTTATCCGCCACGCGCAGAAACCCCGCAAAAAGCCGCCCCTTCCCGCAGACCGGGCAAAGCCCCTTCAAGCCCCGCAATAGCCCATCGCGCGCACTCGGCGGCTGATAGGGCAAGGCAGGCGCCGTGCGATCCGGTTCCCAACGCATGTTTTCCAATCCTCGCCGGGCAAACCCAGCGTTGTGCAGCGCAGCAATAGGCCTGAAGTGCCGCCTGATCAAGCACGGCTTGCACCTTTCCTGCCCAAGGATGCAGCATAATATTCATGAATGAACGCATCCTGCTGATCAACCCGAATTGCAGCGTAAGCTGCACGGATGGCATTGCCGCCGCCATCGCCCCCTTCGCCGCCCCCGGCCTGCCGCGGATTGATGTGACCCGCCTGGAAGAAGGCC
Organism: Roseomonas sp.; assembly: GCA_020249925.1. Taxonomy (GTDB): domain Bacteria; phylum Pseudomonadota; class Alphaproteobacteria; order Acetobacterales; family Acetobacteraceae; genus Neoroseomonas. The sequence continues at coordinate 44,501 of JADCER010000016.1, read as the reverse complement.
CGCCCGCCATCGTCACCTGGCGGGATTGGTATGGCGTGGCCGAGCCGCTTTGCCGCCGCGTCGCCGCCGAACCCGCTGATGCCTATATCATCGGCTGCGTTTCCGACCCCGGGATCGAGGCCGTGCGCATGGTGACCGACAAGCCCGTTTTCGGCCCCTTGCGCTGTTCCATCGCCGCCGCGCTGAACCGCGCCGAGAATTTCGGCATGATCGCCTTCACCGACAAATCCAAGCCGCGCCAGCGCCGCGTTTTGCAAAGCATGGGGGTGGAAGCGCGCATGGTCGCCTCCATCGCACTCAATCTCGATATGGAAGTGCTGACAGACCCGGTGGCACCGCGCGCGCGCATCCAAGAAGTCGCGCGGGAATTGGTGGCTTTGGGGGCAGAGGCGGTGATCCTGGGCTGCGCCGGCATGGCACATCATCGCGCGGCGGCTGAGGATGCTTGCGGCGTGCCGGTGATTGAACCAAGCCAGGCGGCGGCGGCGCAGGCCATTCTGGCGGTGGTGGCGGCGCGGGGCATGGGCTGACGCTCCGCAAGCGCCCATGAAGCCTTGGCGGGGCCGATCTGCTAGTCTTGACCCATGGCTTCACGCGCGATTCGCATCCTCGGGCTTGATCCCGGCCTTCAGCATACCGGCTGGGGGCTGATCGAAACCGATGGCTATCGGCTGCGCTTCATCGCTGAAGGCGTTGTCTCCACCTCCGCCCGCGATGCCTTGGGCGACCGCCTTTTGATCCTGCATCAGGGGCTGGCCGAAACCTTCGCCAATTTCCAGCCCGATGAGGCAGCGGTGGAAAACACCTATGTCGCGCGCAATCCGGAAAGCGCCCTCAAGCTTGGCCAGGCGCGCGGCATTGTCATGCTGGCGCCGCGCCTGGCCGGCCTACCTGTCGCGGAATACGGCGCCATGGAAGTCAAACGCGCCGTGGTCGGCAATGGCCACGCCGCCAAGGAACAGGTGCAAGCCATGGTGCGCCACTTGCTCCCCGGTGTTGCCTTCCGCCGAGCGGATGCGGCGGATGCTCTCGCCATTGCCATCTGCCATGCGCATCACCGCCAGACCAAGAAGATGCTGGCGAAAGGCTATGCAACCGCATGATCGGGAAACTCACCGGCCGGCTGGACAGCACCCATGAAGGCGGCTGCATCCTGGACGTCAACGGCGTCGGCTACCTGCTCTCCTGCTCCCGCAAGACCCTCGATGCCCTCTCAGCCCGAGAAGGCCCACAGCGCGTGCTGGTCGAAACCCACCTTCGGCAAGACGCCATCACCCTATTCGGCTTCGCCGACGCCCAGGAACGCGAAGCCTTCCTCGCCCTGATCGAAGTCAAAACCGTCGGCCCGCAAAAAGCCCTGCTCGTCCTCTCTGGCCTCACCCCCGCGGAACTCGCTCGCGCCATCGCGGCCAAGGAACGCAAGCGGCTCGGCGCCGTGAAGGGCCTGGGTGCCGCCACCGCCAACCGCATCGTGGATGAACCCGCCATGCAAAAATGGGCGGTCGGGCGCATCACGCCGAGCGAAGACGGCGAAGGCGCCATCATCACCCCACCCGATGCCAATAGCATGGAAGCAGACGCCATCTCCGCCCTCGTGAACCTCGGCCTGAAACGCCCGGAAGCCGCCATCGCCATCACACGCGCCGCCAAACGCCTCGGCCCAGACGCCAGCCTCAACGACCTCATCCGAGACGGGCTGAAGGAGATGGCGCGGTGATGGGGGGGGTCGGTCTGCGGGGGCGCTGCCCCCGTGCCCCCGCCGGGGAGACAGTGTCTCCCCGGACCCCGCCAATACGGGGCCGGGTGGGGAGAGGGGCTCAGCGCGTCCGCTTACCCGGCGCTTCCCGCGTGCCCCTCTCCCCACCCGGCCCCATGATGGAGGTCCAGGAGGATGCATTCCTCCTGGCGGGGGGGCGGGGGGCAGAGCCCCCCGCGGAGCCACCCCCCCCATGACCGACACCGATCGTCTTTCCAGTCCCGCCCGGCTTGAGGAGGATGGGGCTGAGGTTTCGCTTCGGCCGCAGACTTTGGATGATTTTACGGGTCAGCGTGGGTTGCGGGAGAATTTACGCGTTTTTATTGGCGCGGCGCGGGCGCGGGCTGAGGCGATGGATCATGTCTTGTTTCATGGCCCGCCTGGTCTTGGGAAGACGACTTTGGCGCAGATTGTGGCGCGTGAATTGGGGGTTGGGTTTCGCGCGACATCGGGCCCGGTTTTGCAGCGTGCCGGTGATTTGGCCGCGATCCTGACCAATTTGCAGCCGCGTGATGTTTTGTTTGTGGATGAGATTCATCGCTTGCAGCCGGCGATTGAGGAAACGCTTTATCCGGCGATGGAAGATTTCCAGCTTGATCTGATTATTGGTGAGGGGCCGGCCGCGCGCACGGTGCGGATTGATTTGCCGCCTTTCACGCTGATTGGGGCGACGACGAGGGCGGGGTTATTGGCGACGCCTTTGCGGGATCGCTTCGGCATTCCCTTGCGTTTGGTGCTTTATACGCCTGAGGAGTTGCTGGGCATTGTGACGCGTGGCGCGCGGAAATTGGGGTTTGACTTGTCCGAGGATGGCGCGCGGGAAATTGCGAGCCGTTCGCGCGGCACGCCGCGCATTGCGGGGCGGCTCTTGCGGCGCGTGCGGGATTTTGCGCTGATGGAAGAAAAGGTTGCGGATCGCGCCATGGCCGATGCGGCGCTGAGACGGCTGGAGGTTGATGCACTCGGCCTTGATGCGATGGATCGGCGGTATTTGGCGCGTATTGCGGAACACCATAATGGCGGGCCGGTCGGGATTGAGACGCTGGCGGCGGCGCTGGCGGAAAGCCGGGATACGCTCGAAGAAGTGGTGGAGCCTTTCCTTATTCAGGAAGGCTTGGTGTTGCGCACCCCGCGCGGGCGGGTGTTGGGGGATCGCGGCTGGCGGCATTTGGGGCTCAGCCCGCCGGCTGGGGTGCAGCCCTTGCTTGATTTGCTTGGGGATCAGGAGGGGTGAGCGGCCCGCATCTCTGGCCGATCCGCGTCTATTTTGAGGATACGGATGCGGGTGGCGTTGCCTATCACGCGCGCTATTTGCATTGGGCGGAGCGGGCGCGGACGGAAGCCTTGCGCGCCATGGGTTTGCCGCATCAGGAAATGATCGCGCGCCATGGTGTCTTCCTCGTGGTGCGGCGGCTTGAAGTGGAGTATTTCAAACCGGCGCGACTCGACGAATCGGTGGTGGTGGAAACGCATATTCGCCGTGTGACGGGCGTGCAGGTGGTGCTGCGCCAGGTGGTGCGGCGTGACGCCGGTGAGGTGCTGGCGGTGCTGGATGTGCGGCTGGCTTCCGTGGGGCAGGGGGGAGCAAGGCCCGTGCCCTTGCCGGAGCCGTGGCGTTCGGCGCTGCGTGCGGTGGCGGAAGCGGCGCCGGGGTGAACAAGTTTCTGCCGGGAAAAGGCCGCTTTTCCCGGGCTTTCTGTTTCGGGTGGCCTTGGCCGCCGGCAATCGTCCTGTTTGGGGCGAAGGAGATGTGGCGTGGATCGTAGCGTGACCACTCAGGCGCTTGGGCAGGTAGCCCATGACATGTCGCTTTGGGGCCTGTTCTTGCAGGCCGATTGGGTCGTGAAATCGGTGATGATCGGGCTGCTGCTGGCCAGCATCTGGGTCTGGGCGGTGGTGTTCGAAAAAGTCGTTGCCATGCGGCGCATCAACAAGGCGGCGGATGGGTTTGAGGATCGCTTCTGGTCCGGCGGCAGCCTGGATGAGCTTTATGCCCGCGAAGGGGAGCAGCCGACGCATCCCATGGCGGCGGTTTTTGGCGCGGCCATGCGCGAATGGCGCCGCAGCCTGGGCGGGGCCAGTGTGCTGGGCGGTGCCAAGGAACGCGTGGAACGCGCCATGGGGGTGACGATTGGGCGGGAAATGGAAAGGCTGGAACGCTGGATGGTGTTTCTGGCCTCGGTCGGTTCGGTCGGGCCGTTTGTTGGGCTTTTCGGCACGGTCTGGGGGATCATGAATTCCTTCTCGGCCATTGCGGGGATGCAGAACACCAATCTGGCCGTGGTGGCGCCAGGCATTGCGGAAGCGCTGTTTGCCACCGCGATTGGTCTCGTGGCCGCCATTCCGGCGGTGCTGGCCTACAACAAGATCAATACGGACCTGGCGCGCTTTGCCGCGCGGCTTGAAGGTTTCGCCACTGAATTTGGCGCCATCCTGTCGCGGCAGACGGAAGCGGCGGCGAATGATGGCGGGCCGCGCAGCCCGAATCAGGCGGCAGAATAGGCCATGGGGGCTTCTCTTTCAGGCGGGCGGTCTTCCGGGCGGTCTCGCTACCGGCCGATGTCGGAAATCAATGTCACGCCCTTTGTGGATGTGATGCTGGTGCTGCTGATCATTTTCATGGTCGCGGCACCTCTGATGACGGTCGGCGTACCGGTGGATTTGCCGAAAACCACCGCCCAGCCGCTCAATCAGGAAACCGAGCCGCTGACGATTACGGTGAACCCGGAAGGCAAGATTTTCTTGCAGGAAACGGAAGTGCCTTTGGAAGGGTTGGTTCCGCGGTTGCAGGCGATCATGCGTGAACAGCCGCAAGGCGCGCCGGAGCGTCGGATATTTGTCCGTGGTGACAGGGCGATTTCCTATGGCCGCGTGATGGAGGTGATGGGCACCATCGCCGGTGCTGGCTTCACCCGCGTGGCCTTATTGGCGGAACAGCCGGCGGGGCCGCAGCCAGGCGCCGCAGCACCGGCGGGAAGGCCCGGGACCCAGCCGGCGCGCCCGGCCGCACCCGCGCCCAATCGCCCGGCCCAGCCGCCCCGCTGAAGGCCGGGGAAGGAGAGAGCCTTGCCCCGGGCCCTGCCCGATAACCGGCTGAATAAATGGCTGATGCTCTCGGCGGGGCTGCATGCTGCGCTGCTGATCATCGGGGCCCTGTTCACGCTTGCCCGCAGTATTCCGGAACCGCAGGAACAGGGCATCGCGGTGGAGCTGGTGGCGCCCGGCCCGGCGCAAATGGCGCGCGCGGATACGCCCTCACCGAACCCGGCGCAGACCTCGACCCCCGCGCCAACCCCGCCAACGCCCGAGCCACCCGCGCCAGAGCCGCCGCGCAATGCGCCGCCTGAGCCAACGCCGCCGCCACCACCCCCGCCGCCGGCGCCTGCAGCGGCACCCACGCCTGCGCCGCCAAGCCCGGCGCGGCCGACGCCGCCCGCGCCAGCACCCGCCCCAAGCCCGGAGCCTTCACCCGCGCCGCGCGTGCAGCCGCAAACGCCAACGCCCCAGCCGACACCGCCACAGCAACCGGCAGCGCAGCCGCCACGCCCGGAACCGCCCTTGCCGCTGCCGCCGCCCCCGGTGCCGCCACCGCCTGAGCCTTCGCGCCAGGCCGGCACGGGGCAGACGCCGCCCGTGGCGCGGCCGCAGGAAAATAGCACTTCGGTACAGAATACGCTGGAGCGGCTGCGCGCCCAGCAGCAGCAGGACCGCGCGCCGACCGCGCGGCCCAATCCTTCTGGTGCGCCGCGCCAGGGCGGCGGTTCGCCCAGTGGAAACGCAGCACTGACGCAGGGGGAGATCCGTGGCCTCGCGGATCAGGTCGCGGAATGTTGGAATGTGGATGCCGGTATGCTGGGGCTTCAGGAGATCACGGTTGAATTGCGCGTGCAGCTTGATGGCCAGGGCAATGTCCGCAATGTGGTGCCGGCGGGGAATATGCCTTCCGATCCACGCGTGCGGTCTGTATTCGAATCGGCGCGGCGTGCTCTATTGGCTCCTGCGTGTAATCCGCTGAAGGTGCCGCCGGACAAGTTGCAAACCGTGATGGCTTCCACCTTTCGCTTCAATCCGCGCGGGCTGGTGCGCTGAATTCAGGATGATGGGTATGACAACAAGACGCTCACTTCTGCTTGGTGCCGCGGGCGCGGTGACGGCCTCGGGCCTTGCGGGCGCGCCGGATGCGGCCTTTGCGCAAGGGGCGGTGATTGACATCACGCGTGCGCGCACCAACCCGATTCCCATCGCCATTCCAGATTTCGCGGGCACTGGTGATGGCCAGCGTTTCGGGCGCGATATTGCCCGCGTGGTGCAGGATAATCTGCGCAATTCCGGATTGTTTCGCCCGGTGGCGCGCCAGGCCTTCATCCAAACGCCGGAAGCCGCCGCGCAAACCCCGCGCTTTCAGGATTGGCGCGTGATTGGCGCGCAGGCGCTGACCACGGGGCGCGCGGATGTGCAGGGCGGCAATTTGCGCGTGGAATTCCGCCTTTGGGATGTGCTGCCGGAAAGCCAGTTGGTAGGAACCGCCTTTTCTGCGCCAAGTGGCAATTGGCGGCGCATCGCGCATCTGATCTCTGACGCCATTTATGAAAGATTGCTGGGCGAGAAAGGCTATTTCGACACGCGCATCGTCTATATCGCTGAATCCGGCCCGCGCGATCGCCGGCTGCGCAGGCTTGCGATCATGGATCAGGATGGCGAAAACAACGCCTTCCTGACGGATGGGCGCGAAGCCGCCCTGACACCGCGCTTTCATCCGGCGGCGGATCGCGTGGCCTTCATGTCCTATCAGAACCGCGAACAGCCGCGCGTTGTGCTGTTTGATCTCAATACGCGCGCGCAACAGGTGCTTGGCAATTTCCCGGGCATGACGCTTTCGCCACGCTTTGCGCCGGATGGCCGTTCCGTGGTGCTTTCCGCCATGCGCGGCGGCGATGCGAATATCTATGCGGTGGATTTGGCAAGCCGGCGCGAAAGGCAGCTTACCAGCGGCAGCGCGCTTGATGTCAGCCCCTGCTATTCGCCCGATGGCACGCAGATTGTGTTCAATTCCGATCGCGGCGGTGATCAGCAGCTTTATGTGATGGATGCGAATGGCGGTGGCATTCGCCGCATTTCCTTCGGCCGTGGGCGCTACGCCACGCCGGTCTGGTCACCGCGCGGTGATTTGATTGCCTTCACCCGCTTTGGCAGCGGCAGCTTCGCCATTGGCGTGATGCGCCCCGATGGTTCGGGCGAACGCATCCTGTCCGAAGGTTGGAAGATGGAAGCGCCAAGCTTCGCGCCCAATGGCCGCATGCTGGTCTTTGGCCGGGAAACCCGTGCTACCGATGCGCGCGGCAGCGGATTTTCGGCGCGCATCCACACCATAGACATAGCGGGCTTCAATGAACGGCCCTTGCCGACACCAACCGATGCCACGGACCCGACATGGTCGCCCTTGCTCTCCTGAAGGTTTTCGCAGGTTTTGGCTTGACCGCAGAGGATCGAGCCTTTACCGCACCGCACAAAGCTACGATTTTCCTGAAAGGAAACCAGTCATGAAGTTGAAATTCCTAGGTATTGCAGGGCTTGCACTGCTCGCCGCCTGCTCGAGTTCCGACAATAGCAGCAGCACGGGGGCCGGCATGGGCGGCGCGGGCAATATCCGCCCGGGCAGCCAGGAAGATTTGGTCGCCAATGTGGGCGATCGCGTCTTTTTCGATTTTGATCGCAGCAATATCCGCGCCGATCAGCGCCCGGTCTTGCAGCGCCAGGCGGAATGGATGGGCCGCTTCCCGGAAGTGCGGGTCCAGGTGGAAGGCCATACCGATGAACGTGGCACGCGCGAATACAACCTGGCCCTTGGTCAGCGCCGCGCCAATGCGGCGCGCGATGTCCTGGTGGCGGGTGGCGTGAACCCGACGCGGATTTCCACCATCTCCTACGGCAAGGATCAGCCGGCGGCGTTGGGTTCGGATGAAAGCGCCTGGGCGCAGAACCGCCGCGCCGTCACTGTAGTGCGGTAAGGGAAAGGGGCGCTGCCTCGGTGGCGCCGCTTGATCAGCATGTCGCACACAACCTCTGTTTTCCGCTTGGCCGTTTTAGGTCTTGGGCTGGCGCTTGCCGCCCCTGCGCATGCCCAGGTGGAAACGCGGGAGGGCATTGCGCTGCAAAACCAGATTCTGGATTTGCGGCGGGAACTTGACGCGCTGCGCCGCGGCGGTGCCGTGGCCGCGCCAAGCGCGCCTTCACGCGGCCCCGCCGCTTCAGGTGATTTGGTGCAGCAATTGCTGGTGCGCGTGCAGGAGCTTGAGGAAGAAAACCGCCGCCTGCGCGGCCGCGCCGATGTGGCCGACAATAATGAACGGCAATTGCGCGCCGAGATCGAAAAGCTGCGCGGTGATTTGGATTTCCGCCTGCAAGCCCTGGAAAGAGGGGCTGGCCGGCCGGCCGCCCCGCGCCCTCCTCAGCCGGGGCCGGCGGCGCAAGCCCAGCCAGCCCCGGCCAGCCCGGCACCCTCCAGCGCCCCTAGGACGCCGGAGCGCGCCATCGCCGATGGGCAGGCCGCACTCGCCCGGCGCGAATTTGCCGTGGCCGAGGCCGCCGCGCGGGAGGCGATCCGCGCCCGCCCCGGTGCCCGCGCCCAGGATGCGCATTTGCTGTTGGCTGATTCGCTGATGGGCAAGCGGGATTTCCAGAATGCCGCCCTTGCCTATGACGAAGCCTTCAGCCGCAACCGCCAGGGGGCGCGCGCGCCAGAGGCGATGATCGGCCTGGCCAATGCCTTCCAGGGTTTTGGCGCCAAGCGCGAAGCTTGCGAGACCTTGGATAATCTGCGTTCCAACTTCCCCAACCTATCCGGCCCGCAGGCGCAACGCGCGGCCGATAGCCGGCGGCGCGCGCAATGTCGGTGACCACGCCATGGGGATAGCCCGCTTCCTGCGCTGAGCCTTCCGGTCAGCCGCGCCGAATTCGCTGCCGCAATGGCGCCGCTTGGGCCATTTGGCGCAGAGCCCCGCCTTGCCGTGGCGGTCTCAGGCGGGCCGCATAGTCTGGCGGCGGCCTTGCTCGCGCGCGATTGGGTCGCGGCGCGGGGTGGGCGGGTGCTCGCTTTGGTCGCGGATCATGGGCTGAGGCCGGAAAGCGGGGCCGAGGCGGATCATGTCATGGCGCTTTTGGCCAAGGCGGGCATCACGGCCAAATGCCTGCGGCTTGGATTGCCTGCCGGCGCAAGGCTGCAGGAACGCGCGCGCGCTGCCCGGCTCGCGGCGCTGACCAGGGCCGCAGCGCACCATGGCTGCCCCTGGCTGCTGCTGGGCCATCATCGCGGTGATCAGGCGGAAACGCTCGCTTTCCGGGTCTTGCGCGGCAGTGGCGCGGCGGGCTTGGCGGCCATGGCGGCGCTGCGTGTGGCGCCCGATTGCCTTATCCTGCGGCCCTTGCTTGGGTTTGCCCCCGCCCGGCTGGAAGCGGTGGTGGCTGCCGCCGGGCTTGAGCCAGTGCGTGATCCGTCAAACGATAATCCGCGCTTTGCCCGCATCCGTATCCGCAAGGCTCTGGCCGATCCTGGCGGGGAAGGTGCAGGGGTGCAGGCACTTGCCGAGGTGGCGGAGGCTTTCGCGCGCCGCCGCGCCCGAAACGAAGCCGCGCTGCTGGCCCGGCTGGCGACAGCAGCCGAAATCCACCCGGAAGCCTATGCCTTGCTGGACCCCAAGGCACTCGGCGCCGATACGCTTGGTGTAGCGGCGCTGGCGCGGCTGATTGGCCTGATTGGCGGCGCCGCCTGGCCTGTCCCGCTTGAGGCTACGGCAGCGCTGCTGGCGCGGGGCGGCGGCAGCTTGGCCGGTGCCTGGGTGCGCCCCGGCGCGGGCGGGCGGCTTCTGGTGGTGCGCGATCCTGGACTGATTGCGCCGGCGCTGCCCTTGGCGCCCCCTTTTCTCTGGGATGGGCGGTTTTCGGTAAGCGGCCCGGGGCGGCAAGGCTGGCATTGCGCGGCCCTGGGCGCGGCGGCGGCCGCCTTCCGGCACCAGACCAAAACGCCACTAGCCGCGCTCCGCGCCCTGCCAGCGCTTTGGGATGAAAAGGGAAAGCTGGCACTCCTGCCCGGGCTGTTCTATGCTGAAGGCGTGGAAGCTGCAGCTTGGCGCCTGGTCTTTGCCCCGAGGGGCGGCGGCCTGCCGCCCGGCTGAATACGCTTTTGCGGCTGGAAGATTTCGCGCGGGTCATTCAAGATGCGTGAAGCCTCACTATGTATAGCGGAAGAGGGCGGCGGATGACGCCGTTCGGCTCCTGAAGATGGAAGGGTCGCGGTGAATAATTTCAGCCGGAATATGGCTTTATGGGTGATCGTTGCGCTGCTGTTGGTGGCGCTGTTCAACCTGTTTCAACCAAGCGGCTCCAGCCGCCCTGGCACCTCTCAAGTCGCTTATTCCGACTTCTTGAATGAGGTGCAGGCCGGCCATGTCCGCGATGTCACGATTCAGGGCCGCACCCTGACCGGGCAGCTCAATGATGGGCGGCAATTCACCACCTATACCCCGGAAGACCCGGCGCTGATCTCGCGCCTGACCGAAAAGGGCGTTCGCGTGGTGGCCCGCCCTGAAGAAGCGGAGGTGAATCCGCTGCTGCATTACCTGGCTTCCTGGTTCCCGATGCTGTTGCTGATTGGCGTGTGGATTTTCTTCATGCGCCAGATGCAGGGCGGCGGTGGTCGCGCCATGGGTTTCGGCAAGTCCCGCGCCAAGCTGCTGACCGAAAAGCAGGGCCGCGTGACCTTTGACGATGTTGCCGGCATTGACGAAGCCAAGGCGGAGCTTGAGGAAATTGTCGAATTCCTGCGCGATCCGCAGAAATTCCAGCGCCTGGGCGGCAAGATCCCAAAGGGTGTGCTGCTGGTGGGCCCGCCTGGTACCGGCAAGACCTTGCTCGCGCGGTCCATCGCGGGCGAAGCGAATGTGCCCTTCTTCACGATTTCCGGTTCGGATTTCGTCGAAATGTTCGTGGGTGTTGGCGCATCGCGCGTGCGCGACATGTTCGAACAGGGCAAGAAGAACGCGCCTTGCATCATCTTCATTGACGAAATTGACGCGGTCGGGCGGCATCGCGGCGCCGGGCTTGGCGGCGGCAATGATGAACGCGAACAGACGCTCAATCAGATGCTCGTCGAAATGGACGGCTTTGAAAGCAATGAGGGCGTGATCCTGATTGCCGCGACCAACCGCCCGGATGTGCTGGACCCTGCGCTGCTGCGCCCCGGCCGCTTCGACCGGCAGGTTGTGGTGCCCAATCCGGATGTGAATGGGCGCGAGAAAATCCTACGCGTGCATATGCGCAAGGTGCCGCTTGCTTCCGATGTGGACCCCAAGGTGATCGCGCGCGGCACGCCGGGTTTTTCGGGTGCTGACCTCGCGAATCTGGTGAACGAAGCCGCACTTCTGGCGGCGCGCACCGGCCGGCGCACGGTTGGCATGGCGGAATTCGAAGCCGCCAAGGATAAGGTGTTGATGGGTGCGGAACGGCGCAGCCTTGTCATGTCTGAAGCCGAAAAGCGCATGACCGCCTATCACGAAGCGGGCCATGCGCTGGTGGCGCTGCATGAACCGGAATGTGACCCGGTGCATAAGGCCACCATCATTCCGCGCGGGCGCGCACTTGGCCTGGTGATGTCGCTGCCGGAAGGTGACCGCTATTCCAAGCACAAATCCAAGCTCAAGGCGGAACTCGCCATGGCGATGGGTGGGCGTGTGGCGGAAGAGCTGATTTTCGGTGCGGATAAGGTCAGCAATGGCGCTTCGGGCGACATCAAAATGGCGACCAATCAGGCGCGCATGATGGTGACCGAATGGGGTATGAGTGAGAAGCTCGGCATGATCGCCTATGGCGACAATAGCCAGGAAGTATTCCTCGGCCATTCCGTGACGCAAACGAAAAATGTCTCGGAAGAAACCGCGCGCCAGATTGATGGCGAAATCCGGTCCATCATTGATGGCGCCTATGCGCGCGCTACCTCGATCCTGACCGAGAACATGGATGAACTCCATTTGCTCGCGAAGGGTCTGCTGGAATATGAAACGCTGAGCGGCGATGAAATCCGTCAGGTGATCAAGGGTGAACCCGTGGTGCGCAATCGCCCGGATGAGCCGGTGAACCAGGGCCGCGGCAGCGTGCCGACGGCAGGGCGGCCCAGCATTCGCCCCGGCGGGCTTTCCCCAGGCGCCGCGCCTGCCACCTGAACCGTGGCGCGCGAGCGTTGGTTGCATCCGCTGGGCCTGTTGTCAGGCCCAGCCGCATTTCGGGCCATTGGTGAAGGCCAGGCGCTCCCCTTGCAGGGGGGCGATCTGGCCTTTTCCTTGGCACGGCTGATCGAGGATGGGCGTGAAGTTGCGACCCTGCCGGTGGCAGCGCTGCCGGAAGAATGGGGCGATGAGATCGAGGCCATTACGGCGCGGCCCTTGCCCTTTGCCGGGTTGGCTTCCGCCCGCCCGCTGGTGATGGGCATCCTGAACATCACCCCCGATAGTTTTTCCGATGGCGGGCGGCATTTCGATGCCGAGGCCGCGATTGCCGCCGGCCATGCCATGCTGCAAGCGGGCGCGGATATCCTGGATATTGGCGGGGAATCGACGCGCCCCGGCGCGGAACCGGTTGCGCCGGATGCGGAGATCGCCCGCGTCATTCCGGTGGTGCGAGAATTGGCCAAGGCCGCGCCGGTCAGCATTGATACGCGCCATGCCGCGACCATGCAGGCCGCCTTGGAAGCTGGTGCCGAGATCATCAATGACGTAACGGCGCTCCGCCATGATCCGGCAGCGGGGGATGTGCTGGCGCGCACGCAGACCCCGGTGGTGCTGATGCATATGCCGGGCACTGACCCGCGCAGCATGCAGGCGCAGGCCGATTACGCCGATGTGGTGTTGGATGTGGCGCGCTTTCTGCGCGACCGCGTAGCAACGCTGGAAGCGCTTGGCATTGCGCGCGGGCGGATTGCGATTGATCCCGGCATCGGCTTTGGCAAGACCATGTCGCACAACCTTGCCTTGATTGAAGCCTTGCCCATTCTGGCGGGGATTGGTTGCCCGATCATGCTGGGCGCATCGCGCAAGCGCTTCATCGGCACGCTATCGGGGGTGGAGCAGGCCGAAGCGCGGCTTGCTGGTAGCTTGGCGGTAGCGCTCGCGGGTGCGGCGCGTGGTGCGGCGATTTTGCGCGTGCATGATGTGGCGGAAACCATTCAGGCGCTGGCTGTTTGGCAGGCTTGCGCGAATGGTCGGGCTGGTTGACGAATACCCCCATGAAGCAAATGCATCTTGGCGCCTTCATGCGCCCCGTCAGCATCCACACTGCCTGGTGGCGGCATCCTGATTCAGCGCCCGAGGCGAATTTCAGTCTCAAGCATCTGGTTCACTGCATCCAAACCCTGGAACGCGGCAAATTCGATGCCTTCTTCATGGCCGATCATCTGGCCGTGCTGAATATGCCGATTGATGCGCTGAAGCGGAGCGGCACCGTCACCTCCTTTGAGCCCTTCACGCTGTTATCCGCACTCGCGATGGTAACGGAACGGATCGGGCTGATCGCCACGGCCTCCACCACCTATGACGCGCCCTATCATATCGCGCGGCGCTTTGCCTCCCTTGATCACATCAGCGGCGGGCGGGCAGGGTGGAATATCGTCACCACCTCCAACCCCGATGCGGCGCGCAATTTCGGCATGACCGAACATATGGATCACGCGGAACGCTATGCCCGCGCGCGGGAATTCCATGATGTGGTGACCGGGCTTTGGGACAGTTTCGCCGAAGATGCTTTTATCCGAGACAAGGAGAGCGGCATCTTCTGGGACCCCTCGCGGATGCATAAGCTTGATCACGAAGGCAAGTATCTTTCCATTGCCGGGCCTTTGAACATTGCGCGCCCGGTGCAGGGCTGGCCGGTGATTGTGCAGGCGGGTGCTTCTGATTCCGGCCGGCAATTGGCCGCCGAGGTGGCTGAGATGATCTTCGCCGCCGGTGGGCCAATTGCCGATGCGCGCGCCTATTACGCCGATATCAAATCACGCGCCGCGCAGGCCGGGCGCGACCCGGCGCTCATCAAAATTCTGCCCGGCGCGCTCGTGACGGTGGCAGAAACCGATGAAGCCGCACGCGAAAAACGCGCGCTATTGGATAGCCTGGTGCATCCCGATAGCGGCATGGCCGCGCTTTCCATCGCGCTTGGCACGGATGCGCGGACCTTCGATTTGGATGCGCCCTTGCCCGATATCCCCGAGACCAACCAAAGCCAAAGCGGCCGCCAACGCGTGCTGGAACGCGCGCGGCGTGACAAGCTGACGGTGCGGCAATTGGCCGTGGCCCTTGGTGGCTATGGCGGGCTGTCCTTCACCGGTAGCGCCAAAAGCGTTGCCGATGAGATGCAGCACTGGCTGGAGGCCGAAGCCTGTGACGGCTTCAATATCATGTTCCCAACCATCCCAGGCGGGGTTGAGGATTTCGTGCGCCTCGTGGTCCCGGAACTGCAAAGCCGGGGGATTTTCCGCAAGGAATATGCCGGGACCACGCTGCGGGAGCATTTGGGGCTGCCCAAGCCGCCAAACCAGTTTTTTTGAGACCAAGACTTTGGCAAATCATTGAACAGACCAAGGCTTTCACCCTAAACTCAGTCCAGCAAAACAGGGCGAAGGCTTCGCCTCACGCAAACGGGAGAATGACATGCTTCAAAGACGACACCTGCTCGGCGGCGCGGCAGCGCTCCCCTTCGCCTCCATCGGCGCGCCGGCCATCGCCCAGGCACCGCGCGTGCTGAAATACGTGCCGCACGCCAATCTGCCGAATATTGACCCCTTCACCAATACGGCCTTTGTCGCGCGCGACCACGCCTTCCTGGTCTATGACCAGCTTTATGGCATGGACGACAAGTTCCAACCGCGCCCGCAAATGGTTGAAGGCCATGTTGTGGAAAATGACGGCAAGACCTGGCGTTTCACTTTGCGCGAAGGGCTGAAGTTCCACGACAATACGCCGGTGCGTGGGCGGGATTGCATCGCCTCCATCCGCCGCTGGGGGCGGCGCGATGCCTTCGGCCAGGTGCTGATGTCGCGCGTTGCGGATATGGTCGAAGTCAGCGACCGCGTGTTCGAAATTCGCCTGAATGCGCCCTTCCCGAAAATGCTCGATTGCCTGGCGAAGGTCACCACAAGCTGCCTGTTCATCATGCCGGAACGGCTGGCCAATGTGGACCCCTTCACGAATATCACGGAAGCAGTGGGCAGCGGGCCTTATCGCTTCATTCAGAATGAATGGGTGCCGGGCTCCATGCTGGCCTATGCGCGCAATGCGGATTACGTGCCGCGCCAGGAAGCGCCTTCCATGACCGCCGGCGGCAAGGTCACGCATTTTGATCGCGTGGAATGGCGGATCATTCCGGATGCCAGCACGGCCTCGGCCGCGCTGCAATCGGGCGAGATTGATTGGTGGGAACAGCCGACGGCCGATTTATTCCCGCTTTTCATGCGCGGTAACGCTGCCCGCAATATCCGTGTGGATATCATCAATGATACAGGGCTGATCGGTATTTTCCGCCCGAACCACACCGCCGCCCCCTTCAACAACCCCGCCGTGCGCCGCGCCGTGCTGACTGCCATCAATCAGATTGATTTCATGACGGCCGTGATCGGCACATCGGGCGTTGAAGGCCGCGCGGATTTGCGCCGCGAAGGCATTGGCTATTTCGCCCCGGAAAGCCCGATGGCGAGCACTATCGGCATGGATCGCTTGCGCAAGAATATTGATGCCGCGCGCGCCGAAGTGCAGGCCGCCGGTGCCATGGGCCAGCGACTGGTGCTGCTGAACGCGACCGATCTTGCTTCCATCAATGCTGCCACTCTTGTCGGCGCGGATCTGTTCCGCCGCATGGGCTTCAATGTGGATCTGGTCAGCACGGATTGGGGCACGCTGGTGGCCCGCCGCGCCAGCCGCAATCCGCTGGAACAGGGTGGCTGGTCCGGCTTCTTCACCTTCTGGTCCGGGATTGACCATTGGAATCCGGCAAGCCACGCCTCCATCCGCGGCCATGGCGAAAATGCCTGGCCGGGCTGGCCGACCATTCCGGCCCTGGAAGCCCAGCGCGATGCCTGGTTCAATGCGCCGGATGCGGCGGCGGAAGCGGCTGCGGGCCGGGAAATGCAGCGCATCGCCTTTGAAGAAGTGCCCTATGTGCCGACAGGCATGTATTACCAGCCCACCGCCTATCGCCGGAACCTGACCGGCATGCTGAAGGGCCAGCCGCCGCTGTTCTGGAATATCCGGCGCGCCTGAACCGAACCCCGCGCCGCGCCTGGGCTTGCCGGGCGCGGCCGGGTTCCATCCGAAGCCGGCAAGGGGCTATAAGCCGCGCATGAGCGAAGCAGCCCCGACCCGTAAGCTTTTTGGCACTGATGGCATTCGCGGCAAGGCCAATGCCGCGCCGATGGATGCCGCCACCGCACTCCGACTTGGCCAGGCGGCGGGCAGCTTCTTCAATCGCGGCAATCACCGCCACCGCGTTGTGATCGGCAAGGATACGCGGCTTTCCGGCTATATGCTGGAACCGGCGCTGACCGCGGGCTTTATCGGCGCGGGGATGGATGTGGTGCTGGTTGGGCCCTTGCCCACACCGGCGATTGCCTTGCTCACGCGCTCACTTCGCGCCGATTTGGGCGTGATGATCAGCGCCTCCCACAACCCTTATGAGGATAACGGCATCAAGCTGTTTGGCCCGGATGGGCTGAAGCTGACCGATGATCAGGAAGCGGCCATCGAAGCGCTGATGGCGGGCGATCTCAGCGCCGCGCTGGTGCCGCCTGCCCGACTTGGTCGCGCAAGCCGGCTGGAAGATGCGCCTGGGCGTTATATCGAAGCCGCCAAGGCATCCTTCCCGCGCGGGCAGACGCTGGATGGGCTGCGCATTGTCGTGGATTGCGCCCATGGCGCGGCTTATCGCGTGGCGCCCACCGTGCTCTGGGAATTGGGGGCCGAGGTGATGTCCCTTGGCGTGGCACCCGATGGCTTCAACATCAATAAGGGGGTGGGCTCCACCGCGCCCCAGGCCCTGGCCGATATGGTGCGCGAACGCCAGGCGCATCTGGGTATTGCGCTGGATGGCGATGCCGATCGGCTGGTGCTGGTGGATGAAGCCGGGCAGGTGATTGATGGCGATCAGATCCTGGCGCTGATTGCCCATTCCTGGCATGCGCAGCGCCGCCTGGCCGGGGGCGCCGTGGTGGCGACCGTCATGTCCAATATGGGGCTGGAACGCTATCTGGCGGCGCGCGGCCTTGGCTTGCTGCGCACCGCGGTTGGTGACCGCTATGTTGGCGAAAAAATGCGCGAAGCCGGCTGCAATCTGGGCGGCGAGCAGTCCGGCCATATGATCATGCCCGAATTCGGCACCACCGGGGATGGGCTGGTTGCCGCGCTGCAAGTGCTCTCTGTCCTGGTGGAAGAAAAGCGCCCGGCGAGTGAGGTGCTGCGCTGCTTCACCCCCCTGCCGCAGCGCTTGGTGAATGTGCGCTATGCCGGCGCATCGCCGCTTATCAAGCCTGTCGTGACCCAGGCCATTGCCGCCGAGGAAGCCGCCCTTGGCGCGCGTGGCCGTGTGCTGATCCGCGCGAGCGGCACCGAACCCTTGATCCGCGTCATGGCGGAAGCCGAGGAGGAGGCGCTGGTGGAAGGCGTTGTCGGGCGTCTGGCTGAGTTGATCCGGGCCGAGGCGCGCGCGGCATGAAGGGGCGCGTGCTGATCATTGCCGGGTCCGATTCCGGCGGGGGTGCCGGCATTCAGGCCGATCTCAAGGCCGTGACCGCGCTGGGCGCCTTTGGCATGACAGCGATCACGGCGCTGACGGCACAGAATACGCTTGGCGTGCATGGGGTCTTGCCCGTGCCGCTCGATTTTCTCCGCCAGCAGATCGCGGTGGTGCTGGATGATCTGGGTGCTGATGCGCTGAAAACCGGCATGCTGGCCGATAGTGCGACGATTGAGGCGGTATGTGACGAGATCGCCGCCCGCGCCCCCGGCCTGCCCTTGGTCGCGGACCCGGTGATGGTGGCCAAGGGCGGCCACCCGCTTCTGGTGCCGGAGGCGGCCGAGACACTGAAGCGCCGCCTTTTGCCGATGGCCGCCGTGCTGACCCCCAATCTGCCGGAGGCTGAGGCGCTGTGTGGCTTTGCCATCCCCGATGTCGGCGCCATGCATCAGGCGGCCAAGGCGCTGCTGGCGCTAGGCCCCAAATCCGTGCTGCTGAAGGGCGGGCATTTGCCGGGCGATGAGGTGGTGGATCTGCTCGCGACCGGCACGCGGATGGAAATCTTCCGTGACCGGCGGATTGCCACGCGCCATACCCATGGCACGGGCTGCACCCTGGCAAGCGCGGTGGCAGCCGGCCTCGCGCAGGGGTTGGCCCTCCGGGATGCTGTGATTCGTGCCCGGGCCTATGTGCGCGCGGCGATTGCGGCCGCGCCGGGTTATGGCGCTGGGCATGGGCCGCTCAATCACGCTGTGACCTGTGATCCTGGGGTTTTGCGCTGAATTTACCTTTCGCGCCGGTTTTCTTCAGGATTTGTTAACTTTTTCCGGCGCAATTTGCGATCATGGCTATCAATATGAGTGCCACCCTCATAGCGGGGTTGT
Organism: Roseomonas sp.; assembly: GCA_020249925.1. GTDB lineage: Bacteria > Pseudomonadota > Alphaproteobacteria > Acetobacterales > Acetobacteraceae > Neoroseomonas. Next base: position 26,099 of record JADCER010000016.1, on the reverse strand, counting down.
TTGGCCAACAAGGTCAAAACTCGCTGCTGCTTCCCTTCGGTAACGCTGCCCCTGCGGCCAGCGCCGGCGAAGCTGTTGCCGCCTTCCGCCGCGTGACCAAAGCGGGTGAGGAGGAAAAGGGCCTCGCGCGCGAAAGGAAAGACAACGTCACGCTGACTGCTTTGGCACAGTTTCGCCAGGCGCTGGATGCGGCACCGAATATTGATCGCGCGCTCTCTGACCCCAGGGTATTGAAGGTGCTGATGCCGGCCCTTGGTTTGCCGGATCAGGTGGGGAATCCGGGCCTGGTGAGGCGGGCCTTGCTGTCCGATCCAAAGGACCCGAAGGGCGTGGCAGCCCAGCTTGGCACCACCTGGAAGAATGCGGCCACGACGCTCAATCTGAAGGCCACCACCACGCCAAAGACCGCGGCCTTCGAAGGGCTGACTGATCAGGAAACCGCCGCCGTTGCCAGACAATTGCGCATCGGTGAGGCGGTGCTGACGCCGCCCGCAAGCCGCGCGGCGGCCACAAGATCAAGGGGCTTTGATGGGCTGGAAGACAGGGTCACCAGCGCGCTGATTGGGCGGCTCCGTGCCGGTGAGGAATTGGTGCCTGAGCGTGCGCGGCGCGAAGTTGAACACATGGCGGTTCTAACCGCGGCAACAATACGCCAGATGGATGTACCGGCGGCTAACCTGCCTGCCATTGCCCAAAATGCGCTCAGGCAAATGGCGGACTTTCTGCGCGCTGGCAATCTTGATGCCGCGGTTGGCATTGTTGATGATACCTTGCTCGCGCTCAATAGTGCGACTGGGCTGACGCCAGACCAATTGCGCCAGAGCCGCCTTGCGGTGTTGGAAGGCGGCATCAGCATTGACCAGATGCGCCGTGACGCCTTTGGCGTGGCGCGGCGCATTGAGCAGTTGATGGCCGTTGATTGGTCGACAGGTGCTGCCTGGGCACCCGCCTACAAGACCAGGCTTGATGCCTTCCACAAGGAAGGTGTGGATAAGAATTTGAATTTCTCGCTTGAAGTGGCCACGGCGATGGCGCGGCGCATGCAAGACACCGCCCTGAACGCCGATGAGATCAGCTTGGCGAAGTCCTATTTCGATAAATCAAACAATGTCCTGATTACGCGGGATGGCAAGCCAACCAGGGCACCGGTTGAAGGGGTACCGGCCGGGCGCATCTCTCAGGCGGAAGCAACGAAGCTATTGGACAGCATGAAGAATGCCGCGCCCCCCAATATCCCGCGCGCGCAGATTGAGGTGAATTACGCGGCCGGTGCGGCGCTTGGCGCCATCAAGCTTGCGGAAACACCGGTCTTCGGCATGCCAACACTGGCAAGCCAGGCCTTGCGTGACATGGCGCGGATGGTTCGCGCGGGGACTTACGGTTCTGCCATTCAGCGTGCGGATGAGGCTTTGGCCGCCATCGCCAATGAAACGGCCATGCCGGCCGCCACCAAGCGCCTCGGCAGCGCTGCATTGCTTGAAACCAGCGCCTTGATTGAACAGGTGCGCCGCAATGCGCCGGGTGTGGCGGAACGGCTGGAAAAACTGGCTGCGCTGGAGGCACCGACCGGTGCTGTCAGGTCCCGTGATTTCCAGACGCGGCTTGAAAATTTCCACAAGGACGGCATCAACGGCAATGTGAATTTCGCCCTTGAGATCTCTGTCGCCATGGCGGATCGCATGCAATCCCAGGCGACGACGCTGGATGAAACCTTGCAGGCGCAATCATTGCTGAGCCGGTCGCGCCAGGTATTGAATGGTCGCGATGGCCGGCCGCTTTCAACGGCCGCCGGGGTGCAGCAATCGCGCATCATCCCGTCCGATGCGGATAAGATCATAACCGCGATGAAGTCCGGGCTTCGCCTTGGCAGCCTTTCCGATCCGAAAATGTTGGAAATTCTGTCGAACGGTTTCACGAAATACGAGTATCGGACCGGGCTGAGTGAGACCAACCCCGGCATGGCGAATGCCATCTATTTCAGTGAAAACGCGAAAACCGTGAAATCGGTCTATGACATTCTGGGCAATGGTGTGCTGCGCCGCGTGGTGCTTGGCGCGCTTGGCCTGCCCGATCAGATTGCCATCCAGCCTGTTGAAACCCAGGCGCGGGCCATCACGTCACGCCTCAAGCTCGTGGATTTGCAGGACCCGACAAAAGTCCGCGCCATTGCCGAGCGCTATCTGATGGCGGAAGCGGACAAGGCAGCGGCAAAAGCCAGCAATGCGTCGAATGATCCTTTTGCGACGATATCAAGCCTTTCCATCAAGGTCTGATCGGCCAATTGCGGGGTGGCGCCTGTCATTCTATCTGCCGGCCGCATGAAACTTTCCTTCTTCCTGGTTGATGCCTTCGCCAAGCGCCCCTTTGCCGGCAATCCCGCCGCCGTGGTGCCGCTTGAAGCGCCCTTGCCGGATGCGGTGATGCAGGCCATGGCGGCTGAGCATAATCTTTCCGAAACCGCCTTTGTCATGCGTGAAGGCGCTGGATGGCGGTTGCGATGGTTCACGCCCAAGGCCGAGGTTGAAATGTGCGGCCATGCGACCCTTGCGACCGCCTTTGTGCTGGCGCGCGAATTGGGCGAAGCGCCGCCCTTCACCTTTCACACCCTGTCTGGCCCCTTGCTGGTGGAAGCGGATGGGCCTCGCTTTATTCTTGATTTCCCGGCACGGCTTTCCGAACCTGCGACGCCACCTGTGGGGCTTGCCGCGGCATTGGGCGCCACGCCGCTTGAAGTGCATCGCGCGCGCGATTGGATTTGCGTCATGGAAAGCCCTGCACAGGTGGCAGCACTTGCGCCTGATCACGCGGCGCTCGCCGCCCTGCCGGGGCCGGAACGCGTGATTGTGACGGCCGCCGGCGGGGAGGGGGTGGATATCACCTCACGCTTTTTCGCGGTGAAGGTTGGCGTGCCGGAAGACCCGGTGACGGGCACGGCGCATGTGCAGCTTGTGCCCTTCTGGGCCGCGCGGCTTGGCCGCAAATCCCTGGTGTGCCGCCAGGCGAGTGCGCGGGGCGGCACGCTTTGGTGCGAATGGCGCGGCGATCGCGTGCGCATGGCAGGCGATGCCGTGCTTTACGCCAAGGGCGAAATCCATCTGCCGGATACGATTTAGCGTTACCCCGTACCGGCAGATCAGGACCTAACCGCCAATCTCCCCGCCATCCTTTTTCACAATGGCAATCACAGCGGGGCGCGGCGGAACGCCATCGGCGAAATCTGGCCAACGGGTGGAGGGGCGTTCAAAGGTAGAACCCGAATCTTCGCCCGGATGCTGGATCGCCAAGAAAACGGTCTTGTTATCCGGCGTAAACAGGGGGCCGCAAACCTCCGCCCCGGTTGGCGCCTGATAGAAAAGCCGCGTCAGCGCGCGACCATGGCCAGAGGTATCCGCCCCATACAGCCCATCCGCCACACCCGCAGCGGCCGGCGCGCCATCGGTGGCAATCCAGATGCGGCCCTTGCTGTCAAAGGCGCAGTTATCCGGGCAGGAAAGCCAGCCGCGATCCGATGTGGCACGATGATAACGCGCGCCGGGATCAATCCCCGGCGCGCCCGCCATCAGGAAAAGCCCCCAGCGCATTTCGCGCGCGGCGTGATCAACGCGCGGCGTGCCAGCACCGGGTGGGATGATTTCCACCACATGACCATGCTGGTTATTGGCGCGCGGATTGGCGGCATTCACCTGTTCCGCACGGCGATTGCTGTTATTCGTGAGCATTACATAAACACGGCCCGTGGCCGGATTAGGCTCCACATCCTCCGGCCGGTCCATTGGCGTGGCACCCAAAAGGCTGGCGGCCTGGCGCGTATGTATCAGCACATCCGCTTGGGCGTGGAAGCCATTGGCCGGCGTCAGCGGTCCCTGGCCCTGCACCAGATCAAGCCATTCCACCCGGCCATCATCATGGAATTTGGCGACTGAAAGCACGCCTTCATCCAACAGGTCCCGATTGGCGGCGCGATCATTCGGGTTCCATGGCCGCGCGGTGACAAAGCGATAGACGAAATCAAACCGCTCATCATCGCCCATATAGATCACCACGCGCCCATCGGCATTGATGGCGTGATGGCAGCCTTCATGCTTGAAGCGGCCAAGGGCGGTGCGCTTCACCGGCACCGCATTCGGATCATAGGGATCGAATTCGACAATCCAGCCGAAGCGGAAGGCCTCATTCGGCTCCTTCTCCACATTGAAACGATCAATGTGCCGCGGCCAGGAATAGGAAGCCTCATTGCGGATGCCATAGCGGCGGAAGCTTTCGGCATGCGGCGTTTTCGCGATATCGCCGCCGAAATAGAGGTTGAAGTTTTCCTCAGCGGTCGTCACCGTGCCCCAGGGCGTATTGCCGCCGGCGCAGTTATTGAGGGTACCGAGCACCAGGCGCCCCGTTGGATCGGCCTTGGTCTTCAGCAGATCATGCCCGGCGGCGGGGCCGGAAATCCGCACCGGCGTCGCAGCCGTGATGCGGCGATTGAAGCGGCTTTCCTTGGCATAGCCCCAACGGCCATTTTCCTTGCGGATTTCGACAACGGAAAGCCCATGGGCCATGATTTCCGCTTCGGCCTGTTCGGCATTGACGCGCTGGCGGGAAGCGCTGCCGCTGCCAAGCCCGCCCCACATCAGACCGGGATTGGTGTATTCGTGATTGACCACCAAAAGCCCGTGATCGCTGCCCTTGCTGCCCTGCGGCAGCGAGAAGAAATCGAGGTAGTCATTGTTATAGCCGAATTGCAAAGCCTGCGCGGCGGGCGTGGTTCTGCCCGCTTCGAAAGCAGGCGCGCCCGGCAGCACGGGGTCACCCCAGCGGATGATGCTTTGCACTTCATAACCATCGGCCGCCGAATCGCGCTGCGCCAGGGCGCGCGGCGGTTCGCTGAAGGTGAGGCTGGAAGGGCCGCCCGCGAGCGGCACCGCGGTTTGCGCCTTCACCTCACTGGGGAGGCCCGCCGCAAGCGCGGTCAGCGCAGCGGCCGAGCTCAACAGGCCGCGCCGGCCATAGCGGGCTTCAATGATCTCAGTGATCGGGGTTTTGGGGTCGGGATTGCTGCCGATATTCTCGATTTCGTCGAAGGCTTCGAAATCATTCGCTTGGGGGGTGATCTGCGCCATTCTCTCTCTCCCGGTTCGGCTGGGTCTGTGCTGAGCAAAGATTTAGGGGGGCGGCGCAGCGGCAAAAAGCAGCGAATTGTGAAGCTTTCGCGACATCGTGCCCTAACCGCCTTGGCTCAACGCCACCACCCCGCCGCGTGGCGGCTCACCATCGCGGAAATGCGGCCAACGGCTGCGCGGTGTGGCGAATTGCGCACCAATGCCGGCGCCGGGATGCGCCACACCGGCGACCCAGGCGGCGGCCCCCGGCACTGTCGCCACACCGCCCAAGGCAGCGCCAATCGGCACCGCATAGGCAAGGCTCGGCTGGCCGCGTGCGGGGCCTTCCACGGGCAGCACATAAAGCGCATCGGGCAAAGGGCTGTCGCGCGCGGGCTGCGCTGTGCCGAGCAAGAGATTTCCCTGGCTATCAAGGCAGATGCTGGTGGGCGCCACCGGCCAGGCGGGGACCAAGGCCGGCTCTCGCCCGGCGCGCGGGCGCGGTGGCAAGCGGCCTTCGATGAGGCTTTCGACAATCGCCGTATCAGCGGCGGGGTTGCGCGCCGCGAACAGTATCTCCACCACCGCGCCGGCCGGGTTACGGGCACTTTCGCGAAGTGCCAGGCACAGGCGCGCACCATTCGGGTCCAGCGCCAGCGCGACAGGCCTGCCGAGGCTATTGGCCCCGCGCGCTACCGCCGCAGCATAGGGTTCCGCATCGGCGGGCAAAGCAATCCAACGCAGCATGCCCGCTTCGAAACGTGCCGCATAAAGCGCGCCCTGATCCAGCGCATGCGGTTCCGCCGCCGGCCCGTCGGAGATGAAGCGCCACAGCAAACCGCCTTCGCGCCCATCGGCCAGAAACACCACGGCGCGGCCATCGGCCGCCTGGGCTGCCGCGACATCGCGCGCGCCAAGTCCGCCAAGCGCAGTGCGCTTCACCGGCACGGATTGCGGCTCGAACGGATCAATTTCCACCACATGGCCCGCCTGCGCTGCCTCCACGCCGGGCAGGCGCCGTGCCCAGGCGGCACCCTCACCTTCGGTCAGCAGCAGGCTGCCCCAGGGCGTCGCGCAGCCGCCGGTCACGCCAAATACACCCCGCGCCGGACCACCCGCGCCGCCCATGCGGCAGAGCGTGCGCGCATGCAGGCGGCGCATCTGAAAGCCGCCTTCCGTCACCAGCCAAATACCGCCGCGACGCTGGATATTGAGCAGGCTGGCACCCTGCATGGCGCCGGCAATCTCGGGCCGATCCCGCCCATCGGGGAAGGCCATGGCGGGATCGAGGCTTGGATGCCCCACCGCGAGTACGGCGCGCGGAATGCCATCCTCGACACGCGGCGAAGCAAGTGCCGCCACCACACGCGTATCCCAGCCGAATTGCCCCTCGGCCGCCGCAAGGCTTGGCGATAGCGGCGCGAAGGGCGGCGCATCATAGGCAACGCGATCGCCCCATTGGATCAACAAATCACGCTTGATGCCGGGGCTTGGCGCATCATCCAGCCGCTGCGCGATGCCAGGCGCGCCTTGCGCCAAGGCGCGCGCGGCAGGGAAGGCCGCCGCACCCGCCAGCAGGGCGCGGCGGTGGATCACGGCGCTTCCTCGATCGCCGGCGGCAAATGCACGCGCACGGGCGGCAAGGCCGCGGTCCATTTCTCAACTTCGATCAGGCAGGATTGCGCTGATGGGCCCTGGCCAAGCTTGGAGGTGCCCACATCCGCCGTCAGCACATTCGGATTGCCATGCACGCACATGCTGCCCGGCACGCCGGGTTCCAAAGGATCATACCAGGCGCCGGTCGCCATCATGGCAACGCCGCGCATGAGGCCGGGATCAAGCCGCAAGCCACCCAGGCAGGCGCCGCGATCATTGAAGACGCGCACAATATCGCCATCCTTCAAGCCGCGCGCGGCAGCGTCTTCCGGATTGAGCATGATGGGCTCGCGCCCCGCGATCTTGTTCGCGGCCGAGATGCGCCCGGTATCCAATTGGCCATGCAGGCGCGTGGCGGGTTGGAAGGACAGCAGATGCAAGGGATGGCGCTTGGCTTCCGGCGCGCCGAGCCATTCGCGTGGCGCGATCCAGACCGGATGGCCCGGCGCGTCATCATAGCCGAAGCTTGCGATGGTTTCGCTGAACAACTCCACCTTGCCGGAAGGTGTATCAAGCGGGTTGTTTTCCGGATCGGCGGCGAATTCGGCGAATTGGGTATATTCTTCGCCGCGTGCGGGCGCATCGGCTTCCCAAAAACCCTTTTCCCAGAAGGTGTCGAAGTCAGGTGTTTCCTGGCCCATGCGCGCGCAATGCCGCCGCCAGCTTTCGAACAGGTGGCGCAGCCAGGCTTCTTCATTGCGTTGTTCGGTGAAGCGTTCGCGGTAGCCCAATTCTTCCGCGATATCGGCGAGCATGTCGTGGTCATTGCGCGCCTGCCCGACCGGTTCGATGGCCTTGTGCATGGCGCGCAAAAACCGATCCCGCCCGCTGCTTGCGATATCATTGCGTTCCAGCGTGGTGGTGGCGGGCAGCACGATATCGGCGTGGCGCGCGAGTGATGTCCACCAGGGTTCCTGCACGATGATGGTTTCCGCCTGCGCCCAGGCGCGCAGCATGCGGTTCAGATCCTGATGGTGATGGAAGGGATTGCCGCCGGCCCACCAGATGATGCGCGTATCGGGAAATTGCAGCACGCGGCCATTGAAATGATGCTCACCGCCCGGATTTTCCAGCATTTCCGTGATGCGCGCGACGGGGATGAAGAAGCCGGTGGGGTTGGGCGTTGCCGGCATGGCAAAGCTTGGCACTTCGCGCCGGGGATGGCCCATGCCATTCACGCTGCCATAACCGAAAGCGACACCTTGGCCTGCCTTGCCGATCAAGCCCAGCATGGCGGCAAGCGCGGTCAGCATCCAATAGGGTTGCTCACCATAATCAGCGCGCTGCAAGGACCAGGTCGCAGTCAGCATCGCCGGCTGTGTCGCGATTTCCGCCGTCAGCGCGCGAATTGTCTCCGCCGGGATGGTGGTGATGGGTGCTGCCCATTCGGGCGTTTTCGCCACGCCATCGCTTTCGCCCAGGATATAGGCGCGCAGCCTGTCCCAACCGACGCAATGGGTCGCGAGGAAATTCTTATCCTCCCACCCGCGCGCCAGGATTTCATGGCCCATCGCGAGCAGCAGCGCGGTATCGGTGCCGGGGCGGATCGGTGTCCATTCCGCGCCGGCCCAATCCGGCACATCCGCCCGCGCGGGGGAGATTTGCAGGAAGCGCAGCCCGGCTGCCGCAGCCGCGCGCAAATTCATTTCATTGCTGTGCTGGCCCGCACCGCCTGAGGTGACATAGCCATTGCGAATGGGCAGCCCGCCCAGGCACAACATCACCTTGGAATAGCGCGTGATCGCCGCCCAATCCGTGACCTTGCCCAGCAGTACTTCATTGGTGCCCAGAATATGCGGCAGCAGCGCCTGCGCCGCCGCATAGGAATAGGCATTCACCTGCCCCGTATAGCCGCCGCCCAGCCCCAGGAATCGCTGCAATTGGCTGCGCGCATGGTGGAACCGCCCGGCCGAGGACCAGCCATAGGACCCGCCCATGATGGATTTCGGCCCGGCTTCGGCGCGCACGCGGCGGGTTTCTTCCGCGACCAGCAGCACCGCCTTGTCCCAGGATACCGGCACAAAGGGATCACCCCCGCGCAAAGCCCCGCGCCGGCGGCCTTCCAGCCAGCCCTTGCGCACATAGGGGCGGTCTATCCGCGCCGCGCTATGCACCGCATCGGGCATGGCTTCGATCAGCGAACCGGGGAAAGGGTCCCGATGGAAGGGCTTCACCCCCACCAGCCGGCCATTTTCCACCACCGCGTCGAAGCTGCCCCAATGGGCGGCATGGGGTTTGATTTCGGTCATGTGATGCCTCCGTGGGGGTAATGTGGCGCGCAGCGGGGCTTAGGGCAACGCTTTCCTCTTGGGGATTGGGCCAAGGCGTGTCTTAATCGGGGCTCTACCCAAGTTCGAGGAAGCCAAAACATGACCCCGCCCCGCAATTCCAATGCCGTCCGCGACATTGCCAATGTGCTGCACCCCTATACCGATGCCAAGGCGCATCAGGTGAATGGCCCGCTGGTGATCAGCCGCGGCAAGGGCGTGCGGATTTTTGACGATCAGGGCAAGGAATATATCGAAGCCATGGCGGGGCTGTGGTGCACATCCCTCGGCTTTGACAATGAACGCCTGGTGCAGGCCGCGGCCAACCAGATGCGGAAGCTCCCTTTTTATCATTCCTTCACGGCCAAATCGCATGAGCCGATGATCGATCTGGCGGAGATGCTGATTGAGCGCGCGCCGGTGCCGATGAGCAAGGTGTTCTTCGCCAATTCAGGATCTGAGGCGAATGACAGCGCGATCAAGATGATCTGGTACATGAATAACGCGATTGGCCGGCCTGAGAAGAAGAAGCTGATCGCGCGCTTGAAGGGCTATCACGGCATTACGCTGGCGGCGGCGTCACTCACGGGGCTTCCCGCCAATCACAAGCTGTTTGATGCGCCAATCGCGGGCGGGCGTTTCCATCACGTTGGCACGCCGCATCACTACCACAATGCCAAGCCCGGCGAATCGGAAGAAGATTTCGCGACACGCCTCGCGGAAGAATTGGACGCCTATATCATCCAGGAAGGGCCGGAGACGGTGGCGGCCTTCTGGGCGGAACCGACCATGGGCGCGGGCGGCGTGATTGTGCCACCGCGCACTTATTTCGAGAAAATCCAGGCCGTGCTGAAAAAGCATGACGTGCTGTTTGTAGCCGATGAGGTGATTTGCGGTTTTGGCCGCACCGGCAATTACTGGGGCTGCCAGACTTTCGGCATCACGCCGGATATTCTGGTGTGCGCCAAGGCGCTGTCTTCATCCTATCTGCCGATCTCGGCCGTGATGGTGAATGAACGGGTCTTCCAGGGCATTGCGGAAGGGTCTTCCGCCGTTGGCACCTGGGGCCATGGCTTTACCTATTCCGGGCATCCGGTGGCGGCGGCGGTCGCGATTGAAACGCTGAAAATCTATGACGAGATTGACCTGATCGGCCATGTGAAATCTGTGGGGCCGCATCTGCAAAGCGAATTGCAGCGCCGCTTCGCCAACCACCCGATGGTGGGGGAAGTGCGCGGTGTTGGCATGGTGGGTGCGATTGAATTGGTGGAAGACAAGGCTGCCAAGAAAAACTTCGACCCCGCCCGCAAGATCGGCCCGCGTTTGGTGAAGCATGGCGAAGAACAGGGCGTGATCCTGCGCGCCATGATGAATGACAGCATCGGCTTCTCCCCACCGCTGGTGATCACCAAGGATGAGGTGACGGAAATGCTCGATCGTGTTGAGCGGTCGCTGGATGCGCTTTCGGTGGAACTGCGGCGGGAGAGTATTGCGGCGGTGTGACGCCGACGCGCTGCGTTGTTTGGGAAGCCCCGGTGCCGGAGCATTTTCAAGCCAAGTGGAAACACTTGGCGACTCGGAAAATGCGACCAAACGAAAAGTTTGGATTGTTTTCCTTGAACGAATGTGAATGGAAAACAATCTAAATGCCGGGGTGTTTCACCTCACTCCAAATAAAGCGGCCGCGTCACCGCGGTAACGCCCTCCATCCCAAGCAATTCCAGCCTGCCCGTTGCCGGGCACATCATGGCGGCCAAGCGTGAACCCTCATTCGCGATGGGTGGCTTGAGCCAGCCGAAGTCACGCGGCACCGGCCCGGCCAGCAGCGCTGTCATGGCGGCGTGGCGTTCGGCGCTGTAGCGCCAGCGCGGCGCGCCAGGATTGGCGATGCATTGCCAGCCATTCGCGGCAACCGCATTTGGCTTGGCTTCAATCACGGCATGCGATTCCTCGGCCCTTTCGATCACCGCAGCCTCGCCAGGCTGCGTGCCGGCAAGCGAAAAAATCGCACCCGCTGCCAAGGGCGTATCGCGCAGCATGGCGAGGGCTGCCGCGTAATCCGGCGCGTTATCGCAAACAAGGCGCATCAGATGCGCCGGCGGCAGACCGCGATGGCGCCAGCGTGCTGGCCGCGCCGCCAGCCAATCCACGGCACGGCCCAGGAAATCTGCCCCGGCTTGGCGCGCCATGCGTGCGATGGCGCGTTGCGGCAAGGGTGGCTGATTGATGGAAAGGCAAAAACGCCCCGGCGCCAGTGCCGTGATCACCCCAACAAAGCCCGGCCAGCCGAGATTGAGCCAATCCCCTGCCGGCCCCGTCTGACGAAACACGCAAAGCCTTTCGCCGAGACCTTCCAATGGCCAATCGAGCACGCGGAGCATGAAGGGCGCCTCTGCCGCGCCAATCCCCACCGTGCAGCCCCATTCGAAGGAAAGATTGAGCGCATAGGCGCCTGGTCCCGGCAGGGCTGCCGCGATGGAATCGAGCTCATCCCTTAACGGGTTGTCATTGCGGCGCAGCCAATGGCGCGAAAGCCTGTCAGCTATCGCCAAGCCCGCCGGGGTATAGTGACCGCGCGCCCAAAGCCAAAGCGCTTGCGCGCGCACCGGCGCCGCGCGCATGGCGGCAAGCGCGGGTTGGGCTTCACTACGCAGATCAAAAACGGGAATGGCGGGCAGCAAGGGCATGATCTCCTGCCGCGTTATGTAGTGGATGACGCCCCTTTTGTCTGTGTCCAGATTCCAGAAAATATGCGCGCGTTGCAAAGGGGCGCAGCGCTGCGGTTTCAACCGGCGCGGTTCTGGCCTAATGCGCTTGGTCATGACGCATCCCGGCTTGCCACTCGCCATCGCATTCGTTGCCGCACCCTTTGTGGCCGTGCTGCAATCCAAGGCCATGGCGCCGCTGGCGCTGATTCCCATGGCGATCACGCTTGGCCTTGGCTGGCGCGCCGGCTGGCGGCCCGGCCTGCCGCAAGGCGCGGTGCTGCTGCTTGGGCTGCTGCTGGCGGGCTGGGGGGCAGTAACGTCACTTTGGGCGCCTGATCCCGGGCGGGCGGCGCTACTGGCGGTGACTTTGGCCGCGATGATGCTGCTGGCGCATGCTGCGGCATGGGCGGCGCAAGGGGCGCGCCTGATGCCCTGGATTGGTTTTGGGCTGGTAATTGGTTTGGCGGCGGCCTTGGGCGATTGGCAAAGCGGTAATGCGCTGCGTGCTGCCGTGCGCGGGCTCAAGGAAGTGCCGGCTGCGCTGATGTTCGGGCTGAAGCCGGCGGCCTCACTGATGGCGCTTTTGCTGCCCTTGGCATTTGCGCTGCCCTGGCCTTGGGTGGCGCGGGCGGCGCTTTTGGTGCTGGGTGCGGGGGTGCTGATCAGCCTGCCGGGGGAAACCGCGCGGCTTGCGACGCTTGCTGGGCTGGGCGCGGCGGTGCTTGGCCTGGTGGCGCCGCGGGTCGGGCCAAGGCTGGTTGGGGCAGGGGTGGCATGCGTGATCCTGCTGATGCCCTTCCTGGTTGCCTTTGTGCCGCAAATCCCCTCGGCCAGCTTGCCGCCATCGGCGGTGCATCGGCTGGTCATCTGGGATTTCGCCGCCACGCGCATTGCCGAAAAGCCGATCCTGGGCTGGGGGCTGGAAGCCAGCCGCGCCATGCCGGGCGGGTCCGCGCAGCCGGATGCGGCCACGCTGGATCGGCTGAATATCACTGCCCCGGCACTGCGCGATTTTGTGACCCAGCCGCATGCGGGGGTGATGCCGCTGCACCCGCATAACGGCGCCTTGCAGCTTTGGCTGGAATTGGGCGGCATTGGCGCCCTGATCGGTGCGGCGCTGATGCTCGCACTTGGCTTTGCGGCATCGCGCAGCGCCGCACCGGCGGTGGGGGCGGGGATGCTCGCCTCAGCCGCCGTGACGGGGATGCTCTCCTTCGGCCTTTGGCAGGCCTGGTGGGTCGCGAGCCTATTGCTCGCGATGGTCGCGCTGGCGCTGGTGCCGCGACGGGCGTGACGGCCTACCGCGCGCGGTCAATACAGAAGCGGACCACTTCCACCATGGCGCGGCGTTCGGTGCTGTCCGGGAAAACATCCAGGGCCGCAATCGCCTTTTCGCCATAGCGGCGCGCGCGGGCAATTGTCTCACCAATCGTGTCGTACTTCGTCATCAGCGCCATGGCGGTGGCAAGATCAGCTTCCTGCTGTTCGCCCGCTTCCAGCACACGGCGCCAAAAGCCGCGTTCTTCCTCGCTCCCGCGCGCGAAGGCCAACAATACAGGCAGGGTGATTTTCCCCTCGCGGAAATCATCGCCCACCGTCTTGCCAAGCGCTTGCTGATCGGCAGCGTAATCCAGCGCGTCATCCACCAATTGAAAAGCGATCCCAAGCGCGCCGCCGTAATCGCAAAGTGCGGCCTGTTCTGCGCGGGGCCGATCCGCGATCACCGCACCCACTTCGGTGGCGGCGGCGAAAAGGGCGGCGGTCTTGCCTTCAATCACCGCCAGATATTGGTCTTCCGTGGTCGCGGTATCATTCTGCGTCATCAATTGCAGCACTTCGCCTTCGGCAATCGTCGCCGCGGCGGTCGAGAGGATGCGCAGCACTTCAAGCGAGCCATCCGCCACCATCAATTGAAAGGCGCGGGCAAACAGGAAATCGCCAACCAGCACGGACGCCTTATTGCCAAATAGCGCATTGGCGCTGGCCTGGCCGCGGCGGAGCGCGCTTTCATCCACCACATCATCATGCAGCAGTGTTGCGGTATGGATGAATTCCACACAGGCCGCGAGGGAGATATGCCTCTCGCCCTGATAGCCGCAAAGCTTCGCCGCCGCCAAAGTCAGCAAGGGCCGGAGCCGCTTCCCGCCAGCGGCCACCAGATGCGCCGCCAATTGCGGAATCAGCGCAACCGGGCTTTGCATCCGCTCCACGATCAGACGGTTGCTGGCTTCCAGATCCGCCTGGACAAGCGTTGTAAGCGCGGCCAGGGCATCTTCCCCCCGACCCCGATCCTCGCCAGGCATATGCTGCGGCGCCAAATCCACTCTTGCTCACCTTTGAATGCGCGGCGCACCATAGGCGCCACATGCCGGACCGGCAAGCGAAGAGCCCGGTGGAGAGCTTCCCAATGCGCGTTCTTGTTCGCAGCAATAACCCGATCAGGCTTGGCTTCCTGCAAGCCTTGCTCAGGGATGCCGGCATCGAATCCGTGTTGCTTGATCAGCATATCAGCGCAGTTGAAGGCGGTATTGGCGCCTTCCCGCGCCGGCTTGCCGTGCGTGATGAGGATGCGGCGGCAGCAGAACGCATCCTCCGCGATGCGGGTGAGGATGATGGGCTGTGACCGATTTCACCGAGGATCGCTTGCTGAATGGCCGTGTGGCGCTGCGCCAGCCGCAAACAGGATTCCGTGCCGGCCTTGATGCGGTGCTGCTGGCCGCCTTTGTCCCGGCCAAGCCGGGAGAGACCGTGCTGGAAGCCGGCCCCGGTAGCGGAGCCGCCTTTCTGTGCCTTGCCGCCCGTGTGCCGGGGCTTCAGATCCGCGCGGTGGAACGCGAAGCCGCCATGGCGGCGCTGGCGCGCGAGAATGCCGCGCGGGCCGGGCTTGTCGCCCGGATCGAAGAAGGGGATGTCGCCGATCTGGCTTTGGCGCGCAGACTTGGCCCCGTGGCCCATGGCTTCGCCAATCCGCCCTATTGGCCGGGCGGCACGCCGCCACCAGGCGCCATTCGCCGCGCTGCGACGCATGAGGCGGGGCCAGGTCTCGCGGATTGGGTGCGGTTTCTGGCCGCCGTCATTGCGCCGCGCGGCAGCCTGAGCCTGATCCTGCCGGCCGCGCGTTTTGATGCTGCGGTGGCGGCGATTCGTGGGTCCGGCTTCGGCGCCGTGGAATTGCTGCCGCTTTGGCCGCGCGCCGGGGTTCAGGCCAAACGGGTTTTGCTTCGTGCCGGCAAGGGGGCGCGCAGCCCGGCAAGGGTCCTGCCTGGGCTGGTATTGCACGAAGCCGATGGCCGTTTCACCGCGGCCGCCGAAGCGATCCTGCGTGATGCAACTGCCCTGAACCCAGATTAGCTTTCGCGTGCTTCCGGGTGGCGCAACAGCCAAAGCCTTTCATGCGCGGCGACCAGGCTTTCGATACTCTTGCGGCGATTGCTGTCCGAACCGGAACTCGGCCGTTTCAGCATCTTTTCCAGAATGACCAGCAGATCATTCGCCACTTCGAAATCGGATTGGTCACAGGCGTGATGAAAGGCAATCAGGATCTTGTCGGATAATCTTCTGGTATGCCTTGGGCCACTGGCTGCGCCACGTTCGGCGCCGCCCTCCCTGTCGTAGAGGTCGTTTTCCATCAAGCATCCCTTTTTTTGCTCCGAATTTTTTTCGGTCTGACGGTGCCGATTTTTATAGCAGAATGTTATTCGACGTGAAAGCAGGTAGCGGCTCAAAGCTGGCGCAATTGCCCCTTGATGGCGGCGGCGATGGTCTCGGGCGGCGTATTCGGGCGGAAAAGCTGGCGCACACGGCCATCGGGACCCACCAGATAGATGAAGGATGAATGATCCATCAGGTATTCGCTGGCCGTGGGCGGATTGACCTTCCGGTAATAGACGCGAAAGGCCCGGGCGGCGGTGGCGATTTCCTCATCCGTACCGGTCAAACCGATCATGGAAGGGTGGAAGCGGGAAACGTAATCGGCAAGCGCGGCTGGCGTATCGCGGCCCGGGTCAATGGTGATCAGCGCCGGCAGCACGCGCGCCGCATCGGGCCCCAATAGGTCAAGCGCCGAGGCCATGATGCCAAGCTCGGTCGGGCAGACATCGGGGCAATAGGTGAAGCCGAAATAGATCAGGCCGAGCTTTCCGACGAATGCGCGTTCCGTCACGCGCTGGCCGGTATGGTCCTGCAGGCTGAAGGCGCCACCAAGCGCGATGCCTTGCGGCAATTGCACGCCGCCTGCCGAAGGGGCCGGCATATCCGCCCCACCAAATTGCGCCAATTGCCGGAGGAAGGCATCGCCCATCGCCTCATTCGGGGCGCGCAGATACCAGGCGAGCCCCCAAAGCCCGCCAAGAATGGCAAGCAGCAGAAAGGCGAAAATGCGGATCATTTTCAGCATGATGCTTCCAAGTGGGGATTGCGGCGGGGCGCCTGCAAGGGGCGCCCTGTGATCCGCTCAGGCCGCTGCGGGCACGCCCTTGCTCGTGGAATATTCGAAATGCAGCGCGGTATCGGGGAAGACCCGCGGATGGATGGCATGGGCTGCCATGGCGGCCTCAGAGAAACCTTGCAGGATCAGCTTAAGCTTGCCGGGATATGTGGCGATATCACCAATGGCATAGACGCCGGGGATATTGGTCTCACAGGTTGCAGGTGTCACGCTGACATGGCTGCGTTCAAGCCCAAGCCCCCAATCGGCGATTGGGCCCAAATCCATGGAAAGGCCGAAAAACGCCAGCAGATGATCCGCCGGCACATCGCGCGTTTCGCCTTGCAGGGTTGCCAATTCGACTGCTTCCAGCTTGGCGCCGTCGCCCTTCAGGCCGTGCAACTGATAGGGGATGGCCATTTCCACCTCTCCCCGCGCGGCGGCGGCTTCCAATTGCGCGGCGGTCTCGGGTGCGGCGCGGAATTTCGGGCGGCGATGCACCACCACAACCTTGGCCGCGACATCCTTGAGGGAGAGCGCCCAATCCACCGCTGAATCACCGCCGCCCGCAATCACCACGCGCTTGCCGCGAAATTCTTCGCGCTTCGCGACCATGTAGCGCACCGCGCCGGAGGCTTCGTAGCCGGCAAGTCCGGCCAGGGGAGGACGATTGGGGCCGAAGGCGCCGGCACCGGCGGCCAGGATCACGGCCTTGGCGCGAATGGTATCTCCGGCGGAAGTGCCGAGCACCAGCGTATTGCCTTCCTGGCGCAAGGTCTCAACACGGCGGCCGAAAAGATACTGCGGCGCGAAGGGGGCGGCCTGTTGCTCGAGCTGGCTGATCAGATCAGCGGCGGCGATTTGCGGATGGGCGGGAATATCGAAAATCGGCTTTTCGGGATAAAGCGCCGTGCATTGTCCGCCGATGGCTTCCAGCGCATCAATCACCACGGATTTCATGCGCAGCATGCCGCATTCAAACACCGCGAAAAGCCCGACAGGGCCCGCGCCAATAATCGCGACATCGGTTTCAATCTCGGCCGGCATGGGCTCTCCCCCGAATCCAGAAGGGCGTGATAAACGGAACTTCGTGTTGGTCAAAGCTTTGACGGAATGGGGGGATCAAGGGCCGGTGGAAATTGCCTTGGATCTGCCCGATCTGGCGGCGACGGAAGCACTAGCCGCGCGGCTTGCGCCAATGCTGCGCCCCGGTGACGCGGTGCTGCTCAATGGGCCCCTTGGCGCCGGCAAAAGCGCCTTCGCCCGCGCCCTGCTGCGCGCCGCGACCGGTGACCCCGCGCTTGAAGTGCCGAGCCCCACCTTCACCTTGGTGCAGAGCTATGATTTGCCCGCCGGCCCCGCGCATCATTTCGACCTTTATCGGCTTTCCGGCCCTGAGGGCCTGGCGGAACTCGGCTGGGATGAAGCGCGGGAGGGGATTGTGCTGGTGGAATGGCCGGAACGGCTAGGGCCGCTCGCGCTACCTGATGCGCTCCGCATCCATCTGACCCCCGGCGCGGCAGAAGAAGCGCGCCATGCGGTGCTGCGCGGCTGGGATACCAGGCTTGAGGGGCTGCGCCCATGAGTACCGCTTTCCTGAAGCATGCCGGGTTTGGCGCGGCGCGGTTGGACCCGCTGCCCTCTGACGCCTCCGCCCGGCGCTATACGCGCCTGCTGGGCGGGCCGCGCCCGGCTTTGCTGATGGAAGCGCCACCGCCGGAAAATACCCGCCCCTTCATCGCCATTGCTGGCCATATTCTGGGGCTGGGGCTTTCCGCGCCCGAGATCATCGCGGCCGATCCCGAAGCGGGCCTAGTGCTGCAGGAGGATTTCGGCGATGCCACCCATGCCGCATTGTTGGATGCCGGTGCGCCTGCCCCTGCGCTTTATGCCGAAGCGGCAGAAACCCTTGCCGCCCTTCACGAAGCACCGCCACCGCCTGGCCTGCCTGCCTGGGATGCGGCGGCCATGGCACGGGCGACGGCGGCGACGTTTCTTGATTGGTGGTGGCCTGCGATGATGGGCCGCGCGCCTGGTGATGATCTGCGCGCCGGGCTTGATGGCGCGATCCGCGCCATGCTGGCACCCTTCGCGGCCACAAAAGGTTTTGTGCATCGCGATTACTTCCCGGCCAATCTGATGCGGCTTGACGCACGCACAGGCGCGCGGCGCACTGGCTTGCTCGATTTCCAGGATGCGGGGCTGGGGCACCCGGCCTATGATCTGGTTTCACTCGTGCAGGATGCGCGGCGCGATGTGGCGCCGGCAGCGCGCGATGCGGCGATTGAACGCTACTTCGCTGGCCGGCCCGGCGTGGCGCGCGAGGATTTCACCGCCGCCATGGCGGCTTGTGCCGCGCAGCGCCATTTGCGCGTGGCGGCACTTTGGGTGCGGCTGTCACGACGCGACAACAAGCATCACTATCTTGTCCATGGGCCGCGCTGCTGGCGGCTTTTGGCCGAAGCGCTCGAACACCCTGCCACCGTGCCGCTCAGCCTGTGGTTGGATGCTGCCCTGCCGCGCCACTTGCGCCGCAATCCCGATCCGGCGAAGGAGCCCGCATGATCACCCTCTCCCGCGCCATGGTTCTGGCGGCCGGCCTTGGCACGCGCATGCGCCCCTTATCGGAAGCCATGCCCAAACCGCTTTTGCCCTTGGCCGGGCGGAGCCTGCTTGATCACGCGCTGGATCGCCTGACCGATGCGGGTGTCACTGATGCGGTGGTGAATGCGCATTGGCTGGCGGATCAGGTCGCGGCCTGTGTCGCGGCACGCAGCACACCGCGCATCACGCTGCAACGCGAGGAAACTCTGCTTGAGACCGGCGGCGGTGTGGCGCGCGCCTTGCCCGCGCTTGGTGATGCGCCTTTCGCGGTGGTGAATGGTGATGCCTTTTGGCTGGATGGCCCACACCCTGCCTTGAAGCGCCTGGCCGCTGCCTTCGATCCCGAACGCATGGATGGGCTTTTGTTGCTGATCCGCACGGCACAAATCGCGGGTGAGGTGGGGCGCGGCGATTTCATGCTCGATCCGCTTGGCCTGCTGCGCCGGCCGGAAGAAGGCGAGGTTTCGCCCTATCTTTTCGGCGGCGTGCAAATCCTCTCGCCTGCGTTGTTTGCCGATGCACCAAGCGGCGCCTTCAGCCTGATGAGGCTTTGGAAACGCGCGATTGAAGCCGGGCGGCTTTACGGGTTGGTGCATGATGGCGTGTGGTTTCATCTCTCCACCCCTGCTGATCTGGAACATGCCGAAGATGTCTTGCGCAGCGGCGTGATCCGCGCGCTGTTCTGAAGCGCCCGCCTTGCGCGTTTTCACGATCCCCGCCGATCAGCGCTTCCTGCCCGCCCTGGCCGAAGGGTTGCTTGCACAAACACCGCGCGATGATCCAGCCGCACTCGCGACCTATACGCTGCTGCTGCCAACACGCCGCGCCGCGCGTGCCTTGCGTGAAGCCTTCCTGACCGCAGCCGGTGGCCGCGCGCTATTGCTGCCGCGCATGCGCGCGCTGCCTGGGCTTTCGGTGGAAGAGGCAGATGAATTGGCGCTGCCCGCCTTGCTTGATCTGCCACCCGCAGTCGCACCGCTGACGCGCCAGGCCGTACTGTCGCGCATTGTGCTTGGCATTCCGCGCCGCTTTGGTGGGCCGCTTGGCGCTGAGCAGGCATGGCTATTGGCTGGGGAGCTTGCGACACTTTTTGATGAAATCGCCTTTGAAGAAGCCGATCTTGATCTGATCGAAACCGCGGACCCGCTGGATTTCGCGGCAAGCTGGCTCGCGCGGTTGGATGGGCTGGTGCCGGATAAGCTTGCCGTGCATTGGCAAATCACCACGACGCTGTTGCAAGCGGTGGTGCGCGATTGGAATGGCTGGCTGCAAAACCAGCGCCTGATGGATTTGGGCCTTGCGCGTGTGCGCGCGCTAATTGCGCAGCGCCGCGCGCTGGAAGCCGCACCACCGCGCGAAAAGCTGATCGCCGCCGGCATTGGCGCGGGCGGCACCATTCCTGCCGCGACCGCTTTGCTTCGCTGCATCGCGAATCTCCCCAATGGCGCGCTGGTGCTGCAAGGCATGGCAGAACCCATCACGCCAAGCCTGGCTGAAGCCATTCGCCGCGCGCCGAGCCATCCCTTTGCCGGGCAATTGAAGCTGCTTGCCGATCTTGGCGTGGAGCCAAATGCGCCGCGCCCTTGGACAAGCACCGATCATCACGGCGCGCCGGCAGATCGCGCGGTGATGCTGGCGCGCAGCCTTCGCCCGGCAGAAGGTTTGGATATTTGGACCGAACGCGATGCACCGCGCTGGCAGGCGGCCCTTGCTGGCATAAGCCGTTTGCAGGCCGCCGATGCGCAGCAGGAAGCCGCTGCCATTGCGTTGTTGTTGCGCGAAGCGATGGAAATCCCCGGTAAGCGCGCGGCACTGATCACACCGGACCGCGATTTGGCACGGCGTGTGGCGGCAGAACTCGCGCGCCATGGCATCACCGCCGATGACAGCGCGGGCGCGCCCTTGGCAGATGCGCCGGCCGCGGCATTTCTGCGGCTGATTGCGCGCATGGTGGCGGATGGCTTCGCGCCTGCTGCACTGCTCGCGGTTTTGAAGCATCCGCTATGCAGCGCGGGCATGGAACGCGGCGCCTGGCTTGATGCGGTGCGCGTCCTTGAGCGGAAATGCTTGCGCGGGCCGCGCCCGGCGGTGGGGCTTGCAGGCTTGCGCGCAGCTCTGCCCGCCGGCGACATCGCCTTGCTTGGGCTGGTGGATGCCCTGCAATCCGCGCTTGGGGATTTCGCTGCATTGCCGCCAAGCCCGGCGCGCCCGCCCGCTGATTTGCTGGCACTCCATTTGGCGGCGGCGGAAGCGCTTGCCGCAACACCGGAACTGCCCGGCGGCCTGAGGCTTTACGCGGGCGAAGAAGGGGAGGCTTTGGCGCGGCATTTGGCCGCACTTGCCGAGGCGCTGGTTGAAGTGCCACCCATCGCACCCGCTGAATGGCCCGGCGCTTTTGATGCCATGCTGGCCGGGCCGATAGCGCCACCCTTCCGTGCGCGGCGTGATGCGGCGGCGCATCCGCGCATTGCGATACTCGGCCTTTTGGAAGCGCGCTTGCAGCATTTTGATCGCGTTATCCTGGGCGCGCTTGAAGAAAACATCTGGCCGCAAGCAACCGAACCCGGCCCCTGGATGAGCCGCCCAATGCGCGCGCGTTTCGGCCTGCCGGCACCGGAAGCGCGCATTGGCCGTGTGGCGGCGGATTTCTTCCATGCCGCAGCGCAGGCGGGCGAATTGGTGCTGTCCAGCGCGCGCAAACGCGGCGGCGCGCCCAGCGTGCCGACACGTTGGCTGACGCGGCTGGAAACCTTCCTGAAAGGCCAGGGCGAGATCAAGATCACGGCGAGTGACGCGGCAGGCTGGGCCGCTGCCTTGGATGAACCGGAAGGCGAGGCGATGCCGTGCAAGCGTGCTGCCTATAGCCCGCCCGTAGAAGTGCGCCCGCGCCGCTTGAGTGTTTCGGACGCGACGCAATTGATCGCCGATCCCTACGCCTTCTACGCCAAGCGCATCCTGCGGTTGCAGGCGCTTGATGATCTGGATGCGGATATCGGCACCCGGGAATATGGCACGCTGGTGCATCACGCCATGCGGTTTTTCCTGACAGGGCTTGGCACAGGCTGGCCCGGCATTGCCGATGCGCGTGCGTTATGGGCGCGGGCCTGTGCGGAGGCATTAAAAAAGGAATCCGTGCATCCCGGTGTGCTCGCCTTTTGGGGGCCGCGCATGGCGCGCATGGGCGATTTCGTGATTGCCGAGGAAGAAAAGCTGCGCGCGCAAAACGGGCTGCTGCGGTGCCTCACGGAACATGAAGGCCGTGTGGCGCTGGCACTGGCGGGCGGGGATGTTGAAATCCTGGCCAAGGCGGATCGGCTGGATGAATTGGCCGGCGGCGGCTGGCGCATTCTGGATTACAAGACCGGCCAGGTGCCGGGTGCCTCCCAGGTTATTGCAGGCGCTGCGCCGCAATTGGCTTTGGAGGCCATGATTCTGGAAGCCGGCGGCTATCCGACCATCAACGCCGACGCCAAGGCCGCTGCCCTGGTCTATTGGAAATTGAGCGGCGGCGAGAAGCCGGGGGACGCGGTGGATCTTGGCGCGACCACGAAAGATGGCAGGCTGTGGGCCGAACTCGCGCGCATACGCATTACGGCGCTGGCGGAGCGCATGTTGCTGAGTGACGCGCCCTTCGAAAGCCGGCCGCACCCGGCGCGCGGCACACCCGGCGATGATTATGATCATCTGGCGCGCGTGGCTGAATGGGCCTCCGGTGACGGGGATGAGGCATGAGCGAGGCTCGCCAACGCGCCGAAGCCGCGCAAAACCTTGCCGCCGATCCCGCGGCCTCAGCCTGGGTAGAGGCTTCCGCTGGTTCTGGCAAAACCAAGCTGCTGACGGATAGGTTACTCAGGTTATTGCTGGCCGGTGTGCCGCCAGGGCGCATCCTGTGCCTGACCTTCACCAAGGCGGCGGCGGCGGAAATGGCAACGCGCCTGGCGCTTAGGCTTGGTGAATGGGCGATCGCGGATGATGCGATTTTGGCGAAGACTTTAGAGAATTTGACAGGCACAACGCCAGGGCGCGAGGGTTTGGCATCGGCGCGGCGGCTGTTTGTGGAGGTCTTGGAACAGCCTGGCGGGATGCGGATTTCAACGCTCCATGGTTTCGCGCAATCGCTTTTGCGTGGCTTTCCTTTGGAAGCAGGGTTGGCGCCGCAATTCGCGGTGATGCAGGCACAGGATGGCCGGGCACTGCTGGCGCGTGAACGCGATGCGCTGCTGGCGGGTGGGGCGGCGCGGGATGCGCTCGCGGTTTTGGCAAAGCATCAGGCGCCAACACGCTTTGCCGAGGTGATTGGCACCATGGCGGGCGCCAGCAGTAAGTTGTTGGATGCCGTGCAGAAGCGCCAAGGCATGGCGGGGCTGCGGGCAGCGCTGGCGCGCAAGCTTGGGCTTTCCTCGGGCCGCATGGAAGAAGCCAAAATCCTCGCCGAAATTGCGGCGCCGGATCAGGAACCCGCGCTACGGCAGGCAGCCGAGACTTTGAAGGGCGGCAGCACCAACGACAAGAAACTCGCCAGTGCCATAACGGAATGGCTGGTACTGGATCGCTCCGGACGCGCGGAAGGCTATGCAAATTGGCGTCGTATTTTCTTCACCGATAAGGGCAGTATTCGCCAAAGCTTCGCAACAAAATCCATTCCTACGTCTCGGCAGGCGGAAATCCAGCAATTGATGGAAGATGAAGCCGCGCGGCTGCAAGTGCTGGATCAGGATCACGCCGCCGCCCGCGTGCTTTCCGCCAGCATGGCGCTTTTCGCCGTTGGTGCACCAGTGTTGCGCCGCTATCAAGCGGCGAAGGAAAATGCCGGTCTGCTCGATTACGATGATCTGATCGCGGGCGCACGCAAATTGCTCGATAACCCTGGCAGTGCCTGGGTTTTGTACAAGCTGGATGATGGGTTGGATCACATCCTGTTGGATGAGGCGCAGGATTCCAACCCGGAACAATGGGGCATTGTGCGTGCGCTTTCAGCGGAATTCTTCGCGGGCCTCGGCGCGCGGGATGAACCGCGCAGCATCTTCGCGGTGGGTGATCAGAAGCAATCCATCTATGCCTTCCAGGGCGCGGAGGTTGAACGCTTCAAGGAAGCGAAACACCATTACGAAGGCATCGTGACAGCAGCCGGGCAGGATTTCCGCCCTGTTCCTTTGGATGTTTCCTTCCGTTCCACCGAACCCGTGCTTGCCCTGGTGGATGCAGTCTTTGCCGATGCGCCGGCGCGTGATGGTGTCGCGCCCGATGCACCCTTGCGCCATTACGCGGATCGCGCCGGCCATGCCGGCAGCGTAGAGCTTTGGCCGGTTCTGCAAACTGCAAAGGCCGATGCGCCGCCCGATTGGGCACCGCCGGAACAGGCCGTTGCGGCGGAAGGTGCAGCGCCGCAGCTTGCCGCCGCGATTGCAGCGCGCATTGAACATCTCATCAAGAATGAAACCCTGCCGGCGCGTGTTGAAAAAGGCAGGGAAGACGCGCAACCCCAGGGCAGGCGCATTCGCCCCGGCGATATTCTTGTGCTGCTTCGCGGGCGCAAGCGCGGCGGCTTCGCGCCCGCGCTTGTGCGCGCATTGAAAAACCGCGCCATTCCTGTTGGCGGCATTGATCGCATGGTGCTCGCGGATGAATTGCCGGTGCAGGATATGCTGGCGCTGGCGGCCTGGTTGCTGCTGCCGGATGATGACTTGAATCTGGCGGCACTTTTGAAATCCCCGCTGATCGGGCTGGATGAGAAACAGCTATTCGAACTCGCGCAGCCGCGCCAAGCGAGTCTGAATGCGGCGCTGATGGCGCATCGTGGCAGTGCGACAGATTTCGGGCGCGTCGCGGCTTGGTTGGCAGTGCAAGCGGCGCAGCTTGATTTCATCACACCCTATGGCCTGTTCGCCGATGTGCTTGGCGCGCCTGGCCCGCTCGATCCCCGCGCGGGGCGCGCGCGCATGCTGGCGCGGCTTGGGCCGGATGCGGGCGATCCGCTGGATGAATTGCTCAATGCCGCGCTGGAACATGAAAAGCTCAACCCGCCATCCTTGCAGGGCTTTGTGCATTGGCTCAGGCAAGGGGGCGCCGAGATCAAGCGCGAAGCGGAAGCCGCCGGCGATGTGGTGCGCATCATGACCGTGCATGGCGCCAAGGGCTTGCAGGCGCCGATCGTCATTTTGCCTGACACGACAGGCAAGGGGCAGGACCGCAAGACGCTCCGCTGGTTTGAAGATGGCGATGCGCCGCTGCCTGTTTGGGCGCCGCAGACCAAGGGCTTTGAAGCACCCGCGCTGACCGCGCAGCGCCAGGCGGATCAGGCGCGCGAAGCGGAAGAAGAACACCGGCTGCTCTATGTGGCGCTGACGCGGGCAGAAGATCGGCTCATTGTTTGCGGCTGGAATAGCGCAAAGAATTTGCCCCCGGGCTGCTGGTATGATCTGGTGGCGCAAGGATTTGCTCGGCTTGCCGGGCATCAGGCATCCAGCTTCGACCCCGCCGGTTTTGGTGCTGCCGCCGATGGTTTTGGCGACGATCCAAAATTGCTCGGCCTCAGCGCCCCACAAACCGCGCCGCCCCGCCTGGAAGACCCCATCGCGGCAAGTGCCGCGGAGGCGCGCCCACCCGCCTGGGCCTGGCAGAAACTGGCCGAGGAAGCGCTAGCGGGCAGCCTTGCGCCCTCTGCCCTGCCCGGTGAACAGGAAACGCCCGCTGCCGCGCCGCGCCCGGCGCAGGACCCGTTGGGTCTCCGTTTCCGGCGTGGGCGATTGGTGCATGCGCTGCTGCAAAGCCTGCCCGAGCATCCTGAGGCAGGCTGGGAAGAACTCTCGCGCCGCTTCCTCGCACGCCGCGCGCCGGGGCTAACGGCGGCAGAACAGGAAGCCACCTTGCAGGAGGTTCTGGACCTGCTGCGGCAAGGCTGGATGCGCGAAGCCCTTGGCGCGGGCAGCCTTGCCGAAGCGCCCTTGGCGGGTGAGGTAAATGGCCGGCTGATCGCGGGCCAGGTGGACCGGTTGAAGGTAGAAGCGGATCGCGTGTTGGTGCTGGATTACAAGACCAATCGCCCACCGCCGGAACAGGTGGCGGATGTGGCGCCGCTATATCTGCGGCAAATGGCCGCCTATCGCGCGCTGCTGCGTGCGGCCTTTCCGGGGCGTGTTGTGGAATGCGCGCTGGTCTGGACTTATAGTGCGCGCTTCATGGCATTGCCGGATGCGGTGCTTGATCCGCATGCGCCGGGGGGTGCAAGTTCAGGGTAGGGGTCGCTATTCGCTTGCTTTGTAACGCTCACGCTAACGCTCGCGCGGGTTCGAATATTTGTGCCAAAAAACTTGCGTCGAAACAAGGGAGCGATGGCGGTCAGGTCGAC
>JADCER010000015.1 GCA_020249925.1 Roseomonas sp. | reverse complement strand
TTTTGTTTGGTCGCATTTTCCGAGCCGCCAAGTGTGCCACTTGGCTTGAAAACAAGATTTTGTTTGGTCGCATTTTCCGAGCCGCCAAGTGTGCCACTTGGCTTGAAAACAAGATTTTGTTTGGTCGCATTTTCCGAGCCGCCAAGTGTGCCACTTGGCTTGAAAATGCTCCGGCGCACCATGATTGAGGCGCTGTTCGCCCCCTTTATCGAATTCGGTTTCATGCGCCGCGCCTTGGTGGGGTCGCTCGCGCTTGCCATTGCAGCACCGCCGCTTGGCGTTTTCCTGATGCTGCGGCGCATGAGCCTGACGGCTGATGTGCTGTCCCACGGGGCCTTGCCGGGGGTGGCGGTGGCCTTCCTGATCGCGGGGCTTTCCGTGCCGGCGCTTTGGTTTGGTGGCCTGGTGGCGGGGCTAATGGTCGCGGTGGGTGCCGGGGCTTTGGCGCGCATTACCGGTGGGCGGGAAGATGCGACATTGGCCGCACTTTACCTGCTGGCGCTTGGGCTTGGTGTCGCGCTGATTTCAATAGGCGGCGGTGCCGGGGATTTGAAGCATATCCTGTTCGGCAGCGTGCTCGGCGTGGATGATGCGGCGCTGCTGCTGATGGCGGGGGTCGCGACGCTGACGCTGGTGCTGCTCGCGATCGGGTGGCGGCCCTTGGTGCTGGAATGTTTTGACCCGGCCTTTGCCGCCGCGACCGGCGCGCGTGGCGGGTTTTGGCATTTGGTGTTTATGGCGCTGGTGGTGCTGAACATGCTCTCGGCGTTTTTGGCTTTGGGCACGCTGATGGCGGTGGGCTTGATGATGCTACCCGCCATTGCCGCGCGGCATTGGGCGGCGGAGATCAGCGGCATGGTCTATGCGGCATCCGCCATAGCCGTGGTGGCGAGTGTGATTGGGCTGCTGCTGTCCTATCACGCCGATTTGCCGAGCGGCCCCGCGATTGTGCTGATGGCGGGCGCGGCCTGGGCGATATCCGTGCTGTTCGGCCCGGTGGATGGGCTCATGCAGCGCGTGATCCGGCGACGGCATTTGGCGGGATGAAACCTTCGCGCTTGACCTTGGCCTGATCCGGTTTCAGCCTTTCCCGACAGCCACAAAACAAACGTGGCAAGAAGGGGAGATCGCCGCCATGGTTGATTTGCGTCTCACGCGCCGGGCCGCTTTGGGGCTTCTGGCCGCGCCCGCTTTGGCCCGCGCGCAGAGCGCTGATATTTGGCCATCACGCAGCATTCGCCTGGTGGTGCCTTTCGGGCCTGGTGGTCCCACCGATGTCATGGCGCGGGTGATTGCACCTGGCTTATCCTCAGCGCTTGGCCGGCCGGTGGTGGTGGAAAACCGCCCCGGTGCCAGCGGCAATGTCGGCATCGCCCATGCGGCGCGGAGCGCACCCGATGGCTATACGCTGCTGGTGACGTCCACCGGTTTCGTTGTGAACCCGACACTGTTTCGCAACCCCGGCTATGATATCGCCCGGGATTTCGCGCCGATCACGGAATTGGGGGCTTCGCCCAATACCATCCTGACCAGGCCTGATAGCGGCATCAATTCCGTTGCTGATCTTGTGGCGCGCGCCAAGGCGACACCGGGCGGGCTCAATATCGCCAATCCGGGCTTGGGTTCCACGCCGCATCTGACGGCCGAATTGCTGCGGCTGCGCACCGGGATTGAATTGGTGCAAGTGACGCATCAAAGCGCGGCGCAGGCGGTGCAAGCGGTGCTGGCCGGCACGACGCCAATTGGTGTGGCCGCGCTGCCGCCGGCGCATGCGCTGATCAAGGCTGGCACCTTGCGCGCCTTGGCCATTACCGGGGAGAGGCGCTGGCATGATTTGCCCGATCTGCCGACGATGGTGGAGCTTGGCTATGATGGTTTTGTTTCGGAAACCTTCCAGGGCTTGCTAGCCCCCGCCGGGACGCCGCAGGCAATTCTGGATCGCTGCGCGCAAGTGGCGATGGCGCTGTTGAATGAGGCAGAGACTCGCAATCGGTTGCTTGGTGCTGGTTTCACGCTGAATGCGCGCGGGCCGGAAGGTCTGGCGCAACGGATTGCGCGCGAAGTGCCGCTATGGTGCGATGTGATCGAAAAGGCGGGGATTCCGCGGGAGTAGTTTCAACCGGCCTTCGCCTGCAACTGCGTCAGTTCCGCCAAAAAACGCTGCGCCGCCAGCGCGGGTGGCCAGGGGCGCCAGGCCTCCCCGCCATAACGCGCGGCCAAGGGATCGCGCGCCAAAACGGCAGCGCGGATGCCCAGCGTCTCGCGCATCTCTGCCTCTGTCCAGCCGGCAACATGCACAGCCTCGGCCGCCGCTGCCGCGATATCGGCAGCCTTATGCGCGCGCTTGTCTTCCACGCCCCAGGCCGGCAGGCGGTAGCGCAGCGCCACCACCGCAGAAAGGCTTGCCTGCAAGGCCGCGAAACGCTCCCCCAAAAAGGGCTTAAGCGGCGAGATGCAATCGAAATTGATCAGGCCCTCATCCGCATCATGCAGCAATTCGCGCAATTCCTCGGGCGGCGTCAGCCAATGGCGCGTGCGCTGGCGGCGGAGTTGCAGCACAAAAAGCGCGTGCTGCGCGACGGAAAGCGGTTCCGGCCAGATGGAATGCCCGCCCCAGCGAAAGGTACGCGCAAGCCCTGTCGCCAGATCATCATCCGTCCAATCGAAGGGGGTGGGGGAAAGCAGATCAAGCCGCCGCCCCGAAGGCAAACGCACCCAGGCGCGTTCAGGGGCAGCGGCTTGGCGCGATACCATCATCAATAGGTCGCGAAAACGCGCCTGATGCCATCATTATCGAGCCCCTTGGTGAGCGCAAGCGAAAGCAGGATGCGCGCCTTCTGCGGGGTCAGGTTATCGGCACTGATAAAACCGGATTTATCGCCGCGCTGCGTGCGGAAGGTGCGGCCCGATCCGGCGCGGCTGGAAAGCACCAGCTTCACCCCGGCTGCGACCGCTGCTTCACCCGCCTTCACCATGGCGGGCGTGATATAGCCAGGCGCGAAGCCTGCGGTCACAATGCCCTTGGCGCCGGCAGCGACAAAGGCATCAATCGCCGCGCCATCCGCCCCGGCATAGCAATAGGCAATATCAACACGCGGCAGCGCATCCAGCCCGCGCACATCAAATTCTGTATCGGGGGCAATCTTGCGAATGGGCTTGCGGTACCAGGCAATCATATCGCCATCGGCATGACCCAGCGCGCCGAAATCCGCCGTGCGGAAGGTTTGCATGCGCAACGTGGAAGTTTTCGTCACATCGCGGGCCGCCTGAATCTCGTCATTCAACAGCACCAAGGCGCCAAGCCAGCGCGCGCCCGGATCAGCCGCGACACGAATGGCATTGACGATATTCATCGGCCCATCACCGGAAAGCGCGGATGCCGGGCGCTGCGCGCCAACCAGCACCACGGGAATCGCGATTTTCAGCGTGAGCGAAAGGAAATACGCGGTTTCCTCAAGGCTTGCCGTTCCATGGGTAATGACAATGCCGGCAAGCTTCGGGTCTTCCGCAGCAAGCCTATGGCAAAGCCCAAGCAATTCCTTCCATTCCGGCCAGGCCAATTGCGTGGAGGGAATGGCGCGGAAGGGCACTGGCACAACATCCGCGACCAGCGCTGCCTCGGGAATGCGCGCCAGCAGCCCATTCACATCCAAGACTGTGCCATTGGCCAGATAATCCAGGATATCAAGCGGTCCTGTGCCCATGGAGGAAATCGTACCGCCCGTGCCAATCACGGCAACGCGCGGCTTCATATCGCCACCCCTGGTGCTGCGGCGCTTGGCCGTTCAATCAGATGATCCACAGTCATGACATCTCCAAAAACAATCCAAAAATTGGCGCGTGCGGCAGGTGGTACCGTTCCAGCCAACTTCATCGGCCTATTGCGTGGCAGACAGCATAGCGTGACCTGTTTTGCCGCATCGCGCCATGGCCATGCCGGTTCCGCGCGGAAGAAGGGCCGCGCCTAATCGGTCTTGCGGTCCAGCACCGCGGTGGTGAGGCGCGATACGCAGGCCAGCTTGCCATTGGGCCGATGGATTTCCGTCTGCCAGACCTGGGTGCGCCGGCCGAGATGGAGGGGCCGGCATAGGGCCGTCACGGTTTCGCCCTCCGGCACGGCAGAGACATGGTTGGCATTCACCTCCAGCCCCACCGCATTTTGGCCCTCGGGCAGGGTCAGGGTGGTGGCAATGCTGCCGAGCGTTTCAGCCAGCACGACCGAGGCGCCGCCATGTAAAATGCCGTAAGGCTGCACATGGCGCCGATCAACCGGCATTTCTGCGCGCAGGAAATCCGCCCCGACCTCAACTATTCTGATGCCAAAGGCGCCTGGCAGGCTATTGGCCAGCCGAGATTCAATGGTTTCGGGGGTAGCGGGGCGTCTCCAAATAGACATGCCAGGATCCTTACGCACCGATAAATGAGACCATCTTGCCGCCCGAGGAGCAAGGGCAGGGTTTTGATCATCCCTTATCCAAATTTTGGGAAATGCCCAACGGCTTTGCAGGCAGCCGCTCGGGCGGCTCATCCTTGTTCTCCTGCCGTGCCTCAGGGTTTTGTTTGCGTGCAAATTGAAGTTTACCCCCGATTTCAGTACGTTGTGCTATTACGTGGCTGGCTACGTCTCGGGAAGGGTTGACGTTTGAGGGTTTTCCTCGACATCTCGCGCTTGGTTATCGGTGCTTGGCGCTCCATGCCAACTGGTATCGATCGGGTGGAGCTTGCCTATGCGCGGCATTGGGTAAAGCAAGACCCTGACCGCGTGACCTTCATTTTGAGAAGCCCGTTCGACACTGCCTGCGCGGTGCCTCACGCCCTGGTGGCAGAATTCGTTTTGGCGCTTGAAATGCGTCGCCTTGGCGCACCGGGCTGGGAAGATGCGGCGAAGCCGGCCGCGCGGCTTGCACGTGAAGCGATGATCAGGCTTGCGCTGGGTCGTGGCGTGCTGGAATTGGCGCGCGCGTTGAAGACGCCGGAGCAAAGCGTCTATTTGCTGGTGTCGCATACCTTGGCTGATCGGCCTCGCCCGATCGCGGCCATCAAGCGCAAAGGGGTGAAATTTACCCCTCTCGTGCATGATCTTATTCCACTGGCTTACCCTGAATACACCTCTCCGGCCGGGGCCAGGCGTCACTTGCGCCGCATTGAAACCTTCGCCGGTCTGGCGGATGGCATCATTGTCAATTCTGAGGCGACAGCAGATGATTTGGCACCCCAGTTGCTGCGGGGCGCGCAGCAGCTGCCGCGTCTTTGCGCACCGCTTGGGCTTGATACGCCAATTCCTGACCCGCATTACCCTGTGCCTACCGGCGCTTACTTCGTATGCATTGGCACGATTGAACCACGCAAGAATCATCTGCTGCTTTTGAACACTTGGCGTGTCCTCGCAGAGCGCCTTGGCATTGAAGCGCCGAAGCTTTTGCTGATTGGTCGGCGCGGATGGGAAAATGAGAATATCGTGGATATGCTGGATCGCTGCCCGGCATTGATAGGCCTTGTGCGTGAATACAACGGCCTGCCCGACAAGGCGGTTGCAAGCCTGCTGCAAGGCGCGCGGGCGCTGCTTTTTCCCTCCTTTACTGAGGGGTATGGCCTGCCGCTTGCCGAAGCCTTGGCGCTTGGCGTGCCTGCCATTTGTTCGGACTTACCGGCGCTGCGGGAAGTTGGCGGGGATGTGCCGGAATTTCTCGACCCGCTTGATGGGCTTGGCTGGCGGCGCCTGATCCTGAACTATATGGAGCCCGATAGCGGGATGCGCGAAGCCCAATTGGAACGCATGGGCTTCTGGCCGCAACCAAGTTGGGAACAGCATTTCGCCATGGTGGAACCCTGGCTGCGGCAGATAGCCTATGCAGGGCAGGCAAGGAAAGCGCCCCGCAATCCTGCCGAGGCTGTCAATGAGGTGGCCGAAGCAAGGATGCCCGCTCCCCTGGCACAAGGCCCTTGAGGCAGCCATGCCGGGCCGATCCAAAAGCAAAGGGGTACAAGGCCCCGACCCCATCGCCATTATTGGCGCGGCAGCAAGGCTACCCGGCGCGTCTGATCTTGCGGCCTATGCCGATCTGCTGCGCTGCGGTGTGGATGCCGTTACCGAAATTCCCGATGACCGGTTCCAAAAGGCACGCTGGTATCACCCGCGCTCAGGCGAAGCGGGCCGCAGTTACAGTTTTGCTGCCGGCACGATTGGCGATATCCGGGGTTTTGACGCGGAAGCCTTCGGGCTTTCCCCGCGTGAGGTGACTGAAACCGACCCGCAGCAAAGATTATTGTTGGAAGTCACGCGCGACGCCTTTGAGGATGCGGGGCTGCGTCCCGAAAGCCTTGCCGGGCGCAATATCGCGGTTTTCATCGGGGGGTCTTCGACCGATTTCGCTGAGATAAGGCTGCAGGACCCGGCGGCGACTGATCGCTTCCTGATGACCGGCAATGCGCTTTCCATCCTGTCCAATCGCATCGGCCATGTCTTTGACCTGCGCGGTGGCGCGCAGACCATTGATACCGCCTGCTCATCCTCGCTGGTGGCGCTGCATCTCGCCGCACGCGCCTTGGCGGAAGATCCAAGCCTGGAAGCCGCCGTGGTGGGCGGGGTCAATCTGCTGCTCTCGCCCTATGCCTTCATCGGCTTTTCGCGCGCTGGCATGCTCTCGCCCCGCGGGCGCTGCCAGGTGTTTGATGCGGCGGCGGATGGGTATGTGCGCGCGGAAGGCGCGGGCATTGTCATCCTGCGCCGCCTTGCTGATGCGAAGGCGGCGCGGGAGCCGATCCGTGCGCTGCTGCTTGGCACTGCCAGCAATACAGCCGGGCGCACCATTGGCATTTCACTGCCCAATCGCGATGCGCAGGCGGTTTTGCTGAAGAATCTGCTGGAAAAAACGGCGGTAGCCGCGGATCGCTTCATGGCGTTTGAGTCGCATGGCACCGGCACCCAGGCAGGCGACCCGGCCGAGGCCTGGGCAATTGGGCAAGCGATTGCGCGGCATCGCAGCGCGCCGCTGCCGATCGGCTCCGCCAAGGCGAATATCGGCCATCTGGAAGCGGGCGCCGGAATGGCTGGCCTGCTTAAGGCCATGCTGATGCTGGAACAGGGTTTCATCCCGCGCGCACTGCATTTCGCGAACCCCAATCCGGCGATTGATTTTGCGGATTTGAACCTGAATGTGCCGCGCGTGACCGAGGCCATCGCCATCGCCGATGACGCCGTGATGGGCGTCAATGCTTTCGGCTTTGGTGGCACCAATGCTGCGGCGCTTTTGGGCCGCGCGCCTGTGGCGCCTATTGGGCACGCCGCCAAGGCAAAGTCCGCCCCACCGCTGATACTCTCGGCACGCTCTGCCGAGGCATTGCGGCTTTCGGTGGCGGCCTGGCGTGATGCTCTGGTGGGCGCAAATGGTGTCCAGACGGCTGCGCTCGCGCGCGGTCAGGCAAGGCATCGTGATCTGGCGGCGCATCGGCTTGTGCTGCGCGGGGCGGATGGTGCTGCACTTTCCGAGCAGCTGGCCGCCTGGGCAGCTGGGGAGCGTGAGGCCGGCGCGATGCAAGGTGTCGCACTCGGTGGCGGCATTGCCTTTGTCTTCAGCGGCAATGGCGCGCAGCATGCCGGCATGGCGCGGGAGGCGTTTCGTGCCTCGCCCGTCTTCCGGCGCGCAGTGCTCGCCGCCGATGCCGCACTTGCCCCAAGGCTTGGTGTTTCGCCAGCCGCCTTGATCAAGGCGGGCGTCAGCGCTACGGCCTTGGCCGGGACTGACCTTGCCCAGCCTTTGCTTTTTGCGGTGCAGATGGGTGTGCTGGCGGCGCTGAAGGCGGAAGGCATTTGCCCCGATCTGGTGATTGGCCATTCGGTTGGTGAAGTGGCAGCGGCGCAAGCGGCGGGGATACTCTCCTTGGATCAGGCGGCGGCCTTGATCGTGGCGCGCAGCCGGCACCAGCATGCAACAAAAGGCCACGGGCGCATGGCGGCGATTGGCGCCACACAAGAAGCCATCGCGCCTTTGCTGGAAGAATGTGGGCCTGGGCTTGAAATCGCCGCCATCAATGCGCCAGCCGCGCTCACCATCGCAGGGCCTGCGGCGGCGATTGGGCGGCTATGCCAGGCGGCTGAGGCGGCGCGCATGGTCGCGATCCCGCTTGATCTGGATTATGCCTTCCATAGCGCGGCCATGGAACCGGTGCGCGCGGGACTCTTGCAGGATTTGGCAGGGCTCAGCACCAGGCCTGGCGCTTGCCCGATGATTTCTTCAGTCACTGGCAAGTCCTTGCCAGGAGTTGAAGCAGGTGGCGCTTATTGGTGGAGCAATTTACGCGAACCCGTGCGGTTTCATGCGGCTATTGCCGAAGCAGCGCGCCAGGGGGCGCGGCTTTTCCTGGAAATCGGCCCGGCCCCTGTCTTGCAGAATTACCTGCGTGAGACGCTGCGGGCGCAGGCGGTGGAAGGCGCCGTGCTTTCAAGCCTGAAGCGCAATGATGCAGCGGGCGATCCCTTCCCCGCCATCGCTGATCGCACCATCGCATCGGGGGCCGATCCGCGCAGCGCATCCGCCTTCAAGGGCAGGGCAGAACGCGCCAAGCTGCCAGCCACACCCTTTGCGCGGCGGCCCATCTGGTTCCATCCTTCGGTGGAAAGCGCGCGCCAGACCGATCCCGACAATGACCACCCGCTGCTTGGCTTCCGCCACGGCACGGCGCCGGGGCTTTGGACACAATGGTTCGATACGAAGGCGATGCCCTGGCTCGGCGATCACAGATTATTCGACGAAGCCGTGCTGCCCGCCGCCGCCATGGCGGAAGCGGCCTTGGCCGCTGCCGCCCTGATCCATCCCGAAGCACCAGTGCTGGAGGTTCAGGACCTCGCCATTCTGCGCGCCGTCACCCTGAATGATGAAAGCCAGGTGCAATTGCGCTTTGCGACAGATGGTGAAGGCGGCTTCACCCTGGCAGCGCGCCCGCGCCTTGCGGAGGATGAACCGACCCTTTGCGCCCGCGCACGCCTTGCGGTCCTGCCGCGCATGCCGGAGGCGCCGGCCTTGGCGCTCGCGGGGGCAAGACAGATCCCCGGTTCTGAAGTGATCACCTTCGCCGCGCGCCATGGGTTGGATTACGGGCCGGCCTTTCAAAGCTTGCATGCCGTGGCACGGGATCAAAGCGGGGCGGCCGCGCTGGCGCAGCTTGTTTTGCCCGAAGCTGCACCGGATCATGCCGGTTTCATGCTGCATCCTGCGCTGTTGGATGGTGCCTTGCAGGGGCTTTTCGCCTTCATGCTCGGTCAGGGCTTGGGTGCTGACGAAGCCATTTTTCCCGTGCGCATCGGCAGGCTTTGTGCGCGGCGTGATGTTAAGCCCATTGCCACGGCGGAAATCTTCCCCGGCCGACGCGGCGCAAGGCTTTTCGCGGCCAACCTCACGCTGCGCGATGCCAGTGGCGAGGTGATTGCGACGCTTGAGGATATCTGGTTTCAGCGCATGCCGCGCCCGGGCCGGGAAAAGCTGGAAAGCTTGGCCTTCCGGCTTGATCCGGTGCCGAGCCTCAGGCCGCTGCCCGGCCAGCCAAGGCCTCTCGAATGGGCGGCGATCATTGCGGCCATCCGCAGCCAGGATCAGGCAGCGCCGCTGACAGAAGCAACGCTGTTGCTGGAAGCCTATCTGGCCGCTTTGGCGCTGCCCGCCTTGCGTGATGCGCCGGCGCCACCCAGCCCTTATCGCACCGCAGTTTGGCGTATTCTTGCGGCAGCGGGTGCGGCGGAACCCGCAGCCGAGGGTTGGCGCATCATCGAGGATCAGCCCTTGCCACCCGCCGAAGCGATCTGGCGCGAAGTTCTGGCCGAACAACCCGGTCTGGCACTTGACCTTGCCTGGCTCGCGCGGGCTGGAGAGCAAATGGTGCCCGCATTGCGTGGTGAGGCGATTACGGTCGCGCCACCACCGGCCTTCGGCGGCGCCATTCTCGCCCTGACCGAACCGCTTTTGGCTGGACTGCGCGTTCTGGCAGAAGCCTGGCCCAAGGATCGGCCGCTCCGGGTTTTGGAGCTTGGCGCCGGGGGCGCCTTGACGCGTGGCGCCTTGGCCGTTTTGGGCGCAAGCGGGCGGCGTATTCATTACCGCGCGATTGGCGCGGCAAAGGCCGGCGCCGCTGGTGCGGTGCCAGAGGCGATTGCGCTCACCTGGGACGCTTGGGAGAGTCTGAAGGCCGCGCCATCGCCGGAAGACAAGGCGGATGTCATTCTGGGCTTGGCGCCTGCGGCGCTGACCCGCGATGGATTGGGCCTGCTGGATGGGCTGGCTTTGCAGGCAGCGCCTGGTGCGGCGCTGCTGCTGGCCGAACCAGCACCGGGCGCCGTTTGGAATTTCGTCTTGGGTCAGGATCCGGCCTGGTGGCGGGATGATCCGGAAGGCGCCCTGCCGGATGCATCATCCTGGCGCACTGCGCTGGCTATTGCCGGCTGGGACGGCGCGGAAATCATGGCGCTGGACGCGCCACCATGGCCGGCAATATTGATTTCTGGCCAGATGGCCCCAGCGCGATTGGTCGAACCGGATCATGAGGCGATCGCGCCGGGCGTGATTCTTGCCGATGCCAAGACCATGGCGCTGGCAAGGGCTATCGCAGCACGGAATGCATCGGGCGAGACGACAATCCTCGATCTGGATGAAGTGCCGCCGCCAAGGGCCTTGCGTGGCGCTGATATCCTGGTGCTCACCGGTATGGCTGAACCCGCCGCCGCGCTTGCGGCCATCACCGCGCTTGTCACAGCCGCAGATGGCGTGGCGCGGCGGGTCATGCTGGTGGCCGAGGCTGAGGCAGCGCGCGCCGCCGCCTTGCTTGGCCTTGGCCGGGTGCTCGCCAATGAAATTCCAGGGCTGCGCCTGCGCCGCGTGACAGTTGCGCCCGGCATGACGCCGGAAGAACTGGCGCCCCGGCTTTTGGCCAAATGGGCGGGGGATGCGCCAGAAGTCCATCTCTCAGAAACCGGGCGATTTGAACCGCTCTTTCGACCGGGCCTGCCAAGCGCGGCACCGGCCTTCCCAAGCCGGCTTGCCATTGAACAGCCGGGGCAATTGGCGAGCTTGGCTTGGAAGCACCTGGGCGAGATCCCAAGGCCTGGTCCGGGCGAGGTGAGGCTGCGCATTTGCGCCACGGGTCTCAATTTCCGTGATGTGATGTGGGCGCAGGGGCTATTGCCGGAAGATATGCTGATGGATGGCTTCGCCGGCCCAAGCCTTGGCATGGAATGCGCCGGCATTGTGGAGGAAGTCGGGATCGGTGTTGGTCTGCAGCCGGGCGCAAAGGTTTTCGGCTTTGCCCCCGCTGCCTTCGCCACCCACGCCCTGACACGGGCCGAAGCCGTGCAACCCATCCCATCAGGCCTGAGCCCCGAAGCGGCGGCGACCATTCCGGTTGCCTTCATCACCGCGGCCTATGCGCTGGAAACCCTGGCAAGGCTCCGCCCCAATGAGCGTGTCCTGATCCATGGTGGCGCGGGCGGCGTTGGGCTGGCCGCGCTGCAAATCGCCAAAGCCGCTGGCGCTCTGGTGGCGACTACGGCGGGCACGCCGGAAAAGCGCGCCTTCCTGCGCCAGCTTGGTGCTGATCTGGTGTTGGATAGCCGCGATGCCGGCTTTGCCGATGCGCTGCGCGCCGCCTGGCCGGATGGCGTGGATGTGGTGCTGAATTCCCTGGCAGGCATCGCCATGGAAAGAAGCCTGGCGCTGCTGGCACCCTTTGGGCGCTTCATTGAATTGGGCAAGCGCGATTTCGCTGAAGGCAGGCGCGCCGGCCTTGGCGCCTTCCGGCGCAATATCAGCTATTTCGCTTTGGATGCGGATGCCCTGCCGCGCGCGCGACCGGCTCTGGCTGAAGCGCTGCTGCGCGATATTGCCGCGCGGCTTGCCGATGGCACGCTGCTGCCCCTGCCCTTTCGCGCCTTCGAAGCCACGGAAGCGGAAGCCGCCTTCCGGCAGCTTCAGGCATCTTCGCATATCGGCAAGCTTGTGATCAGCCCGCCGCAGGAAAGCGCTGCCGGCAATGCGCCATGGCAACCGGATGAAGCGGGTTGTTATGTCGTACTGGGTGGCACACAGGGCTTCGGGCTGGAATGCGCCAAATGGCTGGCAGCGGCGGGGGCAAGGCGCATTGCGTTGCTTTCCCGCCGCGGCGCCGCAACGCCTGGCATGGACGCGGCGCTGCGCATTCTGGCCGCACTTGGCGCACGCGCCAGCGCCCATGCCTGTGATGCAACGGACCACGCTGCGCTTGGCGCCGTACTGGCGGCGCTGCGTGCGGAAGGCGCGCCCATTCGCGGTGTGGTGCAGGCGGCCGCCGTTTTCGCCGATGGCGCGGCGGCGCGGCAGGATCAGGCGCGTTTCGCGCGCGTGCTGGCGCCAAAGCTTCTGGTCGCCGAAGCCCTGGAAGCGCTGACCGCGGCTGATCCGCTGCATTTGTTTTTGCTTTTTTCCTCAGCCACAACGGTTTTCGGCAATCCGGGCCAGGCCAATTACGTTGCCGCCAATGCTGCCTTGGAAGGCCTTGCGCGCCGTCGCCACGCTGAGGGCAAGCCTGCGCTCGCGGTTGGATGGGGGCCGATTTCGGATGTTGGCGTGCTGACGCGTGCGGCAGCGACGGCGGAAAAGCTGGAACGGCTGAGCGGCGCCAAACCCATGGCCGCGCAGGAAGCACTGAGCGCCCTGCCCGCACTGATTGGCGCCGGCGCGCCCGTGATCCATCTGGCGCGCATGAATTGGGCGGGCATGCAGGCCGCCCTGCCCATCATGGCCGAGCCCGCCTTCACCGCGCTCGGCAGCCAAATGACCGCACGTGATACCGATGGCGCTGCCTTGCGGGCGCGCCTGCTGACCCTGGCGCCAGAGGCGGCGCGCGCTGAATTGCTGGCACTCGCACGTGAAGAAATGGCGCGCATTCTGCGCCTGCCGCTGGAAGCCGTGCGCGTGGATCAGCCATTGCCGGGGCTTGGGCTTGATTCATTGGGCGGCATTGAATTGCGCATGGCGCTGGAACGCCGGCTTGGCATCAGCGTGCCATTGACGGCAGTGACCGAGGATTTGACACTCGCGATCCTGGTGCAGCGCGTGGCGGGCGTATTGTTCAAGGAGGATGCAGATATCGCAACCCTTGAAGCCCTGATCGAAACCCATGAACCGGAAGCCGCAACATGAGCGGCGGCTTTGGCCTTTCCGCCACCGCGCGCGCGGCCTTGCTGGCGCGGCTGACGCGCCGGCGTGATGACACGCCTGCGGTGGAAGCGCCGCGCGGCTTTCGCGAATTGCCTGGCCAGCGCGAAATGGCGTTGATCCGTGATGCGGCGGCCAGCCTTGAATTGGAAAATCCCTTCTTCCGCGCCCATGAAGGCATTGCTTCCGCCCATAGTGTCATTGCCGGGCGTGCGGTGATCAATTTCGGGTCCTATAACTACCTTGGCCTGAATGGCGATCCGCGCGTGCAGGCAGCGGCGAAGGCCGCCATAGATCGGCATGGTGTCTCGGCGTCAGCATCGCGGATGGTATCCGGCGAAAGACCGGTTCATGGCGAACTGGAGGCAGCGCTTGCCGCGCATTATCAGGCACCGGCAGCGATCGTGTTTGTTTCAGGCCACGCCACCAATGTGACGGTGATCGGGCATATGATGGGGCCGCGCGACCTGATTGTGCATGATGCGGCGATCCATAATTCCTGCACGGAAGGGGTGCGGCTTTCCGGTGCCAAGCGGGTTTCCTTCGCGCATAATGATTGGCGCGCGGCAGAGACCGCGCTGGCCGATGCGCGGCGCGGCGCAAGGCGGGCGCTTTTGGTGATTGAGGGGCATTATTCGATGGATGGCGACATCCCCGATTTGCCGCGCTTCATTGAGATTGCGCGCCGCCATGATGCCTGGCTGATGGTGGATGAGGCGCATGCGCTTGGCGTGGTTGGCGCGCGCGGCCATGGCGTGCATGAACATTTCGGTATTGACCCGAATGAGGTTGATATCTGGATGGGCACGCTTTCCAAGACGCTGTCGGGCTGCGGCGGCTATATTGCGGGCAATGCCAGCCTGATTGAATGGCTGCGCCATTCCGCGCCGGGCTTTGTCTATTCCGTGGGCCTGGCACCCGCCTTGGCCGCGGCGGCGACCGAGAGCCTCAAGATACTGCATGCGGAACCGGAACGCGTAGCGCGGCTGCAGGCCAATGCATCGCTTTTTCTTGAGCTTGCGCGCGACGCCGGCTTCGATACGGGATCGGCCACGCCGCATGCCATCATTCCCCTGATCCTGGGGTCTTCGATTGCGGCGGCACGCTATTCGCAAAAGCTGTTGGCGCGCGGCATCAATGTGCAGCCGATCATCTATCCGGCGGTGGCCGAAAAAGCGGCGCGGTTGCGGTTTTTTCTGTCCAGCGAACACAGCGAAGATGATATCCGCGCGACCATCGCGGCGCTGTCGGAGATTCGCGCTGAGGCGAAAGGGTAAGGCCCGCGATTGTCTCGCGGGCCTTCCTGATTTTCAGATTTCCTCTTCGCCCCAATCGGCGCTGGCGTCATTGCCGTAATCGGCAGCCGCATCGGGCTGCGCATCGCCACCCCAGGGAGAGGCTGAAGGCACCGCTTCCTGCGCGAAGCCGCCGGCAGAGGCTGCCTCAGCCGCGCCGCCGCTGCCAAGCGCGCTCATCAGCATGTTGCCGAGCATGATGCCGCCCGCGACACCGGCCGCGGTGGCAAGCGCGGTGCCAAGGAAGCCGCCACCCGGGCGCTGTTGCAGCGCCTGAGGGTTATGGCCGGGCGGGTAATAGGGCTGCGGGCGCGGCGGCATGGGGGCCGGGCGATTGCCGCCGAACAAGCCGCCAAGCATGCCACCCTTCTGGGCCTGGCCTTCGCGCCGCGCCGCTTCTGCTTCCCATTCCAATTGCTGCATGCGGTTATTGGCTTCGATCAACGCCGCTTCCTGCGCAAAAGCCGCTTGCGTGATGCGATAGCGCGCTTCCGGATAGCGCGTGAAAAGCTCCGCGATCAGGCGATCAGCCTCCGGGTCCATCGGCGGCAGGTTCGGCTTCTGTGCCGAGCTTGCGCCCCAGGGGCCTGAGGGCGCGCCGGCGACCGCCGCATTGCCGCTCATCCGCTCAACAAAAGCGGTGATGATCCGCTTTTCCTCATCCGTCATTGTGAAATCCTTCTCCCGACATCAGAGCATTTTCAAGCCGAGTGATTTCACTTGGCGGCTCGGAAAATGCGACCAAACAAAGGTTTAGATCGTGTCCCGTGACCGTAAGGTGGACGGGATACGATCTAATGGCGCCGGCGGATTCGCGCCCGCCCGGCTGCACCGGCGGGAAATGGGCTAATCAGGGCGCGCTTTCAAGCGGTTTTGCGCAGGTTCATTGGACTGACATCAAACGTTACAAAACCGTCGCTCAGAAATCGCTGGCGCGGCCCTTTTGTTCCCAATCGCCAAAGCGGGTCGGTTCCGGGCCCTTTGGGCCACCGATTTCCTTGGGCTTGGCGGGCGGTGCCTTGGCGGGTGGCGGCGCTGGGGTTGCCGGGGTTTCGGGCGCGGGTTTCTCGGTCATGACAAAAGGGCCTGGCATCTTTAACGTGGTTGATCGAGGGAAAAGGAAGGGCGCTTCATGGCCGGCTATACCCGCACTGTCATCCTGCTGGCCGCGCTGACCGCGCTGTTTGGCGTGATCGGCCTGATGATCGGGGGGGAGCAGGGCATGATCATGGCACTGCTTTTCGCCGGGGGCATGAACCTCTTTTCCTGGTGGAACAGCGATAAGATGGTGCTGCGAATGCATAATGCCCAGCCCATCAGCCCGCAGGAAGCGCCGCGGCTTTATGACATGACCGCCAAGCTTGCCGCCAATGCCGGCCTGCCCATGCCGGCGCTTTATGTCATTCACGAAGAACAGCCCAACGCCTTCGCCACCGGGCGCAACCCGCAAAACGCCGCAGTTGCCGTGAATACCGGCCTTTTGGACATGCTGTCTGAGGAGGAAGTGGCGGGCGTGATTGCGCATGAATTGGCGCATATCAAGAACCGCGACACGCTGGTGATGACGGTCACGGCCAGCATTGCGGGTGCGATTTCGGCGCTTGCGCAATTTGGCATGCTGTTTGGCCGTGGGCGGGATCGGCAGAACCCCTTCGGCCCGATTGGGCTATTGCTGATGGTGATCCTGGCGCCCATGGCCGCCGCCATTGTGCAAATGGCGATCAGCCGTTCGCGCGAATATGAGGCCGATCGCGCGGGCGCGGAGATTTGCGGCCAACCCATGGCCCTGGCCGGTGCGCTGCGGAAGCTGGAATATTACGCCCATCAGCGCGTGAATCAGCGGGCCGAGGCCAATCCGGCAACCGCGCATATGTTCATCATCAACCCGCTATCGGGCGCGCGGATGGATAATCTTTTCTCGACCCATCCGCGCACGGATAACCGCGTGGCGGCGCTGGAACAACTGGCTGCCAGCATGGGGGCGCTGCCGGGGCGTGGTGCCTGGGGTGCAGGCTCCGTCCCGCCCATTGCCAAGCCGCCACCGGCACGGCGCGGCCCTTGGGGGTAAAGCTGGCGGTGGAAGCCTTGCGAGGCTAGACTACGGCCATGAGAAGCCTCCCGCGCCTGCTCCCTTTGGCCGTGATCGCCCTGCTGGTCACTGAGATCGCACCCGCTGCTGCGCAATTCGCCGCACCGCCACCACAGCCTGGCGCCCGGCCCGCACGACCGCCCGCCCTGCCAGGGCTTGCCGCGCGCCGCGCGCCAGAGCCCATTCCCGCGGATGAGAGTGCCAATCTTTCGCCGACACCGGCGCTGTTTGACGCGATCACGCGTGGTGATCTGGCGGCGGCACGCGATGCGGTCAATCGCGGGGCTGATTTGAATGGGCGCAATGCGCTTGGCCTGACGCCGGTGGATTGGGCGGTGGATCAGGGACGCAATGATATCCTGTTCTATCTGCTTTCCGCACGCGGCATGGCCGGCAGCTCCGGCCCAACGAGTGCGCGCAGCGCTGCCGCAGCCCGCGCCGAGCAGGAACGTGCCGAACGTGCCGCGCAGCAGGAAGCGCTGCGCCTTTCACGGCAGGCCGCGGCGCAGGGCGCGCGCGCGCCGAGTGTTTCAGTCAAGCCAAGGCTTTTCGCCAATGATGGCGGTGCAGCGCGGCTTGAAGCGGGCTTCCTTGGCTTTGATGCCGGCCGGCCAGGCGCTGCCCGCCGCGGCGGCTGAGATGGTGTTTTTCGAAGGCTTCGCGCTGGAAACACGTGAAGCCAATGGGCAGAGCATCAGGTTCCGCCGTGCGGGTTCCGGCCCGCCGCTTTTGCTGCTGCATGGCAACCCACAAACGCATGCCATGTGGCACCGCGTGGCGCCGATTCTGGCGCGCGACTTCACCGTGATTGCGCCCGATCTGCGCGGCTATGGTTTTTCATCGAAGCCCGCTGTCAGCGCCGATCACGCGCCCTATGCCAAGCGTGAAATGGCCGCCGATATGGTGGCGCTGATGGCCAGGCTTGGCTTTCCGCGCTTTCAGATTGTGGCGCATGATC
Source organism: Roseomonas sp. (assembly GCA_020249925.1). GTDB lineage: Bacteria > Pseudomonadota > Alphaproteobacteria > Acetobacterales > Acetobacteraceae > Neoroseomonas. The sequence goes on along the minus strand of JADCER010000015.1, from coordinate 127,975 downwards.
GCGGTGCGCGTGTGGCGCATCGCCTGGCGCTGGATACGCCGGATGCGGTGGAACGGCTTTGTGTGCTGGATATCATCCCCACGCTTGAACATTTCGAACGCGCCGACATGGCCTTTGGCCTTGGCTATTATCACTGGTTCTGGCTGGCGCAGCCGCATGATCGGCCGGAACGCATGATCCTGCGCGATATCGAAGATTGGTTTGACCTGCACACATCGCGCGAACCCAAGGACAAATCCTTCTTTCATCCCGAAGCGCGCGCGGATTATTTGGCCGCCTTGCATCTGCCCGGCACGGTTGCTGCAATTTGTGAGGATTACCGCGCCGCCACCAAGATTGATCTTGACCATGACCGCGCATCCCGCGCGGCGGGGCAGAGAATCACTTGTCCCTTGCTGGCACTTTGGGGCGCCAAGGGCAGCATTCCGAAATGGTATGATGCGCTCACGATTTGGCGCGCTTACGCCGCCGGCCCCGTGACCGGCGGTGCCGTGGCATCAGGGCATTATTTGGCCGAGGAAGCGCCGGAAGAAGTCCTTGGCTGGCTGCGGGATTTTCTCCGGCATCAATGAGTGCTGCGCGGATATTGCAGCACCAGAACCTCACCACCTGCAGCGCCCGCGGTGATGTCCAGCGCCTTTTCATCCGCGCTGACGAATAATGCGGCCAGCCGATCAAGCGTCTTGCCTTCATGGAGAATGCTGCCGGCTGCGACAATCATGGATTGCCCCGCACCGGTGGCGGGATCGGGCGCAGTGATGCGGCCATTGGGCGGAATGCGCAGCATGAAAATGCCAAGCCCATCATCTTCGGCCAGCACGGTTTCCAAGGCGGCATCACGCCGCGCGGCCAGTGCTTCGGCATTGCTCGGCAAAATGGGATCGGCCAGCACATAACGCTTCGGGCCCTTCACCATGCGTTCCCGCGCTGCCGGCAGGAAATGCGCGCCGGTGCTATCCGCACTGGCGCGGAGCGTGAAGTATTTCAGCCCGCCATCACCAGGCGTGATCGGCCCGTATCCTGTGCAGGCGCCAGCAAAATGCGCCATGATCGGCCCAACATCATGCCGGCCAATGCGCCCGCCACCATCCACCACTACCTGAAACTGATCCACGAAATGGAAATGCGGATGCACGATGGCATTCGGTTCCTGTTCCACCAGAAAGGCTTGCGGCGGCCTGACCTCACCGGGTGCGGGTGGGATGAAGACCTCTGCATTCATCGCATTCGGGTCAACGGAATTGGAGGATTTCGGCGAAGGCGGCGGGCCGAAATAATCCGTCCGCCAAATGCGCCCACCGCCCGGCGCATTGCGCGCGAAACGTGTGGGCGCCGCCAGGGCCAAGGCATTTGCGTAAATCATCCGCCGCTACTCCCGCTTCCTGCCAATCCTGCCCGGCCTGTTGCGGAGGCCGGCGGAATGCCGCCATAGTCTAGCATCTGAAAGGCGCCACAAAGCAAGGCGCTGGGTTAGGGAGGGAAGAAAATGCGGGCATTCCGGGACCATCGCCGTGTCTTTTTCGCGCTGTCGGCATTGTTGTTGGGATTGGCAGCATCACTACCAGCAGCCCAGGCGCAGGAATGGCCCAATCGGCCGATCCGCATTCTGGTGGGCTTCCCGCCCGGCCAGGCGACGGATGTGATTGCGCGCCTGCTTGCCGAACGCCTGACGGAAAATCCTGGCTGGTCCATGCTGATTGACAATCGCCCAGGCCAGGGGGGCAGCCTTGCTGCCGCACAGGCCGCGCAATCGGCACCCGATGGGCATACGCTGCTGTTGAGCGCGACCGCGCCGCTCGCGACCAACCCCAATCTTTACGCCAATGTCGGCTATGATCCGCGGCGGGATTTCGCACCGATCAGCCTGGTGGCGAATCTTCCCTTTGTGGTCTTCGTCAATCCCAATGTCGCGGCGCGCAATGTGGCGGAGCTGATTGCGCTGGCCAAGGCACGGCCGGGGCAGCTTACCTATGCGACATCCGGCAATGGCACGACATCGCATTTGATCACCATGATGTTTGCGCGCGCCGCGGGCGGGCTTGAATTGACGCATGTGCCCTATCGCGGTGGCGCACCGGCGCTGACCGATCTGCTGGCCGGGCGCATTGACATGATGATTGATACCGAGGTTTTCGCCCTGCCGCATATTCGCGAAGGCCGCGTGCGCGCGCTTGCCGTGACAACCGCGCAGCGCACCGCCTTGCAGCCTGACTTGCCAAGCCTTGCTGAATCGGGCCTGACGGGATTTGACGCCGCCGCCTGGCTTGGCCTGGTGGCGCCAGCCGGCACGCCACGGCCGATTGTTGAAAGGCTCAATCGCGAATTGCACCGCATCCTGGCGGAACCGGCAACGCGGGAGAGGCTTTCAGGCCTCGGCGCACAGGTCATGACCAGCACGCCGGATGATTTCCTGGCCTTCATGCGCAGCGAATTTGTCAAATGGGGCAATGCGGTGCGCGAAAACAATGTGAAGCTGGATTGATCACGAAATGACCGAGGCCGCGTTTCAGATCTGGGAATGCGCGCTTTGCGGCTTCATTTATGATGAGGCGAAAGGCGCGCCGGAAGAAGGCATCGCACCCGGTACGCGCTGGGCGGATGTGCCGGAGGATTGGACCTGCCCCGATTGCGCCGCAAGCAAGGCGGATTTTGAGATGCGGCCAGTGGGGTGACGCTGCAAGGATTGTCAGGCGCGCGCCAAAAACGCCTTTAGCCGGAAGGCGGCATCGGCATTCACCGCGCCTTCCGGCATTTCCCCGCGTGCAAGGGCAGCGATCTGGCGCACCGTATCCATGGCTTGGTGTTCCATGGCTTCTGGAGTCATGCCGCCAATATGCGGCGTTGCCACCACATCAGCACGCGCTGCCAGAGCTGGGTTTGGTCTTTGGTCTGGCGCGCTGCCGACATCCATGGCGGCGCCGGCGAGGTGCTGCGCTTCAAGTGCCGCGATCAGCGCGGCCTCATCCACCAATTCGCCGCGCGAAAGATTGATGAAGCGCGCGCCGGGTTTCATGGCGGCGAAAGCAGCGGCATTGAATAAATGCTTGGTGGTAGCATCGGAAATCGCGAGGCAGACCACGATATCCGAATCTGCCAGTACCTCCGTGAAGGCCGCCTGGGTAATGCGTGGATCAGTGACCTTGGCGAAAGGATCCGCGACCGCAACGCGCATGCCGAGCGCCAGCGCCACTTCGGCAAGGCGCTCACCGATGCGCCCATAACCAATGATACCAAGGCGCGCGGCAGAAAGCTGTAAGCCCATGCGCCCTTGCGGCAGGCCGCCGGCGCGATAGGTGCCGGCCATGGCGCTGACATCGCGCGCCAAGTCCACCATGAAGCCCAGGCCCAATTCCACCACCGCATCCACAAAACCAGGGGTGGCGCGCGTTACCAATACGCCCGCCGCGCTGGCAGCCGGCACATTGATGGTGGAGATATCAACCGCCACGCGGAGAAATGTCAAAAGTTCCGGCATGGCGGCGAAGGTTTCGGCAAGCCCCGGTGTTGCGCGATCCGCGACAATGGCATGGCAGCCGCGCGCCGCTTCCGCCAATGCAGCGCCGGTCAGCACGCTGGTGCCGGGGTTGCGAATGACCTCAGCGTGTTCGGCCAAGGCTGCAAGGGCGCGCGGGCCATAGTAGCCTTCGAACATTTCCGGCGTATGCGTGAGAAAAACACGAAGCTTCATGGGGGAGTCCTGACAGGATGATGGCAACCGAGACTATGCCCAGGCATCCTCTCATTATGTCAGGGGCAGCGTCAAAACGCCTGGATTGACGGCGCTGCGCTTCTTCATCTTTGATGCTGTCATGTGGCGCCTTCTGATCCTATGGCTCTCCCTTGCTACGGCGCCGGCTTTGGCGCAACCGCAAGCCATCACCATTCCCGCGCACCCCGGCGAACAGGCGGTGAATGGGCCAGCTGCGCTGAATGCGGTGCTGTGGCAGCCCGCCGGGCGCGGTCCGCATGCCGCGATTGTGCTGATGCATGGCTGCGCGGGCATGACCACACGTTCAGGCCAACCCTTCGCGCGAGATACGGATTGGGCGCGGCGCCTCTCGCAGCTTGGTTATGTGATTTTGCAAGTGGATAGCCTGACGCCGCGCAATGAAGGCAGCCTATGCGGCCAAGGTGGTGATCGCCGCATTCGCGTGAGTGTGGAACGCGCGCGCGATGCCTATGCCGCGCTGCTTTTTCTGCAAGCGCGCCCGGATGTGCGGGCGGATCGCATTGCGCTGATGGGCTGGTCCAATGGTGGCGGCACGGTGCTTTGGACCTTGTCGCGCGATAATCGCGCGCGGCCTGCGGGGCTGCGGCACGACTTTGCTGCTGGTATCGCCTTCTATCCCGGATGCCGGACGCTGTCAGAACGGCGCGATCCCTGGCAACCCGTCGCACCAATCCTGTTGCTGGTCGGTGAGGCGGATGATTGGACGCCCGCGCCACCCTGCGTGACACTCGCCGCACGCAGCGCTGGGCGTTTGGAAGCACACACCTATCCCGGCGCGCATCATGATTTCGACGCGCCTGATACGCCGCAACGTGTGCTGCGTGGTGTTGGCGCGACAAGCAGTGGCACGGCTACCATCGGCACACATCCCGCGGCACGCGAAGATGCCTTGCGTCGCGTGCCGGAATTCCTCGCGCGCAAGATGCCTGCGCGTTAACGCTTCCAGCGCAATAGCGCGAGCATGCCGCCACCGGCGAGCAAGCCCCAAAACGCGCCGCCAATACCCAGAAAAGCGACACCCGATGCCGCGATCAGGAAGCAGATCACTGCCGCTTCACGATCCTTGTCTTCGCGCACCGCGCCCATCAGCGCGCCGGCAAAGGAACCCAGTAAGGCAAGGCCAGCAACGGCTTCGATCAGGATTGGTGGTGCGACAGCGACCAAGCCACTCGCCATGCCGGCGGCCAGGCCACACGCCGTGTAAACCAGGCCCGCCATCACAGCAGCAGGCCAGCGCCGCGCGGGATCAGGCCCGGCGCCATCGCCGGCACACATCGCAGCGGTGATGGCGGCAAGGTTCACCGCATGGCCCCCGAAAGGTGCTGCGAAAAGACTGAAGACCCCGGTGGTGGAAAATAGCGGCCCAGGATTGGGGCGATAGTTGTTTGCGCTCAGCACCGCGATCCCTGGAATATTCTGTGACGCCATGGTCACGATGAAAAGCGGTAGCGCGAGCCCCGTGACGGCGGTCAGCGAAAATACCGGCGTCACCCATTCCGGGCTTGGTGCCCAAGTGCCCGCCGGCATCGGCGCCTGAAACGCGATGATCACGCCCGCGACAATCACCGCCGCCGGCACCGCCGCCAGCTTGTGCCAGCGCCCGGCAATGATCCAGGCGGCGATGATGGTGAGTGCGGCGATCGGCGCTTCCGCCACCGCGCGCACCGGTGCCAAGCACAAGCCAAACAAAATGCCCGCCAGCATGGCATTGGCGAGTGAAGCTGGGATGGCCGCAACTGCTCTGCCTAGCGGCTTCCACAATCCTGCCAGGATCAGCAACAAGGCGCAGATGATGAAAGCGCCTACCGCTTCCGCAAAGCCGCCCGCCGGCATGATCGAAGCCGCCATGAGCGCAGCCCCCGGCGTGGACCAGGCGCAGCTGATTGGCATGCGCTTCAAGAGCGATAGCAAAACGCCACAAAGCCCCATGGCGATGGAAACTGCCATCAGCCCCGATGCGGCCTGGGACGGGCTGGCACCCATCGCGACAAAACCTTGCAGCACCACCGCAAAGGATGAGGCAAAACCGACAACCCCCGCCAATAGCCCCGCCGATATCGCTTGCATCGGCATCAACGTCTTTCCTTTGGTAGCTTGTCCAAGGCGGCTTCAATCGCCGTGATCGCATCCGGTGTCAGCCTGCGAAAATCCCGCGCGAGGCGATTGGCAAGCGCCGTTGCTTCAGGCGAAAGTCCGCCGGTTTCGAGAACAACGCGCGGATGGGATTGCCGCGCCAGCCGTGCCAATTCCTCCGCCTCATCCCAGATCAGGCCGAAGAATTCATTGACCTGATGCACAAGCCCGGCCGAGGGTTGACCGCGCCGCCCATGTTCCAAAGCCGAAAGATAGGCGGCGGAAACCTGCAAGGCCGCAGCCAAATCCTTCAGCGCAACGCCGCGTTCGGCACGCAAAGCGCGCAGTCTGGCGCCGAAGGGGGTCATTTGCGCCGCCGCAGCATCAGATGCACCGCGCCGGTATTCGCCGCATGCGGATGCGCTGCCGCCAGCAGCAGGCGCCGCATATCCGGCGCATTCAGCCAATGCGGCAATTCACGGCGCAGCACGCCACCTTCGGGCGATGAACCTCGCCCGGTGATGACGGCAACACAGCGCAGCCCATCGGCGAAAGCGTCCTGCAAGAAACCACGCACCGCATCATGCGCTTCCTGCGCGCGGCGGCCATGCAAATCAATCGTGCGTTCCGGCTTCATGCGGCCCCGGCGCAAGGCACGCCAGCGTTTGTCATCCAAGCCCGCGGGCGTGACATTCACTTGAATGGGTGGCGGCTGCCAGGCTTGGGGTGCAGTGGGCTGCACCGGAAGAACTGTCTGCGGCGCGGTTATGATGGGGGACGCCTCAGCCGCTTCGGGCGGCGGCAGCGCACGACCGGGGAGTGGCTCCACACTCGCGACATAGGCCTGCCAAAGGGCGCGATCCGCGGCACTCAGCGCGCGGGCGCGGCGACGCGAAAGGCTCATCCCGGCAGGGCGGCGGGATCATCATCCACCACAATCACATGCAGCCGCCGTGGCCCATGTGCACCAAGTTCAAGCGTCTGTTCAATATCCGCACTGCGCGAAGGGCCCGTTACCAGCATGACATTGCGTGGCATAAAGCCGCCCGAAACAGGGTCCTGCCGTTCCGCGCGCAGCATATCCCAGGCATCCTCATAAGGCCCGGTAATGCGCGATGCGCGGAGTACGACAATTTCGGTCTCCGCCAATAGATTGAGCGTGGTGGGGCGTGCGGGATCGGATGGCAGCATCAGCGTGCCGGTTTCCGCAATGCCGGCATAGCCATGCTGGACGGAGACCAGATCGCTGGCCTCGGCGCGGCGCGTTTCGAATTCAAGCATTGCACGATCAGACCAGGGCAGCGCCTGCAATTCCGGATGCGGTGCCATGACAAAGCGCGGCGCGAGGTTCTGTTGCGACAGATACTCTGCCACCGCTCCGGGAATGTCCTTCACATCGGCCACGCGCGTGACGGTACCGAATTCCTTTTCCACATTGGCGATGAAAAGCTTGATCTGATCTGGCCGCGGCACACGCGACCGCGCGGGGATCAAATGCCGTGGCCGCGCGATCATGCGCGCTTCCAGCATGGCGCGCTGATCCGCCGGCAGTGGCCCGCGCTTCAGGCCGCGGCGAATGGCGTTCAGGATTGCTTCCTTGCTCATGGCTCAGGCCCCGCCATTGCGCTTGGTTTTGGCGTAGCGATCCATGAAGGTGCCACCTTCCGGCACCGGCAAATCCCGCCCCTGAGTCCAACCGCCAGCCAATGGCAAGGACCGAAACGCGCCCTTGCCCTGGGCCAGTAGGCCAAGCGTACCGATCGCAAGCTTGGTTGCCATACGATAAAGCGCTGGGCGCTGCGCCACATAGGCCCAGAGCCCAAGATTGCGCCTCACGGCAACGGGTGACAAATGCCGCTCAAACTCCCGTTCGCGCCAATGGCGCATCATTTTTGGCAGTGGAATCTTGACCGGGCAGACAGATTCGCATCGCCCACAAAAAGTGGAGGCATTGGGCAAATGCCCTGCCTTATCCACGCCAATCAGCGTTGGCGTCAGCACGCTGCCCATTGGCCCGGGATAAACCCAGCCATAGGCATGCCCGCCCGTCACGCCATAGACCGGGCAGTGATTCATGCAGGCAGCGCAGCGGATGCAGCGCAGCATTTCCTGAAATTCCGTGCCGAACATGTTGGACCGGCCATTATCAATCAGCACCACATGATATTCTTCCGGCCCATCCAAATCGCCCGGCCGCCGGCCACCCGTTGAAAAGGTGGTATAGACGGAAAAATCCTGCCCCGTGGCGGAACGCGCCAAAAGCCGCAGCAAAGCGCAGGCATCATTCAGCGTCGGCACCATTTTTTCGATGCTCGCAAGCGCGATATGCACACGCGGCAGGGTTTGCGTGAGGTCCCCATTGCCTTCATTGGTGACAATCACGCTGCTGCCGGATTCCGCAATCAGGAAATTCGCCCCCGTGATGCCGACATCAGCGGCCAGGAACCGATCCCGCAATTTTGTGCGCGCTTCGGTCAGGATATCGCGCCTTTCGCTGAAAACGCGATCCTTGGGCAGGTCCGTGTGCATTTCACGGAAGGATTTCTCCCAATCCTCTCGGTTTAAATGAAACGCTGGCGCAATGATGTGGGAAGGATGTTCGCGCCGAAGCTGGATGATGTATTCGCCAAGATCGGTTTCGACCGGTTCAATCCCATGGGCTTCCAGATGGTCATTGATCCCGAGTTCTTCGGAGATCATGGATTTGCCCTTGGTGACGGTCTTCGCCCCGGCATTGCGGCAAATTTCCAAAACCGTCGCGCGGGCTTCTTCCGCGGTGGAGCACCAATGCACCTTGCCGCCGGCGGCTTCCACATTGGCGGCATAGGTTTCCAGGTAGAAATCCAGATTCGCGAGCGTATGATTCTTGATGTCGCGCCCGATTTCGCGGAGTTGTTCGAATTCCGGCAGGCGCGCCACGGCATCGCCGCGGCGTTGCAGGAAGGCGCCCTTGGCCTTACCCAAAGCCTTTTGCAGCCCGGCATCGCCCATGGCGCGGGCAGCGTTTTCCTTGAATTGCGGAGAGGTGATCTGAACCACGGCGGAAACCCTATTGCTTTTGCGGCGTATTGTAGCGCAACCGGCGCGCCTGGTCATGGGGGTTTGCGCGCTCGTGCCGCCTTTCCTAACCTCTCGCCTGCCAATTGGGGGAGGATGCCATGGCAGGGCCGATTGCAGGGGTTTCACCATGAATGTTGCGGCTTTGCCCGCCCGCGCCGCCGCCGCGCCGGGCCTGGCACGCTGGGGGCGTGACCTGACGGCGGATGTATTCTTCAGCGTTGGCGATGCGGCCTGGATTCTGGCGATCCATAAGGGGGTGCTGATATCCGCCAACCCCGCACCCGCCCTGATGCCGAGCTATGACCTTGCCATCCGCGCGGGCGCCGAGGATTTCGCGCGCTTCCTGCAAGACCCGCCGCCGCCTGGCTGGCATGACATTATGGGGCTGGTCCGGCTTGGCACCTTCAAGGTGGAAGGCAATGTCGCGCTGTTCATGGCGCATATTTTTTGGTTCAAGGGCGTGCTCGCCCTGCTCAGGGAGCCCCGCGCATGATCGAAGCCATCACCGGGCGCTATATGCGCCTTGAACTCGAAGGCCGGGTGCATCGGCTGTATTTTGAGGAAGCCGGCCAGGGCATCCCGCTTTTGCTGCTGCACACGGCAGGCAGTGATGGCCGGCAATGGCGCGGCTTGTTGAATGATGCGGAAGTGACAGCGCGCTTTCGCTGCGTGACTTTTGATATGCCTTGGCATGGCAAATCCAGCCCGCCCGAGGGTTGGGAGAATGAGACCTATCAACTCACCACCGCGCGCTATACGGGCATGATCATGGCGGTGGCGCGGGCCCTTGGCCTTGATCGGCCCGTGGTGATGGGGTGTTCGATTGGCGGGCGCATTGTGCTGGATCTCGCCGCCGAACATGCGGATGATTTGCGTGGCGTGATCGGCCTGCAATCGGCCGCGTTTCTGTCACCCTATTATGATACATCCTGGCTGCACCACCCGCTTGTACACGGCGGAGAGGTATGTGGGGGCATCGTATCTGGCCTGATTGGCCCGCATGCGCCGGACGCTTCGCGTTGGGAAACGCTGTGGCATTACATGCAGGGCGGGCCGGGCGTGTTTCGCGGTGATTTGCATTTCTACAAGGGTGAAGGCGATTTGCGCCCGAAGCTGGCGCGCATTGATACCAAGCGCTGCCCCGTTCATATGCTGACCGGCAATTATGATTATTCCTGCAAGCCCGAGGATACCGAGGCGACCGCCGCGGCCATCCCGGGCGCCAAGGTGCAAATCATGAAGGGCTTGGGGCACTTCCCCATGAGCGAGGATTACGCCGCACTGCGCCCCTATCTTTTGCCGGTATTGGCGGGGTTCACGTGAAACCGCGTATCACGCCGCCAGCCGATCAATGCGATCACGCAGGCGATACCAGCCGCCGATGATGGGCAGGAACCAATTCGGGTTGCCGTTGTAAAGTGCAACCGTCGGGAATTCCAAGCCATCAAGCGCGAAGCGTTGATTGGCGGCGCCGGCGATTTTCAACGCGGCGTTATGGCCAAGCCAGGTTGCCATGGCGACACCAGAGCCCTGGCAGCCGGCTGCGTAATGAATGCCATCCTGCACGCCGATATGCGGCAGAAAATCGAAAGTGAAGGCGACATTGCCCGTCCAGGCATGGGTGATTTTCACCTTGCTGAGCTCAGGAAATACCGCGGTCATGAAGCTGTGCAACCGCGGCGCGGCCGCTTCCGGCGCATTGGGGCCGAAGCGTGCGCGCCCGCCCCACAATACACGATTGCCATAAGGCGCCGGGCGAAAATAATTCAGCACGCGCTTGGTATCGCTGATCATACGCCGGCCTGGGAAAAGCCGGTCCATGGTCTCGGCGGGTAGTTCCTCGGTCGCGATGATGTAGGACGCGACAGGGATCATGCGCCGCGCAAGCCAGGGCATGGCGCTTTGCCCATCCGCACCGCGCGAATAGCCATTGGTCGCAACCAGCACGGCATCGGCGCGCAATTCACCACGATTGGTTGCAATGCGAAAGCCTAAGCCATCAGCACGAATGCCGCCAACACGCGTATAATCAACCAGCTTTGCACCGGCGCGTTCCGCTGCTGCCGCGAGACCACGCGCATATTTGCCAGGATGCAAGCTACCCGTGGCACCGGCCTTCATGCCACCGCGATAATGGTCTGACCCAAGTGCCTCATGCTGGCGTGAAGGCGGCAGCATTTCCGTAGGCAGGCCGGTGATTTCCGCGATGTAATCGGATTGTCGCGCCAGCATGCCATAATGCTTGGGCGTCCAGGCCGCGACAAAGCGCCCGCAGCGCGTATAGTCGCAATCAATCCCTTCCCGCGCGATGGTTTCTTCAATGAAGGGGAAAGACGCGGCGGCGGCCAGGGCGATATTGCGCGCCTGATCCACGCCCAGCTTTTCCTTTAGTGCCGTGCTTGCCACCTTGAGCCCGCCAGACACCATCCCCCCATTGCGTGAGGATGCGCCCCAGCCGATGCGCTCCGCATCCAGCACCGTCACCTGATGGCCAAGTCGCGCCAGGCTGAGCGCGGCGGAAAGCCCGGCATAGCCGCCGCCAATCACCGCAACCGGCGTGTGATCCGGCAAGGCGTTGTCGCGCGTCGGCGGTTCCGCCGCTTCCCACCACCAGGGGCTGGTCTTGAAGCCTGGAGCAAAGAGCGCGCTGGTCATCACCTTATGCTGTCTTTGCTTCCTGCAAGCCCAATTCGCGCGTCATTTCATCTCGCATAATGAATTTCTGCATCTTGCCGGTGACAGTCATGGGGAAGCTCTCAACAAACTTGATATGGCGCGGCACTTTGTAATGCGCGATCTGGCCCGCGCAGAAGGCCCGCACATCATCCGCGGTCAGATGTTCATGTGCACGCAACTTGATCCAGGCACAGAGTTCCTCGCCAAAGCGCTGATCGGGCACACCGAATACCTGCACGTCCTCAATCTTGGGGTGGCGATAGAGGAATTCCTCAACCTCCCGCGGGTAGATATTCTCACCGCCACGGATCACCATATCCTTGATGCGGCCAACGATATTGCAAAAGCCTTCCTCATCAATCGTCGCCAGATCGCCGGTATGCATCCAGCGCGCAGGATCAATGGCCTGTGCGGTGCGTTCGGGGTCTTCCCAATAGCCGAGCATCACGGCGTAGCCGCGTGTGCAAAGCTCTCCCGGTACACCGCGCGGCACGATGCGGCCTTCACTATCGATAATCTTCACTTCCAGATGCGGCTGCACGCGCCCCACGGTGGAAACGCGGCGGTCAAGCGGATCATCCACGCTGGTCTGAAAGCTCACCGGGCTTGTTTCCGTCATCCCATAGGCGATGGTGATTTCGCGCAAATTCATGGTGTCCACCGCGCGCCGCATCACCTCAATCGGGCAGGGTGCGCCGGCCATGATACCTGTGCGGAGCGATGAAAGATCGAAGCTTGCGAATTGCGGGTGTTCCATTTGCGCGATGAACATGGTGGGAACGCCATGCAGGCCGGTGCAGCGTTCCTCGGCCACGGTTTGCAGCGTTGCCAGTGGATCAAAACCCTCACCCGGATAGACCATGGCTGTGCCATGCGTGGTGCAGGCCAGATTGCCCAGCACCATGCCAAAGCAATGATAGAGCGGGACGGGAATGCAAAGCTTGTCCTGAGGCGTCAGCTTCATCGCTTCGCCAATGAAGAAGCCATTATTCAAAATGTTATGATGCGTCAGCGTCGCGCCCTTCGGTGCGCCAGTGGTACCAGAGGTGAATTGGATATTGATGGGATCATCAAATTGCAGCTTGCTGGCCAATTCACGCAAACGTTCATGATGCGCCGCCGCGCCCATTTCCAGAATGCTGTGGAATGGGATCATGCCCGGCGACGGGCTCGCGTTGATCTCCACCACCATCTCAAGCTTCGGCAATTTCTCTGCCGTCAGCCGGCCAGGCAAGGCGCGCGCCAATTCCGGCGCCAGCGTATTCACCATGCCGACATAATCGGATGTCTTGAAGCGCGTTGCGATGATAAGCGCGCGGCAGCCCACCTTGTTCAGCGCATATTCAAGCTCAGAAAGCCGATAGGCAGGGTTGATATTCACCAAAACGAGCCCGGCCTTGGCGGTCGCAAACTGCGTGATGACCCATTCGGCATTATTGGGCGACCAGATGCCCACCCGGTCACCTGGTTGCAGCCCAAGCGCCAGTAGCCCGGCGGCGAAGGCATCCACCTTCGCGCCCAATTCCGCATAGCTCCAGCGAATGCCCTGCTGGCGCACAATCAAGCCCGGCCGATCACCCCATTGGGCGACGGTCCGGTCGAAATTCAGGCCAATGGTCTCACCGATCAAGGATTGGCTGCTTTGGCCTGTTACATAGCTAAGGGCTGGGCTGGTCATTCCTATTCTCCCTGGGCATTGACCCATTCTTGGCGGTCCAGGGGCAAGTTTGCAATATTGGCTTGGCCTTGGCGGCGCCTCCGCCTATCTTACGAACAATTATTCTCTGAAACACGACGGGTTGAGCATGGCCAATATTCCAAACCGCCTTCCGGGGCTTGATTTCGATCTGGGTGAAACCGCCGATATGTTGCGCGATCAGGTGGCGGCTTTTTCCGCCGCTGAAATCGCGCCGCGTGCTGCGGATATAGACAAGACGAATGATTTTCCCGCCGATCTTTGGCGTAAATTCGGTGATCTTGGCGTGCTTGGCATCACGGTTGAGGAGGAATATGGCGGCGCCGGCATGGGCTATCTGGAACATGTCATTGCGATGGAGGAAATCTCTCGCGCCTCAGCCTCGGTCGGGCTTTCCTATGGCGCGCATTCCAATCTTTGCGTGAACCAAATCAGGCGAAATGGCACGGAAGACCAGAAGCGGCGCTATCTGTCCAAGCTGATTTCCGGTGAGCATGTCGGCGCGCTGGCGATGAGTGAGCCAGGCGCCGGTTCCGATGTGGTGTCCATGCGGCTGCGCGCTGAAAAGCGCGGTGATCGCTATGTGCTGAACGGCACAAAAATGTGGATCACCAATGGCCCGGATGCGGATGTGCTGGTGATCTACGCAAAGACCGATCCTGCGGCTGGCCCTAAGGGCATCACGGCCTTCCTGGTGGAAAGGAATTTCCCTGGTTTTTCCTGCGCCCAAAAGCTGGATAAGCTTGGGATGCGTGGTTCCAATACCGGCGAATTGGTATTTCAGGATTGCGAAGTGCCGGCTGAAAATGTTCTTGGCGAAATCAATGGCGGTGTACGCGTATTGATGAGTGGGCTTGATTATGAACGCGCCGTGCTGGCCGCCGGGCCGCTTGGTATCATGCAAGCCTGTATGGATATCGTCCTGCCCTATGTGCATGAACGCAAGCAATTCGGACAGGCGATTGGCGAATTTCAGATCATGCAAGCCAAGATCGCCGATATGTACACCACCATGAATGCGGCGAAATCCTATATCTACACCGTCGCCAAGGCGTGCGATCGCGGCCAGACTACGCGCAAGGATGCCGCTGGTGCTATTCTATACGCTGCCGAAAAGGCCACCTGGATGACGTTGGAAGCCATTCAGTGCCTGGGCGGCAATGGCTATATCAATGATTACGCGACTGGCCGACTGTTGCGCGACGCCAAGCTGTATGAGATTGGCGCGGGCACGTCTGAAATCCGGCGCATGCTCATCGGGCGGGAATTGTTCCGCGAAACCGCATGAGCATTCTGCGTAGCACGCTCGATACGGGCAGTGAGAGCTTTGCCGCCAATGCCGCCGCCATGGCAGCACTGGTGGCGGATTTGGAAAAGACCATCGCCGTAGCCGAACAGGGCGGCGGCAAAGGCGCACGAGACAAGCACTTGGCGCGCAATAAGCTGCTGCCACGTGAACGCGTGCGCGCGCTGATTGATCCGGGATCGCCTTTTCTGGAATTGTCTCAGCTCGCCGCGCATGGGCTTTATGGTGGGGAAGTTCCCTGTGCCGGCATCATTTCCGGCATTGGGCGTGTGTCGGGGCGCGAATGCGTGATCATCGCCAATGATGCCACGGTGAAGGGCGGCACCTATTTTCCGATGACAGTGAAGAAGCATGTGCGCGCGCAGGAAATCGCGCGCGCCAATCGCCTGCCTTGCATTTATCTGGTCGATTCCGGCGGCGCCTTTCTGCCGCAACAGGATGAGATTTTCCCGGACCGTGAGCATTTCGGCCGCATCTTCTTCAATCAGGCGAATATGTCGGCGGAAGGCATTCCACAAATCGCCGTGGTGATGGGAAGCTGCACCGCGGGTGGCGCCTATGTGCCCGCCATGTCGGATGAAAGCATCATCGTGCGCCAGCAGGGTACGATCTTTCTGGGCGGCCCGCCCTTGGTGCGCGCCGCAACCGGTGAGGTTGTCACGGCTGAGGAATTGGGGGGCGCGGATGTGCATGCGCGCCAATCCGGCGTGGTGGATCACTACGCACAAGATGATCGCCATGCTTTGGCGATTTGCCGCCGCATTGTGGCCGGCCTTGGGCCACGTATCGCACCGCAATTGGCGCTTCGGGCACCACGCGCGCCGCTTTATGATGAGCGTGAATTGCTGGGCGTGGTGCCCGCCGATATCCGCGCACCCTATGATGTGCGGGAAGTGATTGCGCGCCTGGTTGACGGCAGCGAGTTTGATGAATTCAAGCGGCTTTACGGCACGACCTTGGTGTGCGGCTTCGCGCATATGCATGGCTATCCCATCGGCATCCTTGCCAATAATGGCATCTTGTTTTCGGAATCCGCGTTGAAGGGCGCGCATTTCATTGAACTCTGCTGCCAGCGCCGCATTCCGCTGCTGTTCTTGCAGAATATTTCGGGCTTCATGGTGGGGCGGAAATATGAAGCCGGCGGCATTGCGCGGGATGGCGCGAAGCTGGTGACGGCGGTTGCGACCGCGGGCGTGCCGAAATTCACCGTGGTGATTGGTGGCAGCTACGGCGCCGGCAATTATGGTATGTGCGGGCGCGCCTATGATCCGCGCTTTATGTTCATGTGGCCCAATGCGCGGATTTCCGTGATGGGCGGCGAACAGGCGGCCAGCGTGTTGGCGCAACTCCGGCGCGACAATATGGAAGCGCAAGGCAAGCCGTGGCCGGCTGAGGAGGAAGAGGCCTTCAAGGCCCCAATCCGCGCCAAATATGAGACGGAAGGCCACCCCTATTACGCCAGCGCGCGACTTTGGGATGATGGCATCATCAACCCTGCCGATACGCGGCGTATTCTGGGGTTGTCACTCGCGGTTGCGTGCAATGCACCCATTGAACAGACACGCTTCGGCGTGTTCCGGATGTAGGGGGCAGCCATGTTCCAGAACCTGCTGATTGCCAATCGTGGCGAAATTGCCTGCCGGATTATCCGCACCGCGCGCCGCATGGGGCTGCGTAGTATCGCCGTCTTCTCGGACGCCGATGAAACCGCGCAGCATGTGCAAATGGCGGATGAGGCGATCCATATCGGCGCTGCGCCAGCGCGTGAAAGTTATTTGAACATCGCCGCCATCATCGCCGCCGCGAAACGCGCGGGGGCGGATGCGATCCATCCTGGATATGGCTTTCTTTCCGAAAACCCCGCCTTTGCGGAAGCCTGCGCGGCGGCTGGGATCATCTTCGTTGGCCCAACGGCCTCTGCCATGCGCGCCATGGGTTCCAAGGGCTCGGCCAAGGCGCTGATGGAAAAGGCCGGTGTGCCGCTTTTGCCTGGCTATCACGGTGCGGAACAGGATGCGGATTTCCTGGCGGGCGAAGCCCAGCGCATCGGCTTTCCGCTGGTGATCAAGGCCGTTGCTGGCGGTGGCGGGCGTGGCATGCGTGTTGTGCGCGCTGCTGGCGATTTTGCGGATGCGCTGCGCGCCGCGCGGCAGGAAGGCGCCTCGGCCTTTGGTGATGATCGCGTGCTGATCGAACGCTATCTGGAACGCCCGCGCCATATTGAAGTGCAGGTATTTGGCGATAGCCACGGCAATGCAGTGCATTTGTTCGAACGCGATTGCTCGGCCCAGCGCCGCCACCAGAAGGTGATTGAAGAAGCGCCCGCGCCTGGCATCAACGCTGAAATGCGCAACGCCATGGGCGCCGCAGCCGTCGCCGCCGCCAAGGCCGTGCAATATCAGGGTGCGGGTACGGTGGAATTCATCGCGCAGGATGGCGGCTTTTATTTTCTGGAGATGAATACGCGCCTGCAGGTGGA
Source organism: Roseomonas sp. (assembly GCA_020249925.1). GTDB lineage: Bacteria > Pseudomonadota > Alphaproteobacteria > Acetobacterales > Acetobacteraceae > Neoroseomonas. The sequence continues at coordinate 110,955 of JADCER010000015.1, read as the reverse complement.
ACATCCGGTGACGGAAGCCATCACCGGCTTTGATCTGGTGGAATGGCAATTGCGCGTCGCGGCTGGTGAAGAACTTCCAGTGCGCCAGCAGGATATCCGCGCCCAAGGCCATGCGATGGAACTCCGCCTCTATGCCGAAGACCCGGCGCGGGATTTCGCGCCTTCCATCGGCGCGCTTCAGGTCTTCCGCCTTTCCGATCAGGGTTTGCGGATTGATAGCGGCTTTGTCGCCGGTGATCGCATCAGCATCCATTACGATGCCATGGTCGCGAAAATGATCGCCCATGCACCTACCCGGGCAGAGGCGATTGCGCGGCTGCGCGCTGGCCTGGCGCATTCGGACATCATTGGTGTTGCGCATAATCTGGATATGCTGGATCGCATTCTGGCGCATCCTGATTTCGCAGCGGGCGGCATTGATACCGGCTTCATCGGCCGCAACGCTGAAATACTGCTGACACCTAAGCTGCAGCCTGCGGCGCAAACGCTGGCCCTGGCCGCGCTTGGCGTGATCGCCCTGGAAGAAGAGGCCGCGCGCGCCCAAGCGGCGAATAGCGCTGATCCGTATTCGCCCTGGCATGCGACGGATCATTGGTGGATCAATACGCGCGCGGCACGCGTGTTTGATTTTCACCTTGAAGATGAAGTGCATGCCGTCACACTAATGCCAACGGCTGATGGTTGGCGCATTACGGCGGGCGATACGGAAATCACTGCACGGCACGCCAGGCTTGAAGCTGGGCGCATCCATGCGCTGCTGGATGGCATGCGGCTTTCCGCTTCCATCCATCGCGCGGGTGAGACGATCAGCCTGCGCCATGCCGGGCAAAGCTGGCGCTTCCGCCTGCCGGACCCCATCGCGCGCGCTGGTGAGGAAGAAGGCGGCGATGACCGGCTGCTGGCACCCCTGCCCGGACAGGTCACGCAATTATCGGCAAACGAAGGCCAGGAAGTCGCGCGCGGCGATGTGCTGGTGGTGCTGGAGGCGATGAAAACAGTGTTTCGCCTGGCCGCACCGCGCGCCGGCAGGATTGAAACCATTTCCTGCCGCGTTGGTGAGACAGTGCGTGAGGGGCAAATCCTGATCCAATTCGCCGCCGCTGATACCGACTGAATTCACCCAGGCTTCGCGCCTGTCGCGCGCAGGATGGGCACCCATTTGTCGGTCTCAGCACGAATGAAGCGCGCGGAAGCCGCGGGATCATTCGGCATGGGATCAATGCCGGCATCGGCGAAGCGCTGGCGAATGGCGGGATCATTTAATACGGCAGTCACTGCCGTTGAAAGTGTGGTGATGATCTCCGCAGGCGTGCCGGCTGGCGCATAGAGCACCTGCCAGGATGAAGCGGCATAGCCTGCCACGCCGGCTTCCTGCAGCGTCGGCAAATCCGGCAGCAATTGCGAACGCCGCGCTGTCGTCACCGCCAGGCCGCGCGCCCGGCCATCACGCACCAGTGGCGCCAGCAGGGTTTGGCTATCAATCACGAAATCCACGCGCCCGGCGACAAAATCCGTCACTGCTGCCGGCGTGCCACGATACTGCACAATGGTGAAATCCACGCCTGCGAGCTTCTTCAGCAATTCACCCGAAAGATGCGAAGCGGCGCCGATCCCCGTGGTGGCGAAGGTTGCTTCTCCGCGCCTTTCGCGCAGCCATGCCAATAGCTGCGGCACATCACGCACGGGCAGCGATGGATGCACCGCCAGCAGGAAGCTCTGATCGCCCAAGGTAGAAATCGGGATGAAATCATTGATCGAATCAAACCCGGCTTCGGGATAAAGTGCCGGGATCACGCTATGCGCGGCACCATTCAGCAACAGCGTATGCCCATCCGGCGCAGCGCGCGCCACGGTCCGTGCGCCGATGGTGCTGCCGGCGCCGGGTTGATTTTCCACCACCACAGGCTGGCCCAGGGTGCGCGGCAGCGGCTCCGTCACGATGCGCGCCACGACATCAATCACGCCACCGGCGGCGAAGGGTACAATCACGCGAATGGGCCGCGAGGGATAACGGCTTTGCGCCAGGGCAGGGGCAGCCAAGGCGCTGCCAGCCAGCGCGAATAGGGCACGACGTTGCAACATGGGATTTTTCCTTCTTCTACGTCTGAAATTCACACACCACCTACGGGCTGAAAATCATAGGTGCCAACCCCTTGCAGAATGGCAAAGCGGCAGCGCCCACCATCCTTCCCGGTCACGCGATGTGCGCGCTTGGCGGGTACCGCATGCATCTGGCCCGGCGCCAATTCTACGCTTTCACGCGGCGCGCGCATTTCAATCACCATCGGTCCATCCATGCACCAGAAGGTATCCGTCACTTCGCTATGCCAATGCCAAGGCACTTCCTGCCCAGCCGCCAAGGTGAGGATCTGCATACGAAGCCCCGGCGCTTCGGCGATCAATTCGCGCTTTTCCAAAGGATAGGACATGGCGTTCACCCTCACGCTTTCGGCGGATGCTGCGCCCACCAATGGCGCGCAATATCGGCGCGGCGACACACCCAAACATCCGGCGTCGCCGCCACGCGATCCAGAAACCGCGCCAGCGCCGCCGCACGCCCTGGCCGCCCGATCAGCCGGCAATGCAAACCAACCGACATCATTTTGGGCGCGCCAGCACGGCCTTCCGCTAGCAAGGTCTCGAACGAATCCGTGACATATTGTTCCCAGCCATCGGGCGCTGAGAAACCAGGCGGCACGGCATATTTCATGTCGTTATTGTCGAGCGTGTAGGGGATGATCAGCATCGGCTTGCCCGCTGCCGTCACGTAAAACGGCAGATCATCCGCATATGAATCCGAATCATACAGAAACCCGCCATGTTCCGCGACCAGGCGGCGCGTGTTTGGGCTGATGCGGCCGGTGTACCAGCCAACAGGCCGCGTTCCTGTCAGGCGTTCAATCACTTCAACACAGCGGGCGATTTCCACGCGCTCCGTTGCTTCATCTACGCTGTGATAATCAATCCAGCGCCAGGCATGGGAAGCGACCTCATGCCCCGCATCGGCGAAGGCGCGCGTGACCGTTGGGTTCAATTCCAAAGCGCGGCCCACACCATAGACGGTCAATGGCAACTTGCGCGCGGCAAAGGCGCGCAGAATGCGCCACACGCCGGCGCGCGCGCCGTAATCGAATTGGCTTTCCACGGTACGATTGCGCTCACCGAGTATGGGTGAGCCGCCCGGCACTTCATGTAAATACAATTCGCTGCCGGCATCGCCGTTCAGCACGGTATTCTCACCGCCTTCCTCGTAATTCAGCACAAAGGAAAGCGCGAGCTTCGCGCCATTCGGCCATTTCGGGTCGGGCGGATTGGCGCCATAGCCCAGGAAATCGCGCGGATAATCGGTATCCGCAGCCATCATATGGGAAGTGTCGGTCATATCGCCTTCTCCTTTTGTTGGTCGCATGTCCCGAGTTGCCAAGTGAAGCCACTTGGCTCGGACATGCTCCTCACGCCAATTTCAGCCCGATAATGCCCGCGGTGATCAGCGCCACGGAAGCCCAGCGTAGCGCGGTATTTGCATCGCCGAATAGCGTAATGCCCACCAGAAAGGCGCCAACCGCGCCAATGCCGGTCCAAACGGCATAGGCGGTACCAACAGGGATTTCGCGCAGCGCCAGCAGCAGCAACCCGCCACTCGCGATGATGCAGGCAATGGCGAAGGCGAGCCAGCCGTAGCGCAGCCCACCCGCAGCCCAACCAAGCTTAAGGCCAATCGGCCAGCCGATTTCACAAAGCCCCGCAAGCAGCAAATAGACCCACGCCATAACCCGATCCTCAATTTCAAGAACAGGATAGCTGCCTGCCAGGATGGCCACGCTACTGGCAAGCACCTGGCTGACCCATTGCGCGAAGCCTGACAAATGTCGGCGATCAACGGATCAGATAGCTTCGACCCTTTTCGGCATGGTTGCGTTTCCCAATGACGGGCGAACCAACCGGCACGTCATTCAGCGGCGGCAGCCAATATCGTCACGGCGGGTCAAGCTCCTGCACCAGTTCCTGCGCATAGCTCCGAAAGCCGGCCTTGCGATAGATGCGCTCAGCGCGATGATTACCGGTAAGCACACCTATATGAAGCCGCCTGGAGCCCGCCGCCCGCGCATGCGCCGTAGCAATTTCGAGCATGGCGCGGAAGACGCCCTGGCCCCGCGACGCTTCTTCGACGAAGGCGTCGCAGATTGAAGATTCACGACAGTATTCGGAAGCCAGGAACGGCGCCGCTTCCTCTACCGCCAGGAAAAGGTGGCCAATGACCCGGCCTTCGGCCTCGGCCACGAGCATCAGCCCACCATTGCCTGTACGGCGCTTGAAGTAGGCCAGTACGGCTTCAGCGCTGGATAGCTCCGTTACGCGGTCCCCGGTGATTTCATTCTCGAACCGGTTCAGCGCAACGGTATTCGCTATAAGCGCCTCATGGTCGGCCTCTCTCGCAACTCTCACAAGAAAGGCCACCATTGAATCAGTTCCTGGCCTTGTCCACCAGGGCGCCCTTCTTGATCCAAGGCATCATGGCGCGCAGCTTCTCACCCACTTCTTCAATCGGGTGTTCAGCCAGGCGGCGGCGGGTGGCCTTGAAGCTCGCTTGGTTCACCTTGTTTTCCAGCATCCAATCGCGTGCGAAGCGGCCGGACTGGATATCTTCCAGCACGCGCTTCATCTCCGCCTTGGTTTCGCTGGTGATGATGCGCGGGCCAGTGACGTATTCGCCATATTCCGCCGTGTTGCTGATGGAATAATTCATGTTGGCGATGCCGCCTTCATAAATCAGGTCCACAATCAGCTTCACTTCATGCAGGCATTCGAAATAGGCCATTTCCGGCGCGTAGCCGGCTTCCACCAGGGTTTCGAAGCCCGCCTTGATCAATTCCACCAGGCCGCCGCAAAGCACGGTCTGTTCACCGAACAGATCGGTTTCGCATTCTTCCTTGAAGGTCGTTTCAATCACGCCCGAACGGCCACCACCAATGGCGGAAGCATAGGACAGCGCGATTTCCAGCGCATTGCCCGAAGGGTTCTGATGCACGGCGACAAGGCAAGGCACACCGCCGCCCTTCTGGTATTCGCTGCGCACCGTATGCCCCGGGCCCTTCGGCGCGATCATGAACACATCAATATCCGCGCGGGGGTCGAGCAGATTGAAATGCACATTCAAGCCATGCGCAAAGGCAAGCGCCGCGCCTGGCTTCATATTGGCGTGCAGGCTTTCGCGGTACAGATCGCCCTGGCCTTCATCCGGCGTCAGCACCATGACAACATCGGCCCATTTCGCCGCATCCGCCGGCGACAGCACCTTGAAGCCTGCGGCTTCAGCCTTTTGCGCGGACCCGCCAGGGCGAAGCCCAATCACCACATCCTTCACGCCCGAATCGCGCATATTCATCGCATGGGCATGGCCCTGGCTGCCAAAGCCAATGACCGCAACCTTGCGGGCCTTGATCAGATTCACATCCGCATCGCGGTCATAGTAAACGCGCATCTGCCGTTTCTCCTTTGCTGCGCAGGCTTTCGCCCGGATTGATCCTTGCGGGGCCAGCCATGCACGAAGACCATGTGCAGCCCCTTGGGCGAACGAGGCCCGTTCAATCCTTTATTTTGCGCCAGCCGACAAGATGCTGAATGCATCAGCTGCGCGTTTTATCGGCTTTCGAGGAAGCCTTGGTCAGGCTGCCCGCTTCAGGGGCGCAGCATTCTCATTGGCGTATTTCGCCAGCGCCGTCCGATACTTGTCCCGGCGCCATTGCAGCAGCCGCCAGGAAGCCTTGGCCGCCAGGTCAGAAACCCGCCCGCGCGGTTCAAGCCCAATGGTCTTGAAGATCATCCCCATGCCGCGTTCGATGTGCCGGAAGCGATAAAACCCAATTGCGCGCCCCATATAGGCGGTGGTGCAGCGTTCATGGTCATAGGGCGTGCCCTCAGGCTCATTGGCGCTGTGGAAGGCGAAGGCGAGCTCATCATCCTCCGTCTCGCCAATGCGGCCCAAGGCCACGCGCAGCCGCTTGGCGAAGGAGAGATTCTCGCGCGCCAGATAGCGCTTCATATGATCGTAAAACAGCTTGAAATGGCGGTATTCATCGGCGGCGATCAGCCGGCACACCTGCTTCAGCGCAGGTTCTTCGGTGGAATCGCCAAGTGCGGTGTAGTAGCTGCTGGTGCCGGTTTCCACCATGCAGCGCGCAATCAATTCGCCGGTACGGCTGCCGCGAATGGATGCTTCCGCATCCAATTGAATCTTGTACCCAGCGCGATAGCGTTCAAAAGCCGCGGCAAAATCCCAGCCCGGATCAGCCAACATGCCCCAACGGCCCAGCGCATCGCCATGCTGGGTTTCCTCGACGCCCCAATGTTCGGCTGCCGCACTGAAATCAGGATCATCAGCAAATACGCGCGTGAGGTAGGTCACGTAATCCGCCGCATTGCGTTCCACCATGGCGGCAGCCTTGATCAGCGGCACGATCTCGGGATCAACCTTGGAAGGATCGAAGCGATCCCAACCAACCTCATCAATATGCCAGTGCTTCATGAGCTTGCCTCAATCGCCTTGCCGTGATGGGTCCAAGCGACCCTGCCACGCTATGTTCTTGTACCTGGATGCGGCGGTTTCAAGGCAAGCTGGCGTGAAACCCACCCAAAAGGAAACGGGCGGCCCCAGGACCGCCCGCTGAAACTTGCGCTTTGATAAGCCTTCAGGCTGCCAAGGCTGCTTCAACCATCGCCCGCGCCGAAAGCACGCGCGCCATGGCGGCTTCGCGCTTTTCGGGCGTTTCATTTGCTGCGGCGGAAAGGGCTGCTTCAGCCTCTGCCAGCCTTTGCTGAGCCTCGGACTTCGACAGAGAGGCAAGCGGCGTTGCCTCATCTGCCAGGATCGTCACGCGGTCCGGCGCCACTTCGGCAAAGCCGCCGGCGACGAAAAGCTGTTCCGTCACCTGGCCGCCTTCACGCACGGAAATCACCCCGCCGCGCAAGGCCACGATCATGGGCGCATGGCCAGCCAGCACGCCCATTTCGCCTTCCGCTGCCGGGATTACCGCCATCTCCACCGCGCGGGAGAGCAGCAGTTTTTCCGGAGAGACGAGTTCGAGTTGGAAACTCGCCATGGTGATCAGGCCGCCGCCTTCAGTTCTTCGCCCTTCTTCACGGCGTCTTCAATGGTGCCGACCATGTAGAAGGCCGCTTCCGGCAGATGGTCATAATCACCGCGGCAGATCGCCGCGAAAGACCGGATGGTATCTTCCAGCTTCACGAAGACACCCGGCGTACCGGTGAAGACTTCGGCCACATGGAAGGGCTGGGACAGGAAGCGCTGGATCTTGCGTGCGCGCGCCACGATCAGCTTGTCTTCTTCCGAAAGCTCATCCATGCCAAGGATCGCGATGATGTCCTGCAGCGACTTGTAGGTCTGCAGAATCTTCTGCACTTCACGCGCCGTATTGTAGTGATCCACGCCTACAATGCGCGGGTCCATGGCGCGTGAGGTGGAGTCGAGCGGGTCAACCGCCGGGAAGATACCGAGTTCCGCGATGGAACGGTTGAGCACCGTGGTCGCGTCCAAGTGTGCGAAGGATGTCGCGGGTGCGGGGTCAGTCAAGTCGTCCGCCGGCACGTAAATCGCCTGCACCGAGGTGATCGAGCCCTTCTTGGTGGAGGTAATGCGTTCCTGCAACGCGCCCATATCGGTGGACAGGGTCGGCTGATAACCCACCGCCGAGGGAATACGGCCGAGCAGCGCGGAGACTTCCGCGCCGGCCTGGGTGAAGCGGAAGATGTTGTCGATGAAGAACAACACGTCCTGGCCCTGCTCATCACGGAAATATTCCGCCATGGAAAGACCCGAAAGCGCCACGCGCGCGCGCGCGCCCGGCGGTTCATTCATCTGGCCATAGACCAGCGCCACCTTGGACCCTTCGGTATTGCCATCACCGAGCTTGATGACGCCGGCATCAATCATTTCGTGATAAAGGTCATTGCCTTCACGCGTACGCTCACCCACGCCGGCAAAGACCGAAACGCCGCCATGGCCCTTGGCGATATTGTTGATCAATTCCTGAATGGTCACGGTCTTGCCCACGCCGGCGCCGCCGAAAAGGCCGATCTTGCCGCCCTTCAGATAAGGCGCCAACAGGTCAATAACCTTAATGCCCGTCACCAGAATTTCCGCCGCCGTGGCCTGTTCATCAAAGGCCGGTGCTTCGCGGTGGATCGGGTAATGCATGGTGGCGGGCACCGGGCCGCGTTCATCAATCGGCTCGCCGATCACGTTCAGGATGCGCCCGAGCGTGCCGGGGCCCACCGGCACGGAAATGCCTGCACCCGTATCCACCACTTCGGTGCCACGTACCAAGCCATCCGTGGTGTCCATGGCGATGCAGCGCACGGTGCGCTCACCCAGATGCTGCGCCACTTCAAGGACGAGCTTCTGCTCGCCGATTTGCAGCGTCAGCGCGTTCATGATGCCGGGCAGCTCGGCGGGGAACTGCACGTCCACCACGGCACCAAGCACCTGCGTCACCTGACCAACATTATTCTTCATGGCAGTGATCCCTTCTTAAAGCGCTTCAGCGCCGGAGATGATTTCAATCAGCTCACGGGTGATATTCGCTTGACGTGTGCGATTGTAATTCAGCGTCAGCTTGTTGATCATTTCGCCCGCATTGCGCGTGGCATTGTCCATGGCAGTCATCTGGCTGCCATAGAAGCCGGCCGCATTGTCCAGCAGGGCACGATAAAGCTGAATGGCAAGGTTCTGGGGCAGAAGCCGCGCCAGGATTTCTTCCTCGGTCGGTTCGAACTCATATAGAGCGCCACCTTCGGAAGATGCTTCCGGCAGCGGTGTCGGGATAAGCTGCTGGCCGACCGGTGTCTGGCTGATCACGTTGCGGAAGCGGTTGTAGATCAGGGTGCAGACATCGAATTCGCCATTATCCAGCATGTCGCTGATCTTGGCGCTGACTTCAGCAGCATCTTCAAAGCCGATGCGCTTCTTGTTGGCAAAGCTGATTTCCGTGACGATACGGCTGGCGAAGTCACGCTTCAGGAATACCGCGCCCTTGCGGCCAACGGTGATGATCTTCACCGTCTTGCCTTCGGCTTCCAGCGCGCGCACCTGGGCGCGGGCGAAACGCCCGACATTGGTGTTGAAGCCACCGCAAAGCCCGCGTTCGGCTGTCACCACCACCAGCAGATGCACCTTATCCGCGCCCGTCCCGACCAGCAGCTTCGGCGCATCCGGCGCGCCCGCGACCGAGGCACCAAGTGAGGCCAGCATCCGCTCCATACGCTCAGCATAGGGGCGCGCGGCCTCGGCCTGGCTTTGCGCACGGCGCAGCTTGGCCGCTGCCACCATCTTCATCGCCTGCGTGATCTTGCGCGTGGATTTCACGCTATTGATCCGCAGGCGGAGGCTTTTCAGGCTCGGCATTGACTAGTCTCCCGCTTCGCGAGCCTCAGGCAAAGGACTTCGCGAAGCCATCAAGGAAAGCAACCAGCTTCGCTTCCGTATCCTTCTTGATCTCACGATCATTGCGGATGGCGGTCACAATATCCGGCGCGGTCGCCTTGAGTTCGCTCAGCAGACGGCTTTCGAAATCACCCACCTTGTTCAGCGGCAGACGGTCCAGATAGCCACGCGTGCCGGCGAAAATCGCAATGACCTGTTCTTCAACCGCAACCGGCTTGAACTGCGGCTGCTTCAGCAATTCGGTCAAACGCGCCCCACGCGCCAGCAGCGCCTGGGTGGAGGCATCCAGATCCGAGGAGAACTGCGCGAAGGCCGCCATTTCGCGATACTGCGCCAGTTCCAGCTTGATCTTGCCGGCCACCTGCTTCATCGCCTTGATCTGCGCTGCGGAACCAACGCGGGAGACCGAAAGACCGACATTCACGGCAGGGCGAATGCCCTTGAAGAACAATTCGGTTTCCAGGAAGATCTGACCATCGGTGATCGAAATCACGTTCGTCGGAATATAGGCGGAAACGTCACCGGCCTGGGTTTCAATGACCGGCAGCGCGGTCAGCGAACCGGCACCGAATTCGTCATTCATCTTTGCCGCACGCTCCAGCAGGCGCGAATGCAGATAGAAGACGTCACCCGGATAGGCTTCGCGGCCCGGCGGACGGCGCAGCAACAGCGACATCTGACGATAGGCAACGGCCTGCTTCGACAGGTCATCATAGAAAATGACCGCATGCATGCCATTGTCGCGGAAATATTCACCCATGGCGCAGCCGGTATAAGGGGCCAGGAACTGCATCGGCGCCGGATCGGAAGCGGTCGCGGCGACGATGATGGAATATTGCAGCGCGCCCTGTTCTTCCAGCGTCTTCACCAACTGGGCGACGGTGGAACGCTTCTGCCCGATGGCGACATAGATGCAATAGAGCTTCTTCGATTCATCATCACCAGCATTGATGGTCTTCTGGTTGATGATGGTATCCACAATCACCGCGGTCTTGCCGGTCTGGCGGTCACCGATGATCAGCTCACGCTGGCCACGGCCGATCGGGATCAGGGCGTCAATCGCCTTGATGCCGGTCTGCATCGGTTCATGCACGGATTTGCGCGGAATAATGCCAGGCGCCTTCACCTCGGCGCGCATGCGCACCACGTCGGACAGCGGGCCCTTGCCATCAATCGGGTTGCCAAGGCCATCCACAACGCGCCCCAGCAGGCCCTTACCCACGGGTACGTCCACGATATCCCCGGTGCGGCTGACCGTATCCCCTTCCTTCACCGAAAGGTCGGAGCCGAAAATCACGACGCCGACATTGTCGGTTTCAAGGTTCAGCGCCATGCCCTTAACGCCGGAAGCGGGGAAATCCACCAGCTCACCGGCCATGACATTTTGCAGACCATAGACGCGGGCGATCCCATCGCCCACGGTAAGCACAGTGCCGACCTCAGCGACATTCGCTTCAGCATCGAAGCCAGCGATCTGCTGCTTGAGGATTTCCGAAATTTCAGCCGGACGGATTTCCATGGTCAGGCAGCCCCCTTCATGGCGTATTGCAAACGTTGCAACTTGGATTTGATGGAATTGTCGTAAAGGCGGGAACCGATCCGAACGATCAGCCCACCCAGGATGGATTTGTCCACTGTCTCGGACAGGCGGACATTGGAATAGCCAGCTTCTGTCAGCCGCGCGACAATCTGCGTGCGCTGCGTATCGGTCAGGCCATGCGCTGTGGTGACCTCTGCGGTTTGCTGGCCGCGGCGGGCAGCAATCAGGGCACCAAAGGCTTGCGCCACGGCGGGCAGCGCCGAAAGGCGGCGATTGGCGATCAAGACGCCAACCAGGTTCCGCACCTCACCGACGATGCCGGCGCTTTCCAGCACCTTGAACATGCGGTCCCGCTGAATGGCGGTATTGAAGCGCGGATCGGCGATGAAGCCGCGCATATCCGCATTGTCGCGGCACAGCGCGAAAAGCGCTTCAAGCTCGGTGCCGATGCGGTCCACGGCGCCGGGGTCGGTCGCGCGCTTGTCATCAGCAAGGTCCAGCAGGGCCTTGGCATAGCGCGCCGCAACGCCCACGGCGCTTGGCGCCGAAGGCGAGGCCTTATCAAGGGTTTGGTCTGTGGCAGCCACGGGTAATCCCGGTCCTGTTCTTGCGCGGATTGGTGAGCGGACGGGAAGTCCTCCCGAACGCGGCCGGGCGTTACCATAGGGTTTATCGCACCGCAACCGAGCGAGCGGCATTTTCCTCCCGCTTTCGACCGAATTGCGCAAATTCCCTTTGGCTTGACCTGCTTGACAGCCCTTCCCCGGCGCAAGCAGGGTTTCGCATCAAGGGTTTCAAGCCCGCACAACAAAAGGAAATGTCCGGTCCATGACTCGAAAGATCACCCGCCGCGCGGCGTTTTTGGCCGGTGGTGCGGCGGCGTTGCTGGCGCATCGCCCCGCGCATGCCTCCTTTCCGGAGCGTGCCATCACGCTGACGGTGAGTTTTCCGCCGGGCGGTGCCACGGATATCCTGGCCCGCATCCTGGCCCCGCCGCTGAGCGAGGCCCTTGGCCGGCCGGTGGTGGTGGAGAATCGCGGCGGCGCCGGGGCCAATATCGGCATTGGCCATGTCGCCCGCGCAGCGCCGGATGGTTATACGCTGCTGGTCACCTCCAGCGCCTTTGTGGTGAACCCCAGCCTTTACCGTAACCCGCCCTATGACCCCTTCCGGGATTTCGCGCCCATCAGCACGCTTGGCGCTTCCCCCAATGTCATTGCGGTGCGCCCCAATAGCGGCATCGCCTCGCTCCAGGATCTGATCGCCCAGGCCAAGGCCGCCCCGGACAAGTTCAATTACGCAAGCCCGGGGATCGGCACCACGCCGCATCTGGCGGGCGAATTGCTGAAGCTCCGCGCCGGGTTTGAGATGCAGCACGTGCCCTTCAGCGGCGCCGGCCCCGCGACGCAGGCGGCGCTCGCCGGCACCACCCAGGTGATCAGCGCGGCGCAGGGGTCCATCATGGCGCAGCTGCGTTCAGGCGAATTGCGCGGCCTAGTGCAAACCGGGCCAACGCGCGCGATTGACCTGCCCGATGTGCCTACCCAGGAAGAGCTCGGCATCAGGGACGCGAATTCCGAGACCTTCCTGGCGCTTTTCGCCCCCGCCGCCACCCCGGCCCCAATCCAGGCGCTATTGGCGCGAGAGGTGGTGAAGGCCCTGCAGCGGCCCGAAGTGCAGCAGCGTTACCGCGAAGCCGGCGCCCCGGTGGTGGGTGGCGGGCCCGAGGAACTCCGCGCCCGAGTCGCCCGCGAAGTGCCAATCTGGCGGGAAGTGATCCAGGTCTCGAAAATCAGCGTTCAGTAAAATCAGGGTTTATGCACCGCGCCGGGAGACGGTAAGGCGCAGAACATCGGCATCAAGCACGGCGGGCGCACCGACGAAAACGCACTCTGGGTTGCTGCCGTGCCCGAGCGGGAGCCCCCCAAGAATGGGAACATTGAGCGCCCCGATATGTTCGCCAACCATGTTCACGGTGTCTTCGCTCACATCGGTGAATTGGCCGACTGCAACGCCCGCCAAGCCGTTGAAGTGGCCTGCCTTTCGGAGCATCGAGAGTTGGCGGTCGATAGCACCAATCGCTTGATTCACAGCCTCGATGAGAAGGATGGCCCCGTGGAGCTTGGGCAAGCACCAGCCCGACGCCGTCGCCACCATATCAAGGTTGCCGCCAATGAGCGGCCCAGAGACTTTTCCCTGTGTGGTCAGCTTGGCTGTCAGCTCGGTGGCACGGCTGGTCAGCTCGATGGGCGCATCGGTCATCAGTGTTCGCCTCAAGGACGCACCGTCATCAGCATCAAACGGCGCTCCGTGGATGCCCACCAACCCGCATTTGTCCCAGAGGCTGAGGTGGAGAGCCGAGATGTCGCTGAAGCCAACGAGAAACTTGGGGTCGGCCCTCGCAGCCGCGAAATCAATTTGATCAGCTATCCGATAAGACCCTTTCCCTCCCCGCGTGGCGATCACCGCTCTCACCGAGGTGTCGCGCAAGGCATCATTCAAGTCCGTTAGGCGGTCGGTATCGGGGCCAGCAAGATACCCCTGCCTTGCGAACACATGCCTACCAAGCTCTACCTCAAGCCCCCAGCCTCTCAGCCGATCGCGAACGCGAGAGACGCTGGCTTCATCAGGCGTGCTGGCAGGAGAGATAAGCCGCACCTTGTCGCCAATTCTCAGCTTCTCTGGAAACAGGACGGAAGAGACTGACGACAGCTGCATAGGTGAATTTTCTCACATGCCGACAGCTTCGCCAACCTGTCGAACATAACGAGACATCAGTCATGTCGTGTCCATGTGCATAAATCAGGGTTTTCGCGGAATGGGCGGGGCGGGTTCAGCCGGCGCAGGGGCGGAAAGCCCGGCGCAGAGAAAGGGCAGAATCTGTTCCACCGCCATGTCGAAATCGCCCGAATCGCATACCCCGCCCGACATCATCTCAAGCCGGCCGGACCGCAGCAGGGTGTAGCGATAGGCCCCCATCATGAAATAGAGCCGCCAATAAAGCGCTTCCGGCGGCAGATGGGGCAGCACTTGCCGGAAGGCTTCCACGTAAGCGAGCGTCGTGTCGTCATAGACCGTGCTCAGCACTTCCTTTGAGATATCATCGGGTTCCGTGTTCAGCCGGGCATGCATGCGCATGGTCGCGCGGCCTTCCGGGGTTTTGCCATTCAGCATGAAGGGGGTGACGAAGGCGCGGACCAGCACTTCAAGCGGGATGCGGCCTTCGGGCCAGGTGGCCTTGGCCCCTTCCAAGGCCCGGCGCCGCGCTGCCGTGACCTGCTCGGCGCCGCGCATATAGGCGGCGCGAAACAAATCCCGCTTGGACCCGAAGTAATAATGCAACTGCGCCAGATTGACCCCGGCGGCGAGCGCAATGGCGCGGGTGGAGGCGCCCGTATAGCCATGATCGGCAAAGAGCATCTGCGCGACATCCAAAATCCGGTCGCGCACACTGGCGGAAGGGTCAATCGGGGCAAGCAGGCTGGTCATGGGCTCCGGGCTTTGGTCAGGCGACCGATTTGGGCAATCTAGGCCGATTCGCGGCTGGGGCAACCAGGAGGCTGGAAATTGACGAAAATCACCCAGCACGGTATTTGGTCAAGCGACTGATTTATACCAGGGCTGAGACAGCGCCTTGACCCAATGGCGGCTGCCGGCCCGAGAGCGGGAGGAAGCCGTGGCATGAGCGCAGCGCAGGAAATCACCCAATCCCGCTATGTCGGCGGCGAAGCCCCCGCGGAACGCGCCAAGCGCATCGCCCCCATCATCGCGGCCCATGCCAGCCAGATCGAACGCGACCGCGCATTGCCCAAGGAATTGCTGGATGCTCTGCATGGCGCGGCGCTGTTCCGCACCCTGCTGCCGCGCGCCTTCCGGGGTGAGGAAGTGCCGCTGCATGATTTCGTGCAGATGCAGATCGTGATTGCCGCGGCCGATGCCAGCACCGCCTGGTGTGTCGGGCAGGCTTCCGGCTGCTCCATGGCGGCGGCCTATCTCAAGCCCGAAATCGCCTATGAGATTTGGGGCGCTGATCCGCGTGCCGTTCTCGCCTGGGGCATGGGGCCGACATCCCGCGCTTATGTGGTGGATGGCGGCTATCGCGTGACCGGCAAATGGCATTTCGCCAGTGGCAGCCGGCACTGCACCTGGCTTGGCGGGCATTGCAAGGTTGTCGAACGCGATGGGTCCTTGCGCAGTGATGCTGAAGGCAACCCGATTGAGCGCACCATGCTGTTCAAGCGCGAAGTGCCGAAGATCACCGATAATTGGCGCGTGATGGGCCTGCGCGGCACCGGCAGCGACACTTATGAAGTGACGGATCTTTTCGTGCCGGATGAGTACACGGTGCAGCGGGATTTGCCGGTTAATCGGCAAACCGGCGGCGCTTTGTATCATTTCAGCACGACGCATGCCTATGCGTCCGGCTTCGCCGGCGTGGCGCTTGGGATTTGCCGTGGCATGCTGGATGAATTCATCAAGCTCGCATCAGACAAGACGCCGGCAGCGTCCACGCGCCCGATGCGCGATAGCCATGTCATTCAAAGCCTGATGGCGCGGTGTGAGGCACGCTGGCGTTCCGCGCGCAGCCTGCTTTTGGAAACGCTGCGCGATTGCTGGCCGCGCGCAGAAGCCGGGCTTGAGATGACGAATGATGAACGGGTTTCGATCCGCCTTGCTTCCACCTTCGCCATTCAGACGGCTCGTGAGGTGGTGGAAACCGTCTATCAGGAAGCAGGCTCCACCGCGATTTTCGAAGACAATCCTTTTGAACGGCGCTTCCGCGACATTCATGCGGTCAGCCAACAGGTGCAAGGCCGCAGCGCGCATTTTGAAGCGGTGGGCCAGCATCTACTGGGCCAGACGCCGCATGCGCGCTTTCTATAAAAAGACCAAAATTAAACGGAGGAAATTGATATGGGCCTGCATGGTCTGAACCACTACACAATCCGCCCGGTGGATCTGGAAGCCACCAAGGATTTTTATGAGAAGATCCTTGGGCTTGAACTGGGCTATCGCCCGCCGCTGACCTTCCCCGGCTATTGGCTTTATTGCGGCGATAATCCCACCGTCCATCTGATCGGTGATCGGCAGGGCGAGGAAGGGCTACCGGAACGCAAGGTGGGGCATACGGGCCTGGTGGATCACATCGCCTTTTCCTGCACCGGGCTTGCCGCCATGCGCGCGCATTTGGATCAGCACAAGGTGACCTATACGGCGCGCGTCATTCCGCGCGATCGGCAGACGCAAATCTTTCTGCACGATCCGAATGGTGTCGCGGTGGAATTGAACTATCCACCCGAGGAAACCCCGCCGGACTGAGCGGAGGCTTCACAAAACAGGCGGTGCAGCGTGTGCAGCACCGCCTCGGCCTTCGGGTCTGCCAGGCGATAATAGATCACGGTGCCGGCGCGGCGGTTCGCGACCAGCCCCTCATCACGCAGCAGGGCCAAGTGTTGCGAGAGCGCCGATTGCGACAACCCGACATTGGCGGCCAGTTCATTGACGGATTTCTCACCCGCCGCGACCAGATCGCACAGGACCAAAAGCCGCCTTTCATTGGCCAATGCGCGCAGCAATCGCGCCGCGAGCGCGACATTTTCGGCGAGCCGCGCCGCATCCTCCGCTTCCCGGGCAGGGGTCAAAACGACACTCATGCTAATAGCCTAAACCTTTGCGTGCGGCAGGGCCATGCCGACTTGACAGGCAGATATAACGTTACATTATAACATTCCATACCTTCTTCATAGGCCCCCGCCCATGCTTCGCCGCGCCGTCCTTTTCGCCCCTGCCCTATTGCTGGCCCGACCCGCCCACGCCCAGCAGCGGCTTTCGGTGACCGCGTCCTTCTCCATCCTCGCGGATATGACACGCCAGATTGGCGGGGAACGCCTTGCTCTCCGTGCCATTGCCGGGCCGGATCAGGATGCGCATGGCTTTCAGCCCAAGCCATCGGACGCCGCTGCGCTGACCAATGCGGCGCTCGTGATCCGCAATGGGCTTGGCTTTGAAGGCTGGCTGGATCGCATGATCCGTTCTTCCAACTTCAAGAGCGGACTGGTCACCACCACCGATGGCATCACGCCCCGCATGATGCAGGCGCATCATCATCATGGGCATGATCATGGCGGGGCGGGGCGGCGGCACAACCATTCTGTCGGGCCGCGCCAGGTGCCGGATCCCCATGCCTGGCAGGATTTGGGCCTGGCGCAGCACTATATCCGCAACATCACTGGTGGGCTGGTCGCCGCCGATCCGGGCAGTGAGGCGCTGTATCGCCGCAATGCTGAAGCCTACGCCGCGCGGCTTACCGCCCTTGACCAATGGGTGCGCGCGGAAATCGCCAAGGTGCCGATGGCGCGCCGCAAGATTGTCACCAGCCATGATGCCTTTGGCTATTTCGGCGATGCTTATGGCGTGCGCTTCCTCGCCCCCCAGGGTGTTTCCACGGAAGCCGAACCCTCGGCGGCTGAGGTCGGCCGGTTGATCCGCCAGATCAAGGCTGAGAATATCACTGCGCTTTTCATGGAAAACATGAGCAATCCGGCAACCCTGCAACGCATCGCGCAGGAAGCGGGCTTGCGGGTGCGCGGGCGGCTTTATGCCGATGCGCTTTCCGCCGAGGCCGGCCCTGCGCCCACCTATGAAGCGATGTTCCGGCATAATCTTTCCCTGATGGTGCCTGCAATGCGGGGGGACGCCGCATGATCATGACCAGCCTTCGCAACCTGGCCTTTGGCATGATTGCAAGCCTTGGCGCCCTGACCACCGCCATGGCCCAGGGCTTCACCCCGCATGTTTCGGGCGAGGCTGATCTTGGCCTCTATAGCGTTTCTACCTTCAACGCCAAGGATTCCGCCCGGCGCGGCACCAGCCTTTATCTTTTCGGTGAAGTCGCCACCGGTTTTCACATCGCGCCCGGGCTTTCGCTGCAAACCGTGGTGGCGTTTGAACCGATCGGCGAAGGCGACGCTTTGGGCGGCTTTCCGATGGATGGCGTGATCGGCTTTCGCCGCCAATCCGCCTTTCTGGAAGCGTTTTTCGCGGAATGGAAACCGGATGATGCCCTCACGCTTTATGGCGGGCGCTTTGTCGCCCCCTTCGGTCGCGGCCATCATGACTTCCCCGGCATCCTCACGCGCATCCGCGCGCATGAGGTGCAGATGATTGGCGATGCGATGGGTGTGGGCGGCACCTGGAACTTTCTTTCCGACCCACGCCTTGGTGAGCATGACATTTCCGCCGCCGCCTTCACGCTCGACCGAACCTTTCTGTCCTCAACCTGGCTCACGCGCCGGCGCTGCTGTGATGAACGGTATGAGCGCTATAATCGAAATACCGAACAGCAGGGCGGGCCTTCCAATAACGGGCAGATGGATAATTTCGCCCTGTCTTTGGATGGCGATAAATTCGATTTCGCGCCGGGGCTTTCCTATCAGCTTTCGCTGGTCTCCCGCGCGGCAGGCAAGCAAGACGGTACGGCACGCGAATGGGGCTATTCCGGCGCAATCCGCTATGAACAGCGCTGGTCAGCGGCGCATCGCACGCTGTTCTTCGCCGAAGCGGTGCAGTTCCGCAACGCCGATGGCCGACCACGCTTTGAAACCGATACGGGCGACGAAACCACGATTGCCGAACGGCGCAATTTCACCACCCTGGGCGCACAGCATCGCCTGGATGAATGGCGCTGCACGCTCGTCTGGCAGCGCGATCAGCGCAAGCGCAGCGTGGATACGCTGCCCACGGAAAACTACCTGGAAGCTTCCATCGGGCGCGATATCGGCCATGGCTTCGGGCTTGATCTTGGCTACCAATATGGCAGGCAATTGATTGAGGAATCAGGCCAGCTTGGCACCACCCATGCGGTGCTGGCACGGCTTTCCTGGCGTGGTGGGTTTTGAGGAACGCCGGACCATGAGCTTTGTTTGTGAGGTCTTCCCGCCCGATGCCGATGCGCTGAGCCCGGTTTGCCCAAGCGCCATCAGCAGCCGGGATGAGAATGTCCTGTTCGAGATTTTTCGCCCCGATGTTGCGCTGGCGATCTGGCTGCGACCGCAACCTGCCAAGTGGAAGGCTGGGCTTGGTACCTTGTTGCAGCAAGTGCCCTTTGGCGCCATTGGTCGGGGCACTCCGGAAGATGCCCTGGATCAGATTGTGCAGGAACTGCCCGTGCCCGCCCCTGCGGCGCTGCTTTCTGACATGCTGCTGCTGGGTCGCTTCTTTGCCACCATCACAGAGCAATCGGAAATCCGCGCGAGCCTTGCGGGTGTGAATGATGATTCCTGCCGGCGCTTTCATTGCGATTCGGTCAGGTTGCGATTGCTCTGCACCTATCATGGGCCTGGCACGCAATTCACCATGTGCGGGCCGCAATGCCGCGCGCCGCATCAAATGCCTGCCTGCGCCGTCGCTTTGGTAAAGGGCAGCGCCCATCCGGCGGCGCTTGGCAATGCCTGCCTGCACCGCTCCCCGCCCGTTTCCCATTTGCCGGAAAACCGCCGGGGCCGATTGCTGTTCTGCATTGATGAACCAGGATTCCTGCCATGAACGCCATGGATAAAAGATTGCCGGTCACCGTGCTGTCAGGCTTTCTGGGGGCGGGCAAGACCACGCTGCTCAATCATGTCTTGGCCAATCGCGATGGCAAGCGTGTCGCGGTGATTGTGAATGACATGAGTGAGGTGAATATAGACGCGGCTTTGGTCGGCAATGCTGGGACGCTTTCCCGTACTGAAGAAAAGCTGGTCGAAATGTCCAATGGCTGCATCTGCTGCACCCTGCGTGAGGATTTGATGCAGGAGGTAACCAAGCTTGCCGCTGAAGGGCGCTTCGATGCCTTGCTGATTGAAAGCACCGGCATCAGCGAACCCATGCCCGTGGCTGCAACTTTCGATTTCCGTACCGAGGATGGCTTCTGCCTCGGTGATGTCGCGCAGCTTGATACCATGGTAACCGTGGTGGATGCGCAGAGTTTCCTGCGCGATTACGGCAGCGCGGACCGCCTGGCCGCGCGGGGCGAAAGCGCCGGCCCGGAGGATACCCGCCTGCTGGTGGATTTGCTGATCGAACAAATTGAATTTGCCGATGTCATCATCGTCAATAAGCAGGATTTGGTGAGTGAGGCAGAATTGGGTCGCCTGGCCGCGCTATTGGCTACCTTCAATCCCAATGCGGAAATCATCGGCTGTACCAAGGGGGCAGTGCCTCTTCGGCATATCCTGAATACCGGGCGCTTTGATTTTGATGCGGCGCGCCGTTCTGCGGGTTGGATCAAGGCGCTTTCGGGTGAGCATTTGCCGGAAAGCGTTGAATTCGGCATCACCAGCTTTGTCTGGCGCGCGCGCCGCCCGGTGCATCCGGAACGCTTCAAGCGCTTCATTGAAGGTGATCTTCCGGGCGTGGTGCGTGCCAAGGGGTTTTTCTGGCTGGCGACGCGCATGCCCTGGGCGGGTGAATGGCAATTGGCCGGCTCCATTGGCCGCCATGAAGCGGCGGGGTTCTGGTGGGCCGCGCAGCCGGCCTCTCGTTGGCCGGATGATCCCGACTGGCGCGCCACGATCGAGGCGAATTGGCAGGAACCCCATGGTGACCGGCGTCAGGAAATCGTCTTTATCGGCATCGGCATGAATGAGGCAGGGCTGCGCGCAGCATTGCAAAAAACGCTTTTGACCGATGAGGAATGGCGCGCCGGGCCACGCGCCTGGGCGCGCCTGCCCGACCCATTTCCGGTCTGGCGTGAGGGCTGAAACCGCTATCGGGATACGAGTAAGGCGCCCGCGCTAACGCCCCAACCCGTCCCAGAATTCCTTGACCTTGGCGAAGAAGCCTTCGCTTTCGGGGCTGGTGCGGCCACCCTTCTCCGCCTCGGCTTCAAACTGCTCCAGCAATTCGCGCTGCTTGGGCGAAAGATTCTGCGGCGTTTCCACCATAACCTGCACATACATATCGCCGCGCGCGGCTGATCGCAGCACGGAAAAGCCCTTGCCGCGCAGGCGGAATTGATCGCCGGTTTGCGTGCCGGCAGGGATCGTTACTTTCGAACGCCCGCCATCAATGCTCGGCACTTCCACATGGCCACCAAGCGCGGCTTGCGTCATCCGCAGCGGCACGCGCACCAGAATATTCGCACCATCGCGCTGGAAAATCGGATGCGGCCGCACCGCGATATCCACATACAAATCGCCCGCTGGTGCGCCGCGCTGCCCGGCCTCACCCTCGCCACTCAGGCGAATGCGCGTGCCATCATCAACGCCGGCAGGGACCGAGACATTCAGGCTGCGTTCACGCTGCACACGCCCCGCGCCACGGCAGATCTTGCACGGGTTCTTGATGGTGCGGCCCTGGCCGCCGCATGTGGGGCAGGTGCGCTCCACCAGGAAAAAACCCTGCTGCGCCCGAACCTTGCCGCTACCCTGACAGGTGCCGCAATTCTGCACGCCAGAAGCAGCGCCGCCTTCGGCGCCCACACCCTTGCAGGCTTCGCAGGAAACACTTGTCGCGAAGCGAATGGTCTTTTTCGCGCCGGCGAAAGCTTCTTCCAGAGAAACCTCAACCTGCGTGCGCAAATCAGCACCGCGCCCGGAAGCCGCGCGCTGACCGCGCCCGCCGCCGCCGAACCGGCCGAACATTTCCTCAAAAATATCCTCAAAGCCGCCGCCACCAAAGGGACCGCCGCCGCCAAAGCCGCCACCGCCACCAGGCCCGCCCTGTTCAAAGGCAGCATGGCCAAAGCGATCATAGGCCGCGCGCTTTTCGGAATCCTTCAGGACATCATAAGCCTCATTCAATTCCTTGAACTTGGCTTCCGCTTCCGCGTCACCCTGATTGCGATCAGGGTGCCATTTCATCGCGAGTTTGCGATAGGATTTCTTGAGGTCATCCTCGCCCACATCGCGCGCGACGCCGAGAACCTCGTAATAATCGCGTTTTGCCATGATCGGGCTACCGTTTCCGACACAAGTCATCCCCTGGCGCCGTGGGGCACCAGGGGAAGGCTTTGGTCAAAGGCGCCATCACCCGGAAGGGATCAGGAAGGCTTCTTCTTGTTCGGGTCCACTTCCTCGAACTCGGCATCCACCACCTTGTCCTTGGAAGCGCCACCCGCGCCGCCACCGGCCGCCGGTTCTTCGGGCTTCGGCGCGGCCTGCTCGGCCTTATAGAGCGCCTCACCCATTTTCATCGCGGCCTGGGAAAGCTTTTCAGAAGCCTCACGGATCGCATCGGCGTCCTGGCCTTCCATGGCGGTGCGCGCGGCAGCGAGCGCCGATTCCACTTCCAGCTTTTCAGCCGCCGGCACCTTCTCGCCGCTTTCCTTCAGCGTCTTGTCGGTAGAATGCACCAGCGCATCAAGCTGGTTGCGCGCTTCCACCGCTTCGCGCCGCTTGCGGTCCGCTTCCGCATTGGCTTCGGCATCCTTCACCATGCGTTCGATATCGGCGTCCGAAAGGCCCGACTTCGCCTGGATGCGGATTTGCTGTTCCTTACCGGTTGCCTTGTCCTTCGCGCTGACGCTGACAATGCCGTTCGCGTCAATATCGAAGGTCACTTCCACCTGCGGCACGCCACGCGGCGCGGGGGGAATGCCGGTCAGGTCAAACGTACCAAGCTGCTTGTTGTCGGCAGCCATTTCACGTTCGCCCTGATAGACCTTGATGGTGACCGCGGTTTGATTGTCATCCGCCGTCGAGAAGGTCTGGCTTTTCTTCGTCGGGATCGTCGTGTTGCGATCAATCAAGCGCGTGAAGACGCCACCCAAGGTTTCAATGCCAAGGCTGAGCGGCGTCACATCCAGCAGCAGCACATCCTTGACATCGCCCTTCAGCACGCCGCCCTGAATGGCCGCGCCAATGGCGACGACTTCATCGGGGTTCACGTTGCGCGCGGGTTCCTTGCCGAAGAATTGGCGAACGGCTTCCACAACCTTCGGCATGCGTGTCATGCCGCCGACCAGGATCACCTCATCCACTTCATTGGCGGCAAGGCCGGCATCCTTCAGCGCCTGGCGGCAGGGTTCCAAGGTGCGGCTGATCAGATCATCCACCAAGGCTTCAAGCTTTGAGCGGGTGACTTTCATCACCAGATGCTTGGGGCCAGAGGCATCGGCGGTGATGAAGGGCAGGTTGACTTCGGTTTCCTTGGAGGAGGAAAGCTCGATCTTTGCCTTTTCTGCCGCTTCCTTCAGGCGTTGCAGCGCAAGCTTGTCGCCGCGCAGGTCAATGCCCTGTTCCTTGCGGAATTCATCGGCCAGATAGTCAATGATGCGCTGGTCGAAATCCTCACCACCCAGGAAGGTGTCACCATTGGTGGATTTCACTTCAAAAACGCCATCGCCGATTTCCAGGATGGAAACGTCGAAGGTGCCGCCACCAAGGTCATAGACCGCGATGGTGCCGCCCTTCTTCTGGTCCATGCCATAGGCGAGCGCGGCGGCGGTTGGTTCATTGATGATGCGCAGCACTTCAAGCCCGGCGACCGTGCCGGCTTCCTTGGTGGCTTGGCGCTGGGCGTCATTGAAATAGGCGGGTACGGTAATGACGGCCTGGGAAACCTTCTCACCCAGATGGGCTTCGGCAGTTTCCTTCATCTTGGTCAGCACCATGGCGCTGATCTGCTGCGGCGCGTAGGTTTTGCCATCCACCTCAACCCAGGCATCGCCATTGGGGGCCTTGGTGATCTTGAAGGGGGCAAGCCCGATATCCTTTTGCACCATCGGGTCATCAAAGCGCCGGCCAATCAGGCGCTTCACCGCGTAAAGCGTGCCCGTGGGGTTGGTAACCGCCTGGCGCTTCGCCGATTGCCCGACCAGCCTTTCGCCATTCTTCGCAAACGCGATCATGGAAGGCGTGGTGCGCGCACCTTCGGCGTTTTCAATTACGCGCACATCCTTGCCTTCAAGAATGGCGACGCAGGAATTGGTGGTGCCGAGGTCTATGCCAATGACCTTACTCATCCGAAGTCTCCTCTGCGGCGGATCGCGGCGGCCCGATGTGGCACCACGGCGACCCCCTGTGCTGTACGGTGGCCAAGCGCCACCGCGGATGGGGTTACATTAAGCCTTGCCCAATCCGGGCGCGGCTGACGGGCAGGATGTATGTAACCGCGCCGGGCGAGACAAGATGCCCCGGCCCGATCGGACGCAAAAAGACGGGTTAACGCGGCCCGCGGCGGCGGTTGCGGTCCAGCTCCTCGGCCGTTAGCGCAAAGGATATCCGCACCCGATATTCCGCCGGGTTGCGCCCGGCGGGGAAGATGATGCTCTCAGGCGCGGTGGTGACCCGGGCGCGGGTCTGATTGCCCTCAAAATTCACCGTCAGCAGCGCATCCTTCCGTTGGACCAATTGGCTGTCATCACCGCTGGTGACCGCCAGGAACCAGGGGAATTCCGCCCGATTCCCGCGCGAAGCCGGGCCACGTTCCACATCCATGATGGCGGCGACCCGCACATCCACCCCGCCGCCCCGGACATTGGCGCAGGTCACGCTGACGCCCGCCATGCGGCCATCCACCACCAACGCCGCCAGATCAGGCGGCGCGCCCGGCCGGTAGCGGGTGATATCCGACCCATCGGCCAGGATCGTCACCCTGGGGCAGGGCGCCAGCACCGGCTCCCGCGATGAGGAACCAGACCCGCAAGCTGCGACCAGCCCTGCCAAAATCAGAACCCCGAAGCGCCCCATGCCGAAACCCCCTTTGAGCCGCACGGCCCTGAGGCTACTCTGACCATTCTTCGCGCCGCGCCGCAACCCGTAGCCGGCCCCATTGGATGGACCCTTGCGCCCATGGCCTCTGCCAAGCCGACCCTGCACCTCCTGCTCGCTGGACCGCGTGGTTTTTGCGCCGGCGTGGATCGCGCCATCAAGATTGTCGAGGAAGCGCTGAAGCGCCACGGCGCCCCGGTCTATGTCCGGCATGAGATTGTCCATAACCGTTTCGTGGTCGAAAGCCTGGAAAAGCAGGGCGCGGTCTTTGTGGAGGAACTGAGCGAAATCCCGGATGACGGCCAGCCTGTGGTGTTTTCAGCCCATGGCGTGCCGAAATCCGTCCCGGCCGAGGCAGCGCAGCGCATGATGTTTGCGCTGGACGCCACCTGCCCGCTGGTGAGCAAGGTGCATCGCGAAGCCGAACGCCATCATGAACATGGCCGCCATCTTTTCCTGATTGGCCATGCCGGCCATCCGGAGGTGATCGGCACCATGGGCCAATTGCCCGAAGGTGCCGTGACCCTGGTGCAGGATGCGGCGGATGCGGAAAGTGTGGCAGCGCCTGAGGGCGCCACACTCGCCTACACAACCCAAACCACGCTTTCCGTGGATGATACGGCGGAAATCATCAGCATCCTGCAACGGCGCTTTCCGGATATTCGGGGCCCCGCCAAGGAAGATATCTGCTACGCCACCACCAATCGCCAGGCGGCGGTGAAGGCCATTGCCGCGCGGTCCGATCTGGTGGTGGTGGTGGGCGCGCCCAATTCATCCAATAGCCAACGCCTGCGCGAAGTGGCGGAGCGCAGCGGCGCGCGCCGGGCGGTGATGGTGCAGCGCGGCGCTGATCTTGATCTTGCCCTGGTGCAGGGCTGCAAGACCGTAGGCGTGACCGCCGGCGCCAGCGCGCCCGAAGTGCTGGTGGAAGAAGTGCTTACCCGGCTTGGTGAAGCCTATGCGCTGGAAATAGAAGAAGTGGTGGTAGCCGTGGAACAGATCACCTTCCGCCTGCCGCGCGGGCTCGCCGCCGAATAATGGCTGTCTATACCGAAGTTTCGGATGAGGCCTTGCGCGCCTTCCTGGCCGATTATGCGCTGGGTGAATTGCTGGCGTTTCGCGGCATTGCAGAGGGTGTGGAGAATTCCAATTACGCGCTGAAAACCGAAGCGGGCGATTTCATCCTGACGCTGTATGAAAAGCGCGTGGACCCGGCAGAATTGCCGTATTTTCTCGGCCTGATGGAACATTTGGCCGCGCGCGGCATGGCCTGCCCGACGCCCGTGCATGGGCAGGATGGCGCGGCGCTGCGGGAATTGGCGGGGCGGCCGGCGGCGATTGTCACCTTTCTGCCGGGTGTTTGGCCACGCCGCGTGCGGGCGGAACATTGCGCGCCGCTCGGCAAGGCTTTGGCAGAAATGCATTTGGCCGGGGCGGGGTTTGATATGCGCCGGCCCAATGCGCTTGGCCCCAAAGGCTGGGCGCCCTTGTTGGATGGCTGCCGCGCGCGGGGTGATGAGGTGCAGCCCGGGCTGATTGCGGAATTGGACGCAGCACTGGCTGGCATTCTGGCCGCCTGGCCGGCTGAGGGCAGCCTGCCGGTTGGGCAGATTCACGCCGATCTTTTCCCCGATAACGCGTTTTTCCTGCCGGGCGCCGATGGCCAGCCGCGCGTGTCCGGCGTGATTGATTTCTATTTCGCCTGCACGGATCTTTTCGCCTATGACATCGCGGTCTGTCTGAATGCCTGGTGCTTTGAGCCGGATTATTCCTTCAACGTGACGCGCGCGCGCGCCATGCTTGGCGCCTATCGCGCCATGCGCCCGATGAATGAGGCTGAATTGGCTGCCCTGCCGGTGCTGTGCCGCGGTGCGGCGCTGCGCTTTCTGCTGACCCGGCTGTATGATTGGACGCACACACCAGAAGGCGCGCTGGTAACGCGCAAGGACCCGGTGGAATATCTGCGGAAACTCAGGTTCTTCAGCGGCGCCGAAACGCTTTCGGCCTTTGGCCTGTGACTGGCAGCGCCGACCCGCGCCCCTTGGTCCAGATTTGGACCGATGGCGGCTGCAAGCCCAATCCCGGCCCCGGCGGCTGGGCCGCCATTCTGCGCTTTGGCGAACATGAACGAGAGCTTTCGGGTGGCGAGGCCGAAACCACCAATAACCGCATGGAATTGACTGCGGCCTTGAGGGCGCTTGAGGCGCTGAAAAAACCCTGCCGCGTGGCGTTGCATACCGATAGCGAATATCTGCGCAATGGAATCAGCCGCTGGATCCATGGCTGGGTGCGCGCCAATTGGCGCAATGCGGCGAAGGAGCCGGTGAAGAATCTGGATTTATGGCAGGCCATTCTGGCAGCGGCCAAGCCGCATGAGATTGAATGGCACTGGGTGCGCGGCCATGCCGGGGATCCGATGAATGAACGCGCCGACGCGCTGGCGACGGCGGCACGGGACGCGGCTTCGAGAGATTGACCTTGCTTGGCCGGCACTGAGCGCCATCGGACACGCCACGAATGGATATTGCTTGGTGCCTTTACCTCGCTTGGCAGGGGATGTTGCCGCCGCATTACCAAGCCAGTCGAAACCAGCTGGTTTGAAAATCCTTGTCTTCCGCCGAAATCTGCCAGATGCTGCCCGGCGCAGCCAAAGCTACGGCACCAAGAAAAGGAGAGGACGTTCATGCTCAGTGATCTTCGCGGCGTGATCCCGCCGATTTCCACCCCCTTCGACGCCCAAGGCAATGTGATCCACGCTGCCCTGGCAGAGATTGTTGAATTCCAGATCGCCGCTGGCGTGCATGGGTTGATCCCCGGCGGCAGTACGGGCGAAGGCCATACTTTTGAACGTGAGGATTTTGCCCGCATGTTCGAAACCGTGGCCAAGACAAATCGCGGCCGCCTGCCCTTGCTTGCCGGGCTGATCGTGAATTCGACGCAGGAGGCAATCATCCGCGGGCGCATGGCCCGCGACCTTGGTGCGCAAGGGCTGCAGGTGACGCCGGTGCATTACCTGTTCAAGCCGGATGAGGAAGCAACACTCGCGCATTTCCGCGCTGTTGCCGAAGGCACGGGGCTGCCCATCCTGATCTATAATGTCATTCCGTGGAATTACCTTTCTCCTGCCCTGCTGCTGCGCATCATGCGCGAAGTGCCGGGCGTGGTCGGCGTGAAGCAAAGCTCGGGCGATCTCAAGCTGCTCGCGGATCTGGTCTTGCAGGCGCGGCCACAGGATCTGATCTTCACGGCGATCGATGCGCTGCTCTATCCAAGCTATGCGCTCGGCGCGCGGGGCACGATCTCAGCCCTGCCGGCCGCTTCGCCGCATGCCAATGTGGCACTTTGGGATGCGGTGCAGCGCGGGGATCACGCGACCGCCAAGGCGCTGCATGAACGGCTTCTGGTGCTGTGGAATGCGCTATCGGCGGAAAATCTGCCGGCCAATGTGAAATATGCGCTGGCCTGTCAGGGGGTGCCTTCAGGGCTTTCCCGCGCGCCCATGCCCATGCCTGATGCAGCGCGCCAAGCGGCGATCCGCGCCGGGCTGGAAGGGCTTGGGGTGGCGCTTCGGAAAGCGGCGTAACTGCCGCTTCAATAACTCCCCCGGGTTGATCCGGGGGAGGCCTTGCCGATTGCGGGGCGATTCCGCTTTGGTTGTTAAGCCTTAATGCGAAAGCAACACCGGCACTGTCATTTCACGAAGCAGGCTACGCGTGACGCCACCAAGGACCAGTTCACGCCAACGCGAATGGCCATAGGCACCCATCACCAGCAAATCCGCGCCCATGTCACTCGCGTGATTGAGCAGCAGTGCAGCATCAGACACATCATCCGCAACCGCCTTGGCCACTTCCACCTTCAGCCCATGGCGCGCCAAATGCCGCGCGATATCGGCACCTGGTTCTTCACCATGCCCATCCAGACCGCGCTTCGGATTGGCCAGGAAAACCGTCGCTGTTTCTGCCTTGGCAATCAGCGGCAAGGCATCATGCAGCGCACGCGATGCTTCGCGGCTGGCATTCCAGCCGACCAGTACGCGCTTGCCGATGGATTGGAAATTGCCGGCGAATGGAATGGCCAATACGGGCCGACCGGAATCGAACACCACCGCTTCCAAAAGCCCGGCATTGTCGCTTTCCGGATCATCCTGGCCCAACACGATCAGATCGGCATAACGGCCATGCAGCGCGACAATCTCCGGCGTGGTGCCTTCCATCTGGCGCCACTCACCCATGATACCCTCACGCGCCAGCGCCGCTTCAAAAGCCGCCTTCAGCTTCACGCCGGCAGCAAGCGCCGATTGGCGCATCTGTTCCATCAATTCCGCGATTACCGCGCCACCGCCGCCACCATCGCCCATGGCCATGACCGGGATCGCAACATCTATCACCTGCAGCGCAGTCAGGTGCGCGCCATGCTGCCGCGCGAGCGACGCCGCGATATCAAGGCGCACCTGCGCACGCGGCGATTGATCCAAATGGACGAGAATTTCACAGAGCTTCATATCAGCCTCCTCCCGAGGAATGGCGCATGAATAGATGGGATCGTCAGACGCTGACTTGATCAATGTCAAGTTTGGCGCGCTTCAATCCTCCTCTGGGCGTTTCCAAGTGATGAACCAGCCGACATCCCCAGGAATTCCGCCCGGCCAATCAAGGATTTGCACCTTGATCTGAAAGCCACGTGGCGCCAATTCGCGTTCATAGAAATCATAGGCGCGCTTCGGAAAGCCGCTCAGCCTTTCCCGCCAGGCAGGATCATGGCTGGTGATGGACCGCCCCTGATCAGGCAGCCATTCGGATGGAAAACGCATCACCAGCGCTTCCTTCTCACCAGCATCCACCGCGCGCCGCACCAGGGTGGCGATACGGTCCAAGGCGTCGGGGGCGATTTCGCGCGCCTCAAACGCTTCGCGCAGCTTTTCCTGTTCCGCGCGGCGCGCTGCTGCCTCGGCACGCTCCGCGGCCTCAGCAGCGCGCTTCTTGCCGTCCACGTAATCCCAGATGGATTGAGCGCTGAAATTTTGCGTGGGTAAGGTCATGATCGCGTCCCTTTTCCTTTGGCGCCTTATTGCGCCAAGGCCTGAGACGCTTTCTTGATCTACATCACAATTTTATCTGCCCTCAAAACTTGGTGCGCGTTTTTCCAGCATGGCATCCACCGCTTCGCGATGATCCCGCGTGCCATGCGCCAGCGCCTGATAGGCCGCCGACATTTCAAGCAATGTTGAAAGCCGGGTGTGCTGGCTTTCGCGCAACAGGCGCTTGGTCAGCCGCACTGCTTGCGGCGGATTGGCGGCGATTTTCGCTGCAATGGCGCGCGCCGCATCCAATAGTGCTTCCGGCGCCACCACTTTTGAAACCATGCCGCAGGCCAGTGCCTCCGCCGGGCCAATGGTTTCGCCTGTGAGTGACAATTCCAAAGCCTTCGACATGCCCACAACCTTTGGCAGCAAATAGGCACCACCATCGCCGGGCACGATACCTACTTTCACAAAGCTTTCGGCAAACAGTGCCTTTTCGCTGGCGACGCGAATATCGCACATCAACGCCAGATCAAGCCCCGCGCCAATTGCCGGTCCATTCACGGCGGCGATGGTTGGAACATCCAATTCGTAAAGTGCCAACGGAATCAACTGAATGCCGCGACGATAGGATTCGCGAATCTCTGCCCCCGTGCCGCCGCCAGTAATGCCGGTTTTGTCCCGCATGCCCTTCAGATCACCGCCGGCACAAAAGGCCGAACCGGCACCGGTCACGATAACGCAGCGGACGCTATCATCCCGCGAAAGTGTCCGGCAGGCAGCTTCCACTTCCTCACATTCCGCGCGCGTCGAAATCGCATTGCGTTTTTCAGGCCGATTGAGCGTGAGGATAACGATGCCGCCATCACGTTCGATATTCAGAAATGGGCTCATGGGGTGACTTCCTCCTCGCGCGCAGTGATGAAGGGCCAAAGGGCACCAGGCAGCGCTTGCGCTTCCTGCCCGATCCGTTTGGCCCAAAAGGCTTCGCTGCCACCTTCTTCACGCCAGGACCAAAGCCTGCGCGTGAAATGATGAAGCTGATGTTCTTCCGTAATGCCCATGGCGGCGAAAACCTGATGCGCAATGGCGGCGCCGCGCGTGGCGGCCTCACCCACTGTGATCTTCGCGCAGCCAATCTCAAAGGCTGCCGCCGCCAGGCCACGCCGATCCACCGCGCGTGCGGCGGCAGCAGCCGCCACTGAAGCGGCCGAAGTCTCCGCAGCAAAAACCGCGAGCTGCTGTTGGATGGCCTGAAAGCGCCCGATGGGCCGACCGAATTGCTTGCGGGTATTCGCGTGATCCACCGCCAGCGCCAGTGCTGCTTGCATGGCACCGGCAATCTGCGCTGAGCGCATCAGTGCTGTGCACAGCAAACCCGCTTCCGCGCCCCAGCTATTGGGCAAAACCGCTTCCGCAATGGGTGCGCCGATGATACGCGCCCGATCCCGCGCCTCATGGCCGATATTGCCGCCTTCCTCCCAAGCGAGCGCGGCCGCCGGATAAAGCGCAATGCGCGCGCCATCCAACAGTGCGACATGTTCTGCATGGCGGCCCCAGGGAATGGCGCCATTGCGCGCACCGAAACCCAGCGCGCCTTCGGGCGGCTTGATGCCCGCCGCTGCGAGCAAGGCGCTGCCAAAAATGCCCTCCGCTAGCGGCACCGGCGCGGCATGGCGCCCGAGCACTTCCAGCAAGGGCGCAACATCCGCAAAGCCAAGCCCGACACCGCCCGCTTCTTCCGGCACCAGCGCGCCATTCAGGCCAAGTGCCGCCATGGCATCCCAGGTGGCAGCGGGCCAGTCCCCGGCTTCAACCGCGCGCAGCACTGCGACATCCGCTGCATCTGTCAGCGCACGATCCGCCTGTTCAGCAAGTTCCGTTGCAATCTCGCTTGCCATGTCAGCGCAGCCCCAATTCGCGCGCGATAATGCCGCGCATGATTTCCCGCGTACCGCCGCGCAAGGAGAAGGTGGGCACAATCTGCGTCAAATAGGCATGCATGCGGCGCATATCCTCTGGCATATCTTCGGTCGCGATCAGATCACGCACCACATTCGGCAAGGCCTGTTCAAAATCATTGCCCAAATCCTTGACCAGCGCCGCTTGCCGTACCGGGTCCTGCCCATCTTCCAACATGCCGGCGACCGCCACTGACATATTACGCAAAGCCCAAAGCCGTGCGACTTGCCGGCCAAGCGCAGGCGCCGCTGCACCATCCTGCTTCAGCGTTGTTATCGCTGCTTCCAGCAAGGGGTGTGATGACAAATACCGATCCGGTCCGCTGCGTTCAAACGCCAATTCGCTGGTGGCCTGCGCCCAACCGGCACCTTCCTGACCGACCATTGCATCTTCCGGTAGCATCACATCATCGAAGGTGATTTCATTGAAGCCCTTCTCACCGACCAGATCACGGATCGGGCGAATATGCACACCTGGCGCGCGCAAATTGACCAGCACTTGTGAAAGCCCGATATGCCGCGCGCCGCCTTCAGGTGCGGGAGAGGTGCGCACCAGCGCAATCATCCAATCGCACAGATGCCCGAAGGTCGTCCAAATCTTACGGCCATTCAGCTTCCAGCCGCCATCCACCTTTTCGGCCTTGGTCCGCAGCGATGCCAGATCACTTCCCGAATCAGGTTCCGACAAGCCGATGCAAAAGGCGTATTCGCCACTCGCGATCCGCGGCAGGAAATGGCGCTTCTGTTCTTCCGTACCAAGCCGCAAAATCAGCGGTCCGGATTGCCGATCCCCGATCCAATGCGCCCCCACCGGCGCACCGGCGGCGAGCATTTCTTCCAGCACAATATTGCGTTCCAGAAAATTTTTCTCGCCACCGCCATAGTCGCGCGGCCAGCACATGCCAATCCATCCCTTGGCGCCAACAGCGCGGGTGAAATCCCGGTCGAACCCCATCCAGGACCGGGCGCGGATTTCTGGCGTGAAGTTTGGCGCATTTTCCGCCAGAAATGCGCGCACTTCAGCACGCAGTGCCGCCGCGCCATCCGGCGCATCACGCAAATCAAAACGAAGCCCAGCCATGGCGCAGCCCCCTTACAAGACGCCGGCGGCGCGCGCCGCGGCGATTTCTTCTGTTGTCATCTCAGCAAATTCGCGCAGCACCGCATCCGTATGCTCACCAGGTGCTGGAATGCCATAGCGATAGGTCACTGGCGCCGCGGTAAGATGCAGCGGTGAGGCCGGCACGCGCACCTGCCCGCCGGCATGATGCGGTACCTCCACAATCAAGCCACGCGCCTTGGTATGCGGATCGGCTTCCACATCGGCGGCCGTATTGATGGGCCCGGAAGTAATCTTGGCATCTTCCAAAATCGCCAACCATTCAGCCCTTGGCCTTCGGCGCAGCACATCATTCATCATGCTTAGCAGCAGATCGCGATTGGCGGCGCGATCACGCGCGCGACGAAACCGCTCATCCGCGGCCCATTCCGCATGGCCCAGCGCAGCCGCCAACCGGATAAATTCGCGGTCATTCAAAACGCCAATGACGAATTTCGCGTCTGAGCCTTGGAATACACCATACGGCACCGCCACAACCGCATCATTGCCGGTACGCTGCATGAGCTTGCCGGCATTGAGCCAGGATGCCATTGGCGCCTGCATCAATGAAACCATCGTCTCATAAAGGGAGACTTCGCAATACTGCCCTTCGCCGGTCTGATCGCGATGACGTAGCGCGGCAAGGATGGAAACTGTCGCGGCGAAGCCCGTGAACATATCCGCAACCGGCACGCCAACGCGCTGCGGGCCGCCGCCTGGCTTGCCATCAGCCTCACCGGTCACTTCCATCAACCCAGCCATGGCTTGCGCCACAAAATCATAGCCCGAGCGATGTGCGTAAGGCCCGTCCTGTCCAAACCCCGTGACGGAACAATAGATCAGCCGCGGATTAATGGCGCGCAAATCCTCATAACCCAAGCCGTAACGCGCCAGCGTGCCGGTGCGGAAATTCTCGATCAGCACATCCGCCTTCGCCACTATGCGCTTCAGAATGGCGGCACCTTCGGCTTGCGTGAAATCCAGGCTGAGTGAGCGCTTGTTGCGATTGAGCGAGACGAAATAGGTGCTGTCATCACTGCCGGCGACAAAAGGCGGGCCAAGGGCGCGCAGATCATCGCCATTGCCTTGGCGTTCCAGCTTGACGATTTCCGCCCCCAGATCGCCCAGCATTTGCGCGCAAAGCGGGCCTGCCACCACGCGGGTCAGGTCAATCACGCGCAGGCCCGTGAGCGCACCGGGCTTTGGGGGTTCTGTCATCATGCCTCAGCCACCGCGCACCCGGGTGCGCAATTCGAATTTCTGGATTTTTCCGGTTGCGGTTTTCGGCAGGGGGCCGAAGGTGATGTGGCGCGGCACCTTATACCCCGCCAGATTGGCGCGGCAGAAGGTGATGATGCCATCGCGGTTTTCCGCCGCCCCTGGCTTCAAGGTGATGAAGGCATGCGGCACCTCGCCCCATTTTTCATCCGGATGCGCCACCACCGCCGCTTCCATCACATCCGGGTGGCGATACAGCGCTTCTTCCACTTCCAGGCTGCTGATGTTTTCCCCGCCCGAGATCACAATATCCTTGGCGCGGTCCTTCACTTCGATATAGCCATCCGGATGCAGCACGCCGAGATCCCCGGTGCGGAACCAGCCATCCACGAAAACCGCTGCATTGGCCTTGGGGTTGCGCAGATAGCCCTTCATCACGGTATTGCCGCGAATGGCAATCTCACCAATTGTTGCGCCATCGGCCGGCACTGCCGCACCCGTTTCGGTATTGATCACGGTGGCTTCTTCCAGCGTCGGTAAGGCCACACCCTGCCGTGCCATGAAGGCCGCCTTTTCCTGCAAGGGCAGGTCATGCAGGCCAGGCTGCCAGGCGCATAGCAGCGAAGGACCATAGCATTCCGTCAGGCCATAAAGATGCGTGACATCAAATCCGAGATTCTCCATCGCCGCGATCACCGGCGATGGCGGTGCGGCACCACCGGTCGCGATTCCAACACGATGCGCGAAGCTGCGGCATTGATCTTCCGGCGCATGGATCAGCATGGTCAGCACCACAGGCGCGGCGCAGAGATGCGTGACACCATGTTCGGCAATCAGCGCGAAAATCCGCGCAGGCTCCACACGGCGCAGGCAGACATGGGTGCCGCCTTGCAGTGTGACCGCCCAAGTATAGGTCCAGCCATTGCAGTGAAACATGGGCAGCGTCCAAAGATAGACGCTCTGCGCCGTCAACCCGAAGGAGAGCGCATTGCCGCAGGCATTCAGATATGCGCCGCGATGATGCGCGACCACGCCCTTGGGATCGCCCGTGGTGCCAGAGGTATAGGAAAGCGAAATCGCCGCCCATTCATCTGTCGGTGGCGTCACGGCAAAAGCCGCGTCACCGCCCGCAATGAATTCCTCATAAGGTGTCGCCTCAATCGCCAAACCGCCCGGGCCTTCGGGATCATCGATGATAATGACGCGCGGCGGGTTTTCCATCCCTTCCAAGGCTGCATTCGTCAGCGCGGCAAATTCACGGTCGAGCAGCAGGATTTTCGCGCCCGAATGTCCCAGAATGAAGCGCACCGTCGCTGCATCCAGCCGCGTATTGATGGGGCAAAGCACGGCATGCGCCATGGGCACGCCGTTATGCGCTTCCAGCATTTCCGGGATATTCGGCAAAAGTGCTGCCACCACATAACCCGGCGCAATGCCGGCATCGCGCAAGGCCGAAGCCAAGCGCCGGCTACGTTCGAAGAACGCGGCATAGGTGACGCGCCGCGCGCCATGAATAATGGCGATACGCTTGGCCCAGATATGTGCTGCACGCGGCAGGAAGGAAACCGGCGAAAGCGCCACATGATTGGCGGCGGTTTTCGGCAAATCATCCTGCATGCTTCAACCCTTTCCCAAAACCCGAGGTGCGCTGATGGCGCAACGCATCCGTGCCGCATTGCGCAACATCGCTGCCACTTCCGCGTGATGCGCGCTGCCCGGATCATAGGCGCCCGTACGAATCGCAGAAGCCAAGGCACGGTCCGGCGCGTCAGCAGCACCCGTCAGACGTTGCATGTTGGCGCGCGTTGCTGTTACCCAAGCCTCATCCTGCGCTGCCTCGCGCGCCGCAATCGCCATGGCATTGGCGATCATCCGCGCGGTGAAGGCATCCGTGCCGGAAAGCTTCGGCAGAATCTCCTGCAACAGCGCATCGCGTGCGGTGGCCAATAGGCTTGCGCCCTCCGGGGCTTCACGCTGCATCGGGCACCCCTGTCATGTTCAGGATTTCCCATTCAAGCTCCGGCACAATATGGCCGGTCAGTGCCAGTTCCAGACTGGTTTCCTTGCCCGAGAGATGCCGCGCGGCCTGGTCAATCGCAATCACCGCCCAGCGGATATGCGCCGCTAATTCCCACCAGGTCACACGCGCCGCATCCACGGCATACCCGGCTTCCGCGGCATAGCCGGCATAGAAGGCATCGCGCGTACCAATGCCGCCTGCCTCATAAGCGCTGCCGAAGCGCCAACACTTGGCGCAGAACCAACCAAGATCAGCATGCGGTTCGCCCCAGGCAGCGAATTCCCAATCCAACACCGCCGTCACGCCCGCTTCAGCCAGCATCAGATTGCCGGTGCGGAAATCATTATGGTTCAGCACGGAGGGCAGCGGCGCAGGAGCGGTGCGCTCCAAATGCCGCAAGCCCCATTCCAAAACCGGGCGCGGCAGCGCTTGCCGGTCCAGCGCGCGGCGTTGTTCAGCCACAAAGGCCAAGCAAGCATCCTCTGGTGGCGCACCTAAAAACGCCAAATCCGCACGCGGCGGCGTGATGCGATGAATGCGCGCCAATTCGCGCCCAAGCGCCTGCACCGCTGCATCCCGCCCACCGCAAAGCGTTTCGCTTTTCACCACGCGGTGCCCCGCGGCAATACCCTGCACGCGCCGCATGATGAAAAACGGCGCGCCCAGAATGCCGGTATCGTCACACAAATAAAGCGGTTGAGGCACCGTCACGCCAGCGCCAAAGGCTGCTTTCAACAGCGCGAATTCCGCTGTGCGCGGCAGGGAAACGGCCAAGGTCGCAGCATTATCGGTGCGCAGCACCCAGGCTTCATCACGCCCCGCCAGCGTCACATCCAAAGCCCAATTCTGCTGAATGGCACCGCCGGAAAGCAAGGTCATGGCGCCAAGTTCAAGATCAGCCGCGCCGGTTGCCCCGCGCAGCCAATCCGTCAGTTTTGCGCGCCGCGCCTCATCCATGCTTGGGCGGACCCCAGGCGAAGAATCCAGAACCCTCCGCCCGCAAGGTATTGGCCAGCACCATGCGATGCACTTCTGATGCGCCATCCACCAACCGCGCCTGGCGGGCATAGCGATACATCCATTCAATCACCGTATCCTTGGAATAGCCGCGCGCCCCCAGCAATTGCAGCGCCGTATCCACGGATTTCTGTAAGGCATCCGCCACCACGATCTTCGCCATGGAAACTTCCTTCCGCGCGAAGCCGCCCTGGTCCAGCACCCAAGCCGCCTTCATGGTCAGCAGCCGGCCGATCTCGATTTCCATCGCCGCCTGGCCCACCAGGCCCTGCACGCTTTCGCGGTCAATCAGCTTCATGCCGAAGGAATCGCGCTGCGCGATGCGTTCCATGGCGATTTCCAAAGCACGCCGAGACAAGCCCAGCCAGCGCATGCAATGCGTCAGCCGCGCTACGCCAAGGCGCATTTGCGTGAGCTTCAGCCCATCGCCTTCGCTCATCAACAAATGTTCATTCGGGACTTCCAGCCCGTCGAATTCCAATTCGCAATGCCCGCCATGTTCTTCCGGCCCCATGATCGGGATGCGGCGCACAATCTTCCATCCCGGCTGATCGGCGCTGAACAGAAAGGCCGAAAGCCCCTTGCGCGGATCATCCGATGTGCGCGCGATGATGATGAAAATCTTGGCATTGCCCGCGCCGGTGATGAACCATTTCCGCCCGGTAATGCGCCAGCGATCATTGCCGACGCGTTCCGCCTTGGTATAGGTCAGGTTCGGGTCTGAACCGCAGCCATCGGGTTCCGTCATGGCGAAGGCGGATTGTACATCGCCATCCACAATCGGCTGCAACCAGCGCGGCTTCATCGCTTCCGGCAAAACGCGATCCAGGATCATCATATTGCCGTCATCCGGCGCGGCGCTATTGAACACCACCGGCCCGAAGATGGACCTGTTCATTTCCTCATAACAGGCTGCCATGCCAATGCGCGGCAATTCCTGGCCGCCTAGGCGCCTTGGCATTTGCAAAGCCCAAAGCCCTTCCACCTTCGCAGCCTTGCGCATTTCCGCCAACACATGGGGCGCGATGTTCTCATGCTCATCGAAATTCGCACGATCCGCTTCCAACGGGATCAGCTTTTCATCAACAAAGCGGCGAATGCGCCGGCGCATATCATCAATTTCGGGGGGCAGAGAAAATTCCATGACAGCAAAACCTAAAGCGGGTTGATCGAATGGCCGCCATCCACTGTCACCACCGCGCCGGTCATATGCGCCCCGGCTTCGGAAGCGAGCAGCAATAGCGGCCCGGTAAGGTCCTCGGCAGCCCCAAGCCGGCGCTGCGGGATACGTTTGATCATCGCCTGCCCTGAATCGGAGGCGAAATAGTCGCGGTTGATATCGGTTGCGATATAGCCAGGCGCAATCGCATTCACCCGAATGCCATGCCGCGCCCATTCCACCGCCAAATGGCGCGTCATGTGCAATAGCCCGGCCTTGGCGGCGGTATAGCCGACCACACCCGGAATGATCCGAACCCCAAGGGCCGAGGCGATATTCACCACCACACCCGGACGCTTCGCGGCGACCAGGCGCCTCGCGGCTTCCTGCGCCACCAGAAAACATCCGCGCAAATTCACATCCACCACGGAATCCCAGTCTTCCGCGCTTTGCTGCAAGGCGGGCTTGGTCACGGCGATGCCGGCATTATTCACCAGAATATCGCAAGCTACGCCGAAGGCGGCTTCCGCAGCG
The DNA here is from genome assembly GCA_020249925.1 of Roseomonas sp. Classification (GTDB taxonomy): domain Bacteria; phylum Pseudomonadota; class Alphaproteobacteria; order Acetobacterales; family Acetobacteraceae; genus Neoroseomonas. Next base: position 72,230 of record JADCER010000015.1, on the reverse strand, counting down.
GCAAAGGCGGGCGCAATCGTCTCTGGCGCGGTCACATCCAGGGGCACGGAAACCGCGCGCGCACCCAATTCCGTCGCCAGCGCCGCCGTCGCGGCTTCCCGCCGTGCGGCCAGCGCCACCGAAGCCCCCGCGCCATGCAGCACACGGGCGAAATGCGCGCCCAAAACGCCGGACGCACCAGTCACCAGCGCCACGCGCCCCTGCAACGAGAACATTCCAGCAATATCCACTGCGCCGCCTCCCTCTCCTGCCAAGGGGTGCCACCGGGCGCGCGCCGGGGCAAGCCCTCAAGACAGGGGTCTCGTTTCGCCCTAGGCTCCCCCAGAATTCAGGGGGGTCAGACCATGGCAGGCGAAACAAAGGTGGCGCTGGTAACCGGCGCGCAGCAGGGCATTGGGGCCGCCGCCGCGCGCGCCCTGGCGGTGGCGGGGCATGATGTCGCGATCAATTGGCTGGATGATCAGGCCCAGGCCGAAGCCGTGGCGGCCGAAATCCGTGCCTCAGGCCGCCGTGCCGCGCTGATCCGGGGCGATGTCGGCACCGCCGCCGGCGCTGCCGCCCTGGTGGAACAGACCATCGCCGCACTCGGGCGCATTGATGTGCTGGTGAATAATGCCGGCATCTTCCCCCGCGTTGAATTCCTGGACATGACAGAAGCCGAATGGGACCGAGTGATTGCCGTGAACCTCAAGGGCAGCGCCTTTTGCGCCCAGGCAGCGGCGCGGGCCATGGCGGCGGCCGGGATCAAGGGGGTGATCATCAATCTTTCTTCCTCCTCGGTCCGGGGGGCGCCGCTTGGGGTGCATTACACCGCGACCAAGGCCGGCATTATCGGCATGACACGGTCCATGGCCCTGTCCCTGGCTTCGAAAGGCATTCGCGTGAACGCCATCGCGCCAGGGCTCACCGATACCGCGCAGCCGCGCTACGGCAATAGCGAAGCCGAGCTTGCGGTAATGGCGCAGCAAATCCCGCTGGGGCGGATGGGGCGGCCCGAAGAAATCGCCGGCCTCATGGTTTATCTTGCGTCTGATCAAGCCGCCTGGATCACGGGTCAGGTTTATCACATCAATGGGGGCAATTACCTTGCCTAAGCCCCGAAGCAGGAGGATCAAAATGCGCCCTTGGCTGATCGCATGCGTATTGGCGGCTTTGCCCGGTGCCGCGCTGGCGCAAATGGAACCCGGGGATCCCATCGCCGGCCAGCGCCTGGCGGCCAGCTGGTGCGCCAATTGCCACCGCATAGCGCCGGGCGGCCCCGGCCCCACGAACGATATCGCGCCAAGCTTCGCCGCCATTGCAGCGCTGCCTTCCACAACTTCCATGTCTTTGCGCGCCTATTTGCGCACGCCGCATGCGAATATGCCCGATTACCGCCTAAGCCGGGAGGAATTGGATGACATCGTGGCTTATCTGTTGACGGTCAGGCGTTAGGCCCCGGCTTGGCGTAAGCGCGATACCGGGTCTAGCATCCCCGATCTTAAGCAAGGGGGAAGCGAACTTGTCCGCAGTCAATAAGCCATTCCGCGTCGCCTATCTGGAACGCGTGCCGCATCCAAGCTTTCTGGAAACCGCCGCCGCCGATCCCGCCTTGGAAGTGGTGCGGCTTTCCCTGGAGAATGGGGAAGAAGCCGCGCTGGCGGAACTGGCCACCTGCGATGGCTATTATGTGCGCGCGTCGCGCGACGAATTGCCCAAGGCGTTTCATGTGAATGATACGCTGCTGGCGCGCCTGCCCAATCTGCTGATGGTGGCTTCCCAGGGTGCCGGCTATGACACGATCAATCCTGATTCCTGCACCAAGGCCGGCGTGCTGCTGGTGAACCAGGCCGGCGGCAATGCCGAAGCCGTGGCGGAACACGCGGTTGGCATGATGCTGGCGCTGATAAAAAAAATGCCGCAGACCCATGCCGCCATGCGCGCAGGCGAAGCCAAGCGCCGCGAAGTGTTTATGGGCAATAATCTGCTCGACAAGACTGTTGGCGTGATTGGTATTGGCAATGTCGGGTCGCGCACCACCGCCATTGTGAAGGCCGCCTTCAATTGCCGCGTCTTAGCCTATGACCCCTATGTGGATGCCGAAACCATCGCCAAGCGCGGGGCGGAGAAGGTGGAGCTGCCCGAATTGCTGGCGCAATCTGACATCGTCAGCGTGCATTGCCCGCTCACGCCGGAAAGCCGCGCCATTATTGATGCCAAGGCGCTGGCCGGCATGAAGAAGGGCGCCATTCTGGTGACAACGGCGCGCGGTTCCATCCATGATGAAAACGCTGTGCTGGCGGCGCTGGAATCGGGGCAATTGGCCTCAGCCGGCTTGGATGTTTGGGAACAGGAACCGCCGCCCAAGGAACACCCGCTTTTGTGGCACCCGGCCGTGATCTGCACGCAGCACACCGCGGGGGTCACGCATGAAAGCCGGTCCATGATCACGCGCATTGCAGCGGAAGCCTTTTCTGCCTGCGCTGCCGGCAAGATGCCGCCACGTATCATCAACCCGGAAGTGAAGGGCCGTTTCGCGGAACGCTATGCCAAGGCGCGTGGCCGCGCGATTACGGATTGATCGCGCGCTTGGGCCTTTTTTCCGTGAGCGCGACCGCTTCCAAGGCCAGGGTGGTGACGGTGCTTGGCACCACCCAGACCCTGGCCTGGGGGTCTTCCTATTACCTTCCAGCGATTCTGGCCGCACCAATCGCCGAAGATCTTGGCCTGTCACGCGCCATGGTCTTTGGCGTGTTTTCGGGCTCCCTGCTGCTAACCGCGCTACTCGGCCCCGCGGCAGGCCGCGCGATTGATCAACGCGGTGGGCGCGATGTGCTGGCGATTTCGAACGTGATTTTCATCCTCGGCCTGCTGATCATGGCCTTCGCCAATGGCTTGCCGCTGCTAATTCTAAGCTGGTTCATCATTGGCATCGCCATGGCGATGGGGCTGTATGATGCGGCCTTTGCGACCCTTGCCGGGCTTTACGGCAAGGATGCGCGCAACAGCATCACTGGCATTACGCTGATTGCAGGCTTTGCCAGCACGGTCGGCTGGCCGCTTTCCGCGTTGATGGAAGCGGAATGGGGCTGGCGCGGTGCCTGCCTTGGCTGGGTGGCCTTGCATCTGTTCATCTGTCTGCCGCTCAATCGCTTGCTGATCCCGAAGGCGCCGCCGCCCCCGCCCAAGGAAGCCGTGCCGCCATTATCCGCTGAGGAAACGCGCGATCGCAAGCGCGATATGATCCTATTGGCCTTTGTGCTGGCAACGGCGAGTTTCAGCTCCACCGCGCTGGGCGCGCATTTGCCGGGGTTGCTGCAATCAGCCGGCACATCTCTGGCGGCGGCGATTGCGGCCGGCGCCCTGATGGGCCCGGCGCAAGTCGCGGCGCGTGTCGTTGAATTCACCATCATGCGCAAGATGAACCCGCTTTTTTCCGCACGCATCGCCGCCGGCGCGCATCCGGTGGCGGTGGCGGTACTGATGGCGCTCGGCGCGCCCTTTGCCGCGCTGTTTGTGATTATCCATGGCGCAGGCAATGGCCTGCTGACGATCACGCGCGGCACGCTGCCATTGGCGCTATTCGGTCCCATTGGCTATGGCCAGCGCCAGGGTTTCATTACCGCGCCAGCGCGGGCTTCGCAGGCTTTCGCGCCCTTATTGTTTGGGCTGCTGCTCGATGATTTTGGCGCGGCTTCCTTGTGGTTTACGGCCCTGCTGGGTGTGGCGGCGGTTGGTGCGCTCATGCTCATGCGGGTACGGCAATAGAAAGAAAAATCGCATGACCCATGATTGGCTTGCACGCGCGGGTTCGCGCTTCACCACGGATAAACGCCCAGCTTTCGGCACGCGTGGCATGGTGGTGACGAACCATCCCTTGGCCTCGGCTGCGGGGGCCGAGATGCTGGCTGCCGGCGGCAATGCGGTGGATGGCGCCATTGCCGCGCTATTCGCGCTAACGGTGGTGGAGCCCATGATGGTTGGCATTCTGGGTGGCGGCATGGCGCATCTGCGCCTACCAGATGGGCGGCATACCGTGATTGATGGGCTATCCACCGCGCCGGCCGCAGCGCGCGCTGATATGTTCACGCCTACCGAACCGGCCAATGCGATGAATTTCGAAGCGACAGGCCGCGCCAATATCGTCGGCCCGCTTTCCGTCGCGGTGCCGGGCAATCTGCGTGCTTGGTGCGAAACGCTGGAACGCTTCGGCAGCGTGTCACTCGCGGATGTGATGGCGCCGGCCATCCGCCACGCGGCGCGTGGTTTTGGCGTGACGCCTTATCTGGCGGAATGCATCAATGAAGCGGCACCCGATCTGGCGCGTGACGCCGCCATTGCCGCGCTGCTTTTGCCCGGAGGTGCGCCGATCAAACCAGGCGCACGGCTGATCCAGGCGGAATATGCCGAAACCTTGACACTGATTGCGCGCGAAGGGCCGAGCGTTTTGAATGGCGCCTTGGGCAGCGCGATTGCCAATGGCATCAGGAAAGCGGGTGGGATTGTCTCGGCGGCCGATATCGCGGATTTCGCGACGATTGAACGCGCACCCCTACGTGGCCCCTATCGCGGTTATGAGGTTTTGCTGCCACCACCCCCGGCATCTTCCGGCGTGCATGTGCTGCAAATGCTGAATATCCTGGAAGGCTTCGATCTGCGCGGCATGGGTTTCGGCAGCGCCGATACGCTGCACCTGCTGGCCGAGGTACTGAAAATTGCCTTTGCTGATCGCGCCGCCGCCACCGCCGATCCGGCCTTTGTGGATGTGCCCGTGGCGCGGCTGATTTCGCGTGCCTATGGCGATGAACGCCGCGCCGCCTTGGATATGGCGCGCGCGCAAGCCTGGGGGCCAGGCGTCAGCCCAGGTGAGAGCGCCAATACCACCCATGTCACGGTCGCGGATGATCAGGGCAGTATTGTCTGTTCTACCCAGACCATCAATTCGCTTTTTGGCGCACGCTTCCTGGTGCCAGGCACGGGGTTGATTCCGAACAACTACATGGCGCTGTTTGACCCGCGCCCCGGCAAGGCTTTGTCGGTCGCGCCCGGCAAGCGCATCACCACATCCCAGGCGCCGCTGATTGCGTTGAAGGATGGCAAGCCCGCCTATGCGCTTGGCATGCCAGGTGGCTTACGGATTTTTGGTTCTGTCATGCAGGGGTTCCTTAATCTGGTGGATCACGGCATGTCGCTGCAGGAAGCGGTGGAAGCGCCGCGGCTTTGGACGCAAGGCGCGGCAGTGGAAGTGGAGCCCGCCTTTGATGCGGCGGTGTTGGAAGCACTTGGCAAGCGCGGGCACCAAATCTCATCCATGCCGCATGTCGGCGGCGGGATGAATGCCATTGCATTCCACGCTGATGGCAGCATGGAAGGTGCGGCCTGCTGGCGCGCGGATGGCACGGCGATTGGCCTTGGCGGCGGCCTCGCCCGCGCTGGTGTGCGCTTCTGGCCGGATCAGGTCCGCGCATGAATACCGCCGAGTATTTGCTGGCAGCGCTCGCGCGGCGTGGCACGAAGCGCATCTATGGCGTGCCGGGCGGTGGTTCTTCGCTGGATATCATCGCCGCAGCTGAGCGTTTCGGCATTCGCTTCATCCTCGCCCGTCACGAAGGCAATGCGGCGATGATGGCGGTGGCGGATGCAGAAGTGACCGGCGCGCCCGGCGTGGTGCTGACCACCAAGGGCCCAGGGCTGATGAATGCGCTGAATGGCGTTGCCTGCGCTGCTTTGGAACGCGCGCCGGTGCTGCTGCTGACGGATGGCTTCACCGAAAAGCAACTCAGCTACATCACTCATCAGGTGTTTGATCAGCGCGCCGCCAGCGCGGAATTGGTGAAGGGCTATACGCAAGCGCGCAGCGAAAACCCCGCCGCCGAGATTGAAGCCCTGCTTGATCTTGCGATGCAGGCGCCCATCGGCCCGGTGCATCTGGATTTGACCAGCGAAGCCGCGCGCCGTCCGGCGGGCGAATTGCTGTCTTTGCCGGCAAGCACCACAACACCGCTTGATGCCGATGCGCTGGCGAAAGCACGCGCCATGCTGGCAGTTTCGCGCAAACCCGTGATCCTGGCGGGCGTGGAGGCTGTCGCGGCAGCTGAACCACTGCGCGCTTTGGTCGCAGCGCTCGGCTGCCCCGCGCTGGTGACCTATAAGGCCAAGGGCGTGATCGCCGATGCTGATCCGCATTTTGTAGGGATTTTCACTGGCGGATCACTAGAAGCGCCCTGCGTCCAGGATGCGGATTTGATCATCCTGGCGGGTCTCGATCCGGTGGAGCTTATTCTCCAACCCTGGCGCTACACGGCGCCAGTTTTGGATATCGGCTTGCGCGCGCATCCGGTGCATTACGTTACGCCAAGCGCCGCCTTGCATGGCGCGCTGGCGCCGGCCTTCACCGCGCTGGCACAAGGTGCCACGCGTAATTCTTGGAAGACTGGGGAAATCGCTACGCATCGGGATGCGATGCGCGCCGCGCTTGCCTGGCAAGGGACGGGCGGTGTGGCGCCGCCGCGTATCGTGACCCTGGCGCAGGAAGCCGCGCGCCGCGCTGGGCGCAGTCCGCGCATTAGCGTCGATGCAGGGGCGCATATGTTCTCGGCTACGGCCTTCTGGGAATGCGCCGCTCCCCGCGATGTGCTGATTTCAAACGGGTTGGCCTCCATGGGTTTTGCGCTGCCGGCGGCGCTCGCGGCGGCGCTGGAAAACCCAAGCGATGGCGCCGTTGCCTTTACCGGCGATGGCGGCTTGATGATGTGTGTGGCGGAACTCGCCACCGCCGCTGAGGCCGGCGCGCCCTGCATCACCATTGTCTTCAATGATGGCGCGCTGTCGCTGATTGATATCAAGCAGCAGCAACGGCAATTGCCACCCGAAGGCGTGCGCTGGGCGCGACCGGATTTCGCGGCCATCGCGGAGGGTTTCGGCGCCAGGGGCTTCGCCGCCGCGACCGAGGCTGACTATATCGCCGCGCTCGATGCCGCCTTCGCCCATCAAGGCCCAAGCCTGATTGACGTGATGGTGAACCCCGCCGGCTACCCCGCGCAACTGCAAGCCATGCGCGGCTGAAGGAGAATTCCATGTCCAGCTTTTCCGCCCTTCGGCTTGGCACCGCCTGGCAGCGCATTGCGGGGCTGATGGATGAAACGGCGCAGAGTTTTGTCCGCACCTCCTTCTCCTCTGTTGTGCGTGACAATTGGGATATGGCGATTGGGCTGATGGACAGTGCCGGGCGGCAATTCGCGCAATCATCGCGTTCCGTGCCGTCTTTTGTCGGCACCATGCCGCGCACCTTGGCGATTATGCTGCAACGCTACCCGGTGGAACGGCTTGCGCCCGGCGATGTGCTGATTTCCAATGATGGCTATTACGGCACTGGCCATTTGAATGACATCACGATGATAAAACCCATCTTCGCCAAGGGCCGCGTGATTTCCTGGCTGGGTAGCACGTTTCATTCCACTGATATCGGCGGCGCACCTTCCGTTGAAGCGCGCGATTCCTGGGAAGAGGGCCTGACCATTCCCATCACCCGCATCCTGAAGGGCGGTGAGGAAAATGAGGATGTGATCGCCTTTCTGGAAGCCAATCTGCGCCAGCCGGATGAAACGCTCGGCGATATTCGCGCGCAATTCGCGGCTTATGAGCAGGCAGAAAAGCGCCTGGCGCGCATCATGGCAGAAGAAGGCATTGATGATCTGGATGCGCTGGCCAGCGAAATCTTCACCCGTTCCGAACGCGCCATGCGCGATGCAATCGCCGCCGCACCGGATGGCGTGGTGGAAGATGAAGTCACCGCCGATGGCTTTGAACACCCGGTCACGATTCGCCTGAAACTGACCATCAAGGGAAGCGACCTCACGCTCGATTTCACTGGCACAGATGGGCAGATTGCGCGGCCGGTGAATGCGCCGCTTAATTTCACGCGCGCCTATTCCAATTACGCGGTGAAATGCGCCTTTGATCCCGCGACACCGAATAATGATGGCTCCTTCCGGCCCATTACCTTTATCGCGCCGGAAGGCTCCATCGTAAATCCGCGCCGCCCCGCACCGGTTTGGGGCCGACATCTCACGGGCCATTACCTGCCCATGCTCGTGCTGGCGGCGCTTGCGAAACTCATTCCTGATCGCGTGATTGCGGAAAGCGGCAGCCCGCTTTGGAATGTCTATTTTACGGGCGAGAATGCCGAAGGCCGCCGCTATGTGCGGATGTTCTTCATGAATGGCGGCCATGGCGCCGCACCCGCGCATGATGGCCCCGCCTGCCTTTCCTTCCCATCCAATGTCGCGACACAGGCGGTAGAGCAGTTCGAAAACGCCGTACCGATGCTCATGACGGAAAAGGAGCTTATCCCCGATTCCGGCGGCGCGGGCCGAACACGCGGCGGCCTTTCGCAACGACTTTCCTTCGAGGTAATCGGCGAAAAACCCGTGACCGCCACCTATCGCCATGAACGTGTGCAGCACCCGCCGCGCGGCGTGCTGGGTGGTGCCCCCGGGCGCGGCGGGCGTGATCTGGTGAATGGCAAGCCTGTTCCAGCCAAGGCACGCATCGTGCTGCAACCAGGCGATGTCATTACCTATGAAACGCCTGGTGGCGGCGGCATGGGACCGCCAGCCGAACGCGACCCTACCGCCACCCTCCGCGACATCAAGGAAGGCTATGTCACGCCATGAATACGGCCCCCTGGCGCATTGGTGTTGATATTGGCGGCACCTTCACTGATCTGGTCATGCTCGATTCGCGTGACGGACGCATTTTCAATGGCAAGGTTCTCACCACGCCCCATGCGCCAGAAGAAGCCGTGCTGGAAGGCGTGCGCGATTTGCTGGCGCGTACTGGCGCGCAGGCAGGTCAGGTGCGGCATGTGATTCACGGCACCACGCTGGTCGCCAATGCGCTGATCGAACGGCGCGGCGTGCCGACGGGCCTGATCACTACCAAGGGCTTTCGCGACATTCTGGAAATCGGCACGGAACTCCGGCACGACACCTATGATCTTTTCATGCGTGTGCCGGAACCGCTGGTGCCGCGCCATCGCCGGCTTGGTGTTGCGGAACGGCTGCTGCCGGATGGCACGGTGCGCGAAGCCCTTGATGAAGCGGGCGCGCGCGAAGCGGTGCGCGCCTTGCGCGCTGCTGGCGCCAAGGCAGTGGCAGTGTGTTTCCTGCATGCCTTCCGCAATCCCGCGCATGAAGCACGCATGCGCGATATTCTGGCGGAAGAGGCGCCTGAGCTCACCATCTGTCTTTCATCAGAAGTGGTGCCAGAGATTGGCGAATATGAACGCGCTTCCACCACCGTCTGCAACGCCTATGTGCAGCCGGTTTTCGAACGCTACCTGCGCCGGCTGAGTGATGGCTTGCGCGGCTTTGGCCTAACCGGCCCGCTTTTCCTGATGCTGTCTGATGGCGGCACCGTCGCCGAAGACACCGCGGCGCGTCACCCAATCCGCCTGGTGCAATCCGGCCCGGCGGGCGGTGTGGAGGCCACCGGCATTTATGGCGCTGCCGCTGGCGCGCGCGATATCCTCTGTTTTGACATGGGCGGCACCACCGCCAAGGCTGCGCTGATTGATAATGGCGAAGCGCAGCGCAGCCTTGATTTCGAAGTCGCGCGTGTGGATCGCTTCCGCAAGGGCAGCGGCTTGCCGCTCAAGGTGCCGGTCATTGACATGATCGAAATCGGCGCTGGCGGGGGTTCCATTGCACGGGTGGATCGCCTCGGCCTCGTGCGTGTGGGGCCTGAGAGTGCCAGTTCCGATCCCGGCCCCGCCTGCTACGGGCTTGGCGGTGCGCGGCCCACGGTCACGGATGCGGATCTCGTGCTGGGCTACCTCGGCGCCGAAAGCTTCCTGGGTGGCGCGATGAAGCTTGATGTAGCGGCGGCAGAGGCAGCGCTGGGGGAACATATCGGCAAGCCACTCGGCCTTTCCGTGCCGGAAGCCGCCTGGGCCATTCATGAAACGGTCAATGGCAATATGGCGCAGGCCGCGGCCATCCATGCGCTGGAAAAAGCGAAGCGCATTGATGCCTATGCCATGGTGCCGATTGGCGGCGCGGGGCCGGTGCATGCCTGCCATATCGGCATGAAGCTTGGCCTTCGACGCATCATCGTGCCACTGGGCGCGGGCGTTGCTTCGGCCTTTGGCTTCCTCGCTGCGCCAATTTCCTTTGCCTTCATACAGGGCTGGGTCGCGCCGCTGGCTGGGTTGGATTTCGCCAAGCTGCGTGAGATTACCGGCACCATGACAGCGCAAGGCAAGGCGATGGCTGCGGCGGCGGGTGTCGCGCCGGAAGCGGCCTCAGCGCGCATCCTGGGCGCCATGCGCTACGCCGGCCAAGGGTTTCAGGTGGAAGCTGAAATCCCGGCCGAGTCCATCACGCACGGCGATGCGGCAGTGCTGCGCGCGAAATTCGAAGCCGCCTATCTGGCGCTATATGGCCGCACCGAACCGGGCCTGCCGGTGGAATGCGTTTCCTGGCAGGTGATTGTCGCGGGGCCGCGCCCGGTGGTGGACCTCACGCAGCAGGGCACGGCCGCAGAAGGCACGCTACAGCGCGGCACGCGCCGTGCCTGGTTTCGCGGTGCCTATGTTGAAACGCCAGTGCTCAATCGCCTCGCACTTCGCCCAGGTGAGAGCGTCGCTGGCCCCGCGCTGATCGAAGAGCGCGAATGCACTTTGGTGCTACCGCCGGGAGCCACCGCACGCTGTGATGCGGCGCTTAATCTGGATGTCAGCCTGCCGGCCTGATCTTCGCTGCGCCTATTGGCGCTGCAAGGGCAGGATCAGATTGGTGACATCGCAAAGATTCACATTGCGGCGTTCGTCCGTTTGGCCATTCTCATAAACAAAGCGCACATCATAAAGACAGGGGCCTTCCGGCAGGCGAATGGCAAAATGCCGCCCCGGTGCGACCACGTCATTGCCCAACCGATCCGGCCCCCATTCCTGTTCTGTCGATAGCGAGACATAGGCTTCCATCACCGTCACGCGCGCTTGATTGACCAGGTTGAAGGAAGGATTGCCGCTGGGTGCGGCGCGCTGTGGCGGCGCCGGCTGAGGTCGGGGCTGCTGCTGTGGTTGCGGCGGCTGCGCCATTTGCCGACCGTCAAACACCACCTCTGTCACGGCGCAAAGGTTGATGTTGCGCCTTTCCTCGGCGGGGCCATTGGCACGTTCATAGACCACGCGTAAATCCCAGATGCAGGGGCCTTGCGGCAGGCGGAGCGTAAAGCTCCGCCCATTGAGCAGCGCATTATCACCAAGCCGATCCGGCCCCCAATCCTGATCGGTGGCGAGTGAGGCATAAACCTCAAAAATCAAACGCCCGGAACGATTGACCAGATTGAAGGAAGGGTCCCCCTGCTGTGCCAGTGCCGGCGCGGCGGAAAAGCCAAAAAGACAGAGCGCCAAGGCACCGAGGAAACGGCGAAACAGCATGAATTTCTCCTCAAGCGGCGCTGCGGTGTCGCGTCGCTTGTCAGTCTAGAACTCTCGGATGGATTTGGCGAAGCGATCCGCCAGGGGCCGGGCAAGGTAGGATGCAAAGGAACGCTCCCCACGCCTTATCAGCACTTCCGCATGCATGCCCGGCTGCAGACGCAGGGCATCATGCTTGGCCAATTCCTCGGGCGCGAAGCCAACGCGCGCCTCGAAATACGCCATGCCGGTGCGTTGATCCGTCGTGCGGTCAGGCGAAATCCTTTCGACAACGCCTTCCAGAATGGGGGTGGTGCGCGCCGCGGCATGGGAAAGCCGGATGGAAGCCGGCATGCCAATGCGCACCGTATCCACATCGATTGGCGTGATCTGTACATCCACCACCAGTCTTTCCTCCTGCGGAACAATAGACGCAACCTGGGATCCGGGGGCAATCACGCCACCCCGGGTCGTATAGCGCAAATCCATCACCATGCCGGCTTCAGGCGAATCTATTGTCAGGCGCGTCAACTGGTCATTGGCGCTGATTTCACGCTCCCGCAGTTCCAAAAGCCGGCCCTGCAATTCGCGCAATTCCTTGGCGATTTCTTCCTGACGGGCACGCATCAATTGCGCGCGCTGCATTTCTGCTTCGCCCACCGCCTGTTGGGTACGCGCGACATTCTCGATCGCCTCACCACGTTCACCGATCAGCCGCGCCTCTTCGCGTTGCAGGGAAAGCAGGCGCGGCAGGCGTTCCAGCCCCATGCGCACCAGCCCTTCCACGCCAAGGATTTCCTGGCGCACCAGGGCAAGCTGCCGATCATTGGAATCGATGCGCACATTCAGCCCATCAATCTGCTTTTGCAGTTGCAGCGCGCGTTGGGTGAGGATTTCGATCTGGCCTTGCAGCGCGTTGCGCCGCGCGATGAATTCATCGCCCTGTACGGCGAGAATTTCCGCGATTTTGGGTTCCGTGCGACGCGCCATAAGTTCTGGCGGGAAAACCGGGGCGGGCGCTTCCTCGCGTTCCGCGGTCAGCACCGCGATTCGTGCACGCGTACGGTCGGTTTCATCCAGCACCACATTCAACCCCGCGCGTACGCGCGTATCATCCAGCCGGATCAATGGCTGGCCCGCCACCACCATGGTGCCGTTGCGCACCAGCACCTCACCGACAATGCCGCCTTCCAGGTGCTGCACATTGCGGCGATTGCCCTCGACCATCAGCGTGCCCGGCGCAACCACGGCGCTATCAATCATGGCAAAGGCGCCCCAGCCAAAAACGCCACCCACGCCAAAGAGAATGGTGAAAAGCGCAAAGCGCAGGGGCCGCCAGATCGGTGCCTTTGATGCCGCGGCACCAAGCTCAGGCCTTGCGTCGTTGCGGTTCATGATCCTTCCCCTCAGCTTTTTGCGATGGCCGTGACAGGGCGCGGCGGCTGGGCCGGGCGGGTCAGGCGGGGCAGGATTTCATCACGCTTGCCGAAGGCTTCCACCGCCCCAGCGCGCATCAGCAGGATCTTGTCCACCGCGGCCAGAATATTCGCGCGATGCGTGATAATGACAGTGGTGACGCCCATGTCGCGCAGCCTACCCAGCGCCGCCGCCAAAGCCGCTTCCCCATCGCTATCGAGATTCGAATTGGGTTCATCCAACACCACAAGCTTGGGCGAACCATAAAGCGCGCGCGCAAGGCCAATGCGCTGCCGCTGCCCCGGCGAAAGCCCACGCCCGCCAGGACCCAGCGGCGTATCATAGCCTTCCGGCAGATGCAGGATCAGATCATGCAACCCAGCATCCTTGGCGGCCGCCACCACCTTTTCGGAATCCACCGTGCCAAGCCGCGCAATATTCTCCGCAACGGTGCCTTCGAACAACTCCACATCCTGCGGCAGATAACCCAGATGCTGCCCGACCTGATCACGCGGCATTCGCGCCATATCCGCACCATCCAACCGTACCGCCCCGGCCCGCGGCGGCCATATGCCCAAAAGCGCGCGCGCCAGACTGCTTTTGCCCGCGGCACTTGGCCCAATTACCGCGAGCGATTCGCCCGGCTGCAAGGCAAAGCTTACCCCGCGCAGCACAACGGTATCGGTTCCCGGTACCGCAAGCACAAGGTTTTCGACCGCCACGGTGCCCTGCGGCGCCGGCAGCTTCATGCCCTGCTTTTCCGCCGGCGCTGTCGCCAGAAATTCGCACAGGCGCCGATGCGCCGCACGCGCATTCATCGCCTGCTGCCAAAGTGCCACCACCTGCATGCTGGGGGCCAAGGCACGCGCCAGAATGAAGGTTGCCACAATCATTGCTCCAGGCGTGATGGCCTGTTCAATCACCAAAAGGGCACCAAGGCCCAAAGTCAGTACCCCGGTCAGCGCCAATTGCAGGAACTTGATGATGGCGGCGAAACTGCCTGCAATCTGGCTCGCGGTTTGCTGTTGGTTCAGCATGCCCAAATGGCGTTCCTGCCAGCGCTGCCAAACCCCCGGCCGCATGCCCATGGCTTCAGCCGTTTCGGCGTTGCGGATGCTGGCCTCCACAAAGGCATAGGCCTGGACATTGTTGTTGGAAGCTTCAGCCAGCTTCTTTGTCGAAAGGAAGGCCTGGATCAGGGCGCTGCCAATCACAAACAGCACCGCCACCGTGCCAAAAAAAGCGAAAAAGGGATGGACAATGTAAAGAATGACAAGAAACACCGGTATCCATGGTGCATCCAGTGTCGTGGTCAGACCTGTTGTCGAAATGAAAGACCGGACCTGTTCAAGATCACGGAGCGGTTGCACCCCGACCCGGTCGCTGCCGCGCAGACTGCCCTGCACAAACAAGGCGTCGAATACCCGCGACGACAGGCGACGATCTATCAGACGCCCAAGCCCGATCAGCGCAAAGCTCCGGCAACCTTCTAAGACACCGTAAATCAGGATGAGAAAGAGCGAGATCAGCGTGAGTGCCAGGAGCGTCGCCTCGCTTTGGCTCGCCAAGACACGATCGTAGACCTGCATCATGTAAACAGAGCCGGTCAATTGCAGCATATTGACGACGAAACCGACTGCGAAAAGCAGCGCAAGCGCGCCCTTCATCTCCCCCAAAATGGCGTAGACGGGCGAAGCAAATCCTTTGCGTGCCTGGGCGTTAACCACGGGGATATGCGGACGCATGTTTCGCCTTGATCCTTAACCTCATATGGCGGGTGCCCCGAAGCAAAGCTCCATGTGCCTCCATACCTTTCTGATATTCCTAAATTGTTTCGACTCCCCGACGCAAGTTAAAGCTTGTCATGGGCGGCAAGACCCGCGGGTTTCGGTTTTTGTCGCATTCCTGCCGCAAGGGTCCTATATGTATTTCCAACGATTCGCAGTTACGGACCTGATGACCCGCTTCATCCGCCAGATACCAGAAGGCGACGACCGAGAGCGCTTGATGTGCCCGGATTGCGGGCATGTTGCCTATGAAAACCCGAAAGTGGTCGTGGGCAGCGTGGTCGCGGAAGGGGATCACATCCTGCTTTGCCGGCGCGCCATTGAACCCCGTGCCGGCTTTTGGACCATCCCCGCCGGCTATATGGAATTGGGCGAAACCGCCGAAGAAGGCGCGGCGCGGGAAGCCTGGGAAGAAGCCCGGGTACGCATTGCCTTGGATGGGGTGCTGGCGGTCTATTCCATCGCCCGCATCGGCCAGGTGCAGGTGATTTTCCGCGCCCGTTTCGCCGAACCAGGCTTCGCGCCCGGCCCGGAAAGCCTTGAAATTGCTCGCTTTCATTGGTCCGAGATTCCCTGGGATGAGCTTGCCTTCCCCTCCGTCCATTGGGCGTTGAAGGCTTGGCGGGATTCCGCCCATGGCGCCTTGCCGGCCGCCGCGTTGAACCCCCAGGAAGACAGGCGCGGTGTGCATCGCCTGCCGGTGGCCTCCTGATGGTGGGGCGTCGCGCGCTGCTGACTGGGCTGCTGGCTAGCCTCGGGGCGGGATCGGCCTTGGCACAAAATACGGCGCCAAGCGTCACGCGCCCCAACGCGCCCCGCCCCGCTGCTTCGCCCGTGCCTCCGCGTAACCCTGAGCTGCGCCGCCAACGCCGGCAGGCTGAGAAAATCGTCACCGCCCCGGAACCCCATGGCAAACCCGCCCCGGTTCCCAACCGCGATATCGAAGCCCCGCGCGGGCTGAATGAGCCGCCGCGTGCGAGCCTCAGCCCCACCCTCATCCACCCGGAAGCGGCTCAGCCGCATTTGGGCCGGTCAGGCTTTGCCGTGCAGGCGCAAGAAGATCGCCTGCTCCGCCAACCCGCGCCAGGCGCACGGCTGAACGTTCCTTTTTAGGGCTAACGAGCCTCCTCAGGGCTTTGCAGCCTGAGCGCCAGCGCATGCAACCCGGTGGCGAATTCGCCCGCCAAAGCCTCATGCACCGCGCGGGACCGCGCCACGCGCGTCATCCCGGTAAACCCCGCCGAGACCATATGCACGGAATAATGCGTCTCACCCCCCGGGCTTGCGCCGGCATGGCCGGCATGGCGGGCGCTGTCATCGGTGATCTCAAGCAAGGCAGGCTGGAAGCGCGCTTCCAGGGCCTGTCTTATGCGGTCAAGGCGTTGGGTCATGGGGCGTTTTTCCGCGTTTGTGACTTTTTTGCCAAGCCCTTATCTGCCTTGCGGCTGGGCGCGACCACCCCCATAAAGCCTTGATGTTCGCGCGCAAACGACGCAAGGCCTATGCCCCGGATGACGCAGCGCCCCCTGGGCGGCTTTGCGATGCGCCGGATTGCGCCGAGCCCGGCCAATATCGTGCGCCCCGGGACCGGTCCCTGCGCGATTTCCACTGGTTCTGCCTGGATCATGTGCGCGCCTATAACGCCAGCTGGGATTTCTATAAGGGCATGGGCCCGGATGAGATCGAGGCGTGTCTGCGCGCCGATACATCCTGGCAGCGCCCGACCTGGCCGCTTGGGCGCATTGGCGGGTCTGGCCGCTTTGACCCCGAAATCCTGCGCGACCCGCTCGGCGTGCTGGGCGCGGAAGCCCCAAGCCCGCGCCGCCCGCCGCCGGAAAGCGCCGCGCCCCCGGAACTCCGCGCCGCGCTTGATCTTCTGGGTCTCAAATGGCCCTTGGATTCAGCGGAATTGCGTGCCCGCTACAAGGATCTTGCGAAGCAGCACCACCCCGATGCCACCGGCGGCGACAAGCAGGCTGAGGAGCGTTTGAAGGATATCAACCGCGCCTATAGCCTGCTGAAACACCGCCTCGCGAAACAACCTGCGCCCGCCGGGTAGCCGGATTGGCATTACCGGCCTAAACTCCCCCTTTCCCAATGCACGGAACCTGACACGCGATGAACAAAATCGCCCCTATTGCCGATATCAAGCCGACTTCGGCGATTTCTGCCCCGGATACCACCGTCAAGGCGCGTGAGGCCTTTGGCGTGGATGTGGATATGGATGTGCCCGCCTTTTCGGTGCGCACGGAACATGTGCCAGAAATTGACACCAGCTACCG
The DNA here is from genome assembly GCA_020249925.1 of Roseomonas sp. Taxonomy (GTDB): domain Bacteria; phylum Pseudomonadota; class Alphaproteobacteria; order Acetobacterales; family Acetobacteraceae; genus Neoroseomonas. The sequence goes on along the minus strand of JADCER010000015.1, from coordinate 55,344 downwards.
CTTCGACAAGGAAACGACGCTGGCGATCATTGCCGGTTTCGCCTTCAATCGCCGCGTCATGATCCAGGGCTACCACGGCACCGGGAAATCCACCCATATCGAACAGGTGGCGGCGCGGCTGAATTGGCCCTGCATTCGCGTGAACCTTGATAGCCACATCAGCCGTATTGACCTGATCGGCAAGGACGCGATCGTGCTGAAGGATGGCCAGCAGGTCACGGAATTCCGCGAAGGCATCCTGCCCTGGGCGCTGCAACACCCCTGCGCCCTGGTGTTTGACGAATATGATGCCGGCCGCCCGGATGTGATGTTCGTCATCCAGCGCGTGCTGGAAGTGGAAGGCAAGCTCACGCTGCTCGATCAAAGCCGCGTCATTCGCCCCAACCCGTATTTCCGGCTTTTCGCCACCGCGAATACCGTCGGGCTTGGCGATACCACCGGGCTTTATCACGGCACGCAGCAGATCAATCAGGGCCAGATGGACCGCTGGAACATCGTCGCTACCCTGAACTACCTGCCGCATAAGCAGGAAACCGAAATCGTGCTGGCCAAGCTTGGCGCCGAGGGCGATGCCAAGATGAAGAAGCAGGTGGAAGCCATGGTGGCCTTGGCGGATCTGACCCGCGCCGGCTTCATCGCAGGCGATATCAGCACCGTCATGTCGCCACGCACCGTCATCACCTGGGCAGATAACGCCAAGATTTTTGGCGATGTCGGCTTCGCCTTCCGCCTTTCCTTCCTGAACAAATGCGATGAGGCGGAACGCAGCACGGTCGCTGAATACTACCAGCGCTGCTTCAATGAGGAATTGCCCTCAGGCTCCATGCTCCGCAAGGCGGGCTGAACCCAGTAACGGCGGCGTCAGCCCCTGACGCCGCCATTGCATGCCAGAGAGAATTACATGAGCGGCAAGCAGGATCTGACCCGGCAGGAAGAATTCAAGCGCGCCACCGCGGGCGTGTTGCGCGCCATGGCGCATGCCGATGCGGAAGTGCAGGTGGCTTTCCAGCCCGGGCCTTCCGGCGTGGCCGGCAAGCGCGTGCGCCTGCCGCTGCCAACCCGCGCGCTGCCCGCCAATGAAATGGCGAAGCTGCGCGGTGCGGCGGATGCCGCGGCACTCAAGCTCCGCCACCATGATGAAGCGCTGCATGCCAGCCGCATCCCAACACGGCGCGAAGCCAAGGAAGTGTTCGACGCGCTTGAACAGGTGCGCGTGGAAGCGGTGGGATCGCGCCACATGGCCGGCGTGGCCGCCAATTTGCGCGCCAAGCTTGTCGAGGAATGCGAAGCCGAAGGCTATGACCGCATGACGCGCAAGGACCAGATGCCGCTGCCGGCGGCGCTTGGCCTGATTGCGCGTGAACGCCTGACCGGCGAAGCGGCACCGGAAGCCGCGCATCGCGTGCTTGACCTGTGGCGCGATACGATTGGTGAAGATGCCGAAAAGGCCCTTATGGAAATGGCGGATACGGCGGAAGACCAGGGTTCTTTCGCCCGCGCCGCGCGCAAGCTGCTGACCGCGCTCGACCTCGCTGAGGCCGAGATGGAAGCGGAAAGCGAACAGCAGGACGAAGAAGGCGAAGAAGGCGGCGAAAGCACGCCCCAGCAGGATCAATCCGGCGAAGGTCAAAGCCAATCCGAACAGGAAGATGAAATGCTCGGCGCCCAGCCCGAGCAGATGCAGGGCGAAGCATCCGAAGAAGAGGCCGAGGAATCCGAAGAAGATGGCGCGGCGGCCGATGGCGATGACAAGCCAGGTGGCCCGCAGCAGCGCCGGGAAGTGCCGCAGGTGGATGACACCACGCGCTACCACGCCTTCACCACGCAATTCGATGAAGTGGTAGCCGCCGATGATCTTTGCGATCCGGATGAGCTGACGCGGCTACGCCAACAACTTGACCAGCAGCTTTCGCATTTGCAGGGCGTGGTTTCCAAACTCGCCAATCGGCTCCAGCGGCGTTTGCTGGCGCAGCAGCAGCGCGCCTGGGATTTCGATCTGGAAGAAGGCATTCTGGATGTCGCGCGCCTGGCGCGCATTGTCGCGAACCCAACCCATTCGCTGTCCTATAAGCGCGAACGCGAAACAGATTTCCGCGACACGGTGGTGACGCTGCTGATTGATAATTCCGGGTCCATGCGCGGGCGCCCGATAACCGTCGCCGCGATGTGCAGCGATATCCTGGCGCGCACACTGGAACGCTGCGCGGTGAAAACCGAAATCCTGGGCTTCACCACGCGCGCCTGGAAGGGCGGGCAAAGCCGCGAACGCTGGGTGGCGGAAGGCAAGGCGCGCAATCCGGGCCGGCTGAATGATCTGCGCCACGTGATCTACAAGCCCGCTGATGCGCCCTGGCGGCGTGCGCGCAAGAATCTCGGCCTCATGCTGCGCGAAGGCTTGCTCAAGGAAAACATTGATGGTGAGGCTTTGGAATGGGCCTATAAGCGCCTGCTCGCGCGGCCGGAACATCGCCGCATCCTGATGGTGATTTCCGATGGCGCGCCGGTGGATGACAGCACGCTTTCCGTCAATCCCGGCAATTACCTGGAACGGCATTTGCGGAAAGTGATTGGCGAGATTGAAGGCCGCGGCGCGGTGGAATTGGTCGCGATTGGCATCGGCCATGATGTGACGCGCTATTACCGTCGCGCGGTGACCATTGTGGATGCCGAGGAATTGGGCGGCACCATGATGAAGAAGCTGGCCGAATTGTTTGATGAGGATGCGGCGGAAGCCTGGCAGCGCAGTGCGGCTGAGCGTTCCGCCATGGTGGCGTGACGCGCTGAACGCACCAATGGGGCCGGCGCCTGCATTTTCGCGCCGCGCCCTGCTCGCCGCATGTCTCGCGGCAAGCGCGCCGCCAGCCTTCGCGCAGACTGCCGCGCAGCCTTTAATGTTACCCGATCTCCCCGGACCCCTGCGCCCGCTTGGCGGGCTGGTGATTGACGCGAAGGCTTTGGGCGGTGGCGGTTTTTCCGGGGCGCATCTGGCGCCGGATTTGACGCTGACGTTGATCAGCGATCGCGGCCATTGGGCAGAGGCGCGGCTGCTGCTGGAGGGCCTGACGCCGATTGGCCTCGCGCCACTCCGCCACGGGGCTTTGCACGATGAGATCGGGCGCCCCCTCCCGCGCGGCGTCGCCGCCGATGCCGAAGCGCTGGCGCGGCTGCCCGATGGGACTTGGCTGGTGGCCTTTGAACGCCGCCATCGCATCCGCGCCTATCGCCAATGGGATGGGCCGGGCGCTTATGTCGCGCCGCCGCCGGGCTTGGACAACGCGCCAGCCAATGGCGGGCTGGAGAGCCTGGCGGTGCTGCCAGATGGCCGGCTTTTCGCCATTGCCGAAATCTTTGCCCCACCTGACCGACCTGAATTGCGCCATGCTTGGCTTGGTGCGCCGGGGCGCTGGGTGCCGCTTTTTTGGCAGCCCGCGCCTGGCTTTCACCCGACCGATGCGGCCATTCTGCCCGATGGCAGCGCGCTGGTCCTGGAAAGGCGCTTCAGCCTTTTGGGCGGCTTTGCCGCGCGGTTAGTACGCATCGCACCGGATGCGCTGCGCTTAGCTCGTGAAGGCGTGGTGCTGACGGGTGAGACGATACTGACTTTGGATGATGCGCCATTACCTTCCGAGAATTGGGAAGCCGTTGCGGTAACGCGCTATGGCGATCAGACGCTGGTGGCGCTGATATCAGATGACAATGAAAGCATCTTGCAGCGCAGTCTTTTGTTGTTGTTTGCTTGGCGCAAGTGAGGCTTCATGGCGACCTCGGCGATAGGCTTGAGCGAAGCGAAGGAAATCGCATGGCGCCACGCCGCGCAGCTTCAGTCGGTCATGATCAGCGCCCAATAGCGCCCAAAGGCAGAATGGGGCGCCGGTGCCATGGCAAGCCCCATGCGGCGCAAGCCCGGCTGCAGCATATTCTGCCGATGGCCGGCAGAAAGGCTCCAGGCGGTGATCGCCTCCGCCGGGGTTTCCTGGCCCGCGGCGATATTCTCAATCGCCATGCCTGGCGCCTGACCAGCCCCCCTGAGCCGCGCGGCGAGACTGCCCTGCACCTCATGGCTCAGTTGATCCGCCTGCGCCATGGCAAGCGCCTGCTCAGCCGCCAGACGCTGCAAGCCTTCATCCGTGGCAATGGCGCCCCGCCTATTCGCCATCCGCAGCTGAGAGACCATCGCCGCCGCCAGCGCGGCACCTTCGGTCATGGTGTGAAGTTCGGCCGCGCTGACCTGCCGCGCAGAAGATGGCGTCTCGGCACAGGCCGGGATGGCCGGGATCAGGCAGAACAAGCCGCGCCTGCTGAGGCAATATCCCAAACCCGCCATGCTGCGGTGCTGTTCGCCCGCCGCTTCTATTCCGCCCTGATCCCTGCCGCGCGGACCACCGTGCTCCAACGCTCCCATTCGTCAGTCACCATTTGCGCAAATGCAGCGCGACTGATCTGACCGGGCTCGGCGCCGAGTTGGTGAACGCGCGCGATCACATCAGGCTGGCGCAGCACTTCATTAACCTCGGCATGGATGCGGTCCAGCACGGGCGCGGGTGTGGCGCGCGGCGCAAAAAGCCCACCCCAAAACATCAGGGCATGCCCAGGCACGGTTTCGGCGAAGGTCGGCACATCGGGCATGATCGAAAGGCGCTGTGCGCTGCTGACGGCGATGGGGCGCAACTGACCGGAATCGACAAAGCTGCGGGCGGATAGCGTGCTGTCATGGGCGAAATCCACATCGCCGCGCACCAGGGCCGTCAGGGCCGGGGCATTCCCCGTATATGGCACCAGGGTGAATTCCGTGCCCGTTTCGCGCTGGAAAAGTGTCATGGTCAGATGGTTGATGGCCCCCGTGCCAGGATGGGAGACCGTGAGGCGCCCAGGCGCGCGCCGCGCGGCTTCAATCATCTGCGCGACGGTGCGGATGGAGCTATCGGGGCGGACCAGCAGCAGCATCGGCGCTTCCTGGGCCAATACAATGGGCGCAAAATCGCGCATGGGGTCGAAGGTGGAACCCCTATTCACCAAGGGCGAGATGATGGTGGAATTCGATGTGTACATCAGCGTCATGCCATCGGGTGCCGCGCGCGCCACCTGATCAGCCGCGACCAAGGTGGCCGCGCCGGGTCGGTTTTCGACAATGAAGCTTGTGCCTGGCAGGCGTTCATTCAGCTTGCCGGCAACGAGCCGCGCCATGATGTCATTGGCCCCACCCGGCGCGAAGCCAACGATCACGCGCACCTGACGCAGCGGAAAATTCTGCCCCAAGGCGGGCGCGCCCATGAATAGTGCTGATGCACCAAGCAAGGCGCTGCGGCGGCTAATGGCTTTCATGGTTTCCTCCCTTTGCATTTCAGGCAGGAAACCACCCTGGCAGGTTTTGGTCGAGAGGGTCTGGTGGGCCAGCCCACGGCACTATTCCACCCGACCGATCCGATTCACAGCCGCTTCCACGCGCTTGAAATCGGCATCCAGAAAATCCTGGAAGGCGCGACCGTCGCGGTGATCCAGCTCCAGCCCCGCCGCTTCAAGTTGGCGAAGCATTTCAGGGTCTTTCGCGACTGCCGCGGTTGCTTGGCGCCAGGCTTCGCGTTCTGCCGCCGGTGTCGCGGGTTGGCTGAAAATGCCGACCCACAGATAAAACTCCACCTCAGCAAGCCCGAGTTCCAGGGCCGTTGGCACATCAGGCAATAAGGCCACGCGGCGCGCGCCCGTATTGACCAAGGCGCGCATGGCGCCAGAGCGGATCTGCGGCGCCATCACCGCCGCCGTGCTGGCTGTTGCTGCGACATGCCCGCCCAGCACGGCGGTAATGGCGGGGCCGCCACCGGAATAAGGCACATGGTTCAGCCGGAAGCCACCGGCATGGGCCAACATCTCAAATGGCAGATGTACCGCGCTATAGGGGCCGGAAGAACCGTAAGCGATCTGCCCGGGCCGGCGCCGCGCATCTTCGGCAAAGTCCTGGAAGCTCCGCCAGGGCGCATCGGCCTTCACCACAATGATCAGGGGGTCAGCGGTCAGCAGGGCAATCGGTGCCAAGCTTGCGCGTTCAAAGGATGCCGGGCGCTGAAACAGCGTATCCGCCGCCGGGATCGAGGAATAGGACACATGCGCAATCACGCCGGTATAGCCATCGGGCCGCGCCGTGGCGCCGGCATTCATGCCAAGCGCGCCACCAGCACCGCCACGGTTTTGCAGCACGACCGATTGGTTCCAATGGCGCTGCATGGCGGCACCATAGGGCCGCGCGATCAGATCGGTTGCGCCGCCCGGCGGGAAGGGCACGATGATGGTGACCGCCCGTGTGGGGAAGCCGGTCTGCTGCGCAAGGGCGGGGGATGCTGCGCCGGCCAGCGCCAAGCCAAGCGCCCCGCGGCGTGACAGGATGTGCTTCATGATCTCCTCCCCTTTTTCTGAGGGCGAGGTTAGATGATTTCAAAGCAGTGTTGAACAACTCATGCCGCGTGGGCGTCAGAGCGCCCGATCCTGCGCGCAGCGAAAGCCGATATAGACCACCGCTGTTTCCGGCGGCTTGCTGGCGCGATGGTCCCGGCGCATTTGCGCCGCGCCATACCACCAGGATCCGCCACGCGTGATGCGTTCATTCCCCTGCGCGGTATCCACCCATTCCCAGACATTGGCACCCATATCGTAAAGGCCATTCACGCCTTGCTGCGTGGTGCCAACACGCGCAGGACCGATGCCGCGATTGAGCTTGGCCGAACGATCAAGCGCAAAAGCTGTCGGCCCGCAATCGCGCAGGCAATTCGCGCCATTCGGGCCTTCGCCGGTGGGATAGAGATAGGTCATGCCAGTCTGAAACGGCGCCGGAGGCGACGCCCGCCTTTCGGTATGCGCGGCTTCCAGCCATTCAGCATCCGTCGGCAGGCGCTTGCCGGCCCAGCGGCAAAAGGCAGCGGCTTCGTCGAAGGTGATATGCACGGCGGGCTCTCGTTCATCAGCAGGCTCACCAAAGGGGGTGCGCCAGGTCCAGCCAGGCTTGCGCATCCAGCCCGCTTCGAACACTGAGCCACCGCCTTGCCGTTCCGCCAAGGTCACCATGCCGGTGGCGGCGACAAAGCGGCGAAAGGCCGCGACCGAGACCTCAGTCCGATCAATGGCGAAGCGACCGATGGGCTGCATATCACTATCCGCCCGTACGGCGGGGGCGGCGAGAAGGGCGAGGATCATCAGGCTGAGCTTGAGGAGAAAACGCATATCTTCTGGCCTTTCGCGAGTTGGGGCGGGTTGCTGCGCGGCGCTGCTGTACGCCCGGGCCGATATGGGGTTTGCCGCGGGGTCCGCATGGGGGCCGCATGAAAGCCGCGGATTTTCGGGCCGAAGGCGAATGATCCGCAAGCTTGTGACTTAATTGGCGCAGCGGTGGAACCCAGCGAACGACAATCTCTGGATCTCTTCACGGCAAACAGCCTGTTGCGGCTTGCGCGGTTGCTCATCACATCCCGCGGAACAGATGCGCGAACATCCGGCTTGCGACCAGCGTTTCCGGGCGGCCGCGCAGCGTGAGCAGCACGCGCCCCGTTTCCTCGCGCCGCGCGGCGAGGATGTGGCGCGCCTGCACGACAAGCCCGCGATGCACCTGCCAGAAGCGCTGCGGATCCAGCCGCGGCAGCAGATCGCGGAGCGAGAGGCGGATCAGGTGCTCCCGCTCCGCCGTGACCACGCGGAGGTACTTGTCGGCGGCCGCGAAGTAGAGAACCTCCTCGACCGGCACGAGATGTACGACCTCGCCGGCCTGGGCCCGGATCACATGGAGCCGCGGCGCCCCGACGCCTGCGGGCGCTGGCACGGCGCGCAGCTGCGCAACCACGTTGTTGAGCGCGGCTGCGGGCTCGCGCCTGTCACCGAGCTGCCGTATCAGCCGCGCGACACAGGCAGCCAGGCGGCCCTGCTCAACCGGCTTCAGCAAGTAGTCCAGCGCCTGCGCCTCAAAGGCCCGCAACGCATATTCGTCATGCGCCGTGACGAAGACCATGAGTGGCGGCGGCACGTCATGCGGCCAGTCCTCGATGATGGCGTGTGCCGCGGCCAACCCGTCGAGGCGCGGCATCCGGATGTCGAGAAAGCAGACATCGGGCCGGTGCGCGAGCGCGGCCGCCAGCGCTGCCGCGCCGTCCGGCGCCGGGGGCAGCAGGGCAAGGCCGGGCCAGCAGGCGGCAAGCTCGGCCGCCAGCGCGGCGGCAAGCAGTGGCTCGTCCTCAGCGATCAGGGCGCGCGGGCCGGGGCTCATGGCGCAGAGGGTGCCACCGGCAGCGCTATTGGCAAGCGCAGCACCACCAGCGCGCCGCCCTCAGCATCGCCGGCCGCCGCAAGGGTGACCGACGCCGCACTCCCATGGAGGAGGCGAAGCCGCTCACGAAGCTGGACAAGGCCGAAGCGATCCTGCGCCGCCGCCGGCAGTCCCACGCCCGTGTCACGGACCCGAAGCAGGAGCTCGCCGCCTTCCCTGCGGGCGCGGATCTCGATCCGACCGCCATCGGGCTTTGGTTCGATGCCGTGGCGGATCGCATTCTCCACCGCTGGTTGGAGCAGCAGGGCCGGCACCTGTACGGGTTCCAGCGCGGTGGGGATGTCCCATCGCGCCGTAAGGCGTGCGCCAAGCCGGATCTGCATCAGGGCGAGGTAGTCCTCGATCCAGGCGCGTTCTGCGGCCAGGCTATGCGTCTCCGCGCGGCTCGCGCCGAGGGTGGCGCGCAGGAAGCCCACCAGGCGGTCGAGCATCGCCGTCGCGCGTGGCGGGTCGGTTGCGATCAGCGCGCGCAGCGTGGCGAGCGTGTTGAACAGCATGTGCGGATCGAGCTGCGCCTTGAGCGCGGCGAGCCGTGCCGCCTCGACCTGTCGGGCCAGCGCCTCCTGCCGGCCGCGGCTGTAGAAGGCGGCGGTCATGGCAACGCCCACCGCCAGCCCGAACACGGCGACGGCACCCACCCCTCCGGCCACTGCGGACGGGCCGGCCAGCATGTCGCCGAGCGCAATGCCGGCGAATACCCCGGCCGGCAGGCCGAGGCCGAGCAGCAGCGCCGCACCGCGCGGCGGCGGCCAATAATGCGGCGGGGCTGCGCCGAGCTTCCCCCTCAGCAGGAAACGTCCGAGATCCACCGCCGCCCAGGTACAGAGGCTGATCGCCAGGCTGCGCGTCAGCGCCGTGCCATAGCCCGCAGTGCCCGGTAGCACCGCCTGCGCCAGCCAGGCGGTGGGGGGAGCCAACGCGACCGCCAGCAGCAGCCGACGCCCGAGGCCGCGCGCCGCGCCGGTCGGCAACCAGGTTCGCAGCCTCATGGCACGAGGTGACGCAGGAAATGCTGAACGATCGCCGCCTGCGCTGCCGCGCGCTCCGCGGGATCGAAGCCCGGTTCGGGCCTGCCGCCCACCGGGTGCCGATCCGCTACCGTCTTCGCGACGCTGCTGGGCCAGGGCGACATGGCGTCCATATGCCCTGCCCCGGCCATCACGGCGAGTGGCGTGCAGGCGCCGCAATGCCGCAGGATGCGGTCGGCATGGAAGGCATTGGGCGTGAGGCGATCCGCCCCCGCGCGCACCACGCCGACTGGCACGGCGACCTGCGCCAGGCTGTCGGCGCGGAAGATCGCCCCGACCGGGGTGGAGACGGCGACGACGACGATGCGGGGATCCCGCCCGCCATGCCGGGCGTTATTCTCCCGCCCCAGCATGAAGTCCGGCACGTTACGGGCGGATTCGAAGCGTGCGCGGCGGGCGGCGCGCGCGGCCTCGTCCGGCAGGCCATTGTAGCAGAAGCCGAGATCGGCCTCCCCCGCGGCGAGGCAGTGGCGGATGAGGTCGCGCAAGCTCCATTCGGCGCCGACAAGCGCCATTGCCGTGATGGCGCCGGCGGAGGTGCCGTGCACGCCCACCCGGTCGAGCCGCAGCCGCGGCCCCCAATCGGGGTGCGCGGCCAGGGCGTCCAGCGCGGCGCTCGCCTCCCGCGGGCGGTGGCGCCAGGATTCCGGTCCCGCGGCGGTGACATCAGCATTGTTGTCGCCGCGGTGCAGAAGCTGCGCCACGACGAAGCCCGCTGCCGCGAGGCGCACGGCGAGGGTATGCTCGGCGAGCGGGTTGCCGCCCGTGCCGTGCGACATAAGGACCACGCGCCGGGTTCCCGGGAGGGGTGGCGCGGCGGGCGCCACGGACAGGGTGAAGGGGCCAGACGCCATTGGCCGCGCGGCGGCGGCGGTGGGATAGACGAGGCGCAGCGGCATTCCATCGGCCTCGATCTGCGCGACACCGGTCTGCGCGACGGCGGCGACCGAGGCGAAGCCGAGCACCAGCGTGACGCCGAGGGCGAGGGCAGGAAGGAGCGGACGGAAACGGCTTCGCGGCATGAGCATCTCCATGGACCCTGGCTGGGCCGGGGGGATCTAGCACCCTATCCGGCGTGGCACCGCGGTGATGCGACGAAACGGCTTTGGCTGGCGGGAAATGACGCGAGGGCGACGTAGTCTGCGGGTGGCGCGCCCACCCGCCATCATGCACCCGGCGCAATGGCAAGGCTGGCGCGCCCGCGGTGATGAAGCCCGTATCCCGGCGGCTCTAGCGGAATTCGAAACCTTGGGGTTCAGTCTCATTTTTCCGCCCCCGCATCATCAAGGTTACTGCCCAAAAGCCCGCAAATACTTGGGAATTTCGAAGCCCAGCCTGGGCTGAGAGCATGCTCTAGGAAAGGGAGGTGGCGTCCCCGGCGAGATTCGAACTCACGGCCCCCAGATTAGGAATCTGGTGCTCTATCCTGCTGAGCTACGGGGACACCAAGCTCGTCATTAGCGCAAATCAGCCCCTCAGGGAACGCCTCACCGCCGGCGGAAACGCTCAACCGCGCTCACCAAAGCCGTGCGCAGCCCTGGTTCCAGCGCGGAATGGCCCGCATCGGGGATCACCGTCAGGCGCGCGGAAGGCCAGGCGGCAGCCAATTCAAAGGCGCTGGTCGCGGGGCAGACCATATCGTAGCGGCCTTGCACAATCTCGGCCTGAATCCCCGCCAGACGATCCATGCGGCCGAGCAAACCCTCAGGCGGCAGGAACAGGTCATGGGCGAAGTAATGCGCCTCAATCCGCGCGAGCCCCAGGGCGGTGCGGTCCTGCGCGAAGCTCGCCACCGTTTCGGGTGAGGGCAGAAGGGTGGAGCACGACCCCTCATATTGGCTCCAGGCGCGCGCGGCGGGCAGATGCACGGCGGGGTCGGGGTCACATAGGCGGCGGAGATAGGCGCCCAGCAAATCCCCACGTTCTTCCGCCGGCAGATGCTCAGCGAAGGCGGCCCAGGCATCGGGGAAAACGCGGCGGAGCCCATCCAGAAACCAGCCCACTTCGTCCCGCCGGCCCAGAAACACGCCGCGCAGCACGCAGCCCAGCACGCGGTTCGGATGTTCCTGCGCATAGGCCAGCGCGAGCGTTGATCCCCAGGAACCGCCAAACAGCAACCAATTCTCGATGCCGAGGAATTGGCGCAGCACTTCAATATCGCGCACCAGATGGGGCGTGGTGTTGTCGCGCAATTCGCCAAGCGGGCGGGACCGCCCGGCGCCGCGCTGATCGAAAATGATCACGCGCCAATGCTGCGGGTCAAAGAAGCGCCGATGCACCGCACCTGCGCCCGCACCTGGCCCGCCATGCAGGAAAAGAACGGGCTGGCCGCGCGGATTGCCGACCTGTTCCCAATACATCACATGCCCACCGGATAGCGGCAGGAAGCCCGTCTCATAAGGGGCGATATCGGGGAAAAGGTCTCCGCGCGGCATCGCTTAGATGTGCCGAAGCGCGCGGCGAAGCGCAATGGTTTTCACGCGGTCAGACCTTCACAAAACGTGCGATGAAAAACCCATCCATGCCACCACGCGCGGCCCAGTAATCCGGGCGGGTGCGCACGGCGCCGGATGGCAGGATAGCCTCGGGCAGTCCCGGCATTTCATCGGGGCGGATCGGGTCAAGCCGAAGGCCAAGCGCGGGCGCTTCGCGCAAATGCGCTTCGCCTTCTTCGGCCTGCAAGGAACAAGTGGCAAAAACCAAGCGCCCGCCCGGCGCCAGCATCCCGGCCGCAGATTGCAGCAGGCGGGATTGCAAGGCGGCCGCGGTTGCGACATCGCGTGGACGCTTCAGCCAGGCCACATCCGGGTGGCGGCGGATGGTGCCGGTGGCGGTGCAGGGCGCATCCAACAGAATGGCATCGAAAGGCGCGGCAGGGCGAAACTGCGCCGCATCGGCGGTGATGATCTCAGCTGGCAGGTTCAGCCGGGCCAGGTTTTCGCGCAGCCGTTCCGCACGCTTAGGATCGCGCTCCACCGCCGTGACCTTGGCGCCCGCTGCCGCAAGCTGCGCGGTCTTGCCGCCGGGGGCCGCGCAAAGATCGGCGATGCGTTCCCCCGCGCGCGGCGCCAGCAGCCGTGCCGGCAGGGCCGCGGCGGCGTCCTGCACCCAGAAGGCACCCTCAGCAAAGCCGGGGATTTCCGTCACGCGCGTGCCGGCGGGCAGGCGATAGGACCCGCCGGGCAGGGCTTCCGCGCCCTCGGGCGCTGTGGCGCCGGGTTTCAGGGAAATATCCAGGGGCGCCGGGCCGCAATGCGCTTCCGCGATGCTCCGCACCGCCGGGCCATAGGTCGCGTGCCACGCGGACCATAGCCATGGCGGTGTATCGAGCCGCGCCGCATCCAGCCCTTCCAGCAGCGCCTCCCCTTCCGCTGCCACCTTGCGCAAAACGGCATTCACCAACCCGGCAAAGGCACGTGGCGCCAGATCCACGGCAGAGGCCACGGCGGCATGGGAAGGTGTGCCCAGCAGCAGCAATTCCGCGACACCGATCCTAAGCGCATGGCGTGCAGGTGGCGGGGGTTCACGACGCAGAAAGGGTTCCAGCACGGCATCTATGCTGCCAAGCCGCCGCAGCACGGTCGCCGCAATGCGATGCGCCGCCGCGCGATCCCGCGCTTCAAGCCGCGCCGGCAGGGCCTCCAGCGCTTCTTCCAGCGGCCGATGCGCTTCCAGCACGGCATCCAGCACATCGCGTGCGGCGCGCCTGGTGGGCAGGCCGGGCGGGCGCCTTGGCCGGGATGAGGCTTCCTTCATGCCGCCTTCATGGCACCCGCCGTAGTCTCATGCTAGAGCCGCCGCGCGATGACCCTGGGCAGCTTCCTTGACCGTTTGCCGGAAACACGCCGCCCAGGCTGGTGGCTTGCGCTGCTCTGCCTATTGCTTTGGCTGCCGGGCTTCTTTTCCATCCCGCCCGGGGATCGCGATGAAAGCCGCTTTGCCCAGGCCAGCCGGCAGATGGTGGAAACCGGCGATTATGTGCGGATCAAGCTTGGTGAGGTGGAACGCAACAAGAAGCCCGTCGGCATTCATTGGGCGCAAGCAGCCACGGTGCATACGCTGGAAGCCGTGGGCATCCCGGCGCGAGGTGCCATTTGGGCCTATCGGCTGCCATCGCTGATCGGCGCGCTGCTCGCGGTACTGGCCACCTGCTATCTGGGCCGTGCCTTGGTCGGGCGGCGTGCGGCGTTTCTGGCGGCAGCCATGCTGGCGCCCTGCATGGTGCTGGTGGTGGAAACCCATATCGCCAAGACCGATGCGGCGCTGTTGGCGAGTATCACGGCGGCGATGCTGCTGATGGGCCGCGCCTATCTGGCGCCGGCGCAATTCACCACGAAACAGGCTTTAGGTTTTTGGCTGGCGCTGGGTGTGGGCGTGCTGCTCAAGGGCCCCATTGCGCCGATGGTGCCCTTGCTGGCCGGCATCACTTTGCTGGTGATGGACCGCCGCGCGCCCTGGTTTGGCGCGCTCCGCCCGCTTTGGGGCGTGCCGCTGATGATTGCCTGCGCCGCGCCCTGGTTCATCGCCATTGGTATCGCAACCGAAGGCCGCTTTTTCACCGAAGCCATCGGCGATGACATGCTGAGCAAGGTGGGATCGGGCGAGGAAAGCCATTGGGGCCCACCGGGTTTCTACACTTTCCTGTTCGGCATCACCGCCTTTCCCTCTGCCTGGATTGTGCTGCGCGCCTTGCCTGGCGCCTGGGCGGATCGGCTGCAGCCACAAACGCGCTTCCTGCTGGGCTGGGCCGTGCCGGTCTGGCTGTTGTTTGAAGCGGTGGCAACGAAACTCCCGCATTACGCGCTGCCGGCTTATCCTGCGCTGATGCTGCTGGCGGCTGCCTGGGCGCTGGATCCGTTGCGCCGACCCACGCCGCGCTGGCTGGCAGCGATAGGCTGGCTGGCGCTGGGTGGTGTCGCGCTTGGTCTGCCCATCGCCGCCATGGCAGCAGCGTTTTACGCCGAAAGGCGCGTGGATATCTTCGGCCTGATTGGGCTCGGCTTTGGTGTTGCGCTGATCCTGCTGCTGCGGCGCACGGCGCGCGCGGGGCATTGGGCGCGCGCTGCCCTGCTTGGTGCGGTGTTGAGTGTACCGGTTTATGCCGCGGTGCTGGAAGGCGTCATTCCACGCCTGCAGGCCGTTTGGATGTCCCCGCGTATCGCGGCGGAGGTGCGCGCCATTGCCCCCGGTTTGCGCGACCGTGATTTTGGTGTGGTCGGCTATCATGAACCCTCGCTGCAATTCGCGCTTGGTGGCGGCATTGCGCTGCTCCGTGATGGTGCGGCGGCGGCAGAGTTTTTGGCGGAAAAGCCTGGGCGCGTGGTGGCGGTTTCGCATCGGCAGGAAGCGGCGTTTCGCGCGATGGCGGCAGAGCGTGGCATCACGCCGCGCGACGCCGGTTCTGTCACGGGGCTCAATTACGTGCGCGGGCGCTGGCTCACGCTGCTGATTTTCAAGGTGGATTGAATGTTTGAATGGGTGGCGCGCCAGGTCGCGGAAACCGGGCTGATGGGCGTGTTTGTGCTGATGGTGGCGGAAAACATCTTCCCGCCCATCCCATCTGAAATCATCATGGCCGCATCGGGCTTCGCCGCCGCGCGGGGCGAGATTTCGCTGATTGGCGTTATTGTGATTGGTGTGCTTGGCACTGTGGTCGGCAATGCCTTCTGGTATGAAATCGGCCGCTGGTTCGGGATGGACCGCATCCGCCCGCTGGTCGCGCGCTACGGCAAATGGTTCGCCTTTGAAACCGAAGACATGGACCGTGCGGAACGCACACTGAAGCGCTGGGGTCCTTTCGCGCTTTGCTTCGGGCGCATGTTGCCTGGCATCCGCACCATCATTTCCATCCCCGCCGGCATGGTGCTGATCCCGCGCCCGGTATTTTATGTCTGGACCGCGATTGGTTCAGCGATTTGGCTGAGCTTCCTCGCCATCGCCGGCTATTGGCTGGAAGACCATTATGATCGCGTGCAGCATTGGGTGGAACCGCTGGCCTGGGTGGTGGTGGGCGGGTCCATCGCGGCCTATGCGCTGCATCTGGTCTATGCCTTTCGCCGCGCGCGGCGCCGGCGGGATCAGGCGTAACGCGCCAGCGCCTGCTCCAAAGATGCAAAAGCATTGGCCAAAGCGGCATTCATCGCCGCTGCTGCCTGATCCGGGCGCGGCGCATTGTTCGGCAGCGCAGCGCTTCCGGTGCTGATCATCTGCCCCAGCACGCGGGGCGAGCTCTCGCGTTCTGAAATCAGCACGAAATTCAATTCCGCTTCCGCCTGACCCCGCGCGCGATTGGCGACCAGCCGCGTCAATTCACCTTCCAGCACCAGATCAGGATTGGCGCGGCTGCCAGGCGCCAGTACGGCCGCGAAAAGCCGCGCATCCATCAGCCAACGGCGCAAAGCCTGTTCTGCCGCCTCCGCCGGGGGCGCGATCCACTCGGCGTAGAAATCAATCTCCTCGGTCCCATCCGGGCGAATGCTGCGGAGCCCGCGTACATCAAGCGCCGGCGGAGCGCGCAGCGTCCTCAGCAGCAAGGTCCGCCGGCCCCTGCCGCGCCAGCCTTCCCCTTGCCGGCGTGGTTCCAGCGCATAGCGCAGCACTTCCTGATAGGGCCGATCCGGCAGGACAGAGCAGGCAGAGGCAAGCAAAGGTGCTGCCATTAAAAGGGCGCGGCGATGCAGGGTCTTCATGTCAGCGGCGTTCCCGATTGGGCGGCGGCGGTGGCGCGCCGAGAAGGGTTTGCGAAGGATTGCGCCGCAGCGCTTCCGTGGTGTCACGCAGATTGGCGACCGAGGATCGCAAATCACGCATCAACGGCGACAAATCCGCTTGCAGATCAGCGGTCGTACCGCGCGCGGTGCGCAAGGTTTGTTCAAGTGCGGTGACCGCAGCCGGAATGCGCACCAGCGCATCGCGCACTTCGCGGCTTGACATCAATTCCTGCGTGCTGCGCCCGGCCTCACCCAAATGATGGATCGCATCGCGCAATTCGGCCGCGGTATCTTCAAAGCGCGCCTTGCGGATTTCAGCGCGGAGCTCGGTCAGCGTCTCACTGGCTTCACGCAGCGCAATAGCGACTTCCCCATCATTCACCTGGCGACGCAAATCAGCCATGAGACCGGCGGCGTTATTGACCAGGGATTCGATATCTAGCGCTTCCAGCCGGCGCAAAATTTGTTCTGCCGCGCTGGTGACTTGCGTGATGGTGGAAGGCACGGCGGGGACATGATCATAGCGCGGCTTCCAGGGCACTTGGATGGGTGGGTAGCGTCTTGGGTCCAGAATATCAATTTCCAGATAGGTAACGCCAGTGATCCCCTGGGAAGCAATGCGCGTGCGCAAGCCGGCCGCGATCATATCCTCAAGCGAGGCGATGCGGGCTACGCGTGTCCTCTCCACCGCAAAGCGTATCACCACCAATTGCATCGCGGCACGATTGGCGCGCGCTTCGGGCACATCATAGACAGCCGCTGCCAGTGAGATTTCCGTCACGCGCCCAATCTGCACGCCACGAAAGCGCACCGATGCCCCAACATCGAGACCGACGATGGATTCACCGACATAGGTCTCGAAATAATCTGATTTGGTACCGAATTGTCCGGCCGTCAGGTAAAGAATGAATCCAACCGCAAGCGCAATGGCGGAAAGCGCCAGCATCCCGATACGGAGGAAAAGCGTATTGGGCGGTTTTGCCATATCAGGCAGCCTCTCGCCGGAAGAAGGAGCGCACGGTGGGGTGCGTGCCGGTATCGCGCAAGTCGCGCGGCTTGCCCATGGCGATCATGCCGCGCGCTTCCTTGTCCAGCATGATGCAGCGATCCCCAATGGCCAGAATGGATTGCAATTCATGCGTTACCACCACAAAAGTCGTCCCGGTGCTGCGCGCAATATCCAGGATGAGCTTGTCCAACCCTGCTGAAGTGATGGGGTCAAGCCCGGCCGATGGCTCATCCAAAATCAGCAAGGGCGGATCAAGCGCCATGGCGCGCGCAATGCCCGCACGCTTGGCCATGCCGCCCGAAATCTCGGCAGGTAAAAGCCCCGCCGCATCGCCAAGCCCAACCAGGCCAAGCTTGGCCCTTGCCAAAGCCTCTCGCGCCGGGCGCGGCAAATCGGTGTGTTCTTCCAAGGGCAATTCCACATTTTCGGACAGCGTCATATTGCCGAAAAGCGCGCCGGATTGCCACATCACGCCAATCCTTTGCAGCAATGCAATACGCCCTTCCGCATCCGCTTCCGCCAGATCAACGCCAAGGATTTCCGCGCGTCCCGCGGCAATTGGCACAATGCCGATCAACGCCTTGAGCAAGGTGGATTTGCCGCAGCCTGAACCGCCCAGGATGATAAAGACCTCACCACGCTTCACTTCAAAGGACACATCCTTGAAAATGGTGCGCGGGCCGAAGCTGACGGCCAGGTTCTCCACGCGAATGACGGTATCGTCGTTCATATGCCAAGCCTGAAAAACAGAATCGCAAAAACGCCATCCATGGCGACAATGGCGACAATGCCGCCCACCACGGCCGCGGTTGCGGCATCACCCACCGCGCGCGGGCCGAAGCCGGCGGAAAGCCCGGCGCGGCAGCCAATGGCGGCGATCACCAGGCCGAAGCAGCAGGATTTGAACAGGCCGCCCATCAGATCCCCAAGGGCCAGCCATTGCTGCAATTGATTGGAAACCGCGCTCCAGGGGAAGCCCAGGCTTTGCATCACTACCGTCATGCCCGTGAGCCCGGCCAGGTTCATCACCAAGGTCAGCACCGGCATCACCAATATGCCCGCCAGGATGCGCGGCAGCACCAGCATTACCATAGGGTCAATGCCCATGATGCGGAGCGCATTCACTTCCTCATTCACTGTCATGGTGCCGAGTTCGGCGGCGAAGGCCGAACCGGTGCGCCCCGCCAGCACGACGCCCGCCAGCAGCGGCCCCAATTCGCGCAAAAGTGAAATGCCGACCAGATTGGGCACAAAAATCTCCGCGCCAAAACGCTTGAGCGGGATGGAGGATTGATAGGCCAGGATCAGCCCGATCAGAAAACCCAGCAGCAGCGTCAGTGGAAAGGCGCGCAGCCCGATCTCATCCAAATGGCGGAGGAATTCCGCGCCGCGGAACATGCGTGGGCGAAAGATCACGCGAAAGGCCGCGACCAATGCTTCCCCGGCAAAGGCAATGCCGGAAAGGGCGGCCTGGATGCCGCCATAAACCGTACCGCCGAAGGCCGTGATGGGCGCGAAGTCGCGTGGCGCTTCGGCGGGGATTGGCGCCGCTTTCAACGCGGTGCGGTTGCGTTCCAGCACCGCCAGCACATCAGGCGCCGCGCCCAGTACCGGCAC
Organism: Roseomonas sp.; assembly: GCA_020249925.1. GTDB lineage: Bacteria > Pseudomonadota > Alphaproteobacteria > Acetobacterales > Acetobacteraceae > Neoroseomonas. The sequence continues at coordinate 36,678 of JADCER010000015.1, read as the reverse complement.
ATCATCACCCGCGCGCAGCACCAAAATGGCGCCGGCGCTATCGAGCAACTCTACCCCGGAAAGATCAATCGCCTGGGGCTTTTCCGCCAAGGCGCGCGTCATGGCGGGCCAAAGCGCCGCCGCACCGGCAGCATCCAGCCTGCCGGTCAGCAGCAGCGTTCGACCTTCCGGCGTGGGACGCAATGTCAGGGCGGCTTGGCTCATGTCTTCGGCTACCAAGCGCAGCTTTGCGAGGTTTCCGCAAGCGCATCAAGGCCCTTGCGCTCAGCGCCAGAGCGCATGGATCAGCACCGCAGCCGCGACCGAGACATTCAGGCTTTCCACCGCGCCGGAACCTGGCAGCGTGACGCGCGCCGTTGAGGCGGCAATGGTTTCGCGCGATAACCCCTTTTCTTCATTGCCGAGTACCAGGGCGAAGGGGCGCCCGCGCGGCAGGGCTTCCGGCGGCTCACCCTCCCGCGCCACGGCGGCCAGGCTCAGCATCCGTGGCGCCAGCGCGCGCAGCAGCGATGGCAGATCAGGTGCCTGAAACACGGTCAGCGCCTCCAGCCCGCCCTCGGCGGTGCGCAAGGCCGCGTCGGAAAGCCGCGCCTGGCGGTTGTCGCCCGAAATCACCAGCGCCTTGCAGCCAAAAAACGCGGCGGAGCGTGCGATGGCGCCAAGATTATGCGGATTGCCGATGCCATCCAGTATCGGCAGCACGGGCGCGGCCCAAAGGATTGGCGGCAGGTTGGATACGTCCAACAAGGTCACACCGCGCGGGCGCGCAACCGCCACCATGCCGCCATGATGCGTGGTGCCAGCGATACGCTGCAATTCCTCGGGCGGGACTTCACGATAAGGCAGGCGGCGCTTGGCCAGCGCCGCACAATAGGCGCCTGCTTCCTGCCGACGCATCGGCGTATAGAAAAACCGCAGCACATCGGCTGGCCGATGTGCGAAAAGCGAGGCCACGGCTGCTGGGCCGCAATGCTTGTCCGGTTCCTGGGCTTTGCTCACGGTGTGGCTAATGCCTTGATCTTTTCCAGCACGGCATCGGGGATATCGAGCCCATCAGCGGCAGCGCGGGTGGTTTGCGCATCGCGCTTCGCCCCGGGCAGGCGCACACCCTCATCGGCCAGCATGGCGGCGATCAGTGTTTCAATGCGTGCGCCAAAACCATCCGCGCCGGCGAGCGCGCCGGGGTCTATCACCAGCAGTGCCTGACCCAGGCGGGGGCGATTACCCTCATCCTGGAAGAAGCTATCGGCTTCAAAGCCGAAAGCGGCACCGGTCAGCGCCACGCAGAGCAATTCGACAATCAGCGCAAGCAAGGCACCCTTGGTGCCACCCATGGCGAGCATGGCGCCGGAGAGCGCGGCCTTGGCATCGGTGGTGGGGCGGCCTTCGGCATCCAAAGCCCAGCCTTCGGGAATGGCGCGGCCTTCCTTGGCGGCGACCATGATCTTGCCGCGCGCGACTTCCGATAGCGCCATGTCAATCACCAGCGGTGGTGCGGCGCGGCGCGGAAAGGCGGCGGCGATGGGGTTGGTGCCCATCAAGGGCCGTCGCCCACCGGGGACGGGCATGGCAGCCGGCGAATTGGTGAAGGCGAGCGCCACCAGCCCCTTTTCGGCCAAGCGCCGCACCGGTAGGCCCATGGCGCCGGAATGGTGGCTATTGGTAATCCCGACAAAGGCAATGCCATGACCGCGCGCACGCCAGGCCGCTTCCTGTTCCGCCAGCGCCAACGCCGAGTAAGCGAGCCCGTGCCTCGCATCAATCAGCGCAGCACCGCCGCGTTCATTGATGATGCGCGGCATGGCTTTTCCATCGGCGCGGCCATTGCGCAGAAACGCCGCATATTGCGCCACGCGCGACAGCCCGTGCCCCGCCTGTCCGGCGGCCTCGGCGGCAACCAGGGCAGCGGCGGTGCGTTTGGCCATCTCAGGCGCGGCGCCCGAGGCAGCGAGCGCCGCCACGACAAGTTTTTCAGCCTCAGTCAGGGAAAGTCGCATCAATCCGCCTTCAGTTTCGCTTCCTGCACCAGCCTGGCCCAGCGGTCAGTCTCGGCGCTGATATAGGCCGCACTGCGCGCCCTGTCCCAGGCTTCCACCGTAAAACCGCCGTCGCGGGCGCGGCGAGACACTTCCGGGTCGCGGATCGCGGCCAGGGTATCGGCTTCCAGCTTGGCCAGGATGGGCGCGGGCACCGCCGTATTGGTCATCATCGCGGTCCAATTGGTCATTTCAAGTTCGGGTGAGCCCGCTTCGCGCACGGTGGGTACATCCGGCACCAGGGGATGGCGGGCGGCGGAGGTAATGGCAAGGGGCCGCAGGCGCCCGCCCTGAATCTGCGCAATGCATTCCGGCAGGTTGGAGACCATGAAATCCAGATTCCCCGCCGCAAGGTCCGTGACGGAAGGCGCGCCACCGCGATAGGGCACGTGGGTGATGCGGTCCCCCGCACCGGAGACGCGGCGCACCAATTCCAGCCCCAGATGCGGCGGTGATCCATTGCCCGATGATCCGGCATTCAGATTGCGCTCCCGCGCTTGGGTCAGCAGATCGGCCAGGCTTCGTGCGGGGTTGCGTTCCGCATTCACCACCACGACAAGCGGCAGCGACCCAAGAACAGAAATCGCTGTAAAATCCTGGCGGAAATTGAAGGGGGCATTGGGAAACAGCGACGCATTCACCGTATGCGTCATGGTGATGGCAAGCAGCGTGTAGCCATCGGCTGGGCTTTTTGCCGCCGCATCGGCGCCGATCAACGCATTGCCGCCGGCGCGGTTTTCGATGATCACGGGCCGGCCCCAAATCTCCGAAAGCTTCTGGCCCACAAGGCGGGCCATGATGTCCGTCAGGCCACCCGGCGGAAACGGCACGATGTAGCGCACAGCGCGATCGGGGAAGGCGCCTTGGGCCTGCGCGCGCCCGATCAGGGCGGCAGCGGGCAGGGCAGCGAGCATATGGCGGCGGGTTGGGCGCATGGGGTCCTCTCCTGTGGCTTGGGCCGGCTTCCCGGCTCTTGCCGACAAGCGTAGCCCAGGGCGCGGCGCTGCCCTATAGGTTTTTCATCTGAAGCTTGAACCGGGGGATGGTCGCGTGACACCTGTCGAGAAAATCCGCGAATGGCATGAGGAACTCACCGCCTGGCGGCGGGATTTCCACGCCCATCCTGAATTGGGGTTTGAGGAAGTCAGGACCAGCGCGCTGGTGGCCGAACGCCTTGCCTCCTGGGGGATTGAGGTGCATCGCGGCATTGGCAAGACCGGCGTGGTGGGCGTGCTGCGGAACGGGAATGGTCAGGGCCGGCTTGGGCTGCGCGCCGATATGGATGCGCTGCCCATGCCGGAAGCCAATGGCTTCGCACATAAATCCGGCATTGAGGGCAAGATGCATGGCTGCGGGCATGATGGGCATACCACCATGTTGCTCGCGACGGCGCGCTATCTGGCCGAGACGCGCAATTTCGATGGCACGGTGCATTTCATTTTCCAGCCGGCGGAAGAAGGCCGCGGCGGCGCTCAGGCCATGCTGGCCGATGGGCTGTTTGATCGCTTCCCCTGCGATACGGTTTATGGGCTGCATAACCGCCCTGGCCTGCCGGTGGGGCAATTCGCCATCCGCCCCGGCCCGATCATGGCCGGCGCGATATTTTTCGACATTCTGATCCAGGGCAAGGGCGGCCATGGCGCGCGCCCGGAACAGACGATTGATCCTGTGGTGGTGGGCGCACAGGTCGTCACTGCCTTGCAGACCGTGGTCGCGCGCAATGTGCCGGCCTTGGATAGCGCGGTGCTGAGCGTGACCGGCTTCAATGCCGGCCAAGCATACAACGTCATCCCGGATCAGGTGACACTCAAGGGCACGGTACGCGCCTTCAAGATGGAGATGATGCGCCTGGTGGAAGACCGCATGCGCGCCGTGGTGCAGGGCACGGCGGCGGCCTTTGGCGCGACCGCCGAGATCACTTTCAAGGAAATCGCCGCCCCCACCATTAATGCGCCGGAGGAAGCGACCGCACTTGCCGATGCCGCAGCATCATTGGTCGGTGAAGCGGCGGTGGAGCGTAACCGCACGCCCGTGATGGGGAGTGAGGATTTTGCCTATATGCTGCTGCAACGCCCGGGCGCCTATATCCATGTTGGCAATGGCACGGGCGATGCGGGCGGCTGCGATGTGCACAACCCGCATTATGACTTCAATGATGAGGCCATTCCCTATGGCGGCGGCGTCATGGCCGCGCTGGTGGAACAGAAACTGCCGCGGGTGAAGTGAGGCGCGGAGCATTTTCAAGCCAAGTGGGAACCACTTGGCGGCTCGGAAAATGCGACCAGACAAGGAGCATTTTCAAGCCAAGTGGGAACCACTTGGCGGCTCGGAAAATGCGACCAAACACAGGTTTAGTGGACCAGCGCCACACCCATCCCGTGCTGGAAAATCGCCGCCGCGCCAAGCGCGTAATCCGGCGCCGCGCCAATCTGCGTGCCGTCTGCCGCGTGGATCGCGATAGCGCGCTGATTATTCACCATCACCGGGCGCATATAGGCGATGCGATTGGTGCCATAGCGCGCCCAATCCAGCGGTGAGAGCTGGCGCAGATCCTCGGCCGTCAGGATGATTTCCTGTTCGCCTTCGGTTTCATTGTCGAATTCTTCCTGGTCACTCATGGTCTTGTCCTTTGCGCGCCCTTCATGGCTCGCGCTGATGTGCCGTCCTGGAATAGGCCCGGCGGGGGGTGGGGCGTTCAGCCCCGTTCGGGGCGCCCTTCCACGATGGTGGCGGCGCCATTGGTTTTGGTATCAATGCGGATGGTCTTGACCCGCACTTCCGGCAGCGGCCGCTTCAATTCCACATGCAGCAGGCCGTTATCCAACCACGCCCCTTCGACATCTATGCCTTCCGCCAGCACAAAGGCGCGCTGGAATTGGCGGGCGGCGATGCCGCGATGCAGGAAAATCCGGCCTTCCGAATCATCCTTCTGCCGACCGCGGATGACCAATTGATTGTCTTCCTGCGTGATCTGCAGATCATCCATGGAAAATCCAGCCACCGCCAGCGTAATGCGCAGCCGGTTATCGCCGATCTGTTCGATGTTATAGGGCGGATAGCCATCGGCATTCTTGCCCACACGATCGAGCATCTGTTCCAGATGATCGAAGCCAAGAAACAAGGGCGAGCCGAAAAGCGAAGGTCTGGTCACGTACTATGGCCTCCTCATCCGAGAGCGAAGCGTGTTGCCGGGCCCGAAGCGCCCTGCTGAGCCCTTATTTTGGCTTGCGGCTTTGGCGTTGCAAGGGGGGGCGCGCGGGGCTACATGCCAGCGCCTGCCATGACCGAAACCGAAACCCTGCCCATCCTATTCGTGCCCGACAAAAGGCTGCGCCTGAAGGCGCGCCCGCTTGGCGATGCCGATGGCGATGTTATCCGTGCGCTGGCGCCCAAAATGCTTGCCACCATGTATGCCGCGCCCGGCATTGGCCTGGCCGCGCCGCAGATTGGTGAGGGGCTGCGCCTCGTGGTGCTGGATATCCAGCCCAAGGAAAAGCCCGATCCGATGGTGCTGGTGAACCCGGAAATCATCGCCGAAAGCCATGAGGCCGCAACGCGCGAAGAAGGCTGCCTATCCCTCCCCGGTCAATATGCCGATGTGACTCGCCCCGCCCGCGTGAAGGTGCGCTATCTGGACCTGACCGGCGCGAAGCGGGAGATTGAGGGCGACGGCCTGCTTTCCGCCTGCCTGCAACATGAAATTGACCATTTGGACGGCGTTTTGTTCGTGGACCATCTTTCCGCCCTCAAGCGCAATATGATCCTGCGTAAGCTCGCCAAGGATCTGAAATCCCAGCAACGCGGGTGAGCAACCCCAGGCACCCCTTGCGCCTGGCCTTCATGGGCAGCCCGGATTTCGCGGTGCCGGCGCTGCGCGCCTTGCATGATGCGGGACATGAGATTGCCGCGGTCTATTGCCAGCCGCCCAAACCCGCCGGGCGCGGGCAGAAGGAAACGCCCTGCCCGGTGCATCGCGCTGCCTTGGAACTCGACCTGCCCGTCCGCCACCCTGCACGGCTGAAGCGGGATGAGGCCGAACACGCTGCCTTCGCCGCGCTTGATCTGGATGTGGCGGTGGTCGCGGCCTATGGGCTGATTTTGCCGAAAGCGATGCTGGATGCGCCGCGGCGCGGCTGCCTCAATATCCACGCATCCCTACTGCCGCGCTGGCGCGGGGCGGGGCCGATCCAGGCGGCGATTTTGGCCGGCGATACCGAAACCGGCATCACCATCATGCGCATGGAAGAAGGGCTGGATACGGGGCCGATGCTGCTGGCGGAAGCGGTGCCGATCACGCCTGCCACCACCACGCCCGCCTTGCATGATGCGCTGGCCGCGCTTGGCGCCCGGCTGATCCTGCGCGCGCTGGCGGAAAACCCGGCGGCCACACCTCAGCCGGCAGAGGGCGTCACCTATGCCCCCAAACTCACGAAGGAAGATGGCCGCCTGGATTGGACGCAACCGGTTGAGGCGCTGGAACGGCGCATCCGCGCGCTCAACCCCTGGCCGGGCACCTTCTTCATGCTGAAGGGGGAAGCCATCCGGGTTTCCGCCGCCGCGCTTGAAGCGGGCCATGGCTCCCCCGGTGAGGCCTTGGATGATGCCGGGCTGATCGCCTGCGGGCAGGGGGCGCTCCGCTTGCAGCGCCTGCAACGCCCTGGCCGCGCCGCCATGCCGGCCGAGGCGTTTTTGCGCGGCCTGCCTATCCCCGCCGGCACGCGCCTGGAATGACGCCATGCCCCGCTATGCGCTGAGGCTGGAATATGATGGCGCGCCCTTTTGCGGCTGGCAGCGCCAGGATGGCTTGCTTTCCATCCAATGGGTGCTGGAAGAAGCCGCCGCGCATTTGAATGGCGGAGAGGTCCCCCTGGTCACCGCCGCCGGGCGCACCGATGCCGGCGTGCATGCCGAAGCCCAGGTGGCGCATCTGGATTTGGGCACTGACTTGCCGCCCGAGCGGGTGCGAGAGGCCTTGAACTTCCACACCCGCCCGCACCCCGTTTCCGTGACCGGGGCGGCGATGGTGCCCGATGATTGGTCCGCGCGCTTTTCGGCGATTGGCCGCGCCTATCGCTACCGCATCCTGAACCGCCCGGCGCGCCCGGCCTTGGATTTTGGCCGCGTGTGGCATGTGAAGAAGCGCCTGGATGCGGCAGCGATGCATGAGGCCGCGCAGGGGCTTTTGGGTCGGCATGATTTTTCCGCCTATCGCGCGGCTTCCTGCCAGGCGAAATCGCCGCTCCGCACACTCGACCGGCTGGATGTGACGAGGCTGGGGGAGGAGATTGAAATCATCGCCGAGGCGCGGAGCTTTCTGCACCACCAGGTGCGCAACATGGTGGGCACGCTGGTGGAGGTTGGCTATGGCCGCCGCCCGGCTTCCTGGCCGCGTGCGGTATTGTTGGGCGGAGACCGCGCCAAGGCCGGCCAGACCGCGCCGCCGGAGGGGTTGGTGCTGACGGGGGTTAGGTATCCGGAGGCGGTGGGGTGGGGGTAGGCTTTCGCGCCCTTATGAACGGTTTGCGAGGGCAGGAATGGATCGCCAAACTCGCTCGTTGCCTGTAAAGTTACACTTGACATTTATGCCGCGTCGCGCTAGGTTCCATCACGATGAAAATCCGCAATGTGCTGCACAAGGGCCTGCGGCGCTTCATTGAAGATGATGATGCTTCCGGACTTCAACCGGCTGTCGTGCCAAAGCTTCGGCGCATGATCTCCTTCCTGCAAGACATGGCGCGGGAGGATGAATTGCGCAGCATACCAAGCTGGAAAGCCCATCAATTGACCGGTGATCGCAAGGGGGAATGGAGCCTTGTAGTCACCAAGAATTGGCGCCTGACATTCAGGATTGATCAGACCGAAATCGAAATCATCAACCTGGATTATGAGGATTATCATTGAAGGACGCAGCAATGACCAGCAAGCAACCCATCCGCCTGAAAATCCCCGCCCATCCGGGCGGCTTCATCAAGCATGAGGTGATTGACCCCCACGGGCTTTCGGTGACGGAAGCGGCGAAGGTGCTGGGTGTCACGCGGCCTGCGCTTTCGGCGTTGCTCAATGAACGCGCCGCGCTGTCGCCGGAAATGGCGATCAGGGTCGAAAAAGCCTTTGGCGTTTCCATGGATACGCTGATGCGCATGCAGGGCAGTTTTGATATCGCGCGCGCGCGGCAACGGGCGGGGGAAATCAAAGTGGCGCCCTTCAAGGCGCCCAAGGCCAAGGGCGAAAATCGCGCCAGGAGCTAGCCTAACGCGCCCCCGCCGCCTCCGCCTTGCCCCTAAACAAATCCAAAAACCCCGTCACCACATCCGCAATGCTCCGCCCGCGCCCGGTATCAATCGAAACCGTCGCGGTCACCCCGGCGCGCAAGGGGGGCTCGCCCTCATGCGGTTCAAGGCGGATGCGCACCGGCAGGCGCTGCACCACCTTCACCCAATTGCCTGAGGCATTTTGCGGCGGCAGGATCGCAAACTCAGCGCCCGTCGCGGGGCTGATGCTTTCCACCACACCCTTCCAGGTCACATTCGGGTAGATATCCAGCACCACATCCACGCGCTGGCCCACCGCCACATGCGTCAGCGTGGTTTCCTTCAAATTCGCATCCACCCAGGGGCGGCTATCTGACACCAGCGCAAAAATCGGGATCGCGGCGCGCAATTGCTCGCCCACTTGCAGGCGCAGATTAACCACCGTGCCGCCGGTTGGCGCCTTGATTTCGGTGCGCGCCAAATCCAGCGCGGCGCGGTCGCGTTCGGCGATTTTCTCCCGCACCTGCGGATGGTCATCCACCGGCAAATCCGGGTCGCCCTTCAGCGTCGTCAGCAGCCGCACAAGCCGCTGGCGCAGCACATTCATCCTGTCCTGCGCCACTTGGGCATCATGCTGGGTTTCTTCCATGCGCGCGGTGGGGGCGATGCCGCGGCTCGCCAATTCTTCCTGCCGGCGGGCCTGGCGCAGCAGGAAAGCGACGCGCTTTTCCAGCTCCGCCATTTCGCCCTGGGTTTCCTGGAAGGTGGCGCGGGAAAGCTCCACCTGCGTGCGGGCCGCGTCCAATTCCGCCTCGGCCTTTTCCAGCGCCAGGCGGAAGGGCGTGGGGTCCAGCCGTAGCAGCACGGCGCCGGCGGGGACGCGCGCATGGTCGCGCACCAGAACTTCGGTCACGCGGCCGGCAACTTCCGGGGCAATCTGCACGATATCGGCGCGGACATAGGCGTTTTCGGTGGTGATGTAGCGCCCGCCGGTCAGCCAGAAGGCGCCCGCCACCAGCAGCGCCAGCGCCGGCACCACAACCAACAGGACAAAGCGCAAAAGCCGGCCTTGCATGATCAAGGGCGCTTTTGTGGGGCAAGGGGGCGCTGGAAAGGCTCGCCACCCGCGTCAAGACTTGGCAGTATCCAATCCCTCATTTGGTTCAGTCTGGCAGGAAAATGCCATGTCCGCCATAGGTTTGCGGGATATTTATTGGCGAAATTGGGTCTGCGCCGGGCGGCTGGCGCGGGGTGCTGATGTCTGAGACCAACCCGATACTGGAATTATCGGTGATGCGCCGCTGCCTGATCCTGGCGGCGGTGGTGATGGGGGCAACGCTTTACGCCACCACGCTGCTGGTTGCCTCCACCCTATTGCCGCAGATGCAGGGCAGCCTGGCCGCGACGCCGGATGAAATCGCCTGGACCACCACCTTCAATATCCTCGCCACCGCCATCGTCACACCCATGACCGGCTGGCTGGTGGCGCGCAGTGGGCGGCGGCGCGTGATGCTGTTCTGCGTGGTGGGCTTCACCATCTCGACCTATCTGGTGGGGCAGGCGGAATCGCTGGAAACCGTGGTGCTGTGGCGCATTGTGCAGGGCGGCATTGGCGCGCCGGTGATCCCTTTGGCGAACGCGATTGTGCTGGATAGTTTCCCGCGCAAGCAGGCCGGTCTGGTGAGCTCCATCTTCGGCATGACGGTGGTGCTGGGCCCGGTGATCGGGCCGGTCTTTGGCGGGCAATTGGCTGAGGCTTATGGCTGGCGCTGGGCCTTTTACATGATTGTGCCGGCGGGCGTGCTGGCAAGCTTCGCGCTTTGGGCGACGCTGCCGGAAGATGAGCCCGGCAAGCCCGTGCCGCTGGATTGGACCGGTTTTCTGGCGCTGACGGTGGCAATTTCCTGCGTGCAATTGATCCTATCCCGCGGGCAGCGGCTGGATTGGTATGAATCGAATGAGATCATCCTTGAAACCATCATCGCCGCCTTGGCGTTCTATATCTTCGTCGCGCATAGCCTGACGGCAAAGCAGCCCTTCTTGAATCTGCGGCTGCTTTTGGATCGCAACTACGCCATCGGGCTTTTGCTGGTGTTCATCTATGGCATGGTGAATTTCACGCCGATTGTGCTGCTGCCATCGCTATTGCAGCAATATGCCGGCTATCCCGATAGCGTGATCGGGGAGATTGTGGGCTTTCGCGGCATTGGCGGCACGATTGGTTTTGCACTGACCTTCCTGATCGGCCGTTGGGACCCGCGCATTGGCATGGCGATTGGCTTCGCCGCCATGGTGGCGGCAGGGCTGTGGCTGATGCATTTTGATCTGAATGTCAGCGAAGAAGCGCTTTTGTGGAACGCCGTGCTGCAAGGCGTTTCGGTTGGCATCATTTGGGTGCCACTGACGGTGCTGACCTTCAAGACACTGGATCGGGAGCATTTGCCCGAAGCCATGGCGATGTTCCATCTGCTGCGCAATATCGGATCAAGCCTGTTCATTTCGCTAAGTGTGGCAGAGATTATTCGCTCGGGCGCCATGAATTACAGCCGCATGACGGAAATGATCTCGCCCTTCAATCGCACGCTGCAATTGCCGGGGTCCATGGGTGGGTTTGGGATGGAAACCGTGCCGGAATTGGCGAAGCTGAGCAATGAGGTTGCGCGCCAGGCGGCGATGATTGGTTATGTGAATGGCTTTGGCTTGTTCACCGCAGCATCCTTCGTGGCGATTGTACTGGTGGCTTTCGCGGGCGGGCGCGGGAAGGGCGCGCAATAGTCTGCGGTTCAGTTAGAGAAGCCCCGCCAGCGTCTCCCCCAACAACGCCAAATCCGCCTCTCGCGATAGCCGATGATCCCCATCCTTGATCAGCGTCACCCGCACATCGCCGCCCGTCACCGCTTCCGCAATGCGCAGCGCATGGCGCCAGGGCACATCCGGGTCCTGTTGGCCCTGCAAGATGCGCAAGGGGCACTCCAGCGCGATTGGCGCCCGCAGCAAAAGCTGGTTGCGGCCATCTTCAATCAAAGCCCGCGTGATGGGATAAGGCGCGCCATAGTCGCTTGGCCGATGCCACACGCCATCGCGCATAATCGCCTCACGTATTGCGGGCGGAAATTCCGCCCACATCAAATCCTCGGTGAAATCCGGCGCCGGCGCTATGCCGATCAACGCCCGCACCGGCACCTTGCGGCGCGCGGCCAGCAGCAATGCAATCCAACCACCCATGGAAGACCCGATCAGGATTTGCGGGCCTTCGCTAAGCGCCGCAATCACCGCAGCCGCATCCTCCGCCCAGCGCCCAATCGTGCCATCCTCAAACCGGCCTTCGGATGTGCCATGGCCGGAATAATCAAAGCGCAAAAACGCCTGCCCGCGCGCGGCGCACCAGGCCGCGAGGAATTCCGCCTTGCTGCCCGTCATGTCGCTATTGAAGCCGCCCAGAAACACCACACCAGGTCTGCGCCCGGCGATGCGTCGCCAGGCCAGATGCACACCGTCGCCGCGATCAAGCCGCCCGGTTTCTTCCTTCATGCGCGCGGCAATCCGCGTGCGGCGAGGGAGGCAAACAACGCCCCGATGCCATAACGCCAGGGCGGGCATTCATCGGTGCGATCCACCTCATTCACCAAAACCCCGAGCCGGGGCGATGCAATCCGCACCACATCCCCTTCACGATGCGTGAAGCCCATGCCCGGCGCGCCGCGATCCTTGGCTGGCGAAAAAGGCGTGCCGAGATAGAGCACCGCGCCATCCGGATATTGATGATGCGCACCAATCATTTGCGCGACCACATCCGCCGGGTCGCGGCTGATCGCGCCCACCGGCCCGCTTTCCGCCAATTCAAACCCATCACGCCCGGTGATCGTCAGGCTGAGTTCAGCGCGCCGCACATCTTCCAAGGTAAAGCCCGCATCAAACAGCCGGATCATTGGCCCCAACGCGGCTGAGGCGTTATTGTCCTTCGCACGCCCCAACAATAGCGCGCTTCGCCCCTCTACATCGCGCAGATTGACATCATTGCCGAGTGTGGCACCCTGAATGCGCCCCTTGCCATTCACCACCATCACCGCTTCCGGTTCAGGGTTTGACCAGGCAGAGACAGGATGCACGCCAATCTTGCTGCCTGTGCCAACAGACGCCATGGCCGGACATTTGGTGAAAATCTCTGCATCCGGGCCGATGCCGACTTCAAGGTATTGGCTCCACCAGCCCTTTTGCAGCAAGGCAGCTTTCAGGCGCATGGCTTCTGCGCTGCCCGGAATGATCGCGGCCAGATCATCGCCAATGATGCTGCGAAATTCAGCGCGCACCGCTTCCGCCTGGCCGGCATCGCCACGGCAGCGTTCTTCCACCACGCGTTCCAGCATGCTGCGCACATAAGTCACGCCGGCGGCCTTAACCGTTTGCAGATCAATCGGCGAAAGCAGGAAGGGCTTGGCAGGATAGCGCGCATCCCAGGCGGAATTGGCCAATAGCGCCGCAAGATCAAGCGAGATGGCCTCACCGCGCGCGGAGATGGCGCCAATCGCGTCATCCTCTTCAAGGAAGCGCGATGCCGTGCCGAAGGCGGGCGTCAGGTCATAGGCCGCGCCGCGCGCAAAGCCGATCACGCATGGCCCCTCGGGCCGCATGATGCGGACGCAGAAATGCCCTTCCGCGAAATCTACCGGCAAATGGCTGGAAGTGATCTGCATGGCGCCCCCCGTTTCTTGCCGGGCCATTTTGCGTGAAGTGGCGCCTTATCGCCAGGGTGCTTGCGCTGCATCAAGAAGCGGCGCGGCGAATTCGGTTTGTCTGACACCATGCAGGAAATGATCGCCGCGCCCGCCTATGGCACCGGGCACCCCTTCCTTTCCGCCGCCGGGGCTGCGGCTGCGCGCGCCCTGATGGCCGCGGCCAGGCCCATTACGGTGCCGCGCCGCGATGTGATTTTCGCGCCCGAGGCCGAGCCAGAGGCGCTTTACCTTTTGCAGGAGGGTTCCGTCGGGCTTTCCATGCGGGGCAAGGATGGCGCGCCCGGCCTGCTGGAGATCATCAGCCCGGGTGAATGCTTTCTGATGCCGGCGGTGATCCTGGGCGGCGCCTGGCCCTTCGGCGCCGAGGCCTTGGCCCAAAGCCGCCTGCTCCGCATCCCGCTTGAAGATTTTCACGCCATCATGGCTGAGGAGCCGCAACTCGCTGAGGCAAGCCTCGCGCAAATGGCGCGGCAATGGCGGGTTCTGGCGGATCAATTGCGTGACATGAAGCTTACCAAGGCAAGCGAACGCGTGGCGCATTTCCTGACCGGGCGGCTGATGCCTGGCGGGCGCGTTGCCATGCCCGAACCGCGCGCGGCCATTGCAGCGAGGCTAGGCATGACGCCGGAAAGCCTCTCGCGCGTCATGCATGGGCTGGAAGCGGCGGGGCTGGTGCGGTTGCAAGGAAGGCGCGTGGAAGTGCCGGATGCCGAAGCCCTGAACCAGGCGACCCGGGCTTCCGGCGCCTAGGCTAAGCGGTTAGGCTCCCTCCCATAACGGAGGATAGCCCATGGCCCGCGTACCTGATTTGACAGTGGATGATCTGGCGGAAGCCGACCGGGATCTGCTGAAGCGCCCCATTGCCTTGCATAAGGCGCTGGTCAATAGCCCCAAAGCCGCGCGTGCCTTTTCCGGCCTTGGGCAATTCATCCGCTACGGGTCGCGACTCGACCCGCGCCTTCGGGAATTGGCCATTCTGCAAGTGGGCTGGCAGGCGCGTTCACCCTATGAATGGTCGCATCACGTGAAAATCGGCAAGGATTTTGGTGTGAGCGATGCCGATATCCACGGCCTGATCGCGGAAAGCGCGGGGCAGGATTCGGCGCTTGAACCCCTCGCCAGGCTGGTGCTGCTGGCCGCGCGGGAAGCCGCGGCGGGACCGGGGGTGAGTGAGGCGACCTATAGGGCGCTGGCGGCGCATTTCGACCATGAACTGATGGTGGATCTGGTGCTGACCATTTCATTTTATTGTGCCGTGGTCCGCGCGCTTTCATCCTTGGCGATTGAGGTGGAGCCCGAATACCAGCCCTATCTGGACCAATATCCGCTGCCGGCGTGACAGGTATTTTTAGTAAAGCGCTGATTCAAAACAGTTAAATTTAACGGTTAGGGTTAGCAAATGCCCCAGTCGGTACGGCGTGTGGGCGAAGAGGCGCCCTGACCCTACACCCCAGGGTTGCAAAAAATTTTCGATTTAAGGGCTCCTTCAGTCCCCGCGTTAACCTTTTGGTTAATGCTCCTGATGAAGAATGCGTCAACCGAGGGAGAGCAGGCGACGATGGAGCTGAGGATGGTCAAGGCCGGGGCGCTGGATATGGCGGTGGAAATGCACGGCCCCGAAACCGGGCCCGCTGCCATCCTACTGCATGGCTTTCCAGATGATGCCCGCGCCTGGGATGGTGTGGCGCCTGAGCTTGCCGCCCAGGGCTTCCGCGTGCTGGTCCCTTACCTGCGCGGCTATGGCCCGACCCGGTTTCTGGATGCGGCAACGCCGCGTTCCGGCGAACAGGCAGCCCTAGGGGCGGATTTGCTGGCGCTGATGGATGCGCTGGCGATCCAGAAGGCAATCCTGGCCGGGTATGATTGGGGCGGGCGGGCTGCCTGCGTGGTCTCGGCCCTTTGGCCGGAGCGGGTGATCGGTCTGGTTTCCGCAAATGGCTATAATATTCAAGACATTGCGGGGAGTATCCGCCCCGCCGCACCGGCGCAGGAAGCGCGCCATTGGTATCAATGGTACCTGCAAACAGACAGGGGTGCGGCGGGCCTGGCGGAGAATCGGCACAGCCTTTGTGAATTGCTGTGGCGCATGTGGTCGCCCAATATGGGCTTCTCTGCCGAAAGCTACGCCAAAACGGCGGCGAGCTTCGACAATCCCGATTTCGTAGCGGTTGCCGTGCATTCCTATCGCCATCGGCACCGGGCAGTGGCGGGCGATCCAGCCTATGCGGCGATTGAAGCCCGCCTTGCCAGCCGCCCGATGATCACCGTGCCGAGCCTGGTTTTGCACGGGGCGGAGGATGGCGTGGACCCGCCGGGCAATAGCGCTGGCTGCGCCCGGCATTTCACGCGACTTCTGGCACGAAAAGTTGTTCCGATATCCGGACACTTCCTTCCACGCGAGTCGCCGGCTGAATTTTTAGCCGTGATTCATCTTTTGGTAAGCACTCATTAGAGGAAAAATGACCAATGGTCGTAAAAATCTGTCGAAAAACTCATTTTAAGTATATTTCTTTATCAAGAAATTTACTTTTTTGGACGATTATCCGTTCAGGGATGCGGGGGGAAGAAATTTCCTGTTTCAATTCCCTTCAAAACTCGGTAAAAACCTTCTTGTCGGTCAAAAGGAGCGATCAATGCGTGTTCTGCTAGTCGAGGATGATCCTACAACGGCGCGCGGCATTTCGTTAATGCTTCGTCACGCCTCCATGATTGTGGAAACAGCGGATACGGGGGAAGAAGCCCTCGAACTCGCAAAACTCTATGATTATGACATCATCGTATTGGATCTGATGCTGCCGGATCTGGATGGTGGCGAAGTCGTGCGTCGTCTGCGCGCGGGCCGCGTTGAAACGCCGGTGCTGATCCTGTCGGGCGTCAGCCGCCCGCAAACCAAGGTGAAGGTTTTCGGCATGGGCGCCGATGATTTCATCACCAAGCCTTTTGACCAGCAGGAACTGGTCGCGCGCATTCAGGCCATTGTCCGCCGCGCGAAGGGTTTCAGCCAGCCGACCCTGCAGGTTGGTCCGCTGCAACTCAATATCGGCTCACGCGAAGTGGCGGTTGGTGGCAATCCTGTCCATCTGACCGGCAAGGAATACGCGATCCTGGAATTGCTCGCGCTCCGCAAGGGTGTTGTGCTGACCAAGGAAGTCTTCCTGAACCACCTTTATGGCGGCATTGATGAGCCTGAAGTGAAGATCATTGACGTCTTCATCTGCAAGCTCCGCAAGAAGCTTGCAACCGCTGGCGGCGCGGATCTGATCGGTACCGTCTGGGGCCGTGGCTATGTGCTGCGTGAGCAGCAGGAACGTGCGGAGTATTGGGCGAATAGCGCCAAGCCCGCGATCGCTTCCGCCGACGTTCAGGCGGCCTAGAGCAGATCACGTTCAGATGGAATCATCTGAACGTGTGAAGATGCTCGAAAAATAACGACGTAGTGCGTGTTGCGTGAACCCACGTGAATGCAACATGCTCTAAGCAACTTTCCTGATAGGTTGCGGCGTGATCCGCCATCGGTGGATCACGTCATCTTTTGCGCGCATCTGTCATAGGGGGCGCGCGGCTATCAGGGCGCCATTGGCTCTTGCCTGATCTCATGGTGGCGTGATCCGTTTGCATCGCGGGCGCCAGCTTTTTCATGTCACGAAGTCATCATCCGGTGCTTGTGCCGTATCGCCCTTTTGGACGACACGGCACTATGGCTTTACGCCAGGGGCAATAATCTCAGCTCCGCTGCCGGCGCAGGAATGCAGGAATCTCCAGGCTCATTTCATCCTGTTGCGTCGGGCGTCCTGCATCGAGGCGCGGCGCCGGCGCGGGCTTCGGTTCCAGGCGCGGCGCTTGCGGCGGTTCCTGCACATAGGCTTGCGGTTCGGCCTGCGGCGGCAGGTTGCGCTTCATCATGCCGCCCATGCCGGTGACCTTGCCGAAAAGTCCACGCAACCCGGAAGGCCGAGGCTCGGCTGACGCCGGCTGCGGTTCCACCGCTTCTGTCACCGGCACGCGGAGCTGCGGTGCTTCCGGCTGATAAGCCGGTGCTGGCGCAAGCATCACCGGCGCTTCCGCAACCGGTGCCGGGCTTGGCGCCACTTCGGGTTCGGGTGCGGGCGCCGTATCCACAATGGCCGGGCGCAGCGCCGGCGCGGCCTGCGCGGCACGACGCATGAAGGGCAGCCCGGGGCCGGTAGGTGCTGCGCCAATCGCTTGGTTTGCAACAGCATTGACCGGCTGCGCCGCACCGCCACCCACCGCCACCAGCTTCGGCTTTTCCGCTTCCCTGAACTGGGCCGCATCAATACCGGTTGCCACCACGGAAACCCGCACGCGGCCATTCATGGATTCATCCACCGATGTGCCGAAGATGATATTCGCATCCTCATCCACTTCTTCACGGATGCGATTGGCCGCGCCATCAACCTCAAACAGCGTCATGTCATAGCCGCCGGTGATATTGATCAGCACACCCCTGGCACCGCGCATGGAAATATCCTCAAGCAGCGGATTGCTGATGGCGGATTCGGCGGCGCGGCGGGCGCGGTCTTCACCCTCGGCCTCGCCCGTGCCCATCATGGCCTTGCCCATCTCGGCCATGACGGTGCGGATATCGGCGAAGTCCAGATTGACCATGCCGGGATTGACCATCAAATCCGTGACACCGCGCACGCCCATATACAGTACATTATCCGCCATCTTGAAGGCTTCCTGGAAGGTGGTGCGTTCATTGGCCAGGCGGAAGAGATTCTGATTCGGGATGATGATCAGCGTATCCACGAATTGCTGCAATTCCTCGATGCCCTGTTCGGCGGATTTGCGCCGCTTCGGCCCTTCGAAATCGAAGGGCTTGGTCACTACACCAACCGTGAGGATGCCGCGTTCGCGCGCCATGCGCGCAATCACCGGCGCTGCCCCCGTGCCGGTGCCGCCCCCCATGCCGGCAGTGATGAAAATCATGTGCACGCCTTCGATATGGCGGGCCAATTCCTCGGTCGCTTCTTCTGCGGCGGCGCGGCCGATTTCGGGCTTCGCGCCGGCGCCAAGGCCCTGCGTGAGGTGCGGCCCAAGCTGCACACGGCGATCAGCGCGGGAATGGATCAGCGATTGCGCATCCGTATTCGCCACCAGGAACTCAACGCCATCCAGACCCATGGAAATCATGTTGTTGACGGCATTGGTGCCACCGCCACCAACACCCACCACCGTAATCCGCGGCGTGAAATCCGTGTGTTGATTTTGCGGAATCGTCAGGTTCAGGGTCATTGATTTTCCTCCTCACGCAGTGATGGGCAGCTTGGGTTGGCAGGGGTGGCGGAAGGTGCGCGCATCAGACGCGATCCTTCAGCCAATGAATCAAACGACGAAACGCGCCGCCGGCCTTCACCGGGCCGGGCGCGATATCCAGAACGGGGCGGCCTTCGCCAGCGCCCCACAGCAAAAGGCCGACCGCGCCGGCAAAGGCGGGGCCAGACGCCGCTTCGGCCAAACCGCGCAAAGGCTGCGGACGGCCAAGGCGCACCTGGCGGTCCAGGATTCGCGCCGCCATTTCGCGCACGCCAACAAGCTGCGATGCGCCGCCGGTCAGCACAACCCGCGCACCACCTTCCTTGCCAAGCCCGCTTTGGTCGAGCTTGTCCTTGAGAAGCTCGAAGGTTTCTTCAAGCCGCGGCTTGATGATGCCAACCACCATGGCGCGTGGAATGCGCGCGATATGGTGTTCATCTTCGCCCAATAGCGGCACCGGCAGATATTCGCGTTCATCATCCGCGCCACCATGCACCGCACCATGCAGCGTCTTCATCCGTTCCGCATGCGCAACCGGCGTCGACAGGATGGTCGCCAGATCATTCGTCACCTGCCCGCCACCCACCGGGATTTGCGCGGTATGCACCAAATGCCCTTCGCTGAAGACCGCAAGGCTTGTGGTGCCGCCGCCCATATCAATGACGGTGGCGCCAAGCTGCTTTTCATCTTCCACCAAAGTCGCAAGGCCCGAGGCGAAGGGGGCGGAGACCAATTCTTCCACTTCCAGATCACACCGCATCAGGCAGGCGCCAAGATTGCGTAGCGATGCCTCAGCCGCCGAGACCATATGCAGACGCGCGCCCAGCACATCGCAAATCATGCCGCGCGGATCATCAACGCCAGGTGTCGCATCCACCGTGAAGCCAAGCGGGATAGCGTGCACCGTTTCCCGACCTTCTTCGGCGGTGCGCCGGCGCCCATCATGCAGAATGGCGCGCAGATCGGCTTCGGTCACGGCGCGTCCGGAAATGTCCCATTGCAGATGCAAGGGTCGGCTATCCGGCTGCCCGCAGGAAAGATTGACGATGGCACCGGAAAGCCGCGTGTCGGCCATTTCTTCCGCTTGCCCAACAGCGGCGCGGATGGCGCGTTCGGCTTCTTCCAAATCAACAATGGAACCGCCCTTCACACCGCGACCGCGCTGCCAGCCAAAACCAAGCACGCGCGGGCTGCCATCGCTTTCAATGCGCGCGATCAGGCAGACCACTTTGGTGGAACCGATATCCAGCACGCCAAACACACCGCTGCGCGCCTGCCGGCGACGGCGCGGCGGTGCGGCGGCAGGTTCGAAAGCGCCGGGTAGGCGGGTGAGCTGGTTCATCCGCGTTCCCTTCGCGCGACCGGGCGCGCCGGCTGGTTTTCAGGTGTTTCACGATTGGTGCGCACCACCAGCCGATCGGGCAGGCGCAGATCAATCGCCGCCAAGGGGCGGTCCAAAAGTTTCGCTTCCTGCTGCAATTCCGCGAGGCGCTTGATGGCAGCGGCTTCGGCGGCTTCGGGCAGCAACACATCCGTGCCGCTATGCAGGCGGAGGTTCCAGCGCCTTTCGCCAATGCGCACCATGGCCTGCACGCGTTCCGCCACCGCTGCCTCCGCCGCCAGCAAATCATAAAGCTGCGCGGCGGCGCGATCCGCGCCGGGACCAACGATCAATGGAAGCGGACCGAATTGATCAAGCCCATCGGTCGCCACTGTCTTGCCTTCACGATCCACGATCACGAAGCGACCCTGGTTTTGCCAAATGGCGAAGGGCCGACGTTCTTCCAGGCGTAGCACAATCGTACCGGGCAAATGGCGTTCCACATGCGCGCGTGCCACCCAGGGAATCGATTCCAATCTTTGCCTTGCAGCCTCTGGCGAGAATTCAAGCATCGAATCGCCACGCGAAACACCAAGCGCTTCGCGAATTAGTGGCAGTGGCGTGTTCTGCCGACCATCCACAATAACCGCCTGCACAGTCATGCTGCGATCCGGCCCAATCATCGCAACCTGATCCAGCATGCGCCTTGCCTGACCCGCCGGGTCCACCACCGCAATGCCATAGGCAATCGCGCCGAAGCCACACAGGATCAGCACACCATAAAGCGCAGGCCGCGCAAAACGACGTGACCGACGCAGCGCAATGCGCAGCGCCGAAGGCCGGCCCTGTTCCTTCTTTTTCCGTGTTGAGGTGGCGACCAAGCGTTCACGCGCCATGGCGGGCTTGCTCCACCATCCAGGCGCAAAGCGCGGGGAAGGACATGCCACAATGCGCTGCCTGTTCCGGCAGCAGCGATGTTGGCGTCAGGCCAGGCTGCGTATTGACTTCAAGCAGGATCAGCCGGCCCGGCTCACCTTGCGTGTCATCGTAACGAAGGTCTGTGCGCGATGCGCCGCGGCAGCCGAGTGCATGATGCGCGCGCAAGGCGATATCCATCGCTTCCGCATAAGCACCCGGCGCCATGCGTGCGGGCAGGATATGGCGCGAACCGCCAGCAGCGTATTTGCTTTCATAATCATAGAATTGCCCGGCATCGGCCAGGATATCGGTCACCGCCAGCGCACGATCGCCCATGACGCCAACCGTCAACTCACGCCCAGGGATGAAGCGTTCGATCATGATGGTATCGCCATGTGTCCAGCCGCGCGCAATGGCGGCACGGCGATTGTCACCTTCCTGCAAAATGGTGACACCAACGGAAGAACCTTCATTCACCGGCTTCACGACAAAGGGGCGCGGCAGCGGGTCCGCCGCTTCCAATTCGGCGCGCGTGACCACACGATCATCGGCAACCGGCAGCCCGGCGGCGCGGAACACGGCTTTTGCCGCGGCCTTATCCATTGCGAGCGCTGATGCTCGCAGACCCGAATGCGTATAGGGCAGGCCGAGCCAATCCAGCATGCCCTGGATGCAACCATCCTCACCAAAGCGCCCATGCAGCGCGTTGAAGACAACATCGGGGCGTGGATCACTCAGCGCATGGATCACGGCGGCCAAATCATCGCCAACATCAATCGGCGTCACGGCAAAGCCCGCCTCCTGCAAGGCGGCAATCACCTGCCGGCCGGAAGAAAGCGACACTTCGCGTTCTGCGGAGCGCCCGCCGTACAGGACTGCCACGCGCTTCTTCATGGCTGCGCCCTTCCAATGCGGCGGATTTCCCATTCCAGCGCAATGCCGGAATGCGCCAACACGCGCGCGCGCACCTCCTCACCCAGCGCTTCAATATCAGCGGCGGAGGCGCCACCCAGATTGAGCAGGAAATTGCAGTGCTTTTCGCTGACCTGTGCGGCGCCGCGAGTCAGGCCTCGGCAGCCAGCCGCATCAATCAATTCCCAGGCCTTACGGTCGCCAGGCGGGTTCTTGAAGGTGGAACCGCCAGTGCGCGCGCGCACGGGTTGCGTTGCCTCCCGCGCGGCACGGATTTCAGCAAGCCGCGCAGTAATCGCTGCCTTGTCACCCGGTGTCGCCCGCAGCCTGGCGCGCACCACAATACCGCGCCTGGGCAATTGCGCATGACGATAGGCAAAATGCAGCGCAGCCGCATCGAACCGCAGCAATCCTTCAGGCGTAGCGATTTCCGCCCAATCCAGAACATCCTTGATCTCAACACCATAAGCGCCGGCATTCATCGCCACCGCGCCGCCGATACTGCCAGGAATACCGACCAGAAATTCAAGCCCGCCGAGCCCCACAGCGGCAGCGGTTTCCGCCACCGTCACATCAAGCGCAGCGGCGCCGGCGATGATGCCATCGGCTTCCACGACAACATCACCAAAACCGCGCGCAAGGCGCAGTACCACACCTGTAATGCCACCGTCACGAATGATCAGATTCGATGCGGCGCCCAATACTGTCAGCGGCATATCAGCGGGCATGTCGCGCAGCAGCAACAACAGATCATCTAGATCCGCCGGGCGCACCAGCACATCCGCAGGCCCGCCTACACGAAACCAGGTCACGGGACCGAGTGGCACATCGCGTTCCACGCGTCCACGCAGCGGGGGCAGCACGGCCTGGCTGATGGGCTGGGGCATCATTTCATCGCCCCCGCCAGGCGTCCACGCGCGCGCGCCTGCAATTCCGTCAATTGCGCGGGCAATGCATGCGCCCAATTGGTGATGCTGCCCGCGCCAAGGCAGACAACGTAATCACCAGGCCGAGCGATGGCGTGGATCATTTCGGCCAGGCTATCGGGGCCGGGCAGAGGCACCACAGAACGATGCCCCCGCGCGCGCAAGCCTTCCACCAGCGCGTCCTTATCCACGCCTTCCATCGGCGCTTCGCCAGCGGCATAGACATCGGCCACAATCACCGTGCCTGCATCATTCATGCAGGCGCAAAATTCTTCGAATAGGGACGCAAGCCGCGAATAGCGGTGCGGCTGCACCACCGCAATCACATCACGCGCGCCGGCCTGCCGCGCGGCCTTCAACACCGCAGCGATTTCTACCGGGTGATGGCCGTAATCATCAATCACCGTAACGCCGCCCGCTTCCCCCGTGCGCGTGAAACGCCGCTTCACACCCTTGAAGCCGGCAAGGGCAGTGCGGATCGTCGTCTCATCAACACCCATCTCGGCCGCGATGGCAACGGCGGCCAGCGCATTCTGCACATTATGCTGACCCAGCATGGGCAGGCGGAAGGGCTTCATGTTGCGCACACGCCCGCTCAGCCGATCCGTCACCGTCACTTCAAAGGTGGCACCCATGCGATCCGTGATGACGCGATCCGCGCGCACATCGGCCTGCGGAGAAAAGCCGTAGGTCACGATACGCCGATCCGAAAGGCGCGGGATCATCGCCTGCACTTCGGGATGATCAATGCACAGCACCGCGAAACCATAAAAAGGGATATTGCCGACGAATTGGGCATAGCCTTCCTTCATCGCTTCTTCCGTGCCCCAATGGTCCAGATGTTCCGGGTCCATATTCGTAACGACGGCAACAACGGCAGGAAGTTTCAGGAAGGACCCATCGCTTTCATCGGCTTCCACCACCATCCATTCGCCGCTGCCCATGCGCGTATTGGTGCCATAGGCATTGATGATACCGCCATTGATCACGGTGGGATCAAGCCGCGCCGCTTCCAGCACAGCAGCCACAAGACTTGTCGTCGTCGTCTTGCCATGCGTACCGCCAATGGCGATGGACCATTTGAGGCGCATGAGCTCGGCCAGCATTTCCGCGCGGCGCACAATCGGGATCAAACGCTGCCGTGCCGCAGCCACTTCAGGATTGTCGCGCTTCACGGCGGTGGACACCACCAGCACCTGCGCATTGCCCAGATTGGCGGCGTCATGGCCGATCATCACCGGAATGCCGGCAGCGCGCAGCCGCGCCACATTGGCGCCTTCCGAAATATCGCTGCCCTGCACCTGGTAGCCGAGCGTATGGAGCACTTCCGCAATGCCGGACATGCCAATGCCGCCAATGCCAACGAAATGAATGGCGCCGATGGTGATGGGGAGCGCGCGCATCAGGCAGCCCCCACCAGATTGCGCCGCGCCAGCGCCATGACACGATCCGCGAGCTCTCGCGCCGCATGCGGACGCGCCAAGGCAGCGGCAGCGGCAGCGGCAGAAGCCATGCGCGCGGGGAAATTCAGGAAGGATGCCAGCGCATCCGTCAGCGCTTGCGGCGTGAAGGCAGCTTGCGCAAATACCCGCGCCGCATCGGCAGCGGCCAAGGCGCGTGCATTCGCGGTTTGATGATCATCAATCGCGGATGGCAGCGGCACCAGAATGGAAGGCCGGCCAGCGCAGGCAATCTCGGCCACGGTGGAAGCGCCGGCACGACCAATCACCAGATGCGCGGTAGCCAGCCGCCCCGCCACATCAGGAAAGAACGGCGCCAGATCCGCGGGCACACCAGCGGCTTCATAAGCGCTGCGTGTACGCGCCAAATCCTCGGCACGGCATTGCTGCGTCACCAGCAGGCGCGCGCGCAAGCCCTCAGGCAGCGCGCTGATCGCGGCCGGCACAACATCAGCAAAAATTCGCGCCCCGAGTGATCCGCCCAGCACCAAAACCCGCAGCACCGTGCCTTCCGCCGGCAGCGGATAGGGCTGCCCAGCCAAGGCGGCGAGTGCCGGCCGCACCGGATTTCCCACCACCGCGCTTGTCGTGCCTTCCGGCACCATCGCCGTATCGGCATAGGAAAGCGCCAATAGATCAGCACTACGCGCCAGCAGCCGATTGGCGCGGCCCAGCACGGCATTCTGTTCATGCAGGATCAGCGCCGGGCGCCGCGATGCGCGCATCAGGCGCGCCGCTGCCAAGGGCGGGAAGGAAGGATAGCCGCCAAAACCAACAATCGCGCAGGGCGACAACTCACGGATATGCCGGCGCGCCTCAAACGTTCCCATCAACAATGCTGATGCGCCGCGCAAGGCTTGGGTGAGCCCGCGCCCGGAAAGGCCGGAACCTTGCAGCACAAAACGCTCGGCATTCGCGAAAACAGGGCTGTCATAAGCGGCCGATCGCGCATCGGTCATCAGCGCCACGCGTTCACCGCGCCGGATCAGCTCAGCCGCCAGCGCCTCGGCGGGAAAAAGATGTCCACCCGTGCCGCCTGCGGCGATGATGATGGGCTGTACCATGGGGCCCCTCACCGCGCGCTACCCGCGGCCAGCGCGCCATGCGGCAAGCCCGTGCTGGCGGCGCGTTCACCAATGCGCTTGCGCGTGAGTGCCAGCAACATCCCCATGCCCAACGCAATGGCGAGCACGGAAGACCCGCCATAGGAAACGAAAGGCAGTGTCATGCCCTTGGTGGGGATCAGATGCAGCGTGGACGCCATATTCACGAAGGCCTGCAAGCCGAATTGCGTCAGCAGCCCGGTTGCCGCCAGCACAACAAAGAAATCAGTCTCCGCCAAAAGCCGCATCAGGCCGCGCAACACGACAAAGGCAAAAAGTGCCAGGATCACCAGGCACATCACCATGCCAAATTCCTCACCGGCGACAGCATAGACAAAATCGGCATGCGCATCGGGCAATACGTTCTTGACGCGCCCCTCGCCCGGCCCGCGCCCCAAAAGCCCGCCATTGGCAAAAGCCTCCAGCGCCACGCTCACCTGATAGGAATCGCCTGAGCTTGGATCAAGGAAGCGGTGCACACGGGATTGCACATGCGGAAACAGCAAATAGGCGAGAACACCAACCCCCGCCCCAAGCACGGCAAGCCCACCGACAATGAAGAAATTCAGGCCAGCCACCACGAATTGCGCAAATAGCACCGCGGTCATCACCAGCAGCATGCCGATATCGGGCTGGCTTTTCATGATCACGGCAATCACTGCAAACAGGCCAATCGCAATGGTGCGGCCCCAGAAGCGTGAGCCCGGCGCCATGCCTTCTGCAATCAGCCAGGCCGCCACCACGGCGAAGAAGGGCTTGAGGAATTCCGATGGCTGCAAGGAAAGCCCAGGGATCGGCAACCAGCGCCGCGCACCCTTGATTTCAACGCCCACCACCAGCGTTGCCGCCGTCAATACCAAGGCCCCGGCACAGCCAAGCAAGGCAATGCGCCGCACACCGCGTGGTGAGAACAGTGAAACGACCACCATCACAAAGGCCGCCATGCTCAGGTAGAAAACCTGCTTCAGAAAGAAAATATGGCGTGATGATGCGCCAATGCGCTCAGCCACTGCGGGCGATGCCGCCAGCATCATCACATAGCCAAAGCCAATCAGCACCATGAGTGCGGCAAGCGTCCAGCGATCAACTGTCCACCACCAGCGCCCAAGAATGGAATTATCCGCGCGGGAGAGCGCCATCAGCTTGCCCTCCGCTGCTGTGCCGCAACCTGCGCGCGCGCCAGATCACGGAAGCGATCGCCACGCGCATCAAAGCCCGAAAATTGATCGAAGGAAGCGGCTGCTGGTGACAGCAACACCACCGGCGCAGCCCCCGTGAACGCCGCCTGCGCCGCCGCCGGCACGGCTGCTTCAAGGCTGCCCAGGATTTCATGCGCTACACCGGCCGCGCGTAATGTCGCCGCCATGGCAGGCGCATCGCGCCCGATCAGGAAAGCCTTGGCAATGCGCGAAAACAGGGGCGCGAGCGGCGCAATGCCGCCTTCCTTGGCGATGCCGCCCGCAATCCACACCACACGGTCATAGGAAGCGAGCGCGCGGGCCGCGCTATCGGCATTGGTCGCCTTGCTGTCATTGACGAAGACAACGCCATTGGCCTCGGCGACGATTTCCTGCCGATGCGCCAAGCCGGGGTAGCTTGCGATCCCGCGCGCGATATCCGCCTGCGCAACCCCAAGCGCGATGCACGCCGCCGCCGCGGCAGCCGCGTTTTGTGCGTTATGCGTGCCAGGCAGCGCCGCTGCCTCGGCCAGATCAAGGATCGGCCCGCCATCATCACGCAGCACTCGTCCTTCGGCCCAAACCCCGCGAGGCTGGGGCGTGCTGCCCGAAATCGGCACCAGCCGCGCCGCCAAACCGGCGCCCAGTTGCGCAGTCATGGCATCATCCTGGCCAAGCACCGCCACATCGCCAGCCTGCTGACGCGCGAAGATTCGTGCCTTCGCAGCGGCATAGCCGGCCATGTTCCCATGGCGGTCCAAGTGATCGGGGCTGAGGTTCAGCATGACAGCTACGTTGAAGCGCAGAGTTGCGATTCGCTCCAACATGTAAGACGACATTTCGAGGGTATAGACGGCCTCAGACCCCAAGATGTTGAGATCGAGCGCCGCGGGACCCAGATTCCCCCCCACTTCGCAAGCCATACCAGTACCCCGCAGAATGTGGTGGATCAGCGCCGTTGTGGTGGATTTGCCATTGGTACCGGTCACGCCGATGAAGCGCGCCTTGGAATGGCTCGCCAGCACGGCGCGATAGAGAAACTCCACATCGCAAAGGATGGGCGCGCCCGCTGCCGCTGCCGCCGCAGCCGCGGGATGGGGCGCGGGCAAATGGTGTGGGATGCCCGGTGAAAGCAGCAAGGCATCGGCACGGAAGGGGCCGGAAGCGGGGTCCCTCACCACCAGCCCCGCTGCCTCTGCGGCCGCGCGGGCCTCGGGCTTGTCGTCCCAGACGGTGACCTCAGCGCCCCAGGCAGCGAGGCGCCGCGCGGCGGGCAGCCCGGCGCGGCCGAGCCCCACCACGGCAATGCGCGCGCCGGGAAAGGGGGTGAAGGGGGGGCTTGGCGCTGTCATCTGATTTTCAGCGTCGAAAGCCCGACGAGAGCCAGGATCATGGCAATGATCCAGAAGCGGATAACGATGGTCGCTTCCGCCCAGCCTTTTTTCTCAAAATGATGATGCAGCGGCGCCATCAGAAAAACACGCCGGCCGGTGCGCTTGAACCAGAAAACCTGGATGATGACGGAAACGGTTTCGACCACGAAAAGCCCGCCCACGATCGCCAGCACAATTTCATGCTTGGTCGCAACCGCGAGCCCACCCAAAGCACCACCGAGTGAAAGCGACCCCGTATCCCCCATGAATACAGCGGCAGGTGGGGCATTGAACCAGAGGAAGCCGAGCGCGGCACCCACCAAGGCCGCGCAGAAAACCGCAAGTTCACCCGTGCCGGGCACGTAATGCAGTTGCAGATAATCAGCGAAAACACGATTGCCGACCAGATAGGCAATCAGCGCAAAGACCGTCGCCGCGATCATCACCGGCACAATGGCGAGCCCATCTAGCCCATCGGTCAGATTGACCGCATTGGAAGCGCCCATCATCACCAGCGCTGCCAGCAGCGGGAAGAAAATACCCAAGGGCAGCAACAATTCCTTGAAGATCGGGAAGGCGAGCTTGTCAGAAAGCGCGCCCGGCATCAGCCAGGTAATCCAAACCGCCGCGATCAGCCCCAAGCCCGCCTGCACAAGAAGCTTCATGCGGCTGGATACGCCCTTGGTATTACGCTTGGTGACCTTCAGCCAATCATCGGCAAAGCCCAACGCACCATAGCCGCAGGTGATGAACAGCACGGCCCAGACAAAGCCATTGCGCAAATCCGCCCAAAGCAGCGTGGAACCCACCATACCAAGCAGGATCAGCACGCCCCCCATGGTCGGCGTACCCTTTTTTTCGATGATGTGGCGCGCCGGGCCATCTTCGCGGATCGGCTGACCGCCGCGCTGAAAGCCACGCAGCCAATTGATGATGGCAGAACCGAAAACCAGGCTGATCAGCAATGCGGTCAGGCATGCCGCGCCGGCACGAAAGGTATGATAGCGTGCGAGATTGGCCAGCGCATATTCCTCGGCGAAAGGCAGGAGTAGATTATAGATCACGAAACTTTTTCTCCTGCCGTCAATTCTTTGATGATCACGCCCATGCGCGAGCCAAGCGAGCCCTTCACCAGCACCGCATCACCGGGCTTGAGCGCGGCGCGCAAAGCCACCGCAAGGGCTGCGGAATCCGGGAAATGCCCGCCGCGTTGCGCGGCTGGCAGGGCCTGGAACAAATGCATCGAAAGCGGGCCGCAGCAGAAGACCAGGTCGCAATTCTTCTGCGCGTCATGAGCCAAGGCTGCATGTTGCGCCGGCCCTTCCGCGCCCAATTCCAGCATATCGCCAAAGGCGAAAATGCGACGCTTGGCTGGTTGCGCCGCCAATACTGCCAGCCCCGCGCGCACCGATGCGACCGAGGCATTGTAGGAATCATCAATCAGCAAGGCCTCACCACCGGGAACAGCGATGCGGCGCAATGCGCCTCGGCCAGCGCCGGCAGTAAATTCGGCAAGGGCGCGCGCTGCGATGGCGGGCGCAAGGCCAAGCGCCTTGACCGCTGCCAAAACAGCGCAGGCATTCAGTGCGACATGGCGCCCGGGCGTGGATAGGCGTAATTCCAGCCTGTCTTCCCCAAGCGCGATTGCCGCCACACCGCCTTCGGGTGATGCCTGATAGGTTAGCAGCCGGGCATCAGCGCTCGCAGCCTCGCCATGCGTCAGCATCTGCAGCCCTGCATCGCGGGCGCGCGCGGCAAGTTCTGGCAGAAAGGTGCTATCGGCGGGCAGGATCGCCGTGCCGCCCAGCGCAATGCCCGCAATGATGTCGCCCTTTTCCGCGGCAATCGCCGCCTGACTGCCCAGATTGCCGATATGCGCCGTGCCAATCGAGGTGATGATGCCGACATCAGGGCGGGCAAGGCGCGAGAGTGGCGCGATTTCGCCGCGATTATTCATGCCCATTTCAATCACGGCAAAGGCGGCATCACGCGGAAGCCGCGCCAGCGTCAGCGGCACTCCCCAATGATTATTGTGTGAAGCCGCCGAGGCATGCGTAGCGCCGAAGGCACCCAGCGCCACACGCAGCATTTCCTTGGTGGTGGTCTTGCCGACACTACCGGTGACACCCACCACCCGCGCCGCAGTACGCGCACGCCCCGCCGCACCAAGGGCGGTCAGGCCCGCAAGCGTATCCGCCACATGGAGTAACTTTGCCGCATCCACCGCCCCAGGCGGCCTGTGATCCACCATGGCAAGCACGGCACCACGCATGAGTGCATCAGCAACAAATTCATGCCCATCGCGCTGATCACGGAGCGCGATGAAAATATCGCCCAGCGCAATACTGCGGCTGTCAATCGAAACGCCAGTAGCGGCAATATTCGCCGCAAGCGCGCCATGGGTGGCAGTGCGCAATTCGGCGCTGGTCCATAGCGGCGTCATGGCACGCCCCCCGCCAGCTTGCGCACCACCGCGACATCATCAAAGGGGTAAAGGGTGCCGGCGATCTCCTGCCCGGTTTCATGCCCCTTGCCGGCCACGGCCAGCACATCGCCCGGGCCGAGTGCGCCCATCGCCTTGGCGATGGCTTCCTCTCGTGCGCCGGCATCAAACGCTTCGGGGCAACCCGCCATGACGGCAGCGCGAATGGCAGCCGGGTTTTCGCTACGCGGATTGTCATCCGTGATCCAAACGCGATCTGCCGCTTCGGCCGCCGCGCGCCCCATCAGCGGGCGCTTGCCGGGGTCCCGATCTCCACCCGCGCCGAACAGCACATGCAAGCGCCCCGCGACATGTGGGCGCAGCGCTGCCAGAAGGCGCGTCAGCGCATCAGGCGTGTGCGCGTAATCCACATAAATCGCGGCACCATTGGGCAATATCGCTGCGCGTTCCATGCGCCCGCGCACGGCTTGCAAATGCGCGAGCGCCGCCAGGGCAGCCTGTTCTGTCACACCCGTTACCAGCGCGCACATCGTGGCGAGCAGCGCATTATCGGCCTGAAAACGCCCAGGCAGTGGCAGCAGTACTTCGTGCCGTGCACCCGCAAGTCGGAAGCTCAATTGCTGCCCCTCCGGCAAGGGCCGCGCCGCTTCCAAGGCAAGCGCATCGCCACCCGCCCCCACCAGACGCAGATCAAGCCCACGCCGCGCCGCAATGTCGCGCAATGCCGTGAGTGTTTCCGCTTCCATATCAGCCATGGCAATGGCGGGTGCGCCTGCCGGCAAAAGCGTATCAAACAGCCGCAGCTTGGCCGCACGATAAGCCGTCATGCTGCCGTGATAATCCAAATGATCGCGCGTCAGATTGGTGAAGCCCGCCGCTGCCAGCACGACGCCATCCAGCCGCCGCTGATCAATCCCGTGCGAGGATGCTTCCATCGCCAGCGCCATCACTCCATCACGCGAAAGCCGCGCGAGGTTTTCATGCAGCGCCACCGGATCGGGCGTGGTCAGTGATGGCCCTGGCGGCACACCTTCCGTAATCAGGCCGAGCGTGCCGAGCGACGCGCCCTTGCGGCCAGCAGCACGCCAAATCTGGCGCAGGAAATCCACGCTGCTGGTCTTGCCATTGGTGCCGGTGATGGCCACCACGCATTCCGGCTGCGCGCCGTAAAAAGCTGCAGCCATCAGCGCCAAGGCGCGGCGCGGATCGGGGCTGGTGACAAGTGGGCGTACCGGCGCTTCTGCGGGCCAGGCGGTGCCTTCGGGCGCCAAAATCGCCGCCGCGCCACGCGCCACCGCATCGGCAATGAAAGCACGCCCATCATTGCGCGCACCGGGCAGCGCCGCGAAGACCATTCCAGGGCGCACGGCGCGGCTATCGGCGGTGATGCCGATCACCTTCAGCGCCGCATGAGCTTGAGCATCCGCCCATCCACGCATGAGATCACCGAGGCGCAAGAGCAGCCTCGCGCTGGGTCACAGCGACGCGCGGCGGCGATTCAGTAGTTTGGCGCTGCGGCGGACGAGTGGCGGCGGGCGTCACAGGCGGCGGTGCTGCGCCAGGCACACCGCGCCCATTCATCGGCATGGCGATGGCGCGCTGAATCTCGGGCGAAGCTTGCTCGGGCAATAAGCCAAGAATGGGTGCGATGCGCGAAATCACCATATTCGCTGCCGGCGCCGCGACCCAGCCCGCGGTCGCAAAACCATGGCTGCGCGCATTGGGCTTTGGTTCATCCACCATCACGTAAATCGAATAGCGCGGCGCATGCATCGGGAAGGCGCCGATGAAAGCGGCAATGCGCTTGTTTTCCAGATAGCCGCCGCGCGGCCCGGTCTTTTGCGCCGTGCCGGTCTTGCCACCAACGAAATAACCCGGCACTTCTGCACCCTTGCCGGAGCCATCGGTCACCACCAGCCGCATCAGCCGGCGCAGATTTTCTGAGGTACGCGGGTCAATCGCGCGCACGCCTTCGCGTTCCACGCCGGGGGGCTGAGCCAGAATGGTGGGCTGGCGCAGAATGCCGCCATTCACCAGCGTCGCACCAGCCGTTGCGACATGCAAAGGTGTTACGGAAATGCCATGGCCGAAGCCAATGGTCATGGTGTTCAATTCGCGCCAGGTCTTCTGCCCCGGCACCAGCGGCAGCGCGGTTTCGGGAATCTCAATGCTCAGGCGCGATGTCATGCCCATGCGCTGCATGAATTCGCGATGCCGCGCCGGCCCCACCGCAGCGGCCATATGCGCGGAGGCCAGATTGGATGAATAGGCAATGATCTCCGGCAAGGCGAGCCAGCGATTTTTACCGCGGAAATCATTGATTTCATGCCGCCCCACGCGAATGGGGCGCGATGCGTCATAACCGCTCCAGGTCTGCATCGTGCCCAGATCAAGCGCCATGGCGGCGGTCAACAGCTTGAAGGTGGAACCTGGTTCATAGACACCAACGGTGACGCGATTGAAGCGTTCATCCGTAGTGGCTGCCCCCACATCATTGGCGTCGTAATCGGGCAGGCTCACCATGCCGAGGACCTCGCCCGTATGGACATCCATCACCACGCCGGCGCCGCCAATGCCGTTGAAATCCGTGATGGCATGCTGCACGGCATCGCGCAGGGCCAATTGCACGCGGATATCAAGCGAAAGCCGCAGCGCGTCACGGCGGAGCGTGCGCAGCCTTTCGTCGAAATATTTCTCAACCCCGGCAATGCCATTGCCGTCCACATCCACGCCACCGATGATATGCGCGGCGGTGCGACCCTGCGGGAAAAAGCGGCGCTCCGAATCCTCAAAATACAGGCCAGGAATGCCAAGATTATTCACTGCCTGCATTTGGCGCGGCGTCAGGGCGCGGGCGACATAGGCGAATTGGCGTTCACCCTGAAGCCGCCCGATCAGCCATTCACGGTCAAGGTGCGACAGCACCTGGCGGAGCTTGTCGGCAGCCTCGACCGGATCATCAATCTGCCGCGGATTGGCATAAAGCGCCGTCATGGGCAGCGAAACGGCTAGCACTTCACCATTGCGATCCGTCACCGCCGCGCGTGAGACGGGCGTTTCCGCCGGCGGCGCTGGTGGGCGCGACAGCATGGCAGCGCGCTTTGGCTCGGCCGGGTCAAAAACGGTGGCGAGCGAGAGCTTCACCGCCACGGCGCCAAACAGCACGGTAAAGCCAATAGCCGCCAGCAGCAGGCGACCGCGCGATTTTTCCAATTGGGCATGGCGCAGCAGATCGGGCTGCGAGACCCGCACCAAGGCGCGGCTTGGGGATTCAGCTACAGCCGGTTCGCGCAGCCTATTGCCCGGCAAGGAATCGGGCGAAGGCGGCTGAGGATCATGCGGCGATGCCTCGTTCATGCAATGGCCACTCCACTCAACGAGGTGCCCCTTGCGGGGCTCCGGCAGGCATGGGGCGCGATAGCGGCACGGGCGGCGGCAATGCCGCGCTGGCGCCACCCAGCGCCGATGTCACCACTGCGGGCGGCGGCGGTGCGGCGGGCGCAACATGCAGCGCAGGTGTCACCCTTGGCGGCGCCGGCGGCGGCGTGGGTCGCGGTGCCGGCGGCGGCGCCATGGCCGCGCTCAAGCGAGGCGGCGGTTCCGCCTGCGCTTGTCGGGCCGGTGCTTCTGTTCGCAGCGGGGCTGGGGCTTGTGGCGCAGGGGTTGCGGCGACTGGGCTTGGCACCATCAGCGCTTCCGGCACGGAAGGTGGCAATTCCGGCGGACCGAAAAGTGAGGGCGGGCCAGCAAAGGGCCGCGCGGCGGGCAGGCGGCGTTCCAGCTCTGCCTCACGGATGAATTGCGCCGGCGCCATGGGCTCCAAGGCCAAATGCCGCTGCGCCACTTGCCGCAGCCGATCCGGTTCATTCAGCAGCGCCCATTCGGCACGCAGAATCTGTGTGCGTTCGCGCACCACTTCCGTCTGGCGATTCACTTCGCGCAATTCACGATCCAGCAGGGATACGGAATGCTTCACCTGATACAAATGAAGCCCAGCACCGGCCGCGACGATCAGGCTGACAAGCGTAAGCGGGCGGATCATGCGGCATGCTCCAGCGCCAGGCGTTCAATGCCACGCAGGCGCGCTGAACGCGCACGCGGATTGGCGCTGCATTCGGCTTCCTGCGGGCGAAGTGCGCGCGATGTCAGCAAATGAAAGGCGGGTTTGGCGCGACCGGAGAGCGCCGCGGGATCATGGCGTGAGGCCCCTCCCCGGCCGGAAGCAGCCGCCATAGCCTGCTTGACGATGCGATCTTCCAGGGAATGAAAGGCCACAACCACAAGCCGGCCACCGGGGGCAAGCAATTCCATCGCCGCCGCAATGCCGCGTTCCACTTCGCCCAATTCATCATTCACGGCAATGCGCAGCGCCTGGAAGCTGCGGGTTGCGCCATCAATGCCAGAAGGATCACGCGGCACGGCGCGGCGTACCAAAGCCGCCAGATCAGCCGTGGTGGTGAAGGGCGCCTCAGCGCGGCGCGCGACAATGGCGCGCGCAATGCGGCGGGCGAAACGTTCCTCACCAAAGCGGAAAATGATGTCGGCCAATTCGCGTTCCGGCAGGCTATTCACCAGCTCCGCCGCGCTGGGGCCGGATTTTTCCATGCGCATATCAAGCGGGCCATCGGCACGAAAGGAAAAGCCGCGCTCCGCCTGATCCAATTGGAAGGATGAAACGCCAAGATCCATCACCACGCCATCAAGCGCGGCAATGCCACGATCGCGCAGCAGCGAAAGCATATCACCGAAGCGGCCTTCAATCAGATGCAGCCGGCCCGCGAAGGCCTGAGCGAGTGCCGCACCGCGCGCAATCGCATCCGGGTCCCGGTCTATCGCGAAAACGGTGCAACCTGGTGCCGCTTCCAGAATGGCGCGGGCATAGCCGCCGCCGCCAAAAGTGGCATCCAGATAGGTCGCGCCATCCTGAGGGCCGAGCGTTGCGAGCACTTCCGCCAGCATCACCGGCACATGGCCTTCTGCGGTCATGGTGTGCGCCCCGATGCTGCCGGCAGAGTGAGGCCGCGTTCCCGCGCGCGCAGCCGCGCCTCCTCAGAGCGTCGGCGCGCTGCTTGCGGTTCCCAAATCTGGAAAATCCGCCCAACGCCAACACATGCTATGGTATCGGTCAGCGCCGCATGGGCAATCATTGCTTCGGGCAGAATCAGGCGCCCGTCATCATCAGGACGTGCCGGATGGGCATCGGCAAACAGCGCGGCAGCCATATCATCCGCCTGATCGGAAAAGGCATCCAGCCGATCAAGCCCGGAAGCCAGCGCCTCAAAAGCTGCGACCGGCCAGGCTTCGATGCAGGGCGCGCGATGGGATGGGCGCAGCACCAGGTCCTCGGCCCCGGCCCGTTCCAAAACGGCACGAAAGGGCGCGGGGACGGAAATTCGCCCCTTGCGGTCCAATTTGCCGATATGAGTGCCCAGAAATTGGGTCATCGCCCCCCGCGCGCCTGCCTTGCGCCAACAACCACGACCGGGCTTTTCAGCGGCCGACGGGGCCCCCCGACCCCGCCGGCTCGCCCGACCATCCCGCTTGAAACCTCGCTCGCCCCCCCGAGCGTCGTGAGGTCTTGGTGGGATGCTTCGGGATAACATGGGCAGCAAGTCGTCTACAAGCCAAAAAACTACTTCCTGGAGGTATTTGACTCATAAATTTCCAAAACGCCGGGTGGTTTGCGCGCGGTGGGTGCTGCGGCATGGGTTTGCGGCTGAAAAGCCGCGTCAGACGGCCTGTAAGCCGGGTTCTGTCTTGCCCCTTGCGGGGCATGGACGGCCATTCCTCTGGAGCCCGCATCGCTGCGGGCTTCGCGCGGCCAACCCGGGCGGAAGGGCGGGAATGCCCCTGCGCCAGCGCCTTGCGGCGCCGCGCCGTCCGCCCCTATTCGGCCTTGCTCCGGGTGGGGTTTACCCTGCCACCCCCATTGCTGGGGGCGCGGTGCGCTCTTACCGCACCGTTTCGCCCTTACCGCGGGGTGTCGCCACGCCGCGGCGGTTTGATTTCTGTGGCACTTTCCCTGGGGTCGCCCCCGCCGGCCATTAACCGGCACCCTATTCCCGTGGAGCCCGGACTTTCCTCCAGCCCGTGATTACCTCACGAACCAGCGGCCGCCCGGCCGTCTGACGCTTTTGGCATGTGGCGCTAGGCGGGTGGGGTGGTCAAGGGGAAGCGGTGAAGCGTGCAGGGGAATCGCTTGAGATTGGTTAGATCTGGCTCGGGGGATCTGAACAACTGGGATAAGTGGATTTTCTGCCTGAGAGCGGCATGATTATACCGCGACAATCAGGATGCGATGAGCGCGTCAATCAGGATGAGAGAGATCTGGCTCGGGGAATCTGAACAACTGGGATAAGTGGATTTTCTGCCTGAGAGCGGCATGATGCCGTGAACAGGAGATACCATGACAAGACGACCCCGCCGGAACCATAGCCCGGCTTTCAAGGCCAAGGTGGCGCTTGCTGCTGTGAAGGGCGAGAAGACACTGGCCGAACTGGCTGCGCAATTCGATGTCCACGCGAATGTCATCAAGACTTGGCGGGATCAACTCCTTGAAGGGGCTGCTGGGATTTTTGGCGAAGGTAAGCCGGAAGCGCCGCCACCGGTGGATGTGAAAGAACTCCACGCGAAGATAGGGGAGTTGACGCTCACGAATGATTTTTTAGCAGGCGCGCTCACCAAGGCGGGATTGCTGAGCGCAAAACGATGATTGACCGTGAGCACGCCCTGCCTCTGGCGAAA
>JADCER010000014.1 GCA_020249925.1 Roseomonas sp. | reverse complement strand
GTCACATCCGTCGTGCGGAAATAGAATTGCGGACGATAATTCGTGAAGAACGGCGTATGACGCCCGCCTTCTTCCTTCGTCAGCACATAGGCTTCCGCCTTGAATTTCGTGTGCGGCGTGATCGAACCCGGCGCCGCCAACACCTGGCCACGTTCCACATCTTCACGCTTCGTGCCACGCAGCAGCGCGCCGATATTGTCGCCCGCCTGGCCCTGATCCAGCAGCTTGCGGAACATTTCAACGCCGGTCACGGTCGTCTTCACCGTCGGCTTCAGGCCGATGATTTCAACTTCCTCGCCAACCTTCACAATGCCACGCTCCACACGACCGGTCACCACGGTGCCACGGCCAGAGATCGAAAACACGTCTTCAATCGGCATCAGGAAGGGGCGATCAATCGGGCGCTCCGGCTGCGGAATATAGGCATCCACCGCTTCCATCAGCTTCAGGATCGCCTGCTCACCCTTCTCAGGATCACGGTCTTCGAGCGCGCAGAGCGCCGAGCCATGGATGATGGGGATGTCATCGCCCGGGAACTGATAGCTGCTCAGCAGCTCACGCACTTCCATTTCAACGAGTTCGAGCAGATCAGGATCCGCCATATCAACCTTGTTGAGGAACACCACCAGCGCCGGCACGCCAACCTGGCGCGCGAGCAGGATGTGTTCACGCGTCTGCGGCATGGGGCCGTCAGCGGCAGACACCACCAGGATCGCGCCATCCATCTGCGCCGCACCCGTGATCATGTTCTTCACGTAGTCGGCATGGCCGGGGCAATCCACATGCGCGTAGTGACGGTTCGCGGTTTCATATTCCACATGCGCCGTGGAAATCGTGATGCCGCGCGCACGTTCTTCCGGCGCCTTGTCAATCTGATCATAGGCCGTGAAGGTCGCCCCACCCGCCTTCGCCAGAACCTTGGTAATCGCCGCCGTCAGCGACGTCTTGCCATGGTCCACATGCCCGATCGTCCCAATGTTGCAATGCGGCTTCGTCCGCTCAAATTTCGCCTTGGCCATGGCCTTTTCCCGCTACCCTCATTGAACCGTTCACGAAACAACCCCGCACGCCCGCTGGAGCGGGTGACGGGAATCGAACCCGCACAACCAGCTTGGAAGGCTGGGGCTCTACCATTGAGCTACACCCGCGCCGAAGCGCTGTTCCCAACCCCCCTGCCCGTGCCTTGACGAACGCCAAAGCCGGCAAGCGCTGATATGGAGGGGGTTGGATTCGAACCAACGTAGGCGCAAGCCAACGGATTTACAGTCCGTCCCCTTTAGCCACTCGGGCACCCCTCCACAGCCGCTCGCCCGTAACCGGGGCTGGCGGGAGCGGGCGGACTATCCGCATTGGCGCTTGCCTGTCAACGGATGGGGCGGAAAAACGCCAAAGGTTTTCATTCTGACGCGCCCGGCGCATCATGGGGGCGATGCAACGCCCCCCGAAGCGGCCCCCTGGCCGCGCCCGCCCGCAAGGCCCCGCCCCGCAATCGCCCCCGCGCCGCCCGCGCTTTGAGGATAAGGCCGAAGCGCCGCGCGGGCACCGCAGCGCCCCAGGCCGCTTCCAGGAGCAGGAGGCGCCGCCGCCCCGTGGCCGGCGCATGGCTGGCCCCGCGCCGATGGAAGCCGAAGCCCCCGCCCCACCGCGCCCCGGCGCCGGCGCTGGTTCCGGCGCCTTTTGGCTTTATGGCGAACACGCGGTCGCTTCCGCCATTCGCAACCCGCGCCGTAAGACCAGGCGCCTTCTGGTAACTGAAGACGCGGAAAAAAGCCTGCGCGCCGCGCTGAACCGCCCCTGGCGCCTGCCGCCCGAGCGCATTGAACGCCAGCGCTTCGGCACTTTTCTGACCGAAGATGCCGTGCATCAGGGTGTCGCGCTGTTGGTGGAGCCGCTTGAGCCGGTCGCCCTGGAAGATGCCATCGCCGCTTCCGATGGGCCGGTGCTGCTGCTGGACCAGGTGACGGACCCGCGCAATGTGGGCGCGATTCTCCGTTCTGCCGCCGCTTTCGGCGCGGCCTGTGTGGTGCTGCAGGATCGCCACGCACCGCCTGAGACCGGCGCGCTGGCCCGCGCAGCCTCGGGCGCCTTGGATATCGTGCCGGTGGTGCGGGAGGTGAATCTCTCCCGCGCCATTGCCAGCCTGCAAAAAGCCGGTTTTTGGGTGATGGGGCTGGCGGGGGATGCAACGCGAACGCTCGCGGAAGCCTGCCCCAAGGATCGCCGTGTGGCTTTGGTGCTGGGCGCGGAAGATACTGGCTTACGGCGCCTGCAACGCGAAACCTGTGATGAGTTGGTGCGCCTGCCGATCACGCAAGCGATGGAAAGCCTGAATGTCGCGGCGGCGGCGGCGGTCGCGCTTTATGAGGTGGTGCGCGACGCCTGAGAAAAACGGGGGAGTCGCCTCCCCCGATCTCAACTCACTTCTCTTTCGCAGCGATGATGGCGCCGGAAAGGCTTTCGGGAATCCGCTGCGTCCAGCGGCCGCAATCCACTTGCGTCACGAAATCCAGCACGGCGCGATTGAACGCATCCGGGTCTTCCAGATTCATGGTGTGGCCACATTTCGGCATGACCAGAAGCGCGCTGCTCATGATGGTGCGTTTCAGGAACAGGGATGGCTCGAGCGTCGGGTCATCCTCATCGCCGGCGATCACCAGGGTTGGCACCTTCATCTGCTTGAAGCCGGCTTCCAGATCAAACAGCGATGGCCGTTCGCGCTGCACACCTTGCATGGTCAGCGCGGAACCCTCGGTTGAATGTTCCGCAAGCTGGGTCTGGAATTCCTTGAAGCCGCGCGGGTCCTTTTCTTCGAACACCAGGCGCGTCGGGCCGCGGGAATAGATATCCGCCATCTTATCCATGCCTTCCGCCCGGATGCGCGCGGCGGTGGCATCCACCTCGGCCCGGAACTGGTCGCGCTTGCCGGGCGCCGCGCCATAGCCAACGCCGGCGGCGACCAGGCTGCGCGCCAATTGCGGATGCCTGAGGCCCAGATGCAGCGTGGCAAAGGCGCCCATGGAAAGCCCGACCACATGGGCCGGCGCCAGATTGAGGCCCTTGATCACCGCGGCAATGTCATCCGTCGCGCGGTCCTGGCTGTAGGACGCCACGGTATTCGGCACGGCGGATGGCGGATAGCCGCGCGCATTGAACACAATGCAGCGATAGCGGCGGGAGAAGAAGCGCATCTGCATCTCCCAGGAACGCGAATCGCCCGCGAATTCATGGACGAAAACCATGGGCGTGCCGCTGCCGGCTTCCTCATAGAATAACTCAACACCGTCATCGGTTCGCAAAAAGGGCATGGGCTGATCCCGCAATGATTGGAAGGAAGGCCCAGAATGGGCGCGGTTTTCCGCCCCGTCCAGCGCTTGACAGGCCAGGGGGCAAGGCGCATCTGCAAAGCGGACCGTGATGGTCCGGATTGCGAAAGGGGTTTCGCGTGCTGCGGCTTTCAAAGCTGACCGATTACGCCGTTGTCGTGCTGACGCGCTTGGATGACGCGACAGATGGCGGCGTGCTGACCGCACCGGGCCTGGCCGGCGCCACAGGCTTGGCCGAGCCCACCGTCGCCAAGGTCTTGAAAATATTGGCTCATGCCGGGTTGGTCGAAGGCCGGCGCGGCGCGCTTGGCGGCTACCGCCTGACCCGCCCACTGGCTGAGATACCACTGATTGACGTCATCACCGCCATGGATGGCCCCATCGCGCTAACAGCCTGCGTGGATAATTCCTTCGGCGTTTGTGAATCAGAGGGCGCCTGCCCCGTCCGCGGGCGCTGGGACCCGGTGAATGAGGCGATACGTCGCGCGCTTTCCGGGATTTCCATTGCCGATCTGGCCGGCCCACCCGCCGTGGTGCCGCACCCCGAAACCGCTTCCCCCGTTCTTGTTGCTGGATAGAGCATAACCATGCCCGCCGTTACCGAGACCATCGAAACCGTCCAGGCCGTCACCGAATCCACTTACAAGTGGGGGTTCGAGACGGATATTGATATGGAATTCGCCCCCAAGGGGCTTTCCGAAGACATTGTGCGCTTTATCAGCGCCAAGAAGGAAGAACCGGCCTGGCTGCTGGAATGGCGGCTGCGTGCCTTTGCCGCCTGGCAGAAAATGGAAGAACCGCGCTGGCCGGCAGTGAAATATCCGCCGATTGATTACCAGGATGCCTATTACTACGCCGCGCCGAAGCAGAAGGTTGCGCCGAAGTCTTTGGATGAGGTGGATCCGGAACTACTGCGCACCTATGAAAAGCTCGGTATTCCGCTGAAGGAACAGGCGATTCTGGCGGGCGTTGAAGGTGCGGGCGAAAGCCCCGCCGAAGGGCGCGTGCCCATCGCGGTGGATGCGGTGTTCGACAGTGTTTCGGTCGCGACCACCTTCAAGGATCGGCTGGAAAAGGATGGCATCATCTTCTGCCCGATCAGTGAGGCGGTGAAGACGCATCCTGAATTGGTGCAAAAATACCTTGGCTCCGTCGTGCCGCAGGGCGATAATTTCTTCGCTGCTTTGAATAGCGCTGTCTTCACCGATGGCAGCTTTGTCTACATCCCAAAGGGCGTGCGTTGCCCGATGGAGCTTTCCACCTATTTCCGCATCAATGCCAAAAGCACCGGGCAGTTTGAACGCACCCTGATCATTGCTGATGAAGGGTCTTACGTTTCCTATCTGGAAGGCTGCACCGCGCCGATGCGCGATGAAAACCAGCTGCATGCCGCGGTGGTGGAGCTGGTGGCGATGGATGATGCCACCATCAAATACAGCACGGTGCAGAATTGGTATCCCGGCGATGCCGAGGGCAAGGGCGGCATCTATAATTTCGTGACCAAGCGAGGCGCCTGCCGTGGCGCGCGATCAAAAATCTCCTGGACGCAGGTGGAAACCGGGTCAGCGATCACCTGGAAATACCCGTCCTGCATCCTGCAGGGTGAAGACAGTGTTGGCGAATTCTATTCAGTTGCCATCACGAATAATTATCAGCAGGCCGATACCGGGACCAAGATGTTCCACATTGGCCCGCGCACCAAATCCACCATTGTCTCCAAGGGCATCAGCGCGGGGCATGGGCAGAATACCTATCGTGGTCTGGTGCGGATTGGCGCCAAGGCCACGGGGGCGCGCAATTTCACGCAATGCGACAGCCTGCTGATTGGTGATCTCTGTGGCGCGCATACCGTGCCCTATATCGAAAACCGCTGCCTGAGTGCGAAGGTGGAGCATGAAGCGACCACCAGCCGCATTGCGGAAGATCAGCTGTTTTATTGCCGCCAGCGCGGATTGTCGCAGGAAGATGCGGTGGGGCTGATCGTGAATGGTTTCTGCCGCGAAGTGCTCAAGGAATTACCGATGGAATTCGCGGTAGAAGCGCAAAAGCTTTTGCAAATCTCGCTCGAAGGGAGCGTTGGGTGATGTTGGAAATCAAGGGACTGACCGCTGAGGTTGATGGCAAGCCCATTCTGAAGGGCATTGATCTGGTGGTGCCGCAGGGTGAGGTGCATGCCATTATGGGACCGAATGGGTCCGGCAAATCCACGCTGTCCTATGTGCTGTCCGGGCGTGACGGCTATGAGGTAACGGGCGGCGAGGCGTTGTTCCATGGCCAGGATTTGCTGGCGATGGAACCGGAAGAACGCGCGGCCGCCGGCGTGTTCCTGGCCTTTCAATACCCGGTGGAATTGCCCGGTGTTGGCAATGCCACGTTTCTGCGTACAGCGCTGAATGCCATTCGCCGCGCCAAGGGCGAGGGTGAATTGGACGCCATGCAATTCCTGAAGCTGGCGCGCGAACGCATGAAGGCGCTTTCGATGAATGACGAAATGCTGAAGCGCG
Organism: Roseomonas sp.; assembly: GCA_020249925.1. Classification (GTDB taxonomy): domain Bacteria; phylum Pseudomonadota; class Alphaproteobacteria; order Acetobacterales; family Acetobacteraceae; genus Neoroseomonas. Next base: position 70,547 of record JADCER010000014.1, on the reverse strand, counting down.
GCGTGAATGTCGGCTTTTCGGGCGGCGAGAAGAAGCGCAATGAAATCCTGCAAATGGCGCTGCTGCAACCGAAGCTCGCCATTCTGGATGAAACAGATAGCGGGCTTGATATTGATGCGCTGAAGATCGTGGCCGATGGCGTGAATGCGATGCGCGGGCCGAATTTCTCTGCGCTGGTCATCACGCATTATCAGCGGCTGCTCGATTACATCGTGCCGGATCGCGTGCATGTGCTGATGGGTGGGCGCATTGTGCGTTCGGGCGGGCCGGAATTGGCGAAGGAGCTGGAGGCGCAGGGTTACGGCGCCATCCAGGCCGCGGCGTGACGGCGGCAGTCCAAACCGGCGCGGCAGGTTTCCTCGCGCGCTATCAGGGCCTTAAGGATCATTTGCCGGGTGCTCGGCTGGCTTGGCTGGCCGCGTTGCGCGCCGATGCGGCGGCGCATGTGGCGGCGCGCGGCTTTCCGACGCGGCGGGTGGAGGCGTGGAAATATACGGATTTGTCGCCAGTGGCGCAGGCTGGTTTTGCCGAGCCGCTCACGGCCGTTGCCGGCAGCCTGAGCCTGCCAAAGCCGCGCGCAGCGGCCCGCGCCGTGTTCGTGGATGGGCGGTTTCGCGCTGATCTTTCGGCGCTGGATGGGCTTGCCTATCGCATTGGGTCTGTCGCGCAGCATTTGCCGGAATTGGAAGGCCGCTTGGGCGCGCTGGCGCCTTTGGCCGAACATCCGATGTCGGCGCTGAATACGCTGATGTTCGAAGATGGCTTATTGCTGGATGTGCCGGCGGGGATTGATGCCGGGCATTTGGAATTGCTTTCCATCGCCGTTGATCCGGGCCGGCCCTTTGCCTTTCATCCGCGCCATGTGATCCGCCTTGCTGCGGGGGCGAAGCTGACCCTGTTGGAAACGGCCACGGGTTCTGGCGCGCAATATCTGCACAATCCGGTATTTGAGATTGATCTAGCCAAAGGTGCGGTGCTGACGCATGGGCGCGCTCAGCAGGAAGGCGATGGCGCGTTTCATCTTTCGATGATCCATGCGCAGATCGCGGCTGAGGCGCGCTATGACACCATGGCGGTTTCCGCCGGTGCGCGGCTGGCGCGCATGGAAATCCATGCCGCGCTGACCGGCCCCAAGGCATCCTGCCACATGAATAGTGCGCAATTGGCGGCTGGGCGGGCGGTGGTGGATACCACCACGGCGCTGGATCATGCCGCGCCGGATTGCGCCAGCCGGCAGACCTGCAAGACGGTACTCGCGGGCCAGGCGCGCGGCGTATTTCAGGGCAAGATCCTGGTCCGCCGCGAAGCGCAAAAGACCGATGGCTATCAGATGAACCAGGCTTTGCTGCTTTCAGAAGAAGCGGAAATGGACAGCAAGCCTCAGCTTGAAATCTATGCCGATGACGTGAAGTGCAGCCATGGCGCCACCATCGGCGCTTTGGATGCGGATAGCCTGTTTTATCTGCGCTCCCGCGGCGTGCCGGCGGATCAGGCGCGGTCCATGCTGGTGCAGGCCTTCCTGCATGAAGCCTTTGAAGGGCTGGAAGATGATATGCTGCGCGAAGCCTTGACCGAAGCCGTGGATGGCTGGTGGGTTCGGCATGGGACAGCCTCATGAGTTTTGATGTCCAGCGCATCCGGCAGGATTTCCCGATCCTGTCTCAGCCGCAGCATGGCAAGCCGCTCGTGTTTCTTGACTCCGGGGCGAGTGCGCAAAAGCCCCGCGCGGTGATTGAGGCGATGACGCGCTGCATGGAAACGGCCTACGCCAATGTGCATCGCGGCGCCTATCGGCTTTCCGAAGTGGCGACTGATGCCTATGAAGCCGCGCGCGGTGCGGTGGCGCGTTTCATCAATGCGCCGGATGCGCGGGAAGTGGTTTTTACCCGCAACAGCACGGAAGCGATCAATCTGGTGGCGCATAGCTGGGGCCGTGGCGTCATGCGCCCGGATCAGGCGGTGCTGATTTCTGAGCTTGAACACCACGCCAATATCGTGCCTTGGCAAATGCTGCGTGACGATCGCGGCAATCCATTGCGAATCTGCCGCGTGACGGATTCTGGCGAATTGGACATGGAAGACCTGGCCGCCAAGCTTGCCGATGGCAAGGTGGGGCTGGTGGCACTCGCACATATGTCCAATGTGCTGGGGACGGTAACACCGGTTGAACGCGTGGTGGCGCTGGCACACGCGCATGGCGCGAAAGTGCTGCTGGATGGCTCCCAGGCCGTGGTGCATCGGCGCGTGGATGTTGCTGCCATTGGCTGCGATTTCTACTGCTTCACCGGCCATAAGCTCTACGGGCCAACCGGTATTGGAGTGTTGTGGGCCAAGTTGGAACATCTGGATCGCATGCCGCCCTTCCTGGGCGGTGGCGATATGATTGAAAGCGTCAGCTTCGAAAAATCCACCTGGGCCAAGCCACCCGCGCGGTTTGAAGCCGGCACGCCCGCCATCATTGAAGCGGTGGGGCTGCATGCCGCGATTGATTATGTGAACGCCATCGGCATGCCCGCCATTGAAGCGCATGAACGCGCCTTGGTGGATCATGCCATGCGGAAACTGTCAGACGTGCCGGGGCTGACGCTGCTCGGCCGCGCGCAGGATCGCGGCGGGGTTTTTGCGTTCTCGCTCGACAATGCCCATCCGCATGATCTTTCAACGCTGCTGGACCGCGCCGGCATCTGCATCCGCGCCGGGCGGCATTGCGCGGAGCCTTTGCATGCGCGCTTTGGCGTGGAACAAGGCACCGCACGCGCTTCCTTCGGGCTTTATACCACGCCGGAGGAGGTGGATTACCTCGCCGGTGCGCTGGTCAAGGCGCGGGAATTCTTCGCATGAGCGGCGGCGATTTCTTCGGCGATTTGCGTGATCTTTATCAGGAAGTGATCCTGGATCATGGCCGCAAGCCGCGCAATTTCCGCCGGCTGGAAGATGCGGACCGCACCGCACGCGGGGATAACCCGATGTGCGGTGACCGCATGGAACTTTTCCTGAAAATGACGCCGGATGGGCATATCGCCGATGCCGCGTTTCAGGGCCGCGGCTGCGCGGTTTCCATGGCGAGTGCCTCGCTGATGACCGAAACCGTGAAGGGCAAAACACCGGATGAGGCGCAGGCGCTTGGCACCGCCTTTCGTGATTTGGCGATGACTGGCCAATGCCCCGCCTGCGCGGCTTCCTTGGAAGACGCGATGGAAAGGCTGACGCCGCTATCTGGCGTGCATGAATTTCCAAGCCGGGTGAAATGCGCAACACTCGCCTGGCATACGCTGAACGCTGCCCTTGCCGGCGCGAAGGAGGCGAGCAGTGAGTGACGACGCGACCAAAACGGAAACGCCGGTCCATGCCGCCTGGACCCCGGAAGGGGAGGTGAAGCCGCCCGCGCAGCCGGTTTCCGAAGATGCCGTGATCAGCGCGATTTCCACCGTGTTTGATCCGGAAATCCCCGTGGATATCTATCAACTCGGCCTGATCTATGCCGTTGAGATCGCTGATGACGGCAAGGTAAAGGTGGAAATGACACTTACCACGCCATCCTGCCCTTCGGCGCAGGAATTGCCGCATCAGGTGGAAGAAGCCGTCCGCGGGGTGGAAGGCGTTTCCGATGTGCTGGTGGAAGTGGTCTGGGATCCGCCCTGGGATCATTCCCGCATGAGTGAAGATGCGCGGCTCGCGCTCAATATGTTTTGAGGTGATGGCATGAATGCAACCATCGAAGCCAAACCCGCACGGCGCGCCTTGCCGCCGCTGATGTCATTGACCGATGGCGCGGCGGAACGCTTGCGCGCGCTTTATGCCAAGGGCGAACAGGGCAAGTTCCTGCGCATCGCGGTGAAGACCAAGGGCTGTTCCGGCCTTGCCTATGACCTTTCCTGGGTGGATGCGCCAAGTGCGGGTGATGAAAGCGTCACCGATAAGGGCGTGACCGTGCTGGTAGACCGCAAGGCCACGCTATTCCTGATCGGCACCGTGATGGATTATGAGGTGAAGACCATGTCAGCCGGCTTCACCTTCACCAACCCGAATGAAAAAGGCCGCTGCGGCTGCGGCGAAAGCTTTCACGTTTGATCGTGTGTCAGACCGTGCCCAACCAATCCGCCGCGACAAAGCGGTAGCCATTGCCTTCCTTCGCCAAATAACCATTGGCGGGGAAGGGGAAGTGATAGCCGGTGATGCGGATGCGGTCCGTCGCCACACGGTCGAAAATGCGCCGGCGCGTCGCTTCCGCGGCGACCGCATCGAAATCGAAGACAATGTGGAAATCGGGGCGGCGCGCCAGCAGCTCAGGGCGGTTCGTGGTATCGGCCACAAACATCATCTGATCCGCGCCATCAGCGACATGATAGCAGGTATGGCCCGGGGTATGGCCATGGGCCGCGACGGAACGAACGCCTGGAATGACCTCAGCATCCGGGCCAATGCGGCGTAGGCGTGCGGCATAGGGGCCTAGGCGCCGCGCACTATTGGCGAAGGTGCCGCGTTGGCCCTCGGGGCTGCGCGTTTCATTGCTGGTATCGCCCCACCAGGCAATCTCCGCCTCCGGCACGATCACCTCTGCATTGGGGAAGGCGGCAGCACCTTCGGCATTCAGCAGGCCATTTACGTGGTCGCCATGGAAATGGCTCATCACCACGCGGGTTACCCGTGCCGGATCAATGCCGGCGGCGCGCATATTGGCAATCATGCGCCCATTGGTCGCCCCTGGGGCCGTGACGCCATTGCCACTGTCAAACACCACCAAATCGCGGCCGGTATCAAGGAAAGTGACAGTGAAGGGAATGACCAGCCGGTCCTGCGGCAGGAAGGCATCGCGCAGCACTGCCTGGACATCAGACAAGGGGGCGTTGCGCACAAAACCCTCCAAGGGGCGCGCGAAAAACCCATCATGCACCGTGGTCACGGTAAAGGAGCCGACCTTGAAACGGTAAAAGCCGGGTGTCGGCGATGGTTGCGGGGATGGCGCCTGGGCGTGCAACCCTCTCACCACAAAAGGTGAAGTCAAAAGGGAAGCAGTCACAAAAAGACTGCGACGACGAAAACTGCTCATTCGCGGCTTCCTTTCCGGGGTGGAGGCTTATTCCTGCCTTGATCATGCTAGCCTCGGGGCGCTACTAAATACAACGCCATTTTCTCGTAACGGACATTTCACCATCGTGCAGGATCCTGCCCCCCCCCAATCTCCCGGCTTTCTCCGCAAGATCATCAATCGCATGACGGGTCGCGGGTCTTCTCTCGGGGGTAGGCAAGATATGTTTCATCTCCGTTCCGAAGTCGCGCGTCTGCAAGCTGCTGTGAAAGGGTTTGCCTCGGTCTCTGGCAGACGCGACATCGCTTCGGTCAAGGCCTCGATCGAAACTGCCTATCGCCGCGATTTTGAAGCAGCCGTGCGCGACAGGATACACACTGTGCCGCTACCCGATGGTACAGTGCTTTGCCGCGTCCTTGGACGCTACAAGCTATATGTGGATGCCGAAGATACCTCTCTCGCGCCGCATCTGATGCTGGACGGGCTTTGGCAATATTGGATCACGGCATTTTTGTGCAGAAATCTTGATCGTGGTGAAACGGCCTATGACCTTGAAGCAGGTTATGGCTATTTTGCGTTGCTGATGAGTGAATTGGTGGGTACCCAGGGGCGTGTGATCGCCTTGGAATACAATCCCTGGCTTTTCCAACTTCTGCGACGTAACCTTTACGTGAATGGCCGGGACAGCATTGTTGTTCCGCATCGGGTCATCGCCGCCGGCCAAGCCGCGGCCGCCAAGGAATTGCCGGTTTCCTTGACGGGCCCTACCGCCGTTTCAAATCAAGCGGTTCAGTTTCGTCGTGGTCAGGCGGCCAGCTGCATCGCCCCTGCCATGACGCTTGATGGGCTTGAGCCTGGCTCGGCTGATCTGGTGCTTGTATCCGCAGGCGCCCTTGAACAGAATGCGCTACAGGGCATGCGGGGCCTGATGGATCGCAGCCCTTCCCTGAAAATCATCCTCGATTTCAGGGCGGATCGCTGCGCCAATCCGCGAGAAACGCTGGATGGCTTGGCGGCGCGTTACCCGCTTCGCTTCATAGACAGTGACGGTCGAGCAAAGCCGACAACTGTGGAAAAGATCCTGGACCAGGGCAGTCTGAGCCTTTTTCTCTCCGTGGTTGAGCCGCGCTGAGGTTTGCCACAGCCGGGCGCCTGAATTATGTTGCGCGATCGGAAGAATATTTCTCAAGCGTAACCAATGGGGTCTCGCGCATACCAACGCCTCACCGGGACACTCTGGAAGCGACAAGATCTCACGCGCGCAGCACCGCCCCGGTCGCCTTGCCGACTGCCGCGACGATCTTCTCCGCCACGGCTTCGATTTGCGCATCGGTCAGCGTGGCCTCACGCGGCTGGATGGTCACTTGCAGGGCAAGGCTGACCTTGCCTGCCGGCAGCTTGTCCCCCGCATAACGGTCAAACAGCGCGACATCGGTGATCAGCGTGCGTTCCGCCCCGCGTGCCGCGCGCAACAATGCTTCGGCGGCGACGCTCTCATCCACCAGGAAGGCAAAATCGCGCCGGAGCGGCTGGAAGGCCGGCAGATCAGGCGCGCCCTTCTTGCGGCGCTTGCTGGCGGGTGGGGTGCTCATGCAGGGTTCCCCCCTCCGCGATTGTGTTTCCTTGGAGTAGGCAACGCTCGAGCGCTTGCCGGTCGAGTATACTTACCGCGTCGGCTATGGCCGCACTGGTCGCATCACCAGGCAGACGGCGTTCACCGGCTTCGAAAAATCCCTTAAAAGTCCCAGCATAGCGCCGTTCTGCCATGGCTATGCAGCGACATAGGGCGGCGATACTATCCTCGGCGGCATAGCGCTTGGGTGCGGTGCGTCGAACATCGCTGTGCATCTTCTCAGCTTGCGCCCCTAAGGGTGACGTGAGGGATTTTTGGCGCATCCTCACTGTCCTCGGGTCATGATGAGCTGGAACCCCTCCGTTATTCAAATCGTCCCTTCGGTCACATAGGCGCTAAAGGGGGGCATGCTACCTATCCGCACCCCCTTTCCGACACTGATTGACAAGCTTGGTGCAACAGATTTCGGATGGTTCCAATCTGATCTGCGAGCCTACTCTTTTTTGGTTCAAATGCGCCCTCGAACGCCGCAGTGCCGATCGTAAAGCCGGCCGCTCCTCCTTGAACGAGCGCCGAGATGCGTTCGGCGCGGTCTATCGAGCCGGCAATGACGACCGGTTTCGGTGCGACGGCCGTGATGACCTCGCGAATCAGGCGCGGCACGTCGCCTGCGAAGCGATAGGCAAGCAGATCAAGACCATGGACGCCCTCCATGGCGGCAAGCCGTCTTGCACTTTCAACGATGGATTGGATGGTGCCCGTAAGCTTGCTCGGATGGCCAAGAATTTTACCCGGAAACGGATAGTAGCTGATCTTGCTCTGCCGGATGACCGGCAGCACGATGTTCGGCCGCGTTCCGCCCATTAGCACATCAACGCCGAGCGCGAGGGCCGCCTCCGCCGAACGCCTTTCGCTCGCTTCATCCAACGAAACGACCTCGAGATAGAGCGTGGCGCCGGCTGCCTGGATCTTGCCAGCCAGCGCCACCAGCACCTCAAATGGCAAACCAATATCCTTGAAGCCGATATGGGTGACGCCTGCCGCAAGGACTTCGTCGATACGCTCCCAGGCGTCTGGAATCGTACGGTCGTTGTGGGTAAGCATGAAGATGAAATCCGGGGCAGTTATGCCTGCCTTCGCCGGTTGAAGGATTGTTCTGCGCTTGGCCGTCGCGAGTCGCATTGCCTGATCGAAGGCATAACGGAGGGATCCGTGGCGCGCTTGCCCCTTGCCTGCGATGTCGAAGGCGGTTCCGTGATCAACCGAGGTACGGATAAAGGGTAGGCCAATTGTGACATTCACGCCATGGTCGATGCCCATGTATTTCACTGGGATAAGGCCCTGGTCGTGGTACATAGCGACCACGATGTCGAATTCAGCGCGCCGCGCGCGCATGAACACCGTATCGCCGGGAAAGGGACCTGAGGCATCAATTCCTTCTCGTTGCGCATCAGCGATGGCGGGCGCGATTTCGTGCATTTCCTCCGTGCCGAACATGCCGCCTTCCCCAGCATGGGGATTGAGCCCAGCGACAGCGATCCGCGGCCTGGCGATGCCGTACGCCAAGCAGGCCTGATGCGCGAGGCGAATGGTGCGAAGGACCCGTTCGTGCGTCACGAGCGCGATAGCGTCCTTCAGGGGGACATGTATGGTGACCAGCATCGTGCGCAGATCTTCATTCGCCAGCATCATGGCGACATCTGAGGTTCCGGATTTATCGGCCAGAATTTCCGTATGTCCGGGATAAGAAATACCCGCTGCCTTCATTGCCTCCTTGGCGATTGGCGCAGTGACGATGGCATCGACAAGGCCGGCATTCGCGAGGTCGATCGCGCGCACAATATAATCATAGGAGGCCTGCCCGGCGCGGCTGTCTATCGTGCCGACGGATAAATCTGCGGGCAGGTCGGAGACTGCCAGAACATCCACCACCCCCGCGTGCTGGCGCGCCTCGTGAGGTTGTGAGATCACCCGCACGTCAAGCCTCAGACCTAGCGCGGCGATGGCGTGGCGCATCGCGCCCGCATCGCCGATCACGAAAGCCGGATGCGGTAGCCCTTCGGCGAAGAGCTTTGCACAGATCTCGGGCCCGATTCCGCAGGGATCTCCCATGGTGACCGCGATCGGCGTCATCCGAATGCTTTGGCATGAAGGCCGCGCTAGATCGCCGCAAAGTGCAGAGGCGCGTCCGGGTATCACGAAGGGTGCTGCACCACCCATCGCGTTCGTCACATTATCGGCAATGATCGCATGTCTCATCTGCGCCCTCCATTTCGGAATTGATGATGCCAGCGCTTGCCGCACAGAAAAAACGATGATATCTGACACAAATAAGTGAGTTTAGGTCACCGATTATGCCTGATCGCTTGCCTCCGCTCTCCGCCTTACGCGCCTTCGAGGCGGCAGCCCGGCTAGGCCACTTCGGGAAGGCGGGCGACGAACTGCATGTCACCCATAGTGCGATCAGCCGTCAGGTTCGCGTTCTCGAGGAAGCGATCGGCGTGGCCCTTTTCGAACGGCGCAACCGCCGTGTATTTCTCACTAACGCGGGCAAGCGGCTCCTTGACGCCACGCGCCCAGCCTTCCGGCAGATCACGGAGATAGTCGCGGAACTGCGGGCCGGATTGCCCGACCCGCTCGTCGTCTCCTGCGAGCCGACGCTGACCCAGCGTTGGCTGATTCCGCGCCTACCGGCGTTTGAGACGCGGCATCCGGATATCGTTATTCATGTACTGGCTGCCGGTGGCCCGGTGAGTCTTGAGCAGTCGCGCATAGATTGCGCCATCCGCCGCAGCGACTTCGTGATCGCACCTGACATTTACGCCGAAACGATTCTCGAGGAGCGTGTCGGACCCGTTTGCGCACCTGATCTGGCGGCGCGCCATCCGGGTGCTGCGCTTTTCGATCTTCCGCGCATCCATTCCGCGACACGGATAGACGCCTGGGACCGATGGGCCGCAGAAGCTCGTTGTAGCCTTCCGGCCGTGCCGAGCCGGACCTTTGAGCATTTCTACCTGAGTCTAGAGGCCGCCACCGCTGGCCTGGGCGTGGTGATCAGCCCGGAACCATTCGTGATCGACGCCATTCGATCGCGGCGGCTTGTGGCGCCCTTCGGCTTTCGGCCAAACGGCTTCCGCTACGTCTTTCTGTCGCGAACACCGGTCGCGCAGGATCCACGCAAAATGATGCTGCTTTCATGGCTGATTGACGAAGCTAAAAACTACGTGCACGCGCCCGACTTGAAATTGCCTGATGAGCCAGCCTCCAATTCGGCCAAACACAAGGCACCATCGTGACTGCCCAGGAAGCGGCGAGCTCATGCAAACCGGATAAACCCCCGCCATGGTCGCGCCCGCGCTGAAGTGACGCAGCAGCACAGGCCCGGCAGGGGTCCCGGCGAACCAGACGGAAAGCGTCAGCACAATCGCGCCCACCAACAGCGCCATACTACGGCGCTTGCCGGTGAGTGCGGCGTTCACGCGCGGAGCACGGCCCCGGTCGCCTTCGCCACCGCCGCCACAATCTTATCGGCCACGGCTTCGATTTGCGCATCGGTCAGCGTCGCCTCACGCGGCTGGATGGTCACTTGTAGGGCAAGGCTGACCTTGCCTGCCGGCAACTTGTCCCCCGCATAACGGTCAAACAGGGCGACATCGGTGATCAGCATGCGTTCCGCCCCGCGCGCAGCGCGCACCAATGCTTCAGCGGCGACGCTCTCATCCACCAGGAAGGCAAAATCCCGCCGGAGCGGCTGGAAGGCCGGCAGATCGGGCGCACCCTTCTTGCGGCGCTTGGGTTCCGGGATGGCATCCAAAAACACCTCAAACGCCACCACCGGACCGGGCAGGTCTAGCGCGGCCAGAACCCGCGGATGGATTTCGCCAAAGCGCGCCAGCACGGTTTTAGGCCCCTGCCGCACCTGACCGGAACGGCCGGGATGGTAAAAGCCCGGCGCATCGGCGGTGACGGAAAGGGCCGCCATGGGCAGGCCGAGTGCGGCCAGCACCGCCATGGCATCGCCCTTGGCATCCAGCGCATCCACACCGCGTGACGCTTCCGCCCAATGGCGCGGTGTGGCGCCATGGCGCACCCCGGCAGCCATCGCCGCCTGGCCTTCTGGCGTTACATCCTGATAAGCCGCGCCGATTTCACAAAGTGCCACATCAGCAAAACCGCGCGCCGCATTGCGCCCCGCCGCCAGCAGCAGGGATGCGACCGGTGTTGGCCGCATCTGGTCCAAATCTTCCGCGATCGGGTTTTCCAACCGTAGCGCTGCCGGCGTTTCACCGAACAGCGCGGCGGTTTTCGATTCCATGAAGGCAAAGGTCACCGCTTCCTGCATGCCGCGCGCCGCCAGCACGCGCCGCGCGAGGGATGCGCGCGCCTGCTTCGGCGTGAAGGCCGGCGCGGGGATGATCCCGCTCACCGGCAGCGATACCGGCGCAATGGTGTTCAGGCCGCGAATGCGCAGCACTTCCTCAATCAAATCGCATTCCGGTTCAATTTCGGCGCAGCCTTCAGCCGCCGCCTTGGCACGTTCCGGCGACAATTCAGCCGCCTGAGCCAAGGCACCCTTGCCCGCCACATCATTGCGCCAGCTTGGCACATTGACCGTGACGCGCGCCGCATCCCGCGCGGCGACGGTAAAGCCAAGGCTTTGCAGGATTTCCACCGCACGATCCGGCGCCACATCATCGCCGCCATAGCTTGCCAGCCGCTCAAAACGCAGGCTGGCCTGGCGTTGCCAAGCGGGTTCGGGACCAGCGCCCACCACTTCGCTCGCCTCGCCACCGCAAATCTCGATCATTGCTTGTGTCGCGAGATCAAGCGCGAGGCGCGGCAAGGCCTGGTCCACACCACGTTCAAAACGCGCGCGCGCATCGGTGCGCACATCATGGCGGCGGCCAGAAAGGGCGATACGCACGGGGTCGAAAATCGCGCATTCAATGAAGCATTCGGTGGTGGCTTCATCGCAGCCGGTTGCCTCGCCGCCGATAATGCCGCCAAGCGCTTCCGGCCCGGCCGCATCAGCGATGATGCCATCTTCCGGCGTCAATTCATAAGTCTTGCCATTCAGCGCCAGCAGGCTTTCGCCTTCACGCGCCATGCGCATGGTCAGCGTCTTGCCCTTCACCTTGGCAACGTCAAACACATGCAAGGGCCGGCCAAGGCCGAAGGTGAACAGATTGGTCACATCCACCAGCGCATTGATCGGGCGCTGCCCAATCGCCACCAGCCAATCCTGCAACCATTTCGGCGAAGGCCTGTTCTTTACGCCACGAATGGCGCGGCCCAGCACGTAATCGCAGGCGCGCGGATCAGCGATTTCCCAAACCAGCGGCGGCGGATAGGCAGGCTTGATCGCGGGTGAAGGCAGCGGCTTCAACCGCCCAAGCCCGGCTGCGGCCAAATCCCGCGCCACACCATGGACGGAAAGCGCATCGCCACGATTGGGTGTCACGCTGATTTCAATGATCGGGTCATCCAGCCCCGCCCAGCGCACATAGGCTTCACCCAGCGGTGCTTCCGCCGGCAAATCAACAATGCCGGTATGATCGTCACCCAGGCCCATTTCGCGTGCGGAGAGCATCATGGCTTCCGATTTCACGCCACGAATTTCGCCCGCCTTCAGCGTAATGCCGGTGCCGGGAATATAGGCACCAGGCAATGCCGCAACCCCCTTCATGCCAGCGCGCGCATTGGGCGCGCCGCAAACCACGGACAGCAGCTTGCCATCGCCGGTATCAACCTTCAGCGCGCGCAGCCGATCCGCATTGGGGTGCTGTTCGGCTTCCACCACATGCGCGATGCGGAAATTCGCGAGCGCCGCACCGCGATCTTCCACACCTTCAACCTCAAGCCCGATGGTATTCAGCGCGGCCAGAATCTCATCCAGCGTCGCTTCGGTATCAAGATGCGCCTTCAGCCAGGAAAGGGTGAATTTCATCGCCTTACACTCCTTCCACCAGGGATGGCGGGGAAAGCGGATCGGCGCCGTAATGCCTCAGCCAGCGGATATCGGCTTCATAGAAGGGGCGCAGATCAGGAATGCCGTGTTTCAGCATGGTGATGCGTTCAATGCCCATGCCGAAGGCAAAGCCCTGCCATTCGCGTGGATCAATGCCGCAATTCGCCAGCACCTTTGGGTGCACCATGCCAGAGCCCAAAATCTCCAACCAATCGCCACCCTTGCCCAATTCGCCGGTTTTACGGCTCCAGCCGATATCCACTTCCATGGAAGGTTCCGTGAAGGGGAAATAGGAAGCGCGGAAACGCACCGGCAAATCGGCAATGCCGAAAAAGGCGCGCAGGAAATCAATCAGGCAGCCCTTCAAATGGCCGAGATGGATGTTCCGATCAATCACCAGGCCTTCCACCTGATGAAACATCGGCGAATGCGTCGCGTCATGATCCGCGCGATAGGTGCGGCCTGGCACAATCACGCGAATGGGCGGTGCTTCATTCAGCATGGTGCGGATTTGCACCGGCGATGTATGCGTGCGCAGCACCGGCCGGCGCCCGTCAACTGCGGGCACATAGAAGGTATCGTGATCCTGCCGCGCCGGATGGTGGTCTGGGATATTGAGCGCACCGAAATTATGCCAGTCGCTTTCAATATCGGGGCCTTCCGCCACCTTGAAGCCCATGGCGCCGAACAGCGTTGTCAGTTCTTCCATGGTGCGCGCGATGGGGTGGATGCCACCTTCCGCTGCCGTGCCGGGTGCGAAGGGGCGCGGTGGCAGGGATACGTCCATGCGTTCCGCCGCAAGCCGCGCATCCAGCGCGCGGGCTTCCACCACGGCGCGTTGTGCTTCCAGGGCGGCCTCAATCGCGGCTTTCACCTGATTCAGCGCGGCACCACGTTCTTTGCGCGCTTCAGGCGCGACAGCGCCAAGCCCCTTCAGCAGCGTGGTGAGCGTGCCGGATTTGCCCAGAACGGCGACACGCACCGCATCCAGCGCGCGCGGATCGGCAGCGGCGGCAATCGCGGCCTCGGTTTCGGCCCTAAGGGCGGCAAGATCATCGGTCATGATGGCAGGTCCACATGAACAAAGGGCCGCATCCCCGGTTCAACCAGGAAGCGGCCCTTGCGTGATGCTGGGTCTCCGCCCCGGATCACCGGGGCGGCGGTAATCAGGCGGCGCCGGCCGCCTTCGCCTTTTCCACCAGCGCCGCGAAGGCCGCCGGTTCGTCAAAGGCAAGCGCCGCCATCACCTTGCGGTCCATCTCAATCCCCGCCGCCTTGATGCCGGCGATGAAGCGTGAATAGGTCAGGCCATGCTCACGGACAGCAGCATTGATGCGCTGAATCCAAAGGCCACGGAAATCGCGCTTCTTATTGCGACGGTCGCGATAGGCATATTGCAGCGCCTTTTCCACCCGCTCCAAGGCGGGGCGATAGGCGGTGCCGGACCGGCCGACATAACCTTCAGAAAGCTTGAGAACCTTCTTGTGGCGGGCGTGCTTGGTAACGCCGCGTTTTACACGAGCCATTCTGCGATCCTCCCTTTACCGGTCCAGCCCATAGGGCAGCCATTGCTTCACCGTATCGCCATCCTGCTTGTCCAGCACGAAGGTCCCGCGGTTCTGGCGCTTCATCTTGGAAGCCTTGGAAGAAAGCATGTGGCGCTTGAAGCCACCGCCTGCCTTGACCTTGCCGGTCGCGGTCAGACGGAAGCGCTTTTTCACGCTCGATTTCGTCTTCATCTTGGACATTTGGCCCTCCTATGGGGTCAGCCCTTCCGCCTTGCACCCGTTGCCGGGGCCGCACCATGCGGCGGGAAGGGGGTTCCGGCCGGGCATGTCCATGGGGCCACGGCGCGGGAGGCGGGGCTATAGCGCCGCAAAGTTTTCCACACAAGACCCGCGCCACAGAAACGGAGATTTCACCTTTATGGGTGTTTAATGCCTCCGTGATCACCCGGCGGTTTGGCCGCCCTTTGGATTCAGGACGAAGTCTCATGTCGCAATCGCGAGCGGATACGCTGCCGGACCCGGAAGTACTCAGGGCCGCCATGGAGCCCCTTTTTGGCGATTTGCGCGCCTTTATGGACCGCCGCATCTCCGAAGTCAGCGCCGAGGTATCCGCCAGCGTGCAGCTTCTGGGCATGAGCGAGGAAAACCTGGCCAGCCAGATATCTTCCGTTCATGAAAGAATCGCCGGCATGATTTCCGCGCCTCAGCCGGGCAACCGCACCTCCGGCCAGGAACTTGAGGCCGTGGTGCAGGCGACGGAAGCCGCCGCCAATACCATTCTGGAAGCCGCTGAGGCCATTCAGGAATGGCTGGAAAAGGGCCCGGGCAGCCCGGATGCGCTGCCGGCCATCACCGAAAGGGTGAATGCGATCTTTGAGGCCTGCTCCTTCCAGGATTTGACCGGCCAGCGCATCCGCCGCGCCATCCGTGACTTGCAGCAGGTAGAATCCATCCTGGAAGATATCCTGCCTGAAAACGCCCAGCCCGGCCCGAACGCAGCCCGGCCCAAGGTGGAGCTGAAGGGCGTGGTGCAAACCGTGGCAGACCCGAAACAGGCCGGCCCCGATCTGGCGCAGGATGAGATTGACCGGCTGCTGAACGGGTAAATGTTCCCGGCATCACATAAGCGGGTTCCGGTTCGCGCCCGGTCAGCCTATATCCCCGCCCATGCTTTCCTTCCGCAAGATGCATGGGCTCGGCAATGATTTCGTGGTGCTGGATGGCCGCGCCCAGCCGCTTGGCCTGACGCGTGCCGAAATGGTGGCGCTTGCGGATCGCCGGCGCGGCATTGGCTGCGACCAGTTGATCATCATGGAGCCACCGTCAGCGGGCGCTGATGTCTTCATGCGCATCCATAATCCGGATGGGTCGGAAGCTGGCGCTTGTGGCAATGCCACGCGCTGCATCGCCTCCCTGGTCGCCGCTGAAACCGGCAAGGCGCGGGTGGTGGTGCGTACCATTGCCGGCGATTTGCCGAGTGAGGCCCGCCCCGACGGGCTCTGGCAGGTGGATATGGGGCCGGCACGGTTCGGCTGGCGGGATGTGCCGCTGGCGCGGGAAGTGGATACGCTGCATGTGCCGCTGGCTTACGGCCCGGTGGCGGACCCGGCCGCCTGTTCCATGGGCAATCCGCATGCGACATTTTTCGTGCCTGATCTGGATGCGCTGCCGGTCAATGATATCGGCCCCCGCCTGGAACATGACCCGATCTTTCCGGACCGCGCCAATATCGGTTTTGTGCAGGTGATGGCGCCGGATCATCTGCGCCTTATCGTGTGGGAACGCGGTGCGGGGCTGACGCTCGCCTGCGGGTCCGGCGCCTGTGCCGCCATGGTGAATGCGCATCGGCGCGGCCTCACCGGGCGCGCGGCGCGGATTTCCATGCCAGGCGGTGATCTTTTCATGGAATGGCGCCAGGATGGGCATGTGCTGATGACCGGGCCTGGTGCCACGGCCTTCACCGGTCAGGTTGACCCGCAGGCGCTGGCGCCATGAGTGCTTCGGAAGCCCCCCGGCTGCTGAGTTTCGGCTGCCGGCTCAATACCTATGAGAGTGAGGCCATGCGCGACCTGGCCAGCAAGGCCGGACAGGGCAATGCCATTATCGTTAATACCTGTGCGGTCACGGCGGAAGCGGAACGCCAGGCGCGGCAGGCGATCAGAAGGGCGCATCGCGACAATCCCGGCGCGCGCATCATCGTCACTGGCTGCGCGGCGCAAATCGCGCCCGATAAATGGGCCGGACTGCCGGGGGTGGAACGCGTCATTGGCAATGCCGATAAGCTGAAGCCCGAAACCTGGGCCGCCTTGGATGCGCCGCCTGCGCCGGTGACAGACATCATGGCCGCGCGCGAAACGGCAGCGCATCTGGTGACGGAATTCGCCGGCCGTGCGCGGGCTTTCGTGCAGGTGCAGCAGGGCTGCGATCATCGCTGCACCTTTTGTGTCATTCCCTTCGGGCGCGGGCCTTCGCGGTCCGTGCCGATTGGCGTGATTGTCGAACAGCTGCGCGCCCTGGTGGCGGCGGGGTATCGGGAAGCGGTGCTGACAGGGGTTGATGTGACCTCCTACGGCCCAGACCTGCCAGGCAGCCCGACGCTAGGGCAGATGATCCGCCGTGTGCTGGCGCTGGTGCCGGAATTGCCTCGGCTTCGGCTTTCATCGCTTGATCCGGTTGAGGTGGATGAGGATCTTTGGCGCTTGATCGCGGAAGAACCCCGCCTGATGCCGCATTTGCATCTTTCGCTTCAGCATGGATCGGATTTGATCCTGAAGCGCATGAAGCGGCGGCATTTGCGTGCGGATGCCATTGCGCTCGCCGAAAAGGCCCGGCGGCTGCGGCCCGATATTGTCTTTGGCGCTGATCTGATCGCGGGTTTCCCGACGGAGACCGAAGCGCAATTCCAGGAAAGTCTTGATCTGGTGAAGGATTGCGACCTCTCTTTCCTGCATGTCTTCCCCTATTCGGAACGGCCAGGCACGCCGGCGGCGCGCATGCCGCAAATCCCGGTGCCGGAGCGTCGCGCGCGGGCGGCGCGGCTGCGCGAAGCCGGGGCGGCGGCGGCGGCACGCTATTATGCCGGGCGTTTGGGGCAGGAGGAACAGGTTTTGTTGGAACATCCCGATCGCGGCCATACGGCATATTTCGCACCGCTCCGCTTGCTGAGTGGCGCGGGCCAGCCAGGTGAAATCCGCCGGCTGCGCGTGATCGGTGCTGATACCGATGGGCTTTTGGCGGAGGCGGCCTGATGGCGCTGCGCGATTTTTTCGGCCGTTTGCGCGGTAGCAGCGCGCAGCAGCCTGTGCCTGAGCAGCCACAGGCGGATCCGCCAGCGCCGTTGCAGGACGCGCCACTGCTTGAACCCGAAGCGCCACCTGCCGAAACCCCTCCGCCTGAGGCAGAAGCGCCTGCCAAAACCGGCTGGTTTGCGCGGCTGAAGGCAGGGCTTTCGCGTTCCACGGCCAAGCTCACGGATAGCGTTGTCTCTCTGCTGCACAAAAGGCGGCTGGATGATGAAGCTTTGGAGGAGCTGGAAGAAACCTTGATCACCGCTGATCTCGGTGTCGCGGCGTCGCGCCGGATTGTGGAAGGCTTCCGCCGCACGCGCTTCGGCAAGGAAGTGAGTGATGAGGAAGTGAAGGCCGCGCTGGCAGATGAAATCGCCGCCATTCTGGAACCGGTTGCTGAGCCGCTTGAAATCATCCCCGCCCGCGCGCCGCATGTGGTGCTGGTGGTTGGCGTGAATGGCACCGGCAAGACCACAACCATCGCCAAGCTTGGTCGCCATTACGCGGAACAGGGGCTGAAAATCGGCTTTGTCGCCGGCGATACCTTCCGCGCTGCGGCAGTGGAGCAATTGCAGGTCTGGGCCGGGCGAACCTCGGCGCGGTTTTTCGCGCCGTCCAAGCCAGGGGCGGATGCGGCGGGGCTTGCTTTTGATGCGCTGACGGCAGCGCGCGCTGACGGGCTTGATCTGCTGCTGGTGGATACCGCCGGGCGGCTGCACAATAAATCCGCGCTGATGGAAGAACTCCGCAAGATCATCCGTGTGATCAGGCGCGTGGATGAAGCGGCACCCCATTCCGTGCTGCTGGTGCTGGATGCCACCACCGGGCAGAATGCCGTGCAGCAGGTGAAGGTCTTCAAGGAAATGGTGGATGTCACCGGGCTTGCCGTGACCAAGCTGGATGGCTCGGCCAAGGGCGGCGTGGTGGTGGCCTTGGCGCAGGAATTCGGCCTGCCCGTGCATGTGGTGGGTGTTGGCGAAAAGGCCGAGGATTTGCGCCCCTTCGCCGCACGGGATTTCGCGCGCGGGCTGATGGGGTTGGATTAGTGCATTTGTTGCTGCCCGCCTGATCGAACAGGGAATGACAGGGAAACCTCCGATGCGTGATTTTGATGAAAACTCGATCACCGATGCCGTGCTGCAACGGCTGGCGGGCGCAGAGGATCCGCGGCTGCGGCAGGTGGCGCAAAGCCTGGTGAAGCATTTGCATGGCTTTGTGCGCGATGTGGAGCCAAGCTTTGAGGAATGGCAGGCGGCGATCAGCTTCCTGACGCGCATCGGGCATATGTGCGATGGCAAGCGCCAGGAATTCATCCTGCTGTCGGATACGCTTGGCGTTTCCATGCTGGTGGATGCGATCAATCACCGGATGCCGGCGGGCGCCACACCCACCACAGTGCTCGGGCCATTCTATGTTGAAGGCGCACCGGAATTGCCACTCGGCGCCGAAGTCGCGCGTGCCATGAAGGGCGAAGCGCTGCATGTGTCAGGCCGCGTTTCAACCGCGGGCGGCGGCCCTATCGCCGGTGCCATCGTGGATATCTGGCATTCGGATGAGGATGGCTATTACGATGTGCAGCGCGCTGATCAGCCGGACGCCAATTTGCGCGCGCGCTTTCGCACCGATGCCGAAGGGCGTTTCCATTTCTGGACCCTGACGCCCACTTCCTATCCTGTGCCGGATGATGGCCCGGTTGGGGAGCTGCTGCGCGCCACCGGCCGGCATCCGATGCGCCCCGCGCATGTGCATTTCATGATAGCGGCGCCCGGGCATGAAACCCTGGTGACGCATGTTTTTGTCGCGGGCGATCCCTATTTGGATAGCGATGCGGTCTTTGGCGTGAAGCAGGAATTGATCGCCGAATTCACGCAATACCCGCCGGGCGAGGGGCCTGATGGCAAGGTGATGAATGCCACCTGGCGGAAGCTTGAATATGATTTTGCCTTGAAGCGGAATGATTGAGACGTCGCGCGGGCTGGCAGGCTGCTGGAATTCGTAGCTCAATCTCCGCATTTGTGATTCACGGTCGCCACATTTGGTTGAGGTTGCGATGCGTGGTAATGACGCTGTGACTGGTTCCTTGGTCAGCTATATTGATCTTGAAAAACGACTGCGCCCTGAGCAACCGCTGCGGGTTATTCGCGGCCTGGTGAATAGCGCAGATCACGGTCAGATGGAATCATCTGAACGGGTAAGGATGCTCGAAAAACAAATATGTAGAACGAGTTGCGTGAACTCATGTGAACGCAACATGCTCAAAGGTGGACTGGCAGTTCACCTTGGTGATGGCGGCTTACAACCTGCTTCGCCTGCCGAAGCTGCTGGTGGGGGCGGCATGACACCGGGAGACTGTATCGCGGATGCCGGCAGGGCCAGAAAAGCCATTACTCAAAGCGCCAGTCTGGATTCCTGGGTGCTGATGGCGGTCCGATAGGCGGGGTAGAAATGAGCAAAGGGGTCGCAGCAGGGCCCTTGTAAACTGATCCCGAGGCCCCGCACCAAACGCGAAATTGATTTCGATCATGGAATGCGCGCAGAAGCCCTGCCAGGAAGTACACCATCAGGCGGAAGCCTTCTGCCGGTGAAAGGGGCCATCATGTTCTCATCCGCTTGGTTTTCGCGGCGCGCGCTGGCGCTGATTGGCGCTATGGCGCTGGCCGGCTGCACCGTTGCGGCGGTTGAAGGCCTCAATATCGCGCGCGATCAGGCCGCCTATGCCGCTCATATTGATGCGGCGCGCGCCGGCCATCCGGCTGCGCAGTATCAGGTTGGCAATGCGCTTTGCTGTTCACTGACCGAAGGCCCGGGCCCCTTCTACAATACGCCAGAAGCGGTTGCCTGGCTGTGCCGTTCCGCAGCACAGGATTACGGCCCGGCCGCCTTTCGCCTGGGTGAGATCTATTCCGGCACCACGGTCAAGGGTGTGCGCCTGGCGCGGGAGGCAACGGGCCTGGTGACCGGCCATACCACCAATCGCCCAGTTGCCTATGGCTGGATGAGCCGCGCGGCCACGCTGAATCAACCACATGCCGCGCAAAAGCGCGATGAGATTTGGCAGGCCATGAGCGTGGCGGAGCGTGAGCGGGCGCAGCAAATGGCCAATGGCCAGGCGCCGCTTTTGTGCACGTGGCAGGAAGTGGGCCGCGCCAGGTGAAGCAAGGCGCGCAGCCTACCCCAAAATCAGGCGCCGCCGGCATGACCGCGCGTGAGGTGATTGAATGCCCCCATTGCGGAGAGGCAACGCAAGTGAACCGCCTGCCCCAGGGTGAGGCCTTTTGTTCCTGCGCAGCGCAAAGGCCCTTGCCTAAAGCAGGCGATGCCGCGGATAAGGAAGCTCAAAGCAACAGGAAAAACTGATGATCTTGCCGAAAATGGCCTGCGGGCTTGCCGTGATGCGCTTGGGTGGCGTCGCGGCCATGGGGGTTGCGGGGCTGGCTGGCCTTGGCGCGCTTGGCCTTGGTGCCGCCTATTTGGTGCGTCAACGCATGAAGCAAAGCACGGATTGGGCGGAAGACTCCCGCGCGCCGGTCGCAGACCTGCCGCCTGATCCGGAATAAGATTTTTTTACAAGCGCCAGCCGCTATGCATGGCGACAATGCCGCCCGATAGGTTGCGATAGGCAACACGCTCCAGCCCTGCGCGGCGCATCATGCCGGCGAGGGTTTCCTGGTCCGGGAACATGCGAATGCTCTCGGCCAGATATTCATAGGAAGCGCGATCCTTCGCGACATATTCGCCAATGACGGGCAGTGCCTTGAAGGACCAGGCACCATAAAGCGCATCGAGCGCCGCGACCTCAAGCCTGGAGAATTCCAGGCAATGAAACCGCCCACCGGGGCGGAGCACACGCCGCGCTTCGGCCAGCACCGCGTCTTTGTCGGTACAATTGCGCAGCCCAAAGGCGATGGAAACGCGTTCCACGCTGCGATCAGGCAGTGGAATATGCTCGGCATCCACGCACATGAAGGAAAGCCCGCTGACCAACCCTCGGGATAAGGCACGGCCTTGCGCCACTTCCAGCATGGCAGGGTTCACATCCGTCAGGATCACCCGCCCCGCCCCGCGTTCGAGCGCGAGGAAGGAGATATCGCCCGTGCCCCCCGCAAGGTCGAGCAAAGTATCATGCGGCCCAGCGCCAATGGCATTGACGAAGATGCGCTTCCAGACCCGATGCACCCCAAGCGACATCAGATCATTCATGACGTCATATTTGGGCGCGACGCTTTCAAACACGGCGCGCACCATCCCGGCCTTTTCGGCCTTGGGGATTTTGCGGTAACCGAAATCTGTCTCTGGGGCGGCGGTGTCGTTCATGGCGTCAACATAGGCGCCAATCGGCGGAAAGGGGAGGGGCAATGCCCGAATTGCCGGAAGTGGAAACCGTGATGCGCGGCCTGCAGGCGGTGCTGGAGCATGAGCGCATCGCCTGGGCCGAGACGCGGCGCGATGGCATGCGCTTTCCCTTCCCACCGCGGCTGGCCGAACGGCTGCGCGGGCGGCGGGTTCTGGGGTTTCGTCGGCGCGCGAAATATATCCTGATGCGGCTGGAAGGCGGCGAAAGCCTGCTGATCCATCTTGGCATGTCGGGGCGCATGGTGGCGCGGCACGAAGGTGCGGCCCTGGCGCCCCGCACGCACAAGCAGGGCGTTTTTTCTGACGCACGCGGCCATAACGCGCCCCCCGAGGTGCATGAGCATTTGGCCTTCGGGACGGAGGGCGGCTGGCATATCGGCTTTGTGGACCCGCGGCGCTTCGGCAGCGTTGATCTGGTGGCAACCGAGGCCGAGGATAAGCACAAGCTTTTGGCCGGGCTTGGCCCGGAACCGCTTGGGCCGGAAATCACCCCTGCCTGGCTTTCCGGCGTGCTGGCGGGCAAGCGCACCCCGATCAAGGCCGCCCTTCTGGACCAACGCGTGATCGCCGGGCTTGGCAATATCTATGTCTGTGAGGCGCTCTATCGCGCCGGCATCTCTCCCCGCCGTTCCGCCCATACGGTGGTGGGAGCAAGGGCAGCCCGGCTCGCCCCCGCCATCAAAGCCGTATTGACTGAGGCGATTGCTGCTGGAGGGTCCAGTTTGCGCGATTACGTCCAGGCCGATGGCGAGATTGGGCATTTTCAGGAGAATTTCGCCGTCTATGGCCGGGAAGGGGAAGCCTGCCCTGGCTGCCCCGGCCAGCCGGAATGCCCCGGGATCAAGCGCATTGCGCAATCGGGGCGTTCGAGCTTTTTCTGCCCGATCAGGCAGCGCTAAGTATCGCTCCAAGGTTTCAAGTCAGCGCAAGAAGCGGATGGTCTGCCGGCACCCGCCGAGGCAGAAACGCGCTATGACACGTTTTCGCTGCCTCCCCATGGATCCCGAAGCCGCAAGCCGGTTTCGCACCTCCCGCCGTGATGATCGCGGCGGGATCATTCAGACCCGTGAGGTGGATGGGCCGGGCTATCCTTGCCGGGCCTGTCTGCGCCTGGGCCAGCCCGGCGAGGTCATGCTGCTCGCCTCCTGGGATTTGCCCCTGCCGCAGGGGCCGTATTGGACACCCTCGCCGGTGTTTCTGCATGCCCATGATTGCGCCGGGGCAGCGCTTGAAGATGCGCTGCCGGAAACCGTGCTGGTCAATAGCATCATCAGCCTGCGGCATTACGATGCGGCGGGCATGTGTCTTTATGACCTTGGCATTGTCTTGCCGGGTGAAGAGGCCGAGGCCGCGCTACGCGCAAGGCTCGGCGACCCACGTGTGGCCTATGTCAATATCCACACCGCGCGGCCGGGATGCTGGCTGACGCGGGTGGAGAAAGCCTGAAGGCCAGAGTATGCCCTGCAATGGGTAGTTTTCTTCAGGGCTGTGCTATGGCCTTATGCAGCACAACAGATGAAGGAGAACCGCCATGGCCCCTGAAATGATCCTGGTTGAAACCCACGGCAAGACCGGGCTGATCCGGCTGAACCGGCCGCAGGCGCTGAATGCGCTTTGTGATCAATTGATGATCGAACTCGGCACTGCCTTGCGCGCCTTTGACAAGGACCCGGCGATTGCCGCCATTGTCATCACCGGCAACGAAAAGGCTTTCGCTGCTGGCGCAGACATCAAGGAAATGAAGGAACGCGATTTCCCCGGCGTCTATTTCAATGATTTCATCGGCGCCAATTGGGAAACGGTGCTGGAAATCCAAAAGCCCGTGATTGCCGCCGTGGCCGGCTTTGCACTGGGGGGCGGCTGCGAATTGGCCATGATGTGTGATCTGATCATCGCCGCTGACACCGCACGCTTCGGCCAGCCGGAAATCAATCTGGGCATCATCCCCGGTGCCGGCGGCACCCAGCGGCTGACGCGCGCTATCGGTAAATCCAAGGCCATGGAAATGATCCTGACCGCGCGCATGATGAATGCCGAGGAAGCGGAGCGTGCCAATTTGGTCTGCCGCGTGGTGCCTGCCGCAGATTTGATCGCCGAAGCGCTGAAGATTGGTGAGAGGATCGCATCCCTCTCAGCGCCTTCTGTTGCCATGGCGAAGGAAGCGGTGAATGCCGCCTTTGAAAGCAGCCTGACGGAGGGCGTGCGCACCGAACGCCGGCTATTCCTGTCCCTGTTTGCGACCGCGGATCAGAAGGAAGGCATGGCGGCTTTTGCGGAAAAGCGGAAGGCCGCTTTCACGAATCGGTAAAGGCTTTTGCCCCCTGTACCGCGGGCGCGGGGCAGGGGGCAGAACCTGTGATTGAATTGAAGTAAAAGATATTTTTACCCCAAGTTTTATTTGGTAAATTTCGACAGATAAATTTGCTAAAAAAACAATCTCTTCAGAATTTTCTTCAGAATTTCTTATTTTTCACGATTTTTTGCTGGCAATATTTTTTAACCCGTATTAGCCTTCGGTTAACCAAACGGAGACCGGAGCAATGAGCGCATCCACCATCACCCTGCCAGAAGCCGAAGCCAAAGCGGCGGAGATCGTCGCCTTCCCGCAGCGCCCGCAGGATCGGTTGCGCATCGCGCTGCATAAGCTTGATGAAGCGCTGCGCGCCCAGGCGCGCGCCACGGCGGATTTCCGCTCTGCCATGGGTGAATTGAAGACCAAGGTTGGCAGCATGCAGGATGGCATGATGGCCTATCGTGAGTCGCTTGATCGCACCGCAACCGAAATTGATCGCGCGGTGAAGAAGGCCAAGGAATTACAGGAAACCGCCCGGCGCATGGCGCCGCATAGCTGAAGCAACTCAGGGCGGGCTTATCACCCGCCCGGTTCTTTCTATAGCTTCACGCTATCCCAAACCCAGTCGCGCTTGGCGCGATCCGCGGCCTGCCAGGCGGCAATCTGATCCTTCAAGCGCAATGTCAGCGCAATATCATCAAGCCCTTCCAGCAGCGCATCACGCTTGCGCGCATCAATGCTGAAGGGGATTTCCTTACCTTCCGGCGAGATCACCACCTGACGCACCAGATCAATGGCAGTGTGTCGGGCACCTTGGCTCGCTTCCGTCTCGGCGGCGATTTGCTTCACGACTTCCTCGGGCAGGGCAATCGGCAGCAGGCCATTCTGGAAGCAGTTATTGTGGAAGATATCGCCGAAGCTTGGTGCAATCACGCAGCGAATGCCCGCCCCCATCAGCGCCCAGACCGCACCTTCGCGCGATGATCCGCAACCGAAATTCGCCCCCGCCAGCAGAATGGGCGCTTCGCGATAGGGCGCCTTGTTCAGCACGAAATCGGGATTTTCCGAACCATCCGGCAGAAAGCGCAAATTCTCGAAGGCATAAGGCCCAAGGCCGGTGCGGCCGGTGCCGACCAGGCGTTGGATACGAATGATCAGATCCGTATCCACATTGGCGCGCATCAGGGGCGCGGCGGGGCCAGCAAGTTTGGTGAATTTTTCCATGGTATTTGCCCCCTCCTTACGCCGCGAATTGCCGCACATCGGCAATGGCGCCCGCCAGCGCCGCCGCTGCCGCCATGGCCGGAGAGGCTAGATGCGTCCGCGCCCCTGGCCCCTGGCGGCCCACGAAATTTCGGTTTGATGTGGAAACGCAGCGCGCGCCAGGCGGCACGGCTTCTCCATTCGCGGCCACACATAGCGCGCAGCCGGGTTCGCGCCATTCAAAGCCCGCGGCGGTGAAGGCTGCATCCAGCCCTTCGGCTTCGGCGTCCTTCTTCACGCGTTCAGAACCAGGCACGACCCAGGCGGTGACATGCGGCGCCACCTTACGCCCGCGCAGCACGGCGGCGGCGGCGCGCAAATCCTCAATCCGTGAGTTGGTGCAGGAACCGATGAAGACCCAATCAATCTTGGTGCCCGCAATCGGCTGACCGGGCTTCAGGTCCATATAGGCCAAGGCAGCTTCATAAGCGGCGCGACGAATGGGATCAGGCGCTGAGGCTGGGTCCGGCACGCGACCTGTCACCGGCAGCACCTGTTCCGGGCTGGTGCCCCAGGTGATTTGCGGCGCGATATCCGCCATGGAAATCAGCAGATCGGAATCGAAGATGGCATCGGCATCGCTCGGCAGGCTCCGCCAATGCTGAAGTGCCGCATCCCAGGCGGCACCCTTGGGCGCGAAGCGCCGGCCGACGAGCCATGCGTAAGTCACATCATCGGGCGCGACCATGCCCATCTTCGCACCCATTTCAATGGAAAGATTACAAAGCGTCAGGCGCCCTTCGATGGAAAGCGCACGCACCGCCGACCCCGCATATTCCACGGCATAGCCCGTGCCCGCCCCGGTACCGAAACGGCCAATGGCATGCAGGATCATATCCTTTGGCGTGACACCTGCCGGTGCCGTGCCTTCAAAACGAATGCGCATGCGCTTTGGTTTTTTCTGCGGCAGGGTTTGCGTGGCCAGCACATGGCGCAATTCCGATGCACCAATGCCAAAGGCCAAGGCGCCAAGCCCGCCATTGGTGCAGGTATGGCTATCACCACACACCAGCGTGGTACCGGGCAGCACAATGCCAAGCTCTGGCCCCATCACATGCACAATGCCATTGCCATCCTGGCCCAGGTCAAAAAGCCTGACGCCGGTTTCCGCCGCGCGCTTGCGCAAGCCTGCAATCAGCTCGCCACCCTTGGGGAAGCTTTCTGCCGTGCGGCCCGGCGTTGTCGCGACCGCATGATCAGGGGTTGCGAAGACAAGCTCAGGATGTGGCACGGCATAACCGGCTTCGCCCACTTCACGCAGCGCGCGCCCGCCCGAAAGGTCATGCAGCAGCACCCGGTCGCAATGCAGCAGCGACCAGCCGGAACCGAGATCCGCAATCACATGCGGGTCCCAAATCTTGTCAAATAGCGTCGCGGCCATGTGCTTCCCCTGAATGCTTGACGGCGGCACCGCTGGCGCCGCACCGTCTGCCCCTATCACGCCGCGCCAAAGATGCGCGGTCAAGCGGGCGGAGGAATAAGATGGCGCGGATCACGCGGCGCGGGCTGGCAGGCTTAGGGTTGGCAGCGCCTTTTCTGGCGCGGCAGGCCTGGGCGCAGGGCATCTATCCGGATCGGCCAGTGCGCATGATTGTGCCCTATAGCGCGGGCGGTGTGGCGGATACGATTGCGCGCATCATTCAGCCCAAAGTGGCGGAACATCTCGGCCAATCCTTCATCATCGAAAACCGCACCGGCGCATCGGGTTCGATTGGCGCCATGGCCGTGGCGCAAAGCCCCGCTGATGGGCACACCTTCCTGTTCGAAGGTGCGACCTTCGCGACCCTGCCGCTGGTGAGCCGTAGCCTGCCGATTGACTATACCACGGCCTTCATTCCCGTCGTGCAGGTGACGACGCAGCCCTATATGCTCGGCGTGCGCGCGGGCTTTCCGGCGCGTGATCTGGCCGGGTTTGTCGCGGAAGCGAAACGTCGCCCGGGCGAGATCACCTATGGCACGCCAGGGGTCGCGCATATCGGCCATTTCATGGGCGAATTGCTGCAATTGATGGCCGGCATCAAGCTGGAACATATCCCCTATCGCGGCGGCGCCGATGTGGCGCGCGACTTGGCCGGTGGGCGGCTGGATGCGGGCCTGATTTCCTTTTCCAGCCTGAAACCCGCCGTGGAACGCGGCACGACCTTGCTGGCGAGCACTGCGGCCGAAAGGCAGGCGAGTCTCCGCCAAATTCCCGTAATTGCCGAGACCTATCCCGGCTATGATCTTGTGTCCTGGACAGGATGTTTTGCACCGACCGGCACGCCGGAAGCGGCGCAAAATCGTTTTGTTGCGGCCATTCATCACGCGCTGAAGGACCCTGCCATTCAGGCGCGCTTGGAAGCAACCGGGGCGGACCCGGTAATCTCCTCCCCCGCGGCCTATCAGGCGGTGATTGCGAAGGACCGGGAAGTCGCGCGGCGCATTGTCGCCGCGACCGGGCTTTCCATCGGCTGAGAGGCCCCTATCCCTGAAACCACTTTGAATGCCTGTTGTTGGAGTAGCCGATGAACCCCTTTCCTGATCTGCAATCCTTCAGGGTCAGTATCACCGATCACGTGGCAACCGTGATGATCGCGCGCCCGCCGGTGAATGCGCAGAACAGCGCCTTTCGCGATGAAATCACGCGCATCTTCGATACCTTCCATGAAATGCCGGAAGTGCGCGCGGTGGTGCTGACCGGCGAGGGACGGAATTTCTCGGCCGGGGCGGATTTGAAGGACAGGCCGGATGTAACACTGCAAGGCGCCTTCCCGCGCCATAACCGCCTGGTGCGCGCCGGCTTTGATTGCGTCATGGAATGCGGCAAGCCGGTGATTGCGGCGGTGAATGGTGCCGCCATTGGCGCAGGCTGTGTGCTGGCCTTGGTTTGCGACATCATTGTGGCTACCGAAGACAGTTTCATGTCCATGACGGAAGTCGAGGTCGGCCTTGCCGGCGGCGTGCGCCATGTGCTGCGCCATTTCGGGCAATCCAATGCGCGGTTGATGCTCTATACCGCGCGGCGGTTTTACGGTCCGGATCTCTATCGCATGAATGTCGCCTCTGCCTGCGTGCCGCAGGATCAATTGCTGGCAACGGCGCAGGGGATTGCCGCCGAGATCGCCTCCAAAGTGCCGCTTGCGGTGGAGGCAGCGAAGCGCGGCTTTACGCTGACGGAATATCTGCCGCTGTCAGAGGGCTATCGTTACGAACAGACGCAGACAGCCGCCTTGTCGCGTACGGAAGATACGCGCGAAGCGCAGCGCGCTTTTGCGGAAAAACGCAAGCCGGTTTTCAAGGGGCGCTAGGCTTTCACGAGGGTTTGCGCGCAGCCTCATCCATCAGGATTTGCTGGCGGCGCGCTTCTTCCCGCGCTGCCTCAGCCGCGCGATTGTCGCGGAGCTTT
The DNA here is from genome assembly GCA_020249925.1 of Roseomonas sp. GTDB lineage: Bacteria > Pseudomonadota > Alphaproteobacteria > Acetobacterales > Acetobacteraceae > Neoroseomonas. The sequence continues at coordinate 41,888 of JADCER010000014.1, read as the reverse complement.
TCCACCACGCGTTCGGCGGCGCGTGCATCGGCCAGCATTTGCCGCTGCCGATCGGTTTCCTGCCGCGCGCGTTCCTTTTCCGCCTCGGCCGCGGCGCGATCATCCAGCGCCTTTTGGATAAAGGCACCAAGCTGCGGGTTCAGCCCTTCCGAACTTTCCTGCCGCAGCGCCTGTTTGGCGGCATGCAGGGCTTGTTCTGCGGCGGCTTCGGCGGCCAGCCTTTCAGCCAGGGCGCGGCGTTCCGCCTGGGCTTCCAGGCGGCGGAGCTTTTGCAGGGTTGCCAGCGGGTCCTTGGCCATGGCGCTTTACGTAAAGCGTAACGCCTGGCCTTCCAAGCCCCAAAACGCGTGACGGTATTCGACGCGATGCGCGGTTTCGGGCATGATGGCGCAGCAGCAGGGAATACCGCATGACCCGCCACGTATTGCATGTGCGTCTTGCCCAGACGCTCTATCGGATCGAACGCCCTTGGGGCGATGTGCCCATGGGGGTCGGTGCGCCTTCCGATGTGGCCTGCGATGCGGATGGCAATGTCTATTGCCAGTTGCGACAGGATCCTTATGCGGATGCGGCGGGCCCCGCCGTGGTGGTGCTTTCCCCCGATGGCAAGCGCATCGCTGCCTGGGGCGGGGAGGAGGTGGCGGATGGCCATATGCTTTCCGTCCATCCCGATGGGCGCGTTTTTGTCGTGGATCGCGATGCGCAAGAAATCATTATCTTTGATCGCCACGGCAAAAGGCTTGGCGGGCTTGGCAAGCGGCATGGTCCCAATGAGCCCTTCAACGCACCTTGCGATGTCGCCTTTGGCCCTGATGGATCGATTTATGTCGCGGATGGTTATGGCGCGTCGCTGGTGCATCGTTTCAGCGCGGATGGCACGCCGATGGGCCATTGGGGGCGGCCTGGGTCTGGGCCTGGCGAATTTTCCACGCCGCATTCCGTGTGGGTGCTGCCCGATGGCCGCGTGACCGTGGCGGATCGGGAAAATAATCGCGTGCAGGTTTTTACCGGTGATGGCGAATGGCTCGCGGAATGGGGCGATCATCACAAGCCCATGTCGGTGCATGGCGGGCCGGGGGGCACGCTTTACGTCACGGATCAGGTGCCGCGACTTTCGCTGCGGGCGCAGGATGGCACGCTGATTGGCCGCTGCCGCCCGGTGTTGAATGGCGCGCATGGCATGTGGCTTTCGCCGGATGGCAGCATATTCTTGTCGGAACAAAACCCGCCGCGCCTGACGCGGCTTGTGCCCGTGGCGGGCTGAGGGGGAAACCATGCTGGAACATGTCGGCGGCATTGACCATTGCGTTGTGCTGGTCAGGGATTTGGACAAGGCGGCCGAGACTTTTGCGCGCGCCGGCTTCACGGTGGCGCCGCGTGGTGTGCATTCGGCGCATATGGGCACCGGCAATAATTGCGTGATGCTTGAGAAGGACTACTTCGAAATCCTTGGCGTGCTGACACCCACAGAAGCGAACGCCAAATGGCGCGCAGTTTTGGAAACCCGCGAAGGCATGACCGCGATTGCCATGCGTGCGCATGACGCCGAGAAAGGCGCGGCCGAGGTCGCAGCGCGCGGCATTCCGACCATGCCCGTGATGCGCTTTGGTCGGCCTGTTGATATGCCCGATGGCTCGCGCACGGAAACCCGTTTCAATACCTTCCATCTGGTTGATCCGGTGGCACCTGGTTTGCGGATTTTTGCCTGCCAGCATTTGACACCAGGCGCCACCTGGGTGCCTGGGACCATGACTCATGCCAATACCGCCAAAGGCCTGACGGGGATTGAGGTTTTGGCCGCCGATCCTGCTTCAGTCGCCACCGCCATTGCCAAATTATTGGACAGCGCACCGGAACAAATGGGCGATGGCGTACTGCGTGTGCCGACCAGCGCCGCGCCCATCATCGTCCTGAACCGCACTGCACTTGCTGCGCGTTATGGTGCGCTTGATCTGGCCGGCCTGCCTGATGCCGGGCCAGTGACGCTTGGCATTACAGTGGCCGATCTGGCGGCGGCGCAAGCCTGTCTGACGAAAGCAGGCCTGCCCTTCAGTGCCATTCCCGGCGGTGGCATTGCTGTGGCGCCGGCGGTGGCGCATGGCGTGATTTTGGCGTTCCGCGCTGGGTAGCGTTTTGCCATGCCTTCCATGCAGACATTGCAAAAGATTGTCCTGGTGCTGCTGGTGATCACGGCGCTGGCGCAAATCTTGCGCGCGCTTTTTTGAAAAAGGGAAATCTGCTGATGCGCGTTGGGGTGATTGGTTTGGGCAGCATGGGCATGGGCGCGGCGCTCAGCCTGCTACGCGCAGGCTTGCAGGTGACGGGCTGCGATCCCCGCGCTGCCGCGCGCGATGAATTCATCGCGGCCGGTGGCGCTGCGGTGGCGAAAGCGAGCGATTTGCTAGCAGGCATGGAAGCGCTGGTGGTGCTGGTGGTGAATGCCGCGCAGACCGAAGCTGCTGTCTTCGGCGCCGATGGTGCGGCGCCCCGCATGGCGAAAGGCGGCGTGATTATCTCCTCCGCCACCATGGCGCCGGATGCGGCGCGTGCGCTGGCGGCCAAGGCGGAAGTAGCGGGCTTGCTTTATCTTGATGCGCCGGTCTCAGGTGGCGCGGTCAAGGCGCGCGCGGGTGAAATGACGGTGATGGGTGCCGGCAGTGAAGCCGCCTTCGCCAAGGCTGCGCCAGTGCTGGATGCCATCGCCACCAAGGTCTGGCGCTTGGGTTCTGAAATCGGCATCGGCGCCACGGTGAAGGTGGTGCATCAATTGCTGGCCGGCGTGCATATCGCCGCCGCCGCCGAAGCCATGGCGCTTGGCATCCGCGCCGGTGCTGATCCGCAAGCGCTTTATGATGTGGTGACCAGTGCGGCCGGCAATTCCTGGATGTTCGAAAACCGTATGGCGCGTGTGCTCACGGGCGATGACGCGCCACGCAGCGCGGTTGAGATTTTCGTCAAGGACCTTGGCCTGGTGAATGACATGGCGCGGGGTTTGAACTTCCCGGTGCCACTCGCGGCACAAGCGCAGCAGCTTTTCACTGCCGCGCGCGCCATGGGTCAGGGCGGCGCGGATGATGGTTTCGTCATTCGCGTCTGGCAGGCGATCACCGGCATTGATCTGCCGGGGGATGAAAAAAGAGCTGAGGCGCGCCCTCACGCCGCGAGCACCGCCTCAACCGCAGCCGATACTGCGAAAAGATGCTGATCCGCGCCATGCGCGCCGGTCAGCATCAGCCCAACCGGCGCTTCATCTGGCGCATGACAGGGCAGGCTGATCGAGCAGCGATCGAGGAAATTGCCAACACTCGTATTGCGCAGCAGCAGCATATTGATGCGGTTGTATTCCTTTTCCTCCTCAACTTCCGCGATGGCGGGCGGGATCAGCGGGCAGGTCGGGCAGATCAGTGCATCAAAGGGCGCGGTGCGCGGCGCGACACTTGCGATGATGCGCGCACGCGCATTGACCAGATCCACATAATCCGCCGCGGACATGCCCTCGCCACGCCGGATGCGCTTCAGGATGCGCGGATCATAGCCATCCGCCTTTTCGGCAATCAGCCGGCGATGCCAGGCCAAGGCCTCACTTGCCGGGAAGCCTCCAGCGGCGGTGACTTGCGGAATTTCCGCCAGCTCCGGCAGGTCAATTTCGATGATGCGCGCACCAGCAAGCGAAAGCTTGCGCAGTGTTTTTTCGAATGCGGCGGCGACATGGCCATCCATGCCATCGGTCAAATAGGTGCCGCGCGGCAGGCCGAAGGTCAGGCTTTGTAGCGGGGGCGGGGCAGGGGGCATGGGCGCTTCCTCACCGGCCATGAAGCCATCAATCAGCGCGCAATCCGCAACGCTACGCGCCAAAGGCCCGGCGGAATCGAGTGAAGGCGACAGCGGCAAAATGCCCGTAATTGGCACACGCTTTGCCGTGGGCTTCCAACCAACAACACCGCAAAGCGCAGCCGGAATGCGGCACGAACCGCCCGTATCCGTGCCAAGCCCGACAAAGCCCATGCCATCCGCCACCGCCACACCAGCACCAGAAGAAGACCCACCTGCCAAGCGGCCCGTTGCACGATCCCAGGGGCTTTTCGGCGTGCCGTAATGCGGGTTCACGCCAAGGCCGGAAAAGGCGAATTCCACCATATTGGTGCGCCCAATCACGACAAAGCCGGCGCGGCGCAGGCGCTGCACGGTTGGCGCATCCAGCTTCGCCGGCGCGCTGCCCTTCAGCACCGTAGAACCTGAACGGGACGTGATGCCCGCTTCGTCATACAAATCCTTCACGCTGATCGGAATGCCGGCATAGGGGCTTGGCGCGCGGCCCGCCTTGCGGAGCGAATCCATGGCGGCCGCAGTAGCGCGGGCTGCATCCCCATGCACCATCATGAAGGCGCGGCTGCCTTCTCCGGCAGGGTCGGCGATGCGCGCCAGCGCATCTTCGACCAAAGCGACAGCGCTGGTACGCCCGGCGGCGAGCGCGGCAGCGGCTTCAATCACGGTTTCGGGCATGGGCGGCATCCGGTGCTGAGGGGTTCGTGCCGCAAATCATGACCTGAAGCGCCGCCAAGGCCAATCCCCACCCGGCCCGAACCCTTTTGCATTGACGGGCGCGCGGCCATCCGGCCAGGATCAGTCATTCAAACCCAAGAACAGGGTGGCCAGGACCGCCCGGCTGGAGGAGACCTCATGTCCTTACTTTCAAAACCCCGTCGCGGCGGCTTGCTGGGCGCCGTGGCTGCCGCGGCGCTTTCCCTGATGGCCTTCGCGCCAGCTCAGGTTTCGGCGCAGGAATGGCGCGGCTGGAATATCCACGCTGCCGATTACCCGAATGGCCGCGGCATGGATCGCTTTGCGGAGCTGGTGGGTCAGCGCACCAATAACCGCATTCGCCTGCGCACCTTCCATTCCGCGCAGCTTGGCCAGCAGGATGAAGCCATTCAGCAGATGCGCCTTGGCACGATTGATTTTGCCAATTTCAATCTCTCGCCGCTGAACAACCTGGCACCTTCCACCGCCATCCTGACTCTGCCTTTCCTGTTCCGCGATGTCGGCCATAGCCATCGCGTGGTGGATGGCGCGATCGGGGAGGATATTGCGCGCGATCTGGAAGCGATCGGCATCATCACCCTTGCCTGGTACGATGCGGGGGCGCGCAGCATCTACACGGTACGCCCGGTGCGCACGCCTGCCGATGTGCGCGGCATGAAGATCCGTGTGCAGACATCGGATCTTTGGATTGATATCATGCGCGCCATGGGTGCCAACCCGACGCCGCTGCCCTTTGGTGAGGTCTTCACCAGCCTGCAATCCGGCGTGATTGATGGCGCGGAAAACAATTGGCCATCCTATGAGAGCACGCGGCATTTCGAAGTGGCGAAATTCTACACCACCACGGAACATTCCAATGTGCCGGAAATCCTGGCCGTCAGCCGCCAGCGCTGGCAGCGCCTGAATGAGGCTGAGCGCGCCATTCTGCGCGATGCCGCGCGTGAAAGCGCGGTACTGCAACGCCAGCTTTGGGCGGAGCGTGAAAAATCCTCACGCGATCGCGTGGTCGCTGGTGGTGCTACCGTGATTGAGGTTGCGGATCGCGGCCCCTGGCAGGCGCTGATGGAACCGGTTTATGCCAAATATGCTTCCGCCCCGCGCATGGCGGATCTGCTCAAGCGTATTCGTGAAACGCGGTGAGCTTGAATGAAACGCGGCGGCGCGGCGATTTGCCCGCGCCGCTGGCGGTTTTTGCGCGCGTCTTGGATGTGCTGGCGGGTGTGACCATTGCACTTGCGGGCACGGCTTTGGTTGCGCTGGTGGTGATGATGGGTTGGTTGGTTTTTGGCCGTTATGTGCTGAATGATACGCCAACCTGGATCGAACGCGGTGCGACACTCGCCATTCTGTGCATCGCCATGCCAGTGGCGGCGGTGGGTGTGCGGGAACGCTTTCATCTTTCGGTGCTTGGCTTACGCGAAGCCCTGCCGGGTGCGGCGCAGCGCTGGATTGCGGTGGGTTGTGATGCGCTGGTGGGCTTGTTTGGCCTTGGCATGGCGATATGGTCCTGGGAATTGGTGGAAATGGTACGGAATTTCCGCATCCCCTTGCTCGGCATTAGCCAGGGTTGGACTTATGCGCCCATGGTGCTCGGCGGCGCGCTGATGGCGCTATTCGCTGTGGAACAGGTGTTGCGCGATATCTTTGTGCCAGAGGCACCGGAAAAACGCGGCCCCGCTGCGGCCTTTTTGGAATAGGCAGATGGAACCAGGGCTTTTTCTGATCTTCGCGGTTTTCGCCTTGGGTGTCATGGCCGGTGTGCCGGTCGCCTTTTGCCTTGGCATCGCGGCTGTTGTGGGCTTCATTTATGAAGGGCTGAACCCCGCCGTTGCCTTTCAGCAAATGGCGAGTGGCATGAGCATCTTCTCCCTGCTCGCCATTCCCTTTTTTATTTTTGCGGGCGAGATCATGCTGCATGGCGGCATTGCGCGGCGCCTGGTGGCGCTGGCTTCCGCCTGTGTTGGTTGGATGCGCGGCGGCCTCGGCATGGTGGATGTTTCAACCTCCATGCTGTTTGGCGGGATTTCTGGCTCAGCGGTGGCGGATACCTCGGCCACCGGCACCATCCTGATCCCGGCGATGAAGGCCAAGGGCTATGGGGTGGATTACGCGGTATCGCTCACCGTCACCAGCAGCATCGCCGGCATTCTGATTCCGCCCAGCCACAACATGATTCTCTATTCGCTCGCGGCGGGTGGTGGCATTTCCGTCAGTGCGCTTTTCATTGCGGGGATTGTGCCTGGCATTACCATGTGCCTTTTCCTCGGCATTGCGGCTTACGTCATGGCGGTGCGGCGCGGCTATCCTTCCGAGGGCTGGGCTGGGTTTCGGCATTTGTTCTGGACCTTCATTGATGCGCTGCCCGGTCTGCTGACGGCCGTGATCATTCTGGGTGGTGTGCTGTCTGGCGTTTTCACGGTCACGGAAAGTGCGGCCTTTGGTGCCATTTGGGCGTTGGTGGTCACATTGCTGGTCTATCGCAACCTCTCCTGGCCGGATTTTCTGATTGCGGTGAAGGCCAGTGTGCGCACCACATCGGTGGTGTTTCTGCTGGTCGGTACGGCAACCGCTTTTGCCTGGCTTCTGGCCATGTATCGCCTGCCGGAATTGCTGACGGATGGCATGCTCGCCATCAGTGCCAATCCCATCGTCATCCTGCTGCTCATCAATGTCTGTCTTCTGCTGCTGGGATGCGTGATGGATATGGCGGCGTTGATTCTGATAACCACGCCTATCTTTCTGCCGGTGGTGACTGCGATTGGCGTGGACCCGGTGCAATTCGGCATGGTGATGATGATGAACCTTGGCCTGGGGCTCACCACACCGCCGGTTGGCGCTGTATTGTTTGTCGGTTGCGCCATTGGGCGAATACCCATGGAACAAGTCATGCGCACCATCTGGCCCTTTTATGGCGCCATCCTGCTCGCGCTTATTCTCACCACCTATTGGCCGGCCATGTCACTGACGCTGCCGCGCCTGCTGCTTGGCTATGGAGGCTGATGGCATGACCGCGCCCACCAAACCCGTGTTGCTCACTGGCGCTTCTGGTGCGCTGGGCCGACATCTCACGCAAAGCCTTGGTTCACTTGGCTGGGTGCTGCGCCTGACGGATATTGCGCCCTTCCCCGATCCGCTGCCACCATCCGCGCACTTTGTGCAGGCGGATTTGAATGATGGTGTCGCGCTGCTCCGTCAGGCGGAAGGCTGCGGCGCCATTCTGCATTTCGGCGGCGTGAGTGTGGAACGCCCGTTTGAGGAAATACTCGGCCCCAATCTGCGCGGGTTGTATCACGTGTATGAGGCCGCACGACGCGAAGGCGCACGCGTGATCTTCGCCAGTTCCAATCACACCATCGGCTTTCATGAACGCCCAAGCGGCAATGATGCGAAGCTGGATGCGGATTGCGCCTTCCGCCCTGATGGCTATTACGGCATTTCGAAAGTCTATGGCGAAATGATGGGGCGGATGTATTGGGACAAGCATGGGGTTGAGAACATCAACCTTCGCATCGGTTCCTGCCAGCCGAAGCCCTTGGATCGGCGCATGCTGTCCACCTGGTTGTCCTATCCTGACCTCACCCGCCTGATTGAGTGCTGTGTGCTGGCGGAGAAGGTTGGCCATGCGATGATTTGGGGCCAATCCAATAACCCGACCGGCTATTGGGGAGAGGATCATCGCGCGCGCATCGGCTGGGCGCCGCAGGATAATGCCGAAGCCTGGCGCGCGCAGCTTGAGGGCATCACGGCCGATCCGGTTTCGGAACGCTATCAGGGTGGTGCTTATACCGCGATTGAGTATTCCCGCAGCGCGCCATCACCACGGGATCACTTCACGCCGGAATGAAGCTGCAGCGCGGTGATTGGCAGGCGCTGATCTGCCCGGAACAGGGTGCGGCTTTTTCCAGTCTGCAATGGCGCGGGCGCGATGTTCTGGTGCCGACACCTGAAGCTGCGCGCCATCCAGGCGCTTACGGCGCCTTCTGGATGCTGCCCTGGGCCAATCGGCTTGATGGCGGGCGCATCGCCGGCCATGTCATGCCGATCAATCGCGCGGTGGAAGGCACCGCTATACATGGTCTGGCGCGCGATCTGCCTTGGGAGGTGATCAGCGCCGCTCCGGATCACGCCGTGCTGCAACAGCACCTGGAGCACGCACCTTTCGATTACACGGCGCGGCTTGCGGTCGTGCTTGATGGTGATGGTGTCGTCATGGAAATGACCTTGCGGCATGAAGGCACAGCACCCGCACCCTATGGCATGGGCTGGCATCCCTGGTTCATCCGCAGCGCTGCGACATCGCTGCATCTGAACGCCTCGCAACGCGCTAACCACAATGCGCGCGGCTTGCCGGAAAGCCTTTCATTCTGCGCTGGCATTGCGGCGGATGAGGCCGGGCTGATTGGGCTGGATGATTTCTTCGCCGGTTGGGATGGCGCGGCACGCCTCAGCACGCCGGCCGGGAACCTGACGCTCACGGCCACCGGCGATTTCGCGGCGGGCGTTCAGGTCTATGCCCCGGCGGCATCGCCGATCATTTGTGTTGAACCCGTCAGCCACATGCCCGATGCGCCCAATCGCCCGGCGCTGGCCGCCGCCGCGCCCATGCGCGTGCTGGCGCAAGGCCAGGTGCTGCATGGCGCCATCCGCCTGACCGCCGCCTGATCTGGCCTTGCGGCGCGCCGCGTGGCAATAGCCTGCCGCAGTGCAGCGTAACCGGACCCTGACCCATGCCACTTTCTGACCCCGCCGAGCGTAACCTGCTTCATCTGCGCGACATCCAATTGCGCGGCTATCAGCGAAAGGATGGGCTGTTCGATATCGAAGCCCATCTGGTGGACACCAAAAGCTACGGCTTCAACAATGAAGGCCGCGGCTGGATTGAGCCAGGTGAGGCGTTGCATGGCATGTGGATCCGCATGACCATCAATGAGGATTTTGAGGTACTGTCCTGCGAAGCGGCATCCGATTTCACGCCCTATGATGTCTGCCCTGCTGCGGCGCCCAATTTCGCGCGGCTCGCAGGTCTCAAGATCGGGCCTGGTTTTGTGCGCGCGGTGAATGAACGCGTTGGCGGCATTCATGGCTGCACGCATTTGCGTGAAGTGATCGGCCAGATGGGCACGGTTGCCTTCCAAACCCTTTATCCCGTGCGGCGCCAGCGGGAACGCGAACAGGCCGAAGCGCGCCGTGCGGCGGGTGATGCCGTGGATGAAAAGAAGGTCAGGCCCGGCCTGATCGGCACCTGCATCGCTTATGCGCCGGATAGCCCGGTCGTGAAGCAGCGCTGGCCTTGGTATGAACCGGAAAAGGCGGAATAGAGCCTAATCCGCCGTCGCGCCGGAAGCGCGGATAATCGGAATCCATAGCGCCAATTGTTGATCCCAAAACGTGGCCAACTCCGCCGCGCTGGTGCCCCTTGGGTCAACGCCAACATCAATCAGCCTCTGGCGAATGGCGGGGTCTGCCACGGCGTCGCGGGCGGCGCCTTCCAGCCGCGCGACAATTGCGGGCGGCGTGCCCTGCGGCGCGAATACCGCATGCCAATTATAGCTTTCATAGCCAGGCAGCCCGGCTTTTTCCGCGGTGGGTACCTCGGGCAGAGTTGGGTTGCGCTGGCGCGTGCCCATGGCCAGTGCGCGCAATTGCCCCGCGCGCACTTGCGGGATCACGGAAGGCAGCGTGTCCACCATCATGTCAATCCGCCCGGCCAAAAGATCGCTCATGGCCGGGCCCGATCCACGATAGGGCACATGCAGCATCTCGGCGCCCGCCATGCTCGCCAGCATATGTGCGGAAAGATGCACAATCGTGCCGGCGCCGGAACTCGCATAGCTGTATTTGCCGGGATTGGCGCGGATCAGCGCAATGAATTCCGCAAGATTGGCTGCCGGCAGGCGCGGATTGATGATGACGATATTGGGCACCGTGCCGACCAACGATACGGGAATGAAGGCGCGGCGCACATCGAAGGACAGGTTGCGATACAGCCCGGCATTCAGCACGGCGGAAGACATGGAATGAAAGGCAATGGTATAGCCATCCGCCGGCGCGGCCAGCACGGCTTCAGACCCAATCACACCGCCGCTGCCACCGCGATTTTCAACCGCAATGCTCTGACCGAGCTTTTCCGACATGCCTTGCGCCGCAATACGCGCCACCAAATCCGCGGAACCGCCTGCGGCAAAGGGCACGATCATGCGAATGGGGCGTGCGGGATAGGCTTCCGGCGCTGTCTGCCCCAAGGCGGGCGCAGCGCAGAGCAGGCAAAGCAGGCCAAGCAGTCGCATCATGGCGCGCATCTCCCAGTTCCATCTTTCGCGCCACACTAACCTTCCGGGGCGTTGGCGCAAACTGCCCCGGTTGACCGCCCCGCGCCGTCGCGCCAGCCTGCGCCATCCAATCCAGAAGGAGTAGAGAAATGTCCGACGATCAGGCGCTGTTTGACAAGGGTTTGCCCATCCGCCGTGCGGTGCTGGGTCCGGAATATGTGGATTCGTCCATGGCGAAGGCCGATGAATTCATGATGTCCTTCCAACGCGCCACTACCGCCTGGGCCTGGGGCTGGGCCTGGGGTGATCCGACGCTGGACCGCAAGACGCGTTCGCTGCTGAACCTGGCCATGCTGACCGCGCTTGGCAAGATTCCGGAAGTGAAGCTGCATGTGAAAGGCGCGCTCAATAACGGCATTACGGTTGATGAAATCAAGGCGACTTTGCTGCATGCCACTGCCTATTGCGGCATTCCCGCCGGGCTTGACGCCTTCAAGGCAGCGCATGAAGTGCTGATCGCCGAAGGCGCCATTCCGGGGAAGAAGTGATGTCGGCTGCATTGAAGCGCATCGCCTTCGCTGGCATCGGCAATATGGGTTGGCCCATGGCGGCCAATTTGGTGAAGGCGGGATTTGAGGTGACGGTATGTGATGTGGTGCCAGGCCGCGCTGCATCCTTCGCGACCGAGACCGGCGCGAAAGCCGCCGCAACGCCGGCGGAAGCCGCCAAGGGCGCCGATTGCGTGGTGATGATCGTGCCAACCAGCAAGCAAGTGGGTGAAGCGGTGGAAGCCATGCTGCCATCGCTCAAGCCTGGCATGCTGGTGATTGACATGACATCCGGCCAGCCAGGCCGCACGCGCGAAATCGCGGCGATGCTGGCGGGCCATGGTGTGGCGATGATTGATTGCCCGGTCTCCGGTGGCGTGCCGCGTGCCAAATCCGGCCAGTTGGCCATTATGGTGGGTGGACCGGTAGCAGAGATTGACCGTGCCGAGCCCGTACTGAAGGCCATGGGCACTTCCATCTATCGCTGCGGCGAGATTGGCGCCGGGCAGGCGATGAAGGCGCTGAATAATCTCGTTTCGGCCGGCGGCTATCTGATTGGCGTTGAGGCGCTACTGATCGGCCAGCGCTTCGGGCTTGATCCGACGATGATGGTGGATGTGTTGAATGCATCTTCCGGCATGAACAATTCCACGCAAAAGAAGTTCAAGGAATATGTGCTGTCCCGCCGCTTCGATGCGGGGTTTGGGCTTGATCTGATGGTGAAGGATCTGTCCATCGCCCTCGAAGTGGGGCGGGAGACAACAACGCCTGCGCCATTCTCGGCGCTTTGCCGCGAAATGTGGCTTGCGGCATCAACATCGCTTGGGCCGGGGGTTGATCACACCGCGCTTGCGAAAATGCTGGAACAAATGACCGGCACCGTGCTTGGGGGGAACAAGGAATCATGAATTGGGAAGCCTATGCCATCCGTTACGGGCGGCATGAACGCACGGCACAGACGAATTTCCTGCTGCCCGTGCCTGACGCGCATGAAGCCATGCCGCTTGATTACTTCATCTGGTTGCTGCGCGCGCCGGATGGGCGGGAAATTGTGGTGGATACCGGCTTTGATGAGGAAACCGCCGCGGCCCGTGGGCGCACCATCGCGCGTAATGTGCGCGATAGCCTGAAGGCCATGGGCACGGATGCCGCCCGGGTATCCGATGTGATCATCACGCATTTGCATTATGATCATGCGGGTTCGCTTGGCATGTTCCCCGGTGCGAAATTCCATTTGCAGGAACGCGAAATGCATTTCGCGACCGGCCGGCACATGTGCGTGCATGCCATTCGCCTGCCCTTCGAAGCCGCGCATGTGGTTGCCATGGTCAAGGCGCTTTATGCCGATCGCGTCGTGTTCCATGATGGCGATGGCGAAGTGGCGCCGGGTGTTTCAGTGCATCGCGTCGGCGGGCATTCGGACGGGCTTCAGGTGGTGCGCGTGCAAACCGTGCGCGGGCCGGTGGTGCTGGCCTCCGACGCCATGCATTTCTACGCCAATGCGCTGAGCGGCAATCCCTTCCCGATCATTTTCGATCTGGGGGCGATGGCGGCTGGTTGGCGCGCGGCAAAGAAGCTGGCGGGTGGCGATGATAGCCGCGTGATTCCGGGGCATGACCCGGATGTGCGCCGGCGCTTTCCGGAAGTGGCGGGGCAGGGGGGCGAGGTTGTCGCGCTCCATCTGCCACCGAAGGATTGAAAAAAAGCGCCTGGAAATTCTTCAGGCGCTCTCTTGGTTGGCCTTGTCTGACGACTTCGCCTTTTGGTCCATGGGGCAGGGTAGATCAGCGTCAAAATACGGCAGCCAATACCAGTTTTCGATGCGCGGGCGCACCCATGCCTCAACCCGCGCATCAATCTGGTCCGCCAAGTGCTGCGCAAGCGCCTGACCGGACTTGCCTTGCGGCTTTTCCAGGATAGGTTGGATGACGATGCGGTACCGTGCAGGCCCAAGCCTTTCGACGAAAGCCGGGATAATGTTGATATTATGCCGCACTGCAAGCCGCGCTGCGATCCAGCGATTGCCAGCGTAGGGCAGGCTACGTCCAAGGCTTGGCGCCCAGACATATCCTTGCCGCTCCTCATCAACAAAAATGGCTAAATTCTTTCCTTCGGTCACAGCGCGGTCGAGCTGAAGCACGGCATCTATACCAAGCATCGCATCCGGCGACGCGGGAATAAGTTCCAAATCAGGCCATGCCTTGCGTGCCTCAAGCGCGATCTTTTCTCTGAGCCCACCGCCAAGCGGCAAGTAGAGTACAGCCGAACCACCCCATCTTTTCGCCAAGGCGCCAATCAATTCCCAATTGGCAATATGGCAGCCCAATAGGATGAAGGGTCTGCCCGCCGCATCCAGATTCTCCGCGCCCACAAGCTCCACCCGCCCGGACGCGTAAAGCCGCTGGAGGTTCGGGTATTCGGCATAAAAGCTGCCGATACGCTCGGTGAAGGCGATGATGCGCCTGTCAAGCTCTGCGGGGTCCGTAACATTGCAGAATCGGGCGAGATTTTTGCGTAGGCGTTGAACCCAAAGACGGTCAGCCTTAATCGCGCCGCGGCCTTGTCTCGCGCCCAACCATCCGCCTAGCCAGGATGCCCAGGTGATGGGCATGCAGCGCAGCAGCTGCACCATAAAGATCTCGAAAATTTCCTCATGTTTTGGCCGCTGTGGCATCATGCGGGCATTCTCGGCATCAGGCGCATTGGCAATCCCTGATGCGGCCGCAGCGTCAGGCGGCATTCGATCTCAACCCTGTGATTTTTATCGACTTCGGCGGTGAAGCGCTGTGCCAGGGTCGCGAGGCAAAGAATCCCCTCGACCAAGCCGAAGCGGAGCCCCAGGCAGACGCGCCGCCCGACGCTGAAGGGAATATAGATGAACTTGTCCGGGCGCGGCCGATCCGGCAGGAAACGCTCGGGAATGAAATGATTCGGTTTTTCCCAGTAGGCGTTGTGCCGATGCAGAAGCCAAGGCACCACAAGAATGATGGTGCCTTCCGAAATCCGACGTCCCTGCACCGTGTCATCTTTTCTTGCCTGACGACTGAGGATGGGTACAGGTGGATAAAGACGCAAGGCTTCTTCGAAGACTGCGCGCGTGTAGTGCAGCCGGGGTACATCTTCCAGGCTTGGCGTGCGCCCGCCAAGCACCGTATCAAGTTCATGGTGTAGCTTCGCCGCGGCCCGCGGACTATTGCTCAAAAGATACCAGCACCAGGCAAGGGAGTTTGCGGTTGTCTCGTGCCCGGCCATGAACATCACAATCGCTTCATTGCGTGCGGCATTCGCCGTGACAGGGCAACCACTGCCGGCATTTTCCGCATTTTTCAGCAAATGGGACAGCAGCGTAAAGCGTCCCTCCTCACTACCGCTGCGATGGCGTTGAATAATGTGGTCGATAACACCCTGCACCATTGCCGCGGCCTTGCGGGCGCGGTAACGCCGAAGCGGGTTTGAAAGCCATCCAAGTGCAGGAAGGCCCAATGTATCAGCCAAACCGCTTTGTTCTATTTCGCGTTGGTAGTCCGAAAAGCCACGCACAACCCGTCCTGCTTCGGCATCGCTGGTCTCATCGCCAAAGACGGTTCGGCCGATGATGCGCGCCGTCAAGCGCGCCATTTCCTCAAGCATATGGACCTTGCTGCCAGGTCTCAGGCTTTGCCATTGATCGGCAAGCCGATGCGCTTCCTCACACATCACGGCTGCGAAACCCTGCAATAAATCCGGTTCAAAAGCCGGCGCGCATAACGCGCGACGCGATTGCCATAGCGCACCATCGCTTACGAAAAGGCCATCGCCCAGCAATGGCTCCAGTGCGTGGCGCATCTGCGGACTTTTGCGATCATAATTATCGTGTTCTGAAAGAAACACGCGACGAACACTATCGGCATTATTGCAGACAAGGTAGCGCTGCCGCATGAGCTTGAAGCCGAAGCAATCGCGTTCGTAGGCGGATTGGGGCCAGACAGAAAGAATATTGCGTCTCAACGCCCATAAAAGCCTCAGCAAGGGAAGGCGCTGGCCTTGCCCGGGCACGCTGACGGGAAGCCCTTCCGCCGTATCGGCGATGAACTGATCCAAAGCTTCAACATCATTCAAGCCTGGCGCGGCCATGACGCTCCCGGAGCATGAGGAAAGCATGTTCCTTCATGAACAGCATCAGATAAGGCTTTGCAAGTCCCCGTGGGGAAAGTCGCCTATTGCAATTGAAATTCCCTCAGGCGCCCGCCCTTATCACTGTTCCATCTTCACGCCGGTGCGTTCCACAACACCCTTGAATTTCGTAAGCTCCGCCTGGAAAAACGCGCGCGCATCGGCGGGCGTATTGGGCCGCGTCCAGGGCGAAATGCCGGCAATCAGAAAACGTTCCCGCAGCTGCGCATCCGCAAGCGATGCATTGATCACGCGGTTCAGCGCCGCCACCGTGCCTTCCGGCATGCGCGGTGGCCCGACCACCGCGAACCAATTGCCGATATCAAAGCCAGGCATGCCGGATTCCGCGAGTGTTGGGATATCCGGGAAGGCCGGGAAACGCTCAAGGCCCGTAATCGCAATGCCGCGCACGCGATTATCGCGCACCTGCGCAGCGGCGGAAGCCAATACAGCAACGCCCCAGGCCGTTTCGCCGCGCGCGATGGATTCCACCATCAGGCCCCCGGACCGATAGGGCACATGGGAGAATTTGCCGCCCAGCATCAGCGAAACCGCGACCGCTTCGGCGGCGAAATGCGGCATGGATCCAACTCCGGATGACGCATAGGGCATGTTATCCTGCGGCCCGGCGCGCAGCTTTGCCACCGCCTCAGCCGCGTTAGCCGCGGGGAAGTTCGGCGCCGAGACCAGGATCAAGGGACCATTGGCGGCAATCGCGATATGGCTGAAATCAGCAATCGGGTCATAGCGTGTGCCACCCTGCATCGCAGCCGGGATCAGCGCGTGCGATGAAGCCTCATTCAACATCAGCACCGTGCCATCGGCGGGCTGGCGACGCAGCCACTCTGCCGCGACAGTCCCGGAAGCGCCGGGGCGGTTTTTCCACCACCACGCGCGCATTGCCGCCCATATGCGCCTGCATGCGCTCCGCCAGCAGGCGCGCGGTGATGTCGGTGGAACCGCCGGGGGCGAAGCCGCTCACCAGCGTGATGGGCCGATCGGGCAGGCCCTGGGCGATGGCCGGCGCTGCCAAGGCAAGGCCCATGGATGCACCAAGGAAATATCGTCTCATCATCTGCGTCGCTCTCCCAGCAATCGATTTACCGTTGCCACCAAGCATAAAGGGGAAGGCCCCCGCAAGCCAAAGCTTCACGCAAGCCCAGCGCGCGCCTTCACTGGTATCTTCAAATACCGCACGCCATTGCTCTCGGCCTCCGGGAAGCGCCCGGCGCGGATATTCACCTGGATCGAAGGCAGCAACAGCGTGGGCGCGGCCAGCTTCGCATCGCGCGCCTGTCGGAAGGCGACAAATTCATCCTCGGTCACGCCATCCTTCACATGTGGGTTATGCGCGCGCTGTTCGGCGACGGTGCTTTGCCACGCATAATCATCGCGCCCCGGCGCCTTATAGTCATGGCACATCCAAAGCCGGGTTGTGGGCGGCAGCGCCAGCAGGCGCTTGATGGACCGAAACAGCGCCCGCGCATCACCACCCGGAAAATCAGCCCGCGCCGTGCCGTAATCATGCATGAACAGCGTGTCGCCCACGAACACTTCATCGCCGATGCGGTAACAGACACAGGCCGGGGTGTGGCCCGGCGTATGGATCACCTCAATCTCCAGGGTACCGAGCTTCAGGCGCTGCCCATCGCGCAACAGCAAATCGAAATCGCCACCTTCGGGCTTCACATCCTCAGCCGCGAAAACCGGGCGGAAGATGCGCTGCACATCCTTGATGTGTTCGCCAATCGCAATCTGCCCGCCGCAACGCTGCTTGATATAGGGTGCCGCGGTCAGATGATCCGCATGGGCATGGGTTTCCAGGATCAGCGCAATCGCAACCCCTTCCTGCCGGGCGGCTTCAATCAGCCGATCTGCGGAGCGCGTATCCGCTTCCCCGCTGCGATGGTCCCAATCCAGGACGGGATCAATCACTGCGCCTTGGCGGGTCGTGGGGTCAAAGATCAGATAGCTGACGGTATTGGTCGCCTCATCAAAAAACGGGCGGATGCTGGCAGAGGACATGGCAGGGCCTTCCCAAAGCAAAAACTAATATAAGGCGCCAAGCGGGTTTCAGAAAGGTGGCCTAACGGCAGCTCAAGATCCGCACATCATAGACGGGGTGTTCCAGCATATTCACGCCCGGCGCTTCGGCGAACATCCAGCCGCGAAACGCGGGCGGGCTGCCTGGCGGCGCGCGGCTATCGGTCATTTCAAACCAGGCGGCGGAATCGGGCACCTCGGTCGGTGGGCGCGCATGGCAGGCACCGATGCGGATGGTGAGCGTACCGAAACTCAGGCTTTCCCCAACACGTCCTTCCAGCACGGTCACGCGTGCCGTCACCTTGTCCAAAGCCTGAATGCGCGCCTGTTGCCGAGGCACCCATTCCTGCGCCTGCGCCAATCCCGGCAGGCAGCACAGCGCGAAAGCCCAAAGCCGTTTCATGCGCCGCGCTTCGGGCTTGGCAAGGCTGCGATCATCTCCTGCAAAATCCCGCGCATCGCGGCTTCATCCACGCCCATCAGCACGGCATCTTCAAACACATCGCGCAACACCGTCGCCGCTTCCGTGTGATTTTCCGCGAGCATCTTCAGCTTTTCATTGCAGGACACAGGCTTGCCATCCGCCCCAGGCCAGGCGGCAGGCGGCTTGGGCAGGGGCTTCATCGCGGCGCGGCCGGCGCGTTTTCCTGATTGCCGCGCTGATTGGTCTCACCCGCCGAGAATATGAACCGCCCGAGCAGGCTTTCCAGATTGATGGCACTTTGCGTGATGGTGATCTCATTGCCCTCGCGCAGGATGCGCGTATCGCCGCCCGGCACCAGCGCGACATATTTGCCGCCGAGCAAGCCCTCGCTCGAAATCTCGGCGGAGGTATCGCGCGGCAGCTTAAGCCCGGCATCAACGCGGAGCGTCAGCACGGCGAGGAAGCTTTCGGGGTCAATGCGCTGTGCGACTACCTGCCCGACCTTCACACCGGCAATGCGCACATCCGCCCCCTGGCCCAGCCCATCAATGCGATCGAATTTTGCGGTCAGGTTCATGCCTGGGCCGGAAAAGCTGCGCCCCGTGCTGGTGACGGCATAGCCAAGGAAGCTGGCCGCAATCGCCAGCACCACCAAACCGGTCAGGATTTCAGCAATAGAGCGCTTTTGCATGATCAGGGATCTTCTAGCGCCCCGGCGTCCAGGCTTCGTAATCCCCGCCGCGTTGCGCTGCCGGGTTCACCGGGCGCCAGGCTTCCGGCGTGCCGGTCATGTTCGGGCGGTGTTCCTTCTGCCAAGGGCGGCGCGGCGCGTCCTCCGGCAGGGGTTGTTCCGTGGTGAAATGCAGCCAGCCCCACCATTCCGGCGGCACGGCCGAGGCCTGCGCTTCCTTGGCAAACAGCACACGGCGCATGGGCCTGCCATAGGAATCGCGCCGGCTGCGCGCTTCCCAATAGGTATTGCCGAAGCGGTCCTTGCCAACCTGACGGCTGGTCAGGCGGATCAGAAAGGTATTGAGCAACTGCATGGCGGCTTCCCGGTGCAAGCGAAACGTGCCGCATAATCGCACAGCCGCGCGGGTCACGCAAAACCAAAGCGCTGGCCAAGCTATCCACAGGATATTGTGGGTCCACCCCCCGAAAACCACTAAATACGCCTTCCCAGGCTTTCGAGTCGCGCCTAGCATATCCTCATGGCTGGAATAGTCGGAACCATCTGGGCTGGGGTTGCGCTGCGGCGCTTGAAGGCGGGGGCGGATCCTGATTCGCCGCCGCGCGCTGTTGCCATTCCCGCGCCTTGGGAAGATGAAGCCGGGGAGGCGCTGGCCGCGCTCGCCCCGGGGAGTGGCCCGGCCACGCTGCCAAGCGTGGCGGAGGCCTGGATTCAACGCCTGACGCTCCGCGGCCGGCGCCTTGGCCTGCTGGATGGCGCCGATGCGGCGGAAAGCCTGGCGGCTGGGCTCCGTTCCCTGATCCTGGCCCGGCGCGGCGCGCCCGGGGCTGAGATCTGGCGCGATGCGCGCGGAGAGGGGCGTTTTGTGCTGAACCTGCCGGCCTTCCTGGATGGGGCAGGGGGTTTTGATGCGCCGGCCTATCGCGCGGCCTGTGCGCTCGCGGTGCAGACCCTGGATATCTGGGGCCATGGCAAGGCGGAAAGCCTGCGCCTTGGCTTTGCCGATCTGGCCGGGCTGCTGGCTGGTTTCGGCCTTGCCTATGACAGTCAGGAGGCGCGAGATGTTGCCGCCGCTATTGCTGGCCTGACGCGCGGCGCGGCCGAGGCGGAATCCGGCCGGCTTGCGACCCGTTTCGGTCCGCGCCATGCGGTGGCGCTGATCTGCCCAACCCCGCCTGAGGAAACCGCCATCCCAGGCTTGGCCAAGGCTGCGCGCGCGGCCTTGGCGGCGGCGGCTGCCTCGCCCGGTTTGCGCCATCGCGGCTGCATTGCCTTGGCCCCCGCGGATGCTGTGGAAGCGCTGCTGGGCGCGGAAAGTGCCGGGATTGCGCCAGCCCCGGGCGCCAGCCGCCCGGCGCGCGGTGAGGATGGGCGCGTGATGCAAGTGCCAACCCGCGCCGCCGAGCGCGCCGGGGTTGATGCCGCCTGGCTATTGGCCCCCGTGGCACCGCAAGCGCGGCGTGCCATGGAAGCGGCAGTGCTGCCCTTCCTGGATGCGCCACCCCCCGCCATGCCGGCGCCCGCCGATCTGCCCGAAGCGCGCCGCGCCGCACCAAGGCCGATCCATGCGCCGATCAGCCGCTGCTGGCGCGTGGCCATTGCCGGCAATCGTGTCGCGCTGCGGGCCATTGAAGATGATCGCGGCCATTTGCGGGAGATTTCCTTCTCCCTCCCGCGTGAGGCGGCCATGACGCGCGCCTTGATGGAGGCGCTGGCCCAGGCGGTATCGCTAGGTCTGGCGCAGGGCGTGCCTTTGGCGAGTTTCGTCAATGCCTATGCCTATGCGCCCGGCCATGGCGGCGCGGTGGAAGGTGATGCGGGCATTCGCCGCGCGACTTCCGTGCTGGATTGGGCGTTTCGGCGGCTCGCGCGCGATTATCTGGGGCGCGAGGATTTGCCGGACCCGGTGGAAGAAGAAACGCTGCAACCACGCGCGGCGGTGCTGCCCTTGCTTCCCTTGGAATTGCCGGCGCATCCTTCACCACGCATGCGCCGCCATTTGCGACCCGCAGCGTAATTGGTGCTTAAGAAGGAATAGGATCATGGCCGGTAAAGTCGAAGCGAAGCTTGCTGCCCTTGGCATTGTATTGCCAACGCCGGCGGCACCGATTGCGAATTACATCCCATACAATATCAGCGGAAAGCTGGTGGTGGTCTCCGGCCAGGTGCCGGTGCGTGATGGCAAGATTGCCTATACCGGCAAGCTGGGTGCTGGCGTTTCCATTGAAGTGGGGCGCGAAGCGGCGCGGCTTTGCTTCATCAATCTGCTGGCGCAGTTGAAGGCGGCAGCGGGTGATTTGGATAATGTCATGCGCGTTGTGCGGCTTGGCGGCTTCATTGCCGCACCGGCTGAATTCACCCAACACGCGCTGGTGATGAATGGCGCCTCTGACCTTGCGGTGGAAGTGTTCGGAGATGTCGGCCGCCATGCGCGCACCACCATTGGCGTGCCATCGCTGCCCGGCGATGCGGCGGTGGAAGTGGAAGGGATGTTTGAGATCGCGTGATCTCAATGGGCCTTTCAGCTTTCCGCGAGGATATTCACCAAATCTGCTGGCGCATCCAGCTGAAAATTGGTCCAGCTCGCCCTTTGGTCCAGGGCGGTCATGGGGGTTTCGATGGCGGCGAAATCGAGCCCCTTTGCTTCAGCGGCGATCCTGTAATCATCAGGTGAAATGCCGGGGCGGATAACCGGGCGCAACCGCGCCCGGGGCGCCGCATGCAGCAGCAGCGGATGAAAGGCGGATCCGATGAAGCCCGAGACCACCTCGGCCTCATGGAAAATCTCTGCGCTGCGACGCATGCTTTCGCGTTCCGGATGGATGATCGTCCAGCCTTGCGCTGAAAGAAGCGCTTCGACCTGGTCTTCACCCGCCACACGCCCGAATTGATGGGGCAAGGCGCTGCGTGAGAGCCAGACCCGTTTGCCTGGAATGGCCGCAGGGCCGGTGACGCAGCCGAGCGCAGCCGCTTGCACGGGATGCAGAAACTGGCCCGAAAGAAACCCCGGTGAGGGCAGGAGCAAACGCTCCACCAGCAGGGGCTGGCGCAGGAAGATGTGGCGATGCTTCGCCAGCCCCAAAAGCCCGATCAATTCCTTTTGCCAGCCGCGATCATCCGGGTGTGGGA
This sequence comes from Roseomonas sp., assembly GCA_020249925.1. Classification (GTDB taxonomy): domain Bacteria; phylum Pseudomonadota; class Alphaproteobacteria; order Acetobacterales; family Acetobacteraceae; genus Neoroseomonas. Next base: position 20,090 of record JADCER010000014.1, on the reverse strand, counting down.
TGGGCAGATCAATCCAGTGCCAGAGGATCGGGTGTTCGGGATAACGCTGCAGGCACCAAAGCCGAGACAGGCCTTCCAGCAGAAAATGCCCGACATGATGCATCGCAAGGCCGCCATAAATCGCGGTTCCCGCATATGGCGCTATGGGCGCCGCTGGCATGGCATCAACCCCGCACCAGGGATGGGCAAAGCCGTCAAGGAACTGGCCATGGCGATCAAAAGCACCCAAAAAATGCTTGCCCCACGGCCCCTGTGGAGAGCGCACCGGCGCAAGTGTTACCTCATGAAGCTCGGTAAGCGCTGGTTCATCGGGTCTTGCTGGCGGCAAGGGTCGGTTTCCATCATGGGATCGCACAATAGGATGACACGGTGCGGAGGCTTGGGGAAAGCGCCATAGCATATGGGTGTTGTCGATTTAACCGCTGCCCTTGCTGTGCTAGACCCATCCCATTGATCCATGCCCAATGACCCGCCCCCTTTGACACTGACGCTCCATCGCGCCATCGCCGAAATCCCGTCGCATGAATGGGATGCCTGCGCGGGCGATGACAATCCATTCCTGAGCCACGCCTTTCTTTCAGCGCTGGAGGAAAGCGGCAGTGCGGTGGCGGAACGCGGCTGGCTGCCGCAGCATGCTGCCTTGCGCGATGGCGCGGGGCGCCTGCTTGCTTGCGCGCCGGCCTATGCGAAATCCCATTCCCAGGGCGAATATGTCTTTGACCATGGCTGGGCGGATGCGCTGGAACGCGCCGGCGGTGATTACTACCCGAAGCTGCAAGTGGCCGTGCCCTTCAGCCCCGTGCCTGGTCCGCGGCTTTTGCTCCATCCCGAAGCGGGCTTTGGGCCGGATGTTGTGGCCGGCGCCCTGGTGCAGGCCTGCCAGGGCATTGGCGCATCATCGGTCCATGCCACTTTTTGCACGGAAGCCGAATGGCGCGCCCTGGGCGATGCCGGCTGGCTGCAGCGGCTTGGTACGCAATTTCATTGGGCCAATCCTGGCTATCGCGATTTCGATGATTTCCTGGGCGCCTTGGCGTCGCGCAAGCGCAAGGCGCTGAAGCGCGAAAGGCGTGATGTGCAGGCGGCAGGGCTGACATTGCGCACCTTGCGCGGGGCGGAAATCACGTCGCGCCATTGGCAGGCCTTTCATCGCTTCTATCGCGCCACCACGGATAAGAAATGGGGCCGCAGCGCCTATCTGACGCGTGATTTCTGGCCACTGCTCGGCGAAAGGCTTGGCGATCGCGTGCTGCTGATGGTGGCGGAGCGTGATGGCGAACCTGTGGCCGGTGCGCTCAATCTGATCGGGCGTGAGGCGATCTATGGCCGCAACTGGGGCGCCATTGTGGATGTGCCCTTTTTGCATTTTGAGCTTTGCTATTACATGGCGATGGATTTCGCGATTGCGCATGGCATTCAGCGCGTTGAAGCCGGCGCGCAGGGCGAACACAAGATCCAGCGCGGCTATCTGCCCGTGCCGACCTATTCCGCGCATAGGATCGCGCATCCGGGGCTTTCCCGCGCGGTGGGTGAATTCCTTGCGCGCGAACGCCCGGCGATGGAACGCGAAATGGCAGCACTCGCGACCCTTTCCCCCTTTCGTCAGGCGGATGAGGGCGCGTGACACCGGGCGCGCCGCATATCGCTTATCTGCAATTGGCGACCTCCATGGCGCTGGTGGGCGCCAATGTCGCGGTCGCGAAATTGCTGGCCGAAGCGCTGCCCATTCCGATGATTGCCTTTCTGCGCTGCATTTTGGCGGTGGCCTTGCTCTGGCCTCTGGCGCGCTTGCTGGAAGCCGCGCCGCGTCCGGGCGGTGAGGTGATGCGCAACCTAGCCTGGCAGGCGTTATTCGGCACGGTGATCTATAATGCCGGCTTGCTGGCAGGCTTGCGCCTGACCTCCGCCTTGGAAGGCGGGCTTGTCTTGGCAAGCCTGCCCGCGGTGGTCGCTCTGGGCAGTGCCTTTTGGCTGCGCGAACGCCTGACGCCGCCGCAATGGATTGCGGTCAGCCTTGCCGCCTTCGGCATGGCGGCCATGACAATTGCGCGGACCGGTGAGGAAGCAGCCGGTTCTGTCCTTGGCAATCTGCTGATCTTCGGCGCCGTGATTGGGGAGGCGCTTTACGTCCTGCTGGCGCGGCGCATCATGGGGCGCGTTGGGGTGATCACGGCAAGCCTTTGGATGCAGATTTTCTCGACCCTGATGCTTGCACCCTTTGCCCTGCCGGATATCGCCAGTATCGCCGCGCTTGCCGATCCGCGCCTTGCCGCATTGCTGGTATTCCATAGCGTGACGGCAAGTGTGCTGTGTCTGCTGCTCTGGTATGCTGGGCTGCAGCGCGTCGGCGCGGGTGTTGCCGGCATCTTCACGGCCTTTCTGCCCGCGACTGCAGCGCTGGTGGCGGTGGTGGTATTGCAGGAAGCATTCACCGCCATCCACGCCATCGGCTTTGCGCTCATGATGTTGAGCGTGCTGATCGCCACCTGGCCGCGGCGGCCAAGCACATGAGGCCGTGGTTTACGGAAAGTCTGGGTGATTTTTGCCGCCAGACGCCGGCGCAAATTGCGGCACGCTTGGCCTATGAACAGGCGGCGCGTTTCGGCACGCTTGAGTTGAAGCAACGCGATTCCTGGGAAGCCAGCGCGGCGCTTTTGCAGGATGCGCTGGCCGAAGGCGACGCCAACTGGCACATCTTCATGGAATGCGATTTGCTGCGCCTGGAAAAGCGCGCCGATGCCATTCTGCTGACTGATCGCGCGATTTTCGTGCTGGAATTCAAAATGGGCGCGCAGAAGCCGGACCTGACTGATCTGCGCCAGACCGATAATTACGCCATGGATTTGCATGATTTCCACGCCGGTAGCCGCGGTGTGCCGATCATCCCCATTCTGATCGCCCCAAGCGCGCCACAGCGCGCGCCAGACCTGCCGCTGTTTTGGCATGGTGTGGCGCCGGTCATGGTCGCCAATGCTGCAATGTTGCGGGCGATTGTTGCGCGCGCCCAGGCGACGATACCGCTGCCAGCAACGCCAATTGATGCGCATGCCTGGGCGCGTTCTGCCTATCGCCCCGTGCCAAGCGTGTTGGAAGCGGCACGGCTTTTGTATCGTCGCAATGCCGTGCCGGATATCGGCGCCACGCGGGCCGATGCGCATAACCTGACCCGCACGACAGAGGCGATTGCGCGCGTGATTGGGCGTGCCCAGGCCGAAGGCGGGCGTTATGTGGTTTTCGTCACCGGTATTCCCGGCGCGGGCAAGACGCTGTGCGGTCTCAATCTGGTTTTTGGCGCACTGCGAGAGTCTGGTGCGGCCTTCCTTTCCGGCAATGTGCCGCTGGTGACGGTGCTACGGGAAGCCTTGGCGCGTGATGCCGCACCGGGCGGAGGCGCCGCCTTCCAGGCCGCGGAACGCGCCGCGCGGACCGCGCTGCAAAATGTCCATCGCTTTTTGGAACATCATGTGATCCACGCACATGAAACGCCCGAAGCGCGCATCATCGTTTTTGATGAGGCACAGCGCGCCTGGGATCAGGCGCAAGCCACGCGCGATGGTCAGCGGCGAAAAAGCCATCTGAGCCTGAGCGAGCCCGCCCATACGCTTGAAATCATGGCGCGGCATGATGGCTGGACCGTGATTGTCGCGCTGATCGGCAATGGGCAGGAAATCAATACCGGTGAGGCCGGGCTTGCCGAATGGGGCCGCGTGATCGCCGCTGCCCCATCCTGGCGCGCGGTCGCGGCGCGGCGGAGCATTACCACTGCCGACCCCGCGCAGCGCCTGGCCGAAGGCGCAGCGCCCTGGCTTGCCTTTGATGATGATCTTGATCTGCAAACGCCCATTCGCAGCCTGCGGACCAGCAGGGGCACCGAATGGGTGGATGCGGTCCTGCGGGGCGACGCACCCGCCGCCCGCGCCATTGCCGCAGCGACGCCTGAATTGCCCTACTACATCACGCGCGACCCAATCGCCTGGCGCGCGGCCCTGCGTGCCCGCACGCGTGGCCTGCGCCGCGCCGGCCTGGTCGCTTCCGCCGGCGCGCGTCGGCTGCGCGCCGAAGGGCTTGGCGTGCAGGTGCCCGATATCGCCGATTGGTTCCTGAAGCGCTGGCCGGATATCCGTTCCTCTGAAGCACTCGAAGCCTTCGCCACCGAATATGATTGCCAGGGCTTGGAATTGGATGTGGTTGGCCTTGCCTGGGGCGGCGATTTCCTGCGCCATGCCGGGCAATGGCGCGCACGGCGCTTTGCTGGCCATCAATGGCAGATCGTGCGCGGGGCTGAGGAGCAGCGCTATATCCTGAATACCTATCGCGTGCTGCTGACGCGCGCGCGTTATGAAACGATCATCTGGGTCCCGCCCGGTTCCGCTGCCGATGATCCCTTCCACGACATCACGCGCCCGGCGGCCGAGACGGATGCGCTGGCCGAATTCCTGATCGCCTCTGGCGCGCAGCCCATTGAGGCGCTACCCAAGCAACCGGAACCCGCGCCCGATCTGGCGCAGCTTTTATGAGGGCACCATGCGCGCGCTGATTCTACTGGCGATGCTTCTACTGGCGCTGCCCGCCTGGGCGCAGGAACTTAAGATTGCCGCCTGGAACATCGCCTGGCTCACCAGCAAGCCCGCCGGCCATCCCGATCTGCCGCGCGATCTGACCACCAGGACCGAACAGGATTTCGCCCGGCTGCGCGCCTATGCGGAAAGGCTTGCGGCGGATGTGATTGCGCTGCAGGAAGTGGATGGCCCCTTGGCTGCGGCGCGCGTTTTTGACGCTACCGCCTATGATTTCCACTTCCCCGCTGAAAATGACATCCAGCGTTCCGGCTTTGCTTGGCGCAAGGGGCTGCAGGTCACGCGCAATCCTGATCTGATGGCGCTTGATCTTCGCCCCACCGCGCGGCGTTCCTTGCGGCGCGGCGCGGATATCACACTCCATGGCGCCAATGGCGCGCGGCTTCGGCTGCTGTCCATCCATCTGGATGGCGGCTGCGCGCAAGGTTCTGTGCGCCAGCCAAATAACAGCGATTGCCAGAACCTAGGCCAGCAGGCGCAAATTCTGGCTGATTGGATTGCCGAACGCCGCCGCGAAAACATGCCCTTTGTCATCCTGGGCGATTTCAATCGGCGCTTCACGCGCGATGATGAAATGCTGTCCATGCTGAACGCCGCATCACCCATGCGCCGCGCCACTGAGGGTTTTTCGAATCCCTGCTGGGCGCGCGATGGGCATGGGCGCGCTTTTGTGGATCACATCCTGCTTGGGCTGCGCGCCGCGGATTGGCTCGTCAAGGATAGTTTTCGCGTGCTTTCCTATACGGAACGTGATCAGGCCTTGCGTGACGTGATCAGCGATCATTGCCCGATTTCGGTCCGGCTGCGCCTGCCCTGAAATCTCCTATGGGCGAGGGGCAGCGCCCGTGCCATGCTCCGCCCATGTCGCTTTTCACCCGCATTACCTTGCCGCTCGCGGCGATCAATTTCATCAACCAGGCCAATCGGTCCCTGGTGGCGGTGATCGGGCCGTTTCTGGCGCTTGAATTCGGGCTGACGGCGGCGGAGCTTGGGCTGCTCGCGGCCTGCTTTTTCGCGAGCTACGCCATGGCACAATTGCCAATCGGGCTTGCACTGGATTTGAAAGGCCCGCGCCGTGTGCAGGCGACTTTGGCGCTGATTGCGGCAACGGGGTTTGTGATCAGTGCGCTGTCCACGGATGTGCTGATGCTGGCGGCGGGGCGCTGCGTGGCTGGTGTGGGTGTTGCGGCGGGGCTGATGGCGATGCTGAAGGCCAATACGCAATGGTATCCCAAGGAACGTGTGGCGGCTGTCACGGGCGCGGGGCTGTTTTTTGCTTCCATGGGCGGGCTTTCCGCCACCATGCCGGTGCAATGGGCGCTGCCTTTCATCGGCTGGCGCGGGGTTTTCGCCGTGCTCGCTATGCTCGCGGTGATGGTATCGGCCTGGATCTGGTTTTCCGTGCCCAATGCGCCGCCCGGCGTCGCACCCGCGCCGCGGCGCAGCCTGCGTCAGGAGATCGGCGAATATGGCCGCATCTTCAAGGACCCGGTGTTTCTACGCCTGGTGCCGACAGTTGGTATGCTCTCCACGCTCAACTTCACCTATCAGGGGCTTTGGGCTGGGCCGTGGCTGCGTGATGTTGGTGGCTTGGATGATAGCGCACGCGCCGCAGCCTTATTCATTTATGCGCTTGGCATGATGCTCGGCAGTCTTTTCACGGGACAGGCCGCATCCTTCGCGCAGGCGCGCGGCTATTCGCCCATGCTGATGCCCTATGTTGGTGTGGCGGGCTGCCTTTTCGCGCAAGCCATGCTGATGCTGGGGCCGAGCAATTTCTGGGTTATGGCGGCCTTGTGGTTTTTCTTTTCCTTCTCAGGCTCGGTCGGGCCGGCGGGTTATGCCGCCATTGCACAGGGCTTTCCGCCAGCCTTGGCCGGGCGCGTTTCCACTGCCATCAATTTCCTGATGCTCTGCGTGGTTTTCGTGTTTCAGACAGGGATCGGCGCCATTCTTGATCTCTGGCCCCGCACCGCAACGGGTGGCTGGGCGCCAGAAGGTTATGTCTGGGCTCTGGGCATGACTTTCGCCGTCCAATTGGCCGCAGCGCTCTGGATTTTCCTGCCCTGGTGGCAACCACGAAAGGAACCTGCGTAATGGAAAAAAGAGCAACCAAGATCCTGGACCGCTACCGCGTGACCAAGGGGCGCGGCTTTCGCCTGAAGGATTATGACCCGGCCGATACCGCCGGGCTCGAAATACAGAAAACCGCAGCCGAGGCGCTGTTGCAGCAGGGTATCGCGCGGCTCGCGGAATTGCAGGACAAGCTTTATGCGCAGGATCGCTGGTCGGTCTTATGCATTTTTCAGGCGATGGATGCTGCCGGCAAGGATGGCGCCATCAAGCATGTATTCTCCGGCGTCAATCCGCAGGGCTGCCAGGTGCATTCCTTCAAGGCGCCGGGGGCAATGGAGCTGGACCATGACTTCCTCTGGCGTCATTCCATTGCACTACCGGAACGCGGGCGCATCGGCATCCATAACCGTTCCTGGTATGAGGAAGTGCTGGTGCTCCGCGTGCATCCGGAATTACTTGCACGCCAGAAGCTGCCGCCTTCACTGATCGGCAAGAAGATCTGGGATGAAAGGCTCGAAGATATCGCGGCCTATGAACGCTATCTGGCGCGCCAGGGGATGGTGGTGCTAAAATTCTTCCTGAATGTGAGTGAGGAGGAGCAGAAAAGGCGCTTTCTGGCCCGCATCGAAGAACCACAGAAGAACTGGAAATTCTCAGCCAATGATGTCGCGGAGCGTGCGCATTGGAATGATTACATGAAGGCCTATCAGGCCGCCATTACCGCGACAGCCGCGCCGCATGCGCCCTGGTTTGTGGTGCCGGCCGATGCCAAATGGTTCACGCGCCTTGTGGTGGTGGTGGCGATGATTGAAGCGCTCGAAAAGCTTGATCTGCATTACCCCGCCGTTACCAAGGAACAGCGCGCCGCCCTTGCGGTGGCGAAGAAGCGCCTGGGGTGAAAAGCTAGTCGCCCACCGCATCCAGCACATGCAGCGCATAGGTATAGGCCGCGCCGGCATTGAGCGCGATGGCAACACCAAGCGCTTCGGCGATTTCTTCCTTGGTGGCGCCGGCAGCCTTGGCCTTGCGCGCATGCGCATCAATGCAGCCATCGCATTTCGTGGTGATGGCAACGGCAAGGGCGATGAATTCGCGCGTCTTGGCATCCAGGTGCTTGGTTTGCGCCGCACCATTTGAAAGGGCAACGAAGCCCTTGACGATATCAGGGTGCAATTGCCCCAATTCCTTGCCGCGTGCCTTCAGCCCCGCGCTGTATTCGGCCCAGTTCTTCACTTCGGTCATGGTTCGCAATCCTTTCAATGCATCACGGCCGCGGCGGCACTGGCATAGCCCACGCGGCGTTCCGGCGGCACGGGATGGCGCCCGGCCACGCGTTCCAGCAGCAGGCGCGCATCGGCCAACATGCCCGCCTTCATCGCCGCATCCAGGAAAAGCTGTTCCAGCACATCCTGCTGCGCGTGGCTGCCGCCCATGCGGTGCATCACGCCAATGGCTGGGCGCATCACGGTAACGGCGCGGGCATGATCACCGCGCCCATGCGCCAGCACGGCCTCACATACCGGCAGCGCCGCGTCACGCAGAATGGGCGCAAGAGTGCCACCAGCGGCAATGGCATCGCGAATGCCATCCAAAAACTTCGTCGCTGCGTGGAAGCGCCCGGTCGCAACCAGAGCCATCATCCAATGCGGCAGGGTGAAGGCAGAAAGGCAATCACCAATCCGCGCTTCCGCCTTATCGGCCAATTCTTCCCAACGCGCCCCCACATTCACGCTTTGGCGTTGCAGGCGAAACAGCATGGAAGCGGCATTCTGCACATCAATATACAAATCGGGTGCGGCTTCCGTCAGCGGGCTTTGCAGGTTGCGAAAGCCCTTGTCGTAAAGCGCCAGCACTTCCTCCGATTCCGCGCGTTCCAGATGATACATTGCGCGGTGCCACCACAAATGATGCGCCAGGTTGGACGCGCCTTCCCAATGCTTTTCCAAGCCCGAGAGCCAGGCAATGCCCTCACCACGCCGGCCCTGCATTTCCATCACATGCGCCACCGCATGCGCGGCCCATAAATCGCCGGGGTCAAGATCAATGGCGGCGCGGCCGCTTTCTTCCGCTACCTGGTAATTGCCGCATTCCTCATGCGCAAAGCAGCGACACGCCAAAATGCTGCCATAGGCGGGAAGTGCCTCGGTCCAATAGGGATAAACAGCATCCACCACGCGCTGCATGGCACCAACGCGCCCCAGCCAAAAGGCGTTGAAGTGGTGCAAGCGAAACGCCAGGATATCATGCGGGCGTTCGCGCAAAATCGCCTCCCACGTCGCCAGAGCCTGGTCGAGATCCCCTGCCGCCCAGGCGGTTACGGCGGCAGCATGGGCGACTTCCCGTGCGCTTGCCTTGGCCGCAAGGCGCGTGGCGGCCGCGGCTGCTTCCCGCGCGGCAGGCAGCAATGAGGCCTTGTAGCCGAGCAGCGCAAAGGCTGATTGCAGCACCCGCGCCATCGGCATCTCACCATCCGCTTCCAGCAGCGCCTTCATGCGCGCGGGCGTATCGGCGCGATATTTCAGATAGCCCGTTACCACATGATCATAAGCGCGCGTCGCGGCCTCTGACGCGCTGGTGGTGGCAAGGCCGTGCTGATCCTGGTGCATGGGGAGGCTCCGACATTCAAGCGCAAAGCTTGCCAGCCTTGGCCAAGCCGTGTCGAGTATACTTAACGTCATGAAGGAGAGAGACATGTCCGAAGACACCCCCGAAGCCCGCCTGGCCGCGCTTGGCCTTGTGCTGCCGCCGGCGCCAAAGCCCTTGGGGACTTATGTGCCCTTCCGGCGCGATGGGAACATCATTTACCTATCCGGCCAGGGCCCGCGCGATGCGGAAGGCAAACCTATCAGCGGCAAGGTGCCGACGGAAATCGGCATTGATGAAGCCTATCAACTCGCCCGCCACGTCGGGCTTTCGCTGCTGTCGGTCGCGGCATCGGCTGCCGGCGGGCTTTCCCGCCTGCGCGCGCTCAAGGTGCTTGGCATGGTGAATGCGGTGCCGGAATTCCGCGAACACCCGCGCATCATCAATGGCTGTTCTGATCTTTTCGTCGCGGTGCTGGGCGATAATGGCCAGCATGCACGCTCAGCTGTGGGGTTTGGCAGCCTGCCCAATCAAATCCCGGTCGAGATCGAGGCGATTTTCCGCGTGCTTGACTGAAACAAATCAAGCCTTGGTGCCGGTGCTGCCGAAACCGCCCGCCCCGCGCGCGGAATCAGGCAGTTCGGCCACTTCGCGCCAAACCCCGCGCGTGACTGGCGCCAGCACGGCCTGGGCAATGCGCATGCCGCGTTCCACCGTGAAGGGCTCAGTCCCCGCATTCATCAGAATGACGCCCAATTCACCGCGATAATCCTCATCAATCGTGCCAGGGCTATTGGGCAGCGTAATGCCGTTCTTCAGCGCCAAGCCTGACCTGGGCCGCACCTGAATCTCATACCCCGCCGGGATCGCCATTTTCAGCCCCGTTGGAATCAAGGCACGCCCTCCCGGTGGGATCACCACCGGCGCGCTGATCGCGGCCAGCAAATCCATCCCCGCCGCCCCTTCCGTGGCATAGCTCGGCAGCGGCAAATCCGCGCCATGGGGCAGGCGTATCACAGCAATTTCCGGGGTCATGCCAAAGCCTCTGCAATGCGCGCGGCAAGCCTTGCCGCGACTTCTTCCTTCCTCATGCGCGGCCAGGCTTCTGTGCCCTTGGGCGTGATCAGCAGCACGGTATTCTCAGCGCCCCCCATCACATCGCCCGATACATCATTGGCCACAATCCAATCGCAGCCCTTTTTCTTGCGCTTGGCGCGCGCATGGTCTTCCAGCTTTTCGGTCTCGGCGGCGAACCCCACCACCAGCTTCGGCCTATGCGGCCCGGCGGCGGAAAGTGTCGCCAGGATATCGGGATTGAGTGCGAGCGCGATTGGCGGCGGCACCTCACCCGCGATCTTCTTCATTTTCTGATCAGCGGCGGCGGCACTGCGCCAATCCGCGACGGCTGCGGCGCAAATCGCAACATCGGCGGGTAGCGCCGCTTCGCAGGCCGCCAGCATATCGCGCGCTGATTCCACGCGCCGCACCGTAACCCCTTTCGGATCAGGCAGCGCGACAGGGCCGGAGACCAAAGTGACGCGCGCGCCAAGCGCGGCAAGGGCGGCGGCAATCGCATGGCCCTGTTTGCCGCTGCTGCGATTGGCAATGTAGCGCACCGGGTCAATCGGTTCATGCGTCGGCCCGCTTGTCACCAGCACATGGCGGCCTTGCAGGGGGTGCTCGCCGGGCGTCAGCACGGCTTCCACCGCCGCCAGCAGCGCCGCCGGTTCAATCAGCCGGCCGGGGCCCGATTCAGGTTCCGCCATGGCGCCCACTTCCGGCCCGGCCAGCGTGATGCCGCGCGCGCGAAGTGTCGCGATATTCGCCTGCGTCGCTGGGTTCTCCCACATGGCGGGGTTCATTGCCGGCGCCACCATGATCGGCGCGCGGGTCGCGAGCAGCACACAGGTCGCCAAATCATCTGCCAAGCCATGCGTGATTTTCGCGAGCAAATCCGCCGAGGCCGGCGCCACCAGCACCAGATCAGGCAACCGCGCCAGGCGGATATGGCCGATCTCGGCCTCGGCGGCCCAAAGATCATCATGCACCGCCTGGCCGGTAATGGCGGCAAGTGCCTCCTTGGTCACAAAACGCGCCCCGCCCGCGGTCAGGATGGCGGTGACAGAAGCCCCCGCCTTGCGCGCAAGCCGGGTGAATTCCAGCACCTTATAGGCAGCGACGGAGCCCGAGACGATCAGCAGGATTTTACGGCCGGCAATCATGGCGCAAGCCTAACCCAGAAGCCGCGTGAAGGATATGCTGAAGGGCGCGATGAAGGCGCTGGCCTTTTCAAGGCCTGCTGTCCGGTTGGGGTCGAGACGCTTGGCGGCAGTCACCTGGGCCTGGCAGCTGCCTAGGGGCCCAAACCGGAGCAGGCGGCATTCGGGGTAAAATCCTGCAAAATCAGGGCAATTCCCCTGCTGCGCATGCGCCAGCCAAGCGGATCCGCTGGGGCAATCAGGCTTTCATCCCATCGCCCTGGGCCTACCCGGCGCGCCCCTTGCGTTCGATCTGTTCCACCTTGGGCCAGATGGATTTGAAGAGCGCTTCGCGCAGTGGAAGATCGGCACAATTCGCCGGCGCGTAATCCGGGTGCAATTCACGCGCGAGCACGCGGCGCAGCGCATCAAAGCGGTGGCGATCCATTTCATCGGCCTCTTCGGTCAGCATCCGCGCCTCGGCGGCCAAGGCGCGGCGCTTCCAGGCTTCCCGTTCTGCGATCAGTAGCCGGCAGGCATCGCGGAGCTTTTGCATATTCTCCCGCTCGGCCATCAGCACGCGGGCCGCTTCCCGCAGTTTTTCCAGCAATTTCTGCTGCTCTTCATCACTGGATTGGCCAAGGGGCGGCGCAGCGGCAGGGGTTTCCGGTGGCCTTTCCAGCTTGGGTGTGGGGCTTTGTGGTGGCGCGGCAGCCGGGGCCGGCGCGGGTTTGCGAACGGCAGGCGGACCCTTAGGCCGGGACACAGGCCACCAGCCGTGATCGTCAATGGCGCCAACAACGCCCGCTTGCTCCATGCGTTGCAGGTAGTCGAGCGCCAGGCTCCAGCGGATCCCAAGGCCATCTGCCAGGGCGCTGGTATTGATCCTTGGCTGGCGCCGCACGAAGCGCACCGCATCGGCATAGGTTGGAATCGGCATGGCCCACCATCAGGCGATCCAGAGTGGATTGCCTGAGGGCATTTTCGCCCGACCCGGTTAAGTTACCGTGAAGCCAGGCGCTGCCTGCGCCATAAGGGTTAACCCGCGGTGATATTGGCCGCCCGCACCACCTCCACCCAGGCGGCGGTTTCGCGTTCCATGCGCGCGGCCAAGGCCTCGGGCGTGGAAGGCACGACCAGCGCGCCCGCATCAAAGGCGCGTTTGCGGATGGCGGGATCGGCCAGTACCTCATTCAATTTCTGCGCGAGTAGCCGCGCCACGGGGTCTGGCGTGCCGCGCGGCGCGAAAAGGCTGAACCAGACATTAAGGTCCAGGTCGGGCAAGCCTTCCTCCTTGGCGGAAGGAATATGTGGCATGCCGGGATGGCGTTCATTGGAACTGACGCAAAGCGCCCGCAGCCTGCCATCCGCCACCAATGGCGTCAGTGGCGGCGGGGAATTCATGTAAAAATGCACGCGCCCTGCAATCAGGTCACGAATGGTCTCGCCCGTGCCGCGATAGGGCACATGCAGCATGTCAATGCCGGCACGAAGCTTGAGCAATTCCGCGCCGAGGTGATGCATGGATCCAACGCCCGCCGAAGCATAGGTCAGATCGCCTGGCCTTTGCTTGGCATAGGCAATGAACTCCCGCATGGAATTGACTGGCACGGAGGGGTGTGTGACGAAAAGCTGCGGCGTATCGGTGATCTGCCCAATGGGGATGAAATCCCGGGCGGGAACAATGCCGCCAAGCGTGCCAACCGCGACCCGCCCGGTCATGGTGCCGCAATAGCCGCAGAGCAGCGTATGGCCATCCGGGCGCGCTTGCAGCACCGCCATGAGCCCCACCACATCATTCCCGCCGGGGCGGTTTTCCACCACCATGGAACCACCCAAGGCGCGGCCCAATTGATCGGCGATCAGCCTTGCGCTGAAATCCGTGCCACCGCCGGCCGGGGCGGGCACTATCAGCGTGATCGGCCGATTGGGGAAAGTATCTTGGGCGCGCACCAGCGCCGGGGCGCTGAGGACGCCAAGCGCCGCACCTGTCAGGACGCGGCGGGAAATTCTGTTTTTCATGATTGTTCCTCCCTGATGTCAGACCGCGCCGGTGGCAGTAATGCCGCCATCCACGATCAATTCCGTCCCTGTGATGTGCTTGGCTTCATTGGAAACCAGGAACAGCACCGCATGGGCAATATCCCAGCCATCGCCCATTTTGCCGAGTGGCACTTGCGCATCGCGCTTGGCGATCAACGCCGCCGCATCATTACCGCCCAATTGCCGGACAAGCCGATGTTCGACCAAGGGCGTGTGCATCAGCCCAGGTACCACGGTATTGCAGCGCACCCCTGCCTTGGCGTTTTCGATGGCGACCGATTTTGACAAGGCGACGATGCCGTATTTCGTCGCGCTATAGGCCACATGCGGCCGCGCCGCCTGCATCCGATAGCCCGCGATGGAGGAGATATTCACAATCGCACTCCCTGGCCGCTTCTTCAGATGCGGGAGGGCGAATTTGCAGCCCAGAAAAGCGGATTTCAGGTTGAAATCCACCTGGCGATCCCAGACTTCCTCAGGCATGGATTCCGCGCCGCCGGGGTGCGATCCGCCGACATTATTGATCATGATATCCAATTGGCCATAGCGCGCGACACAGGCTTCAACGGCCGCCTGGAAGCTTTCGGAATCGAGCACATCGCAAATATGCGAAGCCGCTTCGCCACCTTCCGATTTGATGATGCCGATGGTTTCCTCTACCGCGGCGGCGTTATTGTCCAGGCCAAAGACCTTGGCCCCCTGGCGCGCGAGCAGCACGGCCGTTGCCTTGCCATTGCCCCAGCCGGGACCGACCGAACCCGCGCCGGTGACGATGGCGACCTTGCCTTTGAGACTGAGCATGCGTTCCTCCGATGTGCTTTGGCATGAAGCATCCGCGCTTCGCGCCGCGCCGTCCAGACCCCTTGCTATGAAGGCTTGGGTTTTGCGTTAAGATCGGACCATCTGAACCGGAGAGCACTGATGGCCGCAACCCTTGTGCGCAGCCGCGCCATGATCACCAAAACCCTCTCGGCGACGACCTGGGAGGAAATCGCCGATGGCGCGCTGATCCAGGAAGATGGCATCATCACCGCAATCGGCACCTATGATGAATTGCGCCGCAAGCATCCAAGCCTGCCAGTCGTCGGTTCCGGGCGCGAAGTCATGCTGCCCGGCTTTGTCAATGCGCATCACCATGTCGGGCTGACGCCGGTGCAATTGGGCTCCCCCGATATGCCGCTGGAACTTTGGTTCGTCACGCGCATGGTGGCGCGCAATGTGAACCCATATCTCGATACGCTCTATTCCGCCTTTGAAATGATCGGGTCTGGCATCACCACCGTGCAGCATTTGCATGGCTGGGCACCGGGCAAGCTGCCCGATGTTGAAAAGCGCGCCGGTGAGATCATTCGCGCCTATGAGGATATCGGCATGCGCGTTTCCTATTGCTTCGCGCTGCGGGATCAGAACCGGCTAGTCTATCAGGCGGATCAGGATTTCGTGGCCAGCCTGCCGCCTGAATTGCGCGGGCCGATGCAGCGCTGGTTTGATCGCTTTCAATTGACGCTGGAAGATAACCTCGATCTGTTCCGCAACCTCCATGCCAGCCACAACAGCAAGCGCCGCGTGCGTGTGCAATTGGCGCCGGCCAATCTGCATTGGTGTTCCGACAAGGCCTTGGCCGCGATGGCGGAATTGTCGCATAGCCATGATGCGCCGATCCATATGCACCTGGTCGAAACTGCCTACCAAAAAGAATATGCGCGCCGCCGCGGTGGCGGTACGGCGGTGGAATATCTCGATCGCTTCGGCTTGCTCGGGCCGAACATGACGCTCGGCCACGGCGTTTGGCTGAATGAGAAGGATATTGACCGGCTGGCCGAGACCGGCAGCTGCATTTGCCATAATTGCTCATCGAATTTCCGGCTGCGTTCCGGTGTGGCACCGCTCAATCGCTTCGAGGCCAAGGGCATCAATACCGCTATCGGGCTGGATGAGGCCGGCATCAATGATGACCGTGACATGCTCCAGGAATTGCGCCTGGTGCTGCGCGCGCATCGCGTTCCTGGCATGGGCGATGATGAGGTGCCGGGCATGGGCCAGGTGCTGCGCATGGCAACGGTGGGCGGCGCACGCACCACATCCTGGCGCGATGGCCTTGGCATGCTGGAAGTGGGGAAGGGGGCTGATTTGTCGCTGATTGATTGGGACAGCATCGCCTTTCCCTATCTGGATGAACTTACCCCCACGCTTGATGCCGTGGTGCAGCGCGCCAAGGCCAGCGCCGTGCGCGCTGTGATGTGCGCTGGCGAAGTGATCTATCAGGAAGGCCGCTTTACGCGGGTTGACCGCGAAGGTGCGCTGAAGGCGCTGCATGATGATCTGAGCCGCGCGCTGGCCGATGATGAGGTGGAGCGGCGCCAGCTTTCCAAGGCCCTGCTGCCGCATGCCAGGCGCTTTTATGCCGATTACATCGACCCAGCCCGGCATGAACCCTTCTATCGGCCGAGTTCCCGGGTCTGAGGGGGGCCAGACGCAACTAGCGCTTGACCTTGGCCCGCGGGAGCGGAAGAGATGCTGTCATGCCTTTTCGCCGCCTTTTGCCGATTCTAAGCGCCCTGGTGCTGGCCGCACCAGCCTTTGGCCAATCGAGCCTGGGTGGCGCGCAGACTGTCCCGCCGCCACGCCAGGCCGCGCCCGCCACGCAGCAGCGGCCAGAACAGCGCCCGCCGGTGGTCAATCCGCCGCCCAGGCCCCAGGCGACGCAACGCAATGCCGAGGGTCAGCCACGCCCCGCCGCACAACAACAGCAACGCCCGGCTGGGCAGCAGCAACCGCAACAGCGCCAAGCGGGCCAGCAGCAGCAGCGGCCCGCCGGCCAGCCCCAGGCAACTCAGGGCCAGGGCAATCGTGCTGCCGCCGGGGCCGCCGCAGGGGTCGCCGCCGGCGCCGCGGTTGGGGCGGCTGCCACTGCCGGCGCCGCGAGGCCGCCCGAACCCACCCCCGCCCCATCACCGCCCCCCGCCGCTGAGCGCGCGCCAACTGTCGGTTCCGTAAGCGGCCTGCCGCTGCCGCGTTTCGCCGCCCTTCGGTCCGATGAGGTGAATATGCGAAGCGGCCCCGGCACGCGCTTTCCCATTGAATGGACGTATCAACGCCGCGAATTGCCGGTGGAAATTGTGCGCGAATTCGAACTCTGGCGCCGCATCCGCGACCCTGACGGCACGGAAGGCTGGGTGCATCAATCAACCCTGATGGGCCGGCGGTCCTTCATTGTGCGCGGCGCGCCGGGGTCTGAGGTGATGCTGCGCCGCCGGGCAGAAGATCAGGCGCAGCCCGTGGCGCGGCTTCGCCCCGGCGTGGTGGGGCGGCTGCGCGCCTGTGAGCCTGCAAGCCCCTGGTGTGAGGCGCAAATCGGCGAGTTCCGGGGCTACATCAAGCGCGCCGATATCTGGGGCGTGGGGCCGAATGAGGAAGTGAAGTAACGCCCCTTTCCCGCGCGCCGCTTTCCAGATTAAGCTTTGGCCATGACCGAGGAATCACCCAATCGCGCGCTGCACGATATTGGCGGGATCGCGCGCTTCCGCTGCACCCCTGTCGAACACGATGAGGCACCGCCCGATGCCTTCGGCAAGAAGGTGGATGCCATTCGGCAAATCCTGGCGCAGAAAAAGATGATGACGGTGGATGAGCTCCGCCGCGGCATCGAAAGCATCCCGGAAGATGAGTATTTCGCGCTTGGCTATTACGAACGCTGGCTGCGTTCCATCGCGGCACTCATGGTCGAAAAAGGTGTGATCCGGCAGGAGGATTTGGCATGAGTGCTGCGACTGATGCTGTTGCGCCTCGTTTCGCGCCTGGCGCCCGGGTGCGCGTGAAGGATGATTGGCCGGAAACCCGCGGCCCCTGCCATATCCGCACGCCGCATTATGTGCGTGGGCGGCTGGGTCAGGTGGTGCGCCCGCTGGGTGCCTTTCCGAACCCCGAGGATTTGGCCTTCGCGCGCCCCGCGCCGCGCCGGCAGCTTTACCACGTGCTGTTTGAACAGCCGCCCATTTGGAATGAGGGCAAGGCCGGCGATACGGTGATGGTGGAAATCTTCGAACATTGGTTGGAGGAAGCCTGACATGGCCGCCCCCCCTTCTGGCGCGAGCCTCGCGCTGCTGGAAAAGCTGGTTGCCGCCCTGAATGCCAAGGGGCTGGTGAGTGAAACCGAAATCGCCGAGCGTCAGGCGATCACGGATCGCGCGAGCCCTGAGATTGGCGCGCGCATGGTGGCCCGCGCCTGGACCGATCCTGAATATTACGCGCTGCTGATGCGCGATGGAAAAGCGGCGGCCGAGGCGGCGGGCGCTTCCATGGCCGGCGCGCCGGAGCTTGGCGTTTTGGAAAACACGCCAAAGCAGCATCATCTGGTGGTTTGTACGCTGTGTTCCTGTTACCCGCGGGCGCTTTTGGGCTATCCGCCCGGCTGGTACAAATCCTTCGCCTATCGTTCCCGCGCGGTGCGTGAACCGCGCGCGGTGCTGGCGGAATGGGGCACGCAATTGGCCGATGATGTCGAAATCCGTGTGGTGGATAGCACGGCCGATTACCGCTGGATGGTGCTGCCGATGCGGCCCAAAGGGACTGAGGGGTGGAGTGCGGAGAAGCTGGCGGCGATTGTGACGCGGGATGCGCTGGTTGGGGTGGCTGTGCCGCGGGTGGAATGATATCGAAGTCGGGATGTCGCGACGAGGCAGGGGGGAGCTTGGTTAATGTCCCCCATGTTTAAGCTTGCTTGACCTGGGCGATGCGATGAGCAAAACAACCCCAAGGCTGGTTTTCCTGCATGTACCGCGGACCGGCGGCACCACATTGCATCATCATCTGGCGGCACATTTCGCTCCCCATGAAATCTGCCCTGAGCGTTTTTCACGTTTGCATCAGTACAGCCCGGATCAGTTGGAGAAATGGCGATTTTTTTCCGGACATTTCAACTCAGATGAAATCAGACGCATCCCCGGTCCCGTTTTTGTTGTTACAATACTGCGCAATCCAATTGAGCGCCTGCTGTCGAATTACTACTTCTGGAAAAGACAAAGGCCTGAAACCATACAAAAGCACGGTCTCGATGGGCCTAGGCTCATCAAGGGTGGAAGCTTGATGGATTTCCTGCGCAGCAACCACGGAGGGGTTCTGGATTCGACAAATAACATGATAGCGCGAAAGCTCGCCGGAGAGGTCTATGCTTGGCCTGATGGCGCTTGGCGCGCGCGGGTAGGTGACAAGGGTTTTGAGGTGACGGATCTGCAGATAGTGCACCGGGCACTTGGGAATCTTCTTTCTTTCGATGTTTACGACGATATCTCGGCGCTACAGGACATCTACGCACGTATTGCGCAAGTTTTTGGGATGACATCTCTAAACTCGATTGAACGATTGAACTCAAGGGATGTTATTGATGATAAGCTGGAGGCGGTGCAGGAAGAAACGATCACGCCTGAGATCAACGAAATGCTTGAACAGCGCACGCGGTTGGATAGCATCGTCTATAAGCTGGCTCTCGATCATACGCGGAGAAATAGTCACCGCCTCGTCAGATGAAGCGTGGTTCACTTTGACAGATCCGTATCCATCCGGCGAGCCTTTCAATTACCCACATCGTCGTTTTGAGCCGATATGTATGCCACGTGCGATATCGTGAAGACGTGTCAATCTGCGCCATATGACGATGTTCCCGGGTGGCGGATTGAACCGCCCCAGGTAAGCCATCGGCTCCAACTTCCAAATAGGATGGAGCCCTTATGAGCAAGACGACGAACAAATTCTCCCCTGAAGTCCGTGCCCGGGCGGTGCGGATGGTGCTGGATCACGAGGGGGAACATCCCTCTCGCTGGGCTGCGGCGTTATCGATTTCGGCCAAGATTGGCTGTTCAGCGCATAGGCTGCTGGACTGGGTCAAGCGGGCTGAGGTGGACAGCGGCAAGCGGGCGGGCGTGCCGAGCGATGTGGCTGAGAAGCTGAAAGCGCTGGAACGGGAGAACCGCGAGCTCCGCCACGCCAATGAGATCTTGCGTAAGGGGTTGGATTATTTTGCCTGCGCGTAGCGCATTTCAGCGACACGGAGCTCGACCGCCGGTTCAAGCCATGATCGCCTTTATTGATGATCAGCGCACGGTTCACGGTGTCGAGCCGCTCTGCAAGGTATTGCCGATTGCACCGTCAACCTATTTCGATCACCAGGCCAAGCGCGCCGATCCTGATCTTCTGTCTGATCTGGCCAAGCGGGACGCGTTGCTGCTGCCGGAAATCAAGCGAGTGCATAAGGCGCATTTCGAGGTCTATGGCGTGCAGAAGCTCTGGCGCCAATTGGGTCGAGAAGGTTTCAGTGTCGCGCGCGGTACCGTTGAGCGTCTGATGCGTGCGAATGGGATTGAGAGGGCGGTTCGCGGAAAGCCTCTGCGCACGACCTTTTCTGACAAGGCGGCGCCCTGCCCAAAGGATCACGTCAATCGGGAATTCGAGGCAGCGGCGCCGAACCGGCTTTGGGTCTCTGACTTCAACAGGCATGTTTGGTCGCATTCCCCGAGCCGCTAAGCGTTCCGCTTGGCTTGAAAATGTCTCCTTCCGCCTGGTCGCATTTTCCGAGCCGCCAAGCGTTCCGCTTGGCTTGAAAATATCTCCTTCCGTC
>JADCER010000013.1 GCA_020249925.1 Roseomonas sp. | reverse complement strand
CTCATCAGGCTAACCCTCATTATCGTTTGCAGCTACGCCTCTTGTCGGCAAAATATCCGAAAGAAGCCATCTCGGGCACCGGGGCGAAACCCTGTAGGGTTGTGGCAATTCTCCCCTTTGCACCTGACGCCAAAAAGAACTTAGCCCTTGATTTCGCAGCTTGGCGGCTTCTTGTGCCGTCAAATAACGTAACCCGTCGGTGAGACCCTGACGCACCATCGAGGTTTCAGGCTTGTTCTCAGCGGCCCTTTCTCCAAGGGTCTGAATGTCTTTGCCGGTAGCCGCGATATTACTGGCTTTACGGGCACCGCTCTGCGACTTTCCCGGGCAACGCTGACCTGACCGGATTTTCGTTTTCAATTTAGCCATGAGTTTATCCTGGTTTTTCTTAATGTATCAGGCCAGAGAAAACCAAGCTAAAACCTTAAGAATATCCACTTTGGCGCTCTGTGCCCTTAGAATGCTATGATACTTTGTCGTCTTGCAAAAAATAATAGATTACAAAAAAATTATTTTAGTCTCCCCCGTATTGTTAATTCTTGATGCAGCTGGCGTTCTTTTCTTCTTTGAAATCTAGATGACGCCATGCTGAATGGCGCCGATCCAGCTCATCACTCTCCACGCGGAGGAAATGTTAAGGCCATTGAGTCGCCACGCTTGAACGCATGATTTCTCCTGACGCCGCGAAAAAATGCGTACGGGCATGACGCGTGAAGGTGCCGATCCATCCTGGATTACAATCGATGCCGTAAAGCTGGCATATGTGCATTTTGAAAACTGGCCCTGCTTTATTTTTTACCACCCAACGGATAGGCGTGCTCATGCATGCGGGGGATTTGGTATTAGAGAAGCTTCTACTGAAGAAGCAGAACAATGGTTTGCACGCGATTGCGTGAAAAGTTGGGCTGTGACGCGAGGCTGTCCGGCGCTACCTGCACGATGGCGACGCAGAACAGCATCGCCCTCGGCCGCGGCATTTAGCCACACTGGCGTATTTGGACGACTACATCATCAGGCGGCTTAGCGCTGCCTTTGACCCGGCCAGGACCAGTGTGGGCGGATCGGCCAGCCCGGAAGCGCGGGGGCGGGTAGGGGGGCGGCTGGTCGGCGACGCGTGGAGAGCTGGCGCCCCCTGCGCCCGGGAGTCCCGAACTGGGCTTCATGTCTCTGGGGGGGGCGCGTCATAACGGGCGTTAACGCGCGTTCCGGTGTAATCTCCGCTTGCACCCGTACGCGCCTGTAGAACTCGCCCACTCGTTCAGGCGCCCAAGGGCCCAACGCGAAACTGATCCAGCTTAGACGCGACGATCACCCGAGAGACGCCAAGGCACGCCCGGACAGGGCGAGCGCCACCAAGCCCAACCAATCTGGCACCATAGTGGCACCACGGCGAAAAATTCCGATTTTTTTGGAGGGCAGCAGGCTCGTAAATCTTTGATTTTTCTGGCTCCCCGAGTTGGACTCGAACCAACGACCTAGGGATTAACAGTCCCGCGCTCTACCAGCTGAGCTATCGGGGATCAGGAGCCGGCGCGCCTAATAGCAGCGCTCTGCCCAATGTCAAAGCCCGCTGGCCGCGCACCAGAAAAATCCTGGAGGTCCGGAGCGGAATCGAACCGCTGTAGAGGGTTTTGCAGACCCTTGCCTGACCACTCGGCCACCGGACCCCTCGGCGCCTGTATCGGGCCGCGCCCCTTCCGGGTCAAGCGCCACCTTGGCGGGGCGGTGCCCGCGGACCTATAAGGGATGCAACAAGGCTTGAAGGAAGGGCGATATGGATTTCGCGCGCGCCAGACGATTCATGGTGGATGGGCAGTTGCGGCCAAACCAGGTGCAGGATCCCCGCATCCTCTCGGCTTTTGGTGACCTGCCGCGAGAGGCGTTTGTCCCCGCCAACCTCGCGCCGCGCGCCTATGCGGATGCGGATGTGCCACTGCCGGGTGGGCGGGCGCTGATGCAGCCCATGGTCATGGCGCGGCTTTTCCAATTGGCGGAGCTCCGCCGTGGGGACCGCACGCTGCTGCTCGGGGCGGGCTGCGGCTATGGCGCTGCGGTGCTGGCGGCCATGGGGGCCAATGTCACCGCGCTCGAAAATGATCCGGCGCTGCTTGCCTTGGCGCAACAAGGCCTGGCCCAGCGCCGGTTGGAAGCCGCGGTCCGGCTGATGCGCGAAGACCCCGCCCATCCGCCGCCCGGCCTTGGCCCTTTTGACGTGATTGTGATCGAAGGCGGTGTGCCCGCCATTCCGCGGCCGATCGAAACCCTGCTGGCGGAAGGCGGGCGGCTGGTGGCGCTGGTTACCGCCGGCGGGCCGCCGGCGCGGGCCACTTTGGTCCGCCATATTGCCGGCAGCTTCACGCCGCGTACCGCTTTTGAGGCCCATGCCGCGCCACTGCCTGCCTTTCAGCCAACGCCCAGCTTCGCATTTTAGGCGCGCTCCGGTTGTGTTGAATCTTGGGCTGGCGCAACCGCCCGCGCATGCTGTAGCTTTGCGCCCAGGCCCTCCTGGCAGTTTCGGGGTGGGGGTTACCCTGGAGGTAAATCCGGGGTTTGGGGGTTGCACTTGATGAAGAGTTTTCGCGCAACGCTTTTCCTGTCCGCAACGCTGGCCGTGGCGCCGCTTGCCTCGGCCGGTGCGCAAACCCTTCAGGAAGCCCTGGCGGCCGCTTACGCCAATAATCCTGCGCTGCTGGCCGCCCGGGCGCAGCTTCGCGCGGTTGATGAAAACCTGCCCCAGGCCCTGGCCGGCTGGCGGCCGAGTGTCACCTTCTCCGGCGCTGGCGGCTACGTGGACGCTACGTCGCGGTCACGGTCAAATGATAGAACGACCTACACCGATCTTGAGCGCAGTACGGGCAGCCTGACGGGGGCCGTCACTCAGCCCATTTATCGCGGCGGCAGGACTGTTGCAGGCACCAGACGGGCTGAGAATCAAATCTATGCGCAGCGTTCGCGCCTGATCGCGACGGAGCAGCAGGTCTTGCTGGATTCCGTTGCGTCCTATGTCGCTGTTATCCGCGATACGGAAGTGGTGCGCCTGAATACGAACAATGTTCAGGTCCTGTCGCGGCAATTGCAGGCCACCAATGAACGTTTCCGTGTGGGTGAAATTACCCGCACCGATGTCGCGCAGGCGGAATCACGCCTCGCCGGCGCTCGCGCTGCTCTGGAACAGGCGGATGGCAATCGCGAATCCTCCCGCGCCGTTTTCCAGCGCCTCATCGGCATGGCGCCCAATCGGGTTTCGCCCCCACAGCCTTTGATACCGCCGGTACGTTCCGCGCAGGAAGCGGTCCAAAAAGCCAGCACCAATAACCCGACCGTCATCGCCGCCATGTTTGATGAAGCGGCGGCCATCGAAAACATTGATCTGCAATTCGGCGCATTGCTGCCGACCATCGGCGTACAGGGCCAGACCTTCCGGCTGGACAACAGCGCGTTACCAGGCACGCGCCAGACGGGTTCTCAGGTCACTGCCAATCTTTCCGTCCCCATCTTTCAGGGTGGCGCCGAACACGCCGCCGTGCGCCAGGCGCGCCAGCAGGCGCAGCAGCAGCGCCAATTGGTGGAAGATGCGCGCCGGCTTGCCGGCCAGCAGGCGGCACAAGCCTGGGAAACGTTGCGCACCGCGCGCGCCCAGGTCGAAAGTGTGCGCGCCCAGATCAGGGCCCAGGAAATCGCGCTTGATGGCGTGCAGCGGGAAGCGGTTGTCGGCAGCCGTACCACGCTTGATGTGTTGAACGCCGAACAGGAATTGCTGAATGCCCGTGTCAGCCTGGTGCAGGCCCTGGCCACTCTGGTCAATGCATCCTATTCGCTGACAGCCACGATTGGCCGCTTGACTGCGCAGGATCTTGGCCTGCCCGTTCAGCTTTATGACCCGAAAGCCTATCATCAGGCGGTTCGTAACCTTTGGGTTGGAACTGGGGATTATAGTGATGTCGCGGCACGTCCCGCCGCTGCCACTGCCGCCACGGCGCCCCAGGCGCCTTCGAGAGGAAGACCATGAGCGGTACCGCCCCGTCCCCCGCCGGGGGGCAGGATCAATCCATGGATGATATCCTGGCGTCCATTCGCCGCATCCTGAATGAGGATGAGGCAACGGCCCAGGCGACGGATGTGGCGGAACCTGCCGCGCAGGACGCATTGGCCGCTGAGGCGCCTGAGGCGCCACCGCCCAGGGCGCCCGCGCCCGAATTCGCACCCCCACCGATCACGCCACCGCCACCCGTTGCGCGATCGGGCCCGGAGCCGATTGAATTGACCTCAGATATGCTCGTGACGCCGCCAACCCGGGCCGCATCATCCCCACGCATGGGTATGGATGATCCCTCGGGCCTCATTACCCCGGCCGCCGCTGCCGCTGCGGCAGCCTCGGTTGGGTCATTGCTGCGCGCCGTAAGTTCCGAACGGGGTGCTCAAGTCTATCGCAGCGGGCCGAGCATTGAAGACGTAGTGCGCGAAGAAATCCGCCCGATCCTTAAGGATTGGCTGGATACCCATCTGCCGCCTTTGGTGGAACGCCTGGTGCGCGCTGAAATCGAAAGGGTCGTCAATCGCGCTGTGCCGTGATCGGTGCCACTATTCGGACCGAATATTGTTTTCCCGCACCACGCGCCCCCAAAGCGCCATTTGTGCCCCGCGGAAACTGCCGAATTCCTCTGCCGCCGCCCGCCTGCCCAAGGCGGCTGAAGCGCCGGGGGAGTTTTCCGCCACGTCCGGCACACCCAGCTCAACGTGCCAGGCGCGGCTGATTAAGGCGCGTGATGGTGCCCTCAGTGATGTTTTGCAGCGCGTTATGGACCGGAACACGCGCTTGCCCTTGACGTAACGCCCTGGGGCGGGGAAGGGAAGCGCCATGCTCGACAAGGTTTTCGACCCCGCCGCGATTGAACCCCGCCTCTATGCAGGCTGGGAGGCTGCGGGCGCTTTTTCCGCCCATCCGGAAAGCCCAAAGCGCCCCTTCACCATCATGATCCCGCCGCCCAATGTGACCGGCAGCCTGCATATCGGCCATGCGCTGGATAATACCTTGCAGGATGTGCTGATCCGCTGGCGGCGCATGCAGGGGCGCGATGCGCTGTGGCAGCCGGGCACGGACCATGCCGGCATTGCCACACAGATCGTCGTAGAGCGCTTGCTGGCCGAAAAGAAGCAGCCAGACCGCCGCGCCATGGGGCGTGAGGCATTCCTGAAGCGCGTTTGGGAATGGAAGGCGGAATCGGGCGGCACCATCACGCGGCAATTGCGCCGGCTTGGCGCTTCGCTCGATTGGCCACGCGAACGCTTCACGATGGATGAGGGGCTTTCAGCGGCGGTGCGCGAAGTATTCGTGACCCTGCACGCCCAAGGCCTGATCTACCGCGACCGGCGCCTTGTGAATTGGGACCCGAAATTCCTGACGGCGATTTCCGATCTGGAAGTCGAAAGCAAGGAAGTGAAGGGCAGCCTTTGGCATTTGCGCTACCCGGTGGAAGGCGCGCCGGGGCAGTTTTTGGTGGTGGCCACGACGCGCCCGGAAACCATGCTGGGCGATACCGCCGTTGCGGTGCATCCCGATGATGCGCGCTTCAAGGACTTGATCGGCAAGCGTGTCATCCTGCCGCTTTTAGGCCGCGCCATTCCGGTGGTGGCCGATGAATATTCCGATCCCGAAAAAGGATCGGGCGCGGTCAAGATCACCCCTGCCCATGACTTCAATGATTTTGAGGTCGGGCGGCGCCATGACCTGCCCATGCCATCCGTGTTGGATGCCGAAGGGCGTGTGATGCTGGAAGAGATCAGCGCGCATTTCGCTGCCGCTGATGGCATTGCTGATCACGCCTTTGTGCGCGGTCTGGCCGGGCAGGATCGCTTCGCGGCGCGCAAGGCGATTGTCGCGCGGCTTGAGGAATTGGAACTGGTCGAGAAGATCGAACCGCACACGCATATGGTGCCACATAGTGAGCGTTCTGGCGTGCCGATTGAACCGCGGCTCACGATCCAGTGGTATGTGGATGCAAAAACGCTCGCGGGGCCGGCCATTCATGCGGTCGAGTCCGGCCAGACCGTATTTGCGCCCAAGCAATTCGAAAATACTTTCTTCGCCTGGATGCGCGATATCCAGCCCTGGTGTATTTCGCGCCAGCTTTGGTGGGGGCACCAGATCCCCGCCTGGTATGCGCCGGATGGCGAGGTTTTCGTCGCCCATACCGAAGAAGAAGCCCATGCGGCGGCGCGCGCGAAATACGGCGCAGCGGTCGCGCTGACCCGCGATGAGGATGTGCTGGATACCTGGTTTTCCAGCGCGCTTTGGCCCTTTTCCACCATTGGCTGGCCGGAAAAAACGCCGGAATTGGCGAAGTACTATCCAGGCGATGTGCTGGTGACGGGCTCGGATATCATCTTCTTCTGGGTCGCCCGGATGATGATGATGGGCATTCATTTCATGGATGGGCGGGTTCCCTTCAGGACCGTTTGCATCCATGGCTTGGTGCGCGATGAAAAGGGGCAGAAAATGTCCAAATCGCGCGGCAACGGCATTGATCCCCTGGAATTGCTGGATGCCTATGGCGCGGATGCGCTGCGCTTCACGCTTTGTGCCTTGGCCTCACCGGGGCGCGATATCAAGCTCGGCCGGCAGCGGGTGGAAAGTTATCGGTCCTTTGCCACGAAAATCTGGAATGCGGCGCGGTTTTGCGAAATGAATGGCATTGCGCCGGGCGCAGGGTTTGATCCGGCCTCAGCCAAGTTGCCGCTCTCGCGCTGGATTTTGGATGCGACCAATGCGGCGCTGGCGGAAGCCAATGCCGCGCTTGAAGGCTTCCGCTTCGATGATTACGCCAAGGCCTGTTATCGCTTCGCCTGGAATGATTTCTGCGATTGGTTCCTGGAATTCGCCAAGCCCGTGCTGAATGGGCCGGATGGCGCCGACAAGAATGAGGTGAAGGCGACAGCGGCACATGTGCTGGGTGTGATTCTCCGCCTGCTGCACCCCGTCATGCCCTTCATCACTGAGGAATTATGGCACCGCATGGGCTATGGCGCGGAGGGCAGCCTGATCCGTACCGCTTGGCCGGAAGCCATGGCGGTGGCCGATGCCGCGGAAGCGCGCGCGGAATTGGATTGGGTGGTGCGCCTGATCTCCGAAATGCGCACGGTGCGGTCCGAGATGAATGTCGCCCCATCCATCACCGTGCCACTGCTGATGGCAGGCGCCCGGCCTGAGAGCCTGGCGCGCGCCGAACGCTGGGCGGACGCCATTCGCCGCCTGGGTCGCGCCAGTGAAATTCGCGCCTTGAGTGGTGACCCGCCCAAGGGCGTTGTGCAGGCCGTTTTGGATGAAACCACGCTGATGCTGCCCTTGGCCGATGTGATTGACTTCGCCGCCGAACGCGCCCGCCTTGCCAAGGAACGCACGCGCATCGAAGGCGAGGTGCAGAAGGTTGAGGCCAAGCTTGGCAGTGAGGCCTTCGTCTCTCGCGCGCCCGTCGAGATTGTCGAGGAAAATCGCGAAAGGCTGGCCGCGTGGCAGGCAGAAATCGCAAGGCTTGATGCCGCTTTGGCGCGGATTGCGGATTAGCGCATGTTCGAAGGCGGTACGCTCAAGCTCTTTGCGGCCATCACGCTCTTTGTCGGTGTTACAATGTTGCTGGCGAATGGCCTGGTGCGGCTTCCACTCGGTGGTGCAGCCCCCAGCCGCGCGGTGGCGCAATTCATCGCGGGCCTGATCGGCCTTGCGGTCAGTGTGGGTTTTTTATACGCGATCGGCTAATGGAGCCTTAGCCATTCTTGCAGGAGGAAAGTCACGATGACGAAATGGGACAAGTCGAAGCTGCCGAGCCGGCACACCACCATGGGTCCGGAACGCGCGCCGCATCGTTCCTATTACTACGCCATGGGTTTGACGGCCGAGGAAATCTACCAGCCGCTGGTCGGCGTCGCTTCCTGCTGGAATGAAGCGGCACCCTGCAATATCGCGCTGTCGCGTCAGGCGCAGGCGGCCAAGATCGGCGTGAAGGAAGCCGGCGCCACGCCGCGCGAATTCACCACCATCACGGTCACCGATGGCATCGCGATGGGTCATCAATCCATGAAATCCTCCTTGGCGTCGCGCGATACCATTGCGGATTCCATTGAACTCACGATGCGCGGGCATTGCTATGATGCGCTGGTCGGCATTGCGGGCTGCGACAAATCTCTGCCCGGCGTGATGATGTCTATGATCCGGCTGAATGTGCCATCCGTCTTCATGTATGGCGGGTCCATCATGCCGGGCAAGCATCATGGCCGCGATGTCACTGTGCTGGATGTATTTGAAGCGGTGGGTCAGCATGCCGCCGGTGGCATGTCTGATGAGGAATTGGATGAGCTGGAACGCCATGCCTGCCCAGGTGCGGGCGCTTGCGGCGGGCAGTTCACCGCCAATACCATGGCCTGCGTTTCGGAAATGATTGGCCTCGCGCTGCCGTTTTCGGCTGGCGCGCCGGCACCCGATGAAGACCGCGACCGTTGGGCAATTGAATCCGGCCGCGCCGTGGTGGAACTGATCCGCCGCAATATCCGCCCGCGCGATATCGTGACCCTTGATTCCCTGCATAATGCCGCGGCGATTGTTGGCGCCACCGGTGGTTCGACCAATGCCGCGCTGCATCTTCCTGCCATGGCGCATGAGGCAGGCATCCGCTTCACGCTGCAGGATGTGGCGGAGATCATGCGCAAGACGCCGCATATCGCGGACCTCAAGCCCGGCGGGCGCTATGTGGCGGCTGATGTGCATCGGATTGGTGGCGTGCCCATCATCATCAAGGCTTTGCTTGATGGTGGCTATGTGAAGGGTCATTGCATGACCGTCACGGGCAAGACCATTGGCGAAAATCACCGCGAAGTGATCGTGCCGAAGGATCAGGATGTGGTGCGCCCCTGTTCCGATCCGATCAGCCCGATCGGTGGCGTGGTCGCGCTGAAAGGCAATCTGGCCCCCGAAGGTGCCATTGTGAAAATCGCCGGTATGGAAAAGCTCCGCTTTGAAGGCACCGCGCTTTGCTTTGATTGCGAAGAAGATGCCTTCAAGGCCGTCGAAATGCGCGCCTATAAGCCGGGCGATGTCATCATCGTGCGCTATGAAGGCCCGAAGGGTGGGCCTGGCATGCGGGAAATGCTCTCCACCACCTCGGCCATTTATGGGCAGGGCATGGGGGATAAGGTGGCGCTGATCACCGATGGGCGTTTTTCGGGCGCCACACGCGGCTTCTGCATCGGCCATGTTGGGCCGGAAGCCGCGGTGGGCGGGCCGATTGCGCTGCTGCGCGATGGCGACAAGATCATCATTGATGCGCAGAACGGCACGATTGATGTGGCGCTTTCCGATGAGGAATTGGCCAAGCGCCGCGCCGAATGGAAGCCGCGCCAGACCGATTATAATTCAGGCGTGCTCTGGAAATATGCGCAGCTTGTCGGCCCGGCCTATCTTGGCGCGGTGACCCATCCGGGTGGCGGGGCGGAAACCCATTGCTACGCGGATCAGTGATCCGCTCTGCCTGGCTTGCCGTGATGCTTTGCGCTGCCAGCCCGCTGGCGGCGCAGGGCTTTGGCGGCGTCTGGCAGGGAAGGCTCACCTGCGATGCCGTGGAAGGCATGACGCAGACGCCGCTTGATGCGCCTTTCGCGCTCAGGGTGGAAGGCAATCTCGCGAAATATGAACGCCCGGTGCTCTCGGCCTCAGGTGCCCGTACCGGCGCCTGGGAAAGGGGCGAAGGGCGCTTGGCCGCAGATGGCACGCTGCTGTTGCAGGGCGGGTCTTCCGGGCGCGGCTTTCATTACCGCGCGCGCTATGAAGGCCGGCTTGGCGCGGATGGTGTGGCGCGCTTCACCGGGGTGCAGGATTGGATGCTCTCGGACCGGGATTTCGCCAGGTCCTGCGCGGTTGAATTGCGGCGCTGAGCGGGCGCAGGACATCAAAATACCCTGATCCCGCCCTGAGGCTACCATGGCAGCGTGGTCACCTCCCCTTCGATCCAAAGCGATCAAAGGGGTGTCACATGCGCCTAATCACCTTGCCCATTGCCATGCTGTTCCTGGTATTGAGCCTGGGCGGCTGCCTTGCCAGCGGCCGCCATCACAGCCCTTCCTACGGTTATGGTTATGGCGGCTATGGCTATGCGCCCTATGGCGGCCATGCCTATCGGCCCTATCGGCACAGCTACCGCGCCTTTGAACCGCACCGACATTACCGGCACCATCATCACCATCACCATCGGCCGTTGTTTCCGCATCGGCCAATCTGGAAGAAATGGTAAGGGCGGATCAGCGATCCGCCACTTCCACCATCACCAATTCAGCATCTTCGCTGGCGGTGATGGTGATGGCATCTTCCGCACGGATGGCGATCCCATCGCGCGCGCTGGCTTCCACGCCATTCACACGCGCCGCACCACGCGCCAGCACCAGATAGGCCGCACGGCCTTCCGCCAAGGGCTGCGTCAGGCTTTGGCCTTTGCCGAGTGTCGCCGCCATGACCGCGCCATCCACATTGATCGGCAGCGCCCCCAAGCCCGCATCTGCCGGCCGGCCTGAGGCCAAAACCTCAAAACCTGCCTCGCGCTTTTCCTTCGGGAATTGCTTCGCCCCCCAGGATGGCGGCAGGCCGGTGCGATCCGGCATGATCCAAATCTGAAACAGCGTGGTCACACCTGGTTCCAGATTATATTCGGAATGCACAACGCCGGTGCCCGCACTCATTACCTGCACATCGCCGGCTTCGGTGCGGCCTTCATTGCCCATGCTGTCCTTATGGGTAATCGCACCCTGCCGGACATAGGTGATGATTTCCATATCCCGATGCGGGTGCGGGTCAAACCCCGTGCCGGGCGCGATTTCATCATCATTCCACACGCGCAGCCGCCCCCAATTCATGCGCCCTGCATCACGGTAATGCCCGAAGGAGAAATGGTGATTGGCATTGAGCCAACCGAAATTGGCCTTGCCCAGGCTTTCAAAGGAACGCAATTCGATCATGGGTTTTTCCGAATGGCCGCTTGTGGCCTTGCCCTGTCACATGGGGGCACAAGGCGGGCGGCGCCAGGGGAGCGGCCCCGCCATGCCCTGCGGGTTAGGCAGCGCTGCCTAGGATTACCGCCTTTTCATTTTCTGTCAGCGCATAGGCGGTGAAGAGTGCAGCTTCCAGTCCGGATTCATTCTTGGCTATCATGGCATCATAGGCGAAGAGGCGACGCCCAGCGATGACTGCTTGATCCCGCAGCGCCGCATTATCCGAATGGCGTAGCTTGCGGAGCGCTTCGAATAGCGCCTGCGCCCCTTCGCGACCGGAAAAAGACTTCCCCCGAAGCGCGAGTTGCCATTGCAGCAACAGAAACTCTCCTTCGTCTGGATTCACAAATATGCGGTCGAACACCGGCAGGCCAGAGGCACGCAGGGATAGTTCGCCATCCTTGAAAAAACAGCGAAGTTCTGCGCCAGGGGAGAGCAGGATTGCTGCGCGGTCCAGGGCGGCTTCGATTTGGGATTGCTGCCTTGCTTTTGCCCAAGCGTTCTTTTCAGACTTGGTTGCCGATTGCGGCGCCTTACGGGTGAGTGCCGGAAGGGGTTCGGCTTGGCCCGCCAGGAGCCATTCCGGCTTTTCGGTACGGCTGGCGGCGATTTCCAGCCGGCGTTGCAAGGCGGCTTCTGCCCTTGCACGCCTTGTGTGCAGGGCGCGGGATATCTTGGCGAGACGACCAAGCCGCGCCCGCGGCGCAGCATCCGCGCGGGGAACGGGTAATGGCGCGATGAATTGCTTATTGGCCTCGAAGTAACCACCGCTTTTTGGCTTTGCAATGCGATGAAAGACCCAATCGCAAACTTTCCCGTGCAATGTCGCCAGTAGAAACCAGAGGTCCGACGGGTTATTTGGAATGATGCAATTAACGCGCACATTATCAGCTGCGAAGCTGCCTTTACTATCTGGCGCGACCTCCATGAATCTGACAGTTTGCGCCACAAATAGCTTCGATTTGTTTTGTTTGTCGAGATTTTTCGGATAGACGTAACCCCACCAGCGCTCGTCTTTATCCAACTTCCCGCTGTCACGAGCCCGCAGTGCTTGCTCGTTCTTTCTCAGATACCGCCAAGCTTGCGGATAGCTGGCCTGCATGGTGGCAGCTTCAAGCAGCGCCATCCGGCCAGCAGCGTCAGGCCCGTATGGAAACAGGATATGCCATTCAGGTTGTGGCGTTGCCCAAGGTGAAACATCCTTTCCACTGACCAAAGGCAACATGATGGCGTCTTCAATCGCCACCTCAACCCCGCTTGCGGTCGCATAACGCCCCGCCGCCAATTTACGGAGGTGATAGATATCATCAGCGCTGGTTTGAAGGCCAACAATAATGGCCGCGACATCATCCAACCTGTCGCAACGCTGCGTAAGTGCCGCCATCACCTCCCGCTCGCGCCGGGGCAATAGGGTCCAGGCATCGCCCGCGGGCAGGGTTTTATAGGGCACGGCCTGATCAGGGTTGGACCAATCAGGTGTCACCGCCCCTTCTGGCGCCGGCAGAAAACGGATGGCTGGGTTGGGGGTCTTGGTGAAGAATTGCAGCGCCGTATAGGTGATGGCTTCCTCAAAAATCTGGAAGGATTGAAAATCCATCCAACGATCCAGATTGCCGCCCTTATGCACCAGCTTCCGTAGCCCTTCACCATATTCATTCAGCAGCCAGACCGATGGGGCAATATAACCCATCCGTCCGCCTTCCTTGAGGAGCGCAAGACCCTTTTCGATAAAGGGCAGGTAGAGATCGGTATTGCCTGTCTGTGCTGAAGCATAACGCCGGCCAGACATGCCAAGATCAGGCGCAGTAGCCAAGCGCAGATATTCCGCCACCTCCGGCATCACGCGCTTGTAATTCTGAAGCTTCACATAGGGTGGGTTGCCAATGACACAATCAAAACCGCCACCGGCGAAAATCTTCGGGAAGGCATCAGCCCAATCAAAGGCATTGATGCGTTCCTTACCGGCGTCGGGCAACAGGGAATAATGCGAATTGACATTGGCGATATCAGGCCCAACCAGTGAATTGCCATCCCGCACTGTCGCATCCAGATCAGAAAGAACCGAACCAGCCCGCGCGGTGTGCAACCAAAGTGCCAGCCGCGCCAATTCCACCGATGCGGGATTGATATCAACACCATAGATATTCTGCGAAAGTATGCCCTTGGTCGCCTCGTCATCGTCAAAGATAAAGGCCTGCCCCCCAGAAAGCCGCTGCCGTTCTTCTTCCGTCCGCCGATGTTCGGCCAAAAGATATTCAAGCGCCGAAATCAGGAAGGCGCCGGAACCGCAGGCAGGGTCCAGAATCGCCACTTCTTTCAGCTTCATCTGATATCGGCTTATGGCATCAATCTGCCGGAGAACCTTGGGCGCGCGCCGGTCAATCTCCTCATGCGTGAAGATGATGCTTTCATCCCAGCCGGCGTCTCGGCGCAAATCCTCAAGCCGCGCGCCCACAGTTTCATCTACAATCATATGAACGATGTATTCGGGCGTATAGTAAACGCCGTCGCGCTTGCGCTTCGTGATGACGGTCAAGGAAGGCCGCTGATCCTTAGCCGCTTCCAGCGCTTCAAGTTCCGTGATGGATTGTTCAAAAATGCGCCCGAGTGTGTAGAGCGTGATGGCGCGACCTTCACTGGTGGTGCCGAAATTGTAGTTGGCCGCGAAATAGAGGAGATTTGGCCGCGCAGTAGCCAGTGTAACCCCATCCGATGCCTGCCCGGACGCAAAGAAAACCCGGTTTGGAAGACTCAATTCTTCCAGTTCTAGGTCCGGTGCGAAAAGGCCGCCATTGAAACGTTGGATAGTCTTGCCATCGAAGCTGCCGCCCTGATCCATCCGGCGGAATAGGCCCCTGACCATGTCCCAGGCGTCGTCGCCATCTTCGGGTAGTGTTTGGTTTGAAAGGCGTAACAGGCGGTCACGTAACACTTGCGGGGGGTAGGCAATCTGCTGGCCCATATCCTCACAGAAAAGGATGAATATCAGCCGGTCCAAAAGCTTCTGGGCAAGCCTAACCAGACGCCCCTTGGTGCGCGGGTAAGCCGGGTTGGCTGCGATCAGGGTGTCAATCAATACCTCTCGGTATTTGCGATATTCCTGATAAAACAAACGTTCAAGGTCACGTTCCTGCACCAATTGCAGGCGGATCAGGCGCAGTAGTTCGGGTTCACCTGTCTTTGAAAGTAGCAGGTCGCGATGAAACAATCGGGCGAAAAGAAAGCGTTGGAAAGCGCCGGCTGCGGTTTCTTCAAGCAGGGATATGCCAGGTTCACCGGTCTTCTTTTTGATGACGAAGCGCAGCATTTGCGCTGGCATGCGGTCTCGCCAATAAAGGCGAAACTCATTCATATCGCTCACGATACCGAAGCGAGGTTGGATGGGCGCTGATGCGAAAAGCGGCAGGTCAAGCCCGCGTAGGTAATCCGCGCATTGCTTTACCGGGGAACGTGTATTGCCCTTGCGGCGCTGCGGCGCATCCAGGTCGGATCGGATATCCTTGAATTCGCAAACCACCTGGGGCGTATTGCTAACCGGGGCATGGGCAAACCAACCAAGCGCCAAATCAGCAAAGCCGCTATTGCCGCCGGCACCCGCGCCGGGGATTTGATAGCGGGGCCAAGCCGTGAATCCAGCTTCCGGTCCCGTATTGCCATCCGGCCAGAAGTCCCAGGTCTCAAATAGAAAAGTCTTGAGAAAACCGGCTTCGGCCTGCACTTCGGTCAGTTTGCCGCGCGAGCCCCATGCGCGAAGCCGCCCAAGCAGCGCCGTATCGCTACCATTGGCCTGAAAAGCTTCAAAATCCGCCCCGAAATGCGCCCGCAAGAACGCTTCGGAAAGCAGCGGCTGATATGAAACGGCCATGAATCGCCCTGTGAACTCCCAGGGGAGGGAATCTAGGGCGATTCTTGCGAAGGGCCTACCCCGCGCAAAACCCTCACCGACACATCAGCACGGGAATTTCCGCGTTCTCCAGCACGTGGCGCGTGACGCCACCCAGGATCAATTGCCGCAGGCGGGAATGGCTATAGGCACCCATGGAAAGCAGGTCAGCGCCGAAATCGCGCACCGCGCCCAAAAGCCCCGCCCCCACATCGCGGGTTTGCGGCTTGAAGGGCGTTATTTCCGCATCAATCCCATGCCAGCGGAGATAGGCCTGAATGCCCTCGGCCTTCGGGCCGCGGCGCTGATATTCATCGGCGCAAAGGACGCGCACCGCCTTGGCCTGATGCAGCCAGGGAAGTGCTGCCGCCACCGCTGCGGCACTTTCCGCCGTGCCATTCCAGGCCACGCAAACCCGCGTGCCAATCGCCGCCGGCGGCGTGCGCGGCGCGATCAACACTGGCCGGCCGGAGTCGAACAGGATGGCATGCAGCGCATCGCTGCTGGAAACATCCTCACCCGCTTCGGGGTGCGGCACCACGGCCAGATCGTAAAGCCGCGATTGCTGCGCGACGATATCCTCTTCCCGCCCCACCATGGATTCGAAGGACAGCGTGGGCCCCGCGGTTTTCGCCGCGGTATCGGGGTTATCGGCCAGCGTCACATCGCCCAGATTGGCGGTGAATTTCTGGAACAGAGTCTTCACGCGATCCGCCCGTTCTCCGCTTTCGCGTTCGGTGGCGGCCATCATTTCCTCGATCATCGCGCCCGAAAGCCCTTCCCCGGCGAGCGGCGCGACATCGCGCGCATCCACGCGCACATGCAGGCAATGCACATGCGCGCCCCAAATGCGCGCGGCAATCAGCGCGGTGGCAAGCGCGGATTCCCCCGCAGCCGTACCGGTCAGCGGCAGCAATAGACGGCGATAGGCCATGGCCATGCCTCCTCTGTTGTTTTGGTCTTGATTGCGTCGTCCCAGATATGGGGTGGATTAGCGCATATTTCAGCCCGCCACGCCAAGGGCCTGGCGTGCCGCGCCAAGCGCATCCCCCGCCGCATCCAGCCGGCGCCACTCAATCGCGCCGGGGTCGGATTGGGCCGCGCGTTCCAGCACGGCGATGGTCGCGTCAGAGGCATCGCCGCGCCGCGCCAGGATGCGCGATTTCAGGATTTCCATAGGCGCTTCAAGCCAAAAACCCTGGAAGGGCACGCCAATACGCGCCGCGATTTCCGCCGCCTTCCGCCGATGCTGCGCGTCCAAAAACATTGCATCCAGCGCCACCGCATGGCCCTGGCGCAGCGCGGCCTCCGCAATCATGAATAATTCTTCATGTGTCGCGGCGCTAATGGCTTCGGTATAGGCCTCGAGCGGTAGGGGTTCCTCCGGCGCCAGGCCGAAGCGCCGTTTGCGGAGCTCATCGGATCGCAACAGCAGCGCGCCCGGGGCGGCGCCGAGGGCGGGGGCCAGGCCGCGCGCCAGGGTGGATTTGCCGGTGCCTTGCAGCCCGCCCACCGCAATCAGCCGCGGCGGCGGTGGCGCGAGATACGCCTCGGCGGCGCGGAGCAGCGGCACACCATCCCGCCCGCGCGCGGCTTCCACATGCGCGCGCACCAGGGCGCGGAGCGCGAGCCAGAACGGCAAAAGCCCAAGCACGCCATAATCGCCCGACCGCGCCAGATAACGGTTGAGTACGCGATTCGCCGCCGCGTGCCCCGCTTGACGGTCCAGATCCATCAGCAGGAAGGCCAGATCATAGCCCGTATCAATCCGCGCCAGCGCCTCATCAAATTCCAGCGCATCAAAGGGGGTGGGCTTGCCCTGCCACAGGCACAAATTCCCCAAATGCAGATCGCCGTGGCAGCGCCGGATGCGCCCTTCCGCCGCGCGGGCGGCCAATTTTGGCACCACGCCCTCCAGCGCTGCCTGAAACCGCGCGGCAAGCGGGGCAAGGGCCGCTTCGGGCAAGCCCGCGGCGCCGGCGGCGCGCAGATTGCCGGCCAGCACCTGCGCCATGGCGGCCGGCGCATCCAGCGCCTCAACCTTCGGGGCTGCCTGATGCAGCGCAGAAACCGCATCACCCAAGGCGTCCAGCAAGGCAGGCGTCAGCGCGCCGCGCGCCGCCACCGCATCCAGGAAATCCCCGGCCGGGATCGGCGCCATGCGGAGCACCCATTCCACCACCTCACCCGCCCCGCCTTCCTGCAAGCTGCCATCCGGGGCGCGGGTGATCGCCACCACATCGCGGTAAATCCCCGGCGCGGCAGGCTGGTTCAACTCCAATTCCCGCCGGCAGAAATGCGCCCGCGCCGCCAGGGTGCTGAAATCGAGAAACCCCAAAGCGACGGCTTTTTTCATCTTCCAGGCGGTGTTGCACCCCACGAAAATCGCCGAGATATGCGTTTGGATCGGCGTGGTGCCGGCAAGCTTCTCCAAAAACGCGGCCACTTCCGCCTGGTTCTGGGGAATGCCGGCGGCAAGCGTCACGGGTAGAGGGTTTCCAGCCGCCACCCCGCGCCTTCGCGATGGAAGACGCGGCGTTCATGCAGGCGGAAGGGCATGTCGCGCCAGAATTCAATCCGCGCCGGCAGCACGCGAAAACCGGACCAGAAGGGCGG
This sequence comes from Roseomonas sp., assembly GCA_020249925.1. Classification (GTDB taxonomy): domain Bacteria; phylum Pseudomonadota; class Alphaproteobacteria; order Acetobacterales; family Acetobacteraceae; genus Neoroseomonas. The sequence continues at coordinate 263,217 of JADCER010000013.1, read as the reverse complement.
GCGCGGAATCTCGCCCACCGCATATTTCAGCCCGTATTCCGCCACTGCCTTTTCCAAGGCAAAGCGGCTTTCCAGCGGGCGGGATTGCTTGGACGCCCAAGCCCCCAGGCGGGATGTGCGCGCGCGGGACGCATAATAGGCATCCGCCTCAGCATCCGAGACCTGCTCCACCTGGCCTTCCACGCGAATGCTGCGCTGGAGCGTCTTCCAGTGAAAGCACAGCGCGGCAAAGGGATTGGCGGCCAATTCGCCGCCTTTCCGGCTATCCAGATTGGTGTAGAAAACAAAGCCCCGCGCATCCACGCCCTTCAGCAGCACCATCCGCGCCGATGGCCGGCCATCCGGCGTGGCGGTCGCCAGGCACACCGCATTCGGGTCATTGATCTCCCCCTTGGTGGCCTCCGCCATCCAATCCTGAAACAGGGCATAGGGGTCTTCGGTGGTGGTCACGGTGCCGTCCATGGGGTTCTCCTTGTCATGCCCTGTATCGGGAGGCTTTGCGAAAGGACAAGGCCCTTGCCCGGCATTCGCCGCCATGGCAGAGGGCGCGCATAGTTTTAGCCGGATGGTCCATCACCCGATGAACGACGCGGAACCAGCACCCAGCATCCCCAAAGGCACCCTGATGGCCGGCAAGCGCGGCCTGATCATGGGTGTTGCGAATGATCGTTCCATCGCCTGGGGCATTGCGCAGGCCATCGCCGCGCAGGGGGGAGAGGTTGCCTTCACCTATCAAGGGGAAGCGCTGGAAAAGCGCGTGCGCCCACTGGCGGAAAGCCTGGGGTCTAGCCTGGTTGTGCCCTGCGATGTGGCCGATGACGCCGATATGGATGCCGCCTTTGGCGAGGTCGAAAAGGCCTGGGGCGGGCTGGATTTCCTGGTCCATGCCATTGGCTTTGCCGATAAGCAGTATCTGCGCGGGCGCTATCTGGACACGCCGCGCGACGCGTTCCTGCAGGCGATGGATGTTTCCTGCTATTCCTTCGTCGCCGTCGGCCGCCGCGCTGCCGCGCTGATGAAGCGGGGCGGGGCGCAACTCACCCTTTCCTATCTTGGGGCGGAGCGCGTGACACCGCATTACAATGTGATGGGTGTGGCGAAGGCCGCCCTGGAAGCCAGCGTGCGCTATATGGCGACCGATTTGGGTGAGGCCGGCATTCGCGTGAACGCCATCAGCGCCGGCCCGATCAAGACGCTTGCTGCAAGTGGCATTGGCGATTTCCGCTATATCCTGAAATGGAACCAGTATAATTCGCCGCTGCGCCGCAATGTGACGATTGAGGAAGTGGGCGGTGCGGGTTTGTATTTGCTGTCCGATCTCGCTGCCGGCGTGACGGGTGAAGTGCATCACGTGGATAGCGGCTATCATATCGTCGGCATGAAGAACCCCGACGCGCCGGATATTTCTACGGTTTGATGGCATAAAAAACGCGGCCTGCATCGGCAGACCGCGTTGCTTTGGGCAAGCAGCGCCAATCAGGCCGCTTGCAGGCGCTGGATCAGCGATTGCGTGGCCCCGCGAAGCTGCACTGCCTCCTCCGCCAGGGACTTGGTCGCCTGGTTGATGCTGCCCACGATTTCGCGGATCACCGCAACCACATCCGCAATGAAGGATTGCCCAATCGCCTTTTCCAGATCATGGCGGACAATCCCAAATGGCCGCACGGTGAGCGGTTTCCAGTTCAGTACCATGCTTGGCTTCCGCCAGACGCAGCTTCGTCGGTTCCACCAGGGCAGGGCTCATGACAGGGGCAGGATATTCCGGCTTGGTGAAGAATGCAGCAGCGGATGAGGATTTCATTAAACACGACTATGGCACGGGACGAATAACGAATTGAATGCCGTACACGCTTCCTCATCGCCTGTTTAGGAATTTCACCTAACATCCTGATGCTTTCGAAATGCATGTTGATACGGAAAACCTGATGCAATCCTTATCTGCGGCGCCTTCAGCAAAACGCTTCATGCTTGGGCTTGGCCTTGTCGTGGGGCTCGCGGCCTTGGGTACCGCCGGCATCATCCATGGTCTGCCACAGACCCTACCCGCAGCGCCGGCTGATCCGCGCCTGCCGATGCTGGCGCGCAGCCTGGATGTCGCTGAACGCGCCATGCAGCTTTCGGGCGCCGTGCCGCCTATGTTGCTCGCGCGTTCCGAAGCGGAATTGGCGGAAGCCGCGCGCCAGGCGCGCCAGGCGGAAGACCGGCTGAATGCGCTGTTGCGTGGCATGGCGCAGAGCCCCGCTGCGATTCTGGCAGCCAGCAATGATCTGGCAGCGGCACTGCGCCAATTGGCCACCGCGCTGACCGCGGAACAACAGGCGCGTCAGGAAACCGAACGCCATATTGCCGCGCTTGGCGCGGCGCATCATGCCTTTCGTGCCGCATTGCTGCCGGCGATTGACCAGGTGGGCCAGGAAATCAGCCGCGCCATGAATGGTGCTGCGCCACCGCGCGGTCAGGCGCCGCGGCCGCGCGGCATGCTCGCCAATAATGAAATCCCGCGCCAAGCCGCCTTGTTCAATGCACGGAGCGCGGCGGAGGAGCTTTTCGGCATCGCCAATCGTGTCGGCACCGCGCAGGATGATGCCGGTTTTCAGGCATTGCTCACCACACAGAAAGCCGCGCTGGCCGGCTTGCAGAATGCCATGAGCGTGCTTGGCGGCGCGCCGCGCTACCTCACGCTCCGCGAAGCCGCCACGGCCTTGCAGCGCGCGCATGAAGCGTTGGAAGCACCAACCGCCCGGCATGCGCTTGGTGTCAGCGCCAGCACTCATGTCGCCGCTGCGGCGGCACGGCTCAAGGATGCGGGCGCGCGTTTTCAGGCTGCGATAGGCCCCATGCTGATCAGCACCGCGGAAGAAGCGCGGCGCGCCCGCCCTGCCCAGGCGCAGCACCTACCGGCGCAGATGCTGCCCATCGGGCTTGGCGCATTTGCCCTGATCTTGGCGGCGATATTGGCATTTCTCACTTTTCGCCGTGCCGTGCCTGCCGCTTTGGCAGCGCGCCCCGATCATGGCGGGCTTGCCGCACTGCGGGCCGAGCTTCTCAGCGCCCATGCGGCGCGCGATGAAGCCAAGGCCGCATTGCTGCGGCTGCAAACGGACCACGCCGCACTGCGGGCCGAAACAGCCCATATGCTGGAAGCAGATATCACGCCCCGCCTGCAAGCCCTGACGCAGGAGGCAAGGACCAGCCGTGAGACACTGGCGGCGCTGATGCAAGTACAGGCCAATGCGCAGCAGGCCACCACCGGGATTGGTGCCAGCGCCGAACGCGCGCGGGAGGAAACGGGCAAGGTTGCAGCCGCCGCTGAGGAGCTGACGGCGACCGTCGGCGCGGTCTCAGAACAAATCCGCCATTCCGCCACCATCGCGGCCCAGGCCGTGAATGATGCGGGCCGGACCGATGCCATTGTCCAGGGCCTGGCTGGCGCGGCACAGAAGATCGGCGATGTGGTGAAGCTGATCACTGCCATTGCCGGTCAGACCAATCTTCTCGCGCTCAATGCCACCATCGAAGCGGCGCGCGCGGGTGAAGCGGGCAAGGGCTTCGCCGTGGTAGCTTCCGAAGTAAAGGCGCTGGCGACGCAAACCGCCAAGGCGACTGAGGAGATTTCCCGCCAGGTACAGGAAATTCGCGGCACTTCCGCAGAAGCGGTGGCGGCCATCCAAGGGATCGCCCAGGTGGTGCAGCAGATTGACAGCATCGCCGCCGAAGCCGCGCGGGCCATTGAACAGCAGGGTGCAGCGACGCGGGAAATTGCCCAGGGCATTGCCGCGGCGGCCGAGGGCACCACAGCGGTTGCCGGCGCGGTCGCCAAGGTGCAGGGCGGCATGGAAGCCGCTGGCGCGCCGGTGGCGGCGCTGGACAGCCAGGCTGAGGCGATGGCGCGGCAAAGCGCGGTGCTGCAGCAGGACGTGGTGTCTCTGGCGGCGCGACTAAGGGCGGCGTGAGGGCTCCACCCCCCCCCAGGCTCCATTCCAAAAAATAATGTGATCCCTGAATGCTGCTGATGCTTCTTCTGATCTGATGTAACCGCCCGCGAATGGCGCGTGAATGACGTATCTCCAGCGTCACTGGATTCGCTTTGTGGCGCCAAAATTCTATTCGAAAAAAATGTTCAGCGATTTCGATAAGTGGTGGTGCACAAGAAAGGCGCGCAAGCGCGCGGTGAAACCTACGCCGAAGCTTTTTCAACCCACAATCTTGGCGCAGCGAAGGGTCGCATCATTGCATGGTTGCCCGTTCCTCAGAGCAAGTGCATTGCCTTTTGTGCCTGATTTGATTCTTGATAAAACATTAACATGTCAAATTATCCATACAACATTCATCCAGTCACAACAATTGTGCAGAGGTGCATTTTTAAGGCAACTGCCTTCGTTGTTTTGACCCTTTTTTTATCTCTGCCAGGTAGGCTTGTCGCAGTCTTTGGAAAGGAAAAGTCATGCTCTCACGCCGTTCGGCCCTTCTGGCTGCCCCAGCGCTTCTTCTTACAGCTGAATCAATGGCCAATTCAGGCATTTTTAATGATCGCATTGTTTTTGGACAGGCTGCACCTTTGGATGGCCCGGCCGCTGCCTTGGGCACGGGCATGCGCGACGGCATCCTGGCCGCCTTCAATGAAGCGAATAAGGCAGGCGGTATTCATGGGCGGAAAGTGGAACTGATTGCCCGTGATGACGGTTATGAACCCGTGCGATCCGCCGCCGTGACGCGGCAATTGATCACCGAAGATAATGTCTTTGCCCTGATCGGTCCCGTCGGCACGCCAACCAGTCAGGCAGCACAGCCAATTGCGGCGGAAGCAGGTGTGCCCTTCATCGGCCCCTTTACCGGCGCCGAATTCCTGCGTGATATCAAGCTTGCCAATGTCATCAATCTCCGCGCTTCCTATTTCCAGGAAACCGAGGAAATGGTGGAACGCCTGACGCGCGATCTGGGCGCTTCGCGCATTGCTATTCTCTTTCAGGATGATGCCTTTGGTCGCGCTGGTCTTGCAGGTGTTCAGCGGGCGCTTACCAAGCGCAACATGGCCTTGGTTGCCGAAGGCACCTATGAACGCAATACAATTGCCGTGCGCGGCGCTGCCCTTGCCATTCAACGCGGCCGGCCAGACGCGGTAATCATGGTTGGCGCCTATAGGCCCTGCGCCGAGTTCATCAAAACGGCGCGTCAGCTTCGGCTCAATGCAACCTTCGTCAATATCTCCTTTGTCGGTAGTGATGCGCTGGCACAGGAACTGGGTGCAGCCGGTGCAGGGGTGGTGGTGACGCAGGTGGTACCTTTCCCGGGCGATGAAAATCTTGCCGCCGTGAAACGCTACCGGGCGGCGCTGGCCGCGGCGGTTCCCAATGCCACCCCTGGCTTTGTGTCGCTTGAAGGCTATCTGGTGGGGCGCCTTACACTCGCGGCGCTGGCCAAAGCCGCCAATCCGCCAACGCGCCAGTCACTTCTCGGCACCATTCGCGCCAATGGCTTTGATATTGATGGCATGCCGCTATCCTTTTCGGCAGACAAGAACCAAGGCTCGGACAAGGTTTGGCTGACAGTTATTCAGGCAGATGGCAGTTTTCGCGCGGTGGAGCGTCTGTCAGGCGCACAGGGGTAAGCCATCGTGGATCATCATCTTGCCAGATCGCGTCTGCAAATAGGTATTGCCAAAAGGCTCTACCTATCCTTCGGGGTGGTTGCCGGCCTGACGATTGCGGCGGCCGGCATTGCGGTCCTTGGAAATACGGAGATCGCCGCCACCGTTCAGCAGGTGACAGAGGAACACCTGCCCGCAACGCGCCGCGCCTTGCTGCTTTCAGTTGCCAGCACAGGCATCGCCGCAACGGCGCCAGAGCTTGCCGCCAGCCATAATGCAGAAGAGGCACGCCGAATCCGCGCCACGCTTGAAACCGAAGCGCAGCGCCTGGCAACACTTGTTGATGATGTCGCGGCGACCCTGGGCAATGATCGTGCAGATGAACTGAAGCAGGGCGCGAATGCGATGAAATCCGCATTGGCAAGCCTGGCGCAAGGAACGCAAACGCGCCTTGCCTTGACGGCATCCATAGCGGAACGCGTGGGACAAATGCGCGCCGCACATCGCCAGGTTCTTGAACTCATTGCACCTCAGGCAGATGAGGCCTTCTTTGACCTTACCTTGGGATTGCGCGGCGTTTCGGATGCGCCCGATGCCAAGGCAATGGAAGAAAGCATCAATAAGCTGACCGACCAGGAATTGGTCCGGCTTTCCGCCTTCATGCAAAGTCGCGCGGATGTGAACCTGATTGCCGGGCTTTTAGCGGAAGCCGCGCAGGCGCCTGATGCCCATGCGCTAATTCCGTTGCGCGACCGCATGATTGCCGCCAGCCAACAGCTTGACAGGGCCTTGGGCGATTTGGGCAATGACGATCAGGCGCAGATTTTGCGGCGTGCGATCGCCTCCCTGACTGCCTTCGGCCAAGGGCAAGATGGCTTGTTTGAATTACGTGGCCGACAATTGACCGCCATCACCCAGGCGGAAGGCGCACTCGGTGCTACGCGGCGTCAAGCCGGGCAGTTGGATGCCGCGGTTTCCAAGGCGGTGTCCGATGCTGAGGTAGCGGCGGGGCTGGCGGGCGACGAAGCGCGTGCGGCGGTTCGGCGCGTGACGGTGCTGATGTTGTTGATTTCGGCTGCTGCCATTGTCATCAGCGCGGGCGTGGCGTTGCTGCTGATCCGCCGGGGGGTGGTTAGCAGGCTTGCGGTTTTGCGTTCTTCAATGCGCGAAACTGCCGAAGGAAAGCTCACAGGTGCGGTTGATATCCAGGGCCGTGATGAGTTTTCAGAAATGGGTCTGGCGCTGAATGATCTCCGCAAAAAGCTGCGTGAAGCCGAAGAAGCCGCCACGGCACAGGCTGCGGAACGTGAGGCGGCGCGGGCTGACAAGGAAGAAACGCAACGTATCCTGGCCGAAAGTTTTGAGCGCGGCGTTGGCATGATCTCAAATGAGATATTGCAATCCTCTGATGCCACCAAGGCTTCGGTCGCCGAACTTGGCGCGGTCACACGCACAACCAATGAGGAAGCGCGCGCCATTACCTCAGCGGCGGAACGCGCCAGTGAGGAAACCGGCAAGGTCGCAGCGGCTGCGGAAGAACTTGCCGTCACGGTCGTGGAGGTTTCACGCCAGGTGCAGGAATCCGCCGCCATCGCTCGTCGTGCCGTGGCCGAGGCAGAACGGACGGACGCTATCGTCCAGGGGCTCGATAAGGGTGCCGAAAAGGTGGGCGATGTGGTGCGGATGATCTCCTCCATCGCCGAGCAGACCAATCTCCTGGCGCTGAATGCCACGATCGAAGCCGCGCGCGCCGGCGATGCGGGGCGTGGCTTTGCGGTGGTGGCGAGTGAGGTCAAGACCCTCGCAACCCAGACAGCGCAAGCGACGGAGACGGTTTCCCGCCAAATTCAGGAAATGCGCGCAGCATCGGAAGGTGCCGTGCAAGCGATCCAAAACATTGCAAAGGTTGTCCATGAAATAGACAGTATCGCAGCGCAGGTTTCCTCAGCAGTCGAACAGCAGGGCGTCGCAACGCAGCAGATTGCCGAAGGTGTTGCCGTAGCGGCTGAGGATGCCAACCAGGTCACGGCCCGTATTCAAAAAGTCAGGGATGGCATTGGCGCTACGGATGAGGCGCTTACGGAACTGCGCCGCATGGCGGATGGCCTTGGCGAAAAGGGCGAGGGTCTGAAGGCTGAGCTTGCCAACTTCCTCGACAAGCTGCGCGCCGCCTGACGTATGCGCCTATCCTGGCCGGAAGCGCGTATAGATCGGCCTTAGCAGGAAAGGCGTCAGGAAAAGCGGGAATTGGCCAAGGGCGAAGAACAGCAGAATGCGCTCATCCGTTGCTGCCGGCAGTACCGCCAGAAAAAGCGCCATATTGCGATTGCCGCCGAGCAAGCCCGCCGTCAGCGCCAGCTTCTTGCCCGTTGGCGCAAAAACCAGGGCGGTTGCGGCATTCAGGCCGAAATTGGCCGCGAATGCCAAGGCAAGGCCGCCCATGACCCAGGCAGGGTCTGAGGTGATCTTGGCCAGCATCCCATCCATCACGCCAAAGCCGAAAATCACGACAAGCCACACCACGGACCCATCCAGGGCGCCGGCATAGCGTTGCAGGCGCGCCGGGCCCAAAAGCCGGCGCAGCGCCACCGCAATCAGCAAGGGCAGCCCGACCACGAGCATGAGCCGCCCCATCAGTGCGGAAAGTGAAATCGCCAAATCTATGCCCATCAGGCCAAGCGCCAGGGGCGGCGCGGTAAAGGGCACAATCAGCGTGGTGATGATCGCCACCACGAGCGAGATTTCCCCATCCAACCCCACCATGCGCGCAAATGCGGGGGAGGATGTGGCGGCACAGCCCATGGCGCTGATGACCAGCCCTGCGACCAAGGGCCCATCAAAGCCAAAGCCGCGCAGCACGAGGAATAACAGGATCGGGCAGACCAGCATCATCCAGCCGACCAGCACGGCCACCAGTACGGGCCGGCGCAAATACGCCACCACCTGCGCCAAATCCACGCGCAGCAGCACAATGGTCATCAGCGTTGCGACCGTGAAGGTGACCACATCGCGAAACAACGCGGCCAAGGGCGGGATGAACAGCCCCGCAAAAATGCCAAGCGCCAGCAACAGCCCACCGCGCCGGGCGGACCATTCCAGGAAGCCAAGGGGCGTGAGGAAACTCATTCCCCTCCCGCCGCCATGATCGCCGTGCGATAGGGCAAGGAAGGCACGGCCCCTTCCTGCGAGCAGGCCAGCGCACCCGCAATAACCGCAAGCCGCAAGGTCTTTTCCGGCGTGAAGCCTTCAGCGCTGGAAGCGGCAAAGGCGCCCAAAAAGGCATCGCCGGCGCCGGTGGTATCCACAACCGTCACGCGGGGTGGCGTAGCATCAATCACCACACCATCCGGGCGCGCCCAAAAGGCGCCAGCGGCGCCGGCGGTTACGATCACGTCGCGCATTGTCTCGGCAGCGAGGGCGAGTGCCAGGGCGGCGGGTTCAGCCTCTCGCTGCGCCAGAATGGCGGCTTCGGTTTCATTCAGCACCAGCATATCCGTCACCGCCAGAAGCTCCGGCGTGATGGGTGCTGCTGGGGCCACATTCAGGATGCGGCGCGCGCCAGACATGCTGCGGAACAGCGCGGCGGTCGCGGCTTGCGGTGTTTCAAGCTGTGCGAGTGCCACCGCGATATCGCCGGGCGGTGTGAAGCCGGGGGGTAAAGCCAATGCCGCATTGGCGCCTGCGACGATGATGATCTGATTCTCACCGGCTGCATCAAGCAGGATGGTGGCGGCACCGGTGGGCGCCTCAGTGTTTTGCACTGCCTGCGCCGCAATGCCTTCTGCCGCCCAAAGTACCTGCGCAGCCTTGCCCGGCGCATCATCGCCAATGGCCGCGATCAGCGCCACACGCCCGCCCGCGCGCGCCGCGGCGACCGCCTGATTGCTGCCCTTGCCGCCATGGAATTCAGCCATGCCAAGCGCGGTCAGCGTCTCCCCCGGCGCGGGAAAGCGCTCAAGGCGCAGCACCGTGTCGCGATTATATGAACCGATAACGAGAATACCGCCCATAAGGGCAAAGCCTGCGGGGCGTATCCGCCCCGGTCAAGCGTGAAATTATTTCAGGCAGGCCGCCACATGGGGCAGGAAATGCTGCACCGGTGGCGTGGTGAGGCCCGCAACCTTCGCCCCTTCATCAAAACGCCTGAGGCGCACGGCATCTTCCGCATGTGGCAGCGCGCGGAAGGCCGCGACTTCATCAGCCGACATTGGCCCACCTTGCAGCGACAGGCTGAGCACGGAATCAGGGGAAAGTTTGGCGAAGTAATCCGCTTCCGTCGCGCAAAGATAGCGCTTGGCAGCGACATGCAGCCGCACGGGTTCAGTCACCTCAGGGCCAAACCAAGCTTGCAGCCAGACCTGGCCCAATTCCTCATGCCTGTCATCCACACCATGCGCGGCGGGATTGTCCCCCAGATCATGCACCATATGGCCGATATCATGCAGAAGTGCGGCGGCAATGAGTGCTGAGGAACAACCCTCACGCTCTGCCTGCCAGGCGGATTGCAGGGCGTGCTGGCGCTGCGTGACATCATGCAGCCCGTAACGGCCATGGCCCTTACCATCAATCAGATCAGCCAATTCCTGCAAGCGCGGGTCGTTATCCATAACGCGTTATTCCTCCGGGTTACTCGACTAGCTAAGCTGATGCCGGTCGCAGGAAAACCGCATCATAGCCGTGTCATGAAAATTTCACGGCCATGACTGGCAGGCTTTACGCAGCCTGGTTCAATCCACCCATCGCCATAAGCTGCGTCACATGATGATCCGCATCGCCGAACATCGTGTCTATGGTGGTGATGCGCTTGAAGTAATGCCCGCCCAGATATTCCATCGTCATGGCAATGCCGCCATGCAATTGAATAGCACTCTGGCCAAGGAATTTGCCGGAATGCCCGATCTGCACCTTCACCGCCGACATTTGCCGACGGCGTTCGGTGGCATCGGTTTCCTGCGCCATCATCGCCGCCAACATGGCCATGGAACGTGCCTCTTCCAGGGAGACCATCATTTCCGCTGCGCGATGCTGAAGTGATTGGAAGGACCCGATGGGCCGGCCGAATTGCTTGCGCGTGCGCAGGTAATCCAGCGTCAGCTTATGCAGCGCATCCATCGCCCCCACCGCCTCACCGGCAAGGGCGGCGATGGTTTCATCCACCACGCGATCCACCAGCGCCAGGCCATTGCCGGCATCACCCAGCAGCGCTTCGGCGGGTAGGCTCACGCGATCCAGCGTGATTTCCGCCCCGCGCAAGCCATCCGTGGTGGGGTAGCCGCGGCGCGTCACGCCCTTGGCATTGGCCGGCACCAGGAAAACGCCAATGCCGGATTTGTCGCGCCGCGCGCCACCGGTGCGCGCGGTGACCACAATCTGGTCCGCCACATCGCCATGCAGCACCACACCCTTGCGGCCTTCCAGCACCCAGCCCGCGCCATCCTTCTTCGCCGTGGTCGCGACATCATGCAGATCATGGCGCGATTGCGGTTCCGTATAACCAAAGGCGAGTTTCAGCTTGCCCGCAGCGATTTCCGGCACCATGGCGGCACGTTGTGCGGCCGTTGCGCCGTGGCGAATGAAGCCGCCACCCATCACCACGGTCGCAAGCCAGGGTTCCAGCGTAATGGCGCCGCCCATGGCTTCCGCCATCAGCATCACCTCAACCGGGCCGGCACCGAAACCTCCATCCTCTTCCGCGAAGGGCAGGCCGAGCAGACCAAGATCGGCATAGGCTTCCCACATTTCCTGCGACCAGCCGGTCGCAGATTTCATGAAGCGCTTGCGGTCTTCGAACTTGTATTTATCGGCCAGCAGTTTCGTCAGGCTGTCCTGCAACAGCCGCTGGTCTTCGGAAAGATCGAAATCCATGTCTCAGAGCCCCAAAAACGCTTTTGCCATGATGTTCTTCTGGATCTCGGTGGAACCACCATAGATCGTCTGCTTGCGCCAATTGAAATAGGTCGGCTGCGCAAGTGTCGCCCATTCCGGCGCCAATTCCGGTTCATTCCAGCGGTCCCCATCGGGATCAGCACCGACCATGCCGTAAGGCCCGGCGGCCATGACATAAAGATCACTGATCGCCTGCTGAATTTCCGTGCCGCGAATTTTCAGCACCGAAGATGCCGGGTTGGGCTTGCGTTCACTGAGCTGGCGGTTTTCATCGGCCAACACGCGCATGGTGGTCATCTCCAGCGCCTTCAACTGCACCTCAACTTCCACCAGCCGCTCACGGAAGCGCCCATCTTCAATCATCGGGCGCTCACCACCCGGCGCATTCTGCGCAATCAGCTTGAGCCGGCGGATACGATCCTTGGAAGCACCAACCCGCGCCTGACCGGTGCGTTCGTTGGAGAGAAGGAATTTGGCGCAATCCCAGCCGCGATGTTCCGTGCCGACCAGATTGGCGACCGGCACTTTCACGTCATCGAAGAACACCTCATTCACCTCATGCGCGCCATCAATGGTGATGATGGGGCGCACGGTGATGCCGGGCGTCTTCATATCCACGACCAGGAAGGAAATGCCTTCCTGCTGCTTGGCCGCTTCCGGATTGGTGCGCACCAGCAGGAAGATCCAATCGGCATATTGCGCGAGCGTCGTCCAGGTCTTTTGCCCATTGACGATGTAATGATCACCCTCACGCACCGCACGCGTCTTCAGCGAAGCCAGGTCAGACCCCGCGCCGGGTTCCGAAAACCCCTGGCAGAACCAAAGATCGAGATTGGCAAGCTTCGGCAGAAAGAACTTCTTCTGTTCTTCCGTGCCGAAGGCGATCAGCACCGGGCCCAACATATTGCAGTTGAAGCCCAGCGGAATCGGCGCTGGCGTGCCCTGCAATTCTTCCAGCAGGATAAAGCGCTTGATGGCGGACCAATCCTTCTGCCCGCCCCATTCCGCCGGCCAATGCGGCACGCACCAGCCCTTGGCATTCAGCTTCTTTTGCCAATCCACCTGCATTTGCTTGGTGGGCGTGCGGCCCGCCGCCATGCGTTCCCGCGTATCGGCGGGCAGGTTGGCATCAATCCAATCCCGCACTTCCTGGCGGAAGGCGCGTTCCTCATCGGTGAAGCGTAGATCCATCGTTCTTTCCCTTCATTCCTGCCGGCCGCGTTGCGGCATCAAACCTTGGATTTGCCCATGCCGGCGAAGCTGCCGCCCTCATCGGCGAGTTTTTCAATCAGCACCGCCGGGCGCAGGTTCTTATCCCCCGTCGCCTCAGCGTATTTGTTGAGCTTGTCGCGCACGGCCTTAAGGCCAAGCGTATCCGCCCAGAACATCGGCCCACCCCGCCAGGCCGGCCAACCGAAGCCATTGGTGAAGATCACATCAATATCAATCGGGCGGGAGGCGATGCCTTCTTCCAGGATACGCGCGCCTTCATTCACCATGGGCAGCAACAGGCGTTCCAGGATTTCATCCGCTTCAATCTTGCGGCGACGCACCTGCATTTTTTCCGCGACATCCAGGATGATGCGCTCCACTTCCGGGTCGGGCAGGCGGTTGCGCTTTTCATCATACATATACCAGCCCTTGCTGGTTTTCTGGCCGAAACGCCCCGCCGCCACCACCGCATCCGCAATCGGCGCAACAGTCCCACGAGCCTTGCGCACCGCCGCACCAATATCCAGCCCCGCCAGGTCACCGGTAGCGAGCGGCCCCATGGCCATGCCATAGCCTTCCATCACGCGATCAATATCCTGCGGCAGGCAGCCTTCCAGCAGCAGCTTTTCCACCTGCGGCGTGCGCTTGCCGGTCATGCGATTACCGACGAAGCCATCGCAATTGCCAACCAGCACGGGCAGCTTGCCGATCTTCTTGCCAAACTCGGTCGCGGTCGCGATGGCTACCGGATTGGTCTTCGACCCGCGCACATTTTCCAGCAGGCGCATCACATTGGCCGGGCTGAAGAAATGCATCCCCATCACCCATTCCGGCCGCGACGTCGCGCTCGCGATCTGGTCAATATCGAGCGTGGAGGTATTGGACGCGAGCACAATCCCAGGCCGCGCCGCCTTATCCAAGCGCGCGAAGACCTGCTTCTTCACCTCCATATTCTCAAACACCGCTTCGATTACCAGATCAGCCTCGCCCACGGCCTTATCGAAATCGGTCGAACCGGTCAGCAGCGCGCGGCGCTTTTCATATTCGGCCTGAGACAAACGCCCGGAAGCGACCGTACGCTGCCAATTCGCCTCACAACGCTGCAAGCCTTTCGCCAGCGCCTCTTCCGTCATTTCCACAATGGTTACGGGCACGCCGAAATTCGCCGCACTCATGGCAATGCCGCCGCCCATGGTGCCGCCACCAATCACGACAAGCTTGCCCACGGGCAGCACTTGAGTATCCGCCGGCAAGCCGGGGACGCGCTGCGCTTCGCGTTCACCGAAGAAGATGTGCCGCAGCGCCTTGGATTGCTCGCCCGCCACCAGCGTCGCGAACAAATCACGTTCCTTCTGCAAGCCTTCCTCAAACGGCAAGGTGAAGGAAGCGCGCACTGCTTCCACGCAGCCCTTCGGGCTTTCCTGCCCCCGCGTGCGCTTCAGCAAAGCCCCCGCCGCGGCATCAAACGCCGCCATATCCTGGCCTGCGATCTTGTCCGAGCGGTTGCGCGCTAGGGTGAAATTCTTGCCGAGATTGGCGCGCGCAAAGGCAATCGCACCCGCTTCCAGATCGCCTTCAATGATCGCATCCACAAAGCCGAGCTTATGCGCCTCGGTCGCCTTGATCGGATCGCCGGAGACGATGATTTTCAGCGCCGCTTCCGGGCCGATCAGGCGCGGCAGGCGCTGCGTGCCGCCCGCCCCCGGCACAAAGCCGCGCTTCACTTCCGGCAGGCCCAGATTCGCATCCGCCACCGCCACACGCGCATGGCAGGCAAGCGCCACTTCCAAACCACCCCCAAGGGCCGAGCCATGAATGGCCGCCACCGTAATGCCGGGGAAGCTTTCAAACTGGTCAAACACTTCAGTCAGCGAGGGCGGGACGCGCGGCTTGCCGAATTCGGTCATCTCGGCGCCCGCGCAGAACATGCGCCCGGTGCCGATAATCACCACTGCCTTGGCGCCGGCGGCGCGCGCGGCCTTCATGCCATCATAAAGCCCGGCGCGGATTTCGGTGCGCAGCGTATTCACCGGGGGGTTGGCCAGGCGCAGCACATGCACCTCCCCCATCGCCACATGCTGCACGAATTGATTCTCAGCCAAAGCGTCTCTCCCTCATCCAGCCGGGGCCTGACGACCCCTTTGACGGTAGTCTCCGGCACTCTGCGCCTTAGGGCAAGCACCCGGTTGCGGGAAAGCGCCGGTCATGCTGCGCTGGATAGGAACAGGCTAGCAGGAGGAAGCGCCATGTCCCTATTCGATCTGACCGGCAAGGTGGCCGTGGTTACCGGCGGCAGCCGCGGCATTGGCCGGGCGATTTGCGAAAGAATGGCCGAACAGGGCGCCAAGGTGGTGGTATCCTCCCGCAAGCTGGATGCCTGCCAGGAGGTGGTTGATGCCATCAAGGCCAAGGGCGGCCAGGCCATGGCCATTGCCTGCAATATCGGGCGCAAGAATGAATGTCAGGCGCTAATAGACCAGACCATCGCCGCCTGGGGCCAGGTGGATATCATGGTCTGCAATGCGGCGATCAACCCGCATTTCGGTCCTGCCATGACCATGCCGGATGAGATTTTTGATAAGATCATGGCATCCAATATCAAATCGAACCTGTGGCTTTCGCATATGACCGCGCCGGGCATGGCGGAACGCGGCGGCGGTTCCATCATCATCATCTCCTCCATTGGCGGGTTTCGCGGTTCCCCGGTGCTGGGCGCCTATGCCATTTCCAAGGCGGCCGATATGCAATTGGTGCGGAACCTCGCCGTGGAATGGGGCCCCAAGAATGTGCGCGCCAATGCCATTGCGCCCGGTCTGGTGCGCACCGATTTCGCCCGCGCGCTGTGGGAAGATCCGGGCATTTACGCCAAGCGCACCAAGGACACGCCGCTCAAGCGCATTGGGGAGCCTGATGAAATCGCGGGTGCGGCTGTGTTTTTGGGTTCCGCCGCCGGGTCCTTCATGACCGGGCAGACCATTGTGATAGATGGCGGTGTGCTGGCCGGCACGCCCAGCCGTTCGGATGATTGAGTGGCGCTTGCCGCGCGTCATGGCGTGATCCCTATCGCAGGATCACGCCAATCGCAGAACTAAAGAACTCTACCTCACCCTATTCGCCACCAGCTCATCCACCACGGCAGGATCAGCCAAGGTGCTGGTATCCCCCAACCCATCCACCTCATTCGCGGCGATCTTGCGCAGGATGCGGCGCATGATCTTGCCGGAACGGGTTTTTGGCAGGCCGGGCGCCCATTGGATGGCATCAGGTGTCGCGATGGGGCCGATTTCCTTGCGCACCCAGGCAACCAATTCCTTGCGCAGCACATCGGTGGGCTCCACGCCCGCCTTCAGCGTGACATAGGCGTAGATGCCCTGGCCCTTGATGTCATGCGGCATGCCAACCACCGCGGCTTCTGCAACGGCAGGGTTCGCGACCAGCGCGCTTTCAATCTCAGCCGTGCCCATGCGGTGGCCCGCCACGTTGATCACATCATCCACGCGCCCCGTGATCCAGTAATAGCCATCGGCATCACGCCGCGCGCCATCGCCGGTGAAATACATGCCCTTGAAGGTAGAAAAATAGGTCTGCACGAAGCGTTCATGATCGCCATAAACCGTGCGCATCTGCCCGGGCCAGCTATCCAGAATCACGAGGTTCCCCTCGGTCGCACCTTCCAACAACTTGCCTTCACCATCCACAAGCGCGGGCTTCACACCAGGCAGGGGCAAGGTGGCGGAACCCGGCTTTTGCGCGACCGCCCCCGGCAAGGGCGAGATCAAAATGCCGCCGGTTTCCGTCTGCCACCAGGTATCCACAATCGGACAGCGGGAATCGCCCACAACGCGATAATACCAAAGCCAGGCTTCGGGATTGATCGGCTCACCCACGCTGCCAAGGATGCGGAGGCTCGAGCGATCATGCTTCTTCACCGGCGCCTCACCATCGCGCATCAAGGCGCGAATCGCGGTCGGTGCCGTGTAGAAGATATTCACCTTATGCTTCGCCACCACCTGCCAGAAGCGGCCGGAATCGGGCCAGCTTGGCACGCCTTCAAACATCAGCGTGGTGGCGCCATTCGCGAGTGGGCCATACACAATATAGCTATGCCCGGTCACCCAGCCGACATCAGCGGTGCACCAATAGATTTCGCCATCGCGGTAATCGAAAACCTTTTCATGCGTGTAAGATGCCCAAACCATATAGCCGCCGGTCGTGTGCAAAACACCTTTCGGCTTGC
Organism: Roseomonas sp.; assembly: GCA_020249925.1. Taxonomy (GTDB): domain Bacteria; phylum Pseudomonadota; class Alphaproteobacteria; order Acetobacterales; family Acetobacteraceae; genus Neoroseomonas. The sequence goes on along the minus strand of JADCER010000013.1, from coordinate 246,295 downwards.
CCGTGCTGCCCGAAGTGTAAAGGATAAACAGCGGGTCCTCCGCGCCCATCGGCTCAGGCTCACAGGTCTCAGACTGGCCGGCGGTGATCGCATCCCACCAATGATCGCGGCCGGACATCATCTCAACATCACCGCCGGTATTGCGGGCGACAATCACATTCTTGATGGATGAACAACTCAGCAGCGCTTCATCCGCATTGACCTTCAGCGGAACGCGCCGCCCGCCGCGCCTTCCTTCATCGGCGGTGATCAGCATGACGCATTCGGAATCCTGAATGCGGGATGCCAGGCTATCGGGCGAAAACCCGCCAAAGACGATGGAGTGAATCGCACCAACGCGCGCGCAGGCCAGCATCGCAACGGCCGCTTCCATAATCATCGGCAAATAGATGCAAACGCGATCGCCCTTCTTCACGCCAAGCTTGCGCATGGCATTGGCCAGTTTGCAGACGCGGGTATGCAATTCCCGGTAGGTCACCTTGGCATCCGCAGCCGGATCATCGCCTTCCCACAGGATCGCCACCTGATCGCCGCGTGTGGCCAAATGCCGATCAAGGCAAGAAACCGAGGCATTGAGCACCCCATCCTCAAACCATTTGATCGAAACATTGCCGTTGAAATCGGTATTCTTGATTTTGGTCGGCGCTTTCATCCAGGCGATGCGGCCGGCCTCAGCGCGCCAGAAGGCTTCGGGGTTTCTCGCCGCCGCGTCATACATGGCCGCGCGCTCAGCTTCCGTCACACGCGCCTTGGCGACGATTTCGGGTTTCAGCGCAATCAATTCATCAGCCATGCCTGGGTCCTCCCCCTGTTTGGGTCTTGCTATCGGGGGGAATGTGCGTCGGGGCTTTGCGAAACGTCAATCTTTGCGGGCCGGGTCGGGCCGGAAAAGCAAAAGACCCGCCTTTTGGGGCGGGCCTTCCTGCTGGCCGGCGGGCGGGGGCGCATCCGCCCGCCGGTTTGGCTGTTACCTCAGCGGGTTGCACCGCCCGAGGGCGCGGCCGGCGTCACCGCGCGGGTCTGGCCATTCCCCTGATGGCCAGACACCTTGCCCTGGGTGGCGTCGCCGGGCTTGGCGGCGGCCGGCGCCTGAGCGGCGGGACGGCTGCCCTGGACCGGAGCGGTGCTGGCCGCCCCCTGGGCAAGTGCCGCGCCCGTCAGCGCGAAAGCAAGGCCGGTGGCGAGAAGTGAGGTCTTCATCATGTAGCGCATCTTGTCCTCCTATGTTGAACTGTGCGCATGGACATATGACCCCGCCGTCAAGGCGGCCTTGCGACGAAGGCAAGGTATTTTCAGGACTTTTACGGCGGCGCCATGGCGGGTATGGCGCGATTGCGGCGAAGACGGCGCTCAAAAGGGCTTTATTTACCAAGCGTGCATATTGTTCTTAGACTACGGCTGGAGGATATCAAATGCCCACCCCCAACCGGCTTCGATCTGGCATAGGCACTGCCCTGATGATGGCGGTCGCGATGCTGTGCGCCCCGATTCCTAAAGCCTCTGGCCAAGCGCCCGCGCCCGCACAGCAACAACGCAGCGCCGCGCCAGGCGGGCCAGGTTTTCCGGTGCAGGTGGGGCAATTCTTTCGCGACTGTCCGGAATGCCCCGAGATGGTGGTGATCCCCGCCGGGCGCTTTCACATGGGCAGCCCGGCAAATGAAAAGGGTCGCTATTCGAATGAAGGGCCGCAACGCGATGTTGCCCTGCGCATGCCCCTGGCCGTTGGCAGGTTTGAAATCACCTTCGCCGAATGGGATGCCTGTGTGGCAGCGCGCGGGTGCAGCCACCGCCCCAATGATCGGGGCTGGGGCAGGGGCCGCCAGCCGGTGGTGGATGTCAGTTGGGAAGACGCGCAGCAATATGTCGAATGGCTCAGGCAACGTACCGGGCGGCGATATCGGCTGCTGACGGAAGCGGAATGGGAATATGCCGCCAGGGCTGGCACCATGACCGCCTTTGTCACCGGCAACGCAATCACTGAAGCCCAAGCCAATTACGGCCACGCGGTCAATCGGCCACGTCCCGCAGGCAGCTATGCGCCCAATCGCTTTGGGTTGCATGATATGCAGGGCAATGTCTGGGAATGGGTGCAGGATTGTCTTGAACGCACTTATGCCAATGCGCCGATTGATGCCTCAGAGGCGGTAGTGACGCCGGGTTGCGCCTGGCGCGCGTTGCGTGGCGGTTCCTGGAGCAATACGGCGGCCTTTCTGCGCTCGGCGATGCGCTACGGGGTTGCCGCCACGACCCGGCGCGACGATACCGGCTTTCGCGTAGCCAGAATGTAGTTCCCGGCAGGGCTTGGCGCCTTCAGTTGCGCGGCAGGCGCGGCGCGCTTGGCGCATCCGGATTCTGCGCGCGATGGCGCAGCAAGTGATCTGCCAGCACCAGCGCCATCATCGCTTCGCCAACCGGGACGGCGCGAATGCCAACGCAGGGGTCATGGCGGCCCTTGGTGATGATCTCCACATCCTGTCCGAAGCGATCAACGCCAAGCCGAGGCTCCAGAATCGAACTGGTGGGCTTCACCGCAAAGCGGGCCACAATCGGCTGGCCAGTGCTGATGCCGCCCAAAACGCCGCCAGCATGATTGGCCTGAAAGGCTACAAGGCCGCCTTCACCCATCCGCATTTCATCCGCATTGGCCGTGCCGGTCAGCGCGGCGGCAGCGAAGCCATCGCCAATCTCAACCCCCTTCACGGCATTGATCCCCATCAGCGCGCCCGCCAAATCCGCATCAAGCTTGCCGTAAATCGGCGCACCCAAGCCGGGGGGCACGCCTTCTGCGACAATTTCAATCACCGCGCCCACTGAATTGCCGGATTTGCGCAGCGCCAATAGCTGTTCTTCCCAGCGCGCGGCAGCGGCACGGTCCGGACAGAAAAAATCATTTTCATCCACCGCCGACCAATCCCAATTGGCGCGGTCCACCGCATCCCCGCCCATGGCGACAAGCGCACCCCTGATCCGCACGCTATCGCCCAGCACCTTGCGCGCAATGGCGCCGGCCGCGACGCGCATCGCGGTCTCGCGCGCGCTGGAACGCCCGCCGCCGCGGTAATCGCGAATGCCGTATTTCAATTCATAGGCAATATCAGCATGACCAGGGCGGAAACGATCCTTGATTTCCCCATAATCCTTGCTGCGCTGATCGGTGTTTTCGATCATCAGCGCAATGGGTGTGCCGGTGGTCTGGCCTTCAAACACGCCCGAGAGAATCCGCACCTGATCCGCTTCCTGCCGCTGTGTGACGAATTTGGATTGGCCTGGTCGGCGCCGATCCAGAAAGGGCTGGATATCGGCTTCCGAAAGCGCCATGCGCGGCGGCGCGCCATCCACCACGCAGCCAATCGCCGGCCCATGGCTTTCGCCCCAGGTGGTGACGCGGAAAAGATGGCCGAAACTGTTATGCGACATGGCGCATGGGTCTATCCCGCCCCCTGCCTTGCGACAAGCGCCCCTAGTGGTCCGATCGCCGCTGTCGGTTCCCGAAAGCGGCGTGAATCCGCCCACCAAATACACGGCTAGTGGTGCGCGGGGGCTTTTGGGGCAGGGGATAGGTCAGCATAAATCGCACCACTAGTTTGGAAGCACCGCCTGCAAGGAGGTGCGTACATGGATCGCGGCCGGCCCCGGTGCCGCGAGTGCTTCGGCGAGCTTCGGCATATCCGCATCGGTTTCAATGCGCGTCACCGGCACACGAAACGCCGCGCACCAGGCGGCGAAATCCGGGTTTTCCAGGCTGGTGCCACTCACGCGCCCGGGATGGGCACGTTCCTGATGGATGCGGATGGAAGCGTAGGACCCATTATCGGACAGGATCATCTTGAGCGGCACGCCACGCGCCACCGCCACCGCAAATTCCCCGCCGGTCATCAAGGCGCCACCATCACCGACCAGCGCAATCACTTGCCGATTGGGATAGCGCAGCGCTGCTGCCACACCGGCCGGCACACCAAAGCCCATGGCGCCCGAAACCGGTGCCAATAAACGGCGCGGCGAAACCCAGGCGATCTTGCGATAGAAGGGCGCACCGAAAGTGCCGGCATCCAGCGCAATCATCGCATCGGGTGCCGCGATCTCACCAATCAGCTTCGCGATGCGCGCGAAGGCGACGCCATCATTATGCGTGGTTGGCGCAACCTGGCTATCGGCGGTTTGCAAATCGCGCAGCTTCCTCGCCCAGGCGCCGCGTGCGGCGGGTGCCCCCGGCTTTTCCGCGCCAAGCGCGGCCAGCACCGCGCGTGCATCAGCGGCAACGGCAAGCTCTGCCGGGAAATGCCAACCCAAAAAGCGCGGTTCCGCGCAGATATGCGCAAGGCGCTGACCGGGAGCGGGCCAAGTCCAGCCTTGCGTGGTGATATCCGTCAGCCGCGTACCGAGGGCGACCACCAGATCAGCATCGGCAAAAGCGGCGCGCTGCGCATCCGGATTCCTCAGGCCAAGATCACCCGCGTAAAGCGCGTGATCATTCGGGAAAAGATCCTGTCGGCGGAAGGAAACCGCAACCGGGGTCTGCCAGTCCTCGGCAAAGGCCAGCAAGGCTTCGCGCCCGCCCGGCGTGTCAAGCGCATGGCCCGCCAGGATGATCGGGCGTTCCGCGCCGCGCAGCATGGCGGCGAGCCGTGCGACATCAGTAGGTGCAGGTTGCGCCGGTGCGGCGATGGTGGCTGGTGGGATGGCGGCGGCGCAGGGCTCGGCCAGCACATCTTCCGGCAGGCTGAGCACCACCGGCCCCGGCACGCCCTGCATCGCCATGGCATAGGCGCGCGCGATCAATTCCGGCACCTGATCCGCGCTGGTCGCTTCCCCGACCCATTTCGCGATGCCGCCAAACATCCGGGCATAGTCAATTTCCTGAAAGGCATTGCGGCGCAGATCGCGCTTTTCCACCTGCCCGATCAACAGGATCATCGGCACAGCATCCTGTTCCGCCGTATGCACCGCGATGGAGGCATTGCAGGCGCCGGGGCCCCGTGAGACCAGCACCACGCCGGGCTTGCCAGTCATTTTGCCATCGGCCACCGCCATGAAGCCGGCGCCGCCTTCGCTGCGGCAGGTGACAAGATCCATCCGCGGATGGGCATGCAGCGCATCAAGCAGCGCGATATAGCTTTCACCGGGCACGCAATAGGCCCGGTCAATGCCCTGGGCAGCGAGGAATTCAATCAGGGCTTCAGCAGCGGTTTTCATGATAGCGATCCTTCCTGGCAGAAGGCATAGCGCGGGGGCCAAAGATGATCCATGGCGCCAGGCCGCAAAATCTGTATAAGCGCCCGCTCAGGGAAGCATTCAAACCGGGAAGGACGCCGTTTCATGCAGCTTACTCGTCGTGGCGCTTTGGCGCTTGCGCTTGCCACACCTGCCCTTGCCTCAGCCCGCGCGCAGGGGGCCTGGCGGCCGGATCGGCCGATGCGCGTGATTGTGCCCTTCGCGCCCGGCGGGGCGACCGATGTGGTGGCGCGGCTGGTGTCCGATGCGGCGGGGCAGATGCTCGGCCAGAATATGGTGGTGGAAAACCGCGCCGGCGGTGCGGCCGGGCTGATCGGCGCAGAGGCCGCCGCCAAATCCGCGCCGGATGGCTATACCATCATGATCCATTCCAATGCGCATGTGATCGCGCCCAGCCTGGTGGCGCGCATGCCATATGATCCGATTGCGGATTTCGCCCCCGTTGCGCATTTGGGCCGCATTCCGCAGGTGCTGGTGATCAATCGCAATATTCCCGCGACCGATATGCAATCCCTGATTGTTTGGTTGCGCGCCAATTCGGGGAAGATCAATTTTGCCTCTGCCGGGATTGGCAGCGCCAATCATTTGACCTCAGAGGTCTTCCGCGCCGTGCTGCCGGATGTGGAAATGCAGATGGTGCAATATCGCGGTGGTGGCCCCGCCATGGCGGCAGTGATTTCGGGCGAAGCGCATATGGCAGTGGACCCGACCGCTTCCGCCACTTCTCATATCCGCGCCGGCACGGTGCGCCCGATTGCCATTTCCGGGTCTCAGCGCGTGGCGAGCCTGCCGGAAATTCCCTCAGCCACTGAAGCCGGGCTGCCCGCCTGGGCTGGTGCGGCCTGGATGGGTGCCTTTGTGCCGGCGCAGACACCGCGCAGCATCGTGGAATCGCTGAATGTCACCTACAACGCGGCGCTGGAACGCATCAGACCGCGCCTGGTTGACATTGGCATTGAAATCGAACCGCAATTCGCGACCATTCCAGCCTTCGCCGCCTATGTGCGTGAGGAATTGGCGCGCAGCGCCGCCGTGCTGCGCACCGCGGGCGTGAGGCCGGAGTGACGTGATCGCCCGATGGGGGTTTGCGCGCCCATAGGCTGTTCGCGGCGTCTTCCGCAGGGTTATCCAAGCGGGAGACGGCTCACAGCAGATCACGTTCAGATGGAATCATCTGAACGTGTGAAGATGCTCGAAAAACAACGAGGTAGAGCGTGCTGCGTGAGCCCACGTGAACGCAGCATGCTCTAGCGCACAAGCGCTGTCGCAAGAATGGGGAAGAAGGCGATCAGGATCAGCGCCAAGCCCATCACCGCCACAAAGGGCAAGGCGCCGGCAAAGATCGATTCAATGCTGACCTTCGGGTCAGCCAAGGTTGCCTTCACGGTAAAGACCGAAATGCCAAAGGGCGGCGTCAGCAACCCCATCTCCACTGCAATGATGGTGACAATACCGAAATGGATCAGGTCAAACCCCATCGCGGTTGCGATCGGTGCGCCAATCGGCACCATGATGAGCAGAATGGAGGTACTGTCCAGAATCATCCCCATCAGAAGAATGACAATGACGAAGGCGAACAGGAACCCATAAGGCCCAAGGCCCAAATGCTCTACGAAATCGCCAATGGCATTGGGCACGCCCGCCATGGACAGCATGCGCGAATAAAGCCCGGCCGCAATAAGCAGGAACAGGATGGCGGCTGAGACCAGGCCGGTTTCACGCAGAACACGCCAGAATTTCGCAAGCGTCAGGCGCCGCCTTACCAAGGCAATCAGCAAGGCGCCCGCAGCACCCACCGCACCTGCTTCGGTCGGCGTGAAGAAACCTGTGTAAAGCCCGCCCAGGATCAGCGCCACAAGCGAGAGGATGGGCACTGACTTGCCGAGCATTTCCGCCGGGCCCATGAGCTTTTCATCAACCATCACAGGGCCGGTGGTAGCGTTCATGATGCGCTGGGGCGCGAAACGCGCATAGCACCAGATCATGATGGCGAAGCTGATGGCGATAATCACGCCCGGAATGGCGCCCGCGATGAACATGGCGCCGATGGAAACCTCGGCCAATACGCCATAGACGATCATGAGCAGTGACGGCGGTATCAGCATGCCAAGAATGCTGCTGCCCGCGACCGTGCCGGCGGCGAAGCGCATGGAATAGCCGTGGCGCACCATCTCAGGCACCGCGACTTTGGTGAAGACAGCGGCAGAGGCGATGGAAACCCCTGTCACCGCCGCGAATACCGCATTGGCGCCAACGGTTGCGATTCCAAGCCCGCCCTTGATGCGTTTCAATAAATTCTGGGCGACATCAAACGTGTCCTTCCCGACATCGGAAATACTGACCAAAAGCCCCATCAGGACGAAAAGCGGTATGGTCGCAAACAGATAATCCTGAATGCCGGAATAGGTCGCCATGGCGGCGAAGCGAAAGGCCAGATCAGGATTCTCGCGGATCAGCCAAACACCGATAGCACCAGTTGAAATCAGCGTAATGCCAATAGGCAGGCCGATGATGATCAGCGTCACCATCAGCCCGATCAAGGCGAAGCCAAGGCTGGTATCATCCATGGCGCGTCAGCATCCCGCGCAGTTCCGCGACAAATACCGCCAGATAGGCAATGCCCCCCGCCACGCCGCCCAGCACGATCAGGCCACGAAAGGGCCAGGTCGGCACGGTGAAAAGCCCCTGCACGCCGAAGAATTCGCGCAAATTGATGGAATTCCACATGCCCGGCCAAGCGGCTTGCGCGATGAAGAACATCACCGCCGCGCCGATCAGAAAAAACAACGCCTCAAGCCCGCGCCCGAAACGCGGCGCCCAGGCCAGCACCCGCTGGATCAGGAAATCCGCGCGTGTCATGCGGCGGTGATAGATGGTGGCGCCAATCTGCAGAAAGACGATCCCCACCACCGAATGCGCGGCAATTTCCGCGACCCCGGTGATGGGCGCATTCAGGAAGGATCGGCCAATGACATCGGCACAAATCAGCAGCATCAGCCCGAAGGTCCAAATGGTGCCAATGGCGGCCAGGCCATCAAGCAGCATCTGGATCGGGCCGAGGGGCTGCCTGGGGGCGGCGCTATCCAACGCCGCCATATCAATATCATCAGCCAAGCGGGCAGGCCTTCCGGATCAGGAAGTGACTTCGCGGTCCCAATTGCGCCCAGGCGTCTGGCCTGCCGCGCGAATGGCCGCAAAATAAGCGTTCAACACATCCCGCGCCGCGGGGCCAGAGCTATCCACCCAGGTGCGCGCCAGATTGGGCAGGCCGCGGATCCAGCGCTCACGCTCTGCCGTTGGCAGGGTGCTGATGATGGCGCCCTGGCGCTGCATTTCCGTCTCAGCCGCCGCGATGCGGGCCGAGACATCGCGAATATGCGCCTGCGTCGTCGTTTTGCCCGCTTCCGTCATGGCGCGGCGTACACCTTCTGGCCAACGATCAAAGCGCTGCTTATTCGCCGCAATGCCGCCGACATACATCGCACCCACATCGCATTTCGTGATGTAGCGCGCCACTTCATGCACGCGGGTCGGCAGAATACCAACAAAGAAGGAAAGCGCGCCTTCTGAAACACCGGTCTGGATATCGGTGTAATAGGTAGTGAGCGCGCCATCCACCGGCGTCGCGCCCGTGCCGGTCAGCCAATTGGCGCTGGTGCCAGGGGCCGAGATTTTGCGGTTGCGCAAATCATCCAGGCTGCGCACCGGGAAATTCGACCAGATGTGATAGGTATCGGTGATGTAGGAACTGAGCGGCACCATATTGAGGCCGTTCCAATTCTGCCGAATGGCCGGCACATTCTGGTTCATCGCCTCAAACGCATTGGCCACCAGGGCGTGATCACCGGTCGCGAAAGGCGTGAAATAGGTCACGTTCTGCAGCGGCATGGTGCTGCCTTCCCAGAGCGTACCGACATAGCCGATATCGGTGATGTTATCGCGCACGGCTTCCATCGTGTCCTGGAAGCGATAGAGCGTGCCGCCATAGGATTCACGCCAATTGACGCGATGCGTATTGCCGCCGTCGCGCAGCAGCTTGTCCACTTCCGGCTGGAAGACATTCTTCATCATCGACACCCAGAAATTCGCAACCGGGTGGCTGGAGGCGATGGTGATGTTCAGCGCCGTTTGTGCGCGGCTATGGATGGAAAACAAGGGCAGCGCCGAAGCGCCCAGAATCAGGCTCCGTCGAAGGGTGGTCATTGCAAATCTCCCTGTTGTGGCGTTTTGCGAACGCCGTTGAATCTGTTCAGGTGATGGTGCCAAGCGCGCGCAGAATGCGCTCTGGCGTGAAGGGCTGTTCATGCACGCGGGCCTTGAAGGGCTTCAGCGCATCATTGATGGCATTCATGATGGCCGCTGGCGCGCCGGCGGTGCCGGCTTCTCCAGCGCCCTTGGCGCCAAGCAAGGATTCGCGCGTTGGCGTTTCCACATGGCCAACATGGATTTCGGGCATTTCCGCCGACATGGGCACCAGATAATCGGCGAGCGTCGTGGTCAGCAGATTGCCTTCCGCATCATAGACGCAATGTTCGTAAAGCGCGCCGCCAATGCCCTGCACAATGCCGCCGCGCACCTGTTCATCCACCAAAAGTGGGTTCACGACGCGGCCGCAATCTTCCACGCACCAATGTTCCAGCAGCTTCACCATGCCGGTGGCAGGGTCCACTTCCACCCAGCTTGCCTGAATGCCATTGGTGAAGGCGAAGGGGTATTCCTTGGTGATGAAGTGGCGCGTCTGTACCAATTCGCGCGGCAATTCCTTGGGCAGGGTATCGCCACGGAAATAGACGATGCGGCCCAGTTCAAACAGCGTCATGCGCGGCTTGCCGCTGGCCCTATCCGTGATTTCGCCCATCACGACATCAAGTGTATCTGGCACCGCTTGCAGCATGGCGCCGGCCACTTCCAGGATTTGCTGCTTGAGCGCAATGGCCGATTGCAGCGCCGCTTCCCCGCCAATCCCCGCACCACGACACGCCCAGGTTCCGCCGCCATAAGGCGTGGTCTGCGTATCGCCAGTGATGATCTTCACGCGATTGACCGGCACGCCAACGCCATGGGCGACGATCTGCGCCAGGATTGCCTCAGTCCCTTGGCCCTGTTCCGTGACGCCAGAGGAAGCAACAATGGACCCATCCGGGTCCATGCGCACCGTACAGCCATCCTGTGCGGAAATGCGCGCGCCACCAATGCCATACATGAAGGGCGAGGGATTGGTCAGTTCAATGAAGGACGCAAAGCCAATGCCGCGATAAACGCCGCGCTGGCGTGCTTCTGCCTGATCCGCGCGAATTCGCTCAAGCGGCACCATATCCAGCAGCTTGTTCAAGGACGCGTGATGCGAAAGCCCTTCAAAACGCATGCCGGGCGGTGAGGTATAGGGATAGGCATCATCACGGATAAGATTGCGCCGGCGTATCTCCACCGGGTCCATCCCTAGCGCCTCGGCCGCCAGATCCATCAGCCCTTCCGTTACCGCTGTGGCGATTGGGTGACCGACGGCGCGGTATTGGCAGGTCGGCGTCTTATTCTGCAGCACAACGGTGGTGGTGCAGCGGTAATTCTTGAAATCATAAGGGCCGCCGCAAAGATTGACGACCTGATTGCCCTCAATCGCGCTGGTGCGCGGATAGACGGAGTAGGGGCCGATCCCGGTCAGGTCATCAATATCAAAGGCCAGCACGCGGCCTTCCGCATCCACCGCCAGGCGCCCCTTGATGCGATGATCGCGCGCATGAATATCGCTCACGAAGGATTCAAAGCGGTCGGCCACGAATTTCACCGGGCGGCCCATAATGCGCGCCATGGCGGCCACCGCGACCTCATCCGGATAGACATGCACCTTGATGCCAAAGCTGCCACCGACATCCTTGCAGATCACGCGGACATCGCCTTCCTTCATGCGCAACTGCTTGGCGAAGACGCCCTGCATCATATGCGGCGCCTGGGTCGAGTGATAAACGGTGAGTGTTTCATCCGCCGGGTTGTAATCGGCGATGATGGAACGCGGTTCCAGCGTCACACCCGTATGCCGGCCCGTGACGAAGCGCGCCTCGACAACCTTATGCGCGGCGGCAAAAGCCGCGGCGACATCGCCGGTTTCGGCCGTACGGGTAAAGACCAGATTATCACCAAGTTCCGGATGGATCACGACGGACCCTGGGGCGAGCGCCGTTTCCATATCAATCTGCGCAGGCAAAGCTTCGAATTCCACTTGCAGCGCGGCCACGCCATCTTCGGCTGCGGCGCGGCTTTCTGCGACCACCGCCACAATCGGCTCCCCCTGCCAGGTGGCGCGGCTGAGCGGTAGTGGATATTGCGGGGCGGATTTCATGCCCTTCAAATGATCCAGTGTGGCGACCCAGGGATCGCAAAATTTCGCCAGATCATGGCCGGTAAAGACGCGGATCACCCCCGGCACGGCCTTGGCGCGCGCCGTATCAATGGCGCTGATTTTTGCATGCGCATGGGGGCTGCGCAGAAATGCCGCATGCAGCATGCGCGGCAGCGTCACATCATCCGTATAGGTCGCGCGGCCCTGCACCAGCTTCGGCACATTTGGGCGCGGTACGGACCGCCCGATATAGGAATTGGGCAAATCTTCACGCGACAGGCCGATGGAGGCTGGCGTAATCTCATTCATGGCGTGGCCCCCCTGCTGCGGAGCGTATCTTCAACCGCATCCACAATTGCCTGATAGCCCGTGCAGCGGCAGTAATTGCCCGAAAGATATTCGCGAATTTCACCCCGTGTTGGGCTGCCGCCTTCGGCCAGCAATTCAGCCGCCGTCATCACCATGCCTGGCGTGCAAAAGCCGCATTGCGCTGCATTGCGCGCCACAAAAGCTGCCTGCAAATCCGCAACCTCCCCACTTTCGGAAAGGCCTTCAATCGTGACAACCTCAGCACCATCCAGCGAAGCCGCAAGGATCAGACAGCCACGCATGATCTTGCCATTCACGCGCAAGGTGCAGGCGCCGCAAACGCCATGCTCGCAGCCCGCATGAGACCCTGTCAGGCCAAGATCAAGGCGCAGAAAGTCAATTAAGTGGCGGCGCGGTTCCACATGCCGTGTCACCTTTTCGCCATTCACGGTCAGCGTAATCGGGATCATGCGGCTTCGACCTTCGGGCTCAGAAAACCAAGCAAAACACGCTCCGTCAGGACGCGCGCCAGATGGCGCTTCATCTCGGGCGGGCCATGCAAATCATGGGGCGGGTCAAGATCATCCGCCAGCGCTTGCTGCGCGGCGCTGATGCCGGCACGGTCCAGGCTGCGGCCTTCAAGCGCTTTGGCGGCAGTAGCAGCCAACACGGGAACCTTGCCGACACCGAAATAAACCAAACGGGGCGCGACGACGCGCCCGGCATCCAAGGCCAGGGTCGCAGCCAGCCCCGCCATGGCGTAATCGCCGGAACGGCGCGTGATTTCCTCAATGGCGCCAAGACGCTGGGTCACCGGGATTTCGACCGCGGCGATGATTTCCTGCGGTTCCAGCGCGGTTTGCAGGAGATCAGTGAAAAAATCGGCCGCCGGGATGCGCCGTTCGCCCTTGGCGGATGCCGCGATGATGGTCCCTTCCAGCGCCACCATGCAGGCCGGCAATTCGGCTGCCGGATCGGCATAGGCCAGGCTGCCGCCCAAGGTGCCGCGATTGCGAATGGCCGGATGCGCAATCAAGGGCGCTGCTGCCGCAAGCAAGGGCGCATGCGCCTTTACCAGTGGATCACTGCAAAGCTCGGCATGCAGCGTCAGCGCGCCAAGGCGCAGCACCTGGCCGTGGGTGGAAATGCCGCGCAATTCCGTGATGCCGTTGATGTCAATCAGCGTGCCGGGTTCGGAAAGCCGGAAGGAGAGGGTCGCCAGAAGCGTCTGCCCGCCCGCAATGATTTGCGCCGCGCTTCCATGCGTCTCAAGCGCTGACCACAGCTCGGCGAGGCTCTTGGCGCGTGCATAGCCCATGGCCGGCCATTTCATGCAGTGTCTCCCCGTTTTGTGTTGCGCGCTTTGATCATTAGCAGAGCCTGCTTGTCAAGCGAGGCGCCTGCCCGGCAAGACTCTGAAATTTCAGTCATTTCAATCAAACTGTCGCCATGGCTCAACTCCGTCGCCGCACTTCACCCGGGCGATCGGGCTGGGATGTTCATGACCGGCGCAGGATGCCGCCCACCCCCACCATCGCCGCCACCACGGCGCAAAGCGCTGCCATGGCCCAGAAAATCCCGGCCCCCAGCGCGGCATAGCCGGGCCCGGATGCCAAGGTCAGCAGCGTCGTCATCGCCCCCACCGCGGCCCCCAGCAGCGTCTGCGCCGTGCCGCCAAGGCTGGCCGGCACGCGTTCCTGCAATAGCCTTATCGCCGCCAGATGCATGGCGCCAAAGGTCAGCGCATGCAGCGCTTGCGCGAAAATCAGCGGCGGCAGGCTTTCGCTGAGTGCCATGATCGGCCAGCGCACCAGCCCCGCCCCGGCGGCGAGCAAAATCATCCCGCGCACGCCAAGCCGTTCCACCAGGCCGCGCCCCCAGATGAAGAGCGCCACCTCCGCCACCACACCCCAGGCCCAGAGCAGGCCAATCACCCCGGCGCTGAGGCCCAATGCCTGCCAATGGATGGACCCAAAGGCGTAATAGGCCGCGTGGCTGCCCTGCATCAGCGCGGCAATCAGCATCAGCCGGCGCAGCCAAGGCAGCGCGAGTGCCGCGCGAAACCCGCTTGCGCCGCCACGCCCGAAACCCTCGGCGCGCGGCAGCAAAAAGGCGGCTGCCGCGCCAAAGCCAAGCATGGCGGAAATCAGCCAGGCGGCACTGCCCGCACCCAGCACGCCCACAAGCGCGCCAGCGGCAACCGCCGCGACGATATAGCTCGCCGATCCAGCCGCACGGGCGCGGCCGTAATCAAAGCCGGGCGGTTCGCGGGCGGCGCGCAGCGCCATCGCGTCAGCCAGCGCGGTGGTCGGCGCCAGCGCCGCCGAAAGCGCCAGATTCACCAAAAGCAGCGCCCAGAACCCGGCGGCCAGCCCAAAGCCGGCCGCGAAAACTGCCGCTGCGCTGGTGCAGCAAATCAGCACCAGCCTGGGATCACCCAGCCAATCCGCGACCCTTCCGCCCAAAGGCCCTGCCAGCAATTTCAGCGCGCTACCAGCCGCCAAAACCGTCCCCAGATCAGCCGGCGTCAACCCGCGTTCGAGCAAAAGCGGCGGCAGAAAAGGCATCATCACGCCAAAGGCCGCGAATTGCGCGGCATAGATCAGGGCGAAGCGGGTGGCGGGGTTCATGACAGGCCCGCCACCCTGCCCGCTGCCGCCACCATGGACAAGCGCGCCGCGTCATGCCACGGAACGGCGCGTTTTTCTTTCTTGGACATTGACCCCCGCATGTTCGAACCCAGGGTTCGCGCCATCCTCGGCCCGACCAATACCGGCAAGACCCACCTCGCGATTGAGCGGATGCTCGCCCATGCCTCGGGCAGTATCGGCTTTCCGCTCAGGCTGCTGGCGCGTGAAAACTATGATCGCATGGTGGCGATGAAGGGCGAACGCTACGTTGCCCTGATCACTGGCGAGGAAAAAATCGTGCCCCCTGAGGCGAAGTATTTCGCCTGCACGGTGGAAGCCATGCCGCTTGATCGGCCTGTGGAATTCCTCGCCGTGGATGAAATCCAGCTTTGTGCGGACCCGGATCGCGGGCATGTGTTCACGGATCGGCTGCTCAATGCACGTGGCATGGTGGAAACCATGTTTCTGGGGGCCGAGACCATCGCGCCCTTGCTCCGCCGCCTGATCCCCCGCGCCGAAATCGAAACCCGCGCGCGACTTTCGCAACTGACTTATGCCGGCCCCGCCAAGCTGTCGCGCCTGCCGCCGCGTTCCGCCATTGTCGCCTTCAGCGCGCAGGAAGTTTACGCCATTGCGGAAGCGGTGCGCCGACGGCGTGGTGGTTGCGCCGTGGTGATGGGCAGGCTTTCGCCGCGCACGCGCAATGCGCAGGTCGCCCTTTATCAAAACCGGGAAGTGGATTTCCTGGTGGCGACAGATGCCATCGGCATGGGCCTCAATATGGATGTGGACCATGTGGCACTCGCCGCGCTCAACAAGTTTGACGGCCATCAGCCGCGTGCGCTGACGGCACAAGAAATCGCGCAAATCGCCGGCCGCGCAGGGCGTGGCATGCGTGATGGCACTTTCGGCACTACGGCGGAGGCGCCGACCTTGGATGATGAGATCATCACCCAAATCGAAACCCATGCCTTCGAACCGCTGAAGACGCTCGCCTGGCGCAATTCCGATCTGGATTTCTCCTCGGTCGAGACTTTGCTCGATAGTCTTGGCGCACCGGCACCGCAGCCGGGCCTCGCCAAGGGCCATGATGCGGTGGACCACATCACGCTTTCCATGCTGGTGCGGGAAGAAGAAATCCGCGGCCTGGCTGATACCGCATCGCGCGTGCGCTTGCTCTGGGAAGCCTGCCAGGTGCCGGATTTCCGCAAGCTTGCGGATGATAGCCACACGCGGCTTTGCGCGCGCATCTTCACGCATTTGGCGCGTGAGGGCCGCCTGCCGCGCGATTGGGTAGCGTCATCGCTCGCGCAACTCGGCATGGCGGAAGGTGATCTTGATACGCTGATGGCGCGGCTTTCAGCCATTCGCGTCTGGTCCTATGTCGCCGCGCGCGCCGATTGGCTGGATGATGCCGCTGGCTTGCAGGCCGAAGCGCGGCGCGTTGAAGACATGGTCTCAGACGCGCTGCACGAAAGCCTGACCGCGCGCTTTGTGGACCGCCGCGCGGCGCATCTCATTCGTGCGCTGGATGAAAGCGATGAGGAATTGCTCTCCGCCGTCACGCGCCGCGGCGAAGTGGTGGTGGAAGGCCATCCGGTCGGCCATGTGAAGGGCTTCCTGTTTGAACCCGATGGCGCAGCCGTGAAGGAAGAAGAACGCCGCGTGGTGCTGCGCGCCGCGCGCCGCGCGCTTGGGGCGGAAATCCCGCGCCGTGTCACCATGCTGGAGTCCGCGAAGGATGAGGCGTTTGCGCTCACACCGCAGCATAGCGTGACCTGGGCCTATTCCCACGCACCGAACATGCCAGCGGGGCTCGGCGATATCGCCGAAGTGGCGAAGCTGAAGCCGGGCTCCGAACCCGGCAAGCCGCTGATTGAAGTGCTACCCTCAGAATTTCTCGATGGCGCGCAGCGTGAGCGTATCCGCGCAAGGCTTGCCACCTGGATCGAGGCTTTGGTGAAGCGCGATCTGGGTGCGATCTTCACCGCCGAAGAAAAGGCCAGCGAGGATAATACGCTGCGCGGTCCAGCCTATCGCCTGCGGGAGGAACTGGGCCTGGCCATGGGGCGGACGGATAGTGAAATCCGCCCCGATCTCCGCCAGAAGCTGAAGGGCATTGGCATTCGCGCCGGGCGTTATGCGCTTTACGTGCCGGAAGCCTTGAAGCCGCGCGCCATGGCGCTGCGCGCGCAGCTTTGGTCGCTGTTGCGCGGCATTGAAACGCCGAAGCTGCCCTCCGGCGGATTGATTGCCGTGGCACCGCCCGCCGATTGGCCGCGCGGCTTTGCCGAGACCATGGGCTGGCTGCCCGCAGGCCCCGTTTTGCTGCGGCTTGATGTGGCGGAACGCATCGCCGGCGAATTGGGCCACCTGACGCGCAAATCCCCTGCGCTGCTGCCGGGCGATCTGGCAAGCCGCTTGGGGATCAAGGGCGAAAACCTCGGCCCGGTGCTGGATGCCATGGGCTTCCGGCTGATCCCGGGCGAGACGCTCGATGAGAAAAATTTCGGCCCGCCCGCCCCCGCGCGGATTGGCCAGCAGCGCGCGCCCCGCTTTGAACCCCGCCAGCACCAGGGCCCCCGCCGTGATGACCGGCGGCCGGATCGCCGAGGCCCTTGGCCCGATCAGCGCCGGCAGGAAGCCGCGCCGAGCGAAGGCGCGGCACCAGATCAGGCCCCGCCCGAACAGCAGCGCCCGGAACGCCGGCCAGACCAGCGCCCGGATCGTCGCCCGAAGCCCGAAAGTGGCCAGCAGCAACAG
The DNA here is from genome assembly GCA_020249925.1 of Roseomonas sp. Lineage (GTDB taxonomy): Bacteria > Pseudomonadota > Alphaproteobacteria > Acetobacterales > Acetobacteraceae > Neoroseomonas. Next base: position 229,024 of record JADCER010000013.1, on the reverse strand, counting down.
CAGCAGCGCCAGCATTACGGCAATAAGGGCGGCAATGACCGCCCGCGCGGCCCCCGCCCGCCGCGTGAGGATCGTGTGGCCCTGCCGCCCATGCCGCGCCCCGATAGCCCCTTTGCGGTGCTGGCCGCGCTGAAGCTCAAGAAGGATTGAACAGCGCGCCGTGGCGGCCGAGGCGGAAGGGCGGGATTATCAGCGGCTGGATGCCTGGCTTTGGTGCGCGCGCTTTCGCAAGACCCGGGCGGAATGCGCCCGACAGGTTGAAAAGGGCGTGGTGCGCATCAATCGCCTGCCGACCGACAAGCCCCATGCCAAGCTTCGTCCGGGGGATGTTTTGACTTTGGCGATGGGGCAGGGGGCTTCGGGGCAGATCATCCTGTGGCGCGTGCTGGCGCTCGCCGAACGGCGCGGCCCGGCCACTGAGGCGCAGACGCTTTATGAGGTGCTTACCTGACGCAGAATAGATATGCGTCAGGCCACCTTGTCTAAATCTGTGTCTGCGGCCATTTTGGGCGCGGTTTTGGACAGGCTCAGCACCAGGGAATCGCGCCAGTGACCTATGTCGTCACCGAAAATTGCATCAACTGCAAATACATGGATTGCGTGGAGGTCTGTCCGGTGGACTGCTTCTATGTCGGCGAAAACATGCTGGTGATCCACCCGGATGAATGCATTGATTGCGGCGTCTGCGAACCGGAATGCCCGGCCGAGGCCATCCTGCCCGATAGCGACGACAAGGCGACCCCCTGGGTGGAGCTGAACCGCGATTACGCTCAGCAATGGCCCAATATCACCCGCAAGGGCGAAGCGCCGGCTGATGCGGATGATTGGAAGGGCAAGCCCGACAAAAAGGCGCTGCTTAGCCCCAACCCCGGCAAGCCCTGAGCGATTCGCCGCCAAGCGGGGGCAAATATCAGACCGAAACGGTCATGAATTACGCCCGAAGGACCCATCAGGCGGGTGACCCGAAGCGTTTTTTGTGTTAACAAGGATTTTCGTTCCTGTCGGCATTTGGTCTCAACCGGATTTCTGCTGGGGACGCGCTCCACTTTCCTGACCGGGTCGTGCTGGCCCGGGTTCTGCTTTGGGAGTCCTGTTTTCATGACACGCAAGCCAGTGTCCAAGGCGTCCGCCAAAGGCCGCGCCAAGCCGGCCCGTGCCACGGCCAAGAAGCCGGCCAGCAAGGCGAAATCGGCTGCCAAGCCGGCAGCGAAGAAATCCTCCGCCAAGGCAAAGGCGACCACGAAGCCCAACAAGAAGGTGGCGCCGAAGCCAGTGAAGAAGCCTGTTGTGAAAGCGGCGGCCAAGCCTGCGGCCAAGCCTGCCGCGAAGCCTGCGGCCAAGCCGGCCCCCAAACCCGCCAGCAAGCCCGCCGCGAAGCCGGCCCCGAAAGCTGCCCCGAAGCCCGCGCCAAAGCCCGCTGCTAAGCCGGCCCCAAAGGCTGCGGCGAAGCCGGCCGCCTCGGCGCCAGCAAAGGCCAAGGCGGCGCCGCCCAGCGCCAAGCCAGCGGCACCCGCCAAGCCCGCCGCAAAGCCAGCGGCACCTGCAGCCGAAGCGCCGCCCAAGCCTGCGGCTGCGCCCAAACCCGCTGCCCCGGTTGCCGAAGCCCCGGCCCCCGCGCCAGTGGCCGAGGCCGCGCCACCACCCGCCAAGCCCGCGCCCAAATCCAAGGCCAAGCCCGCCCCCGCTGGGAAAGCCAAGCCTGAAGCCTCGCCTATAGCCGCCGGCTTGCAGGAAACCCCCGCCCCCGCGCCGGTGGCGCCAGAGCCCCCGCCTCGGTCAGTGCTGGTCCAGGCGCCGGCGGTTGCCATGGTGACCCCGCCTTCCCCCGCGCCTGCGCCCCGTCCGGCGCCGCCGCCCAGTATTTCGCCGCTTTCGCCGCCACCGCCCACCATGCGTCCCAATGCCCAATTGGGCATGCGCCCGCCGGGTGGTGGTCCGCCCCGTCCTGGAATGCCCATGTCTTCTTCTTCGCCCAAACCACCCCCAGCCCCGAAACAGGAATTCAAGACGGGCGATTACGTTGTCTACCCAACCCATGGCGTGGGCACGGTGCAGGGCATCCGCACGGTGGAGGCCGCCGGTTATTCCTTGCAGGTCATTGAAGTGACCTTTGAGGAAAACCGCATGAAGCTGAGCGTGCCGGTGAACAAGGCGTCATCTTCGGGCTTGCGCAAGCTTTGCACCACGGAAAGCTTCCAGCCCGCTTTGGATACGCTGAAGGGCCGCGCGCGCATCAAGCGCACCATGTGGTCCCGCCGCGCCCAGGAATATGAGGCGAAGATCAATTCCGGTGATCCGGTGCAGATTGCTGAAGTGGTGCGCGACCTGTTCCGCAATGCCGGCCAGCCTGATCAATCCTTCAGCGAACGCCAGATCTATGAATTGGCTTTGGACCGCCTGGCTGCCGAAGCCGCCGCGATTGACCGCTGCGACAAGCCAACCGCGATTGAAAAGCTGATGGTGGTGCTGCGTTCCGGCGCGGCGGGGTCGCGTGATTCGGCTGCCAAGGAAGCGCCCGCGCCGGCGGCTGAGGTTCAATTGCCGGATCAATAAAGCGCTGCGTGCCAGCACTGAGGCATGGCGTGACCTGCCAAAGCGGGTCACGCCATTTTGTATCCGTTACAGCATCGCCAAAGGCCGCTTGCGCCGTGGCGGCGGAAAGGCCTCATCCAGCGCGGCCAAATCCTCAGCGCTCAAGACAATCTCCCGTGCTGCCGCGTTTTCCCGCACATGGGCGAGTTTCGCGGCTTTCGGGATGCTCACCACGCCAGGCTGGCGGAGCGTCCAGGCAATGGCGATTTGCGCGGGGCTTTTGCCGTGCCGCGCCGCAACGGCTGTCAGCGCCGGATTACGCAGCATCCGCCCGCCCTGGCCCACGGGCGAATAGGCCATCACGGGCATACCACGCTTGGCGCAAAAGGGCAGCAGATCAAACTCGGCACCGCGATGCTCAAGGCTGAATAGCACCTGATCCGTCGCGCAATCCGCCAGCGCCGCGCCCAATTCTTCCAAATCATCCACATCAAGATTGGAAACACCCCAGCGCCTGATCTTACCCGCCGCCCGCAGCGCTTCAAAACCCGCCACCGTTTCCGCGAGTGGCACGGAGCCGCGCCAATGCAGCAGATAGACATCAATGGTTTCAATCCGAAGGCGCTTCAGGCTGCGTTCGCACGCCGCCACCACGCCGCGGCGGGACGCATTATGAGGATAGACCTTGGAGACGATGAAAACCTCATCACGCCGCCCGGTGATGGCATCGCCCACCACCTCCTCGGCGCCGCCTTCGCCATACATCTCGGCCGTATCGATCAAATTCACGCCAAGATCGAGCCCCGCACGCAGCGCATCGGCTTCCGCCGCGCGCTTCGTGCGATCCTCACCCATGCCCCAGGTCCCTTGCCCGAGGCGCGGCATGGTGAAGCCGGCTGCCATGTCAGGGAATGGTGTAACCGCGCGCCTTGCCGACGCTGTCATTCCAAACCCGCGCGCAATCCGCCCAGACGCGGTTGCAGCTATCGCGGAAGCTGGGCAGCACCACCGCCGTCACGGCTTCACGCACGCGCCGTTCATCTTCTGCCGGCGGTGTCACCACCTGCACATTGAATTTACGCGTGGTGCAGGCATCCTGGCCTTGGAAGCAGGCAAAGGCCTCATCACTCGCGCGGCGGGCCAGATCCCACATTTGCTTTTCCAGATCAGCAAAGGCGCGCGTCAGTGCCGCCTGCTGTTCCGGGTTGAAGCGCCGCCAGGCATTGAGCGAGATGAAATGCCCCTGCACGCCTGATGCAAGCGATACCGGCAGGATGGTGCGGATAACCTCGCCCCAATTCGCGGTATAGGCCGAAGTGGCCGAGGTGATGCCGCATTCCACCGTGCCGCGCTGCAAAGCCTGATAGGTTTCAGAAAGTTGCAGGGTCACGGGCGTGGCACCCAGCGATTGCAGCAGCGCCGACATGGTCGGCGTATAGGACCGCACCTTCAAGCCGCGCAGATCACCCATGGAAGCGACTGGGCGATTACAGAAGAACATCTGCGCGCCAAAGGGCCACAGCGTCATGACCTTGGCATTGAAGCGTTCCTGCAGGCGCCGATCGAGCGCTTCGCGCCCACCGGCAATCGCTTGCTGCGTTTCTTCCAAGGTGGTGGAAACACCCATCAGATCGAGCGAGTCGATAAAGGGCTCATCACGCGCGGTCTGGCCGATCAGCACGCTCATGACATCAAAGGTGCCATTGCGCAGATGGCGCAGCGCATCCGGCGCGGCGGCGCCCACCTGGTCCATCGGATTGAAGGTGATGGCAAGGTTGATGCCTGTTGCCTGGCCAAGGCCGGTGAAGAAGGGCCGTTCAATCCCCTCCGTATGGCGGGAATTGGAGGTGAAATGCCCCGCCACGCGAAGCTGGATCGGGCTTTGCGCGAATGCGGGTGCGGCGGCGAGCAAGGCACCAAGGGCAGCGCCAAGCAGGGTGGGGCGGAAGGGCATGGGTTTGGCTCCCGAAGGACAAGGCATGAAATTTGCGACGCTTAAAGACCTGAAACCGAGGGCGTTTCGGTGGATCACAGTTTTGCCAGCCCCTTGGCTTTGTGCAACACCGCGCCATTGAAACGACTTCACTCCCCGCTAAGCCCCAATCGCCATTCAAGACAAGGCCCCCATGCGCACGACCTTCAAGGACCCAAACCCGGTCAGCCGCTTTTTTGGTCCGCCTGCCCGGTTTCTCGCCATTCTTTCCGGCTGGTGGCTGATTGCGCTGTCCTTTCTGACGGTGGCTGAAATCCTGCTGCGCAAATTCTTTTCCATATCCCTGCAAGGGGTGGATGAGATCGGCGGCTATACCACGGCCATTGTCTCGGCTTTTGGGTTCGCCTGCGCGCTGACAGTGAAGGCACATACGCGCGTTGATTTTCTGCTCGGGCGCCTGCCTGCGGATCTGCGCGCGGTCTTGAACGCACTGGCTTATGGGTTGCTCGCGGCCATGGCGATTTATGGCGCCTGGCGCGGCTGGGCCGTATTGCAGGAAAGCATTGAATTCCAGGCGCATGCCAATTCGCCGCTGCAAACACCGCTTTGGCTGCCGCAAGGCGCCTGGTTCATCGGGCTTCTGCTGTTCGCGCTTTGCGCCGGCGCCATGGCCGCGCATGCATTTTGGTTGCTGCTGTCAGATCGCGCGAAGCTCAATCTGTTCTATGGGCCGCTCACGCTCGATGAGGAGATTGAGGCCGAAATGGGCACCATCCTGGAACGCGAAGGCAAGCAGCCATGATCGGCGTCACCGAAGCGACCATCGGTTTTTTGCTGCTGATCGGCTTTCTGTTCCTGGGCCTGCATGTGGCGGTGGCGATGTTCCTGATCGCGCTGCTGGGTGCGGCGCTTTATCTGGGCCCGCCCTTGGTCGCGGCCTTTGGCACGCAGCTTTGGGGGGCGATGGAAGATTATGTGCTGCTGTCCATCCCGCTTTACATTCTGCTCGGTGAGATTCTGGTGCGCTCGGGTTCCACTGACCGGCTTTATCGCTCGCTGGCGGATTGGCTGAATATCCTGCCGGGTGGCTTGCTGCACACCAATATCGGCGCATCTGCCGTGTTTTCCGCCGTATCCGGTTCTTCCGTTGCTACGGCTGCGACAATTTCAACGGTCGCACTGCCTTCCTTCCGCAAGCGGCGCTATGATACGCGCCTGGTATTGGGCTCCATCGCGGCTGGTGCTTCGCTTGGCAATCTGATTCCGCCTGGCATTGCGCTGATTGTCTATGGCGCCATGACCAATACCTCGGTCGGGCAGCTTTACGCCGCGGCAGTTATTCCCGGCATTGTCATGACGGTGCTCTTCATGGGCACCATCATCATGATCGCGCTGCTGAAGCCTGATCTGGTGCGTCAGAAGGAAGTGGCCGATCCCTTGCGCGAAAGGCTGAAGCGGCTGGTAGACCTGATGCCGCCCTTGGTGATTTTCGGCATCATCATGGGCTCCATCTATACCGGCTGGGCAACAGTGACGGAAAGCGCGGCCCTTGCCGTGGTGGTGGCCTTGCCCATCGCGGCCCTTTACGGCCGGCTTTCCATTCGCATGCTGCATGAATGCTTCATCGCGACCGCCAATCTGACCGCGATGAGTCTGCTGATCCTGGCTGTTGCCTTCTATCTGAACTTCGTCATGGGGCTGCTTGGCGTTACCTCGGCGCTTGGCGCCTTTGCCACCAGTATTGGCGCAAGCCCGCTGGAACTGATTATCGCGCTCACGATCTTCTATTTGCTGCTCGGCATTTTCTTTGAAACCCTGCCCATGCTGGTGGGCACGGTGCCGGTGGTGTTTCCGGTAATTGTGGCGGCCGGCATTGATCCGGTCTGGTTTGGCGTTTTCATCGTGCTGATGTGCGAAATCTCCCTGATCTCACCGCCCGTTGGCATGACGCTTTACGTCATTCAGGCGGTGCGACGCGAAGGCACGATTGCCGAGGTTTTCCAAGGCACCATACCCTTCTTCATCGCCATGGTGGTGATGACGGCGTTGCTGATCGGCTTTCCGGAAATGGCGCTATGGTTGCCCAGGATCAGCTTTGGGCCATAGGCCTGGATCTGGAAATCCGCGGCGCATCCTGTCATGAGGCAGGCATGAAACGTCACGCGACAATGCCGGCGCATGCTGATCCTCGCCCTTGAAGGCGCGCTTGCGCAATGTTCCGCCGCAGTTTTGCGTGATGGTGCCGTGCTGGCCGCGGCACTGCATGAGGCACCGCGCGGCCACCCCACTGCGCTGCCCAGCATGGCGCAGCAGGTCTTGGCGGAAGCCGGGGTCGCGCCTGAGGCGCTGGACGCCATTGCTGTTGGCATTGGGCCAGGCGGCTTCACAGGTTTGCGCACCGCCATGGCGCTGGCCGAAGGCTTGGCGCAGGCGCTGGGCAAACGCCTGATCGCGGCAACAACGGGGGAGGCTTTGGCCGCGCAAGTGCCGCAAGCCTTGCGGGCAGATCAAGCGCTGTGGTGCGTGCTGGATCAACGCCAAGGCCGCGTGGTACTGGAAATTTTCCCGCCCGGCGCCGCATTGCCTGAAGCACCCGTGATCCTGCCGCTGACCGACCTGCCCAATCCAGACGGGTCCGTCTTGGTTGTGGGAAATGCGGCGCTGGCGGCGGCAGAGATGCTGCGGGCGCGCGGGGTTGTGGCGGATGCTTACCCCAAGGCCATCCCCTCGGCCGAGGCGGTAGCGCGCGTGGCAGGGGAAAGGCTTGCGGGCAAACTCCCCCCGCGCAGAACGGCCCCGCTTTACGCCGAACCGCCCGCCACCACGCAGCCGGATTAGTGGTGCGATTCATGCTAAATTGTGTTGATCCAAAACTGCCCCCGCGCCGCCCATGACGGCGCTGATAAAATCCGTCGGCGCGGAAGCGGCGCCCCTGCTTGCGGAAATCCACGCTGAGGCCTTCACATTTGATGAGGCTTGGGAACAAAAAGCTCTCGCCCTCATGCTCGGGCTGCCCGGACATTTCGGCCTGCTGGCCATCAGGGGGGATCAGCCGCTTGGCTTCGCAATCGGCCGGGCGCAGGCGGGGGAGGCTGAAATCCTGACCATCGCGGTCCGGCCAGGGGAGCGGCGGCGAGGAATTGGGCGCCTTCTGTTGCGCGCACTGATGGCTGAGGCCGCGCGGCGCGGCGCGGCGGAACTCTTTCTGGAGGTTGCAGAACCGAACGCCATCGCACGTGCGCTCTACATGTCGCTCGATGCGCGGGAAGTTGGTCGCCGACCGCGCTACTATGCCGATGGTACGGCCGCGCTCATTTTGCGCATTGATCTGACCAGTACTGCAGAACAGTGAGTCTGGCCGCTACGCGCCGGGAGAATCATCAACCGCGGCGGAGCAGCATAATGGATTCGCCATTTTCCAAATCGCTGATGCTGACCACCTCATGCCCCTGTTCCTGAGCTGTCAGCGGTATGTTGCGACGTGGTTCCGCCCCACGCAGCCTGATCTCCAAAATCTCCCCGGATTTCATTTGGTCCAGCGCCAGACGCACAAGAACAAAAGTCATCGGACAGGTTTCCGATGAAATATCAATATGATGATCCGGATTTGGAACGGTGGCGCACATAGCAGTGGTTGCGATTTTCATCAACAATTCTTCTCTTCGGATATGTTGGCCAATCCAGCATCCTAAAGAGGAATTCACGATTTGATACTTGCTTTTTTTGACGAAGGAAACTAAGAAAATTGAAATTCGTCCAAGGGAAGTAAATATGTCTGAAAGTAACATTGCCTCTGATGTCCTGGCGCTGACGGCGCAGATCGTATCGGCGCATGTCGCGCATAATGCCGTTGCGGCTTCCGCCTTGCCGGGCCTGATCCAGGAAGTGCACCGTACTTTATCTTCCATCCAATCCTCTCCGGCACCGGCATCGCAACGCCCCGAACCGGCGGTGCCAATCGCCAAATCCGTGACGCCTGAATTCATCATCTGCCTGGAAGACGGGAAGAAGATGAAGATGCTGAAGCGGCACCTGAAAACCTCCTTCAAAATGACACCGGAACAATATCGCGAACGCTGGGGTCTGCCGCCGGATTACCCCATGGTGGCGCCGCGTTACGCCAAGCAACGTTCGTCCTTGGCGAAAAAGATCGGCCTTGGCACCACGGCACGCAAGCGCCGGGGCGTGGCGGCTTGACCCCCTGATTTGGCGATCAGGTAAACTATTCTATAAAGGCGCTTGCGGTTTGTGACCCTGGGGCTTTCCCGGAAAGGGGCCGCCCTGGAACGGGATTGCTGATGCCACTTAAGCAGGACGAAGTTGCCCCCCCCGAAACGGGCTTTGAGGAATTGCGCGCCGGCAATCTCGGTGTGCGCCTGGCCGTGACGGCGACCGAAATCGATGCGGTGCAGGCGCTGCGGTATCGCGTTTTCTATCAGGAAATGGGCGCCCGCGCCGATGCCGCCACCACCGTGAGCCACCGTGACCGCGATGATTTTGATGCCATCGCCGATCATTTGCTGGTGGTGGATCATGATCGGGGCGAAGGCCCGCAATCGGTTGTCGGCACTTATCGCCTGATCAGGCGCGAAGGTGCGGAAAAGCTCGGGCGCTGGTACTCCGAAGGCGAATATGATGTCTCTCGCCTGGTGGCCTATCCCGCGCCGGTGCTTGAATTGGGCCGGTCTTGCGTGGATGCCGCCTATCGCAGCCGCGGTACGCTGCAATTATTGTGGGATGGCATCGCAGCCTATGTCTTCCGCCATGACATTGCGCTGATGTTCGGCTGTGCATCGCTGCCTGGCACGGATTTGGATGCGCTGGCCGATCAGTTGACCTATCTGCACGCCTTTCATCTGGCACCAGAAGAATTGCGCCCGCGCGCGCTACCGGAACGCTTTGTGGAAATGCGCCGCAAGGATCCCGAAACCATTGACAAGCGCGCAACGCTTGCGGCCTTGCCGCCCTTGGTGAAGGGGTATCTGCGCCTTGGTGGCTTTGTCGGTGATGGCGCGGTTTTGGATGAACAGTTCAACACCACCGATGTCTCAGTCGTGGTAAAGACCGATCTGGTCACCCAGAAATACCGCAAGCATTATGAACGCAAGCACGCTGATCGGTAGGAAGCTGGCGTGATCCACCAAAGGATCACGCCATTACAGGATCAGAATGGCAGCAGGATATCCATCAATTCCTGCCCATAGCGCGGGCGCTGCACATCGCTGATCGTGCCCCGCCCACCATAGGCAATGCGCGCTTCCGCGAGCCGATCGTGCCGCACGGTATTGTCGGAACCGATATCCTGCGGGCGAATAATGCCGCCCACCTGCAAATCGCGTAATTCCTGATTGACGCGCACCTGTTGGCGTCCAACCACTACCAGATTGCCATTGGGCAGCACCTGGGAAACCGTCGCCGCAACGCGCAGATTGATCTGTTCTGAACGCTTCAGCGTCCCCGCCCCCGTCACATCGCTGGCGGAACTCGCGGATACCGCTCTGGAAGGATCAAAGCCGGAGGGGAAAAGCCGGCCAAAGGATGACTCAAGCCCAAGCAGATTGGGAATCCCCATGCTTTCGCTATTGTCGCGATTGCGCTTGGTGGAATTTTCCATATCCGCCTCATCCTGGATGGAAACCAGAACGGTCACGAGATCACCAACCGCTGCGGCGCGCTGGTCGCGCAGGAAGGTTCGGCTTCCCTGACGCCAGAGGCTGTTATTCTGCAAGGGCGGATCGCCTGGATTTGGCATCGGCATGGTCACCGGGCGCCAGCGCGGATCGGAAGTCGGGTTTTCGATCCCGGCCAATTCCGGGCCCTGACCAAGGCGCGAAAGCCGCTCAGCAGTGCTGCATGCAGAAAGGCCAATCGCCGCAAGCAAAAGAACGGGCAGACGCATCTTCAACTCCTTTCCGCCGTACGGATCGGGCCGGCGCCAAGGCGCACTTGCACGCGGCCAGGTCCAATCGCCTCGGCCTCCACAACATTGCGGGAGGAGAGGTTCATCACACTTAGCCGCCCGCCACGCGAAGCTGGCTCCAGGGCGCGGCCCTGCGTGGTCAGGGAAAGCCCGGGGCCTTCCACAACCATCATCACGATTTCATTCTTCGCGATGATATGCGGCACCATCAGATCCGCCCCCATGAAGGGCAAATCCGTACCGATCGGGCGACGCAACTGCATCCCCACCACATCTTCCAACCGCTGTGCCGTGCCCGGGCGCACGCGTTCAGCGCGCAGCTGCACCAGCCTGACATCTTCGGGCTTTACAACCTCACCAACTGCAAGCCGACGCGTGGAAACAACAGCCGGCGCGGTCGCAATGGCCCGCCCCGCGACCCGCATGCGAATGCTCGGCATGCCATCGGCCATGACAATCAGGGTGGCCGCAAAGCGGCTGGAAGCAGTTTCGTAGCTGCCGCCCTCGGCTGAAAGTCGCGGTATGGCGTTCAACGGCAGGATGGGCGGGGTGAAGGCCGCAAGTTCAAGCTCGGCATCAACAGGCAGGCCAAGGCCCAGAAGCTCTGCGCGCAGGACCTCAACCGCCGCATCGCGCGGTAAGGCGCGACCTGGGCGTTCAATTACGCTCCGTTCTGCGCCTGAAGTCGGGCGCCAATCAACATTGAAGCGGCGCGCAATGCCGGCAAGCTGCGATGCTTCAATGACAAAGCGCTGACCCGGATTGGGCGACGCACCCACCACCACATCGCCCCGCGGCGTACCCTCAAAGATATCGGAAACGCGAATGACCTGATCCTCAACAAGGCTGTGGGAGCGGACCACCACCGCCTGCGCGCGCGCCTTGCCGGGCAGCGCCAGCAGTCCAGCAGGCAGGAGAAGGAAGAACCGCCTATCCATCAGCGTAGCCTTGTCAGGGTGGAGAGCATTTCATCGCTCGCCGAAATGACGCGTGAATTCATCTCATAGGCGCGCTGGGCCGTGATCAGTGCCGTGATTTCCTGCACCACATTGACGTTGGAGGTTTCAATGAAGCCCTGCAACACCTGCCCATAGCCGGCCTGGCCAGGGGCGGCCTGCTGCGCATCGCCTGATCCGGGTGTGGCCAGAAACAGGTTTTCACCAATCGCTTCCAAGCCCCCTTCATTGGCAAAGATCGCAAGCTGAATCTGGCCAACATTTTGCGGCTGAATCTGCCCATCAATCTTTGCCAGCACTTCACCGGTGGCATTGATGGTGACATCACGCGCCGCCGGCGGGATGGTAATGGCAGGCTGCACCGTGAAGCCTTCCGCGGTCACGATCGTGCCTTCAGCCGAAAGCCCAAAGGTGCCATCGCGCGTATAGGCAGTTTCGCCCGAAGGCATCAGTATCTGGAAATAGCCATTGCCGCGGATCGCGATATCGAAGCGGTTTTCGGTCTGCTGCAGATTGCCCTGTTCGCTGATGCGATAAATCGCCGCCGTACGCACACCAAGGCCAAGCTGCGCGCCGGAAGGCAACAGCGTGCCCGTATCGGCGCTTTGCGATCCGGTACGGCGCAGATTCTGATAGATAAGATCCTGGAATTCGGCCCGGCGCCGCTTGAAGCCAGTGGTCGAGATATTGGCGATATTGTTTGAAATGACTTCGATGTTCGTCTGTTGGGCCGACATGCCCGTCGCGGCGATTTGCAAGGAACGCATGGTGACTTTGTCCTATTCTATCTTATGAAGACCGGCGGCGCATGATGCGCTCCACCGCATTGGTGATGCGTTCGCCCTCACGTTCGGTGAACATGCTGGCGTATTGGAATTCGCGCATTTCTGCGGTCAGGCGTGTCATTTCCAGGATGGGCGAGACGTTGCTGCCTTCAAGCGCGCCTTGCACCACCTTGGGGCGTTCAACCGGGACCGGCGCCTCATTCTTGGCGTCGAACAGCCGATTGCCTTCGGCCATCAGGTTTTGTGGATTTTCGAAGCGCACCAATTGCAGCGTGGCGATGGGGCCATTCTCGCTCTGGATCACGCCGCCCTTGGTGATCTCGATCTGCGTATCTTGGGCCGAAAAGGCGATAGGCCTGGCGCGTGAATCCAGGACCGAATTGCCCTCCTGATCCACCAGCCGGCCATTGGCCGCGATGGAAAACCGCCCGGCACGCGTATAGCGCTCACCCTGCGAGGTTTCGACTACGAAGAAGCCTTCGCCATCAATGGCCAAATCCAGCTTGTTACCGGTAGTCTGAAGACTGCCTTGGGCCATGTCGCGCCAAGTCGCGCGGTCCTGCGGGAAGGACATGGAGGAATCCCCCGGCATCCCGCCCGCGCCACGCAAACTGACCATTACCTGACCGAAAACCGGTCGCATGGCCCGAAAGCCCGGGGTATCCGCATTGGCAATATTATGCGCCAGGGCCTGGGTGGCCCGTTCCTGGAGCGACAGGCGCGACAGCAGGATATAGCCGGGCGAATCCATAAAAACTCCCTCAATCGGGGTCCAGCGCCATGGACCCTTGCCGTAAGAACCAAGAAACCGACACGAGGGTCGGCTCGTAAAAAGCGTGGTGCAACCGGCGTGCCATCCTTTATAGTGTGGATTCAGGGCAGAACTTGCCGGTCAAAACCTTTTTGGCCCGGCAAGCCCTGCCGCAAGGCTTCCTTAATCGGAGCCTGTCACAATGCGTTGCGAAGGAGACATGGATGTCAGGGCAAATTGAGGCCAGTGAGGAAGTGCAGGAAGGCAAGAAGGGCGGGGGGCGCAAGAAGCTTCTGCTCCTTGCCGCGCCTGTGCTGCTGGTCGCGATCGGGGCCGGGCTCTGGTTCGGCGGCATTCTGCCGCCGCTACTCGGTATGGGTACCCCCGCCGCTTCGGCCGGAAGTGGGGAACCTGGGCCGCGCGTCGTGACTTTCCTGGAAATGCCAGAGATTGTCACCAATCTGAACGCGCCGGGTCGTCGCGCCGTTTTCGTCAAGCTGCGCAGCAAGCTTGAATTGGCCCGGCCCGAGGATGGCGCGGTCGTTCAGGCCGCCATGCCGCGCGTGTTGGATCTGTTCCAGACTTACCTTAGGGAAGTTCGGCCCGAAGAATTGCGCGGCTCCGCCGGCACGCAGCGCCTGCGCGAAGAATTGGTGGCCCGCGCCAATATCGCGGTGGCCCAGGCCGGCCGCGGTGATGCCCAGCAGATCCGCGTCAATGACGTGCTCTTCATGGAGATTCTGGTCCAATGAGCGGCACGGGCGAAGAGGAAGACCTTGCCGCGGCCTGGGGCGCCGCGCTTGAGGAAGAAGGCGCAACCGAGGGGCAGGCTGCCCCGGCGGTCGCGGCAGATGCGGCGCGGGTTCTGAACCAGGCTGAAATTGACAGTCTTCTGGGCTTCGGTGTCGGCCCCTCGCGCGAGGCCGAGGAAAGCGGCATCCAAAGGATCATTTCCTCCGGGCTGATTTCCTATGAACGCCTGCCGATGCTGGAAATTGTGTTTGACCGCCTGGTCAGGCTCATGTCCACGACGCTGCGCAATTTCACGTCGGACAATGTGGATGTTTCGATTGATGGCATTGTTTCGCTCCGTTTTGGGGATTACCTGAATTCGGTACCGCTGCCGGCCATGCTGGGCGTTACGCGGGCTGATGAATGGGACAATTACGGCCTGGCGGTGGTGGATTCCGCGCTGATCTATTCGGTGGTGGATGTGCTGTTGGGCGGGCGGCGCGGCACGGCCGCCATGCGGATTGAAGGCCGGCCCTATACCACCATTGAACGCACCCTGGTCGAACGCCTGGTTGGCGTGGTGCTGGATGATCTGACAGCGGCCTTTGAACCGCTCTGCCCCGTGCATTTCCGCTTTGAACGGCTTGAGGTGAACCCGCGCTTTGCCGTGATCAGCCGGCCATCCAATGCCTGCGTCCTGGTGCGGCTCAGGGTGGATATGGAAGATCGCGGCGGGAAGCTTGAGATCCTGCTGCCCTATGCCACTTTGGAACCCGTCCGCGAATTGCTCCTGCAGCAATTCATGGGGGAAAAATTCGGCCGCGACAGCATCTGGGAAACCCATTTGGCCGAGGAATTGCGCCACACCGATATCGGCCTGGATGTGGTGCTGGATGAGCAGATGCTGCCGCTATCCACGGTGCTCAACCTGAAAGTGGGCGATCGAATCACTTTGGGCGTGGCACCCGGGGCGCCGGTCAGGCTGCGTTGCGGGGAAGTGCCTCTTTTTGAGGGGGAAATGGGTCGGAAAGGCCAGCGCCTGGCGGTCAGGATTGATCGCGAGATTGATCGCCGGAAAGGGGTATCGTCCTGATGTCCTTTTCCTGGCTTGAATGGGGCCTGCAGCTGGTGCTCCTTCTGCTTCTGGGTGCGGCCATTCCCTTTGCCATTCGCCTGGAACGCGCCCTACGTGAAGTCCGCAAGGACCGCGCTGCCCTGGAGGTCACTGCGAAAGGCATGTCTGAGGTGGCCGCGGCGGCGGAAGCAGCCATGATGCGGATGCGCGCAACCGCCGAGCTTGCCGGGCGCCATGTGCAGGAACGCGTGACCACGGCAGAACCGCTGCGCGATGATTTGCGCTTCCTGGTCGAGCGCGCCGAAACCCTGGCCGATAGGCTGGAATCCCTGGTGCGGGCCGGGCGTCCCATGACGTCTTACGAAGCACCGGCCCGCGCCCCGGCCAGGCCGCCACCTGCCCCGCCACCCGGTGATGGCCAACCCCTGCGTAGCCAAGCGGAACGCGATTTGCTCCGCGCCCTTTCTGTCGGATTAGGAAGGGTGGCCCGCTGATGTTCAAACCGCGTCTTTTACCCTTGGCGATTGTCGCGATGGGTGGCTTATTCCTTGTAAAGGCTGAGAATCTTATCCGGCCTCTGATGCGCGGGCAGCCTGCCTCCGCGCCTTCGGTTGCGCCGTTGAGGGCGGCAGAAATTACCCCCCCCTTGGCAGTGGCGCCCCCACAGCAGCGCCCAACCGGGGGCTTCCAGCGCCTTGGTGACCGGCCTGAGGGGGCGCTTGCCGATGCGCCGAGCCCGATCTCCCAGGCGGAACGCGCGATATTGGAACAGCTCCGCGCCCGGCGGGCGGAGTTGGAAGCGCGCGAGCAGGCCATCGTCTCGCGCGAATTGGTTTTGATCGCGGCTGAGCGCCGCCTGGGCCAAAGGATTGAAGAAATTGCGCAACTCCAGCAGCGCCTTGAGTCCATGGAGCGCGCCCGCAATGAGCGTGAGGAGGCCGGCTGGCGCGGCCTGGTTCGCACCTATGAAAACATGCGTCCGCGCGAAGCGGCCGCAATTTTCGAGGAATTGGAATTGCCCGTGGTGATCCAAATTCTGGATCGCATGGGTGAGCGGAAAATGGCACCGGTGATCGGTGCGATGCGGCCTGAAAAAGCCCGGGTTCTCACTGCCGAACTGGCGAGACACCGGGCCAATCGGCCGGGAAGCGAGTAGGTCGAACGATCCGGTCGGCAAACGGTGGAGAACCATGGATAAGAATATCAATGTCCTGATTGTGGACGATTATCGGACGATGCTGCG
Source organism: Roseomonas sp. (assembly GCA_020249925.1). GTDB lineage: Bacteria > Pseudomonadota > Alphaproteobacteria > Acetobacterales > Acetobacteraceae > Neoroseomonas. The sequence continues at coordinate 213,097 of JADCER010000013.1, read as the reverse complement.
CATCATCCGCAACCTTCTGAAGCAGCTTGAATTCAACAATGTTGATGAAGCTGTGGACGGCCAGGAAGCCTTGGCCAAGCTGCGCGCGGGCAATTTCGGGCTCGTGATCAGCGATTGGAACATGGCGCCCATGACTGGGCTTGACCTGCTCAAGGAAGTGCGGGCTGATCAGCGGCTCAAGAATCTGCCCTTCATCATGATCACCGCCGAAAGCAAGACCGAAAACGTGGTGGCCGCCAAGCAGGCGGGCGTTTCCAATTACATCGTGAAGCCCTTCAACGCTGAGACGCTGCGCGAAAAGATCGAAAAGGTGCTGGTCCATGCCTGATGGAACCCCCCAAGGGCCGGAAGGCGACCGGATCGAAACCACGGTGCGTGCAGTGCTTGCGACCATGGCAGGTGATCTGACGGCGAAGGAATCCGCCCTTTTGGCCGAGCTGGAAGGTCTTGGGCGCACGATTGCCCGCGCCAAGGCCGAAATCGCCGCCCTCAAGGTGGAAGATATCCGCGACGCGCATATCCCTTCCGCCACTGATGAGCTTGACGCCATTGTGGACCACACGGCGCATGCCACCAATGAAATCCTGGATTGCTGCGAAACGCTTGAGCAGATGCAGGCCGAGCTTTCGGGCGAAGCGGCGGATAAGTTGCAAGGTGCGGTCACTCGGATATACGAAGCCTGCTCCTTTCAGGACATCACAGGCCAGCGAATCGGGAAAGTTGTGACAGCACTCAAGGCGATTGAAGGCAGGATTTCGGCGGTAGTCTCCGCCGCCAGCGGCATGCCGGGACCGGATTCGGCAGCCGTGGCCCCAACTGCCGTTCCCCGTGCCGATAAGCGGACCGAGGGTGAAAAGCTCGCCAATGGCCCGCAGCTTCCGGGTTCCGGGGTCTCGCAAAGCGAGATTGACCGGCTTTTGGCGAGCTTCGATTAATGCGCCTTGTGGGTGTCCTGCTGCTGATCTGGATCGCCTTTGGCGTTCCGGGCATGGCGCAGCAGGCGCCCACAGTCGGGTTTCGGGTTGGCACCCACCCAACTTACGGGCGGGTGGTCATGGATTGGCCCGAAGCGGTGGTTTATCGGGCGGAGGTATCCGGCAATCGCCTGACACTCCGCTTTGATACGCCGGCGCGATTCGATCTTTCGGGCGCCTTGCGGCTGCCGAAGAATATTGAAAGCCTTTCGGCGATTGAAGGCGGGATCGTGCTGCAAGCCGCGCCTGGGGCACAGCTGCGCCATTTCCGCATTGGTAACCGCGTGGTGATTGATGCGCTTGATGGCGCCGAAAGCGCAACCGCCGGGCCGGCCGCCGGGGGTGGCGCAGCGCCAGCAGCGCCAGAAGCGCCCAGGGCTGCGCCCCGGGCCACCACCACAACACCACCCGTGACAGCCGCCCCGGCCTCGGCGGCGCCAGCCGCTACCCCGCCACCGCCTGGCGCGCCACCGCGACCCGCAACTGGTCCGCCTGCGGCGCCGACGGCAGGGCCGCCCCCCACCGCGCCCCCTGCAGGGCCCGCGCGCCCCACAAGCCAAACTGCCACCGCATCCGCCACGGCCCCTCCCTCGGCGGATGTTTCGCGTACCGGGCCCGGGGCAAATGCGGGCGCCACCCCACAGGTTACGCCGGCGCCAACCCCGGCAACGCCCGCCGCTTCGCCGGCCGCGCCACCTGCGTCGCCGCCCCCGGCGCCTGCGTCGGCAGAGTCCGCACCCGCCGCGCGCCCGCTGGTGGTGGTGCCGCCACGCCGCACCGTGCCGGTTGGCCTGGTGGCGGAAGGCCGCGCCATTTCGCTTGATCTTGGGGCGGAAACATCCGCCGCTGTCTTCCGCCACGGCGATTGGGTGATCGCCGTCCTGGACCGGCCGGAGGCGCTGGACCTCAGCCAGCTTCAGGGCAGCAGTATTTTCCGCAGCATGGAAGCGCGCCAGACTGGCGACGCGACCATCTTGCAAATGCGCCTCGCCCAGCCGGGTACGCTCCGTCCCCGGCGTGAAGGCACTGCCTGGGTGATGGAAGCCTTTCGTGATGCGGTGGATGCCAATCGCGCGCTGACGCCCATCACGCCGGAATTGGAACAGGGACCGCCGACACGATTGGTGTTGCGCGCGGTGCGCCCTGGGCGGAGCGTGACAGTGCTTGATCCCGAATCAGGCAGCCCGTTACTGGTCGGCACATTGCGGGAAGCCGGTCAGGCCGTTGCGATTGGCCGTCGCCAATCGGAGTTTCAGCTTTTGCCCGCCATGCTTGGCGTGGCCGTATTGCCCCGGGGCGACAATATCCAACTCCGCGCCTTGAATGACCGCTTTATCCTGCAAGCATCTGGCACGGATTCGCTCAGGCTTGGTGTGGATGCGGGCAGGGAGCCCTTGGCTGAAGCCGCGACGCTAAGTCGCATCATGGACCTGCCCTCGGCTTCAACCGCGACGCTGATGGAAAGGCTGCGGACCGCTTCAGCCAATATCGGTGCCGCAGGGCCGCTTGGCCGGTCAGAGGCACGGCGGCACGCAGCCGAAACATTGCTCGCGCTTGGCATGGCGCAGGAAGCTCAGGCCATGGCGAGCCTTGCCTTGCAGGAAGACCCGCGCGCGGGTGCGGATGCGCGGCTAGTGATGGTGCAAGCCGCCGCGGCGCTGGTCGCTGGGCGCGACGCTGAGGCACGGCAGCTTGAAAACCCGCAAATGCCCCCGACCGATGAGACCACGCTTTGGCGCGGTTTTTTGGCGGCCGCGCGGGGTGATCACGCCGTGGCCGGTCCCGCCATTGCCGCCAGCCTGCCCTTATTGTTGTCTTACCCCCGCTCCCTGGCCCAGCGCCTGACCCCGATCGCCATGGAAAGCCTTGCCGCCGCCGGTGAGCTTACGGCGGCAAACCGTCTTGCGGAGGCCGATCCTGACAGTGCCAGCCTTCATCTTGCCCGCGGCATGATGGCTGAAGCCGACGGCCGGATCGAAGATGCTCTGGCAGCTTATCGTGAAGCCATTCAAGGAAGGGACAGGTTGCGCCGCGCGCGCGCCATCCGTCGCAGCGTGGAATTGCGCTTGGCCGTGGGGCGGCTTGATGCCGCCGGCGCCATTGCTGAATTGGAAGCGGCACTTTTCGCTTGGCGCGGCGATACGGATGAGATGAATGCGCGCATTCGCCTCGCTGAATTGCAGCGTGAAGCCGGCAATGGCCGCGCCGCATTTGAGTTATTGCAGGAAACCCAACGCTTCTTCCCAGAGCGCGAGAATGACCTGCGCCCGCATCTACGCGCTGCCTTTGCTTCAGCGTTGCAGAACGCGCCCCCCTTGAACGCCGCCAGCTTCTATGATGCGCACCCGGAATTCCTGACCGAGGATGAGGCGGGAACACGCTCCGTTGTCCTTCTGGCGGACCGATTGGTCGCTCTTGATCTTGTGGACCGTGCCTCGGCCGTGTTGCGCGATGCCTTGGCGCGGTTGACCGATCCGGCAGCGCGTCGGGCCGTCAGTACAAAACTCGCCGCCATCCGCCTGGCAGAGGGGGATGCGTCCGGCGCCTTGGCCGCCCTGGATGCGGCGACAGAAGGCAATGGGCAGGAAGTCGAGCGCGCAATCCTGCGCGGGCGCGCCCTGGCGCGTGCCGGCAATCGCCGCGTTGCTGAAGGGCTGCTTTCCGAATTGGGCGATGACGGCGCCGAGGCCCTGGCCGAAATCCGCGCCGCGGCGCAGGATTGGGAAGGCGCTGCGGCAGCCATGATGAATCATATCACTGCCAAGATACCGCCTGCTTCGGCGCCTCTGGACGCCAGCATCCGGCGTGATCTGGCGCGGGCCGCTGCCTATGCCGCGATGGCCAATGATACGGCCACCCTGTCGCAGCTCCGCGACACATATGGTGCGCGCATGCAGGGCGGACCCTTCGCAGAAGCTTTCACGCTACTGACAGGCGAATCGCTCCGCGGGGTGCAGGATCTGCCGCGCCTGCAGCGCGAAATCAGCCAATTGCGCCTATTGCCGCAAAGATTGGGCGGGCAGAATGCACCAGCGGCAGGTTCGGCGACGGGGCCAGCGCCTGGGCGATAAAGATTTTGGCCCCTGCCGGAAGTGGCAGGAAATTTCTTATGCTCCCCCTGTCAATTTCCCTTGCGTCACCGCCCCGTTTGCCCCATATGCCGAGATCGTTGACCCCGATCAGAATTCTCTGATCACCCTGGTCATCTGCTGGCTGGAAGGAGCCCTGCTATGGAAGCTCTCGTCCAACCGGGGATGGTCTCGGATTTGCCGAGCGACACCCGGAATACCGACGAAGACGTCTCGGCCCATGCCGAGAAGGATTATTTCGTTCAGCGTAACGGTGTGCGCTACGCCGGGACGCATCTGATCGTGGATTTGTGGGGGGCGACCAATCTGGACGACCCGAATCACATTGATGCGGTGCTGCGTGAAGGGGCGCTCGCCACCGGGGCGACGATTCTGCATGGGCATTTCCATCACTTTTCGCCGAATGGCGGGGTGTCTGGCGTGCTGGTGCTGGCGGAAAGCCATGTGTCCATCCACACTTGGCCGGAACGCGATTATGCCGCGCTCGATATCTTCGTCTGCGGCGATTGCGATCCCTATAAGGCGATTCCGGCGCTGAAGCGCGGCTTCCTGCCGGAACGCGTTCAGCTTGCCGAACACAAGCGCGGCCTGATCGGCTGATTGCCAATCGATATCGTTTTGATGGGGCCGGGTGGCAGCACCCGGCCTTTCATTATGGAAGGGTGCCGCCATGGCGACCGATAGCTGGATCAATGAAACCCTCTATGCCGCCTGGGGCCAGCGCTTTCGTGTGAAACGCGAATTGGCCCGCGTGCAATCGGCGTTTCAGGATATTGTTGTCTTTGAAAGCGAAACCCATGGCCGGGTGATGCTGTTGGATGGCGTGGTGCAGATCACCGAAGGCGATGAATTCGTCTATCAGGAAATGATCACCCATGTGCCAATCCTGGCCCATGGCGCGGCCAAGCGCGTGCTGATCATTGGCGCGGGCGATGGCGGCGTGTTGAAGCGCGTGTTGCAGCATCGCGGCGTGGAGAAGGCCGTGATGGTGGAAATTGACGGCGAAGTGGTGCGGCTTTCCAAGGAATTCCTGCCCACCATCGGCGGCGATGCCTGGGCCGACCCGCGCGCCGAGGTGATCATCGGCGATGGTATTGATTATGTGCGCGTCGCGCCGGCCGAAAGCTTTGACGTCATTATCGTGGACAGCACGGACCCGATCGGCGTGGGTGAGGTGCTGTTCACCGATGAATTCTACGCCAATGCGGCGCGGATCCTTTCGCCGCGCGGCCTGATCGTCAATCAATGCGGCGTGCCCTTCATGCAGGCCGATGAATTGCACGAAACATCACGCCGGCGGGCGAAATCCTTCCCCGATAATTGGGCCTATCTGGCGGCGGTGCCGACCTATGTCGGCGGCTTCATGACGCTTGGCTGGGCGGCGAAGGATGCGTCCTGCCGTGCCGTGGCGACCGATGAGATTCGCCGCCGTGCTCAGGCTTCGGGCATTTTGGGCACCACGCGCTATTGGACGCCGGAAATTCATACCGGCGCCTTCAACCTGCCGCCCTATATCGCGGAAAACTTGCCGGGCGCGTGAAACAGCGCCTGACTGATCAGGAATAAGCGCGCGGAGGCGCGCGCCGGCGTCTGAGGGCGGATCGGCAAAGATCCGCATCGCCAAAAGAGATGCTTCAATTCAGGTTGAAGCCCTGCACCAGGCTGCCCGAGACCAGGCGCCAGCCATCCACCAGCACGAAAAAGATCAGCTTGAAGGGCAGCGCCACAACCGATGGCGGCAGCATCATCATGCCAAGCGACATAAGGATGCTCGCGATCACCATATCAATCACGAGGAAAGGCAGGAATAGCAGGAAGCCGATTTCAAAGGCGCGCTTCAATTCGCCCACGATGAAGGCCGGGATCAGGGCGCGCCAGGGTGTCTGCGCGGGGTCCGCCACGGCCTGAATCCCCCCCAGATCCAAGAAAAGGATCAGGTCATCCTCGCGGATATTGGCCACCATGAACATGCGGAAGGGCTGCGCCGCCGCCGCCAGCCCGTCCAATTCGGAAATCCGCCCCTCCGTCATCGGCACGATGCCCTGCGTCCAGGAAGCCTCAAACACCGGCTGCATGACGAAGAAGGTCAGAAATAGCGCGAGCCCGATCAGCACTGGATTGGGCGGAATGCCAGGCGCGCCAATGGCGCTACGCAGCAGCGACAACACAATCACAATACGCGCAAAGGCGGTTGCCATCACCAGCAGGGAAGGCGCCAGCGACAGCAGCCCGATCAGCGCGGTCAATTGCACCAGCCGTGCCGTGGCGCCCGGCTGCCCAGTCTGCCCAAGGTCAATCGACACGCTCTGCGCCAGAGCCACACCGGCGGGCAGCGCCAATACCGCCAGGATCGCAAGGACCCAAAAACCTGTTTTGCGCATCATGACGGGGGCGTTTCCTCATTCTTGGGCGGCAGCCAACCCAGGCATAAATCCTGGGGTCCGCCTGTCAGCAATAGCACTTCCCGCCCGTCACAGCGCAGGATCATCACGCGCCGGCGGGCATCCAGCGCCAGCACCTCTTGCAATTTCAGGCGCTGCCCGGCGGTCTGCGGGGCCAGGCCCGTGGCGCGCAGCAAGCGCGCCAGCAGCAATATCAGCCCCAGCACAAAAATCAGCGAAATGCCGGCGGTGAGCCAATTCGCAAGGCTAAGGGTCATCGCGGCTCCCCTCCTTTGTTTGGCCGTGGCAGGGCCACTTGCAACCTTTCCACCTGCACGAGCAAGGCTTCCAGATTGCGCCGCAGCGCCGGGGCCATGGCCGCGGGCGCGGCCCCTGCCGCTGCGCAAAGACGGCCGATTTCGGCATCAAGCCCGGTAAGATCAAGCGCATAACCCTCGGCAAGACTTGCCTCTGCCTGGGCCAAGCTTTCCCCCATGGCCTTGATGGCGGCAAGTACCGCCAGGCCATGCTGACTGGCTTCCGCGGTCGTGTTATCCTCAAAATGCGTGTTCACAGGGCTATCCAACAGGTTCGGTGCAAAAAAACCATTAGAAAATGTTGTATCTGGCGCCGTTTTAACGCATTTTGGCCCGCAACGTGCAAGGATAGAGTTATGGACCCGACCAAGACCGGACCGATTGCCCTTGCCGAACAGCGGTTGCGCTGGGCGGAGGCGCGTCAACGCGTGCTGGCGCAGAATATCGCCAATGCGGATACGCCGAATTACCGGCCTTCCGATATGCAGCCTTTTGCCAAGGTGCTGTCCGGCAAGCTCAAGGAAAGGCAATTGGTGGCGACCAATGCCAATCACTTGCAGGGAACCCGCCAGCAGGATGGCCGGACCTTGAAGGAACGTCTTTCGGCCACCCGCGACCCAAGCGGGAATGCGGTTTCGCTTGAGCGGGAAGCGCTGCGGGTTGCCGATACCGATTCGGCCCATGCCACGGCCCTTTCGGTGCGTCGGCGTTACATGAGCATGTTCATGACCGCCCTTGGGCGGAATCAAGGGTAAGAAGGGCGCTGAGCCATGGAACTTGATCGCGCAATACGAATCGCAGCGGCTGGGATGGATACGCAGAGCGCTCGGCTGCGCGTGGTTGCGGAAAACCTGGCGAATCGTGACACAACCTCGGAAGTCCCCGGCGGCGATCCGTTCCGCCGCAAGACCGTGACCTTTGCCAATCGCTTTGACCGTGCCTTGGGTGCGAATACCGTCCGGGTTGCCCGCGTTGGCACCGCCAAGGGGGATTTCCCAACCCGCCATGATCCGACCCATCCGGCTGCCAATGCCCAGGGTTATGTGAAGACACCGAATGTGAATTCCACCATTGAGGTGATGGATATGCGCGAAGCCCAGCGCAGCTACAGCGCTAATCTTTCGGTACTGGAAGTAAGCCGCGGCATGTTGACCCGCACCATTGAGGCGATGCGCTGATGCCCCTACCGCTCACTCCCGGCGGTGCCGCCGCTGCCTATCGGGCCAATATGGCGACACCTTCCGCCACCCCTGCAGCCGTTGGCGGCGGGGAGACGGCAAGTTTCGGTGAAGCGCTTTCCCGTGCCGTGCAGAACGCAGTCACGACCAGCCGAGAAGCCGAAACCGCTTCCGCGCGTGGCCTGATGGGTGAGGGTAGCGTGACGGATCTGGTGGTCGCCGTAGGGCGCGCCGAACTCACCTTGCAAACGGCGGTCGCGGTGCGCGATCGCGTGGTGGCGGCCTATCAGGAAGTGATGCGCATGCCGATCTGACGCCCCTTCGGCGTCATGTGCATGTGTTGGGAAAGGCAGGGCGATGGGCGGCATCGCTGAGGCAAGCCGGGAAGCGCTCTGGATCAGTCTGCAAATCGGTGGGCCGTTGCTCGTGCTGATGCTGGTGGTTGGGCTGGTGGTCGCGATTTTTCAGGCGTTGACCCAGGTGAATGAGGCAAGCCTGTCCTTCCTGCCGAAAATGGCAGCACTGGCGGTCGCCCTGATCCTGCTGACGCCTTTTTTCACCGGCGTATTGCGCGGTTATGCGCAAACCCTGTTTGAGATGATCATCCAGGTGGGGTCGAGGCCTTAGTGGTGCGGTTCATGCTGACCTTCACCGACCAAACCATGCCCCGGCGCACCAGTAGTTCTACATTTGGTGAACCGATTCACGCTGCCGTCGGAAACCGACGGCAGCGATCGGACGACTAGTGGTGCGGTTCATGCCGACCTTCACCGACCAAACTATGCGCCCGCGCACCACTAGCCCTGAATCTGATGGGCCGATTGACGCTGCTGTCGGGAACCGCCAGCAGCGATCGGACCAGTGGCCATGACCGAAGCTGAATGGCTCGCCGCGCTGCCTGACATGGTGTTCCATGCGGTACTGCTATTGGCGCGCATTGGTGCCGTGGTGATGCTGATGCCCGGCTTGGGTGAGCAGGAAGTACCCAGCAATTATCGTCTGGGACTTGGCCTGGCGCTGGTGATGGTGCTCTACCCGGTGCTGTCGCCAGCCTTGCCGGGCGCGCCTGATGCGGTTGGCGAAATGCTGCGCCTTATCCTCATCGAAATCGTGATCGGCATCTGGTACGGCGCGCTGGCGCGGCTGGTTACACTTGCAATGATCATGGCGGGGCAGCTTTTCGCGCTTCTGCTTGGGCTATCGCAATTATTGGTGCCCGATCCGGCAGTGGGTGGGCAGAATGCCATCACCGGCCGGTTTTTTGCCCTGCTGTCCGTGGTGCTGTTGCTCAGTAGCGGGCTTTACGCCCTGCCGCTGCGCGCGCTGGCGGAAAGCTATGCGGTGCTGCCGGTGGGCGAAGGTTTCCTGGCCGGGCAGGGGGCGGAGACTATGGCGTTGGCCGTGGGGCAGAGCTTTTTCCTGGCGGTGCAGCTCATGGCACCCTTCCTGCTGCTGTCTGTTGTGCTGAATGTCGCCTTTGGTCTGCTCGCGCGCATTGCGCCGCAGGTGCAGATCTACTTCCTGGTGGTGCCCGGGCAGATCGTGCTTGGCCTTTTGCTGCTGGCCCTGTTATTGCCGGCCATGCTTGGTCTTTATGCCAGTATCGCGCGGGAGACTTTCCTCGCCCTGCCCGGGGTGCGTTGAACCATGTCGGGCAGCAGCGGCGGCAATGAGGAAGGCGGCCAGGACAAGACAGAAGAAGCCACGCCAAGGCGGATAGAAAAAGCGCGGGAGGAAGGGCAGATCGCGCTTTCCCGCGAAGTGGTCGGCTTCGTGGCGCTTGGTTTTGCGCTCATCGGCATGACTTTGGGCCTGCCACCGCTTGGGGCTGAATTGATGCGCGGCATGCGTGGCATCCTGGAAAATGCGCATCAATTGCAGGTCGGTTTGGTTGGGACCGAAATGATACGTCTTGGTCTGCTCGCCGTGCTGCCGGTTCTGGCCTTGGCCATGATCGGCGCTATTGCGGGCACCATGCTGCAAAGCCGCGGGCTGGTTTCGGCCAAGGGGCTCAAGCCACAATTCTCACGCATCAACCCCGCCTCGGGCATTAAGCGCCTGCTTGGCGTTGAAGGCGGCATCGAATTTCTGCGCACGCTGATCAAGCTTGGGGTTGTCTGTGCAGCCCTGTGGTGGGCGATTGGCAATTTCAGCGATTTGCGCACCGTTTTGTCCCTGGGGCCCGGCGATCTGCTGCACCTGATGGTACGCGCAGCCATGAATCTGTTTATCGCCGCCATGATTGCCTTCGCGGCCATTGCGGTGCTGGATTATCTGGTGGTGCGCTTCCGCCATTTGCACAAGCTGCGCATGACGCGGCAGGAAGTGCGTGAGGAAGTGAAGGAAAGCGAAGGCGACCCAATGATCAAGGGTCGGATCAAGAGCATTCGCATGGCGCGTGCGCGCCGGCGCATGATGGCAGCCGTGCCCAAGGCGGCGGTCGTAATCACCAACCCCACCCATTACGCCGTGGCGCTTGCCTATGACGAAAACTCCCAGGCAGCGCCAAAGGTGGTGGCGAAAGGGACGGAGGCAGTCGCGGCACGCATCCGCGCCCTGGCCGAGGAATCCAATGTGCCGCTGGTATCCAACCCACCTTTGGCGCGGGCGCTGTTCAAGCTGGAATTGGAAACCGAAATCCCGGCCGAACATTATCAGGCTGTCGCGGAAATCATCGCCTATGTCTGGCGCTTGCGCGGCCGCGCCGGGGCAGCCGCGTGAGCGGTAGGGCTGAGGCAGCGGCGGATTCCTTCCGTCGGCTTTTTGAATCGGAGGAAGAAGCCGGGCTTGCCGTGCTGGATTCGGAAGGGCGCATCCGCGCCGCGAGTGCAGTGCTTGAGCGGCTTTGCGCCAATGGTCCGGCGCCGGGGCCGGGGCGCGATCCCGCCCTCCTGTTTGCGGAAGCGAGCCGGGAGATGGTGCGCCAGATCATTTCCGTTGCTTTGGCCGGCCCGCCCGCGCCGCCGGGCATTGAAGCAAGGCTTGCCGCACCAGATCAGGCCCCCGATGCGGCGGTGGAGGTTCATTGCCGGCCGCTGCGCGGGGAGCCTGGCGCCCTGCTGCGCGTTCTTGACATTACCGCGCGGCGGCGGCGGCAGGCACAGTTGGAAGAAGCGGCGCGGCTGGAAGCGGTAGGGCGGCTTGCCGGCGGTGTCGCGCATGATTTCAATAATCTATTGGCCGCCGTGGGTGCGGCGGCAGAAACCGCGTTGGCGCGCGGGCAGGATGCCGCAACGGCTGAAGATTTGCGCCAGATCTTGGATAGCGCCGGGCGCGGTGCCCGGCTGGTGCGCCAGCTTTTGGCCTTTGCCAGCCGGCAGGCCGTCCAGCCCCGCGTGGTGGCACTTGATCGCGCGGTGGATGGCATGGCACCGCTACTCGCGCGACTTTTGGGCCGCCGCATCCCGATCACGCTTGATCTTGAACGGCCCGGCCCCTGCGCGCGGGTGGACCCCAGCCATATTGATCAGGCGCTGATGAATCTGGCGGTGAATGCGCGTGATGCCATGCCGCAGGGCGGCAAGCTCCATATCGCCGTCAAAAGCCGCGACCTGCAGGCGCCCGAACCGGCACAGGGCGGCACCATTACTCCTGGCCCCTGGGCGGTGCTGGAAGTGCAAGATGAAGGCGCGGGAATGGAGCCCGAGCAAATCTCTCGAATCTTTGAACCCTTCTATACCACCAAGCGCGATGGCGGTGGCACGGGGCTTGGGCTTTCGACCGTGCTGGGCATTTTGCGGCAATCGGGTGGGCATGTATCCGTGCGTTCCCGCCCTGGTGAGGGCAGCAGCTTTCGCCTCTGGTTTCCGCGCGTCGCGGCTGAACCTGATGCGCCGGTTGCGCATACGCCGGGCATTCATGCCATTGGTGCTGGTCGGCGCCTGCTGCTGGTGGAAGATGAGGCGCCGCTGCACCGCCTGCTGACCCGCGCGCTCACGACCGCGGGTTATGAGGTAACGGCGGTGGAAGATGGCGAAGCCGCACTTGGTGCCATCGCCGCTGGCCTCAAGCCCGATCTGGTGATTTCAGATGTCGCCATGCCGGGCAGCATTGATGGCCTCACCCTCGCGCGGCGGCTGCGGGAAATGCAGCCCGATCTGCCTGTTGTCCTGATGTCCGGCTATGCCGAGGGTACTTTGAGCGGCGAGGTGGTGTCCGAGAATTTCATGTTCCTGCAAAAACCCTTCCGCATTTCCGGCATGCTTTCCCAGGTGGCAGCCGCACTCACGCGGCGCTGATTTTCCACTTCGTCAATCACACCAGGCTTTGCGCAATGGCCTCAATATCCGTAGCCGCCATGGAGGATGGGTCGCGCGTGAGAAGCGGCTTTTGGTGGCGTATCGCTTCGCGAACCCTGCCATCGCGCCGTATGATGCCGGCCAGCGGGACTTCTCGTTTGAGGAAGGTGGCCGCTGCCCGGCGCAGGGCTTCATAGGTACGATGCCCGCTCGCGCGGTCATCGGCCATGTTCACAATAATCCGTGACATGCTTTTGGGGTTGTCCATGCCGTGCAGCTTCAATACCGCATAGGCATCGGTCATGCTGGTCGGTTCTTCGGTTGCCACCACCAGCAGCAGATCCGCTGCCGCCGAGATACGCCGCTGCGGCGCATCAAGCCCCGCGCCCAAGTCAACCACGACATCCTGCCACTGCTGCCTTGCCCTTTCCAGGGCCTGAAGAAAAGCATCGAGCGCTGCCGGGCTGAGCGAGGCAAGCGCGCCCGACCCGGAACGCCCTGCAAGCACTTCAAAACCGGCATCGATAATCGGGATGGCGGCTTCAGGCACTGTCATCTTACCCGATAGCACAGCTGCCAGGTCGCGTTCCGGCCTTATGCCAAGCTGAACATCGATATTCGCCAAGCCCAGATCAGCATCAGCAAGCAATACGCGCCGCCCATGGCGCGCCAAGGCCTGGGCAAGACTGATTGAAAACCACGTCTTCCCAACCCCTCCCTTCCCGGAGGCAACCACGATCATACGCCCATTCTGGGACGCGCGACTAACTTGCGTCATCAAGGGGATTCCTTCCCGGACCCTGAGGCTCTGTCTTCTACCGCGGAGAGAAGGCGCGATGCCAGCCCCTCCGGCGTCAGGGTTTCCAACCCATCCGCGACTTCCGATCCGATGCCTGCTTCCGTTAATGCCAATGGGCCTGCCTTGGCCGCCATCAATACTCCTCCCAACCGCCGCGCAGCATCCAATCTTGTTGGCAACAAATGCTGCGCTCCCAAAGCCGCAAAAGCGCGGGCCAAATCGGCAGACTCAGCCGGATCGAGCCCTGCCGGCAAAACCAGAATTATGTCCGCTAGGGAATGACTGACCAAATGGCGCAAGTGCCGCGCCTGATCATCATTAAAGGGATCACAACCTGCTGTATCGATCAGGACGGGTTGGCCGGGGCTGCGATGCGTCAGCGCCTTGGCGAGCATGGCCGGCGTGGGTGCCACTGCCAGCGTAACGCCCAAAACGCGGGTGAAGGCCGCCAGCTGCTCCACCGCGCCAGCGCGCTGGCCGTCTGTGGTGATGACAAGGGGCGCCATCCCGCTCAGCACAAGGCGCGCCGTGAGTTTGGCGGTAGTGAGGGTTTTTCCGGCCCCTGGCGGACCGGCAAGCAGCAGCGGACGTTCCAGACCCCTGGGAAGCGCAGCGAAGATCAGGTTTTCCGCCAAGCTTTGTGGCAAGGGGCCCCTATGCAGGGCATGGGCAAGGCTTGCGGGGATATTGTGAAAATCAAGCGGTCCCGCCGGGGCAAAGGATGCGCCGTTATTGAGCGGTTGGATGAGCAGCGGTTCATCCGGTTCCAGTGCTGCCGTAACCTCCACGCCATGGCGCGTGCGGCGTTGTTCCAGGATGATCGCATCATCGCCAAGCTCCGCGCGAATCTGGGCCATGGCTTCCGCCATGGTGCTGGCGTGAAACAGCTTGAGCCGCATGGCCTAGTGGTCCGATCGCTGCTGTCGATTCCCGACAGCAGCGTGAATCGGCCCACCAAATATAGGGCGAGTGGTGCGAGGGCGCAGTTTCGGATTGGGAACGGCTAGCATGAATCGCACCACTAGCGGCCCCCTCGCGCAATGGCCAGGTGTTGCGGGAAATGCAGCACCTAGAGCGACCCTACGGTTCGGATGCGCGCGCGCGGATGGATTTCAGTATGCGCCAGCACCGGGGTTGAGGGGCGGAAGCGTTCGACAATGGCGCGCACATGCGCGCGAATGGCGCCGGAACAGACCAATACAGGTTGCTCACCCATGGCATTTGCCTTGTCGAAGACATCGCGCAGCTTTTGCATGAAGTCCGACAGCTTGGAAGGTGCCATGGCAAGCTGCCGATCATCCGCAGGGCCGATCAGCGCTTCGGTAAAGGCCACTTCCCAATCGGCTGACAGCGTAATCATGGGCACATAGCCTTCGGGACCACGCGCGGCATCCGAAAGCTGGCGCGCCAGACGCTGGCGCACAATCGCCAGGATGGATGCCACGGTGCGGGCGCCGGCGGCATTCGCCTCCTGAACGCCTTCCAGGATGGTCGGCAGGTCACGAATGGAAACCCGTTCCGCGAGCAGGCTTTGCAGAATGCGCTGAATGCCGCCAACGCCGATGGGCTGCGGCACCAGATCAGAAACGAGCTTCTTCTGTTCCGCCGGCATTTCATCCAGCAATTTCTGCGTCTCGGCGAAGGAAAGCAGCTCTGCCATGTATTCGCGGACGATTTCGGTGATGTGCGTCGCGACCACCCCGGCGCAATCCACAACCGTACAGCCCCGCGCCAGCGCCTCCTCACGCCGCGCTTCATCTATCCAAAGCGCCGGCAGGCCAAAGGTTGGTTCCGTGCAGCGTTCGCCGGGCATATCCGGAATGCCACCCGATGGATCAATCGCGAGCAGCAAGGGGTGGCGCAATTGTCCCCGCCCTGCCTCAATCTCCTTCACCTTGATGCTGTAGGTATCGGATGGCAGGGCAAGATTATCCTGGATGCGCACGGAAGGCAGGACGAAGCCCATTTCCTGCGCAATGGTGCGGCGCAAGCCCTTGATCTGTTCGGTCAGGCGTGGCGCATCGCCGGCAGCGAGTGACAGCAGCCCATAGCCCAGCTCCAGCCTGAGCAAATCCATCTTGAGGGATTCGGCAATGGGCAGATCAGCCTCTGGCGTTGGTAGGGGGGGTCTGCTCGCGGCAATGACGCGCTGCTGTTCCTTTTGCGTGAGCCGCCAGGCGCCATAGCCCGCAGCCCCCGCCAGGGCCACGAAGGGCAGGAACGGCATGCCCGGCATCAGCGCCATGATGCCTGAGGCACCGGCAGCGATAGCCAGCGGCTTGGGGCTTGAGGCCAATTGTTCGATCAGCGCCTGATCCGTTGTGCCTTCCGTACTGCCCTTGGTGACCACGATACCGGCAGCGACCGAAACCAGCAGGGCGGGGATTTGCGTGACCAGCCCATCGCCCACCGTCAGCATGGAGAAATTCGTCACGGCATCGCCGAAGCTCATGCCATGGCGCAATATGCCAATGGCGATCCCACCAATCAGGTTGATGGCCGTGATGATCAGCCCAGCAATGGCATCGCCACGGACGAATTTCGCGGCACCATCCATGGCGCCATAAAAGCCGGTTTCCGCTTCCAATTCCTTGCGCCGCGCGCGGGCCTGGTTTTCGTCAACCAGCCCCGCCGACAAATCGGCATCAATCGCCATCTGCTTGCCGGGCATGGCATCCAGGCTGAAGCGTGCGGCAACCTCGGCGATGCGCCCGCTGCCCTTGGTGATGACGACGAAATTCACGATCAGCAGAATGAAAAACACAATCAGCCCAACCGCGACATCGCCGCCCATCAGGAAGCCGCCAAAGGCGGAAATGACATGGCCCGCGGATTCCGGCCCCTCATGCCCATGGGTCAGGATGATGCGCGTGGTCGCCACATTCAGTGAAAGCCTGAGCAGCGTGGTCAGCAGCAGCAGGGTCGGGAAGGAGGTGAAATCGAGCGGTCGCTGCAAAAACAGCGAGGTCATCAGCACCAGGACAGAAAGCGTGATGGAAATCGCAAGCCCCAGGTCAAGCAGGACCACCGGCAAGGGCACAACAAGCACCACGAGCAGCAGCGCGACACCCAGCGCCAGTGCCACGTCATTGCCGGGCTGGGCACGCTTTAGCCAGGAAGGGAGCAGCGTTTCTGACACGCGCTTCAGTCAACCGAGGCGGAAGCTGGCATCTGCCCGGGGATGGGCGGCACCGCGACGCCAGCGGCGCGGTATTCATGCAGCTTGTTGCGCAAGGTGCGGATGGAAATGCCAAGCATCTCCGCCGCGCGGGTGCGATTGCCCAGGCAATGGGACAGGGTTTCCAGGATCAATTCCCGCTCCACCTCCTCCATCCGGCGTCCGACCAGGGTCGCCGCGCCGCGCGGCGCGGGTGCGGCTTGGGCAGCTGGCACCGGTGCTGGTGCCACAGGCGGTGGTGGAGCTTCGGGCATGGCGGCGGTGATGGGGGCTGCCATCGCCATGACAGTTGCTGGCGCCATCAATTCAATCGCATCGGCGCCAATCACGCTGCCTTCGGCCAAAAGCACGGCACGATGGATGGCATTTTCCAATTCGCGCACATTGCCGGGCCAGGGGTGGCGCAGCAGCATCGCCTCGGCTTCTGGGGTGAGCAGGCGAAGGGGCAAGCCATTTGCCTGGGCGTAGCGCTCAGCGAAATAGCGGGCGAGGGGCAGAATATCCGCCGGGCGTTCCCTCAGGGATGGGATGCGCAGCCGCACCACCGCAAGCCTGAAGTAAAGGTCTTCACGGAAGCGCCCCTTGGCGACTTCGGCCTGAAGATCACGATGCGTCGCGGCCAGGATGCGCACATCAACGCGAATGGGTGCCGTGCCGCCCAGGCGATCTATTTCGCGTTCCTGGATGGCGCGCAGGATCTTGGCCTGCAGGCGCGGGTCCATTTCGCCGATTTCATCCAGCAATAGCGTGCCGCCATTGGCCTGTTCAAACTTGCCCTTGCGCGCCGCGACGGCACCGGAAAAGGCACCCTTCTCATGGCCGAATAACTCGCTTTCCAGCAGCGCTTCCGGCAGTGCGGCGCAATTCAACGCGACAAAGGGGCCATTGGCGCGGCGCGATGTGGCGTGCATATGCCGCGCCAGCACTTCCTTGCCGGTGCCGCTTTCCCCCGTGATCAGCACCGATGCATCTGCGCGTGCGATCTGGGTCGCGCGATCCAAGAGCGCCACCATGGCCGGGTCCTTGACCACGGGCTTGTCAGCCTCACCGGCCACGGTTTGCAGCATCGCGGCAATCAGTTCCGCATCGGGCGGCAGCGGCAGGAATTCCTTGGCGCCGGCGCGAATGGCGCGCACCGCCGCATCGGCATCATTCGGTCGCCCGCAAGCGATGACGGGGCAGGCAATGCGTTCTTCAGCAAGGCAGGAAATCAGCCAGCCGACATCATGCGTGACATCGCAGAGCACCAGATCCGCGCCTTCGGCGCGCAGCCTTGCAAGCCCCGCTGCCGCCCCTTCGGCAACGGTCAATCGCGCGCCGCGGGCAACGGCAATCCGCGCCGCCTGGCCGAGTTCCGCTTCCAATGACCCGATGATCAGAACACGCGCCATGTTACCCGCCGCGATCGGATTTCACGATTTCCGTCATGGTGATGCCAAGGCGATTATCATCCACCATCACGACTTCGCCGCGCGCGACCAGGCGGTTATTGACGTAGATGTCCACTGCCTCACCCAGGCGGCGGTCCAATTCCACCACAGCGCCGCGGCCAAGCTTCAGCAATTGGCTGACCTGCATGGTGGCGCGGCCCAGCACGGCGCTGATCTGCACCGGGATGTCATAAACCGCATCCAGATCCCGCATGGTTGTGGCTTGACCTTGCGGGCGCTGATCCTGCGCCGGTGGGGCCATGGCTTCGAAGCTATCCGATCCACTCATGTCTTTTTGTCCTAAAGCTTTGGGCCTTCCGAAGGCAGCCCGGTTTCAGAAAAACGGGCCGGCACCAGATCACCCATTTTGATTATCAGGTTGCAGGTCAAGGCCGGCGGCGCTGAGCGCCTCGGCAATTGCGGCACGGCGCTTGGCAAGATCGAATTCGGCACCACCGCCCTGCCAGGATGCGCGCGCATCGCCCGGGGCAAGGGCCGCATCCGGCACCAGCGTGACGGCAAGATCACCCACCAGGGCGCGCACATCGTCCATCAGGTTGGGCGCAATATGCAAATGCGCCTCTGGCAGGAAGGCCAATGCAGGGCGCAGCCTTTCGGCGAAATCCGCGACAAGCGTAGCACTTTGCTGCGCGGCAAGCCCCGGCAAGGCCGCATCCAGCATGGCGAGTGCCACGCGCGCGACACCGCGGCTGGCCTCAGCGGCGATTTCGGCCGAGGCCGCCTGGCTGGCCGCCAATTGCTTGGCGATAAGCCCAAGGCTTTCCGCCGCGCGCTGCGCTGCTTCCTGGGTCATGGAAGCCCGGCCGGCAGCAAAGCCATCCTCCCGCGCGGCCGCAGCCACGGCGCGGAGCGTTTCTTCCATGGGGTCGGGCTCAGGCGGTGGCGGCGGCATGCGCGCCGCTTCTTCCCGCGCTGCGTCCAAGGCCTCAATCAGCGATGTGGGGGCGAATTCCCGCAAGAGTGCAATGCGCGAGACCGGGACAAAGCCGTCTGACATCAATACACCATCTCATCCTCACGCCCTTCCTGGAGCGTGATCTGGCCTTGTGCGGCAAGGTCCTTGGCCATCACCACCACGGCGGCCTGTGCCTCATCCACCTCACGCAGCCTGACGGGGCCAAGATTGGCCAAGTCTTCCTTGAACATCTTGCCGGCGCGTTCGCTCATGTTCTTGAAGAACAGGTCGCGCAGATTTTCCGAAGCACCCTTGAGCGCGAGCAGAAGCTGTTCCTTGGGCACATTGCGGATCAGCACCTGCACGCCCATGCCATCCAGGCGCACAAGATCATCGAAGGTGAACATCAGGGCGCGGATACGCTCAGCCGCGTCGCGGTTGCGTTCTTCCAGCGCGGCCAGGATGCGGCTTTCCGATTGGCGGTCCAGATTATTGAAGATTTCCGCCATCATTTCATGCGCATCGCGGCGCTGGGCACGCGCCAGGTTGGACATGAATTCGGCCTTGAGGGTTTTCTCCACACCCTCCAGCGCTTCCTTCTGTACGCTTTCCATCCGCAGCATGCGCATGACCACTTCCATGGCGAAGCTTTCAGGCAGCATGGACAACACACGCGCCGCGTGTTCGGATTTTACCTTGGTCAGCACCACGGCAACCGTCTGCGGATATTCATTCTTCAGGTAATTCGCCAGCACCGCCTCATTCACATTGCCGAGCTTGTCCCACATGGTCCGCCCGGCCGGGCCGCGAATTTCTTCCATGATTTGCGCCACGCGTTCCCTTGGCAGGGTGCGCAGCAGCATCCGTTCCGTGGTCTCCCAGCTACCGACAAGATTGCCTGTCTGGCCGATGGTATCGGTGAATTCGCGCGCCAGGTCTTCAACCGCTGCCGCGGGTACCGTGCCAAGGCTTGCCATGGCCTGGGAAATGTCGCGGATTTCATCCTCATGCATCATGGCGAAAAGCTTGGAGGCATGCTCCTCACCCACCGCCAACATGAAGGTCGCGGCCTTTTGCGGGCCGGTCATCTTGCCGCTCATGCCGGTTCCTCCGGTGGGGCGATCCATCGTCTGATGACGTTCAGCGATTGTTCGGGGTTACTGTCGATCAATTGCTGCAGCTGGTTGATGGACGAAGCCCGCATCTGCCCCTGGACCATGGCGAGCGTAACCATGCCATCCTGGTCTGGCGCCGAAGCGCCCGCAACCACTGGAAGGCCGCCACTGCCGGCGAGAGCCGCGGCGCCCGCAGCACCTGCCAAGGCGCCGCCTTGCGCCGGTTTTGCCAAGGTGACCAGGCGCTTTACCGCTGGCCGGCCCAAAAGAAGGATCGCCACCAGCGCCACCAGGGCAAAGAGCGCGCTTTCGATAATGCGCGCGATGGTCGAGGAGGTAAAAACAAAATCAAAGAAGCCGCGCTCCCCGCTATCCAGCGGCAAGGGTGGTTCGGCGAAGCGCATGGCCACAACCTCTACGCGGTCGCCGCGGCGTTCATCAAAGCCGACGGAGCTGCGCACCAGTGTCGCGATGCGGGCCAATTCCTCGGCTGAGCGTTCGCGAAACTGCGGGGGCCCACTGGCCTGGGGCTCCCAAACGCCATCCACCAGAACGCCAACACTGATGCGCCGGATGATCGGTTGATCGCGCGTGGTGCTGCGCGTGGTGCGTCCGATCTCAAAATTCGTGGTTTCTTCCTGGCGGTTTTCCTGCGTGCTGCCCGGCGTGTTCTCATTTCCGGGCAGGTTGTTCTGGACGGTGGTGGGCGCAGGTTCCGTACCGCGAGAACTTTCCTGAACGCTTTGCTGGCTGCGCGCTACTTGATTATCGGGGTCGAAGCGTTCTTCCGTGATCTGCACACGGTCGAAATCCATATCCACCGTGGCTTCCGCACGGACGCGCCCGGGGCCAAGGCTGCGTTCCAGCATTTCCTCAACCGCACGCGCCAGGCGCAATTCATGGCCGCGGCGCATTTCTTCCTGAGACGCCGCCGCCGCCGGGCCGGAAAGCGCCTGCCCACCACGCGCCAGCAGCGCGCCGCGCGAATCAACGATGGAAACATTCTGCGGCCGCAAGCCCGGCACGGCTGTGGATACCAGATGCAGCACGGCCTGGATCGCTTCCCGATCAAGCCGCTGCGCACCCTGCATGGTCAACATGACAGAGGCTTGCGCATCACCCCTTTCACGCGAAAAGGCCTCACGCCGCGGCAGAACCAGATGCACCCGCGCGGCACGTACCCCGGCAAGTGTTGCGATACTGCGCGCCAATTCGCCTTCCATGGCGCGCACGCGATTCATGTCCTGCTGGAAGGGCGTGGTGGTCAAACTTTCAGAGCGATCAAAGATTTCGTAGCCGACATTGCCACCGGCTGGCAGGCCTTCTCGCGCCAGCGAAAGGCGTACACGTCCGACCTGGTCATCCGGGACCATGATGCGTGTGCCATTGCCTTCAATACGATAAGGCACCCGCGCACGATCAAGCGCTGCAATCACCTGTCCGGCATCACGTTGTTCAAGATCCGCGTAAAGCAAACCCATCACAGGCTGGCTGGCGCGGATCACAAGCCAGGTAATTAGCCCAGCCACCAAAAGCCCAGTGCCGGCAAGGGCGAATAGGCGCCACATTCCCAAGGCACGCAATTGAGCGACGAAATTCCCCATCACCCCCAACCTTTTTCACCAAGCGTCCCCCGGGCCGAAACCCCACTTGGATGAGAGTTCTATAACACAATAGGCAAAAAATTCCTCAAGGGAAATTTGTCGGTTGGAAAAATTCCGCAAAGAAAAATGATTTATCTCTTTTTTAACACACAACTAGCGATTGAGAACTTCTGAGTCTATGGATTATTTCTGGATCAGACGACACAAAATTGCGTCAAAGCGCCCGAAGCCCAGGGCAGGGCCGGCCCCAAAATACCCTGGCGAGGCGCTCAAACTGGATAATGCGGTGTCTCAGCTCCCCGAACTGACGCTACGCAGCCTGTCGAAACTCACCTGCAATTGGCCAAGCAGCAGCTTCACATCGCCGCCCACCCTTTCGGCCCCGGTCACGGTGCCAATGGTCGTGAAGGGCAGCGCCTCAGTCCTGCCGCCAGCGCCGCTGCCAGTCACGCTGACCTTATAGGCGCCATTCGGCATGGTGGTCCCGTTGGTGTCCCGGCCATTCCAGGTCCAGGTCTTGGGTGCCGTGCCAAGCTGCACCGTTTCCTGACGAATGATCCGATCACCGCTACCCCGGATGGTGACCACCGCCGTTTGGGAGGCACCCGCCGCCGGCAACTTCAACGTGCCAACGCCGCCCTGAAGGCTGATCTGTTCGGCCTCCACCTCCACATTGCGGCCAATCAGCGGCGCGCTGGCGGTAAGCTGCGAAGCCTGTTCCAGTGCCAACATGCGCTGAAGGTTCTGGTTCATGGAGATTTGCTGTTCGACGGACGCGAATTGCACCAACTGATTGGTCATCTGGTTGGTATCCAAGGGGTCGGTCGGGCTTTGATTCTTGATCTGCGTTGTCAGCAGCGTGAGGAAGGTGTTGAAATCACCGGCAAATTTCGAGCTCTGCGCCGTGCTGGAGGCGGCATTGGCGGAAAGGCTGGCAATGGAGGCTGACATGGTTCGGGTTCCGTTCAGACAGCGATGTCAATAAGAGAAGTGGCGTTGCGAAGCGGTGCCGGCATGCCCGGCATGGCAGCTTCACCTTCCACACCACCGATGGCGAAGGAGGCACGGCGCTGGCCCTTTTCCTGGGCCCCGTATTGCTGCTGGCGCCCCTGATCCGAGGCCAGCGAGAAAGACAGCGACCGCGCCATGTCACCAAGCCCGGCCTGGTTCAGCGCCCGGTCCAATTCGCGCTGGTCGCGCTGCAAAAGGGCCAAGGTTTCCGGCCGTTCCGCCACAATGCGAAGCTGACCCGCTTCCTTGCCTTGGCCGATACTCACCTCAACCCGCCCAAGTTCAACCGGGTCAAGCGCAATGGTCAGCGCCTCATCACCGCGGCCAAGCGCGAGCGAGACCACCACCGGGGCAAGCTGCCGGGCCGGCAGGGGTGTGGCCAATTCGCGTGTGGGGGTGCTGGATAAGGGTGCCTCGGCACGCAGCGCCAGGGCATCGGCCGCCGCGAAACCTTGCGGCAGCATCGAAAGGCCCTCTGCCCGGCCTTCGGCTGATGGCTTGGCACCTGTGGCCTTGGGCGCTTCAGGGCTCACGAGCCGCCAGCTTGCATCAGCCGCCTCAGCTGCCATGACAAGCTTATTCTCGGCTGCCGCTTCGGTATTGTTGAAGGCTTTCGCGAGGAGCGAGAGTGCCTCGACCGGCTTTCCGGCCTCAAGCGCTTCCTGGGCCGGTGTCATGGGCGCGGGCGCTGGGTTGCTGACCAAGCCTTGGGGCTTGGATGATGCCTGCGCCGCAACCGCCTGCGCCGTGACGGTTTGTGCGGGACCAGATGCCGCCGGGAGTTGGGCGAGAATCTGCTGTTGCTCCAGGGTGCTTTCCTGCAGCATTGCGGACGCCAGAGCCTGCTGCGCGGCCGGCGCTTCAATCTGACCAGCGCCGCCAGCAACTTGCGCTGCGGCAAAGGTCAACGGGGCCTGCGTGCCTGGCGCCGCGCCATCCGCGGCGGTTTCGGCCGTATTCGGGGCTAGCGCAGTAATATCGGGTGTTGGCGGCTTGGGCTGGGCTTGAGTCGTCAGAAGGCCGGCAAGCACATCACTCGGTAGTGGTTGCACAACTTCAGGCGCCGCAGCCTCGGCACTCACGGCAGCGTCGGTATCAGGGTTCGAAGCCTTTGGTGCATTATCTTCCACCTGCGTTGTTGGGTTCTTGCCGCTATTGAGCGTGGCCTCAGTGGAAGAAGGCTGCGCCGAGGTCTGGGTTGCCCCCTGCGCCTGGTGATCCGGCTTCGGGATTTCGGCCGGTTTGGCGGCAGCGCCAGTTTCTTCCCCTGTCGCGGTTTCAAGTGCCTCGCGAAACCGGCAATGGAACCCTTCGTCAGCCGCCTCAGCGGGGCGCGCCTTGGCGGCAACCGCGGCTCCGGTTGTGGAATTGACCTGTGAAACGGAAGCTGCATCCAGCATGAAGATTCCAAACCACCTGTTTCAAGAGCCGATGACGGTCCCCGCAGGACAAACGCCCCAAAAGGCCGAGCAAGCTGCAAGGGAGAGACCAGGTGACAAGCCTGCCAATGGCGTCCTCACGCGTGCTGAGGGATGTCACAGCAATCGCTAGGCCAGAGATTCCGGGGCCGTATCCGGCAGGATTTGCCGTATGCTGCGCAATACTTGCCTCATGGCAGCGGTATCCTGCCCGTATTTACCCTCCAAAAGGCCATTCGCGTTGGCATGGCGCTTGCCTCGCGTTGTCGTTGTTAGGTGTTGAACCTTCTCGGCAGGAGAATCCGCCATGTCGCTTTATAGCTCGATGAACACCGCCCTTAGCGGCATGAACGCCCAATCACGTGCCCTTGGGCACATTTCGGACAATGTGGCCAATTCGCAGACCGTGGGCTTCAAGCGGACAGATACGAATTTCGTGTCCTATATTTCTGAGAGCAATTCGGAAGTGCATCGCCCAGGAACGGTACTGGCGCGGCCCGATTTCACCAACCAGATCCAAGGTACCATTGAGCAGGTTGAAAACCCACTGGCGCTGGCCATTTCTGGACAGGGTTTTTTCACCGTCGCCCTGCCGGTTGGCACGAATTCCGATGGATCGAAGAACTTCGACGCCCGGAACTTTTACACCCGCGCCGGTGATTTCAATCGCGATCGCGAAGGCTACATGGTCAATGGTTCCGGCTATGTGTTGCAAGGCTGGCCTGTCACCAATGGCGTGGTGGACAAGACGCAGCTTTCCCCCATCCAGATCAAGGAAGATGTCTTCACGCCGTCACCAACGCAGCAACTGAACTTTACGGGCAATCTTTCCGCGGGTGGCACGACGGCGCAAAGCACCTCCATCCAGGTGATTGATTCGCTCGGGCGGTCCCGGGCACTGACCCTAACCTTCACACCCTCTACCGCGCCCGGCGACAATACCTGGACCTTGTCGATCAATGCGCCAGAGGCGACGGTGCCCGCCCGTGGCACGATCCCCATCCTTTTTAGTCCGGACGGTGGTTCAACTCATCCGAACGGCACTCTTGAGGAGTTTGGCGCTCCAACAGGCTCCCTGATCGGCAGCGCGGGCGGTGCGGGCGTACCCGCAACGGTGACTTTTACCGCCGATTTTGGTCAAGGCCCGCAGACCATGACGCTCAATATCGGCAAATTCGGTGTCTCAGGCGGCTTGACCCAATTCGCCTCGAACGGGGCAAGCGGCCTAAGTGTGAACAGCTTTGAACAGGATGGCATTCCGCTGGGTTCCTTCTCCTCGGTCACTACGCAACGGAATGGCGATGTGCGGATCAACTACGACAATGGTCAGTCCCGCGTTGTGGCGCGAGTGCCGGTAACGGTCTTCAAGGATCCGGACAAGTTGGACCACCTGGACGGCCAAGCCTTCCTCCGCACTACGGAAAGTGGTGAGGCGCGGGTGGTCGAGGCTGGCGAAGATGGGGCTGGGCTGCTTTCCACGCGCGCCGTTGAGCGTTCCAATGTGGATATTGCGACTGAGTTTTCCAAATTGATCCTGGCGCAGCGCGCTTATTCGGCGAATACGCGCATTGTTTCCACCGTGGATGACCTTTTGCAGGAAACGCTGAATATGCGGCGCTGATGCCGCATGAAATGGGACTGATCGGCAAAAGCCATGAGCATTGACGCTGCCCTGTTGATCGCACGTTCGGGTTTGCTGCATACGCAGCGGGCCCTTTCGAATGCAGCCGACAATGTGGCAAATGCCGAGACTGCGGGTTACACCCGCAAACGGATCCTTGGCGAAGCCGTTTCGAACGCGGGTCAGGGCAATGGCGTGCGCAGCCTTGGCCCAGTCCGTGAGGTTGACACGGCGCTGGTCAATGAAATGAACAGGCGCAAATCGGAACTGAGTGCTGCCGAGTTGCGCGATGCGGTATTGGCGCGCATTGATGAGGCGCATGGCGATCCTGCCAAAAGTGAAGGTCTTGGCGATTTGGTTGGCAAGTTGCGGACCAGCTTTATTGAACTGCGTACCGACCCGTCGCAGGTGGTCAAGCAGCAGGCCGTTGTTCTGAACGCGGCGCAAAATTTGGTGAACCGGTTCAATGATCTGTCACGCGTGGTGCAGGAGGCGCGGCAATCCGCACAGGATGGCATCGTGTCCGAGATCAAGCTGATCAACACCACCTTGCGCGAAATCGCAACCCTGACCCGCACCATCGGCGAGCAGAAGGGGGCCGGCCAACCGACCGCCGATATTGAGGATAAGCGCGACCTGGCGATTGCGCAGCTCAGCGAAATCATTGCTTTCAAGGTTGTACGGCAGCAGGATGGTGGGCTGGTTTTGTTGGGTGCTGGCGGCATTACCCTGCCATTGAGTGAAAACACCGATGCTTTATCCGTTCCATCGGCATTCCTGACGCCACAAGCCTATTATGGTGGCGCCGGCACCATCCCGCCGATCACCCTGTCAGGCGCGGATGTCACGACCGGCTTGAAGGGTGGTCGCCTTGGTGAATATATCAAGCTGCGCGATGAGACACTGCCGCGCTATCAGGCAGAGCTTGACATCGCCGCCGCAGAGATCGCGGATCGCTTTGAAGAAGAAGGCCTTAGGCTTTTCACCGATCCTGCCGGGGTAGGGCCGGCTTTCAGCGGGCCTAACCCCGACTTGGCTTATGCCGGTGGTGCGCAGATCGGCTTCGCAGGGCGGGTAGAAGTAAGCAGCGTGGTGCGCGCAGATGTCAGGCTTCTGCGCGATGGCACCCATGCTACGGGCGGCTTCACTCCCAATCCCGTGGGCGGCCCCGCCGGTTTCACTATCTTGATTGACCGGATCCTGAACCATAGTTTCGGGACAACAAATTCACTTGGTGCGAATTGGGGCGGCTTTCGCACAACCGGCATCGGTCCTGATGGCTCGCTTTCCAGCCCCTTCGGCACACCCCAGACGATCGAGGATTACGCCGTCATCCTCACTGCGTCACATACTTCTGACAGTGCCGCCGCTGGCCAGGCGTTGGACACCGCGACGCAGCTGAGCGATGGGCTTGAAGCGCGCTTCACGCGCCAATCACGTGTTGATGTGGATAGTGAGATGGCGTCTCTTATCCAGCTCCAGAATGCCTATGCCGCCAATGCCCGTGTGATGAGCACCGCACAGACCATGTGGGAAACTCTTTTCGGATCGGTACGATAAGCCATGAGTGGTATCAGCCTGACCGGACGCATTGACCTGAACGCCAGCATGCTGCGGGAACGCTTGACGTCGCTTGGCGAACAGGTTTCAACGGGCCGCAAGGGTTCCTCTTACGCCGCGCTGAATACTGATGCCCCGAAAAGCATGGATTTGCGCGGGGAGATCTCACGGCGGGAAGCCTATAAGAACACGATCCAGCAAACGCTTTCCAAGGTTCAGGTTACGCAGGATGTTCTGGACCGCATCGGGGCCATTGCGGAGAAGTTTACCGCAAACACGGCGAAGCTATTGGGGGCGACAAAACCCGAAGAAATCCAGATCCAGGCCGGGCAGGCTAAGGCAGCGCTTGTCGAAGTGGCGAACCTGCTGAATGAAAGGTATAATGGCGAATATCTTTTTGGCGGTTCCGATACATTTCGGCCGCCCATTCCTGATCCGGATGGCATTCTGACCAGCGGCATGGCTTCCGGAATTGCAACCCAGGTTGCGTCGCTCACCAGCGCCAACGCGGTCACAGTGCTTGCCAATACTAAGGTACTTGCGCAGTCTAACGCGGCTGGTGTTACGCCCTTTTCGGTTTTCCTATCCACCGGCGCAGGAGCGACCGAGGGCCGGCGGAACCTGCTGAGCAGTGACAATGAGCGCATAGAATACGGCATTGCCGCCAATAGGAATGGTTCGGTTGTCAGCAGCGGTGAAACAACGGGATCCTGGGCACGCGACCTGCTGCGTGGGCTGGCCAGTATCGCGGCCCTGACACCGGAGAAGAGCCAATTGGGTGAGGGCTACAATACCTTCATCACCACAGTGCAGCAGGGTCTGAAATCCAGCGTCAATGCCCTGGCGCTGGAACGCGGCGCGCTTGGCGTTGTGGAGGGGCGCATGGAAAGCGTTCGCACCCTCCACGAAAGTGTGACGCTCAGCCTTACCCTTCAGGTGAGCGAAATTGAAGAAGTGGATATGGCAAAGACCATTACCAGCTTCCAGGCAACGCAAACGCAGCTTGAAGCTTCCTATCGCACCATTTCCCTTGTCCAGCAATTGAGACTGACGAATTTCCTCTGATAGCTGCGTGCTTTCTGCGCCTTTTGCGGGCTATGCCTCAGCACACGTTTCTGCACGCCATGGTGCCAGGCCCCTCTGCCATCACGCCTCACGGGAAGCGCACGGCGTCACATTCATTCCTCTGCAACATTTTGGCGAAAAGGCCACAAGGCCAAGTCAACCTACGACTGATGAAGATAAGCGAATTCCTAGCATTGTCTTGATGCTGTATAGCCGAGAATGAAAACTTCCTGATAAATACAGAAGTCTTCGCATTCATGAAGATGTTAAACCATTAATGCAGAAAAAATCCCGGCGTTTACCGATTTTTTCAGTGATGATTCAACCCTTTCCGACATCATGAGCCTATTCGCAAAAAGCGGATGCAACCAGACCTTATCGCCACCTTGATTGGGGCAATGGTCGTGATGTGGAGGGGAATACCCCGATGTCTTTGAATTCAGTCAACACCAATATCGGTTCCATGGTGGCGCTTCAATCGCTGAACCGCACCAATGATCAGCTTTCCGTGGTTCAGAAGCGTATCTCCACGGGTTTTCGTGTGGCCGATGCGAAGGATGATGGCGGCGCATTCGCCGTGGCGCAAACCGTACGATCCGATGTTGCTGGCCTCACGGCTGCGAATGAGCAGTTGGGCGGTGTGAAGGGCGTTTTGGATACGACCTTTGCCGCGCTTGGCAAGGTATCCGAAACGATGGTCAATGTGCGTTCGACCCTGACGCGCCTGGCCGATGGCACCATCAATGCCGATCAGCGCGCCCAGTATAACGCGCAGTATACGGCGCTGAAGACCCAGATGGACAACTTCATCGCGGATGCCACTTACAACGGCCGCACGCTGCTCAGCACCGATGCTGGCGCGGGTGGCGGTAACATTGTTGCTATCCGCAATGAGGCGGCCGGCACCTTCACCATCACCGCCGTTGATGCAGCGGCTGACATGGTGCTGGATGCGGCCCCGGCGGATGCTGCCGCCGCACAGGCTTCTCTTGGTGCAAGCGGTAACTTCAAGGAAGTTGAAGCGGCGGTTGCCGACGCACTGAACAAGTTCGGCGCTGACAGCAACTATGTTGATGGTCAGATCCGCTACAACAAGGACAAGATTGACGCCATGGAAGGTGGCCTTGGCGCCCTGGT
Organism: Roseomonas sp.; assembly: GCA_020249925.1. Taxonomy (GTDB): domain Bacteria; phylum Pseudomonadota; class Alphaproteobacteria; order Acetobacterales; family Acetobacteraceae; genus Neoroseomonas. The sequence goes on along the minus strand of JADCER010000013.1, from coordinate 184,066 downwards.
TGATGCCGATCTCGCGAAGGAAAGTGCGAAGTTGCAGTCGCTGCAGATCAGGCAGCAGCTTGGCACACAGGCGCTTTCGATTTCCAACCAGGCACCGCAGACCCTGCTCAGCCTGTTCCGTTAATACAGTCGGCGGCCTCGCCCTGGCGGGGCCGCCTTCATCTGCGGGAGACAAAAATGTCCACCCTTGTTCTTGAACTCCGCCAAGGCGACATGATGATCGTCAATGGCGCGCCCATCCGCTTCCGAAATCGTGCCCGTATAGAACTCACCGCGCGCGCAAGGTTTCTGTTCGGCAAGCAATTGATGACGCCTGAGATGGCCAATTCACCGGCCCGGCGCATCTACTTCGCCCTGCAAACTGCCTATATCGGCGACCATGATGAACGCAAGATCGGCCTTGATCTGGCCCGCGATCTCATCAAGGAATTTGGGGAAGCAACAACCTCTGGTATGGTGCGCGAATTGCTCGAACGCGCGCTGAAGGCCGCCGAAGCCGATCAATGCTATCAGGCGCTCAAGCTCGCACGGCGCGTGATGCGCCATGAGGAAGTGGTGCTGGGCCTGAGCCCCGTTGCTTCCGTCTCGGTGCCGGAGGATGTGGCATGAACATGATGCATGCCCGCCGCGCGTACCAAATGACGCGCCAGGCCATGGACCCGCGAGAGCAGGAAGCGGATGTCTTCCGCCGCGTCACTGGCGGCCTGCGTGCGGCGCTGGAACAGGAAGGCATCGCGCGCGCGCGTGCCATTGCGGATAATCGCAGGCTTTGGATCGCGCTTGATGCATCGCTCCGTCACCCCGCCAATCAATTGCCGCAGGAAACCAAGCTGACCATGCTGCAGGTGGGGCGCGCGGTGATGCGGGAAATGGAAAGCCCTTCACCCGATCTTGGTTTCCTGATCGAGATCAATGAGCAATTGGCCTCAGGCCTGCGTTAGCATCTAACGGCGGGCGCGGTTTCGCGCGCGGGCCCCGGCGTGGTAACGGGCTTCCTTATGAAGCCTGACGCCATCATCCTGGGGATCGAAACAAGCTGCGATGAAACCGCTGCCGCGCTGCTGCGCGCAGATGGCGCCATTCTGGCCGAGGCGGTTTTCAGCCAGTTGAAGGAACATGCGGCCTTTGGTGGCGTGGTGCCCGAAATCGCCGCACGGGCGCATTTGCAACATCTGCCCAGGCTTGTGGCGGGCGTCATGGCCAAGGCTGGCATGGGTTACGCTGACCTTGACGCGGTGGCGGCAACCGCGGGCCCCGGCTTGATCGGCGGGCTGATCGTGGGCGCTTCCTTCGCCAAGGGGGTGGCGCTGCCGCATCGCCTGCCCTTCATCGCCATCAATCACCTGGAAGCGCATGCGCTGACCGTGCGCCTGCCTGGCCTCATGCCCGGTGGGGCGCCCGCCTTCCCCTATTTGCTGCTGCTGCTTTCCGGGGGGCATTGCCAATGCGTCCTGGTGGAAGGGCTTGGCAGCTACCGCCGCTTGGGCAGCACGCTTGATGACGCGGTGGGTGAGGCTTTTGATAAGGCAGCAAAGCTGCTTGGTCTGCCCTGGCCCGGAGGGCCGCATCTGGAAAGGCTGGCAAGCAGCGGCAATCCTACTGCGGTGAACCTGCCGCGGCCGCTTTTGGGGCGGGCGGGGTGCGATTTTTCCTTCTCGGGCCTCAAGACCGCCGTGGCGCGGGCGGTGGCGCAGGGGCAAGCGCGGCGAGAGGATATTGCGGCGAGCTTTCAGGCGGCCGTCGCCGCCGTGCTGGCCGATCGCGCTGCCCATGCGCTTGATATGGCGCCAGATGTGACAGCGCTGGTTGTGGCCGGCGGGGTCGCTGCCAATGGCGCGGTGCGCCTGGCGCTTGATGGCGTCGCCACCGCCCGCGGCCTTCCCATGCTGGCCCCGCCGCTCAGGCTTTGCACCGATAATGCCGTGATGGTGGCCTGGGCGGGGCTTGAAAGGATGCGTTACGGCTTGGCCGATTCGCTCGCCTTCAATCCGCGCCCACGTTGGCCATTGGCCGAGCTTGCTCCGCTGGCAAGCTGAGCGCCAGGGTTAGCGCTTCAGCACACCTCGCCCGGCATAACGCGCCGCCGGGCCAAGCCCTTGTTCAATACGGATCAGCTGATTGTACTTCGCAAGCCGATCAGACCGCGACAGCGACCCCGTCTTGATCTGCCCGCAATTGGTGGCAACGGCCAAATCAGCGATGGTCGCATCCTCACTCTCACCCGACCTATGGCTCATCACCGCGCGGTAGCCGGCGCGATGGGCCATCTCCACCGCCTCCAGCGTCTCGGTCAACGTGCCGATCTGGTTGACCTTCACCAGAATGGCATTTGCGGTGGCCTTTTCGATGCCCTGGCGCAAGCGTTCCGGGTTGGTGACGAAAAGATCATCGCCCACCAGCTGCACCTTGGCCCCGATGCGGTCCGTCAGCAGCTTCCAACCCGCCCAATCATCTTCGGAACAGCCATCTTCAATAGAGACAATCGGCCATTTCGCTGTCAGCGCGGCCAGGTATTCCACCATGCCGGCTGGGTCGAGCTTCTTGCCCTCACCTTCCAGGGCATAGACGCCGTCATGGAAAAATTCGGTCGCGGCGCAATCCAGCGCGAAGACTACGTCTTCCCCAGGGCGATGCCCCGCCGCTTCGCAGGCCTTGGTGATGAAGGCCAAAGCCTCATCCGCGCTTTTCAGATTGGGGGCGAAACCGCCCTCATCACCGACATTGGTGGAATGCCCGGCATCATGCAGCGCCTTTTTCAGCGCCATGAAGACTTCCGAGCCAATGCGCACCGCATCCGCAATCGTGCCGGCGGCGACCGGCATGATCATGAATTCCTGAATATCAATCGGGTTATCGGCATGCTTGCCGCCATTGACGATATTCATCATGGGCACCGGCAGGGTGCGCGCGAAAACACCACCGACATGGCGATAGAGCGGAATATTCAAATCCGCCGCCGCTGCCTTGGCCACCGCGAGTGAGACCGCCAGCATCGCATTGGCGCCAAGCCGCGCCTTATTCGGCGTGCCATCCAATTCGATCATCGTCTCGTCAATCTTGATCTGATCGAGTGGATCAAGGCCGGAAATCGCATCAAAAATCTCGCCCTCAACACTCGCCACCGCCTTCAGCACGCCCTTGCCGCCATAGCGGGCCTTGTCGCCATCACGCAGTTCCACCGCTTCATGCGCGCCGGTGGAAGCGCCGGAAGGCACAATGGCATGGCCGCGGGCGCCGGTATCCAGCACCACCTCGGCCTCCACGGTCGGGTTGCCGCGGGAATCCAGTACTTCGCGGGCAATGATATCGGCAATGGCGGCCATGGCGTATGATTCCGGTTGCAGGGGTTTCGGGCGGTTGGCTACACCGGCCTGCCCGGGGCGCCAAGACCCCGTTCCCTAAGCGGCGCCCAAGCGCTATGGCTTGCCCGAAGTTGAGAAAGGACCACCCATGCTGGATCGCCCGCACCACACCCCGGCCGCCCCTTCGGCAGACCCCTTCGCGCTGGCCAAGGCGCTGTCCGGCTTGCATTTCATCGGTGGCGCCTATGTGCCGGCGCGCAGCGGCAAGACCTTCGCGGTGGTGAACCCGGCCACCGGCATTGAAGTGGCGCGCGCGGCGGAAGGCGATGCGGCGGATGTGGATGCGGCGGTGACCAATGCCGCCAAGGCGCAAAAGGAATGGGCCAAGCTGCCGGCGAGGAAGCGCGGCGCCCTGGTGCATCAATGCGCCGCGCTGCTGAAGGAACATGTGGATGAATTGGGCCGGCTGATTGCGCTTGAAACCGGCAAGGCTTTGCGCACGGAAAGCCGCGTGGAAGCTAATGTTGTCGCCGATGTCTTCGAATTCTTCGGCGGGCTTGGCAGTGAATTGAAGGGCGAAAGCGTGCCCTTCGCCCCCAATGTGCTGTCGGTCACGGTGCGTGAGCCACTCGGCGTTGTGGGTGCCATCATTCCCTGGAATGTTCCCATGCTGCTGATGGCGCTGAAGGTTGCGCCGGCGCTGGTGGCGGGCAATGCCGTTGTGGTGAAAAGCGCGGAAGAAGCGCCGCTGGCGGTGCTGCGCATTTGCGAAATCATGAACCGCGTGCTGCCACCTGGCGTGTTCAATATGGTGAGCGGCTTCGGCCCGGAATGCGGCGCGCCGCTGGTGACGCATCCGCTGGTGAAGAAAGTGACCTTCACCGGGTCGGTTGAAACCGGGAAGATTGTCTATCGCGCGGCGGCCGATAAGCTGATCCCCGTCACGCTGGAGTTGGGCGGCAAAAGCCCGATGATCGTCTTTGCCGATTGCGATTTCGACAAGACGGTGTCTGGCGCGCTGACGTCCATGCGCTTCACGCGACAGGGGCAAAGCTGCACTGCGGCATCGCGCATTTATGTGGAACGCCCGATCTTTGATCGCTTCGTCACCGCCATGAAGGATGCGGTGAATAATATGGTGATGGGCGATCCCTTGGATGAGAAGACCGATATCGGTACCATCATCAGCCAAGGCCAATTCGATAAGGTGAAGGGCTTCATTGCGGAGGGCACGGCCACCGCCGGCGCCACCGCGCATGTTTGCAGCCGCATGCCGGAAGACCCCGCGCTGAAGAAGGGCCTGTTCCTGCAGCCTGTGATCTTCACGGGCCTGACGCGCGAAAGCCGGCTGGTGCGGGAAGAAATCTTTGGCCCCGTTACCGTGATCCAGCCCTTTGATGACCCGGAAGCGGTGCTGGCCGAGGCGAATGATTCCGATTACGGCCTGGCCGCCAGCCTTTGGACGAATAATCTGAAGGTTGGGCTTGATCTGGCGCATCGGCTGGAAGCGGGCCTGGTCCAGATCAACCAGAATCTGGTGGTGCAGGCCAATCTTTCCTATGGTGGCGTGAAGCAATCCGGCCTGGGCAAGGAAGCATCCTTGGAAGCCATGCTGGAACATTTCACCCATAAGAAGACCATTATGGTGAATATGGGCTGAGCATTTTCAAGCCAAGTGGCACCACTTGGCGGCTCGGAAAATGCGATGAAACACATGCCTAAAGGAGCAGGCGTTATGGGGCGGTGGTTGGCGGCGACGGTTGTTTTGGTTGGACTGGCGGGCTGTGCCCAGCAGGCGCCAGAGCCCCCGCCCATTCCGGAACCGCCCGGCCCCGGCCTGGTTGGCTGGCGTTCCATTGGTTTCAATAATGAAATGTTTGAAAGCGGCTATGTGCAGGAACGTGAATTGAATATCTCAGGCCCCGTGCGGCGGGCCTGGATTATGCTGAATTTGCGCGAATCCATCCCCATTCCGGAAACGGGCGGTCGCGCGCTTTCGGTGCGGTTCATTGGGGAGTATCGTTGTGCGGAACGGCAATGGCGCCCACTGGAAGGGGCCTGGTTCGCGCGGCGCAATGCGCAGCAGCCGGTCCATGCGGAACGCCCGCGGCGTAGCGGGTTCCGTGAAGCAACGCCGGGGACGCTGGGTGGGGCGTTTTTGGATGCGGCTTGTGGGTTGTGAGTTAGGGATAATATGACCAAACAAATAAGATCGGAAATTTAATGTATCTAGGCCATATGCAATGGGCTTAACCCATCCCCATGAGTAAGAAAATTTCCCCCACGAGGCCAGCCTCTGAAAGCTTGGCCAAATACGTGAAGGGCAGCCTTAGGCATTTGGGCAACTTTAGAGATTTATTGTTTCCCTACCGGCGCATCGAACGTCGCCTCGAACATCGCCTAGCTGCTTTGGAAGCCTTCAGCCATGGCGGACGCACCACCTACATGGGTGATGGTCTGGTATTAGTCAAAGCCATCGTGAATGGCGTTCAGATCATCTACCTTGTTGAGGCCTCAGACCGCCTTATTGCCCCATGGTTTATTGCTACCGGTTTGTACGAGACTGAATTGACTGAACACTTTGGTCGTATTCTGCGCAAAGACGATCATTGCTTGGATATCGGGGCACATTTTGGTTATTTTACTCTGCTATTTGGACGATTTTGTCCCGACGGTAAGTCGATAGGCGTTGAGGCTGATGGAACCTTGTTCAAGATCGCGCGTGACAATATCCACATCAATGATCTGGGAAGAAACACCTCCATCTATCATTCTGCGATTTGTGAGACCGAACGGCAGTTGACGCTGTTTCGTCGGGTTGGGCGCTCAGGTAATACAAGTATCTTCAAGGTTCATGAGGGCTTTCTTGATTATCTTGGGGAAGCGCCCAGCGTGGAATTTTCGGTTCCAGGTGTAAGTATTGATCATTTCTATCAACATTTTTCAGGAAAGCTGGATGTTATCAAAATTGATATCGAGGGTGCTGAGCCTCTAGCATTTGATGGGGCGCAGTCCGTCGTCGCCGCCAATCCGGATTTGCAGATCGTGATGGAGTGGTCACCTGGGCAGATACAGGCCGCCGGCTTTGATGTTGGGGAATTCCTGGGCAAGCTTTCGGGTATGGGGCTTCGGTTTTTTCGCCTTGATCCGGCTGCCACTGAAATGTCTTCCGATGAACTTTTAGGAACGCCGTACAGAGCCGGCATACTTCTAGCGAAGAAGCCGCGTCTGGCCGCTTAATGGGTCAAAAGAAGATATCGGCTTCTCAAATACCGTCTTCTCCAAACAGACGTACGCGCAAGCGATTCATCTTTGGTCTTGGGGGCTTAAGCGCTTCAAGACGCCGGTAGGCCATGATCGCGCTCTTTATTTCCTTGGCTTGGCGATAGGCGTCACAAAGGGCTTCCCACGCATCAACATGCGCCGGATGTTGTTCCGTCAATTCCGACAGCAAGGCAATTGCTTCACGAAAGGCGCCCTGCCCGCTCAAGGCGATGCCGAATTTGAGAAGCAGTTCAGGCTGATCTGGCTGCAGTGATCGCATTTCCTCAAGATGCGCTATCGCTTCGTCCCAGCGTCCAAGCGCGAGTAAGCCCGCGATCACAAAGTGTCTTATATCAAGGTTTTCCGGTGACGTATCCAAGGTAGAGGCGATATCTGATGATGCCTCGGCAGCCGTTTTGCCTTCCAACAGCAATGCTTCAACCAGTAATGCACCGAAATCGGCCGCCTGGGCGTGCGCCAGCATTGCGCGTCGCGCTATTGTAGCGGCAGTTGAGAACTCTTCTTCCGCAATATGAGCTCGGATCAAGCCATTCCAAATATCAGGCGAGACATCCGGCAGTTCGATCGCTTTGCGATAGAATCTGATGACAGAGTCGCGCCTTCCCATCGGGATCGAAAGCCGCGCCAATTCATTCAACAGAAACGTATTTCCAGGAATGGCCTCACACGCGGCTTCAAGCGTACGAAACGCCTCATTAAAGCGATCCTGACGCCACAGCGCATCCACCAAAGCCCAATGCGCTGAGGGGTTTTCTGGAGCCAGAACGAGTGCCGCGCGCGCCACGCCGATTGCTTCTGCTGCGCGCCCCTCCGCCAACAGAAAGCTCGCCTGCTGCTGTCGTAGCGTCGCCGATTCCGGAAACTGCTCCACCGCGCGCGCCGCGGCCGCACTTCCAAGGGCATAACGCTTGGCCATCCAAAGCCCGTTCAGCAATCCCAGATGCAGCGCCTCACGCTCCGGCGCCAGGTCGCAGGCTGCCTGATAAGCGTCTATGGCCTCCGGATAATCCCCTACTTGTGCTGCCTGGTGCCCACGCCTCGCTTGCAGGGCCACGCTCCCCGGCATGGCAAAGCATGCCTCGCGCAGCGCTTCGCGCGCATCGGCGGCGCGTTCCTGGCGGATCAGCGCATCGGCCAGGATGATCCAGGCTGCTTCCTTCTGAGCGTCGCTGGCCTCGGCCTGTAGAACCTCGCGCGCCGCGGCCTCGGCCTCCAGCAGGGCGCCGGCGGCGAGCAGATGCTTTGCGCGCTCTGCACGAAACTCGGCATCCTCGGGCCAAAGCACCACAGCCTTGGCGGCCAGGCTGGCGGCTTCCTGGAATTGGCGCGCGCCTTCAAGCTGCGCCAGGGCTGCCTTGGCTTGCGCCGGGTCTTCAAGCTCGGGAAGTGCAGTTGCCACGATGCGCCTCAGCCCTTGGGGATTTTCCCAGACCCGTAGTTAATAACACGGATTGCTTGCCACAAGCTGAAAAGGGCCAGGCTGTTTCCAACCCGGCCTTGATGCGCCGCCCCAGCAGCCGGGCAGGTCGTTATGTCAGTTTGGTCGCCATGCCCCGCATAAACGTCTCACGGAAGCGGATCGGGTCGCGGTCCGTTTGCGTCTTGCCGGGTTCATTATCAATGCGCGCGCCGATCACATGCGGGCCATCGGTGGCAAGGGCGCGGTCAATCAGCGCATCAAACTCCGCCTCATCCGCCGCCCAATGGGCAGAAGCAATGCCAGAGGCACGCGCAATCGCCACCAGATCGGTGCCGGCCTTGGCCGCCGGCGTGCCCTGGCCGCCGGTGATCTGATAAATGCCATTGTCCCAAATGATCACAATCAAATTCTTCGGCGCCTGCGCGGCAATGGTGGAAAGGCAGCCAAGCTGCATCAGCAGCGACCCATCGCCTTCCAAGGCGAAAACGCGCCGTTCCGGCTGCGCAATCGCAACCCCCATGGCAATCGGCGCCGCCAATCCCATGCTGCCCAGCATGTAGAAATTCTCGGCCCGATGGCCGGCGGCCCATAAATCCCAGTTGGAATTGCCGATGCCGCCAATCACGGCTTCCTGCTTCGTCAGCTTGCCCACCACGCGCCTTGTCAGCGCCGCACGGTTCATCACCTGCGTATTGCGACGGTCTTCCATTATTTGCGCCCCCCGGTCAGCAGTGGTGAGAGGATCAGGCAGGCCGGCCAACGCGTGGCAAAGGCCTGGCGCATGGTGCGATCCGCAATAAAGGCGGCCTCATCCATGCGGGACAGGGTGTGGTGTTCAATGCCCATGCTATCCAGGATCGGGCGCATGGTGCGGCAGACAATCGCCTGGCCGGGATTGAATTCACCCAGCGTGCCGCGTTCGCTCACCATCATCAGCACCGGGATTTGGCTGGCCACAACAAGGGAAGCGAGAACATTGGGCAGGGTCGCAAAGCCTGATGTCTGCATCAGCACAATGCCGCGCATGCCGGCCATGGTGGCGCCGGCGACAATGCCAATCGCTTCTTCCTCTCGCGCGGCGGCGAAGGTAGTGAAGAAGGGATCGGCATGGCAGCCATCAATCAGGGGGCGGAGCACATTGTCCGGCACATAGGTGACCAGCCGGACATCATGTTCCTTCAAGGCCTGGCGAATAATGCCATGCCAGCTTGGCGCGCTTTCGGCGGCACTCGACATGATGGGCGTTTGCTCCGTTGCTGTAAGAAGCCGTGAGTCTATGACCAAGCTGCGCGCGCGCCAAGCGTTCAGGGAACTGGCACATCCAACAGCCAAGCCGTGGCCGGGAAGGCGATGGCCGCGATGATGGTGGTGAACAGCACCGCGGCCGAGGCTTCTTCCGCCCCCACGCCCTGGCGTTGCGCAAGCAGATAGGCATTGGTCGCGGTTGGCATCGCGGCCAGCAGCACGCCGCAAATCACCCAAAAGGGATCAAGCGCCAACCAGCTTCCCAGCACGAACCACACCAGCGCGGGGTAGATGAACAGCTTCGCCGAGGTGATGCCGAAAGCCACCGCGAATAGCTGCCCACCAATTTTTAACCGCGCGAGGGTGCCGCCCAGGGCGAATAGTGCTGTGGGTCCGGCGGCATTGCCAAGGAAGGAAAGGAAACGCTCGATCGGCGCGGGAATGGTCAGTTCTACCCCCGCCGCCAAGGCGCCGAGTGCGATGGAAAGGATCACTGGGTTACGCAGCAAACCGCGCAAACCAGCCAATACGGCTTTCAACCCCGCCCCTTTCGCGGCGGGCGCCATCAGCATGGACCCAAGCGCGATGATCACCGCCACTTCCGCGACAATCGCCATGGCGACCGGCCCCGCAATGCGTGGCCCCAGCATGGGCAGCATGAGTGGCGGAGCCAGATAGCCGACATTGCCCATGGCCGCAGCCGCGCCAAAGGCGGAACCGATGCGGATATTGCCGCGCGCGACGCGCCCGATCAGCATGACAGAGGCGAAGATCGTCATGCAGGCGCCCAGATACCCGGCGAAATAAATGGCATCAAAGCTTTCGCGCAAAGGCTGGGCGGCCATCAGCTTGAACAACATCGCGGGCAGCGCGACGTTGAAGCTGAACAGCCCAATCGCTTCCATCGCGGTGGGCGGCATCCATTTGCGCTTCGCCGCGGTGAAGCCAAAGGCCACCACCGCGAAAATCGGCAGGCAAAGGGCAAGAAAGGCAAGCACGGGCTGGTCTTAGGCCAGAATGACCGCGCCGCGAAACATGCGGCTATTGCGCCTTGGCGCTGGCTTCGCTGCGCGTTGCGCCGACGCGCGATGCAAGCGACGCGGCCAGGAAATCATCCAACTCCCCATCCAGCACGGCGGCGGGATTGCCCTTTTCAACACCGGTGCGCAGATCCTTCACCATCTGATAGGGCTGCAACACATAACTCCGGATCTGGTGGCCCCAGCCGATATCGGTCTTGCCGGCCTCGGTCGCGGCATTCACCGCCTCGCGCTTGGACAATTCTAATTCATACAACCGCGCCTTCAGCATATTCATGGCAATGGCGCGGTTGCGATGCTGGCTGCGATCCTGGGTGGACGCCACCACAATCCCGGTCGGGATATGGGTGAAGCGCACGCCCGATTCGGTCTTGTTCACATGCTGCCCGCCGGCGCCAGACGCGCGGAAGGTATCGGTCTTGAGGTCCGCCGGATTGACCTCAATCTCGATCTTGTCATCCACTACCGGATAGACATAGACCGAGGCAAAGCTGGTGTGCCGACGCGCTGCCGAATCAAAGGGGCTGATGCGCACCAGGCGATGCACGCCGCTTTCGGTCTTGAGCCAGCCATAGGCATTGGGGCCGCTGATCTGAATGGTGGCGGATTTCAACCCCGCCTGTTCGCCCGGGCTTTCTTCGGTCAGCACTACCTTATAGCCATGCTGTTCCGCCCAGCGCGAATACATGCGCAGCAGCATTTCCGCCCAATCCTGCGCCTCGGTCCCGCCGCTGCCGGAATTCACTTCCAGAAACGCGTCATTGGCATCTGCTTCGCCAGATAGCAGGCTTTCAATCTCCCGCTTCTTCGCCTCTGCCGCCAGGCGTTCAAGATCGGCGGTGGCGGCATTGGCGGTATCGGCATCGCCCTCAGCCTCGGCCAATTCAATCAGGCCAAGCGCATCTGCGACATCGCGTTCCAGGCGCTTCACGCCATCAATCTGTTCAGCCAGCCGGCCACGTTCGCGCATGACGCGCCCCGCTTCATCGGCATTGTTCCAGAGCGTCGGGTCTTCGACCCGCGCGTTCAGTTCTTCGAGACGACGGACAGAGGCATCCCAGTCAAAGATGCCTCCTCAGCAGGGACACCGAAGCGGTGATCTGCTCGTGCAGGGATTGGGCGTCAGCGCGCATGATGCGGGGCTAATAGAGCCCGCCGAGGTCCCTGTCGAGGCGGTTGGCCCCGGGCGCGCCTGGGGCGCCGGAGCCATCGGCGCGTTCGGTGATGAATTCATCGCGCCAACGCTGCGCGCTGTTTTCCGTGCCGGGGCGGAAGGGTTCCATGATGCTGCCATTGCCCACCGCCACGCGCATCAGGGTAATGCCGGAAGGGCGGCGGAAGGGCACGGGCGGGCTGCCGGTAAGCGCGGCACCGACCACTTCGCGGAAAATCGGCGCAGCATTGCTGCCGCCGGTTTCGTTATTGCCAAGGCTGCGCGGATCATCAAAGCCGATCCAAACCGCAACAACGATATCGGGCGTGAAGCCCACGAACCAATTATCCTTGAAATCATCCGTGGTGCCGGTTTTCCCCGCCACCGGGCGGCCAAGACGTGATCCGATGGTGCCCGCCGCCGTGCCGCGCTGCACCACGCCTTCCAGAATGCTCACCATCTGATAGGCCGAAATCGGATCGGTCGCGCGTTGCCTTTCGCCCGCTTCCAGCCGCGGCGGCCCGGCTTCGGCACTGGCGGCGCAGCCTGTGCACACACGTTGATCGGCGCGCCAGATCACGCGCCCGCGCCTGTCCTGCACGGAATCAATCAGGCTTGGCGTCACGCGGAACCCGCCATTGGCAAAGGCGCCATAGGCTGTGGCCATACGCAGCACCGTGGTTTCACCCGCGCCAAGCGACATCGCCAAATAGCGCGGCATGTTGTCAATCACGCCAAAGCGCCGCGCGGCATCGGAAACCGCCGCCATGCCGACATGATCCGCCAGCCGTATCGTCACAAGATTGAGGCTGCGTTCCATCGCACTCCGCATCGTGACCCAGCCATTATAGGTGCCCGCATTGTAGTTTTGGGGCTTCCAGAGCCCTTGCGGGGTCATGATTTCCACCGGCTCGTCAGGGATTTCCTGATTGGGCGGAATGCCTTTTTCCAGCGCGGCGATGTAGACGAAGGGCTTGAAGGAAGACCCCGGCTGGCGCTGCGCCTGGGTTGCGCGATTGAACCATGATTTTTCCAGCGCCCAGCCGCCGACCATGGCCATGACGCGCCCGCTTTGCGGATCAAGCGCCACCACAGCGCCCTCGGCCAGCGGAATTTGCCTGAGGCCGAGGCGTTCCGGCCGCGCCGGGCGATTGCGCTGCGCGGCTTCGGCGGGCAGGGTTTCCACCATCACCACATCGCCAGGGTTCAGCACATCCTGCACGCGGCGCGGTTCAGCGCCCAAACGCCCATCCGGCAGAACGGGCCGCGCCCAGGGGCGCAAATCTTCCAGGAAAAGCGTGCCCTGTTGCGGTTCCGCTGGGCGACGCGGGTCGCGCCGTTCCAGCCAGCCAAGCCGCGCTTCTTGCGGCCTCACTTCCAGCACTACGGCCAGGCGCCATTCGGGCAAGGCCCCGGCCGGGCGCGGCGTATCGGCAAGGGCCGGCATCCATTCCGTGGTATTGGCCGAAATGCGCGCCACCGGGCCGCGCCAGCCGCCACGCCGGCGATCATAACTCATCAGCCCTTCGCGCAAGGAACGTTCGGCAGCGGCCTGGATGGTGGGGTCAAGGCTGGTGCGCACCACCAATCCCCCCATGGTGGTTTGTTCCACGCCAAAGCGCTGGATCAATTCGCGCCGCACTTCTTCAGTGAAATGCTGGCCCACCTGCAACAAATCCGGCCGACGCGTGGGCCGCGCCAGCAGTGGTTCGGCACGCGCCGCGCGGGCTTCTTCCGCGGTGATTGCGCGGTCTTCCAGCATGCGTTCAATCACCCAATCGCGCCTGGCCTTGGCGGCATCGGCGCGCCGGATCGGGTGGTAGTTATTCGGCGCCTTGGGCAGCGCGGCGAGGTAGGCAACCTCCGCAATGCTCAGCTCATCCAGGCTTTTGTTGAAATAGACCTGCGCGGCGGCGGCCACGCCATAGGCCTGCTGGCCGAGGAAAATCTCGTTCAGATACAATTCCAGGATGCGATCCTTACTCAGCGCCTTTTCCATGCGCAGCGCCAGAATCGCCTCCCGCGCCTTGCGGGTGAAGGACCGATCCGCACCCACCAGCATATTCTTCGCCACCTGCTGGGTGATGGTGGAAGCGCCACTCATGCGGCGCCCGCTGCCATATTGCTCGGCCGCCTGGATCACCGCGCGCAGAATGCCCAAGGGGTCAATGCCGGTATGTTCGCGGAAGCGCTGATCCTCGGCCGAGATGAAGGCCTGCTGCACGCGCTGTGGAATCGCCTCGATCGGGACAAAGATGCGCCGTTCCTGCGCCAATTCGGCCATCAGCCGGCTATCGGCGGCGTAGACGCGGCTCATTTGCGGGGGTTCATATTCCGCAAGCCAGCCGTAATCCGGCAAATCCTGTGCGAAATGCTGATAGGCGCCATAGGTCGCGATGCCACCCGCCAGGATTACCGCGGCGCCAAGGCTCAGGAACCAACGGAACAGGCCAAAGCGCCGCCGGCGCTTGGGGCGCTGTTCGCGTTTTTTCTTGGGCGATGGTTCGGCGCGCGGTGCCTCCGCGCCAGAGGCAGCACGCTCTGGATCAAGCGGTGAATCGGCGCGCAATTCGGGGGAAGACATGATGGCGCCCCTTACACCTTCTTGCGCCAAAGCGCGACAGGATCACAGGCGCATTTTTACCGAGCCGCCACGCTTGGGGCGGAGGGCAGCCATGCTTCCACCGCCTGGGCCAGGCTGGCCGCGATCAAGGCGCGGTGTTCAGGCCTGCGCAAGGCGGCTTCATCCCCTGGATCGGAAAGAAAGCCCATTTCCACAAGCACCGAGGGTACTTCCGGCGCCTTCAGCACGATGAAGCCTGCTTCCCGCCGCGGTTTTGGCAGCACCGGCACGCTGCGGGTCAATTCCCGCACCACCACCCGGGCGAAGCGGTTGGAATCGCCGCGCGTTTCCTGGCGCATCAGGCTGAGCAGGATCGCCTGCACCTCTGGCGGGACAGAGGGCAGGCTCAGCCCGCCCGCCAGATCGGCATTGTTTTCGCGCTGCGCGAGGGCTTCGGCCAGCGGGTCGCTCGCGGTCTCGGCCAGGGTATAGACACTCGCCCCCCTGGCCCCGGGTGCGGAATCGGCATGCAGCGAAATCAACAGCGCGGCATCGCGTGTGCGGGCAAAGGCCACACGATCCGCGAGGGAGATGAATTCATCGCGTTCGCGCGTCATGGCGACGCGGCATTTGCCGCCTTCCTGCAGCCGGCGCCGAAGCGCCTGCGCGGCGGCCAGCGTGACGCGTTTTTCTTCCGTGCCGCGCCGGCCAATGGCGCCGGGGTCATAGCCGCCATGGCCGGGGTCTATCACCACCAAAGGCAAGGCGGGGGCGCTGCCTTGGGCAAGCGGCATGTCCCGGCGCGCGGCATTGGCAAAGGCCTCGGTCGAGGCGGGGGAGATTTCCACCAGAAGCCGCCCTGGCGGCCCCGTTAACCGGCGCGGCAGGGCAGGGCGCGCCAGGCTGAGGCGCAATTCCTTGGCTTCTTCATCAAACTGCGCAGTGGCCACGGGCCCCGCCGAGCCAAGCCGCGCCGGACCCCGCCAGGTTACGCCGGGCAGGGAGAGCACAAGGCGTGGGGGCTCGGCCAGGGCACGCCATTCCCAGGACATCGGGCCTTCGAGCGTGATTGAAAGCCGCGCCGCGCGGCCTTCGGTGGTCAGGCTTGCGGCATTGACGGAGGCGGCCATGGCCGGTTGGGCGCCGCCCAAGACCACCCCGCCCAATCCCAGGAAATGTCGGCGCCCTATCACCATGCCGTCATGCTTCCCCCGTTGCTCCCGCGATTCCCTTCATCGGTTCGTGCCGGTCATATCATCCGAAACAGGACCCGGCCAATGACACGCATGATTTGCCGCTTGATCAATGGTGCAAAACCAAGGCTAGATGTCTCTGTCACGACTGCCAAAGCATCACAAACCCGAAGGCGGCGTGCGGGGAGGAGCGATGGCCGTCACTTGCCATCCGGCGTGGGCTTTGACTTCAGGCGATGAGGCCATGTGCCATGCCGCTGCTTGAGGTGCGCGATATTGTCGTGCGTTTTGGTGGCGTAACGGCCGTGGCCGGCGTTTCCTTCGATGTGGAAGAAGGCCAGATCTGCGGCCTGATCGGCCCCAATGGCGCGGGCAAGACCACGCTCTTCAACGTCATCAGCGGCATTTATCGCCCGAATGAGGGCAGTGTGCGCTTTGATGGCAAGATTACCACTCAAGAACCGCGCCACCGCATGGCCCCACTTGGGCTTGGGCGCACCTTCCAGAACCTGGCCTTGTTCAAATCCATGACGGTGCACGAAAACATCCTGGCCGGCGCGCATTCCGCCGGCCGCGCCGGGTTTCTGGCCAATGCGCTCCGCCTGCCGCGTGCGCGGGCGGAAGACAAGGCCGCACGGGAACGTGCTGCGGAATTGCTGGCACTGCTGCAATTGGAAACAGTCGCTCATCTGCCCGTGGTTGATCTGCCCTTCGGCACACAAAAGCGCGTTGAGATGGCGCGCGCGCTGATCAGCCGGCCAAAGCTGCTATTGCTCGATGAACCCGCGGGCGGGCTCAATCACGGGGAGGTGGATGAATTGGCGGCTCTGTTCCGCGAAGTGCGCGAAAGCTTCAAGCTCGCCATCCTGCTGGTTGAACATCACATGTCGCTGGTGATGCGCGTCTCAGATAAGGTGGTGGCGCTCGATTTCGGCAAGAAGATCGCCGATGGCACGCCGGATGAGGTGCGGAGCAGCCCCGAAGTGATTCGCGCCTATCTGGGCGATGGCCATGCGGATGCGGCCCATGCTGCTTGAGGTAAAGAACCTCCGCGCCGGTTATGGCCCAACACAAGTTTTGTTTGGGCTTGATTTTGCGGTGGCGGAAGGGGGTGTCACTGCCTTGCTCGGCGCCAATGGCGCGGGCAAGACCACAACCTTGCGCGCGGTTTCCGGCCTGATCCGCCCGGAAGGCGAAGTGCTGCTTTCCGGCCAGCGCATTGCGGGGCTAACGACGGAATCCATCGCGCGGCTTGGCGTGGCGCATGTACCCGATGGGCGCGGCACCTTCATGGAATTGACGGTGGAGGAGAATTTTCGCCTCGGCGCCTATACGCGGCGTGATGGCGATGTGGCGGCGGATTTTGCGCGCATGTGGGAATGGTTCCCGCGCCTGAAGCAGCGTTGGCGCCAGCAGGCGGGCACGCTTTCGGGCGGGGAGCAGCAAATGCTCGCCATTGCGCGGGCGCTTTTACTGCGGCCCAAGCTTCTGTTGCTGGATGAACCGAGCTTTGGTCTCGCGCCGCTGATTGTGCAGGATATCTTCGCCATTCTGCGCCGTATTCGCGAAGAAAGCGGCGTCGGCATTCTGCTGGTGGAACAAAACGCCAATCTGGCGCTTGATTTGGCCGATCACGCCTACCTGCTGGAGACCGGCCGCATTGTCATGTCCGGGCCCGCTGCCGAGATCAGGCAGGATGAGGCCATTCGCCGTTCCTATCTGGGATATTGAAGGATGGAAGCCTTTCTTCTGCAATTGACTGCCGGCATCGCGACAGGGGGCATTTATGCCTCGGTCGCGCTGGCGATTGTGATGATTTATCAGGCCACGCATCACGTGAATTTCGCGCAAGGCGAAATGGCGACGCTTTCCACCTTCATTGCGCTGACGATGATTCAGGCGGGCCTGCCCTATTGGGTGGCTTTTGCCGGGACGCTGGTGGTGTCCTTCATCATGGGTGCGCTGGTGGAACGGCTGATCATGCGCCCGGTGCAGCATGCGCCCATCCTGACGCATGTTGGTGTCTATATCGGCATGTTGCTGATTATCGGCAATCTTACGGGCTGGGTTTTTGGCTATACGACCAAGGTATTTCCCTCACCTTTTGAAGGGGGCGGGCCGATGCTGGGTGGGCTGTTATCATCGCATCAGCTTGGCAGTGTTGCGGTCACACTTGCGGTGCTGATCCTGGTCTATCTGTTTTTCACCAAGACATCGCTCGGCCTTGCCATGCGCGCGGCCGCCTATAACCCGCGCTCCGCACGCTTGGTCGGCATTCGTGTGGATGTGATGCTGGCGCTTGGCTGGGGCTTGGCGGCCGCGATTGGCTCGGTTGCCGGCATGATGGTGGCACCCATTGTGTTTCTTGATCCGAATATGATGCTGGGCATTCTGCTTTATGCCTTTGCGGGCGCGTTATTGGGCGGGATTGATAATCCACCAGGCGCCGTAATTGGCGGCTTTCTGGTGGGCGTGCTGGAAAACCTCGCTGGCGCCTATATTGTTGGCACGGATCTGAAGCTGACGGTGGCGCTGGTGATCATCATTGGCGTCTTGGTGCTGAAACCCTCAGGCCTGTTTGGCCGTGTCGTGTTCACGCGGGTCTAGCGGCATGAGCCTTTCACCCGCACGTTTTCTTCTTGTGCTGCTCGGCCTTGCTGCCGCCCTGGCGCCGCTTTGGGTACTGGAAAGCTTTCATTTGTTCCAATTGACCATGGCGGTGATCATGGCGCTCGCGGTGCTCGGGCTTAATATCGTCACGGGCTATAATGGGCAGATATCTTTGGGCCATGGCGCGTTTTTCGCGATTGGCGCTTATGTCACTTCCATCCTGATGGCGCAGGCGGATTGGTCCTTTTACGCGACACTGCCTTTTGCGGCGGCGATATGCGGCATGGTCGGCTATGCGGTCGGGCTGCCGGCGCTCCGTTTGGGCGGGCTTTATCTGGCGCTGGTGACATTTTCGCTCGCGGTCGCGGTGCCGCAATTGCTGAAGCACAAGGCGTTGGAGGCCTGGACCGGCGGCGTGCAGGGCCTTTTCCTGACGAAGCCCGATCCGCCGCGCTGGCTGACCGCTGTGTTACCGCTCAATGCCGATCAATTCATGTATCTCAATGTGCTGATCGTCTCTGGTATTTGCTTTCTGCTCGCCTGGAATCTGATCCGTGGGCGCATTGGTCGCGCGCTGATGGCAACACGCGATCACCCCACAGCCGCCGAGGCGATGGGCATGGATATCGCCGCACTCAAGACCGGCGCCTTTGCCGTAAGCGCCATGATCACTGGGGTCGCCGGCGCGCTTTCCGCCGTGGCGGTGGAATTCGTGGCGCCCGATAGCTTCACCTTCCTGCTCTCCATCACGTTTTTTGTCGGCATGGTGGTGGGCGGGGTCGCTTCCATCCTGGGATCAATCTTCGGCGGGTTATTCGTCCTGTTTGTGCCCAACATTGCCGAGAGCATCAGTCGTGCCGCGCCAGGCGTGATCTACGGCATGATCCTGATCGTTTTCCTGTTTGTGCTGCCTGAAGGCTTCGCCGGTTTGGTGCGGCGCCTTTTGGCAAAGCTTTCATCGCCTGGAAACCCACAACCAAAATAAGCGGAGAGGAATTCACCATGACCATTTCACGTCGTCTTCTTCTGGCCGGCAGCGCGGGCGCGCTGGCCGCACCCAATATCGCCGCCGCGCAGGAAGCGCCCGGTGTCACCGCAACCGAAATCCATATCGGCAGCACCAATGCGCTATCCGGCCCGGTTTCATCCTATTCAGTGATTTCCCGCTGCCTGGAAGCCATGTTCAGGCGCCTGAATGATGAAGGCGGTGTTGCCGGCCGGCGCATCAAATTCACCGTCTATGATGATGCCTATCAGCCGCCGCGCACCTTGGAACAGACCCGCCGCCTGGTGGAACGCGATCGCGTCGCCTTCCTGTTCAACCAGCTTGGCACGCCGACCAACAGCGCCATACATCGCTATGTCAATCAACGTTCCGTGCCGCATCTGTTCCTGGCAACCGGGGCCGATAAATGGGCCAATCCGCGCGAATTCCCCTGGACCATTGGCTGGCAGCCCAGCTACCGCGTGGAAGCGCAGATCTATACCAAATACGTGCTGGAACAGCGCCCCAATGCGAAAATCGCGCTGCTTTATCAGAATGACGATTTCGGTCGCGATTACCTGCACGGCGTGCAGGATGTGCTCAAGGATCGCTTCCGTTCCATGGTGGTGACCGCGACCAATGAAGCAACGGACCCCACCATTGATAGCCAGATCGTGCAGCTTCAGGCCTCTGGCGCGGATGTGCTGATTTGCGGCGTGGTGCCGCGCTTCGCTGCCCAGGCCATCCGCCGCGTGCATGATATTGGCTGGCGGCCCATGATGTTCATGACCAATGTGTCGGTTTCAGTCGGCGTGGTGATGCAGCCGGCCGGGCCTGAGAAGGGCATCGGGCTCATCACCTCGGATTACCGGAAGGATCAATCCGATCCCGCCTGGGCGCAGGATGCGGGCATGAATGAATGGCGCGCCTTCATGCGCCGCTATGTGCCGGATGGCGATTTGGGCGATAACAATTTCACCTATGGCTATGGCGTTGGCCTGACCATGATTCAGGTGCTGCGCCAATGCGGCAATGATTTCAGCCGCGAGAATGTGATGAACCAGGCGCGCAATATCAGGCCCATGGACATCGCGACCCTGCTGCCCGGGATCAAGGTGCAAAGCCAGCCCGATAACTATAACGTCATCCGCCAGATGCAGTTGCAGCGCTGGAATGGGCAAAGCTGGGAACGCTTTGGCAATGTGATCGAAGGGGCGGGGTAACGCCCCCCCCAAAGCTGCCCTTGTAGTGCCTGCGGGCAGGGACTAAGGTACCCTGCCCCGGCGGCATCCGCTGCGGGCGAGAATTCCGGCGGCATCGCCTGGCGCATGAACCCCCCTGGGGCAGCGCGGCCCTCGATGTTAAGCCCCTCGGCCTCCGAAGCGGCGCCCATGGCGTTGGCTTTGTGGTTTCGCCGGGGAGCAGCCCTTCCTTCTCGCCGGCGCGGCCCGAGGCGCGCGAAAGTCCCTGCCCTTATGGCCATGACCCACGTCGCGCCCGCCGTCCCGCCTGCGCCTGTGACCTTCGTGGTCCAAGGGTTCCCGGGGCAGGATCCAGGTGCGCCCACCCTGGGGCCGCTGCGCCGCTTTGGCGCCGGTCCCACCGAAGAAGGTCTTCGCCGTCGCATGCCAAAGCACGCCACGCCGCAATTTGATCCTTATTCGGGCCTTGCCACGCATTTGCGCCGGCGGCTCAGCCCCGGCGCGGAGACTTCACCCCATGACCAAGCGTATGCTGATCGATGCCTCCCACCCCGAGGAAACCCGGGTAGTGGTGATGGATGGCAATCGCCTCGACGAATTTGATCTTGAAACGGCGCAGCGCCGCGCCCTGAAGGGCAATATCTACCTCGCCAAAGTGGTGCGGGTGGAACCCAGCCTGCAAGCAGCCTTTGTGGAATATGGCGGCAATCGCCATGGCTTCCTGGCCTTTGGCGAAATCCACCCGGATTACTACCAGATCCCCGTGGCGGACCGGCAGCGCCTGCTGGCGATGCAGGAAGAGGAAGCGCGCGCCGAGGAAGAGGCCGATCTGCCGCCCGAAAGTGCGATGGACCGCGCCGCCTGGAGCGGTGAGACGCCCGAGGCCTGGCAGCCTGCCGAAGACACCAATGGCGAGGCCGCGCCCGCCGAAGCCGCCGAAAACGCAGAAGCCCCTGAGGCGCCAAGCGCGGCACCGGAAGCCGCTGCCGAAGCCCCGGCCGCCGCGCAGCCGCTGGCGATTGAAAGCGAAAGCCTGACCGCCGCGCCGGAAGCGCCAGGCGATGAAGCCGCCGATCTTGGCCGCGTTGAGGAATTGCCCGCCGAAGACCAGACCCCGCCCGAGACCATTGGCGGCGAAGGCCCGGCCGAGACCGAAGAAGAACGCCGCGAACGCCGCATCCCGCCGCGCTTCCTGCGCCATTACAAAATCCAGGAAGTGATCCGCCGCCGCCAGATCATTCTGGTGCAGGTGGTGAAGGAAGAACGCGGCGGCAAAGGTGCCGCACTCACCACCTATATCTCTCTTGCCGGGCGCTTTTCCGTGCTGATGCCCAATTCCCCGCGCGGTGGCGGGGTTTCGCGCAAGATCACCTCGGCTGCCGATCGCAAGCGGCTGCGCGAAGTGATGGATGATCTGCAATTGCCCCAGGGCATG
Source organism: Roseomonas sp. (assembly GCA_020249925.1). GTDB lineage: Bacteria > Pseudomonadota > Alphaproteobacteria > Acetobacterales > Acetobacteraceae > Neoroseomonas. Next base: position 162,633 of record JADCER010000013.1, on the reverse strand, counting down.
TCCTTGATTGTGCGCACCGCCGGCGCGCAACGGCCGAAACCCGAAATCCAGCGCGATTGCGAATATCTGCTGCGGCTTTGGGACAATATCCGCGAAAGGACGCTGGCTTCCACTGCGCCTGCCCTGATTTATGAGGAAGCGGATCTGATCAAGCGATCCATCCGCGATGTCTATGGCCGCGATATTGATGAGGTGATGGTGGAAGGCGATGGCGCCTTCCAGCAGGCGCGCGAATTCATGCGCATGCTGATGCCATCGCACGCGAATAAGGTACGGCTGCATCGCGATGCCGTGCCGCTTTTCGCGCGCCATCACGTGGACCAGCAATTGGATGCGATGCATTCGCCGGTGGTGCAGCTCCGTTCCGGCGGGTACATCGTGATCAATCAGACCGAAGCGCTGGTGGCGATTGACGTGAATTCCGGTCGCGCCACGCGTGACCGCCATATCGAAGACACGGCTTTGCGCACCAATATGGAAGCGGCGGATGAGATCGCGCGACAATTGCGCCTGCGCGATCTGGCCGGGCTTATTGTGATTGATTTCATTGACATGGAATCAAACAAGCACAATGCCATGGTGGAAAGGCGGCTCAAGGAATCGCTCCGCCACGACCGGGCGCGCATTCAGGTTGGCCGCATCAGCCATTTCGGCCTGCTGGAAATGAGCCGCCAGCGCCTGCGCCCTTCCATTGCGGAACAGACCTTCATCACCTGCCCGCATTGCATGGGCCGTGGCACGATCCGTGGCGTGGAAAGCAGCGCGCTGCAGGTGCTGCGCGCGATTGAGGAAGAAGGGGCGAAGCGCCGCGCCGCCGAAATCAATGTGCATGTCGCGACCGATGTTGCGCTTTGGCTGCTGAACCGCAAGCGCGACCGGCTTTCGGAGATTGAGGCGCGCTTTGGCATGAGCGTCTTCTTCCAGCCGGATGAAAAGCTGATGGGCCCGGCGCTGCGCATTGAACGCTTGCGCGCGGCGGAACCCATGGCGGTGGCTGCCGGGCCTTCCGCGCTGCGCATGGATTACGCGCCGGAAGTGGAAGACATCGCGCCCGAGGCTGAGGAAGAGGAAGCCGATAGCCCGCGCGCAGAGGCGCGTGAGGAAACCGCCGAGGAAGGTGAGCGGCGGCGCCGCCGCCGTCGCCGCCGCCGTGGTGGCCGGCGTGAGGGTGGGCCGCAGGGTGGTGAAGCCGGCACCGAGGGTGATGGCGAAGGCGAAGAAGGCGCTGAAGCCACAGCAGAAGCGGGCGAAGCGCCGGAAGGCGAGGCTCAGCCCGCCGAGGATGAAGGCCAGGCCGCTGAAGGCGCCGCCGAGGGTGAGGATCGTCCGCGTCGCCGAGGCCGCCGTGGTGGGCGTCGGCGCCGTGAGGATGGCCCGCGTGAGCGCCGCGCTGAGGATGCTGCGCCCGAGATGGCCGAAGAAGCGCCCGCGCCGCGCTATGTCGGCCCAACCCCGGCGGACCCCTTTGCCGGGCAGATTGATGATGTGTTTGCTGCCATGGCCGCAGCCGAGGAAGCGGCGGAACGCGCTGCCGCAACCGCTCGGCGCATTGCGCCCGCTGCCCCCGCGCCTGAGCCGGTGGCTGAGACGGCACCTGTGGTGACTGAAGCGGCACCGGTTGCGGAAGCGCCGGCGCCGGTTGAGCCGCCAGCGCCGGAACCTGTGTCGGCGCCGGTTGCCGCTGAACCTGCCCCGCCGCCACAGCCGGAAAAGGCCGAGCCGGTGATTGGGCCGGCGATTCAGCCGGTGGTGCTGGGCGATGGGGCCGAGGTAGCTCGGCCCAAGCGGCAGGGCTGGTGGAAGCGGCCGGGGTAGGGTGAGGTTGGGCCAAGCGGAGACGCTTGGCCCTTGTGTGGCGTGTTGGGGTCGAGAAATTTCGTCGCGCGCCTCTGCCTCCGCGTGATATCATTCCAAGGGTAACGATGTCTTTCTGACGAGGAAACATGCAGGCACACCTCCGAGCTTTCATTTTGATCCTTCTACTTCTTTGTAGCGCCCAGGCTGCTCACGCTAGGCTCCTTGAAGAAAATATGCGCAAGGAAATGACCAGCTTAAGTGAGGTGCTTTTATTCTGGGGGATATCAGACAGCTTGACTGCCCTCCAGCTTGATACAGTGAAGATTGTTGCTGCAATCCAATTCTCATTACGCAATTGTAAATTGCTTCGGATAACTCCAACCTCGCCGCCGCGTCCGACTTCTCAGAGCTCTACAGATGTATTCATGACAGAGGGGCAATTTCAACTCTTCTTGATTTCAGGTGTGGGTGATCGCCCGCGCTTGGATATGGCAACTCATGCTATCGTAGGTTGGTTATCCATCGGGCATGCGCCGGAGAGATGCCGCCGCGCGCAAGCAATTCTGGATTCAACTGGGTAGCCCATGAACGTACTCAGCAGGCAAGGTTTGAATGGTTCCTACCACATGGACACCAAAGTCTGGGAATGGATGGATACCGCGCGAGGTTAATCAGCCCGCCGGGCGAACCGCGCCCGCGCTCGCCAGCGCCCCCATGCCAGCCAAACCAAATGCACGCCGGGTCAGGCTTGCCATGTCGCTCCCCCCTGCAAGGCGCTGCCCTGGCAGGAAGGCATCACCGCAACCCCAAGCGCGGGCGGGGACATAAACCTCGCCCGCCATCAGGCGGCGCGCGGTGCGTAGCGTGCCGCCGGAGATCACTTCGCGGGAGCCATCCGCCGCGCGCCGCGTGGTGATCACCGCTTCCATGCTGCCGGTTGGGTGTTCCAGCACAATCGTCTCCCGATCCGCGCCGGTGATTTGCGCCACAGCTTCCGCCACCGTGCCCGGCAGCACGCAAGCACTCGCGATGCAAATCCCGCCCGTCACCGCCATCGCCTCATGGCAGGCGAGTGGCGTGAAATAGCGCGCCGCGACACCGCCCTGGCCGCCAGCCGGTTCCGCGATAATAGCGAATTTCGGAATGACGCGGCCTTCCGCATCGCCCATGCCCATGGCAAGGCTCGCCTTGCGGCGAATAGCTTCAATCCGCGCCATGAAGTCCTTATCGGCATCCAATTCCTTCGCGGTCTCACGGGCGGTTTTGCCGAAATCCCGCGCGCGCGCGATCACCACCGGCATGCAGATATCAAGGCAGGTCACTTCCACACCATCAATCACATCAATGGCGTTGCCGGTCGGCATCAGTTTGCCAGTCGCTCCGCCCACCGCATCAGCGAAATTCAGCACAATGGGGGCAGCCGTGCCGGGCACGCCGGCAATCGCGGTATCGCCTTCGTAATTCACGCGCTTGCCTGGCGTTTGCACCACGGCTTCGATCATCGCACCCGTATTCACGGCGCGGATCATCACGCGGGTTTCACCTTCTTCGGCTGTAACCAGCCCGCTTTCAATCGCAAAAGGCCCAACGCCCGCCAGCATATTCCCGCAAGTCGGCCCCCAATCCACAAAGGCGCGATCCACGGAAACCTGCGCGAAAAGATAATCCACCTGCTGCGCCTCACCCGCTGCAGCGCGAGAGACGATGCAGACCTTGCTGGTGAGCGTCGTCGCCCCACCCAGCCCATCAATCTGCCGCGCATCCGGCGATCCCATGGCGGCGAGCAATACGCGGCCCATGGCTTCCCGATCCTCGGGCAGATCATGGCGCAGGAAATAGGGGCCGCGGCTGGTGCCGCCGCGCATCAGCGTGCAGGGAATGGCTTTCTGCATAGTCTATCCGTCAACGTAAGGGCCAGGGGAGGTCGAAGAAATACTGCAATAGCCCTTGCGGGAAATCCAGCGTCAGCATTTGCGCGACAAAGATCAACCCAATGGTCGCAATGGAGGTGAGGAATAGCGTCATCCGCCAGGTGCAGCCCGCCGCATAACGCAGGAAGGACAGGAAGAAGATCGTATTGGCGAGCAAGAAGCCAACCAGGGCAGAAAGCCCGACCAGCCCAATCACCCAACCAAGATGCGCCCAGAAGCTGCCATCCTCGGGCTTCGCCTTGGCTTCCGCATCATGGAATAGCGAACCGCCGACGCGCCCGAAATTCAGCCGCAACAATACGGGCACGCTGATCAGCAACATCGCCCCCGCAATCATCATCGGGAAGACCGCACCCAGGAAGCTGTGGCGCATGGCGTCAACGAAAACCGCGGCGAAAAGCGCCACCGGGATCACGGCGAAAATCGCCTGGGGTTGGCGCCGGCCCGTATCCGTGCTGCCGCCATCTTCTTCCGTATCGGCCAGGCGGCGCTTGCGGATACCAAGCCCGGCAAACACCACGATCAGCGCGGCGATGATCATCACGCCAGGCCGTGTCAGGAAATCCCAGCCATAGAATTGCACGGCCTGGTACAAATAGGTTTCCATCGGCAGCGCCAGCACAAAGCCCACCACGAAGGGCGGGCGCGGCCAGCCGAAGCGGCGCATCAGCAGGCCAAGCAGGCCAATACCCAGCAGCAGCAGCAAATCCGCCAATTCGCGGTTATTGTTGAAGGCGCCAAAGCAGACCACCATCATCATGAAGGGCGCCAGCAGCCCGAAGCGCACCGTGGTCAGCCGCGCAATCAGGGGCGATGTCGCGAAGCACAGTAAGGTGCCCATGACATTGGCAATCGCAAGAGACCAGATAATCGCATAGGTCAAATCAAGCCGGGAACCGACCAGCGCTGGCCCGGCTTCAATGCCAAGCAGCGTCATACCGCCCAAAAACACGGCCATGGACCCGGATGAAGGAATGCCGAAGAAAAGTGTCGGCACCAGCGCACCACCTTCGCGCGCATTGTTCGATGCCTCCACGGCAATCACGCCGCGCACATCACCCTTGCCGAATTGCCCGTTCTTTTCGGTTTGAATCGCGTGGCCATAGACAATCCAATCAGTCACGCTGCCACCAAGCCCAGGGATCGCGCCCAGCACAGACCCGATGGAAGATGTGCGCAGCAGCAGCCACCAATGGCGCATGATATCGCGCACACCATCAAACCAGCCGCGGCCCAGCTCCGCTGTGCGCGAAATCGTCCCGCCACCGCGCGCCAGATCAATGATTTCCGGCAGCGCAAAAATCGCCAGCACCAAAACGGGCAGCGGCAAACCATCCGAAAGATAGATCAGCCCGAAATCCAGCCGATATTCCGCCGTGGCGGGCGCAGTGCCCACCGTGCCAAGCGCCAAGCCCATGCCGCAAGCAATCAGGCCCTTGGCGAAGCTTTTGCCCGCCAGCACGCCCACCATGGAAAGGCCCAGCAGCGCCAGCATGAATAATTCCGCGGTGCCCAGCGCCAGGATCAAGGGCCGCGCAATCAGCACCGCCCCGGTCAAAATCACCGCGCCGATCAAGCCACCGATCATGGAAGCGAGGAAGGATGCCGATAGCGCGCGCGCTGCCTCTCCTCGTCGGGCCATGGGGAAGCCATCCAGGATCGTCGCCTGACTTGCCGATGATCCGGGTATGCCCATCAGGATGGAGCTGAAGGTATCCGCTGTCGCCGCCACCGCCACCAGACCAACCAGCATGGCAAGGGCCGAGACCTGATCCAGCCCGTAAATAAAGGGCATCACCAGTGAAAGCCCGGCCAGGCCACCAAGCGCGGGCAGCACGCCAATGGCGTAACCAATCAGCACGCCCAGCGCCATATAGCCAAGGCGTTCAGGACTCGCGAGCGCGGTCAGCGCCATCAGCAGCGCGTCAAGCATGCAGCCTTACTCCTGTTCCCGCGCTGCCTTTGGATTGATTAGCCCAGGCGATGGTTGAAGCGGCGCAGCAACCATTCCTTGATCCATTCGCGCGTCGCTTCACTGATGACGGTGCCGGCGGCATAGGCTTTCTCGGCGGCTTCGCCCACCACCTCATCATATTCGCCAATTACCGAGCCGCGCTTTTCCTTGTATTCCGGATCGGCGAAGATGCGCGTGAAGGCCGTGCGATAAAGATCCTGAATGGCGCGCGGGGTTTCCTTCGGCACGACCACGAATTTCTGCGCGGCAAAGCCCGCGACGAACAGCGTGCGATAGGCTTCCCATGCCGGGCCGGATGGGTCCTGCCCCGTTGCCGCGCGCAGGAATTCCGGGAAGGTCGGCAAATCTGGGAAATTCGGATCGCGCACGATATCGCCCGCAGCATTCATGATGCCATAGGAAAACAGCGGCACGGCCTTGCCTTCGCGCACCAGCGGCAGAACCTGGCTCGTATAGGCAGAGGATGTTTGATAATCGATCGGCGTCTCACCACGTTCAAAGGCAAGCCGCCCCTGGCCGCGGCCCTGCATGCCAAAGACGATCTGCACATTCAGGTTCATGAGTTCAAAGGCCAGCGTCGGCACGATATCGAGCGAGGTCGGGCCCTGGCTACCGAAGCGTAAGCCCTGCGCCGCTTGCAGCCGGGCAAGGTCCCCCGGCCCGCGCACACCCAGTTCAGGGCGCACATACAAAACGCCGCCGGTTGGGCTTGCCATCAGCACGCTCCAGGCGCGGTAGTCGTAGCGCACGCGCGGATCGCCCATCAGGAAGGGGAATTGTGTGGAACCACTGGTGCCAAGGATCGTCAGCCCATCAGGCCGTGTGCGCTGGGCGAATTGATTGGCGCCATTGATGCTGCCGCCACCCGTGATATTGCGGATCACGACAGTCGGGTTGCCCGGCATATGGCGTTGCAGCAGTGGCAGATGAAACCGCGCCCAGACATCCGAACCGCCACCCACCGCGAAGGGGATGATCCATTCAATGGTCCTGCCGGCCATATCCTGCGCCCGTGCGGCACCTGTTGCGGCCAAGCCAAGGCCAAGCCCGCCAAGGGCGCGGCGCGTGATTGGTAATTGTGAAGCTTTGGTCATGAAAACCCTCCCCAGCTTGATTTTCACCCCCCTTAAAGCAGAAGCAGGGGCGATGGAACCAGGGAAATTGCGCGCTGCATTTGCCGCTTTCAGAACCGAGCCCCGCCTGTTACGGAATGCCATGCCCGTTACCCACCGCACCATCGCCCCGGCCGAGGCCGATATTCGGCTCGATCGCTGGTTTCATCGGCATTACCCGAACCTGACCCAAGGCGCGCTGCAAAAGATGCTGCGCACCGGGCAGATACGGCTGGATGGTGCGCGGGTGGAAGCCAATGCGCGGCTCAAGCCCGGCCAGCAATTGCGCATCCCGCCCCTGCCGGCGGAAGCGTCCAAACCGCCTAGCGCGCGCCCAGTGTCAGACCGGGACGCGGCGGCGCTTGAACGCATGGTGATCTACCGCGATGCCTCGGTGATTGTGCTCGACAAGCCCCAGGGCCTGCCAGTGCAGGGGGGGCCAGGCATTATCCGCCATGTGGATGGCATGCTGGATGCGCTGCGCTTTGGCTATGAGGAACGCCCGCGCCTGGTGCATCGGCTGGACAAGGATACATCGGGCGTCCTGATTCTGGGGCGCACCGCTGCCGCCGCTTCCCGCCTGGCCGCAGCCTTTCGTGGCCGCGATGCCGAGAAAACCTATTGGGCCGTCGTGATTGGCCGGCCCCATCCGCTGGAAGGCCGCATTGACCTGCCGCTTGCCAAGCTTGGCGGGCAGCGCGGTGAACGCGTGGCCGGGGTTGCGGATGGGGAGGGCACGCGCGCCGTCACGCTCTACCGCGTGGTGGATTCCGCGCAGCGTCAGGCGGCGATGCTGGAACTGCGCCCGCTCACGGGCCGCACCCATCAGCTGCGTGTGCATTGCGCCGAGGCTTTGCGCTGCCCGATCATGGGTGATGGCAAATATGGCGGGCAGGCGGCGCATCTGGAAGGCTTCGGCAATACGCTCCATCTGCATGCGCGGGCCTTGCGCCTGCCGCATCCGGAAGGTGGTATGCTGGAACTCGCCGCGCCCTTGCCGGCGCATATGAAGGAAACCTTCGCCTTGCTCGGCTTTGATCGCCCGAAGACCCCGCCATGTCGGCATCTGCGTTGAAGCCCGCCCGGCGCTGGCCGCGCTATCTGGCAGGTGGCATTGCGCTGCTATTGCTGCTGCTGATCGGCGGCGTGTTTGCGCTACGCGCCGCTTTGGAATCCGGCCGCTTCACGCCGCGCATCAAGGCCGAGATCGAAGCCGCCACCGGCTATCGCGCGAGTATTGGCGGGATTGGCCTGGCGCTTGGGCTGATCCCGAAGCTTGAATTGCGCGATGTGGCGCTCAGCACGCCGGGCGGCGCCGCGCCGGGCGTGGTGGCGCCAAGGCTGGCGGCAAGTATTTCGCTACGCTCCCTGATTTCCGGCGGTATCGAAATCCCGGTTGTGGAAGCGGATGGGCTAAAGCTCAATCTTGATCCAGCGCTTTGGGCGCTGCCTGCCACGGAAAGGCCCGCGCGAGACGCCGCCGCGGCGCCATCTGCACCCAGGCCCGCAGCCAGCATGCCGCATATCGGGCTGGTCCGGCTGCATGATGCGCATGTGATCCTGCCGGGCAGTGCGGGGCGGGATATCGAAATCCCCTCCCTTTCCATCCGCAATGTCAGCGCCGCCAGTGCAAGCGATTTGGCCGCCGAATGGCGCTTCCAGGGCATTACTTTTACCCTGGCCGGGAAGGCCGGGCCGCTTTTCGGTGCTACCCCCGGAACGCTGCCGCCTTTGGGCGCCATCACGCTCAGGGCCAGCGCGGGTGATCTTGGCTGGCTGCTGCCGGGCCTCAGGCTTGAGGGGCTGGAATTGATCGCGCCGCCAGACGGCGAGGCCAAGCTCTCCGGCGCGCTGACCCGCGCCGGCAATACGGCGCGGCTTGAGGCGAATTTGGGTGAGATTGGCAAGCTGCTTTATGGCTTCACCGGGCCATTGCCGATGGAAGCCCGGCTTACCTCTGCCGATGCCAGCATGACGCTGAAGGGCGCCGTGGCGCGCCCGCTGGAATTGGCCGATGGCCAATTCGACCTGACGGTGGATGTGCCGGATGCGGCGGGGCTTTCCGGCTTTCCCGCCTTGCCCCCTGGGCTGCGCGGATCGGCGCGGCTTGAATGGCGCGATCCGCAGAATATCAGCCTGCCGCGCTTCCAGCTCACCAGCCCCGCGCTTGTCGCCAATGCCGCGCTGACGCTTGGCCTGGCTGGGCGGCCCAATCTGACCGGGCAGATTGAAGTCACGCGGCTTGATTTGGATGCGCTGTCACCCGCGCCGGCACCCGCGCCAAGCGCAGCCCGCCCGGCCCCGGCGGCCCCGGCGGCGGGGGATGGCCGCATCATTCCTGACATTGCTTTGCCGGTTGCAGCGCTGAACGCGCTGGATGCAGAGCTGCGGCTTGCCATCAGCGGCGTCACCTCTCGCAATCTGCCGCAAGCGGCGCTGCAGACCAATCTCCGCCTCAGCAACGGCGCGCTGACACTCGCCCCCTTCAACCTCACCATCCCGGCCGGGCGGATTGCTGGGCAGGTCACGGTGAATGCGGCAGCCAATCCGGCGCAATTCGGCCTCAGGCTGCGTTCGGATGGCGCGGGGCTTGACCTTGCGGCGCTGAGTGGTGCGCTGGATGGGCTTGGGCTGCGCGGGCGGGGCGAGATTGCCGCCGATCTGCGTGGCGCCGGCGCCACCACCCGTGCCATTGCCGCGAGCCTTGATGGTGATTTGGGGCTGGCCTTGGTGAATGCCCGGCTGGAACAGGGCACGGCGATGGAGGCGCTGGGCGCCTTGCTCGCGCTGCTCTCCCCCGCGTCGCAGAGGCTGGGCGCGGTGGAACTCCGCTGCCTGGCCCTGGCCTTTGGGGCGACGCAGGGTGTGGCGCAAAGCCGGGCGCTTTTTATGGATAGCGCCATTGGCCAGATCAGCGGTCAGGCCGCGATCAATTTGCGCGATGAAAGCCTGAATGGCCGGCTTGATACCAATCTGCGCGTCTTGGGCGTTGGGCTGCGCGCGCCGGTCAATCTGGGTGGGACACTGGCGGCGCCGCGCATTGGGGTCGCGGCCGGCGCGGCGCTTGGCCAAACCGCGATTGGCCTGCTGGGCGATACGCTCACCGGCCGGGTTGTGACCGATCCTTTGGGCAATCTGCTGGGCGGTGCGGGCCGCAATGCCGATGCAGACTGCGCCGAGCCCTTGCGTATCGCGCGCCTTGGCGCGGATGGACCGGCACCCGCAGCGCGCGCCGCACCGGAAGCGGCGCCGGAAGCGCCGCGGCCAGGCACGCCTGCCCTGCCATCACCGGTGCAGGATGTGCTGCGCGGGCTTGGGGGTATTCTGGGCGGCGGGCGGCGCTGAGTGGCGGGCGTTTCAGCCCTCTACGTCATCCAGTGAAAGCCCGAGCGCTTCCAAGCCTTCTTCCAGCATATCGCCCAGCATTTCGATACCAAGCAAATACCCCGCCGGGTCGCGCATATTGCGTTCCCGTGCCAGGTTGCGCGCTTCTTCCCAATCATCGGCGTCATAATCGCCGCGCCCAATCCAGGCGAGCGCGATCAGGGAAGCCTGCTCATCCTCATTCAATTCATTGATGAAGGCGCGCAGCGCATCCTCATCCATGTTTTCATCATCTTCGGCGTCGAGGCCTTCTTCATCCTCATCCGCGCGGGAGATGGCGCCGCTTTCCTCACCTTCCTGCACGGCGCGCGCCGCATCCACAATGGCGGCCACTGATTCCAGGCTGATACCCAGATCGAATTCCTCATTATCATCATCACGTGCGGCCATGGCGCTTCTCCGGTCTCAACCCCGGCACTCAAGCACAAGGGCGCGGGGCATTTCCAGCCCCGATCCGGTTGCAAATGCGTGTCAGAAAAAAGCGGGCTTTCAGCGCCGCGAAAGATCCACCAGCCCGGCGAAACCTTCTTCAGTGCCGAAGGCCAAATGCGTGCCCGAATCGCTCCAGGCAAGGGCCGAGACTCCGCCGCGCCCCGGTGCGGCCACGGGCACAATGCGCCCGCTTGCGACCTCGGCGATCAGCACCAGCCCGTCATTGAAGCCGGCCGCCACCACTTCCTGCTGCGGATGGCAGGCGACTGCCGAACACAGCGCCTGATCGCCGCCAGCGAGTTCCGTTGGCGCCTTGCCCATTGGCCCGCCACCAAAGAACGGCCACAACACCACGCAATCCGCGCCCGAGGTCGCGAGCCAACGCCCCTTGGCCGTAAAGGACAGCGATTTGGTCTTCGCCGGATAGCCCGCCATGCGCATATGCTGCCCATCCGCGAGCCGCCAACCATGCAGGGTATTTTCCTGCATGGAAGTCACCACATGCGTCCCATCCGGGCTGAAAATAATGCCCGTATGGCTGCCCTTCCATTCCAGTGAACGCGGCTTGTCTTCCTTCGCCGCCACAAACCAAAGCGACGCGCCATTGTAATGGCTCGCCGCGATGCGCTTGCCCTTGCCATCAAAGGCAATGCCCGTGACCGAGGTTGGATGCGCGAGTGATTTCAGCGCCGCCCCCGCGCCATCCAGCAAATGCACGGCCTTGCCGACCACGGCAGCACGCAGCCCGCTTTCATGCGCGGCGACATGTTCAACCCAGCGGCTGCCATAACGCGCCAATTCGGTGACAGCGCCATCGGCGCCAAGGCGCATCAGCCGCCCATCATCACCGCCTGAGACCACGCCATCCTTGGCATCGGCACAAAGCGACAGCACCGCGCCCTGATGCGCTTCATGCCGCGCCCAGGTATCTTGCGGGCCAGCAAGCTTCGCCTGATGCAAGACGCCATCGCTGGTGCCGAAGCTGCAAGTGCGGCCTTCATGGCCAAAGCCAATACCGGCAACCCAGGCGCCGAGGTTTTGCGAAACGCCACGGCTATCCAGCAGATAATCCGCACCACTCATGCTTCAGGCGGGCTCCAACGGGCGATTTCGGCATTGATCTTCGCCTCATCCTCACCGGCCTGGCAGGCTTCAAAACCACGGCGCAGCCAGGGGCGATTCAAATCGCGCCCGATGAACACAAGTTTTGACCGCCGCGGATCGCCTTCCTTCCAGGGGCCGATGAAATCGCCATCGGCAATCATATGCACCGCCTGGAAAGCGAACCGGCGGTCATCGCCCTCATAAGCCAAAATGCCTTTGGTACGCAGCAAATCCTGCCCCTTGCTGGACAATACCTGCGTGATCCAGGCGTTGAAACGCTCAGGGTCAATCGGGCGGTCCACTTCGAAGGAAACGCTGTTCACTTCCGAATCATGTTCGTGATCATCCTCGCCCGAGAGGAATTCCGGTTCGCGTTCCAGGATGCGTTCCAGGTTGAAGGCATCGCGCCCGATCACGGCGCTGATCGGCACATCGGATTTCGTCGCGCGGCGAATTTCGGCATAGGGGTTGATGGCGCGGATGCGCTTTTCAACCTCGGCCGCTTCGGCTTCGCTCACCAAATCCATCTTGTTCAGCACAATGATATCGGCGAAGGCGATCTGTTCCTGCGCTTCGGCGGAGTCATTCAAGCGCGCGGGCAAATGCTTGGCATCCACCACGGTGACAATGGCATCCAACTTCGTCGCCCGCTTCACATCATCATCAACGAAAAAGGTCTGCGCCACCGGGGCCGGGTCCGCAAGGCCTGTGGTTTCCACAATAATGCCATCAAACTTGTCGCGCCGCTTCATCAGCCCGGCCAGGATGCGGATCAGATCACCGCGCACCGTGCAGCAGATGCAGCCATTGTTCATTTCAAACACTTCTTCATCGGCATCCACAACCAGGTCGTTATCCACGCCCAATTCGCCGAATTCATTAATCACGACCGCGAATTTCTGGCCGTGATTTTCGGTCAGGATGCGGTTCAGCAGCGTGGTTTTGCCGGCACCAAGATAGCCGGTCAGCACGGTCACGGGCACGGGGGCGCGGGCAGAATCGCTCACGTGGGTTTCTCCATCAGCAAGGTTTGGCGCCTTATATGGGGCGAAGCCGGGCAGAGGTCACCCTGCCCAGCGAGAGACTTAGGCTGCCTCCGCCATGATGGCATCAGAAAGCGTGTTGATCAGCCTATCCACATGCGGCTTTTCGCAAATCAGCGGCGGCGACATGGCGATGATATCGGCGGTCACGCGGATCAACACGCCCTCATCAAAGCAGCGGCGGAAGACATCGAGCGCGCGTTGCGTGGGCTTGCCGGGGCGGGGCGCCAATTCCACCGCGCCGATCAACCCGACATCGCGGATATCAATCACATTGGGCAAGCCTTTGAGCGAATGCACCGCATCCTGCCAATAGGGTTCAAGCGCGCGGGCGCGGCCCGGCAAATCCTCGGCGCGATGCAATTCCAGCGTCGCAATGGCCGCAGCGGCGGCCAGCGGGTGGCCGGAATAGGTATAGCCATGGAAGAATTCGATCCCCGCACTCGTGCCGGTCACGATGGCATCATAGATGTCGTTCTTCACGGCCACTGCCCCCATGGGCACGGCGGCGTTCGTCAGCCCCTTGGCCATAGTCATGATATCGGGCGTCACGCCGAGGCGTTCCGCGCCGAAATTGGCGCCAAGCCGGCCAAAGCCGGTGATCACCTCATCAAAAATCAGCAGAATGCCGTGCTTGGTGCAGATATCACGCAGCCGCTTCAGGTAGCCCACCGGCGGCACCAGCACGCCGGTTGACCCGGCCACAGGTTCCACCATGACAGCGGCGATGGTCTCGGCGCCATGCAGCGCCACCAGATTTTCCAGCACATCGGCCAGTTCGGCGCCATGCGGCGGTTCGCCCCGGCAATAGGCGTTCTTGGCCGGCAGATGCGTATGCGGCAGATGGTCCACATAAGGCAGCAGCGCACCGAATTGCTTGCGATTGGGGCCAATGCCGCCCACCGACATGCCGCCAAAGCCCACGCCATGATAGCCGCGTTCGCGCCCGATCAACCGCACGCGAGAGCTTTCTCCCCGCGCCTTGTGATAGGCCAGTGCGATTTTCAGCGCCGTATCGGCGGCTTCGCTGCCCGAATTGGTGAAGAAAACGCGGTCCAGCCCCTCCGGCGTCATGTCGGCCACGCGCGCGGCGGCTTCAAAGGCAATCGGGTGGCCAAGCTGGAAGGCCGGCGCGAAATCCATGATCGCGGCCTGTTTTTGGATGGCCTCCACAATTTCCCGCCGACCATGCCCGGCATTGCAGCACCAAAGGCCAGAGGTACCGTCCAGAATCTCCCGACCCTCCGGCGTGTAGTAATGCATGCCCTCAGCGCGGGCGAGCATGCGCGGGCGGTCCTTGAAATACTTATTGTCCGAATAGGGCATCCAGAACGCGTCCAGATTATTCGGGCGCGGCACATTGATTTCATTCATCGGGGTATCTCCGGGATTCACCCCAATAAACCCCCGCTGGGGCGCGGGGGCAAGCGGGGGCTTATTCAGGAATGGCGGAGTTCCGGGAAATCCTCCTCCCGATACTCGCCTTCTGGCCTGGTGCCGGCGGCGAAGCGCTTTTCCTCCAATTGGCGGAGCTCCACGCGCCTGATCTTGCCGGAAATCGTCTTGGGCAGCTCATGCACTTCCAGGCGCCGCACGCGCTTGAAGGCGGAAAGCCGCCCGCGCAGATGCTGGAAGATGGAGAGCATGGTGGCCGGGTTCGCCGCCGCCCCGGGCGCCAGCGCAATGAAAGCCTTGGGCACCGCCATGCGCATGGCATCCGGCGCGGGCACCACGGCGGCTTCCGCCACCGCCTCATGCTCGATCAGCACGCTTTCAAGTTCAAAGGGCGAAATCCGGTAGTCGGAGGCTTTGAACACATCATCCGCCCGCCCGACATAGGTCAGGTAGCCATCCTGATCCCGATTGGCGACGTCACCCGTCCGATAGAAACCCTCGCCCGCCGGCAGGGTGCTGCCATCATCGGCCTGATAGCCCATCATCAGCCCGGTTGGCGCGGGGTTGAGGGCGATGCAGACCTCCCCTTCCTCAGCCGGCTTGTCATCGGGGTCGAGCAAGACAATCCGGTAGCCCGGCAGCGGCTTGCCCATGGAGCCTTCCTTCAAGGGCATGCCTGGCGGATTGCCGATTTGCGCCGTGGTTTCCGTCTGGCCGAAGAAGTCGCGGATGGTCAGCCCCCAGGCATCGCGCACCTGTTCGATGATTTCGGGATTGAGCGGCTCACCCGCGCCGGCCACTTCGCGGAGTGACGTGCGGATGGATTTCATGTCTTCCTGGACAAACATGCGCCAGACGGTGGGTGGGGCGCAGAGTGTGGTGACGCCATTGGCGGCAATCGCTTCCAGCATGCCGCGCGCATTGAAGCGCGGCTGATTGGCGATGAAGACCGCCGCCCCCGCAATCCAGGGCGCAAAAATGCAGGACCAGGCGTGTTTGGCCCAGCCGGGCGAGGAAATATTCAAATGCAAATCGCCCGGCTGCAGGCCGAGCACGAACATGGTGGAAAGATGCCCCACCGGATAAGATTGATGACTATGCAGAACAAGCTTCGGCTTGGCCGTGGTGCCTGAGGTGAAATAAAGCAGCATCGGATCGCTGGCCTTGGTCGGCCCATCCGGCGTGAAGCTTGCCGCACCCTGATGCAGGGTTTCATAGGCAACCCAACCCGCCGACGCCGCGCCCACCGCGATGCGCGTCACACCCGCTTCCATCCCTTCGAATTTCGGCGCATCGGCGGCATTGGCCACCACGAAACGCGCGCGGCCGCGATCAAACCTGTCCTTCAGATCAGCGCCGGCGAGCAAGGTAGTGGCGGGGATCACCACGGCGCCCAATTTCATCGCCGCCAGCATCACCTCCCACAGCGGCACGACATTGCCGAGCATGAGCAGAATGCGATCACCGCGCTTCACGCCAAGCGCGCGCAGCCCATTGGCCACGCGATTGGAGGCTGCCGAAAGCTCGGCAAAGCTGCGTTCCGCCGCGCCATCGCCAACAATCCTGAGTGCAAGGCGCCCACCATGCGCGCCGGCGGCCAATTCCGCGTCAAACCAATCAAGTGCCCAGTTGAAATGATCCAGCGCCGGCCAGCGGAAATCGCGATAGGCTGTGGCGTAATCGCCACGCTGCGCCAGCAAGAAATCCCGCGCGGCTTTGAAGGCGGCTTGGCTCATGCGCTGATGCTCCCCAACCGCGCGGCTCGGCGCGGTGCTTTCTTGTTTTCAGGTGAAGGGTAAATCAGGCCCATATGGCGGGGCAAGGAGCATCTTATTCCACCTTGATCCCAGTCGCCGCCACCACGCGCTGCCATTGCGGCACATCGGATTCCAACAACGCCGCCAATTCCGCCGGGCCGGTCAGCAGCGGTGTGGTGCCGGCGGCAGCGAAGCGTGCGCGCACATCGGGCAGGTCGCGCAGGCTGCCCAGCACCTCCGCCATGCGGGCGATGATGGCGGGCGGTGTGGCGCGCGGCGCGGCGATGGCATACCAATTGAGCGCGACATAGCCGGGGACGATTTCATTGATGGCCGGCGTATCGGGCAAGGCCGGCAGGCGCCGCGGCCCCGCCACACCCAGAAGCCTTGCGCGGCCGCCCTGCACATGCGGCAGGGTTTCCACCGTGCTCGCGAAAACCATGTCAATTTCGCCGGCGTAGAGCGCTGTCATGGCCGGCGCCGCGCCGCGATAGGACACATGGGTCAAATCGAGATTGGCAGCCAGTGCGAAAAGTGCCCCGGAAAGATGGTTGGAAGACCCAACCCCGCCGCTGCCATAGGTCAGTCGCCCAGGTGCGGCGCGCGCGGCCGCCAGCACATCCTGCACGCTTTGATAAGGCGATGCGGCGCGCACCACCATCGCCGTTGGAATATCCGCAACCAGGCTCACGGGGGCCAAGGCTATGCGCGGATCAAGCCCGCGATTGGGGTAAAGCGCCGGCACGCTGGCAAGCGATGCGCTGGTCAGCACAAAGGCCGTGCCATCGGGCGGCGCTTGCACCACGGTGTGAATGCCGATGCTGCCGCCCGCTCCTGGGCGGTTTTCGATGATGAAGGGCTGACCCAGCCTTTCCTTGAGATGCTCCGCGAGCAAGCGCCCCACCAGATCAATCGGCCCGCCCGCACCAAAGGGGATGATGATGCGCACCGGCCGATCCGGCCAAGCGGCTTGCGCGCTGGCGCGGGTGATGAAGGGCAGGGCGAGCGCTGCACCCAGCAGCGCCCGGCGCGAGGCAGTCTTCATGGCGGTTCTTCCTCCGCCAGCATTAAAGGCTGATCCTGTCGGCCTGGGAATATGCCGCCCTTACCCTAGGCGCGGCAGATGCGGCGGGATCACCATGCCAAGGCGCAGGGGTACCGGCCAGACTTCCTCAATGACGCGGAGCTTGCGAAACCCCGCCGCCAGATAGCCCGGCAGCGCGCGCGGGTGATCGGCATTGCAGGTATTCACCGTGACCGCCGGCTGGCCGATCCGCCAGGCGGCATCCACCGCATGGCGCAGAAAGGCAGCACCAAGCCCGGTGCCGATCGCCCAGGGCATCAGCCCGAAATAGGCAAGGTTCGTGGCCTGCCCGGCGCGATGATCCAGCTCATAAAACCCGGCCGGTTCACCATCCCGCATCAGCACATGAACACTGACCGCGGGATGGCCGAGCAATCCCGCCAATTCCGCATCGGAAGCGATGCGCCGCATCCACCAAAGCCATGGGGCGCCCACGGTATCATAGAGGTAGCGATAGAAGGGCACCGAGCAATGCCGCACCCTTTCCACGCGCGCATCAGCGGGCAAGGCTGGGGCGGGGCTGGCGGGCGGCGCATCCATGCGCAGGAAAGTCACCTGCACCTTCAAGCGCGCAACGGGTTCGGAGGACACCATGGAAAGGGTCACTAGCGCAGAATGCGCGCTGATGGAAACCGCTGCCGACGCATAAAAAAACACGCGCCCCGGATGGGGCGCGTGCCTTGTTTCAAGTCGCTCTGGAAGCGATCAGTGCTTAACGTCAGCCCAGATCTTGCGCTTCACCGCATAGGTGAGGCCGGCAAGGATGGTCAGGAAGATGATGACCTTCACACCCATGGCGCGGCGCTTTTCAAGCTCCGGCTCGGCGGCCCATTGCAGGAAGGTGCTGACATCATGCGCCATCTGTTCAATGGTTGCCTTAGTGCCATCGGCATATTCAACCTGATCAGGGTTCAAGACCGGCCCCATGGCAATCTGATTGCCCGGGAAGTACTTGTTGTAGTGCATCCCATCCATCACGGTGACGCCGGGCGGCGGGTCCACATAACCGGTCAGCAGCGCAAACAGGTAATCCGCGCCACCAGCCCGCGCCTTGGTCATGACCGAAAGATCGGGCGGCAGGGCGCCATTATTGGCAGCGCGCGCGGCGGCATCATTCGGGAAGGGGCTGCGGAAACGGTCCGCCGGGCGGCCGGGTCGTTCGAACATCTGGCCTTCATCATTTGGGCCATCCTTGATTTCGAACTGCGCCGCAATGGCCGCAACCTGCGCTTCGGTCAGCCCCAATTCGCGCAAATTGCGGTAGGAAACCAGGCGCAAGCCATGGCAGGCCGCGCAGACTTCCTTATAGACCTGGAAGCCACGCTGCGCGCTGGCGCGATCATAGGTGCCGAAAATCCCATCAAAGGAGAATTTCCGATCCGGGATGGGAATGGCCTCCCCCGCCGCATGGGCGGGGGCGGTTGCGAAAAGGCCAAGAGCCAGGGCGAGGGCCTTGAAGGAAAAACGAAGCATGATCAGGCCTTCTCCATCGGCTTGGCAGCCGCGCCCATGGGCAACGGCCCCCCGCCCAGAACGGGGCGGGATATACTTTCCGGCAGTGGCAATGGCCGCTCAAACTTCGCGAGCAGCGGCAGCACCACCAGGAAATAGGCGAAGTAATAGGCGGTGGAAATCTGCGCGATCAGCACATAGACGCCTTCCGCCGGCTTGGCGCCAACCCACAGCAGCACAAGGAAATTCACCGTCCAGAGCAGGAAGAAGGGGCGCGCCAGCGGACGGAAACGCATGGACCGCACCGGGGAACGATCAAGCCATGGCAGCACGAACCAGATCAGGATCGAACCGAACATGAGCAAGACGCCGCCAAGCTTGTCCGGCACCGCGCGCAGAATGGCGTAATAGGGCAGGAAGTACCATTCCGGCACGATATGCGGCGGAGTCACCAGCGGATTGGCCGGGATGTAGTTGTCCGGATGGCCCAGCATATTGGGCACGAAAAAGACAAGCCCAGCAAAGACGATGAAATAGACCACAAGGCCCACGCTGTCCTTGGCCGTATAATACGGATGGAAGGGCAGGGTATCCTGCGGACCTTTCGGCTCAACGCCCAGCGGGTTGTTCGACCCCGTGATGTGCAACGCGGCCACATGCAGGAAGACCACGCCCAGGATCACGAAGGGCAGCAGATAATGCAGGCTGAAGAAGCGATTGAGCGTGGGATTGTCCACGCTGAAGCCGCCCCAGAGCAATTCCACAATGAAGTCACCCACAACTGGGAAGGCGCTGAACAGGTTGGTGATGACGGTGGCACCCCAGAAGGACATCTGGCCCCAGGGCAGAACATAGCCCATGAAGGCCGTTGCCATCATCAGCAGGAAGATCACCACGCCCAGGATCCACAGCAATTCGCGCGGCGCCTTGTAGGAACCGTAATACATGCCGCGGAAGATGTGGATATAGACCACGATGAAGAACATGCTGGCGCCGTTCATGTGAACATAGCGGATCAGCCAGCCGAAATTCACATCACGCATGATGCGTTCGACACTGTCAAAGGCAAGCCCCGTATGCGCAGCGTAATGCATGGAAAGGAAAACACCCGTTGCGATCATGATCATCAGCGTGACCATGGCGAGCGCGCCGAAATTCCAGAAATAGTTGAAATTTTTCGGCGTCGGGAAGGTGCCGTATTCCTTCTGCATCATGGTGAAAACGGGCAGGCGCTGGTCTATCCAGCGCACGACCGGATTCTTGAATTCGCTATTGTGCAACCCGATTGACATGTTTTTCTATCCTCAACCGATTCTGATCTTGGTGTCGGATGTGAAGGCGTATTGCGGAACGTCAAGGTTCCGAGGCGCCGGACCCTTACGAATTCTGCCAGAGGTGTCGTAATGGCTGCCATGGCAGGGGCAGAACCAGCCGCCATATTCGCCGCGTGCATCGGTTGCCCTTTGGCCGGACGGGACGCAGCCCAGATGGGTGCAGATGCCAATCAGCACCAGCCATTGCTCCCGCTGGACGCGGGATTGGTCGGTCGCCGGGTCGGGCAGGGCGCTGGTCGGCACGGCGCGGGCTTCCTGGATTTCCTTGGGCGTGCGGCTGCGCACGAATACAGGTTTGCCGCGCCACATCACGGTCACCGCCTGGCCTTCCGCGATGGGCGCCAGATCCACATCCGTGGTTGCCAGTGCCAGCGTATCCTTCGCGGGCTGCAGGGAGGCGATGAAGGGCCAAGCAATGGCGCCAACACCGACTGCCGCGAAAGCGCCGGTCACGAGTTTCAGAAAATCACGCCGCGGCGCGCCATCGGTCGCCGCATGAGCGGTATCAGCCATCCTCACCATCCCTTTACGACGGGTAACCCTCTTGCCGAGGGCCTCACTTCGCCGCACGATTTAGGCCCGCACCCCTTGGGTGCCAAGATCACAACGAAATGGCGGCGCCGAAGCACCGGCCCCGCCACTTGCGGGGTCTTATAGTAGGACGATTTGCAAGGTGTAAATGCGCCCCGTTGTAACATTGGAAGGCCAACATGGAAAAAACTGCCGCCGGCCCTCAGGGTCATCCCTTTGTGGCCCCCGCCCGTGCCTGGTTCGAGGAATTGCGGGACCGGCTATGCGCCGCGTTTGAGGCGATTGAGGATGATTTGGCGGCAGGACCCCACACCAGCCTGCCGCCCGGGCGCTTCACCCGCACCCCTTGGCAAAGGCCTGAAGGGGGCGGGGGGGTCATGTCTGTCATGAAGGGGCGGGTGTTTGAAAAGGTGGGGGTCAATGTCTCCACCGTGTTTGGCGAATTCTCCCCTGAATTCCGCAAGCAGATCCCGGGGGCCGAGGAGGACCCGCGCTTTCTGGCGACAGGTGTGTCTCTGGTGGCACATATGCAAAGCCCGCGCGTGCCGGCAGCGCATATGAATACGCGCTTTATCGTGACGCGGAATGCCTGGTTCGGCGGTGGGGGGGATATAACGCCCATGAAGCCCGAAGCGGCCGAGTCGCAGGAAGATGCGGCGGATTTCCACGCGGCCTTCAAGGGCGCCTGCGACAAGCATGACGCCACCTATTACCCGCGCTTCAAGAAATGGTGCGATGAGTATTTCTTTCTGCCCCATCGCGGCGAACCGCGCGGGCTTGGTGGGATTTTCTATGATTGGCTGGGGGATCGCACGCCGGGCAAGGGGATTGATGCGGATTTCACCTTCACGCGCGATGTGGGTCTGGCTTTCCTGCAAGCCTATCCCGCCATTATCAGGAAGCGCATGCATGAAGCCTGGACGGAGGCCGAGCGGGAACATCAGTTGATCCGCCGTGGTCGCTATGTGGAATTCAACCTGCTGCATGACCGCGGCACGATTTTCGGCCTGAAGACCGGCGGCAATGTGGAGGCGATTTTGATGTCCATGCCGCCGGCGGTGAAGTGGCCGTAAATTGCCTACGCCTTGCGCCAGCGCGGCCAACACAGCAAAGCCGCCACCGGCAATAGCCAGATGATCCGCGCGCCATAGCGCGGATGCGGCGCGGAAAGCCCGCCGCAGATCAGCGCATTGCCCAGCACCGCCGCCACCAGAAATAACGCGAAGGCAAGCGCCAGCCCCTGCCCGCGCCAAGCCGCCCAGGCCAACATTGGCAGCGCCAGCACCACCACCAGCAGATGGAATGGATTGAGCGGCGTCAGCGCATCCTTGAACGCGCCCTGCGCCTGGCGCGCCTGATCAAACGCCGCCAATTCGCGCGCCGAAAAACCCTGTTCGATGCGCGGGCGGATTGCCACCGCGAAATGCGCCTCGTCCAAGGTATCGCCAATGCCAAAGCTGCCGAGTTGCACCAGCATATTGCCGACCATGGCGCGGGCCACGCCAAGCGGATCGGCGCGGAGTGTCTCACTGACAATCTGGCCAGCTTCCGGCGCGAGCATCATGCCGCCGAGAAAGCGCGGCTTGCCGGCGGCGTCACGATTAACCGGGCTATCCGGCGCCCAGAGGAAATCATTGGCAGGCATGGGCAGAAGATCCGTGAAGGCGCAAAGATACCAGCCGGCATCAGGGCAACGTGCCTTGAGCAACGCTGTCGCCGGCCCGTCTTCCTGCAACCGCGCCAGCATGAAAACCGAGCCATAAGGTGAGAGTGCAACACGGCCATGGCCGATGGCATTGGTGACCACCAGTACAGCCACCGCCAGCACCACCGGCAGCGCCATGGCGAAAAGCCGCACTGGATAACGCCAAAGGCGCAGCAGCAGCGCGACCGCGCATAATCCGAGCGCGAGGGGCGAGTGCGCCAGATGCGCAGCAATGCCGAGCGCCACCAGCGCCACCAGATAGCCACGCTCAAACCGCGTCAGTGCCGCAGCGCCAAAGCCCAGCAGAAACAAGCCGAGCACAACAATGGGTGCGAAGATATCAGGCATCAGCAGCGCCGCGCTGAAAGGCGCAGCGGTGGCCAGCGCGGCAAAGGCACACAGCCCGATATGCCACAGCGGCGTAGCGCCCCCGCGCAGCACACGCTGCGTCAGCCACAGCACATGGGACAGGATCAGACCCTGCGCGACAACTGGCCCCCAAAGGCTGATGCGCCAATGAAACGCATGCAGGAATGGCCCGTAAATATAGGGTTTGTCCCACAACATCAGCGGCCCAAGCGTCTGGTGCAAAAACCCGCCGCTATCGCTGAACAGCAAAGGATAGCCATTGAAAAAGGCCGGCCAGATCAGCAGCGCCGCGCCGACCAAAATCGCCGCGAATGCGCTGCGCCTCAAGTGTTTGGAGCCGACCAGCGCGCGGCTGCGGCATCATCCTCATTCTTCGCGGCCACCCAGCGGGCATCGCCATCGGCGAATTCCTCACGCTTCCAGAAGGGCGCCTTGGTCTTCAGCCAATCAATCAGGAAAGCGCAGGATTCAAGCGCCGCAGCACGATGCGCGGAAGCCGTCAGCACCAGCACAATCGGCTCACCTGGCAGAATGCGGCCCACGCGATGGATCACAGTGCAGCCGGTCAGCGGCCAGCGCGCCTCAGCCTCGGCCGCGATGCGCCCAAGCGCGCGTTCCGTCATGCCGGGATAATGTTCCAGCACCATCGCCGCCAAGCCGTCATCGCCACGGCAAACGCCCAGAAAACTTGCGACACCGCCGACATCGGTGCGGCCAGCGGTCAGCGCCGCGCTTTCGGTCGCCATATCGAACAGCGCTTCCTGAACCTGGATGCGCGCCATGGCTCAGCCCCCGGTCACGGGCGGGAAGAAGGCAATCTCATCGCCCGCCGCCACAGGATGATCCGGCGTGGCGAAATCCTGATTGACGGCAGCGCGGATTTGCTTGGCATCGGCAAAGGCCGCCGCATGGCCGGGGCTGCGTGTGGCGAGCCATTCGCGCAGTCCGGCGATATCGCGAATTTCAGCAGGCGGTGTCACTTCTTCTTCCGCAATGCCGATCTTCTGGCGCAGCCAGGCGAAATAGAGGATGCGCATGGCGTTTCAGCGCGGTGTGGGTACCGAGGTGATGCGCCCGCCCGGCCCGATAATGGTTGTCGTGCCCCCATCGCGCACCGCAATGCCGCCACCGGCTGTGCCTGGCTGGTTGAAGACCTGCGTGCGGTCATTGCCGCCGGCGACAATGCCAGGCGGCTGGCCGGGTGCGCCGGGAATGACTGTGCCTTCAACCCGCGCCGGCGGTGGCGCCGGCATGGCGGAAGGTGTGGCGGCGGGTGGCGAAGGCGCGCGCGGTGGCACGGATGCCACGGGCGGCGGGGTGGAGCTGCTGGCACGCGGCGTCACCCGCGGTGGTGGGGGCGGCGGGGGCAGCCGCAGCGCATCATCCGGCGTCATTTGCGTGGGTGGCGTGGCGGGCGCGCGCATCGCCTCATAATCCAGGTTTTCCGTGCGCAGCACTTCGGCGGTTGTATCCCCCACCGTCACGCGCCGCAGCGTGAGGCTATCCACCGTGGGAATGGCGGCATTGCGGCTGGTATTCCAGCTTGGCTGCCAATTCGGCGCGCAGCCTTGCAGCGCCAGCATTGCCCCAAGCAGCAGCATAGAATGTCGCATGGCTTTCCCCGCCTCTTTCCTGGCTAAGATGCGCTGCCCGGGGTTCAGACTCAAGGCTGCCCTGGCGGTTTTGCCGGCGCGTCATTCTTGACGGGGGTTTCCCCCTGCACCAGGGTAAGCCCCGCGCGCAAATAATCCCAGCCGGTGATCAGCGTTAGCACCGCCGCGGCCCAAAGCATGCCTTCCCCAATCAGGGATACCGGCAGGAAGCCAAGCCCAATCACTGGCGCGCCGCTATCGCCGGCAAGCAAGGTGCCCAAAGCGCCCATCTGAAACCCAGTCTTCCATTTCGCGAGTGGTGTCACCGGCAGGCCGATCCGGAGTTCCGCAAGAAATTCCCGCAGGCCCGAGACCAGAATCTCGCGCAGCATGATGACAATGGCCGGAAACAGCCCGGCATCCGACAGCCGGCCATAGCCCGCCAGCAGCATCAGCGCCGCGCCGACCAGAAGCTTATCCGCAATCGGGTCCAGCATGCGGCCAAAACCGGAAACCGCGCCGCGATTGCGCGCGATCTTGCCATCGAAGTAATCCGTGATGGCAGCGACAGAAAACACGATACAGGCCGCCATATCCGCCTGCGGCGTATTGATCGACGCCAGCACCACCAGCAGCGGTATGGCCGCGATGCGCGAAAGCGTCAGCAGATTGGGCAGGTCGGTCGGCATTACCCTTCCCTTAACCCGGAACGCGGCCTTTTGGCACCCTTGCGCGGCAATATTCAGCCAAGCGCGGCATTCGGGTGGAAATGGTCGTGGATGCGTCGCGCCAAGGCGGGCCCGACCCCGGGGCAGGCTTCGAGATCAGCAAGCCCCGCCTGCCGCACCCCTCGGGCCGAGCCGAAATGGTTCAGCAATTTGCGCTTCATGGCCGCACCCACGCCCGGCACATCATCCAATTCAGACCGCGTCAGCGCCTTGGATCGGCCGGCACGATGGGCGGAAATGGCGAAGCGATGCGCCTCATCCCTCAGGCGTTGCAAATAAAACAGCACCGGGTCGCGTGGGGGGAGCTGGAAGGGCTCGCGCCCCGGCGCATGGAACCATTCGCGCCCCGCATCGCGGTCCGGCCCCTTGGCAACTGCCACCAATGGCAGATCATCCAGGCCAAGCCCGGCCATGATTTCCCGTGCTGCGGAAAGCTGGCCGGCGCCGCCATCAATCAGCACCAGATCGGGCCAGCCCTCACCGGCGCGGGCCGGGTCTTCACGAAGCGCGCGGCCAAAGCGGCGTTCAAACACTTCGCGCATCATGGCGAAATCATCATTGGTGGCGGCGGTTTTGATGGCGAATTTCCGATAGCCCTGCTTCATGAAGCCCGAAGGCCCCGCGACCACCATGACGCCATAGGCATTGGCGCCCTGGATATGGCTATTGTCGTAAACCTCGATCCGTTCTGGCGCGCCGGGCAGGCCGAAAAGATTTGCGGTGCCTTCCAGCAGCGCCGCCTGGGCGGTGCCTTCCGCCATGCGACGTTCCAGGGCTTCACGCGCATTGGTCGCGGCATGTTCCAAAGCCTCGTGTTTTTCGCCGCGCTGGGGCCGACGCAATTCCACGCGCCGCCCGGCCTTGATCGCCAAGGCTTCTGCAATCAGCGCGGCTTCAGGCGGGTCATGCGATAGCAGCAGCAGGGGCGGCGGCGGCAAATCCTCATAAAGCTGACCCAGGAAGGCGCCCATCACCTCCTCGGCGCTTTGGTCCTGCTTGGCGTGGCTCAGGAAAAAGGCGCGATTGCCGTTGTTGCGCCCGCCTCGGAAGAAAAATACCTGCACGCAGCTTTGCCCCGCCGCCTGATGCAAGGCGATCACATCCGCATCGCCCAGCCCTTCCAGGTTGACGCGATCCTTGCCCTGAATATGCGTGAGCCCGCGGATACGGTCCCGGAGCGCCGCCGCGCGTTCAAACTGCAAATCCGCCGCCGCTGCTTCCATCTCGGTCGCCAGGCGTTTCTGGATGGAAGGGGTTTCGCCCGAGAGGAATTGCTTGGCTTCCGCGACCAGCGCGGCGTAATCGGCCTGCGAAATCCGGTCCACGCATGGCGCCGAGCAGCGCTTTATTTGGAACAGCAGGCAGGGGCGGGTGCGGGTATCAAACACCGTATCCCGGCAGGATCGCAGCAAGAACACCCGCTGCAGCGCCGCCAAGGTCTGATTGACCGCCCAGACGGACGCAAAAGGCCCCCAATAGGAAGCGCCCTTCCGCCTTTCCCCGCGATGCTTGGCAATTTGCGGAAAGGGGTGGTCTTCCGTGATCACCAGCCAAGGGTAGGATTTGTCATCCCGAAGGACGATGTTGAAGCGCGGCCGGAAGCGCTTGATGAAATTGGCTTCCAGCAGCAGCGCCTCGGCCTCCGACGCCGTGGTGACGACTTCAAGCGACCGCGTCTCAAAAACCATACGCCGGAGCCGTTCCGGCAGCCGGCCAAGCTGCGTGTAGGAAGTGACGCGTTTCCTGAGCGAGCGCGCCTTGCCGACGTAAAGCGCCTCCCCCTTCTCATCCAGCATGCGATAGACGCCAGGGGTGAGCGGAAGGGTCGGCAGGGCCGCTTCCAGCACCGCCAGACCCTGGAAGGAGGGGCTTTCCGGGGTGGATGGTGGCGTTTCGATCATGCTGGATGGCTTATGGCAAAAGCGCGGCGAATTTGTCCACGAAACCTGTGGATAAACCTGTGGGAAGCCACCAAGGCAATTCGGTTAAAGCTATGTTACACAAAGATTCTAAGCCTTTGCCTAGTTTTGCGGCGCCCTGCCTGTAACAAATTAAGTGTTTGTTTTATTTGAAGATTACCCCGAGTCGCAAAGCCGCGCCGGCGTCAAGGGGGGATTTTCCGGTCACCCGCAAAAAGCTTTTTGGCGTGGTTTTCGCGCGGTGGACAATCCGCAGCACGGCTGATGTCAAAATCGTGATCTTTCAATGACAACGCCGACGTTGATGCTACCGGGCAGCGCATCCGGCTTGGTGACCCCCACCCTCACGCGCCGGATTCGGGTATCTTCCAAGAGGCTGATGGCGATGCGTTCGGCCAGGGTTTCCGCCAGGCGCACATGGGCGGAGGTGGCGATCCGCCGCGCGGTCTCTGCCGCCGCCGCGTAATCCACCACGCGGGCCAGCCGGTCCGGGCCTTCGGCTGCGGGGGCTTCGGGGTCCTCCACCGCCAATTCCAGATCGAGGATTACGCGCTGTGGGCGGGTTTCCTCATGCGCATAGACGCCAAGCAAGGCCTGGACTTCCAGATGGCGCACGAAAACCAGCCGCAGCCCCGCCGCGGCATCCGGGGCGAAGCTCATTCCAAAGGCTCCTGCCCGAAGGAGGGTGACCATTGCAAATGCTGCCCGCCATCAAGCGCGATCATCTGGCCGGTCATGGATGGCAGCGAGAGGATCGCCATCAGCGCGCGCGCCACTTCCTCGGCGCTGGTCGGGCGCGACAGCGGTGTTGCCTCAGCCTGCCGGTCGAAATGTTCCTGGGATTGGCGGGGGCTCGGCAAAGCGGGGCCGGGCCCAATCGCATTCACCCGAATGCGCGGCGCGAGGGCCAGGGCTAGGCTTTGCGTCAGCGCCCAAAGCCCCGCCTTTGATACGGTGTAGGAGACGAAATGCGGCGTCAACGACCAGACCCGCTGATCCAGCATATTCACCACCAGGCCCTGCGCGGCTTCCGGTAGCGCCTTTGCGAAAAGCTGCGTCAGCACAAAGGGCGCGCGCAGATTGGGCTCCATGTGCCGGTCCCAGGAAGCCCGCGTTGCGTCATGCCATTCATCGCGTTCGAAGGTGGAGGCGTTGTTCACCAGCACACCCAGCGGACCCAGCGCCTTGGTCGCATCCGGGATCAGTTGCGCCACTTCCGCTTCCTGGCCAAGTTCGGCGCGCAGCGTGACGGCGCGGCGGCCAAGGGCGCGGATTTCTTTCGCAGTCGCCTCCGCCGCATCGGCGCTGGCGGCGTAATGGATGGCGACATCAAAGCCGGCTTCAGCCAGCGCAAGCGCCATGGCGCGGCCAAGCCGCTTGCCAGCGCCCGTGACGAGCGCGGCGGGGGGGATGTTGGGGGGGATCATGGAAGGGCTGATAGCCCGAAGGGCTGCGCATAGTAAGGCTTATGGCGGCGGGCGATCCGGTGATAACTGTTGCGGCACTACATTTTTGTAGCTACAAATAATCCATGCGCATCACCTTCGATCCCGCCAAGCGCGCTAAAACGCTGGCCGAGCGGGGATTGGATTTCGCTCATGCAGCGCAGATTTTCACCGGGCTGCACGCCACGCTTGAAGATACGCGGCGCGACTATGGTGAAAGGCGCTTTATCTCTGCCGGGCTTTTGCAGGGCCGGTTGGTGGTTTTGGTTTGGACTCCGCGCGGCGCGGCCCGCCGCATCATTTCCATGAGGCATGCCCATGCCGAAGAAGAAACACGCTGGCGCCAGCACCTGGGTTGATCCCGATGATGCGCCGCCGCTGACGGACGAATTCTTCGCCAAGGCGGAGATCAAGGATGGGGCGCGGCTTATCCGCAGAGGGCGTCCGCCTTTGGCCGAGGCCAAGCGCCAGGTGACGCTCCGTCTGGACCCGGACCTGTTGGATCGGCTGCGCGCCACAGGTCCAGGTTGGCAAACGCGCGTCAACAAGGCGCTGCGCGATTGGCTGAAGAAACAGGCGGCTTGATAGGCGGTGCGCGACAAGCGCCGCTTCTGATGCTAACCCCCGCCGCACCATGTCTGATACCACCATTCCCGCCGCCCGCATCGCCGAAGAAGCCGCCCGCAGGCGGAGCTTTGCCATCATCGCCCATCCTGATGCGGGCAAAACCACACTCACGGAAAAACTGCTGCTGAAGGGTGGCGCCATTCAGCTTGCCGGCGCCGTGCGCGCCAAGGGCAATGCGCGGCGCACCCGTTCGGACTGGATGAAGATTGAACAGGATCGCGGGATTTCGGTTGCGACCTCGGTCATGACGTTTGAACGTGATGGCGTGGTCTTCAACCTGCTGGACACGCCAGGCCATGAGGATTTTTCGGAAGACACCTATCGCACCCTGACCGCCGTTGATGCCGCCGTGATGGTGCTGGATGCCGCCAAGGGGATTGAAAGCCAAACGCGCAAGCTGTTTGAAGTTTGCCGCATGCGCGACATTCCCATCATCACCTTTATCAATAAGATGGACCGCGAAGCGCGCGAACCTTTCGAATTGCTGGATGAAATCCAGAACCTGCTGGCGCTGGATGCAACGCCCGCCGCCTGGCCGGTGGGCCGCGCCGCTGACTTCGCCGGGGTTTATGATCTGGCGACAGACCGATTCCTGCCCGTAGCGGAAGGCGCAGAACCGATCCAGCTTGAATCGCCCGAAGACCCAAAGCTTGCCGCGTTGGTCGGTGATGACAGGGCTTTGGCGCTTTCCGAGGAAGTCTTGCTCGCCCGCGCCGGCTATCCGGAATTCGATACCGAGCGTTTTCTGGAAGGGTCTTTGACGCCGGTCTTTTTCGGCTCGGCGTTGCGGGATTTCGGCATTGCGCATCTGCTGGATGGGCTGGCGCGCCACGCACCGCCACCGCGCGCGCGGCCGGCGGATCAGCGGCTTGTGACACCTGGTGAGGAAAAACTCACCGGCTTTGTCTTCAAGATCCAGGCGAATATGGACCCCAACCACCGCGACCGTGTCGCCTTTGTGCGGCTTTGCAGCGGGCGGCTGACCAAGGGCATGCGGCTGCGCCAAAGCCGCACCGGCAAGCAGGTGCCGGTTAATGCGCCGCTGTTTTTCTTCGCCAAAGACCGGCAAGTGGCGGAAGAAGCCTGGCCGGGCGATGTGATCGGCATTGCCAATCACGGCACGCTGCGCATCGGTGATACGCTGACGGAAGGTGAGCCGCTGGATTTTCGCGGCGTGCCTTCCTTCGCGCCGGAAATCCTGCGCCATATCCGGCTCGATGATCCGATGCTGGCCAAGAAGCTCCGCACCGCGCTTGATCAATTGGCTGAAGAAGGTGTGGTGCAGTTATTCCGCCCACGCGATGGCTCACCGCCCGTGGTCGGCGTGGTGGGGCAATTGCAATTAGATGTGCTGCAAAGCCGGCTGAAGGTGGAATATGGCGTGCCGGCAGGGTTTGATGGCACGCCGTGGGAGCAGGTACGCTGGATGGCATCGGACGAGGCCGGAGCTTTGGATCGCTTTGCGGAAGCCAATCGGCGCGATGTCGCAGAAGATCATGATGGCGCGCTTGTCGCGTTCTTCAGCAGCGATTGGCGCCGCCGCCGCGCGGAAGAGGAATGGCCGATGATCCGCTTCCATGCCGTGCGCGAACAGCATGGGGTGGGCGGGGGGAAGTAATCCTTCCCCCGCAAGCCTTTGGCTTGCGTTATCTCTGGCACGTCGTGACCGATCCGCCCTCAGACGCCGGCGCGCGCATCCGCGCGCTTGGCTTCGCTGCATAAGCGGCGGCGCCCATTTGGGCGCTCGCCCGCCTTTGGCGTGCGTAGTTCTTACTTCACCGACGAGAAGGATGTCGGCTGAAGAATCTCATTCGTCACTTTCGTCAGCAGCGGGCCATTCGCTTCGGTTTCTGCGCGCGCCTTGATCCAATCCGGATCGGCCTGGAACTTCGCCCATTTTTCCTCACGCTCTGCAAGCGAATTCCACGCCACCATATAGGTCAGGCTGTGGTTGGAATCGCCGATCAGCGTGGTCCAGAAACCCGCCTGGCGAATGCCGTGCTTGTCCCAAAGCTTCAGCGTGATGGTGTCAAACCGTTTCATCAGATCGGGCAGGCGCCCAGGTTGGCAGTGATAGATACGAAGTTCATAGAGCATCGCTTTTCTCCCTTGATGCGATTAATCCAATTTGGCGCCGGAGATTTCCACCAGGTCGCGCCAAACGCGATCCTGGCTGCGCACAAATTCCGTGAAGCCTTCCGGCGTGTCATCCGAAATGGCGGTGAACCCGAGAGGGATCAGCTTTTCGCCGTACTCCTTGTCGCGCGCCGCGCCAACCATTGCCCGGTGTAGCGCCTGCGCAATGGGCGCCGCGAGCGTGGCGATCAGCGTGTCGTAGCGGGTGAGGTTGATGATGCTGACCTCCCTTCCTTATTGCGTTGGTTCGCGGTGCAATTCCACGACAATGCCTTCCCGCCCCGGCAGTGCCGGATAGCGGCGCATCACCTCTGGGTCATGGCCCGGTACGATGTGCTTCGGGCTGGGTGCCAGGGCGCGAAGCTTATCAAAACCTTCCAGCATTTCGCCAATATGAAATGCAGTGGTGAAGGGGCGGCCGGCTTCCATATTCTCATAGAAATGCGTGACATCGGAAGCGAGCACCACACGCCCGCGCGCCGTATTCACGCGCACGCATTGCAGCCCCATGGAATGCCCGCCACAGGCATGCACAGTAATGCCCGGCGCCACTTCCGCATCGCCATTATGGAACACGACGCGTTCGGCGAAATTCATCTGCACCATGCCGACCACATCCTCCACCTCGAAAGAATGGCGGAGTTTTGGGTATTTCATGTAGCGCCCGGTCGCATACTGCATTTCCGGCTCCTGCAAATGGAACCTGGCCTTGGCGAATTTATGGAAGCTGCCGACGTGGTCGTAATGGAGATGAGAAATCACCACATCTTCGACCTTGTCCGGATCAACGCCGATCAGCTTCAGGCTTTCGATTGGGCAACGCAAATAGTTGCGCTTCCGCTTGGCTGCGACCTCTGCCGTGAAGCCGGTATCAATGATCACGGCGCGATCTTCATTCACTGCCGCCCAGACGAAGTAATCCATCGGCATCGGTGCATCATGCGGGTCACCGCCGATGAAATGCTCGGCGCGCTTGGCATCGCGCATGGCGTAACGCAGCGCGTAGACGCGGTATTCGGGTTCAGTCATGCCATATGCTCCTGCTTGATGGGTTGCATGCCCAGACCATGATCCGTGTCAGTTACTGCGCCTTATCCGCATCAAACACGGCCTGCACCGCCGCCGGATCGCATTTGATCGCCACAACCGCGCGTTCCAATTGCAGCTTCATCGGCACGCGGCTGTCCAGGTTTTCCCAGCCGCGATTCAGCGCCTCATTCATTTCTTCCAGCGTCAGATTGCAAAGCCGCATCGGCACATTCAATTCGCGGCCCATCGTCACCGCCAGCGTAACATCCTTATGCGCAAGCTTCAGCGCAAAGGCGGGCGGGTCATATTTATCCACCAGGAATTGATCCGTGATGCGATCAAAAGTGCGCTTGCGCCCGAGCGCGCCCTGGCGCACGGCTTTCCAGAGATCAAGCGGGTCCATGCCCGCCTTCACGCCCATGGAAAACACTTCCGCCATCGCGGTTTGAATCGCATAGCCCGCCATATTATGCACAAGCTTTGCCACCGTCGCGGTACCGATCGGGCCGATATAGGCCGCCTGGTCACCAAAAGCGTCCAGCACCTTCTTGTATTTATCGAAAACGTCCTTGTCGCCGCCGACCCAAATGGCGAGCTTGCCTGTCTCCGCCCCCTTCGGGCCACCGCTGACAGGCGCATCAAAACCATAAGCGCCCTTGGTCGCCAACGCTTCGGCCATGCGCCTCATCAGCGCCTGGGAATTGGTGGAAAGATCGAAATAGGCCGCGCCCTTTTGTACGCCGGCTAGGATGCCATCGGCGCCGAAAATCACCGGCTCCACTTCCTTGGGGCCAGGCAGAGAGGTGAAGATCACTTCGCATTGCTCGGCCACCGCCTTGGGCGTTTCCGCCCAAGTGGCGCCTGCAGCTAGCCGATTGGCGCCGGCTTCGCGGCGAATATCATGCACCACCAGTTGATAGCCGGCCTTTTGCAGATTGGCCGCCATGAAGGCACCCATGGTGCCAAGGCCGATGAACCCGATTTTCATGGCATCAGCCCTTCTTTGCCTGGTCCTGCGCTTCAAACACATCAACGGCGACATGCGCTGCCGTCATCGCAGAGGGCCAGCCGGAATACATGGAAAGATGCGTGATGATCTCAGCAATTTCCTCACGCGACAGGCCATTGGTCAGGCCGCGCCCGATATGGCTGTTCAATTGATCCTGCCAGCCCATGGCGACAAGGGCTGCAATCGTCACCATGGAACGGTCGCGCTTGGAAAGCTGTGGGCGTTCCCAGACATCGCCATAGACATATTGGTGGGTCATCTCCACCAGCTTCGGGAAATCCGGATTGATGCGGTCGCGGCGCGCAGAGGGTGGGGCTGCCATGGAAGTCTCCTCATTCGGTGTCGCACAGCACCAGCAGAGGAATGGCTGAGCGCACAGCGCACCCAAGCCCTGACCTTCCCCCACTTATTCTGTGTTGTGCGTATCCTGCGACCAGTATGGCCGCGCCGCAAGCGGGTGATCAGACTTCCGCGATACGCCGCGCGGCAAGGTCAAGCGCCGCCGCCACCGTCGCCGCGCGCACTGCCGCGCGATCACCTGGGAAGACATGGCGTTCCACCAAGGTTGGCGCGCCTTCACGCGCGCAGCCGATGAATACCAGCCCCACTGGCTTGCCCAGCGTGGCGCCACCTGGCCCCGCAATGCCGGTGCAGGAAAGGGCGAGTGAAACACCCGCACGCGCCCGCGCGCCTTCGGCCATTTGGCGCGCCACGTCTTCACTGACCGCGCCATGCGCCGCCAGGGTTTCGCTGCGCACACCGACCATCTTCTGCTTGGCGTCATTCGCGTAAGTCACAAAGCCCGCCATCACCACGGAAGATGAACCCGCAATTGCCGTCAGCGCTGCTGCAATCAGCCCACCAGTGCAGGATTCCGCCGTGGCCAAGGTCATGCCCTTGGCATCCATCTGCGTCAGCAAACCGCGCGCCTGATCCAGTGTTGCATCGGGTAGCATGGTTCAGATCACTCCCGGCAAAAGGGGGCGCGCCAGCATTAGCGCCGCCGCCACCAGCGCGCCCGCGACAATATCATCCAGCATGACACCAAAGGCGCCCTTTTGCTGATCCGCCCAGGATATCGGCCATGGTTTGAAGATATCAAAAACCCGGAACAGGCCGAAGGCGATCAGCACGCCCCAAATGCTGGCACCCACACTCAAGCCCGCCAGTGCCAGCAACATGCCGGCTGCTTCATCCACCACAATCCATCCGGGGTCTTGATCGGGTGCATCACGCAGCACAGCGCTCACCGCGTAAAAACCGACAATTGTCACCAGCAGGGCAAGCAGCAAAGCGGGAACCGGCCCGAGTAATGCGAGCGGCAAAACCACCAAGGACCCCCAAGTGCCGGGTGCCGGTTTCAGCCGGCCAATGCCGCCCATCGTCGCAACCAGCAAGGGCAGCTTCATGTGCCTACTTCGCGCTGGCAAGCCAGCTTGCCATGGGGTGCGGCGCAGTGGCGGGCGGGTTCTGGCGCGCGCGGTAAATCACGGCACCTTCCACAATGCGCTGCACGTAATTGCGCGTCTCCGCAAAGGGAATCATTTCCATCCAATCGAGCAGATCACGCTCCCCGCGCAGAGGATTGCCATAGGTCACAAGCCATTCATCCACGCGCCGCGGCCCGGCATTATAGGCCGCCGACGCCATCACCAGCGATCCTTCAAAGCGCCCAAGCATTTCATCCAGATAGGCCGCCCCGAGCTTGATATTCGTTTGCGGATCGGCGGTCAGCATATCCACGCGGAAGTTAATGCCAAGCCGGCGCGCGACAGTCTGTGCGGTGGCGGGCAGCAATTGCATCAGCCCGCGCGCATTGGCGCTGCTGACCGCTTCGGTGTCGAAATTGCTTTCCTGTCGTGTGACCGAAAAGATGAAGGCAGGTTCGGGCGACGTGACAGGTAGGCGGAAGGGTGTCGGCCAGCCTTCCGGCAATAGGACATCGCCTTCAATCGCCGAAGCCCGCGCGACCCATACGGCGTGATCTGGTCGGCCAATATGATTGGCCAGCCGCACCGTCAGCAACCTGTCTTGCGAATCAGCTGAAACCGTCCGCAAGCGCAGCAGGAAAACCCGCGTGCGGCGTGTATCGCCAAGTTCTGCCAGCGTGGTCACCACGCGGGCCAATTCGCGTTGTGCAAAATCCTGCGCGCGCCTTTGATCAATTTGCGGCGTTTGCAACGCGCGCAGTCGCTGGTCCAGCGCTTCCTGGCTTTGGCCCATCGTGAGTGCGGCAAGCTGGCCATAAAAAGCTGTCGGCAATTGCGCCGCCGATGCGTAGCGTTCCCGCGCGGCGGTATGGGCGCCGCGCGCCGCCAGCGCGCGGCCTTCCCAATAAAAGGCGCGGGCGCGGGTAATGACGGAACGCGTACCAAGCGCCATGGCAACAAAATGCCGCTGCGCCAGAACAGGGTCATTCAGGAAGCGGAGCGCGATAAAGCCCGCCAGGAATTCCGCTTCCTGCCGACCTTCACTGCCCAGGGGTTGGCCATGAAACGCCGCGATGCGATGCGCATCCTTTGCATTGTTAAGGCGCAAAAGCTTGCGCGCCAGGATCTGTCGTTCCGCCCAGATTATGCGCGCGATTTCGGTGGGCAGTTCCGTCTGGAAGGGTTCCGCCACGATCCAGCTTGCGACGGCATCGGCATCCCTGTCACGACGGCGCAGCAGCCTCGCCCTTTCATAGGCCCAGCCAAGATCAAGCGGGCGCAACAGAATTTGCGAATCCTCCGGCTCCCCCGCCATTCGCATGCGCATTTGGCCTGATGCGCGCGCCACGCCGCTCATCCGCTCCAGCGCACGCTGGGCGCCTTCCATATCGCGCGCGAAAAACAGGCGATCAAAACGTTGTTGATGATCATCGGCCGTCAGCAAGCGGCCAAACTGTGCCATGATCCTGGTCTCAGCCGCGGCATCGCCTGGTGCTTCCACCCAAGCGCGACGAAGCGCACGTCGGGCACCTGCTTCACCATCAGCATCGGTGGCCACTTCGGCATCCGGTCGTGCCGGGGCTGTGCGCGCCTGGTCGGGACCACGCCGGACCATATCCAACAAATTGGAGGCTTGCGATTGACTGGGGCTGGCCGGGATGCTGCGCGCCAGAGCCTCCGCATGACGCAGCGCGCCAGAAAGCGTGCGTGCCGGAAAGGTGTTGAAATGCGTTATCACCAGCGCATCATCGGCTGGCCCACCGAAGGCGGCCTCTGCGCGGCGCGCGATGGTATCTGCCAAGGGCCAATCCGGATTGTCGCGCAAAAAGCCGACAAGTTCAGCCGCCGTGGCAGGTGCGGTGCGATGCGTGAGGCGCATCCACAGCACGATTTTCGGGACCAAGGGATCGGCAGCGGCGGCATAGGTATCCGCTTCCGCCCAGCGCGCCCCATTGGCGGCGGCGATGGCGGCCTTGCCGGCGGTGATGCGCGCGGCCTGAGATGACGCGGTTTGCGCAATGGCCGCACCGGGAAGCAGCAACGGTAGGCTTAGAAGCAACCGGCGCGGAAACGTCATGATGCGGCTATCCCCCGATCAATACACGCGCGCCATGGCGTGTCTCAGAAGGCAGGCAGAGCGCCGCAATGCCAGGCGCGACATCAGCGGGTTGCGGCAGGGTGGAGGGGTCTTCCCCAGGCATGGCGGCGGCGCGCATTTTGGTCGCCACGACCCCAGGATCAACAAGATTGACGCGAAGCGGCGTGTTTTCCACCTCCTGCGCCCATGTCATCACCAGATGTTCCGTGCCCGCCTTGGAGGCACCATACATGCCCCAATAGGCGCGTGGGCGCAGCACTCGCCCGCTGGTGACAAATACCGCGCGCCCCGCATCGGAAGCGCGCAAAGGCGGGTCGCAGCTGCGGATCAGCCGCCAACTTGCGGTGAGGTTCACCGCCATCACTTCCGCCCAATCACGCGGTTCGATATGCGCAACCGGCGTCAGCTTGTTCAACGCCCCCGCATTATGCACCAGAATATCCAGCCGACCGAAGCGTTCCACAATGGAAGGCCCGATCATATCAATATCCCTCTCGGCCTTTTGCAGATCAAAGGGCAGCAGCGTCGCGGGCTTGCCGCCGGCGGCGCGGATTGCGTCATCCACTTCTTCAAGCCCGCCTTGGGTGCGTGCCACCAACACGCATTGCGCGCCAAGCTTTGCCAAATGAATGGCAAGCGCGGCGCCAATCCCGCGTGATGCTCCGGTAATCAGTGCGACCCGGTCTTCCAGTCCCGTCATGATCATTGCCCCGCCGGTTGCAGCAAGGAAAGCTGCCGGTCTGCATTATCGGCCCAATCCGTTAAAGGAATGGCATAGTCACCGGTAAAGCAGGCGTCGCAGAAATGCGGCTTTTGCGGATCGCGCGCCGGCTGCCCAAGCGCGCGATAAAGACCATCGAGCGATATGAAAGCCAGGCTATCCACGCCGATGATGCGCGCCATCTCGGCCAGGTCATGCTTGGCCGCCATCAGATGCGCACGTTCGGGTGTGTCAATGCCGTAATAGCAGGAATGCGTGGTGGGCGGGGAGGAGACGCGCATATGCACTTCCGTCGCCCCTGCCTGGCGGACCATTTCAACGATCTTGCGGCTGGTGGTGCCGCGCACAATGGAATCATCTACCAGCACCACGCGCTTGCCCTGCAACATGGCGCGATTGGCGCTGTGCTTCAGCTTAACGCCCAAATGGCGGATCTGATCTGTGGGTTCGATGAAGGTGCGCCCGACATAATGGTTGCGGATGATGCCAAGCTCAAACGGTATGCCGGCTTCGGAAGCATAGCCCATGGCCGCCGGCACACCTGAATCAGGCACGGGCACCACCAGATCAGCCGGCACCGCGCTTTCGCGCGCGAGTTCCGCGCCGATGCGCTTGCGGCTTTCATAAACCGGCGTGCCTTCCACCATGCTGTCAGGCCGCGCGAAATAGATATATTCGAAAATGCAAAAGCGGCTATCGGTGCGTGCGAAGGGCTTGATGCTGCGGAGCCCAGTATCGTCAATCACCACCAATTCGCCCGCTTCGATATCGCGCACGAATTCCGCGCCCACGATATCCAGCGCGCAGGTTTCTGATGCCAGAACCAGCCCGCCATTGGCCAAACGCCCCAAGACAAGGGGGCGCACGCCAAGCGGATCGCGCGCGCCAATCAACGCGCCATTATGCAAAGCAACCAGCGAATAAGCGCCCTGCACCTGCTTCAGCGCATCAATCAGCCGATCAATCACGGTGGAATAAAGGCTGATGGCGATCAGATGGATGAAAACCTCGGAATCCGTGGTGCTTTGGAACAGGCAGCCGCGCCGCACCAGCGCGCGCTTCAGCGCATAGGCATTGGTCAGATTGCCATTATGCGCGACCGCAAAACCGCCAAATTCAAAATCGGCATAAAGCGGCTGCACATTGCGCAAAGCCGTCTCACCGGTGGTCGCATAGCGATTATGCCCCACCGCATGCGGCCCGCGGAGCGAGGCAATAACCTTGGCCTCCCCGAAGTTATCGCCAACAAGGCCAAGCCCCTTATGGGCATGAAACAGTCCGGCCTCATCCAAGGTTACAATGCCGGCGGCTTCCTGGCCGCGATGCTGCAAGGCATGCAGGCCAAGCGCCGTGAGGGCAGCGGCATCACCGCCATTCCACACGCCGAAGACGCCGCATTCCTCATGCGGCTTGTCATCCTCAAATCGCGCGGGCAGCGGCATGGGTAACCTCAATTCCGGCTGCGCGCGGGGGGGCGCAGCAATTCTTCAACCGTGGGCGAACGCGGCAAGGGCGGTTCATTCAGCCGCGGGCGATATTCCGCCGGCATGACTTCAATCACCATATGCGCGCCTTGTGAGAGCAGCGGGAGCGCGCGGGCTTGAAGCACCGGCTCCGGCCAGCGATCCCCCGGCAGCAATAACCCGGCGACGATATAGGCGACCACCAGCAAAAAGGCGCCGCGCGCCGCACCGAAAACCAGGCCAAGCACACGATCAATGCCGCCAAGGGCGGAATCCTGCACACGATCCGCGACCGCATTGATCATCAGCTTGAAGACAATCAGCGCGACCAGAAACACCACGCCCGCGCCAATGGCCTCCGCGAGCCAGGGCGGCGTGAAATAGGGGTCGAGGAAGGGCTGAATCTCCTTCCGCGCCAGCAGGGCCACTACCGCCGCACCAACCCAGCCCGCCACGCCAAGCGCTTCCCGCACCAGGCCATGGAAAAAGGCGAGGATCGCCGATAGGGCAATCACCCCCAACAGAATGACATCAACCCAATTCATCGCTGGACCCTATAGCCCTGGCAGGCGGGCGCGTCACGCCTTGCTACGCGCGGGCAGGGTCTTTTCGGCAAAGCGCGCCACCAGATCGGTCAAATGGCCAATTTCCGAAAGCCCGAGCCCTTCCGGCGCTGCCGCCGCGCGCCCGCCGCGCGCAATCCGTCGCGGCAGGGTCGCAGCGGTGAAGCCAAGCTTGGCTGCTTCCCTCAGGCGCGACTCAGCCTGGGAGACCTGCCGCACCTCACCCGAAAGCCCGACCTCGCCAAAATAAACCGCACCTGAATCCGTGGGCCGGTCTGTCGCGGCGGAGATCAGCGCCGCCGCCACCGCCAAATCCGCCGCCGGTTCGGTAATGCGCAAGCCGCCCGCGATATTCAGATAGACATCATTCTGCCCAAGGCTGAGGCCGCACCGCGCTTCCAGCACCGCGAGCAGCATGGAAAGCCGCCCAGAATCCCAGCCTACCACCTGCCTTCGTGGCGACCCGCCCGAGGAAGGGGAGAGCAGCGCCTGGATTTCGACAAGCACCGGGCGCGTGCCTTCAATCCCGGCGAATACGGCGGAGCCTGAGACATTGCCGCGGCGTTCCGCCAAAAACAGTGCCGAAGGATTGGCCACTTCAACCAGGCCGCGATCGGTCATTTCGAAAACGCCGATTTCATCCGTCGCGCCAAAGCGGTTCTTCACCGCGCGCAGGATGCGGAATTGATGGCCGCGATCACCTTCGAAATAGAGCGTCGCATCCACCATATGTTCCAGCACACGCGGCCCGGCCAGCGTGCCTTCCTTGGTGACATGCCCGACCAGCACCAGCGCAAAGCCGCGCGATTTCGCGAGCCTGATCAATTCGGCGGCGCAGGCGCGCACCTGCGCGACCGTCCCCGGTGCTGAATCCAGCGCATCCAGCCAAACGGTCTGGATCGAATCCATCACCACCAGCGCGGCGTCGCTTTCCTGTTCCAGGCTGGCGCCAATATCCCGCAGCGCCGAAGCGGCGGCCAATTCCATCGGGCTATCGGAAAGGCCGAGCCGCGCTGCGCGTAGCCTGACCTGCTCCACCGCCTCTTCGCCGGAGATATACAAAACGCGCCGCCCGCCGGAGGCCAAGCGCGCCGCCGCTTGCAGCAGGATGGTGGATTTGCCGATGCCGGGGTCACCGCCCACCAGCACGGCGGAGGCCGGCACGAAACCGCCGCCCAAAACGCGGTCCAGCTCCGCAATGCCGGTCACGATGCGCGGCGGGGGCGCGCTTTCCCCCTTCAGGCCAACAAATTCAACGCGGCGCCCGCCGGCGGTTTTGGCCGCAGGGCCGGGGCCGCGCGGGGCGGTGGTTTCCTCGATCAGCGTATTCCATTCGCCACAGGCATCGCAGCGCCCCTGCCATTTGGGGCTGACTGCCCCGCAGGCCTGGCAGACAAAGCGGCTGCGATCCTTGGCCATTCAGGCGCGCGCGGATCAGATGATTTTCGTGCGGATATCGCCCACACCTTCAACAAAACCTTCCAGCACATCGCCGCGCACCACGGCGGCGACGCCTTCTGGCGTGCCGGTCATGATCAGGTCTCCTGGCGCCAGTTCCACCAATTCCGACAAATTGGCGATGACTTCGGGGACGGACCAGATGAGCTTGGCGAGGTCAGAGGTCTGCGTGACCTTGCCATTCACTTTGAGCTCAATCTTGCCCTTGGATGGATCAATCCCGGCAGCCGGCACCAGCAGACCCATGGGGGCGGATTTGTCGAAGCCCTTGCCCATATCCCAGGGGCGGCCGGTCTTTTTTGCCTCATTCTGAATGTCGCGGCGGGTCATATCCAAGCCGGCGCAATAGCCCCAGACATGGGAAAGCGCATCCGCCACCGAGATATTCCGCCCACCGCGCCCGATGGCGACCACGAGTTCCATTTCATGATGCAGCGATTTGGTGACGGAGGGATAGGGCGTAACGGCGCCATTGATTACCACGGAATCAGCCGGTTTGGTGAAGTAGAAGGGCGGTTCGCGGGTTGGGTCGCTGCCCATTTCAATCGCGTGTTCAGCGTAATTCCGGCCCACGCAGAAAATGCGGCGCACCGGGAAAAGCGCATCACTGCCCTTGATCGGCAGCGCGGCGACAGGCGGGGGCGGGAAGACATAGGACACCATCCGAGCGACTCCTTCGGCTATTCCATGCAGCTATACCCCCAGCCGAGGGCTGCCGGAAGGCGAGGCGGCTGCTTTGTGTGTCATCTGAGGCTGACGCCGCATCTGTCTGAGGTACCGAGATTCCGCCCAAACAAAAACGCCCGGTCAGGGGGGTGACCGGGCGCTACTTTGTATCTTCCGATCGGAAAGGTCGGGCGAGCCGGCAGGGGATGCCGGGATCGCGACCGCCGGCAAAGCCATGGCCGACAAGGATTTTTTAGAACATTTGGACGAAAAAGCAAAGCCCCAAAAGCGACACGTCAGCCAACTCGGCCGCGCAGGATGCGCAGCGCCAGATGCTGGATGAGCATGACCGTCTTTGCATCGATAATCCGGCCGTCCTCAACCATCGACAACGCTTCCTCCAGCGTAGTCTCAATGACCTTGATGTCCTCCCCTTCTTGATGCACACCTCGACTCGCGCCGGTGTCGACCGTTCCAGTGTAAGGCGCGACAAAGAAGTGGAGCCGCTCTGTAACCGAGCCGGGGCTCATGTAGAACTCTCCGATCTTCTCGATCTGTCCCAGTGTCAGGCCCGTCTCCTCCTCCGCCTCCTTGCGGATTGCGGTCTCTGGATCCCGTGCATCAAGAAGCCCTGCACAGGCCTCAATCAGGTCGTCATCGTGGCCTGTAACAAAAGCGGGAAGACGGAACTGCCGTGTCAGGACGACTGTCGCCCGCTCGACATTGTACGGCAGCACGACCGCGCCGTGGCCGCGATCGTAAGTTTCGCGCGTCATATCCTGCCAGCCGCCGTCGCTGCGACGGTACGACAGCTCGTATTTCGTCAGCACGCCCCAGTCGTCCGCGAGAACGCGCTGGGTGCGGATGATGGCCCGGGGACCGGACTCTCTGCTGCTTGTGGTGTCCATCATGTGCGCCCCTTAGGTATGTTCATGGCCGCGTGAAGAAACCGTTTCACTCCGCCGCGGCGGCGAGCTTCGCCCCGGCGTGGGTGGCGGCGGCGCGGCCAAAGGCTTCGAAAATGGCGCGGCTATCGGCGTCTCGTTCCCAGTCATATTCGGGGTGCCATTGCACGCCGATGGCAAAGCCGCGCGCGCCTTCCACGCGAACCGCTTCAATCGTGCCATCCGGTGCCCAGCCTTCCGCCACCAGGCGCGGCGCCAGGCGCTGCACCGCCTGGTTATGGAGCGAGTTCACCGCAAGCTGCGCTGTGCTGCGGGAGGCTGCGGTCAGCGTCGCGGCCAAGGCCCCGGCGCCATCAATCCGCACCAGATGCGCCTTGCCGGTGCGCACCAGGGGGATTTTCTGGTCCGATGGCGTGGAATGATCCATCCGCCCCGGCAAATCCTGCACGCGCTGATCCAAGCTGCCGCCCAGCGCCACATTCAATTCCTGCATGCCGCGACAAATCGCGAGCAAAGGGATACCCGCTGCAATGGCGGCGCGGATCAGCGGCAGCGTGGTGGCATCGCGGTCCTGGTCTTCCGGCGTGCCCTCGGCATGGGGGGGGCCATCATAATAGCCGGGCCAGACATTGGACCGGCTGCCGGTCAGGATCAGGCCATTGATATGGGAAAGGTAATCCGCCGCAGCGTCCTCACCGGCCGCGGGCAGGAGCACAGGCGTGCCGCCCACCGGGCCGCGCACCACGCGCACATAGCTGTCAGACGCCGCGTGATTGGGCGTGCCGAAGATGCCGAAGGGCTTTATGCAGCAGGAAATGCCGATCAGGGGTCGCATGAGGAGGTACACTTCCGCGACACCATGGCGGGATCAAGGCGATTCGGTTGATTCGCGCAGATTTTTTGCCATGGCCGTGGCGCTTCAGGGCGCATAGCCCTCAACCAGCACCACTTGGCTTTCCGTTGTCTCCATCCTTAGTTTCAACAGCGGCGCATATTCAGGGCTGAAATAGAAGGCGCGGGCAGCATCCAGGCTCGGGAATTCCAGCACTACCATGCGGTTGAAGCCCTCGGCATTCTCCAGCCGTTCCATGGTGCCGCCACGCACCGCGTAGCGCCCGCCATATTGCGCGATCACAGCCGGGACGCCGGCGCGATAGCGTTCAAACCCCTCCGGGTCGGTGACTTTGACGTTTGCGATCAGATAGCCGGGCATGGTTGGGTTCCTTTCAGGTCAGTGGTGGCGCGACCCAGCGCTGAAAGCCGGGCCTTTCGCCAAGCTTGGCATACCAGCGCGCCAGGGTGGTGAATTCCGGCATGCCGGGCAGGCGGACTTCGGGGCCAAACCAGCGGCGCGCGTAACAGCCAAGCACGATATCGGCGATGGTCATGGTCGCGCCATCCAGATACGGCCCGCCATGGCGCGCGATCCAGCTATCCAGAATAGCCCAGCATTCGCCGGCGGCCTGCGCCGCCGCTTCAATCTGCGCCATGTCGCGCTTCTCAGGCGGCGTGCGCACCAGGCCCCAGAACAGGTTGCGCTCAGCGGGGCCAAGGGTGGAAAGCTGCCAATCCATCCAGCGATCCGCCGAAGCGCGCGCCGCCGGGTCCGCCGGGTAAAGCGGGCTTTGGACTTTCATCGCGAGGTAGCGCAGCACGCTATTCGATTCCCAGAGCACGAAATCGCCATCTTCCAGGGTTGGCACGCGGCCATTCGGGTTCATGGCGCGGTAATCCGCATCATTCACCCGGCCATGTTCCATGCCGGCATCCACACGATCATATGGCTGCCCGATCTCATCGAGCATCCACAGCACCTTCTTCACATTGATCGAATTGGTGCGGCCCCAAAGTTTTAGCATCTCAGCGCCTTTTTGCTTCAATCGCGTCCCAGATGGCGCGTTCCAGATGCACGCCATCAAACCGCGCCAATTCCTGCAAGCCGGTCGGGCTGGTGACGTTGATTTCGGTCAGGTAGCCGCCAATCACGTCAATGCCGACAAAAATCATCCCGCGCGCCTTCAATTCCGGGCCGATGCGCGCGCAAATCTCGCGCTCACGCTCCGTCAGCTTGGTCGGTTCCGGCCGGCCGCCGACATGCATATTGGACCGCGCTTCGCCCGCCGCCGGCACGCGATTGATGCCGCCCATGGCGACGCCATCCACCAGGATGATGCGCTTATCGCCTTCCCGCACCGCGGGCAGGTATTGCTGGATCATCAGCGGTTCGCGGGAGCGTTCGGTGAAAAGCTCCACCAGCGCATTCATGTTCGGATCATCGGGGCGGAGGTGAAACACGCCCGCGCCGCCATTGCCGAAAAGCGGCTTGATGATGATATCGCCATGTTCCGCCCGGAAATCCGCGATGCGGCGGCGGTCCGCCGTCACCAGCGTTACCGGCATCAAATCCGGGAAATGGGTAACAAACAGCTTTTCCGGCGCATTTCGCACCTGCGCCGGGTCATTCACCACCAGCGTCTTGGGGTGGATATGTTCCAGGATATGCGTTGCCGTGATGTAGCCCATGTCAAAGGGCGGGTCCTGGCGCATCAGCACCACATCGGCATCGCGGCCTAGGTCCAACTCCTCCTCCGCGCCGAAGCTATAGTGGTTGCCATATTCGCGCCTGAG
Organism: Roseomonas sp.; assembly: GCA_020249925.1. Taxonomy (GTDB): domain Bacteria; phylum Pseudomonadota; class Alphaproteobacteria; order Acetobacterales; family Acetobacteraceae; genus Neoroseomonas. The sequence goes on along the minus strand of JADCER010000013.1, from coordinate 117,811 downwards.
GGTGATGGGCCGCGCCCAGGCAGTGACGCGCCCGCCGCGCAGCGCCAGATCGCGCACATGGTAATGCCACAGCTGATGGCCCCGGGCCTGGGCTTCCAGCATCAGGGCGAAGGTTGAATCGCCATCAATATTGATGGTCTCAATAGGGTCCATCTGGACCGCGACGCGGAGCGAAGAGGTCATGCCATCTATCCTGCTTTTGGCCTGTCAGGGGGTTTGAAGCCGAGTTTGGGCCGCCGCGCCAGCCCGGGGCCAGGCCCGCCCATCACAATACCGGTTGCAAAGGCCCCAAATCCTTGCCTAACCTGCCGCACGCCTTGGCCGGGCCTCGGTCTGGGATGCGACAAACAACGAATAAAGCGGAGGATTCCTAAGATGGCGGATATCAAACGGCGTACGCTTTTGCGTTCTGGCGCCGGGGTCGCGGCAGCCGGCGTGCTCTCAGCCCCCATGGTCCATGCCCAAGGCACGGGCGGGACGCTGCGCTGCGGCTTCTGGGACCATTGGGTGCCCAATGGCAATGTGATCATGCGCCAGCTTTGCGCCGAATGGGGCCAGGCCAATCGCGTTGATGTGCAGATGGATACCGTGACATCCAACGGCAACCAGATTCTGTTGACCATCAACGCCCAGGCGCAATCGCGCACCGGCTATGATCTGATGTCCTTCCCGGCCTGGGAGCCAAGCAACCACCAGCGCATGCTTGAACCGGTGGATGATGTCATGCGCAACCTGACCCAGAAATACGGCGCGGTGACCCCGGCGGCGGAATATCTGGGCAAGCCAGCCGGCACTTGGGTGGCGATCCCTGCTGTGGCGGGCACGCAGTTGAAGCCTTCCTGCGTGCGCTTTGACCTTTTGCAGCAGCATGCCGGCATTGATATTCGTGCCATGTGGCCGGCCAGGAATGAGCGTGGCCCGGGCGCCGATCAATGGAATTGGGAAACCTTTGCACGCGCCGCCGAAGCCTGCCAAAGGGCCGGCGTCCCCTTTGGCCTGCCCATGGGCAGCTTTACCGATGCGGTGGATTGGGTGGGTGCGCTTTTTGAATCCTATGGCGCCTTCATGATGGATGCACGCGGCACGATCACCGTGCGCAACAATCCCAAGCTGCGTGCAGCGGTGGAAATGTGCGCCCGGATCAGCCGCTTCCTGCCCAATGATGTTTGGGCCTGGGATGATGGCGGCAATAACCGCGCGCTGATTTCCGGCCGTTCCGCGCTGATCTTCAACCCGCCTTCAGCCTGGGCGGTGGCGAAGCGCGATGCGCCGCAGGTTGCAGAAAATTGCTGGACCGTGCCGATGCCCGCCGGGCCGGAAGGGCGCTTCGCCGCCTATCTGCCCTATTTCTGGGGTATCTGGAATTTCAGCCGCAGCAAGGGCGCGGCCAAGGCCTTCCTGGAATGGCTGTCTGATCGTGCCCAGGCGGAACGCCAGACCAATGGGTCCGCTGGCTATGACATCCCGCCCTTCGCCAGCATGTCGGACTTCAAGGTTTGGGAAACCGAAGGCCCGCCGGTGGGTTCGGTCTATAACTACCCGGTGCGCGCGCACCACAATGCGAAGACCTCCATCGCCATGGCGCCCGCGCCAGCGGCCATGGCGGTGCAGATGTATAACCAGGGCCTGAATACCAAGCTGGTTGCCCGCATTGTGCAGGGTGGTGAGACGGTGGATCAGGCGCTGACCTGGGTGGAGCGCGAGCTCAATACCATCCGCCGCGGCGGCTAACCGCGCATGACGGGCGGCGCTGCGCCGCCCGTCTTTCATTTCAGGAAAGGTTCAGACCATGGCCGCTGACGCCAGCACGGCGCCAATCATGCCTTCTGCGCCCGGATCGGGGCGTGCTTCCAGCCTGCAACGCGTAGCGCGGCGGCGTTCGACCATTGCCGTGCTGATGACCATGCCCTTGCTTGTGGTGCTGATCGGCCTAGTGGCCTATCCTGCCGGCTACGGGATTTACCTTTCCACGCTCAATCGCCGCATGACCGGCTTCATGGAAGGCGAATGGCTGCCAACCGGTCTCGGCAATTTCGAGATTTTGTTCGAAAGCGAAACCTTCTGGGCGGTTGCCTGGCAATCCTGCATCTTTGCCATCACGGCGGTGATCCTGAAGGCGCTGGTCGGCTTTTGGCTTGCGCATATGCTGCACCACATCCCAAGCAAGGGGCAGCGCAAATGGCGCGGCATGTTGCTGGTGCCTTGGGTGATTCCGCCGGCGCTTTCCACGCTTGGCTGGTGGTGGATGTTTGACCCTGCCTATTCATCCATCAATTGGCTGTTTCAGGTTTTCGGCATTCCGGCAGTGCCCTGGCTGGGCGAGAAATGGTGGGCGCGGCTTTCCATCATCATCGTCAATGTCTGGTATGGTGCGCCCTTCTTCATGATCATGTATCTGGCCGCGCTGAAATCCGTGCCGGAACAGCTTTATGAAGCGGCGGCGATTGATGGCGCCACAAGCTGGCAGCGGCTGCGCTATGTGACCCTGCCAATGATGGCGAATATCATTTCCATCACGGTGCTGTTCAGCCTGATCGTGACCTTTGCCAATTACGATATCGTGCGCGTGCTGACGAATGGCGGGCCGCGTGATCTGACGCATGTCTTTGCGTCCTACGCGTTCCAGGTTGGGATCCTTTCCGGCAATATTCCGCGCGGTGCCGCGGTAAGCCTGTTCATGTTCCCGATCCTGGCCATTTGCGCCTTTTTCGTCCTGCGTGGTGTGACCCGTCGCAATAAGGAGCAGATGTAATGTCAGCAACCCTTGCCGCCAATCGCGATATGCCGAGCCTTTATGGCAAGGCGGGCTCACTCCGCTCAGAACGGCGCTGGGCGCTGATCTGGGCGTATATTTCGCTGATCATCTCAGCGATCATTCTGCTGACGCCGCCGGTCTATATGCTGATCACCAGCCTTAAGACCAGCGCCGAGATTGCTGATCAAAAGGGCAATCCCTGGATTGTCCGCAATCCGACGTTGGAGAATTACTGGGAACTGATCACCAATTCGCTGTTTCAGGGCTTCTTCATCAATAGCGTGATCGTGACCGTTGTGGTTGTGGCCGTGACGATGGTGATTTCCATCCTGGCGGCCTTCGCGCTGGCGCGCATGCGCTTCTGGGGTAGCCAGGTTTTGGCCACCGGTGTGTTCCTGACCTATCTGGTGCCGGATACGCTGCTGTTCATTCCGCTCTATCAGATTGTCGGCGGGCTTGGCTTGCTCAATTCCATCTGGGGGTTGGTGCTGGTCTATCCGACACTGACGGTGCCCTTCTGCACCTGGATCATGATTGGCTATTTCGCCTCCATCCCCAAGGAATTGGATGAGGCTGCGCTGATTGATGGCGCCACCTGGCCGCAAATGCTGCTCAAGATCTTCGTGCCCGTGGCGCTGCCTGGCATCATTGCCGCGACGATCTTCGCCTTCACGGTTTCCTGGGCGGCCTTTGTCTATCCAACGGCCTTCATCACCACGCCGGATCAGATGCCGCTTACCATCGGCGTTGTATCGCAGCTGGTGCGCGGGGATGTTTTCGTCTGGGGGCAGATCACGGCAGGCGCCTTGCTCGCGGCACTTCCACCGGTGATCGTCTACGCCTTCCTCATGGATTATTACATCGCTGGCCTGACCGCCGGCGCGACCAAGGGTTGATCGAAAATGGCTCAGGTATCGCTTCGCAAAATCGTCAAGGCCTATGAAGGCGGTGTTCAGGCAGTGAAAGGCATTGACCTTGAAATCGCCGATCATGAATTCGTCGTGCTGGTCGGGCCTTCGGGCTGCGGCAAATCCACCACGCTCCGCATGATTGCGGGGCTGGAGGAAATCACCTCAGGCGATATCGCCATTGGTGGCACGGTGGTGAATGACATCCCGCCGCGCGACCGCGACATCGCCATGGTGTTCCAGAATTACGCGCTTTATCCGCATATGAGTGTTTACGACAATATGGCCTTTGGCCTGATGCTGCGGAAATTCCCCAAGGCGGAAATTGATCGCCGTGTGAAGGAAGCCGCGCGCATTCTGGACATCACGCCGCTTCTGGACCGTAAGCCAAAGGCGCTTTCGGGTGGTCAGCGCCAGCGTGTGGCGATGGGCCGCGCCATTGTGCGCGACCCCAAGGTGTTTCTGTTCGATGAACCGCTTTCCAACCTTGATGCAAAGCTACGCGTGCAGATGCGTACCGAAATCAAGAAGGTGCATCAGACGGTGAATACTACCACGGTCTATGTGACGCATGACCAGGTGGAAGCCATGACATTGGCGGATCGCGTGGTGGTGATGAACCACGGCATCATCGAACAGGTCGGGCCGCCGCAGGAGCTTTATCACCACCCGGCAACGAAATTCGTGGCCGGCTTCATTGGCAGCCCGGCGATGAATTTTATTCCGGCGAAGCTGGAACAAGCATCTGGCGCGCTGCGCTTGCATTTGCCGCAGGGCATTGTGTTGGACGTGCCGGCGGCACGCACCGCACGCTATCAGGCGCATGCGGGTAAGGATGTGCTGTTTGGCATCCGCCCTGAGCATCTGACGGATGACAAGCCAACCGATAAATCCAATACTGCGCCCATAACGCTGAAGCCGGAAGTGATTGAGCCGATGGGCATGGAAACCCTGGTGCATTTCAAGCTTGACGGTTCAGAGGTTTCGGCGCGGCTTGATCCCGCCACACCGGCTTCAGTCGGTGCGCCGCTGTCACTGATTGCGCATATGGATCAGATGCATGTGATTGATCCCACCTCTGATAAGGTTTTGTGATGAAACGCCTTGAAGGAAAAACCGCCTGGGTCACCGGTGCGGGCAGCGGCATTGGCCGCGCGATTGCCATTCTGTTTGCTGCCGAAGGCGCGAAGGTTGCGCTGACCGGCCGGCGTGTCGCGCCGCTGGAAGAAACTGCGAAGATGATCGGCAGTGGTGCCGTGATTGTGCCGGCGGACCTGACCGACGAAAAGCAGGTCGCCGCCGCGCTTGCCAAGGTGGAAAGCTCCATCGGTGGGCCGGATATTCTGGTGAATAATGCCGGCGTGAATTTGCCCAAGCGCTATCTGCATCAATTGACGCCTGAGGCCATTCGCAGCCTGGTGGATGGCAATCTGACCGCGCCGTTTTTCACCTCGGTCGCGGTGCTGCCGGGGATGCGCAAGCGCGGCGGCGGGCATATCATCCAAATCGCCTCCATGGCGGGGAAGAATATCTCCTTCCTGTCGGGCCCTGGTTATACGGCGGCGAAGCATGGGTTTGTGGCGCTGTCGCAAAGCATCAATCAGGAAAATGGCATTCACAACATCCGGTCCTGCTGCATCTGTCCCGGCGAAGTGGCGACTGATATTCTGAAGAATCGGCCGGAGCCCGTGCCGCAGGAAGATATTGAACGCCTGCTGCAACCCGAAGACCTGGCGGCCATGGCGCTGTTTGTGGCGACCATGCCAGAGCGGGCCAATATCACCGAAATGCTGGTGACGCCGACCTATATGCGCCTGCTGGCGCCACAAGCGAAGAAGATCGCCGCCATGTAATCGCGCCGCGCCGGGCGATGCTCTCGGCGCGTTTTTCCTTTTGCGGAGTTCGAGTAATGGGCAGCACCCCCTATGAGATGATCAATGCCGAGGCGCTTGATGGCCTGGTCGCCAATGTGTTTCAGGCGGCCGGCTGTGATGGCCCGGAAAGCCGGCGCATCAGCCGCCATTTGGTGGATGCGAATCTGGCCGGGCATGACAGCCATGGTGTGGTGCGCGTGCCGCGTTATGTGGAATGGCTGGAAGCGGGCTATGTGCTGAAGGGCCAGACTGCCGATGTGGTGACGGATGGCGGTACCTTCGCCGTGATTGATGGCAAATGGGGTTTTGGCCAGACCGTGGCACCTCAGGCAGTTGATTTTGGCATCAAGCGCGCGATCGAAAATGGCGTTTGCATCACCGCACTTCGCAATGCCGGACATATCGGCCGCGTTGGCGCCTATGCCGAACAGGCGATGGAAGAAGGGCTGATTTCGATCCATTTCGTGAATGTGGCGGGCTCCATCCTGGTCGCCCCTTTTGGTGGCGTGGAGCGTCGTTTTTCCACCAATCCGATTTCGATCGGCGTGCCGCTGCCGGGCCGGCCCATCCTGCTGGATTTCGCGACATCACTGGTTGCGGAAGGCAAGGTGCTGGTGGCGTCATCCGGCGGCAAGGGCCTGCCGGAAGGTGCGCTGATTGAAGCCGATGGCCGGCTTTCGACCGATCCGCACACGCTTTACGGGCCCTATGACACGCTCGGCCCGCGCGACGTTTCCAAGGGCACGGGTGCCATTCGCGCTTTTGGTGAACACAAGGGATCGGGTTTGGCCTTCATGTGCGAAATGCTGGCCGGCTGCCTGACCGCGGGCGGCACCAGCGGCCCGGTTTCTGAACGCTCGCGCATCGCCAATGGCATGCTTTCGATTTTCATCTCACCCAAGCATTTCGGCACCCAGGCTGAGTTTGAACGCATGGGCCTCGCCTATGCCGCCTGGATTTCGGAAACGCGCCCGGCTGATCCGGAAGCGCCCGTTTTGCTGCCTGGTGAGCCGGAGGCGACACGGCGTGCGGAACGCCTTGCCGATGGTGTGCCGCTGCCGCCCGATACCTGGGCGAATATCCTCGGCACCGCGAAGCGGCTTGGGGTGAATAGCGCGATCTGAACGGGCTATCAGCCCGCCTCGCCGATGATGCGCAGAATATCGGCGCCGTAGCGTTCCACGCGCGAACGCCCCATGCCCGGCACTTCCAGCAATTCATCGGTTGAGGCTGGGCGCCGCGCGGCGATGCCGGCCAGGGTGCGATCATCCGCCACCACATAGGCCGGCACGGATTGCGCTTGCGCTATGCCACGGCGCCAGCTCCGCAGCGCCTCAAACACCGGATCATCGGAACCAATGCCCGCCACGTCAGGCGCCTTACGCGCTGGGGCGGGTTTCTTGCCGGCCTGCACAACATCTTCGCGCAGCATCACCACATCCTCTCCGCGCAGAATGGGGCGCGCGGCTTCGGTGGCCACAAGCTCTCCGTGGTTTTCCACGGCCACATCCAAAGCACCGCGGCCCACCAATTGCCGCGCCACGCCGCGCCAGGCGGTATCGGGCAGATCCTTGCCCACGCCGAAAGTCGGCAGCTTGTCATGGGAAAACTGCGCGACCTTATCCGTGAGGCGCCCGCGCAGCACATCCACCACATGCATCACGCCAAAGCGCTGACCGGTGCGCAGCACGGCCGAGATCATTTTCTGCGCCGCTATAGTGCCATCGAAAAGCCGAGGTGGTCTCAGGCAAATATCGCAATGCCCGCAGGCTTCTCGTTCCGGTTCTTCCCCAAAGCAGCGCAGCAATAGCGCACGGCGACAGGTCGCTGCTTCCGCAATCCCCACCATGGCTTCAAGGCGGGCGCGTTCCACGCGCTTTTGATCCTCATTAGCCGGGCTTTCGGCAATGCGGTGGCGGGCCAACGCAATATCGCCAGCACCATAAAGCAATAAGGCGCGCGCAGGCAGGCCATCACGCCCCGCGCGGCCGATTTCCTGATACCAGCTTTCAGGTGAGCGCGGCAGATCGAGATGCGCAACCCAACGGAGATCAGGCCGATCTATCCCCATGCCGAAGGCGATGGTCGCGGTCATCACCATTTGTTCACCGCGTGAAAAGCGCCGATGCGCTTCACGCTTGGCGCTGGCTTCCATGCCGGCATGGAAGGAAATCGCCTCCAGCCCATCATCACGGAGCCAGGCCGCAGTGCTTTCGGTCTTGGCGCGGCTGCCGCAATAAATAATGCCGGTGCCGCCGGCTTCCCGGATCAGGGCGCGGATTTGGCCCCGTTCATTCTCCCGCGGGGCGGCTTCGATCAGGATATTAGGGCGGTCGAAGGAAGCGCGAAACACCGGCGCTTCCTGCAAGCCCAATTGCAGGCGGATATCTTCCACTGTGCGCGGATCGGCGGTTGCGGTCAGTGCCACGCGCGGCACATGCGGAAAGCGCGCCCCCAAGACGCCAAGGCAGCGATATTCCGGGCGGAAATGGTGGCCCCATTGGCTGACGCAATGCGCCTCATCTACCGCGAACAGGGCGATATCCAAGCCATCCAGCCGCGCCTGCATCGTCTCAAGAGTTAAGCGTTCCGGTGAGATATAAAGCAGCTTCAGCGCGCCATTGTGCAGATCGCGCAAGACCGCGCGTGCTTCATCGGGTGGCAGGTCGGAATGCAGCGCGGCAGCGGCGACACCCTGTTGGCGGAGCGCTGCCACCTGGTCTTCCATCAGCGCGATCAAGGGGGAGACAACAATGCCAATCCCAGGGCGGCAAAGGGCGGGCACTTGGAAACAGAGGCTTTTGCCGCCGCCCGTTGGCATCAGCACCAGTCCGGAACCACCTGCAGTAACATGGCGGATGACTTCTTCCTGCCGGCCGCGAAAGGCGCCATAGCCGAAGACGCGGCGCAGGGTCTCACGCGGGGCGTCATGCATGGCATTCATGCGGGCGCGGCATTCAGCGGGCGGCGGCGCATCGCAAAGGGCTCTCCGATTCGCGGTTTCCTTTAGGTCGCCTGCCCGGCGCGCCCCGTCAATTGTCCGGAAGGCGCGGGTCAGTGCTGCGAGACGTAAGGCACGCGCAAAAAACTACCGTGATCCAGCGGGCTAGACCACGGCAGAGTGCAGGACTTGGCGCCAATTGGCAGTCGCGGCGCCGATGGGAGAGACTAAGTCGCTAAGAAAACTGGCGACGAGGAAAGAATAGCCGCGAAAGATTGCTGTTCGGTTTCGATGGCGCCAATTTCCCGCGCCCACATTCTCCGCTAAACCCGGCCCATGCCCAGCGCCGCCCCGAACCTCCCCCTCGCCGGCCTCAAGCTCGTGGAGCTTGGCCATTACATCGCTGCCCCTTTCGCCACGCGCCTGCTGGCTGATCTGGGCGCCGAGGTGATCAAGGTGGAACCCCCGGGCGGGGACCCGGTGCGGGGTTGGGGCAGCAATATCAATGGCAATGCCGTCTGGTTCAGCGTGCATGGGCGTAACAAGCTCAGCGTCACGCTTGATCTGAAAAAGCCGGAGGATCGCGCGAAGCTGATCGCGCTGCTCCGCCGCGCCGATGGGCTGATTGAGAATTTCCGCGCGGGCTATCTGGAACGCGTGGGCTTGGGGCCGGAGGTTTTGCATCGGGAAAACCCGCGCCTCGTGATCGGGCGGATTTCGGGCTACGGCCAGGACGGCCCCTATAAGGACAAGCCCGCCTTTGGCGCGATTGGCGAAGCCATGGGGGGCCTTCGGCACCTTACCGGCCATCCCGGCGAACAGGGGCTGCCGCCGCCGCGCTGCGGGGTTTCTATCAGCGATGACCTGGCCGGGATTTACTGTGCGCTTGCCGTGGTTTCCGCCTGCTGGGCGGTAAAGGGCGACCCCCATGCCAAGGGCCGCGTGGTGGATGTGGATTTGGTGAGTAGTGTGTTTTCATTGATGGAGGGCATGCTGCCGGAATATGGGCTTTTCGGCTGGGTGCGGCAGCCGCAGGGTGCTGCCATCAAGACCGCCGCACCCACCAACACCTACCCATGCGCCGATGGCAAATGGCTATGCGTTGCCGGTAATTCGGATTTGATCTTCCGCCGCCTGATGGCCGCGATTGACCGGCCTGAATTGGCCGAGGCGGAACGCTTCGCCACCAATGGGCTGCGTTGTGAGAATGTGGCCGAGCTTGACGCCGCCATCGCCGCCTGGACCCGGACCAAACCTGCCGCGGAGGCCGAGGCCATTCTGGAAGCAGCCGAAGTGCCGTGTTCGCGGCTTTATGACATGGCCGATTGCGCCAATGACCCGCATTTTCGTGAGCGTGGTTGGGTGATGGAAGTGGCGGACCCTCTGCTGGGCCAGGTGCTGCACCCGGCCGCACCCTTCCGCTTTGATGGCGTGGCGCCGCAGGATGTCGTGCGCTGGCCAGGCCCGGCGGCGGGGGCGCATAATGACCATGTATTCGGCGAATTACTGGGTGAAGCGAAGGAGAAGCAGGCATGACCGGCAAGGTGACCATCAGCGAAGTCTCCCCGCGTGACGGGATTCAATCCATCACTGGCGATTTCGTGCCGACCGAGGTGAAAATCGCCCTTATTCAGGCGCTTTATGATGCGGGCCTCAGGCGGATGGAAATCGGTTCCTTCGTCTCGCCCAAGGCCATTCCGCAAATGGCGGATACGGCGGCGGTGCTGGCCTTTGCGAAGACGCTGCCGGGGCTGGAAAGCACCGTGCTGGTGCCCAATCGGCGCGGCTTTGATGCGGCGCTTGCGGGGGGCGCGGAACGGCTTGGCTTTTTCATGTCGGCGACGGCCGGGCACAATAAGGCCAATCTGAACCGCACGCGGGAAGAAAGCTTCGCCGAACTGGCATCGCTGGTGCGCGATACGCCAAAGGGCACGCTGATCCGCTTCAACCTGTCCTGCGTGTTCCATTGCCCCTTTGATGGCGTGGTGGAAGATGCTGAGGCTCTGGATTGGGTGGAACGTATCGTGGCGCTGAACCCGGAGATGGAAATCGCGCTGGCGGACACCACCGGCAATGCCAGCCCCGATCAGGTGCGGCGGATTTTTGAAAAGGCGCAGGGCGCCTGGGGCCATCGCTTCGCCTTCCATGGCCATGACACTTACGGCATGGGGGTGGCGAATGTGGCGGCGGCCTATGCCGCTGGCTGCCGCGTGATTGATAGTGCGGCGGGTGGCATTGGCGGCTGCCCCTTTGCGCCTGGCGCCACCGGCAATGTGGCGACGGAAGATGTGGTTTGGATGTTCCGCCGCATGGGGGTTGAAACTGGTGTCTCCTGGAACGGCCTTTTGGCGGCAGCCGATATGGCCGCTGGGATCAAAGGCGCCATTCCGGGCGGGCGGATGCGCGGCGTGCGCGCGGCGCGGCTTGCGGCCTGAGGGGTTGTTGCCGGCTGCGCAAAATCATGGCGCGGCCGGAATTTCTCCATTTTTCGGACGCTTTTGCGGGCGATAGGTACGCGGCTTGATGCTTCAGTTCAGGCGTGGCGGAGTTGGCGCATGTCCGATAGCGAAATGGCCCGGAAATTGGCCGAGCTTGACCGGCTACTGAATGACCCGGAGACCCGCATGGATGCCGGGCGGGTTTGGGCATTGGCGCAGGAACTGAAGGCACCCGCTGCCGGGGCGGGCGCTCTGCGTCGGAATTGAAATGCGCATTATCGGTCGTGCCGCGACCGTGGTGCGATGCATGCCAACTTTTGCCAATCCCAAACTGTCCCCGCGCGCCACCAGCCCTATATCTGGTGGGGCGATTCACGCTGCTGTCGAGAACCGACAGCAGCGACCAGACCGCTAGGTGAGGGTGCCTGACGAGTCAGCCTTATCTTCACATTGGTTTTGGCCAAGGCATCGGGCGGTTTTGTGCCCTGCGTTGCGCCAATTCAGGCGCGGTATCCGCGCGGGCAGCTTCCAACAGGTCAACGCGATTCGCCAATTCAAGGATGAGCGTTCCGATGCCTTCGATGGTTTCGATCTTATGCCTTATCCCCTCATTCTACGGGATTTGACAAAACTACCATGATGCTGTCGAGATTTTCATTACTGGCAGATGGTTTGAGCAAGATATTTAAATACGTCATCGCGCCAATAGTTTAGGAAAAACCATGCCGCGCCATTTGACAAAGCGTTCCTTTCGCCTTGCCGGCCATGCGACTTCGGTCGCGCTGGAGGGCGCCTTCTGGGCCGAATTGGAAGCGCTTGCGAAACAAAAAGGCCTAAGCCTGGCAGTGCTGGTGGCGGAGGTAGATGCGGCGCGGGCCGATCAAAGCCTGCCACTCGCGAGCGCGCTACGCCTTGCGGCGCTGGCGCATGCTCGTGGGCGAAATGGCGCGTGATGGGGTGGATTCGCCGCCTCTTTGACCAGGAAAGCAGATTCCGCGATGCGTTGGGCGTGCCAATACAGGCCGCAACCCATGACAAGGCCTTGCTTGGATTGACAGAAGCCCAGGCCGAATGCGACTTTCCTTGAAATATCTGCCGGAGTTAACGCCATGAACACTCAATTCTCGAAGCGCGCCCTTTTCGCCGCCGGCGCCGCTGGCCTTGCCGCTGCGGCCCTGCCTGGCACGCGCCAGGCGGCCGCGCAGCAAACGCCGCGCAATGCCCTGGTGATCGCCGCGCAGATTGATGATCTTGTCGCACTCGACCCGCATCATTCCTTCGAAGTCACTGGCAGCGATCTGCTGAAGAATGTCTATGATCAGCTTTTCATCATTGATGATTCAAAGCCCAGCGCCGAATTGCTGCCGGGGCTTGCGGAAAGCTTCACGATTTCCGGCGATGGCAAGACCTTCACTTTCCGCATTCGCCAAGGCGTGCGCTTTCATTCCGGTAATCCGCTGACGGCTGAAGATGTGGCGTTTTCACTGCGCCGGCCGCTGCAGATCAATCGCACGCCGGCCTTCATGTATCGTTCGGTCGGGCTGACCGCGGATAACGTTGAACAGACCGTGCGGCAGACTGGCGATTTTGAAGTGCAGGTCACCTTCAATGAAGCCTATGCGCCAACGCTTATCCAAAACCTGTTCACGGCAACCATTGCGTCAGTGCTGGACAGCAAGCTTGTGCTGCAAAACGCCGGGGAGGATCGCGGCAATACCTGGCTCAATCGCAATTCAGCGGGTTCTGGCGCCTTCCGCCTGACGCGGTATCAACCCAATGAAAGCTATACGCTGGATCGCAACGATAGCTGGTGGCGTGGCCGGGCGAATATGCAGCGTGTGATCGTGCGCCACGTGCCGGAAGCCGCCACCCAGCGCCTGCTGCTGGAACGCGGTGATGTGGATGTGGCGCGCAACCTGACGCCCACGGATATCGCCGCGCTGCGTGGCCGGCCGGGCATCACCATCCAGGAATTTCCGCGCGGCACCATCCAGTATTTCAGCGCGAATCTCGGGGACCCGATCCTGTCCAATCCGCGCGTGATCGAAGCGCTGAAGCATCTGGTGGATTATGATGCGATTGCGAATAACCTGCTGCCGGGCCAGGTGTTTCCGCATCAATCCTTCATTCCGCGCGCCATCCTGGGTGAGGTGAATGAACGCCCCTGGCGCTTTGACCCGACACGCGCGCGCGCCTTGCTTGCCGAAGCCGGGCATCCCAATGGCATTCGCCTGACCATGGATACGGCGAATACCTTTCCATCGCTTGATGTTGCGCAGGCCTTGCAGGCAAGCTTCGCCCGTGGCGGCGTGACGCTTGAAGTGTTGCCGGCAACGGGCGCGCAGGTGCTGGCCAAATTCCGTGCGCGCAACCATCAGCTTTTCATCGGCATTTGGGGGCTGGGCTATCCTGATCCGCACTATAATGCCGATAGCTTTGCGCATAACCCGCCTGGGGCGAATAATCCAGGTAAGCTTACCTGGCGCAATAACTGGAACATCCCAGAACTGACTGCGCGGACGGAAGCGGCGATGCGCGAGAGGGACCAGAATGCGCGCGCTGCGATCTATCGGCAGATCCAGGCGGAATTCATGGGCACGTCACCCTTTGCGGTATTCGCGCAGCAGCAGGTGCAGGTGGCGGTACGCAGCAACCTGACTGGCTATGCCGCAAGCTCACCTGGGCTTTCGGCAATTCTTTGGCGCGCGACCAAGGGATAAGGTGAAGGCGAATATTGCCCTGCGCCAAAGCTCAGGCTTCCTGTTTCAGGTTGCGCTGACGCTGCTTGGATTGCTTGCGGTCACTTTCTTCATCGGGCGCGTGGTGCCGATTGATCCTGTACTCGCCGTGGTTGGCGACCAGGCGCCGCGCGATGTCTATGAAGCGGTGAAACGAGAGCTTGGGCTCGACCAACCTCTTTGGTGGCAATTCTGGGTCTATGTGCAGAAAATGGCCGCGGGCGATTTCGGCCAATCGCTGGTGACCAATCGTCCGGTGATTGAAGATATCAAGCGCGTCTTTCCAGCGACATTGGAACTCGCCACCTTTGCCACGATCATCGGTGTGGCGCTTGGCGTGCCGATGGGTATTGCGGGCGCCGTTTGGCAGGATCGCTGGCCGGATCAGCTGGTGCGCGTTGTCGGGCTTGTTGGCTATTCCGTGCCGATCTTTTGGCTTGGCATTATCGGCTTGCTGGTATTTTACGGCATTCTCGGTTGGGTGCAGGGACCCGGAAGACTTGGCGTATTTTTTGAGGATATGGTGCCGGTCGTCACCGGCGTGATCCTGATTGATGCGGCGATTGCGCGGGAGTGGGAGGTATTCTGGAACGCCTTCGGCCATGTTGTGCTGCCTTCGGCCGTGCTGGGCTATTTCTCCATCGCTTATATCGCGCGCATGACGCGCAGCTTCATGCTGGAACAGCTCAATCAGGAATACATCATCACCGCGCGTGCGAAGGGCGTGTCAGAGGCACGCATCATCTGGGTGCATGCCTTGCGCAATGTCTCGGTCCCGCTGGTGACCGTGATTGCGCTTTCCTATGCGCGGCTGCTGGAAGGGGCGGTGCTGACCGAAACGGTCTTTGCCTGGCCCGGTCTTGGCCGCTACCTGACAACGGCGCTGCTGGCTGCCGATATGAATGCGGTGCTGGGGGCCACGATTGTCGTTGGCCTGATCTTTGTCGGCATCAATCTATTGTCTGATCTGCTCTATCGTTTGCTGGACCCGCGCGCGAAATGAGCGAACACGCCGCACAAGGCTGGCGCGCCCGGCTGCTTTCTGAAACGCCATGCTCCCGCCGCGAAGCGAAGCTTGGTCAGGCTTATCGCGGCTGGCTGCAATTCCGGCAAAACCGCCTCGCACTGCTTGGGCTTGCAATTGTGGTCGCGCTTATCGTGATTGCGGTGCTGGCACCATGGATTGCGCCGCATCACCCGCATGAACAGAATCTGGCGCAACGATTACTGCCGCCCGGTACGGGCGCGCATCTGCTGGGCACGGATGAATTCGGGCGCGATATCCTTTCGCGCATCATCTATGGCGCACGCGTGACGCTTTACATTGTCGTGCTGGTCGCCCTGATTGCCGCGCCGATTGGGCTGATTGTCGGCACCGCAGCGGGCTATCTGGGCGGCTGGCTTGATGCCGCGCTGATGCGCATTACCGATGTGTTTCTTTCCTTCCCAAGCCTTATTCTGGCACTCGCCTTTGTCGCGGCTTTGGGACCGGGGATTGAAAACGCGGTTATTGCCATCGCGCTGACGTCCTGGCCGCCCTATGCACGCATCGCGCGGGCGGAGACGATGACCATCCGCAATAGTGATTTCATCGCGGTGGCGCGCATCCAAGGGGCGGGAACCGGGCGCATCCTGTTCCGCCATGTCATGCCGCTTTGTGTTTCTTCACTGACTGTGCGCGTAACACTTGATATGGCGGGCATTATCCTGACCGCAGCCGGGCTTGGTTTTCTGGGCCTGGGCGCTCAGCCGCCCATGGCGGAATGGGGGGCCATGGTTTCTTCCGGGCGGCGTTATATTCTGGATCAATGGTGGGTCGCGACCATTCCGGGGCTTGCGATTTTCATTGTGAGTCTTGCTTTCAATCTTCTGGGTGATGGGCTGCGCGATGTGCTTGACCCAAGGCAGAAGAAATGAAGCCGCTGCTGGAAGTGGAGGATTTGCGGGTCAGTTTCGCCACGCCGACCGGGCGGTTTGAAGCCGTGCGCGGCGTATCCTTCAGCCTTGGGCGCGAAAGGCTTGGCATTGTGGGCGAATCCGGTTCCGGCAAGTCACTTACCGGGCGCGCCATTATGCGCCTGCTGCCGGCCGCGGCACGGATGGAAGCACGCAAGCTGAATTTTGATGGGCTTGATCTGCTGAATGCTTCCGCCCGCCAATTGCGCGGCATTCGCGGCGCGCGCATTTCGCTTGTACTGCAGGATCCCAAATACTCGCTCAATCCGGTCATGACAGTGGGCCAGCAGATTGCGGAAGCGGCGCGCATCCATGGCGGGGTTTCCGCGCGTGAGGCGCGACGCAAGGCGCTGGAGATGCTGGAAGCGGTGCGCATCCGCGATCCGGAACGCGTGATGCGGCTTTACCCGCATGAGGTTTCAGGCGGCATGGGCCAGCGCATCATGATTGCGATGATGCTGGTGCCGGAACCCGATTTGCTGATTGCCGATGAACCGACCAGCGCGCTTGATGTCACGGTGCAGATGCAGGTTCTGGCCATTCTGGATGATCTTGTGGCCAAGCGTGGCATGGGGCTGATTTTCATCAGCCATGATCTTGATCTGGTGGGCAGTTTTTGCGATCGCGTCCTGGTCATGTATGCCGGTCGCGTCCTGGAAGAACGCGCGGCGCGTGATCTTGCCGGTGCGACGCATCCCTATACGCAAGGCCTGCTGCGCAGCCTGCCGCGCATTGCCGATGACCGCGCGGAATTGCCGACCCTGTCGCGCGATCCGGCCTGGCTGGAAGACTAGGCGATGATCACCATCCGCGATCTGGTGGTGAGCTTCGGGCAGGGCCGCGATGCGGTGCATGCGGTGCGCGGCATTTCCTTTGCTGTGGCTGAAGGCGAAAGCTTCGGCCTGGTGGGCGAAAGCGGCAGCGGCAAATCCACCGTGCTCCGCGCCTTGGCCGGGCTTAATCGCAATTGGACTGGTGGGGCGAGCATCAATGGCCTTGATGTCGCTCAGCGTGATGCGCGCCTGCCGCGCCTGGTGCAAATGGTATTTCAGGACCCTTACGCTTCGCTCCATCCGCGCCATACGGTTGATCGCACCCTTTCCGAGCCGCTGGAAATCCACGGCATTGGCGATGTCGCCGCTAGGGTCGAAAAGGCTTTGGCGGGTGTTGGGCTTGGGGCGAATTTTCGTTTCCGCTATCCCAATCAGCTTTCCGGCGGGCAACGCCAGCGCGTGGCCATTGCGCGTGCGCTGATGCTGGAACCGAAGGTGCTGCTGTTGGATGAACCGACCAGCGCGCTTGATGTCAGCGTGCAGGCGGAAATCCTGAACCTGCTGCGCGGGCTGCGCGCGGCGCAGCGCCTGACCATGATTCTGGTGAGCCATAATCTGGCCGTGGTGGCGCATATGTGCGACCGGCTGGCGGTGATGAATCGCGGCCTGATCGTGGAGGAAATGGATATCGCGACCCTCCGCCGCGAAGACCCAAAGCAGGCCTATACGCGTCAGCTTTTGCTGGCTTCCAAGGGCTATGACCGGGAAGCCGCGGCGCGGCTGGTGACCTATGATTGACGGGCAGGGGCGCTGAAGGCGGGGCCGCCAGGGCGGAAAATCGCGCCCGGGGACTGTCCCAATGCCGCCAGCGGGCCTAGCCTGCCCCGCATGGCAGGCAGAGGCTGCGAATCGTGCTGATAACCCTTGCCCTCTCTTTGGTGGTGCTGGCGATGCTCTCGCTGGCAGCGCCCTTGCTGGCGCGGGGGGCGCTTGGCGTCAGGGTGGTTTATGCGGGTGCGGGTTTGGCGTGCCTGGTCTTTACCGTGGGCGGCATTTCCGGGCTGCTGACAGCGCCCTCAACACTCGCCTTGCCCTTCGGCCCGCCCTGGGGGGTGATGCGGCTTGCGCTTGATCCGCTTTCCGCCTGGTTCCTGCTGATCCTTGGGCTTTGCGGTGTGGCTGCTTCCGCCTTCGCCTTCGGCCATGTGAAGGCGCCAGAAGCGCCGCGGCGGCTGGTGCCTTATCCGCTTTTCGTTGCGGGCATGGCGCTTACCTTGCTCGCCGCCGATGGCTTTACGCTGGTACTTGGATTTGAACTCATGTCCTTCGCGTCATGGGTGCTGGTGGCGCATGAACATGAAAATGCGGAGAATCGCCGCGCCGCGCGGTTATATCTGGGCTTCGCGGCGCTTGGTGGTGCGGCGCTGATCCTGTGCTTTGGCTTGCTTGCGGCAGGTGCATCGGCGGGGGCGGGTTTCGCAGCGCTGCGCGCCGCGCCGCCGGATGGGTTGCGTGCTTTGGCGATATTGCTACTGGTGGTAATTGGCGCAGGGTCCAAGGCTGGGCTGGTGCCTTTGCATGTCTGGTTGCCCTTGGCGCATCCCGCCGCGCCGAGCCATGTGAGTGCGCTGATGTCAGCCGCCATGACCAAGGTGGCGCTTTATGTGCTGGTGCGTGTGGTGTTTGACCTTGCTGGCCCAGCGCAGCCGCTATTCTGGGGCGCGGTGCTGATGGCGCTTGGTATCGCCTCCGCCATCATGGGCGCTTTGCGCGCCGCGATGGAGGAAGACACCAAAACCCTTCTTGCCTGTTCCACCATCGAGAATATCGGGCTGATCACTCTGGGGCTTGGCTTGGCGCTGGCGTTTCGGGCGGCGGATTTGGGTGCGCTGGCGGCCGTGGCGGCTGGTGCGGCGCTGCTGCATGCGCTGAACCACGCCATGTTCAAGACGCTGTTGTTTTTGGGCGCGGGTGAGGTGCTGTATGGCGCGGCATCGCGGCGTATGGATCGGCTGGGCGGCCTGATCCATGCCATGCCTTGGACTGCGGGCTTGGTGCTGCTGGGCGCTGCTGCTGCCGCGGCGCTGCCGCCGCTTTCGGGCTTTGCCTCAGAATGGTTGCTGTTGCAGGCGCTGATGGCTGCCTGGCGCGTTGGCGATTTGGCGTTTCAGATTGGCGCAGCAGCGGCCACGGCCTTGGCGGCTTTGGCTGTGGCTTTGGCGGCGGCGGCGATGCTGCGCTTTTACGGCATGGTGTTTCTGGGCCGGCCGCGCAGCCCGCGCGCCGCTGGTGCGACCGAGCTTTCCGGCGTGGCGCGCGCCGCGCTGATCCTGCCCGCGGCACTGACGGTTGTTTTCGGCCTGACGCCTGGATTCATGCTGGAACTTGCCGCGCCGGCGCTGCGCTTGCTGACTGGCGCGGGCGCAGGGCTTTCCGCGCTTGGTGGTGTGACCGTGACGGTTGCGGAAGGTGGCGCGGGTTATGCGCCGCTGATCGTTTTTGTGCTGCTGCTGCTATTGGGCGGCGGCGTTGTCTGGTTCGCGCGGCGGCAGGCGCCAGGCATTGCGCGCGGCCCCGCCTGGGATTGCGGCTTCATCGCGCCGCCGCATCATTTGCCCTTTGGCGATCCCGCCACGCAGGTCTCGGCCGCCGGCATGGCGCAGCCGCTGCGCCGCATGCTGGGCAAGACACTGCTGGCAGCGCGTGAGGCAGTCGAAATGCCACCCCCCGGCAACACCGCGCCCGCGCGCTTGCAGGCAGGGTTCCATGATCCCGTGTTGGCGCTGATTTCCGGGCCCTTGCCGCGCGCGCGTGACAGGCTGGCGGCGCTTGCGGAACGCTTGCGGGATTTTTCGCTCAGGCAATGTCTTGGGCTTGGCTTTGTGGTGCTGCTTGCGCTGATGGCGCTGCTGATTTGGCTGGAACGGAATTGAGCCATAAGCGCAGTAATTTTGCTGCTGACGACACGGGCTTCATGCCGTCACCTTGGATCAGATATTGTCGAATATGAAGGAAGGTGGTGGTCCAGACATCCCGATCAATCGGGAAATACATCTGCATGGAAGCTCCGCGTCATGCTCTCACTGCCAGGGCCGACGGAATAGTGGATCAGCAGGGCAAACTCAATGCGCTCAACCAAGGCGGATCCGAGGGGATCGCGTGTCAGGCCTGCAATAGCAGGGCGTGGAGTAGTCGCTGAGGGGGAGAGATTCGCGATCCGGTGGCGAATAGAGCGTATCGCCGCATGGATTTTTTCGGGCCTGGTGCTGTAAATACGGGTGTGTGTGGCCAGACATGATGCTCTAACCCTTTAGGCTGAGCCTTCTGTCGCAACGGGGGCATTTGATAAGCGAGGCTTGGGAAGAAGCCGATAGGTTTTTTGCAAAGGTCGTGGCCCCCTGCTTCCGGTGCGGTTGGGCGCCATGCTTCAGGCGGGACGCTCAACCGACCAGAGCGTGTCGAAGACTTCCACCTTTGAAGACCAGCGTTTGGCCAAGGCCTCGGCCTCGGATTTCACATCTGGCCAGTCCGCGCAGTAATCATGGCCAGCAGCGGTCCCGCCTGGTTTGATGCGGGCGGACCAGAAGGCGACGTTCTGCCCAAGTCCGGATTGGCGTGAATGGCGTCTTCCACATAAAGATCAATGCCGAGCTTCCAGCCGCGTGCAATCCAATTGCATCCTTGAACGCTTCCGCCACACCCTGCTTGATGAGCATTTCCGGGTCGAGGGACGCCGCACCTGGTTTGAAAGCATTGAGGAGATGCAGGCGGTGCTCAATGAATACCTTGAGGGCTACAACACTAAGCGGCCCCATCAGGGGCGCGGCATGAATGGGCGAACGCCCATCCGCGCCGTTACCGAGGGCATGCCGAAAACCACCAACACGGAGGTGACCAGCCAGACAAAAACTGTCAGACTCAAAGCCGCCTGATGCCTGCTTCAAATGCGGTCTCTGTCAGGGGGTATCGTAGGTGTAGACATTGCACAAGATCGACCAGCGGAAAGCAGGTATGGGAAATAAAATCTGATTGGGCATTGTAAACCACGGAACCTAGGGGCGGTAGCCCAACATAACGCTTTGAGGGCTAGCCTGACCGGTTGTATATCCCCAAAAGACTATCTTCATATTCATTGATAATGATATCGTGCTGAAACCGTGTTCGAAGGTCTTGCAGTGCTTTACGGGAGGCTGTGGCTAATGCTCGCTCAGAAAAACAAATACGCGAAGATTATTGATCAAAACCGGGAGCTGCTTGATCCACAGGTTTCGGTTCTTGAGGCGGGTTCTGGCGATGCGGGTATCGCACGCTTCCTTAATCGGAGGGTTGTGTGCCTCGATACAAGCTTTCCAGACGGTCTGAATGAGTGGGTAGAGCCCAAACCGGGCAGTGTCCTTGAAATGCCCTTTGGGGACCAAGCATTCGATATAGTTGTTTGCGTCGATGTCTTACATCGTCTTGAGTATATGGAAAGAGCGCGAGCCATCGCCGAGCTCATTCGCGTTGCCCGCCAGAAAATCATCATTTCATGTCCCTGTGGAAGCGTAGCAACGATGGGCGAGCGGAGCTTGGTTGGATTATTCAAGAAATTTAGCATCGGCATCCCCCCTTGGTTAGCCGCCCATGCGGTCAACGGATTGCCTGAAGTGGAGGACATGGTAGAAATAATCATCAATACTGGCTATCAATTGTCATTCTATGGAAATGAATCCATAAATCAACATTATGGAGCAATTCTATTGGACCAATTTTTTGAGTTCAGTCAGAGGGTGCATAGCCTTACTGAATCGCGTTCACCCTACGAAAGCCCGATCATGCCTTCGTCTTGGGATATGTTCTACAGCTTCATTTTTGTTCTTCGTAAAGATAGCATCCCTTCAGTCGCCCCTGCGGTTAAGAGGTCGCCGGTAAATCGTTCAGCCAATGCGCCTTTTGAAGCGAAGCTATATGCTGTAGACCATGTCTACAGGTCTGCGGATCATCTGGGCTTAGTGACACCTATTTACGTCGGCCCTGGTGCCGACCAAGCTCCCCCTGGAACCATGACTGACATAACCGAGCGGACGCCAAGGCTGGATAACCGGCGCTGGTGTGAATTGACGGCTTTTCATAAGATATGGAGTGAGGGTCCTTATTCAGATGTCGTCGGTTTCTGCCACTATCGTCGTCTTTTTGACTTTCGCACGCCAGCAGGCGGTCACCGCCAGATAAATTATTCCAAAGAGGCCCTATTCAAATTGACAGGTGCTTTTTTTAACGAAGAATTATTCCGTAAGCTTCCGAAAAATGCCCTCATTTGCCCCCCGCCATTCCGGAGCAATACGTCTCTCTGGGAACAATATCATCGTGCCTGTTGCATCAACGATCTTGCGCACGTGGTAGGCTATCTGACCCGAAAACACCCGCACCTTGTTCCCTTCATAGCCAGTAGCTTGAAAGAAAAGGAGATTTTTTTCGCCAATTTGCTTGTGAGTCATTGGGAGATATTCGATGAGCTATGCGCATTTCTGTTTGATGTATTGCAGGATTTTGAAAAGGCCTACCCAACACTCCGCGCCAGTCAATATCAAAACAGGGAAATCGGCTTTTTGGCAGAACGCCTCTTTCATATCTGGATTCGTTTCAAGCAGCATGAGGGGCTTCAGTTAATTCACTATCCGATCGCCTATATCTCTGACCTGTGACAATGAGCTATACTAACTCCCCAAGGTATTGCGTGCGTTTTCCTAAAATCGAATGGTAGGACGATGGAAAAGAGCAAAAACATACTCGTAGTAGGCGCCGGTTTTTCGGGCGTTACTATCGCGCGGTGTCTAGCCGAAAAGGGCTATCAAGTTCACGTCATTGACCGTCGTTCACATGTTGCTGGTAATGCTCATGATTTCATCGGCCCTTACGGCATTCGCCAGCATATGTACGGTCCCCATTTGTTCCATACTTCCAACGCCAGGGTTGTTTCATTTCTTTCTCGGTTCACTCAATGGCTTCCATATGAGCATCGCGTGAAAGCGATGCTTAAGGATGGACGGTTGGTCACGCTTCCGGTCAATCAGGAAACACTTGCCATCGTGGGGGAGGAAAATGTCCTCGATGTTTTCTATCGCCCATATACGCGCAAGATGTGGGGGGTTGAATTGGATGAGCTTGACCCTTCAATCATCCAACGTGTTCCCATACGTAACGACATGAATGAGCTGTATTTCCCCAATGATACCTTTCAGGCGCTTCCTGCATTAGGGTATACAAGACTTGTTGAGAACATCCTTGATCATTCATCCATTCAGGTGACACTTGACTGTAGTCATGAAAAATCCATGAACGTCGACTACACCCACATATTCAACTCCATGTCCCCGGATGAGTATTTCGACTTTGAGCTTGGTATTCTTCCCTATCGGTCGATCAAGTTTGAAACTCATGCCTTACCTGTGCCCAGAGTTTTCCCTGTCGCGACAGTCAACTTCACCCATGATGAAAAGTATACTCGTGTCACTGAATGGAAAAATCTACCTGGACATGGTGACCACCCGTCCCACACCATTCTAACCTTCGAGATTCCCTGCGATTTCCCTGAAAACAACTTCGAGCGGTTTTATCCGGTTAAAGATATAGAACGAAAAAATAGGGCCATCTATGATAGTTATCGGGCCATGGTCCCTGGGAACATGACGTTCATCGGACGCTGCGGCTTATATGCGTATCTGGATATGCACCAGGCGATAAATTCTGCTTTGGTTTGCGTGGATGAGTTTCTTGCGGTAATCTCGCATGGTAATGTCTAGAAGGTTTTGATTTGCTAATCGCCGGACAGTGGTTATGGATCGAAGTATACACTAATTGTGAGGGTCTGCACGCCCGGTCGCGGTCGCGGAGCGACTTTCGAGCGTATTTGAGGTGGTTGCAACATAAGCGTCAAACACGAGATATCACTACAATGACCATGAAAGATACGGTAGCGCGACGTGACCTGTTGTTGCTGATACGTGCCTGTAAGTTATCAAATGCCAGCACCACCTGCGAGGTCATCGGCTATTCCCAAGAGCACTTTTAGTCTAACGATACGATTCGATAATTACGCAAACCTGTTGATGTTTTGATACGAAGGAGTCGTATCGATATGCCAAACCGCGCTCTGAAATGAACTCTTGAAAGGCGGCGAACTCATGATAACGCCATCCGGGATAATTGAAATATTCATCGAAGATAATCACTGTACCCGGCACAATGAGGGGTGCCAAAAATTCAAATACCATCTTAGTGGATGAATAAAGATCACAATCAATATGAAGCAATGATATTTTGCGTCCGTTTACTGTTTTCAAAAACTTCGGAATTGTCTCTGAAAATAGCCCTACTATTAACTCCACATTGTCACGTACCTTTGGAATTTGCTGAGCGAAAGCGCCCTGTTGAAAGCCCGTTCGCCACGCTTCTGGCAGCCCTGCAAAAGAATCAAATCCATAGATTGTCTCGGCAGTTAAGCTTGCCATGTGGTTTATAGTGCGTCCAGAAGCCACGCCGAACTCTAAAACCATTCCGTCAAAAGACCTTAAGCCGATAGCGCGCTGCAACAGATCAAGGTCAGACCCAACGTTCTCCGCCACGAGCATTTTGTCCGTCAAATACTTTGCGGAATCGAAAGCGGCTAAAATTTGCGCCATTTGCACCACATCATAGGAATGCGCACTTCTTTTTCCTGCTACATGGTGGTTCACGTTTCTGACCAAAAGAGATACGAGCTGATTGATGTCCATTTCTTTGCTTCCTTTGTATAAATGCACGACTTTCTCGCAACGGTGTTCTGAACACCTACGATATTCCCCTGAAAGTGACCGCATGTGAAGCAGGCCTTAAGCGGCTTTGAGTTTGGCAGTTTTTGTCTGGCTGGTCACCTAAGCCGATGGAGTTCGGTTTCGGTCATTTCACCGGGTATTGAGAGATTGAGGGTCATGTGAGGCTCACTGGTGACATCGTTCTGGATATTCAGCGGAGTTTCTATCACGATTCAAGACTGTGACGTAACCGAACTGGGACTTTCGGAGTCAAACCAGAATGCGCGTGGCAGTATGGGTAATCTTGATCATATCTGCCCTCACAGCGATTCCCGGGGAAAAAGTGGCCATCCATTTGCTTTGGCCCAAAGCGACAGATCCTTTATATCGTTGTGTTCAGAACTAAGTGGGTGATGGAGTTTCAACGGCGGAAAGGCTCCTTATAAACTGCAGAAAGAGCTCAGATGATACTGGTTCAGGAGGATGCATGACAAGCATGGCGCAGGCATGAAGTCAGTATTGGTGCTCGGCGGCGCTGGCTTTATCGGCAGCCATACCTGCAAGGCGCTGAAGCAGGCTGGGTATCTGCCGATCGTTGTTGATAATCTCGTTCATGGGCACATCGAGTCGGTTAGATGGGGACCCTTTGAAAAGGGTGATATCTCAAATCCGTCCGATCTTGATCGCGTCATCGAAAAATATCGTCCAGAATTTGTGATGCATTTTGCTGCTTTTGCCTATGTCGGCGAATCCGTGCAGGATCCTGCGCGTTATTATCAAAACAATGTTTGCGGTTCGATCACGCTGTTGGATGCCATGCGCCGGCATGGTTTGGATAGAATCGTATTTTCCTCCTCCTGCGCCACTTATGGGGACGCTGGTCCTCTGCCAATTCTGGAAACTCATTCTCAAATGCCGGTCAATCCTTATGGATTTACAAGGCTTGTCATTGAACGCGCCTTGGCTGACTACGGGGCTGCCTATGGTATCAGGCCGGTCACATTCCGATATTTCAACGCCGCTGGCGCCGACCCCGATGGCGAACTTGGTAAGCGTCATGATCCCGAGACCCACGCAATTCCCTTGGCCATTCGCGCGGCCCTTGGTCTTGGTGTATTCAAGGTATTCGGCACTGACTATCCTACACCGGATGGAACGGCCATTCGTGACTACATCCATGTCAGCGATCTGGCAGATGCGCATGTCCGGGCTCTCGCTTATCTCGATGAGGGCGGCAAGAGCATTGCCGTCAATCTTGCGACAGGCGCCGGGACATCCGTGAAGAAATGATTGGTGCGGTGAAGCGGGCGTTATCGCGCACCGTACCGAGGGAATATGTCAGTCGTTGTGCGGGTGATCCCCCTGCGCTGTTTGCGTTACCAGCCTGCGCCTACGATTTGCTTGGCTGGACACCCCGCTTTACGACGGTTGACCAGATCGTTGCCTCGGCAGCCAAATGGTTCGAACGTCACCATTCGAGAGGCGGATGACGTATCAAAAGGACCAGCCACGGGCGGTATTTCTGCGTCCTTCTGATGGTGAAGTGCGTTGATGCGGAATAGTACTGAAGGCGGAAAGGCCCAGCTGCGGCAGTTGGTTCGGATGGTACCGTCCCAGAGATCATGATTTCGCGAAATATCTTTTACTTGCCATGTTGCGCGCGCTTGGACCAGGCCACCATACAAGGTGCGGATAGTGAAACTTAGCGCTGCATCCCAAGCAAACTTCACAAGCAGCATGGGGCATGCTAACCACCCAGTGGATGAATCGAAACGGTAAACGGGCCTAAATATTGCCAATCAGCCATGGCTTCCTTCTGCCGAAGGTGTTTTCAGGAAAACATCATGCCGAAACTTGCTATCTGCACCGCCAGCGACACGAATTTGTTCTATCTTGTAAAGGGGTTGATTCTTTCCCTCCGCCGCGTTCTGCCGCTATATCAAGCTGAAGTGATTTTTTTCGATCTCGGCTGTACGCAGCCGGAATTAGCCTGGCTGGAAGCCAGAACCCATCGCATCATCACACCAAAGGATGATCTGAATGTGGCTGGATTGCCCGGTTACGCGCCACACAAACTCGGGCTTACAATCAGGCCCTTCCTGCCGCGCTACGCGCCAGGCTATGACATCTACCTATGGATCGATGCTGATGCCTGGGTTCAGGATTCAACGGTCATCCAATATTATTTAAGAGGCGCCGAAAATGGAGCCGCGGCCGTAAGCCCGGAGGTGGATATTGCATATCCATTCATGCAGCATCTTCCAAGCGCCATACAATTCCATCGATACAAGTTCGGTCAGTGGACTGAAGCCTTCGGTGAAGACATCGCGCGCCGTATGAGTCTGCTGCCGCTCGTCAACGCTGGCGTCTACGCGATCAACGCGGATCCTTTACTTTGGGAAAAATGGTCGGAAAATTTCCGACTGACACTTCGAAAAGGAATGACAGGATTGTGCGATCAGGTCGCACTGCAAAAAACCCTGGTAGAACTCAACCGTGTGCACGCCCTCCCCTCACGCGCGAATTGGATGTGCCACTACGCCCTGCCGCAGAAGCGCAGCGACGATGGCGTCTGGATTGAACCCAGATTATCGGGCCAGCCCATCGGCATTGTTCATCTGGTCGCAGCGGTGCGGCGCGAAAGCTATCTTCGTTACGGGTTGCTTTATGAGGGGGGTGATTACCTCTCGCCCGAAGAGGTGCCGGAAAACCTGCGCGAAGCCTTCCTGGCTGGGCGGCGCCGTCCGGTCATTGGGGAAGGCGCCAGCGCCTAAACCTTCGAAAACGCCACATCGCGCGTTGCGGCCAGCGCTTCATAAGCCGCGCGCACCTGTGCAGCGCCATGCACGCGTTCCAGCCGCCGCAGCGTGAAATGCCCGCGCGCCACGCTGCGGAAATGTTCCAGAAACGCAAGGTTGATCGCCGCACCTGCCGCAGCGCCAATCAGCGGGGCCGCCTGGGCCGAAATTTTCAGCCCCACCGGCCCCACAAAGCGCGCCGCAATAGCCGCGATGAAACCCGGCAATATGCTGGCACCAATGCTGCCCTTCAGCGCTTCAGCCAGGGCAATGCGCAGCGCGAAATAGCCGGATTCGGCGGCATCATCACCACGCCCGCGGCCGCCAAGCGCAAAGATCTTCAGGCATTCGGCGGCGATATCGGGCCGGGCCAAATCCTCACCCTCCTCGGCCGCGATGGCCGCAATCTGGCGTAGCAGAATGGTGGTGGAAACCGGTAATTCCGCCAGCGTGCCGGCCAGGCCAAAGGCGCCACCCGCAGCACCTGTTGCCGCTGCCAGCCCGCGATGCAACCAGGCAGAGGGAACCCCCGAAACACTCATCGCCGGAGAGGACCGCAGCGCCGCCGCCATGGCGGTGGTGAGCGCGGCGCGCACCGCGCCTTGCAGCCCGCCTTGCAGGGGGCTTGGCAGGCTTGCTGTCAGCGCCTCGATCGGGGTGCCAACCGTCGCCGAAAGCCGCGCAGCGAAGGAAGGGTTTTCCAAAGCGTCAAATGCCGCACGCAATTCAGCCTCGGCCCGGGGGCCGAGCGGCGGCGGCGCAGGGCTTAACGTAAGGCTCATGGCTGGAGCATTTTCAAGCCAAGTGTGCGCAGTTGGCGGCTCGGAAACTGCGACCAAACATAGGTTAGGCCCTGTCTGGTGAGCGGATGCGAAGCAGGCATGGCCTATAGGATATAGCGCGAAAGATCAGCACTGGCCGCGAGCGGTGCGACACGGTCGCGCACCATGGCGGCATCCACCGCAATCGCTTCCCCCGCGCGATCAGTCGCGGTGAAGGAGATTTCTTCCAGCAGCCGTTCCAGCACCGTCGCCAGCCGCCGCGCGCCGATATTCTCCACACTCGCGTTGATCTCTGCCGCCAGATCGGCAATCGCTTCAACGGCATCCGGTGTGAAATCCAGCGTCACGGCTTCCGTACCAAGCAGCGCGGTGTATTGTTTCAGCAAGGAATGTTCCGGTTCGGTCAAAATCCGGCGGAAATCATCGCGCGACAGGGCCTTCAATTCCACGCGGATCGGCAAGCGGCCCTGCAATTCCGGCAAAAGATCCGAAGGCTTGGCCAAATGGAACGCGCCGGAGGCGATGAACAATACATGATCCGTCTTCACCGGCCCATGCTTGGTTGTCACCGTGGTGCCTTCAATCAGCGGCAGCAAATCGCGCTGCACCCCCTCGCGGGAGACATCGCCGCCACGAAAGCCGCTTTCGCTGGTGCGGGCGCAAATCTTGTCAATCTCATCCAGGAAGACGATGCCATTGGCTTCCACATTGGCAAGCGCATCATGCACCACCGCGTCCTGATCCAATAGCTTGTCGGCTTCATCCTTCAGCAGTGCGCTCCGCGCTTCGGCCACCGTCATTTTGCGAGATTTGCTGCGCCCGCCGAACATCTTGCCGAACATGTCCTGTAAATTCTGCATTTGCGGTGGCTGACCGCCCGGTAGATCAATCATGCCAATCGGCATCGCGGGTCCGCTATCGGCCAATTGCACTTCAATCTCGCGATTTTCCAATTGGCCTTCGCGCAGCATGCGGCGGAATTTCAGCCGTGTTTCCCCTGATGCCCCTTCACCCACCAGCGCCGTCAGCAGGGTTTCCTCGGCAGCAAGCTCTGCCTTGGCCTGCACGCCCTTGCGCGCAGCGTCGCGGCCCATGGTGATGGCAACCTCTACCAAGTCCCGCACAATGCTCTCCACATCACGCCCGACATAGCCAACTTCGGTGAATTTCGTTGCTTCCACCTTCAGGAAAGGCGCATTCGCCAAACGCGCCAAACGCCGCGCGATTTCCGTCTTGCCGCAGCCGGTCGGCCCGATCATCAGAATGTTCTTCGGCACCACTTCTTCACGCAACCCCGGCGCCAATTGCTGGCGCCGCCAACGATTGCGCAGTGCAATAGCCACCGCCCGCTTGGCTTCCTGCTGGCCGACAATATGCCGATCAAGCTCTGAGACGATCTCGCGCGGGGAAAGGTTCACGGTTTCGGTCATGCCGCGTCTCCCGCGCTGGCGGCGAGCGTCTCAAGGATGATATTGCCGTTCGTGTAGACGCAGATATCCGCGGCAATCTTCATCGCGCGCCGGCAAATCTCCTCGGCTTCCACGCCTTCAACGGGCAGCAGCGCGCGCGCGGCGGAAAGCGCGTAATTGCCGCCGGAGCCGATACCGATAATGGCATCTTCCGGTTCCAGCACATCGCCCTGCCCGGTCACGAGCAAGGATCGTTTGTGATCCGCCACCGCGAGCAAGGCTTCCAGGCGCCGCAAATAGCGATCCGTGCGCCAATCCTTCGCCAAATCAACGCAGGCGCGTTCCAATTGATCCGGGAAGCGTTCCAGCTTGGCTTCCAGCCGTTCCAGCAGCGTAAAGGCATCGGCGGTGGCGCCGGCGAAGCCCGCCAGCACCTTGCCGCCGGCGATGCGGCGGATTTTGCGCGCATTGCCCTTCACCACGGTCTGCCCGAGCGATACCTGCCCATCCCCGGCCATGGCCACTTGCCCGCCCTTGCGGACGCAAAGAATGGTGGTGCCGTGCCAGCCCAGGGGGTCGTGTTGTGTCTGTGTCATGTGCCAAGAAATGGCGCGGCTGGGGCGCCGAGACAACCACACCCCCGCTTTCGGTTGCATCCCCCCCACCGCGAGGCGTAGTTAGGCACCATGAAGACCCCCCCGCCCTGGAACCGCCGCGCGGAAATCAGCCGCGAGACCTCGGAAACCACGATTACCGTCGCCCTTGGCCTGGATGGCGAAGGGCGCGCGGATATCGCCACCGGCATTGGCTTTCTGGACCATATGCTGACAGCACTGGCGCGCCACGGGCTGTTCGACCTGAAGGTGCAGGCCAAGGGCGATCTGCACATTGATTTCCACCACACCACGGAAGATGTCGGCATTGTCATTGGCCAATGCCTGCGCCAGGCCCTGGGCGACAAGCGCGGCATTCGCCGCTACGGCGCGGCCGTGATCCCGATGGATGAGGCCTTGGCCGAAGCAGCGGTGGATATCTCCGGCAGGCCCTTCCTTGCCTGGTCCGTCAGCTTCGCCCAGCCCAAGATTGGGGAGATGGATACGGAGCTGTTCGAGGAATTCTTCCGCGCTTTGGCCTTCAATGCCGGCATTACGCTGCATGTGACGCAAAAGGCCGGCACCAATGCCCATCACGTGGCGGAAGCCTGCTTCAAGGCCCTCGCCCGCGCCTTGCGGGAAGCGGTGGAACCGGACCCGCGCGCGATTGGCGCCATTCCCTCCACCAAGGGCGTGCTGGAAGCCTGAGATGCGGGTCTGGACCGTTCATCAGCGCCCCGCCGTGACGGGCAAGCCCGCGCGGACCGTCATGGTGCGGGAAGGTTTTTCCTGGTGGGCGGCGATATTTCCGTTGTTCTGGTTTCTGGCCAAGCGGCTTTGGATCGTGGCGGCACTGTATTTCGCACTCGCCACGCTACTGGGCTTCGTGCTGCCTTCCAGCATTTCCCCCTGGGCGATGATAGCGCTCCAGCTCCTGACCGGGTTTGAGGCGCGGAACCTTCAGCGTTGGACGCTGGAGCGGCGCGGTTTTCGCCTGATGGGCGTGGTGCAGGGCCGCGATGAGGAAGGGGCGGTGCTCAATCTCGCGGATCGACGCGCCGACCTGGCGCGCGGGCTGACATGAAGCTGGTGATCATAGATCCGGGTTCGGGCAACCTTGCTTCCGTAAAGCGCGCCTTCCAGAAGGTGGCGGGGGAAGCAGGCGTTGCGGCGGAGATCAGCGTCACCCGCGATGCGGCGGAAATCCTGGCCGCTGACCGCGTGGTACTGCCCGGCCAGGGGGCCTTTGCAGCCTGCCGACGCGGGCTGGATGCTTTGCCGGGCGCGGTGGCGGCCATGGAAAAGCGCGTACGAGGGGATGGCGTGCCCTTTCTTGGCATCTGTGTGGGCATGCAGTTGATGGCAACCCAAGGGTTGGAGCATGGCAGCACGCCGGGGCTGGATTGGCTGCCGGGAAAGGTAGCGCCCATGGACCCTAAGGGCGCCGATGGTCAGCCCTTGCCGCTGCCGCAAATGGGCTGGAATGCGCTTGCCTTCAGCCCAGGCTGCCACCCTTTGCTGGCCGGGATTGTGCCCGGTGATCAGGTTTATTTCGTGCATTCCTACGCTTTCACGGCGGCCGAGGCAGGGGATGTGATTGCCACCACCGATTACGGGGGGGCGGTGACGGCCGCCATTGCCCGCCATAATCTTGCCGGGCTTCAGTTCCATGTGGAAAAAAGCGGGCCGGTGGGCTTGCGTATCCTCGCCAATTTCCTTCAATGGGTGCCATGAATAGCGCAATGACCATGAGCTTCACCCATGATTTGGCGGTGGAACTCGCCAGCCAGATTTCGGATGCGGATATGGCCGATCTCTGTGAAGCGACGGATGCGGCCATCATTGAAGGCGGCGGCTTCGGCTGGCTGGAGCCCCAGGGGCGGGAAGCCCTTGCGCGGCATTTCCGCGGCACGCTGTTGGTGCCGGAACGCGAATTGTTCATCGCGCGGCTTGATGGCCATGTCGTGGGATCGGCGCAGTTGGTGCGCCCGCCGCGCCATAATGAAGCGCAATCCTTTGGCGCCACGCTGACCCATGCCTACCTCGCACCCTATGCGCGCGGCCATGGTCTGGCGCGCATGCTGGTGACGCGCGTTGAAGAACGCGCCGCCGCCCTTGGCCATCGCGTGCTGAACCTTGACGTGCGGGAGACGCAAGCAACCGCTATCGCACTGTTTGAGGCGCTGGGTTACGTCCATTGGGGCACGCATCCCTTTTATGCGCGCGTGCATGGGCAAACGGTTTCCGGGCGCTTTTACTACAAGCCGCTTGAGCCGGGCCGCGGGCGTTCCACGGGCGCCTTGCTTGATCCCACGCAGTAATGGGTTTTTCGCTTTATCCCGCCATTGATTTGAAGGGCGGGCAGGTGGTGCGCCTCAAGCGTGGAGAGATGGATCAGGCCACCATCTATGCCGATGATCCGGCAGCGCAGGCGCGGCGCTTTATCGAAGCCGGATTTTCCTGGGTGCATATGGTGGATCTGGATGGCGCCTTCGCCGGCAAGCCCGCCAATGCCGAAGCGGTGCGCGCGATTATCGCCGCCGTGCCGGGCGCCAAGCTGCAATTGGGTGGCGGCATTCGTTCCATGGCAACGGCCGAGGCTTGGCTCGAAGCAGGCGTCAGCCGGATCATTCTGGGCTCTGCCGCCGTCAAGGATCCGGATTTCGCCCGCGCTGCCTGCCGCGCCTTTCCGGGCCGGGTCGCGCTTGGGATTGATGCGCGTGATGGCATGGTGGCGACTGAAGGCTGGGCAGAGACCAGCGATGTCAGCGCCACCGATCTGGCGCGCCGCTTTGAGGATTCTGGCGCAGCGGCAGTGATTTACACGGATATCGCGCGCGATGGCATGTTGACGGGCGTGAATGTCGCGGCAACCGCGGCACTTGCGCGCGCGGTGCGCTTGCCGGTGATAGCCTCGGGCGGGGTCGCGGGGGTTGAAGATATCACTGCGCTACGCGAAGCCGGCGCCGGGATTGAAGGCGCGATTCTGGGGCGCGCGCTTTATGATGGGCGGATTGAGCCTCAAGTGGCGCTGGCGGCGGCGGCCTAAAGCATTTTCAAGCCAAGTGGAATCACTTGGCGCTCGGAAAATGCGACCAGACGAATACTGAAACAATATGCCCCGAACGAAGCCGGGGGAACGGCCCCTGGTGAGGGATGCATTCATCCCCACCTGAAGGGTTGCAGGGGGGGGGCGATTAGCCCGCAACCCCCACACCCGCATCAGAAGGCTTATTCCGTCGCTGCCATTTCCGCCGCAAGCTCCGCTTCCAGGCTTTCGGCCTGCGCGGCAGCGGCCACGCTTTCGCCGCGCGCCTGCTTTTCGGCTTCTTCGCGGCTGCGCGCCACATTCACCACCACCGGGATTTGCACTTCCGGATGGAGTTCCACCTGCACGGTGCTGACACCAACAGACTTGATCGGTTGGCCGAGCAATACCTGCTCACGCGTGATGGTGAGCCCACCTTCGGTGCAGGCAACCGCGATGTCGCGCGATACCACGGAACCATAAAGGCTGCCGCTTTCACCCGCCTGGCGGATGATGATCACGGAAAGCCCCGCCACGCGTTCGGCCACACGCTCAGCCTCACCACGGCGCTTGATATTGTCCGCTTCAAGCTGGACGCGTTCGCGTTCGAAGCGCTCAAGATTTGTCTTGCTGGCGCGGATGGCCTTGCCGGTGGGCAGCAGGTAATTGCGCGCATAGCCAGGGCGCACCTTCACACGCTCACCCATTTGGCCAAGCTTGTCCACGCGCTGCATCAGGATCAGGTCAATCATGTCATGCCTCCGGGCGGCTGGTTGCGCCGCCCCCATTGTTCGAAAATACCGAAGGCCGTCACCGCGATTGCGGCCGGCACGCTCAAGATCACAAGCCCGGCGTAGAATACGCCAAGCATGAAGGGCCGGGCGGTGCGGCCGACAGAACGCCGATGCACCGCGGCAAGCCCCAGCAGAAAGAAGGGCAGCAGCAACACCACAAAAAGTGCCATGGGCAGGCTGCTATCGCCGCCCATGCCGCTCAGCCAGACCAGCGCCGCCCCGGAAGGGAGGAACCCATACCACATCTGCAGGCGGCTTTCGCACCAGCGCGGTGTTGCGGACAAGGCAAGCCCCCGCCGCGTCAAGGCGCTTTGCGCCCCAATGCCGCACAGGATCAACGCAGCCACCATCCACCCCGCCATGGCGGGCGCCATGATGCGCGCCAATTGCTCCACCGGCATGCCCGCATCGGCGATGCCCATGCGCGAAAGCCCCTGCTTGACCGAGGCATTCAAGGCCCCGTCAAAACCGCCGGCAGTGCCCGCCAGCAGCATCGCCACCAGCAGGATCACCAGCGCCGGCCAAATGCCGGTCAGTGCCAAGGGCAGTGACGCATCAATCCGGCCACCGCGCAGCCCTGTTGCCACCATCAGCAGCGCGGGAAGCGCGAAGCCCAACAGGTAGATCAGGGTTGGCCATTCACTTGCCAGGATCAACACAATCAAGGTGCCAATGCCCAGCGCGCCAAAGGCTGAGGCGCTGCCAAAGCCAAGCCCGGCGGCGAAGATGGGCAGCGAAGTCAGCCAGAAAGCAGCAAAGCCCAGCGGCAATCCGCGCATCGCCCAAAGCGCGGCAATGGCGGAAGCAATCCCACCAATCGCCGCCGCAAGCCACCGCGGATCATCCAACAGGCCACGCCTGATTTCCATGGCTGGTCCCATGCCCTTTCGCCGCTGAGTGCTGCCTAATCCGCAATCACGTAGGGCAGCAGCGCCAGGAAGCGGGCGCGCTTGATGGCAATGGCCAATTCGCGCTGCTTCTTCGCCGAAACCGAGGTGATGCGCGCCGGCACAATCTTCCCGCGTTCAGACAGGAAGCGCGACAGCAACCGCACATCCTTATAGTCAATCTTCGGCGCGCCCTGGCCGCTGAAGGGGCAGGATTTGCGACGACGATGGAATGGCCGGCGCGCGCCAACGGCAGGGCGACGGGCGGCGGGGATCAGATCTGCATTGTCAGACATGGCTTATTCCTCAATCCCCATGGACATATCCATTTCGTCGCGGCCGCGGGCGCGGAATTCCTCACGGTCATCACCACGGCCACCGCGGCCAGAGCCAAAGCGGCCGGCCGGGCGCGGGCCGCGGAAGCTTTTTTCCCGATCGCGATCATCGCCGCCACGCTTGGACATGACAGCGGAAGGCGCTTCTTCAATCGCTTCCACGCGCACGGTCAGCATGCGCAGCACGTCTTCATTCAGGCCAAGCTGACGCTCTGCCTCATTGAGGGCGGCGGGGGGCGTATCAAGGCCAAGAAGCATGTAATGCCCCTTGCGATTCTTCTTGATGCGATAAGCAAGGCCGCGCAGGCCCCAATATTCGCGCTTGCGCACTTCGCCACCGCCTTCGGCCACCGTGGCGGCGACCTGATCGGCAATGGCTTCAACCTGCTGTTGCGTAATGTCATTGCGTGCGATGAACACGCATTCGTATAGCGGCATGTGATCTCCCTTTGGCTGGCTCAGCCCTGGCCCCGGGATGGGGCACGCATAGGGGCATAGCCGGGCACTTGCCTTGCACCCGGCAGGGGAGGGGGGCGTAAAGCACAAAGGGGGGTGGGGGATCAAGCCCTGGCTGTCACTGCGTGCGGCTTTATGCTTAGTAACAGCAAGAAAAACGGGGAGCTTCACCATGTTTCATCGCCGCATCCTGATGGGCCTGCCCTTGGCGCTGGTAGCCAGCAAGGCCCGCGCGCAAGGCCCCTGGGCGCCAAGCCGCCCGGTGGTGCTGGTGGTGCCCTTTGCCCCCGGCGGGCCGAATGATCTGGTGGCGCGGCTGGTGGCGCCGGCCATGCAGGCCGCGCTTGGGCAGAATGTGGTGGTGGAAAACCGCCCCGGCGCCACCGGGGCCATTGCCGCCCGCCATGTCGCCGCCCAACCAGCCGATGGCCATACGCTGATTGTGGCCGCCAGCGGCACCATGACCATCAATCCTGCCGTCATGGCCCGCCCTGGCTATGACCCTGAGAAGGATTTCGCCCCGGTCAGCTTGGCCATGTCGGTGCCCAATATGCTGGTCGTGAACAAGGATGTGCCCGCGACCAATGTGGCCGAGGTTGTGGCCTGGCTGAAGCGCGAAGGGGGGCGGGCTGCCTATTCCTCGGGCGGCGTCGGCTCCACCGAGCAATTGGGCATGGAGCTTTTCCTGAAGCGCACGGGAACCGAGGCGACGCATGTCCCCTTCCCTGGCGGCGCCCCGGCGGTGACCGCCATGATCCAAGGTCAGGTCCAGGCCAGTATCCTGAATGCCGCGACAGTGCGCCCGCATGTGGTCTCGGGTGCTTTGCGTGCCATTGCCATCACCGGCACCAAGCGCTTTTCCGGCCTGCCGGATGTACCCACCATGCCGGAAGCCGGCCTGCCGGATGTGCTTTCCGCTTCCTGGTCCGCCTTTCTGGCCCCGGCCGGAACGCCAGCCCCCACCATCGCCCGGCTGCATGAGGTGATTGTGGCGGCCCTGCGCGCGCCCGAGACGACGCAGCGCCTGACCGCAGCCGGCTTCACCATTGACGCATCCTCCCCCCAGGAATTGGGGGCCACGATTTCGGCGGAACTCGCCCGCTGGAAGCAAGTGGTGCGTGAAGCCAATATCCAAATGAACTGACGCGGTTGACAAGCCGGGGCCGCGCGGCCATTCGCGCGGCCTGACCTTTAACCATCACGGAAGTCTCATCATGGCCTTCGCCTTCGTCTTTCCCGGCCAGGGGAGCCAGGCTGTCGGCATGGGCCGCGACCTGGCCGATGCCTTTCCTTCTGCCCGCCACGTCTTTCAGGAAGTGGATGACGCCTTGGGCCAGAAGCTGAGCAAGCTGATGTGGGAAGGCCCGCAGGAAGAATTGACGCTGACGGCCAATGCCCAGCCGGCGCTGATGGCGCATTCTTTGGCCGTGGTGCGGGCTTTGGAGGCCGAAGGCGGTTTTGGGCTTGCCGCACGCGTGGCGCTGGTGGCCGGCCATTCGCTTGGCGAATACAGTGCACTGACCGCTGCCGGTGCCTTTGATATCGCCACCGCCGCGAAGCTTTTGCGCCTGCGGGGCGAGGCGATGCAGAAAGCGACCCCACCCGGCACCGGCGCCATGGCCGCACTTCTGGGCGCGGAGATTGAATTGGCGCAGGAAATTTGCGCCGCCGCCGCCACAAACCCCGAAAC
Source organism: Roseomonas sp. (assembly GCA_020249925.1). GTDB lineage: Bacteria > Pseudomonadota > Alphaproteobacteria > Acetobacterales > Acetobacteraceae > Neoroseomonas. The sequence continues at coordinate 80,884 of JADCER010000013.1, read as the reverse complement.
CAACAAGGCCGAGGTGGTGGAAGCCGCCAATGACAATGGCGGCGGCCAGGTGGTGATTTCCGGTGCCAAGGCAGCGGTGGAGCGCGCCATCGAAATCGCCAAGGAAAAGGGCGTGAAGCGCGCTATGCTGCTGCCGGTATCCGCCCCCTTTCATTGCGCCTTGATGGCGCCGGCAGCCGATGCCATGGCGGAAGCGCTGGCCCAGGCGACGATGCAATCGCCCGCCGTGCCGGTGGTGGCGAATGTGACCGCTGCGAAAGCAATGGACCCCGCTGAAATCCGTGATCTGCTGGTGCGGCAAGTTACCGGCACGGTGCGCTGGCGCGAATGCGTCGCCGCCATGGCCGCCATGGGCTGCGACAAGTTTGTCGAGGTTGGCGCGGGCAAGGTGCTGACTGGCCTGATGAAGCGCAATGCGCCGGAAGCCACCGCGCTTGCCATCGGCAATCCGGCCGAGCTTGAAGCCTTCCTGAAAACGCTGTGATGATGGCCGAGATCACGCTCTCGGAAATTGAGGATGATCCGGCCGCGAAGATCGCCTTGGATGGGCTTTCGGCCCTGAATGCGCCCTTTATCAACCAGTATGGCTATAAGCCGCTGTCGCTTGTGGTGCGGCGCAAGGCTGAAGACGCGCCGGTGGGCGGTGCCTTCGGCTGGTGCTTCGGCGGCTGGTATTACCTGCACCTGCTGTTCCTGCCCGAAGATATGCGCGGCACGGGCCTGGGTTCAGACCTGCTGACACGGCTGGAGGATGAGGCTCGTCATCGGGGCTGCATCGGCGCCTGGGTGGATACTTTCTCCTTCCAGGCGCGGCCTTTTTACGAAAAGCATGGCTATGCGCTTTTCGGCAGTATTGAGGATCAGCCGCCCGGCCATGCGCGGCATTTCCTTTTTAAACGCTTCAACCAGGGATGAGAGACATGTTTGATCTGACCGGCAAGACCGCGCTTGTCACCGGCGCCACGGGCGGCATTGGCGCAGGTGTGGCCCGTGCGCTGCATGCCCAGGGTGCGACGGTTGCCATCACCGGCCGGCGCGCGGCCGAATTGGAAGCACTCGCCGCCGAACTTGGTTCCCGCGTGATTGTGGCGCCAGCCGATCTGGCGGACCCGGAAGCGCCGGCGAAGCTTGTGGAAAAAATCGAAGCCGAGGCCGGGTCCTTGGATATTCTGGTCAATAATGCCGGCTTCACCCGCGATATGCTGGCGCTGCGCATGGGCGATGCAGATTGGAATGCGGTTCTGGAAGTGGATTTGACCGCGCCGTTTCGCCTCGCACGCGCTGCCTTGCGGGGCATGATGAAAAAGCGCCAGGGGCGGATCATTTCCATCGCGTCCATCGTTGGTGTCACGGGCAATGCCGGCCAGGCCAATTACGCCGCCGCCAAGGCGGGCTTGATTGGCATGTCCAAGTCACTCGCTCAGGAAGTGGCGACGCGTGGCGTGACGGTGAATGTGGTCGCCCCCGGTTTCGTGAAAACCGCCATGACGGATGCGCTGAATGATGCGCAAAAAACCGCGCTGCTGACGCGCATCCCAACCCAGCGCATGGGATCGCCCGAAGATATCGCCGCCGCCGTTGTCTATCTGGCGAGCAATGAGGCCGGCTGGGTCACTGGCCAGACTTTGCATGTCAATGGCGGGATGGCGATGATCTGAAGGGGATGGCCATGGTTGAAAAACTGAGCGCTACGGAACGGGCTGGGCTGGCGGAGGCCTTGCCGGCATGGAAGCTGGTGGAAGGCCGCGATGCCATCACCCGCAGCTTCCGCTTCAAGGATTTTTCCGAAGCCTGGGGTTTTATGGCCCGCGTGGCTTTGCTTGCTGAAGCGCAGGACCATCACCCCGAATGGTTCAATGTCTGGAACCGGGTGGAGATTACGCTTTCCACCCATGATGCGGGCGGGCTTTCCGCGCGCGATGTCAGGCTGGCCAAGGCGATAGATGCCATCGCCTGAGGGTCGGTGACTGGCTTGGGGTAACCATTCGGGGCAAGCCACCCTTGGCAGGCACTTTCGATCTTTTTTGCACAGTGCGTTTGCCAGGATGACGCGTCATTGCATGATGGCGGCCGGGGCCGGCATGTAAAGCCAATGCCGCGCGTGGTGCTGGCCACTGCGGATGAAGGCCTTTTCCTTCCATGTGCCGGAGTGCCACGCGATGGGCGCAAGGGCCGTATGGCTTTGCATGGAGATGGGTGCGCGGGAGAGGGCGGCGGGGTTGAGCTTGCCCAACCCTGGCCCTGGCGGGTATATGATGTGGGCGGCGCGGGCGTAGTTCAGAGGTAGAACGTCAGCTTCCCAAGCTGAATGTCGGGGGTTCGATTCCCCCCGCCCGCTCCAGCGATCATCCCAATATTGATGGCGAATGGGCATGTTTGGGGAAGCAAAACCTTACCATGCGCCGAGTACCGCGACGATTAGAAACGGAAATATTGATTATTTACTTACTTCGGTCTAGCGTTGTTATCGTGGAGTAACGCTGCGCCGTACGCAAGCTGGGGCAATGAGCATGTCGGGGACTGCCGGAAATGACTTCATCATAGGTACCGTCGGTAATGATGTGATTTCCGGCCTTGGTGGTGATGATTTTATTGATGGCGCCCTTGGGGATGACACGCTGAATGGTGGCGATGGTGCGGACACTCTGAATGGTAGTGCTGGCAATGATAGCCTTTTTGGTGGTTCGGGCGGTGACTTTCTGGAGGGATCTTGGGGGCGGGATACCTACCGCGGGGGTAGTGGGGCGGATATCTTTTATCTGACCTTTTTGGATCAGTTTGAGCGGAACGACATCGGGTCTCCTGTATCCGCACCCGATCAAGTGCTGGACTTCAATCGTGCGGAAGGTGATCGGCTTACGCTGATTGGTAGTTTCTACCAATACCCCTCGCCCGCTATCTATATCTCGCCGGACAACGAAGCGCTGCCGCTGCGGTGGATGGGCTCTGTCCAGACGGCGGTTGCCACCCTCACCCCCGGCCTTGCCCTGCCCATGGGCGCAACGCAGGGCTATGTTCCTGTCTATTGGATGCCACAGATTGGTGGTGATGGCTGGGTCGTGCTCGATCTCGACCATGATGGCATCCTTGACGCGACTGATTTCGCCGTTTTCGTGAATACGGCAGATAATCAGCCCTTAACTGCTGCTGATTTCCCGGATGATGGCTTCAATATCGAATTGGCTACAGCAAGCGGCGATTCTATTTTGGGCACCGCGGTGCGGGATTCCTTGAATGGGCTGGCCGGTAACGATACGCTCTCTGGCTTGGACGGCGCGGACACGCTTCAAGGCGGCGCAGGTAATGATTCGCTGCTCGGCGGTGCGGGTAATGATGTTTTGGATGGCGGCGAAGGTGCGAATACCCTGGCCGGTGGCGCGGGCGACGACACCTACTATGCCTCTGGGCCAATAAGTCTTTTCGAAGGTCCCAATGAAGGGAATGACATACTCATCACCAATTTGAGCGTGACCAACCTTCCCTCAAATATCGAAAACATTCTCTTGCAGGGCAGTGCGTCTCTGATCGGCGCAGGCAATGCTCTGAATAATCAGATCACCGGCAATTTGGGCGATAATTCGCTATTTGGAGGCAATGGCGACGATACGCTCTCTGGCCTTTCCGGTTCAGATACGCTGGATGGAGGCGCGAATAGCGATTTGCTGATCGGCGGGGAGGGCAATGACCTGCTGATCGGCGGCGACGGCGCTGACTCATTGATCGGCGGTGCCGGCAATGACACGCTAATGGGCGGTGCTGGCGACAACCTCTCCGGCGGCGCCGGCGATGACATCATCCTTGTCGGCACCACCACACTCGCCGACATCACCGCACTTTTCAGCACCTAGCATAGCTGCAACCAGCGCGGGATTTGCCCACCCCCGCCCAGCCCTGCCATGCTGGTCGCCATAATTCCAACCAAGGCAACGCCCATGCTCCCATCCCTTCGCCGCCGCGCGCTGCTCGCGGCCCCTCTGCTTGCCAGCCTCACGCCACGCATCAGCCAAGCGCAGGCGCAGGCGGAATGGCCCAGCCGGCCCATTCGCATCATCATCCCCTCAGCCGCCGGCGGTGCGGCGGATTTTATCGGGCGCACGCTGGGGCGCTATCTTGAACCGCATCTACGCCAGCCGGTGGTGGTGGATAATCGCCCCGGCGCTGGCGGCATCACAGGGACCGAGGCGGCGAAGCAAGCCGCACCAGACGGCTACAGCTTCCTGATCGCCACCAATTCCACCCATTCGGCCAATCAATTCCTCTATCGCCGCCTGCCCTATGATCCGGTGCAGGATTTCAGCCATATCGGCATGATGGGCAGCTTCGCGACCATCGCCGTCGTCGCCGCCGATGCGCCCTTCAAATCCATCCCCGCGCTGATCGCCCATGCGCGGGCCAATCCAGGGCGCGTTTTTTTCGGCTATTACTCATCCTCTTCGCAGGTGCCGGCGGCGCTGCTCAAGGCGCGCGCCAATCTGGACATCACGGGCGCTGCCTATCGCAACATTACGCAAATCGTGCCGGATTTGATCAGCGGGCAGATTCAATTCGCTTTCCTCGATAGTCTTTCTGCCGCGCCTGCGCTGCAATCGGGCCGCGTGGTGCCGATTGGTGTCTCCGCCGCGCGGCGCATGCCGCAATATCCGGATGTGCCGCTGGTGTCTGAAGCCTTGCCGGATTTCGTGGTGGAAGGCTGGTTTGGCCTTACCGCGCCAGCGCGCACCCCGCGCCCGGTGCTGGACCGCATGCAAACCCTGCTGCGCCAAGCGGTGGAAGACCCTGCGGTGGCGGAAGCGCTCACGCGCCAAGGCCTTTCGCCGGGCTTCCGCAGCGCTGAGGAGATGGATCGTTTCCTGGTGGCGGATCGCGCGCGCTGGCAGGAATGGGTGCGCATCGCCGGCATTGAACCGGAATGATCGCGTGGCCATCGCCTGAGCTGCGGCGGATTGCGCTGCCGCGCGCGGTGGTATTCGCGCAGCCCGGCCGCGGTCCCGCCATACTTTGTATTCCAGGCGGCTATCACAGTGCCTTTTGCTTCGCCCCCTGGCTTGCCCTGCTGGGCCGCGCGGGTATCGCTGCTGCCGCGCTTGAACCGCGCGGCAAGGGCGGCCTTGCAGCACAGGCTGATCCCACCACCGGCATCACCGATTATGCGGAAGATGCCGTGCAGGCCGCGCGCGCCTTGGCGCAACCTGTCGTGCTGCTTGGCCATAGCCTCGGCGCGCTGGTCGCCATGCGCGCGGCAGAGATATTGGGCGATGCCGCAGGGCTTTTGCTGGTGGCGCCATCCCCGCCCGGCAATCTGCCCGGCGCGGCAGCTGTGCCGCCGGTGGCCGAAGGCGCGATGCTGCCGCCGCCCGGTATCGCTGCCATCCGCGCGCGCTATTTCGGTGATCAGGATGTCGCGGACATCAATGCCTATCGCGCTACGCTATCGCCGGAATCGCCGCGCGTGCTGAATGATCGCTACCAGCTTCGCATCCCGATTGAGCGCGAAAAGCTGCGCGGCATGCCGGGCCTGGTTGTTGAAGCGGGGCGCGATGATGCCGCGCGCCACCCGCCTGGTCAGGATCAGGCCATCGCGGATTTTTTCGGCCTGGACTATCGGTTTTTGCAGGACATGCCGCATTGCATGATGTTGCAGCCCTGGGCCGAGGCGAGCCTTGCGCCCATCATCGCTTGGCATCGCATGCAATTCGGCGGCGCAGCCTCATGAAAGCCTGATAGCAGCATTTGATATGGATGTCGAAGCGCCCGGCGACATCACTTATGATGGCAGGCGACCAATCCATTTTCCGGACCTGGTTCCAAATGCGGCCGCTCTCTCAGGCAAAGCGCCGTGGCCTTCAGACAGCGCGGATGAAAGGCACATCCCAATGGCGGTGATAGCGGCGATGGTAATTCACCGCGGATGGGCTTGAAGGTCACGCCGATATTGCCGTCAAGGCTCAGTTTTGGAACGCTATCCAGCAAGGCTTGCGTGTAAGGGTGCTGCGGCAATGCGTATAGCGTCCTTACGTCGCCGATTTCCACGATGCGCCCCAGATACATCACCGCCACCCGATCACTGACATGGCGCACCACGGAGAGATCATGGCTGATGAAGATCGTCGTCAGGCCGAATTCCTGCCGCAAATCGAGGAACAGATTGAGAATTTGCGCCTGAATTGAAACATCAAGCGATGCCACCGGTTCATCGCAAATCAGCACCTCAGGCCGCATCGCCAAGGCACGCGCGATGGCGATGCGTTGGCGTTGCCCACCGGAAAATTGATGCGGAAAGCGCTCAGCATAGTCGGGATCAAGCCCAACTTTCAGGAGCCATTCTCTGGCAAGGCTGGCGGCCTCTCGGCGCTGAATAAGGCCATGGGTGATTGGGCCTTCCGTGATGGTTTCGCCCACGCGCCGCCGTGGATTGAGGGAGGCGAAGGGGTCCTGAAACACGGTCTGAATGCGCGTTGTGGTCTTGCGCCCCGCCTCCATCGGGGGCGCGCCATTCAGGCGGATCACGCCTTCACTCGGTTCAAGAATACCCGCAAGCATACGGCCAAGGGTTGATTTGCCGCAGCCGGATTCCCCAACCAGGCCAAGCGTCTCACCACGCTGCACGGCAAGCGTCACATCCGTCACTGCCATGACTGGCCGGCGGTCCAGCTTGGCGCCGAATAGGCCGGCGACGCGATCACCCAGCGTCACATGCGGGCTGAAGCGGCGTGAGATATTCTTCGCTGTTAAAATCGGAGTCATGCAGCGCCCGGCAGCGGATGATGGCAAAAGGCCCCATGGCGCTGATCGCCTACGGGTGGCGGTTCTGATCGGCAAAGATCATCCGCATGCGCACAGCGTGGCGCGAAGGGACAGCCGGGCGCTATGTTAAGCGGTGAAGGTGTGCTGCCAGGGATTTGCCGGAGCTTCTGTCCCGGGTCAGCCATGGCGGGCAGGCTATCCAAAAGCCCGCGCGTGTAAGGATGCAAGGGCGCGCGCAAGACATCCGCAACCGGTCCGAATTCCATAATGCGGCCCAGATAAAGCACGATCACGCGATCCGCCAGGGAAGACACGATGGCCAGATCATGGCTGATCCAAATCAGCGCCGTGCCGCTTTCCTGCGCGAGTGTTTTCATCTCAGCCAGGATTTGCGCCTGAATGGAAACATCCAGCGCCGTGGTCGGTTCATCCGCGATGATCAATTCCGGTTCATGCAGCAGCGCTATGGCAATCGCCACACGCTGGCGCATGCCGCCCGAAAATTCATGCGGATAGGCGTTCAAGCGCGTGGCCGCATCCGGAATGCCAACCCGCGCCAGGCTACGTGCCGCCAGGGCCAATGCCGCGCCATCCCCGCCACCACCATGCGCCTGCACCGCCATGGCCATCTGCTGACCAATGGTCAGCACAGGATTCAAGGTTGCAGCCGGATCCTGAAAAATCATCGCGATCCGCTTGCCGCGGAGCTTGCGCATTGCCGCTTGTGGCAGCCCGACCAATTCCTTGCCCTGAAACATCACGGAGCCGCCCGCGATGCGCCCCGGCGGGTCGAGAAGACCGATCAGGGAAAAGCCGGTAACGGATTTGCCGGAACCCGATTCACCAACCAGGCCAAGGATCTCTCCCCGTTCAAGTGTGAAGGAAATGCCGTCTACGGCCTTGATCGTGCCGGCGCGGGTTTCGAAATAGGTGCGTAGATCGCGCACCTGAAGCAGCGCGGGGTTCATCGGCGCAGCCTTGGATTGAACTGATCACGCAATTGATCGCCGACAATATTGATCGCCACAATCAGCACAATAAGCGCAATCCCAGGATAGACTGAAATCCAGGTCCGCCCACTCATCATGTATTGAAAGCCATTGGCGATCAGCATGCCAAGCGAAGGCTCGGTCGGTGGTAGGCCAAGGCCAAGGAAGGACAATGTCGCTTCCAGCGAAATCGCATTGGCGATTTGCACCGTACCCACAACAATCAGCGGCGGCAGGCAATTCGGCAATAAATGGCGCAATACAATGCTGCGCCCCGGAAGCGGTGTGGCGCGCGCGGCTTCAATGTAATCCTTCTGCCGTTCCGCCGTTGCGGCGCCATAGGCAGTGCGGGCGAAATAGGCATATTGCGCCGTGACCAGGGCAATGATCAGCGGCACCCGCCCCTGACCCAGCACCGCAACCAGCACAAGCGCCAGCAGAATGGCAGGGAAGGAAAGCTGCAAATCCACCAGCCGCATGATCCCTTGTTCGATCTTGCCACCGATATTGGCCGCCATGATGCCAAGCGCGGTACCGATACCAAAGGCCACCGCCCCGGCCGCAATCCCCATCTGCAAGGAAATGCGCAAGCCATAGAGAATGGCGGAAAACAAATCCCGCCCCTGCGCATCCGTGCCAAGCCAATGCACATAGCCGCCAGACCCGACAAAGCCTGGCGGACGGCGCGCATCCCGTAAGTTCAGGTTAGCAAGATCATACGGGTCCTGTGGCGTAATCAGAGGTGCGGCAAGCGCCGCCGCAACAATCAGCACCACCACCGCAAGCGCCAAGGTGGCAACCCAGTTTTCGCGATAGTCGCGCCAGAATCCCGCCATCACACCCGCCTTCCACGCCTGAGGCGCGGATCAAGCACGGCATAGGTGAGATCAACCACGAGATTGATGGTGACAAACAGAAACGCCACCAGAATAAGATACCCCACCATGACCGGCCGATCGAGCGAGGTGATGGAGTCGATAATCAGCTTGCCGACACCCGGCCAGGAAAAGATCGTCTCCGTCACCACAGCGAACGCCAAGGTGGAGCCGAATTCCAGACCAAAGACCGTCACCAGGGGAATGGAAATCAGGCGCAGCACATGCCGGCGTAGGATGGTGAAATCCGAAAGCCCCGCCGCGCGGGCGAATTTCACCGTATCGGACAGCATGATCTCACGCGTACCCGCACGCGACAGGCGGATCAGCATGGCAAGCTTGAACAGGCTCAGGTTCAGCGCCGGCAGCGCCAGAAACCGCAAGCCATCCCAGGTGAGGAAAGACCAGCCAACGCCAAACACCTCAACCGTTTCGCCTCGGTCACCGGCCGGTAGCCAATCGAGATTGACGGCAAAGGTCAGGATCAGGATCAGCCCTACCCAAAAGGTCGGCACGGAAAACCCCAAAACCGATACCGCCATGATCGTTTTGGAAACCGGGCTTTCCGGCCGATAGCCAGCATAAATGCCAAGCGGTATGCCGATGAAGGCGCCGATCAGCACCGAAGCCAGCGCCAATTCCAGCGTCGCCGGCAAGCGGCTCAGGACCAGTTGCAGCACTGGGATATTCAGCACAAAGCTCCGCCCCAGATCGCCCTGCAACAGCCTTCCCAAAAACGCGAAGTATTGCTGCCAAAGTGGCTGATCCAGGCCGTAATGGCGAATGGTGGCTTCCCGAATATCCTGCGTCGCGTCGGGGGAAATCAGCACGTCAATCGGATTGCCGATGGCATAGACGCCAAGAAAGACAAGCGCCGACATGGCAAGCATGACGAAGCCAGCCTGAATGAGGCGCTGAATGATATACCCAAGCATTGCGCGCGATTATCGGGCATTTGACAGCAAGCGCAAGCTATTCCTAGCATCCTGATGAGATAAGGCCGATGGGAGAAATCAAGATGCGTTGGAATTACCGCCGCTTTGCCCTGGCGACAGTCGGCATGGCCTGCCTGGCCGGTGTCGCTTCTGCGCAGACCCTGACGATGGGCGTGATCGCAGGGCCGGAAAGCATTGACCCGCATTTCACCGCTACGGGCACCCATTCCGAAGCGCTGAAGCATGTGTTTGATACGCTGACGCATTCGGGCGACAAGCTGCAGATCGAAGCTGGGCTTGCCGAATCCTGGCGCATTGTGGACCCCACCACCTGGGAATTTCGCCTCCGTCGCGGTGTGAAATTTCATGATGGGTCGGATATGACGGCGGAAGATGTCGCCGCTTCCATCCGCCGCATGCAGCAATTATCAGGGCCTAACCCGACACGCATTTATGTGCGCCGCGTGCAGGAAATTCGCATTGTTGATCCGCACACCATCCAGATCATCACCGATGGCCCCGCGCCCACACTGCCCAATGATTTCATCCGGCTTTTCATCACCTCGGCCCGCGCCACTGCCGGCCTGACGCCAGAAAACGCCAATGAGGCCTTCAATAGCGGCCGCGCCGCCATCGGCACCGGGCCCTATCGGTTTTCATCCTGGACGCCGCGCGAGCAATTCGCGGTGGAGCGCAACGAGAATTACTGGGGCGGTCGCCCCGCTTGGGGCCGCGTGGTGCGGCGTGAAATCTCCAACCCCGCCGCGCGCGTGGCGCAGCTTCGCACCGGCCAGGTGGATATGATTGTGCGCGTGCCGGCGGCCGATGTGGCAACCCTGGAACGTGACCGCAATATCAGCGTGCTGAAGGCAGAAACAGTCTATGTCTTCAACCTTGCCCTGGACCAACGCGAACCAACGCCGCAAGTGACGGCGCGCGATGGCTCTCGTCTGGCCGCTAACCCCTATCGTGATGCGCGTGTGCGGGAAGCGATTGACCTTGCCCTTGACCGTCGCGCGCTAGCGGAAATTGCAATGGAGGGGCTTGGCTCACCAGTCAGCCAGATGGTTACGCCGGGTATTTTCGGCTTCAACCCGACGCTGACGATCCCAACGCCCAATATCAATCGCGCGCGCCAGCTATTGACCGAAGCGGGCTATCCCAATGGCTTTCGCATGGTGCTGAATTTCACCAATAACCGCCTGCCTGGCGATGCTGGTGTTGGCGCGGCCATGACCCAAATGCTGGCGCGCATCGGCCTTGAAGTGCAGGCGGCCGGCCAGCCGGCGGCGGTGATCTTCCCGGCCCGCGCGCGGGGAGAGCTTTCCAATATCATGGCCGGCTGGGGCACCCTGACCGGTGAGGCGAATTACTATTACGCCGCCAATGCGCATACCAATAACGCGCAGCTTCGCCTTGGTGCCTTCAATTGGAATGGTTTTTCCGATCCGGCAATTGATCGGCTGATTCAAGCCGCCAATGTGGAATTGGACGATAAGAAGCGCGAAGAATTGCTGCAAAAGGTTGGCGCGCTTTGGAATGAAAAGCGCGTTGTCATTCCCCTCGCCGCGGTGGCTTCTGCCTGGGCCATGCGGCGTGATCGCGTGACGCTGCGTGTTGGCCGGAGCGATGAAGAAACCTATGCCTGGGATATAAGCCCGGTCAGCCGCTAAGCGCAAAGCCCTGTTTCATGCGCATTGCAGAGATGAATTGGATGCAGGTGGAGGCTTACCTCCACCGCGATGATCGCTGCGTCCTGCCCTTTGGCAGCACGGAACAGCATGCACAGCTTTCGCTTTGTGTGGATGCGATCCTGGCTGAAAAGGTCGCGGTGGAGGCGGCCGAGCCTCTCGGCATTCCGGTCTATCCCGCCATGCCGTTTGGGTTGGCGCCTTATTTCGCTGCCTTTCCCGGCAGCATTTCGCTCAAGGTGGAAACATTATTGGCGGTAGCGCGTGACCTGATTGAAAGTGTCGCGCGCGCTGGATTTCGCCGCATTCTGATTGTCAATGGCCATGGCGGTAATGCGCCCGTTGGCGCGCTGGCCTTGCAGATCATGACCGAAAATCCTGCGCTTTCGATCAAGTTCCACAATTGGTACAATCAACCGCATACCTGGGAAACCGCCATGGCGATTGACCGTTCCGGCAGCCACGGCAATTGGATGGAAAACTTTCCCTGGACACGGCTTGCCAATGCACCATCGCCTTCCGGTGCCAAGCCATCCGTGGATATGGCGCTGATGAAGGCAAGCCCGCCCAACTCGGTACGCGACATGCTGGGCGATGGTTCCTTCGGCGGCGAATGGCGGAAGCCCGATGAGGATATGCTGCGGCTTTGGCAAGCAGGTGTTGCGGAAACCCGCGCCGCGTTGGAGGGACCATGGCCGACCCGTTAGTCATTTGGGGCGCTGGCGCGATTGGCGGCACGCTTGGCGCGCATCTGGCCCGTGCCGGCCATGAGGTGCTGCTGGTGGATACCGTGGCCGAGCATGTCGAAGCCTGTCGCACCAAGGGGCTGAAGATTTTCGGCCCCGTCACTGAATTCACGCAAATCATCCCCGCCGTCACGCCGGCCGAACTGACGGGCCGCTATTCGCGCATTGTGCTCGCGGTCAAGGCACAGGCCACCAAGGCGGCCTTGCCCGTTTTGACACCGCATCTAGCGCCGGATGGATTTGTCTTTTCCGCCCAAAATGGCTTGAACGAATTGGAAATCGCCGAAGCTGTCGGTGCCGAGCGCACCATGGGCTGCTTTGTCAATTTCGGCGCTGATTGGCATGCGCCGGGGGAGATTCTTTTTGGCAATCGCGGGGCCTTCGTGGTGGGTGAGATTGATGGCACCATCCGTGATCGCACCCGCGCGATGCATGCGCTCTGTCACGCCTTCGAACCGGATGCGATTCTGACCAGCGATATCTGGTCCTACCTTTGGGGCAAGCTTGCCTATGGCGCCATGCTTTTTGCCACAGCGCTCAATCATGATTCCATGAGCGAGAATTTCGCCGATACGCGCCGCTTGCCTGTCTGGCTCGCCTTGGGGCGAGAGGTTGCGGCAACCGCGCTTGCCCGCGGGGTGACGCCGCGCGGCTTCGGTTCCTTTGACCCCATGGCCTTCGCACCCGGGCGCGCTGATGCGGATGGGATCAAGGTGGTGGAATGGCTGCGCGATTACACCGCCGTAGGTGCCAAGACGCATTCCGGCATTTGGCGCGACCTGGCTGTGCGAAAGCGCAAGACCGAAGCCGAGGCGCAGCTCATGATCATGCCAAGGCTCGCGGCGCAGAAGGGCATTGCGACGCCTGCGCTGAATGCCTTGGGCATGCTGATCAAGGATATTGAAGAAGGACGGCGGGAACAGTCCCCAGAAACGTTTAACGCCCTGTTGGATGCCATTGCTTGACTGACGCTGTCCTGGAAAAGCTGCTTGCTGAACGCGGACAATTCATCGCGCGGCTTGCGGAGCTTGTCGCCTGCCCATCGGTTTCGACCGATCCGGCCTATGCGGATGGCATGGCGGCGGCGCGACGCTGGCTGATCGCACGCCTGACCGCGCTTGGCTTTCAGGATGCGCAGGAAATTGCGGCGGGTGGACATCCCGCTGTTACCGCGCGCTGGCATGGCGCGGGGCCTGAAGCGCCCATCTTGCTGGTCTATGGCCATTATGATGTGCAGCCGCCCGATCCCGCAGCTGCCTGGGCTTCACCGCCATTTCAACTGACGGCGCGTGACGGGCGGCTTTATGCGCGTGGCATCTCGGATGATAAGGGACCGTTTCTTTTGGCGGTTGAAACCCTCGGCGCCTTTCTTGCCGTTGAAGGCAAGCTGCCCGTCAACGTGACATTGCTGCTGGAAGGTGAGGAGGAATGCGGTTCAGCCACGCTTGGCGCCCTGCTCACGCAGTATCGCCACTTGCTGGCGGCGGATGCGGTGCTTTCCGCCGATGGTGCGCGTTGGCGGGCGGATTTGCCGACCATGACGGTCGGTACGCGCGGCAATACGGGCATGGAAATCACGCTGCGGAGTGCGGCCAAGGATCTGCATTCTGGGCGCTATGGCGGTGTTGCACCGAATGCGCTGCATGCCATGGCAAGGCTGATTGCGACACTGCATGATGCGGATGGCAATGTTGCCGTGGAAAACTTCTGGGCCGGCGCCACAGCAGCCTCGTCCGAACAACGCGCAGAATTGGCGCGCATTCCTTTCGATGTGGCGGCACATGATGCGTCCATTGGAATCGCACCAAGCAATCATACGGCGGCGGAGTTTCTGGAAAGGCTTTGGCTGCGCCCGACACTTGATGTGAATGGCATGTGGGGCGGCTATACCGGCGCTGGGGGCAAGACCGTTATTCCCGCGCTGGCACATGCCAAGCTTTCCATGCGCCTGGTGCCAGGGCAGAATCCCGCGCAAGCGCGTGACGCCGTGGCGCGACATCTGCGCGCCCATTGCCCCAAGGGTGCCGTGCTTTCCATCACCAATACGCGCGATGGCACTTATGCCTATTCGCTGCCGGCATCGCATCCCTTACTGTGGGCGGGCGAGGCAGCGCTGGAACGCACGACTGGCCAGAAGCCGCTCCGTGTTCGCATGGGGGCCACGCTGCCGCTGGCGGATATCGCACGCAATGTGGCCGGCATTGATACCATCATGTTTTCCTTCGCAACCGCTGATGAGGATTTTCACGCCCCCAATGAAAACTGGCGTGAATCTTCCATCGCCGAAGGCTTCGCCGCCTGGGTTGCGTTGCTGCGCGAATTGCATGGTGTGAAGCGCACCGCCTTCCCCCCTGCCAAATAAGGAACCCGCCCCATGGATATCCGCTTTGACAATGTCACCGTCGCTGTCACGGGTGCCGGGCATGGTTTTGGCCAGGCCATTGCGCGTGCCTTCGCCGCCCTTGGTGCGCGGGTCTTTGCCTGCGATCTTTCTGCAAATGAATTGAACGAGACCGCCAAGGCACCAGGGGCCATCACCACCGACGCCTTTGACCTGACGGCGAAGGGCGCCGCTGCTGGCTGGATCAAGCGCATTGAAGATACCACCGGCGGACCCATCGAAATCCTCATTTCCAATGCAGGCGGTGTGCGCGGCCAGGTAATGCGCCCGATCGAGGAAGTGAGCGATGAGGATTGGCACGCCATCATTGACATCAATCTGCATGCCGCCTTTGCGCTGGCGCGTGCTGCAGCGCCTGGCATGAAGAAGGCGAAGAAGGGGCGCATCGTCACCATCAGCTCTGGTGCTGGATTGAAGGCAAGCCTGACCGGCATTCAAGCCTATGGCTCCGCCAAGCATGGTCTGGTTGGGCTGACACGCCAATTGGCGCGCGAATTCGGACCCTATGGCATTACGGTGAATTCCGTGGCGCCGGGCTTTGTGCTGTCCAATCCATCCAGCATCAAGCAATTCGAAAGCTATGGTGAAGAAGGGCAGAAGGCGCTGATCGGCCGGCTTGCCATGCGCCGCCTTGGATCGGTTGAGGATATCGCCAATGCGGTGCTGTTTCTTGCCAGCCCCTATGCTGGTTGGGTGACGGGGCAGGTGCTTCCCGTGGATGGCGGGAATGCGTGATGGACGTCGTCATTTCTTATGGGCGGCATTGAAGAATATCGGGGCTATTGGTCAGGTCGCTGCTGTCGGTGCGCGCGGGCAGTTTTGGATTGGGAAAGGTTAGCATGAAACGCCTCGGCCAGACATGGTGCTGCGGGTTCTTGCGGTTGCTGACTATTCCTTAGACCTGCGCCTGATCGCCCAGCCGAAGCCGGGCCGCCAAGTGACGCCACTTGGCCTGAAAAGGCGCCGGGGGCAAATGCGAAAACCTGGCGCCTTCACCGATCCGTCAGGCGCAATTCGATGCGACGATTGCGCGCCAGCGCCTGGGGTGAATCGCCCGGGTCAATCGGCTGCGCATCGCCAAAGCTGGTGGCGGCCACGCGATTGGGCGGCAGGCCCTCGGCGATCAGCATCTGTGTCACGGCAATGGCGCGTGCAGCGGCCAATTCCCAGTTATTGGCAAATCGCGCGCTGCGGATGGGGTTGCGATCCGCATGACCATCCACGCGGAGCACCCAGGGAATATCAGCGGGGATCAGCGGCGTGACTTCGGCCAGCACTGTCGCCAATGCGCGCACTTGCCTGAGCCCGGCTTCGGATAATTCCGCGCTCGCCGGGGCGAAAAGCACCTCACCCTGGAAGACAAAGCGATCCCCCACAATGCGCACTTCCGGTCTTTCGCCTAAAACATCGCGCAGCCTGCCAAAGAAATCGCTGCGATAGCGCTGCAATTCCTCAACCCGCGCTGCCAGCGCTGCGTTCAGGCGCTGGCCGAGCAGCGCGATCTGCGCATTGCGATCCCGCCCTTCCGCTTCCGCGAGGTCAAGTGCGCGAGAGAGGCGGGCCAATTCCGCGCGCAGCGCTTCCGTCTGGCGCGTCAGTAGTGCCACTTGCGCGGCGGCACTTTCCGAAAGCCGCGCGCGTTCCCCGGCTTCGGCTTCAGCGCGTTCGCGCCCGCGCTGTTCCTGCGCGGCGCGGCGTTCCAATTCATCGCGGAGCGCCGTCAGCGCCCTGATCTGTTCCGAAAGCCGCGCCATTTCCGCAAGCCGCTGCGTGACGGTTTCACGCTCCACCCGCACCTGCCGATCCAGCGCCTGGGCTTCGCGCCGCATCGCTTCTAGCGCGGCTTGGGCTGCCGCCAATTCCGCAAGCGCGGTCCGGCGTTCACGTTCCAGATCACCGATGCGTGCTTCGGCGCGTTGGCGCGTCTCTGCCAATGCCGCCTGGCTGCCGCGCAAATCCCGCTGCAAACGCGCTGCATCTCCGCCGACATTCTCCGCGCGTGACAAGGCCTCGGCCAATTGCCGTTCCATGGCACCGGCGCGGTCCGCAGCGCTGCGCGCCGCCAATTCCAAATCCGACAGCCGCGCGCCGAGCCGCTCACGCTCCCCGCGCAGCCCATCACGTTCATTGGCGAGCCTGTCGCGTTCTTCGCGGATCAGGGCAAGGGATTGCAGGGCCGTATCGCGCGCCGTTGCCGCGCTCCGCAAATCATCATTCAGCCGGCCCAATTGCTGGCGCAGCTGTTCTCCCTGCGCTGCTTCCAGTGACAGCAAATCCGCCAATTCCGCGACCCGGCGATTGAGCTGATCCACCGCCTGTTCGCGGGAGCTGAGAGCGACCGAAAGAAAGCCCTGCGCCAGCACAAAGACCAGCAGCACAAAGATGATGACCATGAGCAGCGTGGAAAGCGCATCCACATAGCCCGGCCAGGCATCCAGGCCCCCGCCGCGCCCGCGCCGCCTTTCGGAAGATCCTGCCATATTCGCTTAGTGCTCTCTATACATCACCGCGGCTGTTCCTCCGCGATGGCGGCAATCGTACGGGTCAGAATCTTGATCTCATTGCGGATGTCATTGGTGGATTGCGCGCGGCCTTGGGCCACTTCTTCCACCAGCCGCGCCAGATAGATTTCGAGGTTACGCAAATGCCCGCGCATCGCCTCGGTCTCGGACCGATCGGCCTGGCTATCGGCCAAGCGCGATATGGCTGGCGCCAGCCCATCCTGCGCATCGGCAATGCGGCGCATCAGCGTATTATTCGCGCGCATTTGTTCCGTCAGCACGGTCATGCGTTCGGTCAATGTCATCAGGGCCTGGGATGTGGCGGCGCGGCCATCCTCCCCACGCGCGATGGTGGATTGCAGGGCTTCGAGATTCTCGGCGGTTTGTTCCAATAGCGCCTGGACATAGGCGGGCACGCTGCCCTCACCTTCCTGGCCAAGAATGCCGGAAGAAAGCCGCGTCAGCCCGGCCAGCCATTCTTCCAGATCATTGAAGAAGCGGTTCTGCGCCTGCCCCGCTGTCAGATCGAGAAACCCCACCACCAGCGCGCCAGCCAGGCCGAGCATGGAGGCAGAAAACGCTGTCCCCATCCCCTGCAAGGGTTTGGCGAGCCCGGCCTTCAATTGCTCAAACAATACGTTCAAATCGCCGGAGCCCACCGACATATTGCCGATCACATCGGCGATGGAAGCAATCGTGAGCAGCAAGCCCCAGAAAGTGCCAAGCAGGCCAAGGAAAATCAGCAGCCCCGTGACGTAGCGCGACAATTCGCGCCGTTCATCCAGCCGCGATTGCAGCCCATCCAGCACGCTTCGCATCGCGGAAGCGGAAAGCGAAACCCGTTCATTGCGCCGCCCCGACAGCATGGAAACCATGGGGGCGAGCAAGCGCGGCTGGAGTGCCGAAAGCCCATCCTTCGGCGCGCGGAAGCCTTCCACCCAGGCCACTTCGCGCCTGAGGGAGAGCACCTGGCTAAAGGTCAGGCCAATGCCGAACAGCAGCACGGCCAGGATCACGCCATTCAGCAGTGGATTGGCCTGAAAGGCATGGATCAGATCCGGCGCCAGCATGGCGGCAATGCCACCAACCGCGGCCAGGAAAATCACCATCCGCCAGAGATAGATTGTGGGCTGGGTCATGAGCGCCTTGCCTCCGCATTCGGGCTTGCCACGCCAGGGGGCAGGATGTCCACCGCATCCTGCGCGCCGGAAAGCCGGCCAAGCGGGCGAAGGTCAATCCGGGTTGGCGTGAGCCCGCCGGCAATAAGCGCGGATTTCACCGCCTGCGCGCGGACGAGGCTAAGGCGTCGCGCGGTTGAGACATCATCGGCCGGCCCCGCCACCTGGGCTTCCACCGTAATCCTGCCCTGGGGTAGCGCCGCCAGGTTGCGGGCCAGCGCCTGAATGGCCGCCGTCTGTGCTGCGGTAAGCTCAGTACCGGTCATGCGCAGCCGAAACCCGCCCTGGGGCAGGCTGCTCAGGCCCTGTGGCGGCGTGGCCATGGGTTGGGGTGTTTGTGGCCGCAGCGGCGTCAATTGCACTGGCGGCGGCGGCGCCGGGGCGGGGTCTGGAAGGGTTGGATCGGGGGTTTGCGCCTGCGCAGCCAGGGTCAGCATGGCAAGGCCAGCCGCCACAGCGGCCCTGCGCGAAAAACGATCCGCGCCCTGGTTCATCCGGCCGCCTGATGCGCCTTCACGGCGGCGATGCCCTCCGCCACCACCTCTCGCAGCTTCGGTTGCAGCGCGGAATTGCCGCAAACCACCATACCGGAAGGGTATGGGTCATTGCCGTCCGGGTCGCTCACGAAGCCACCCGCCTCGCGCACCAGCACAATGCCGGCGGCGATATCCCAGGGCTTCAGGCCCAATTCCCAGAAGCCATCATAGCGCCCCGCCGCCACCCAAGCGAGGTCGAGCGCCGCCGCGCCAAAGCGCCGCACACCGGCCACTTGCGGCATCAGCTTATGCAGGGTGGCGCTGAATTCCGCCTTGCGCGCTACGCCGCCGAAGGGGATGCCGGTCGCGAACAGCGCCTCACGCATGTCTTTCCGGCCGGAAACCCGGAGCCGCTTGTCATTCAGGAAGGCGCCAACCCCCTTTTCGGCCCAGAACATCTCATCTGACGCAGGGTTATAGACCACACCCGCGACCAATTCGGTCTTATCGGCAGCGATGCGCTTTTCAACGCCCACGCTGATCGCCCAATGGGGGATGCCATGCAGGAAATTGGTGGTGCCATCCAAGGGGTCCACCACCCAGCGCCATTCCCAATCATCCGCGCCTGAGGCGCCCGATTCTTCCATCAGGAAGGCGAAGCCAGGGCGCGCCTTGGACAATTCCTCTCTCAAGGTCTGTTCGGCGCGGAGATCGGCGGTGGAGACGAAATCAGATGGCCCCTTCACGCTGACTTGAAGCTGTTCCACCTCACCAAAATCGCGGAGCAGCCGGCGGCCAGCCTTTTGCACGGCGGCGGTCACAACCTGCAAGGCCGGGGAAAGGCGGGCGGAAAGCGGGGGCATCATTCAATCCTTGAAGCGTCAAAAAAGCAGGCACCCGGTTACCGCAGAAATGCCCAAAGAAAAAGCCGGCCCCGCTTGCACAGGGCCGGCCTGAATGGGTAGCGGCTGCTGCTATTCCTGCAAAGCCTTGTCCTTGCCCTTGCGGATATTGGGCAGCAGCATCGCAATTAGCGCGATGGCGCCAATTGCCAGCATGGTGGCGCTGATCGGGCGCTGGACAAACACCATCGGGTCACCACGCGACAGCAGCATGGCGCGGCGCAGATGTTCTTCCATCATCGGCCCCAAGACGAAGCCGATCAGCATCGGCGCCGGTTCCAGCCGCAGCTTGGAGCAGAGGTAGCCGAACAGGCCGAAGAACACGGTCTGATACACATCGAATACGTTATTCTGCAGCGAATAGACCCCAATCGCGCAGAAGATGAGGATCGAGGGATACATGTGGCGATAGGGCACCGCCAGCAGCTTCACCCAAAGCCCGATCATCGGCAGGTTGATGACCAGCAGCATGAGGTTGCCGAGCCACATGGAAGCAATCAGCCCCCAGAACAGGTCTGGCTGCGCTTCCACCATGCGCGGACCGGGCTGAATGCCCTGGATGATCAGCGCGCCCACCATCAGCGCCATCACCGCATTGGCCGGAATGCCAAGCGTGAGCAGCGGAATGAAGGAGGTTTGTGAAGCCGCATTATTGGCTGCTTCCGGCCCCGCCACACCTTCAATGGCACCGGTGCCGAATTCGGCCCGCCCGCGGGACACCTTGCGTTCCATCATATAGGAACCGAAGGAAGCCAGCGCCGCGCCGCCGCCCGGCAGAATGCCAAGCAAGCTGCCCACCGTGGTGCCGCGCAGCACGGAGGGGATGGCGCGACTTACTTCTTCACGCGTCATCATCAGGCTGCCGACCTTGCCGGACATGACGCTGCGCGCTTCTGGCCTTTCAAGGTTCAGGATGATTTCGGCAATGCCGAACATGCCCATGGCGATGGACACAAAGCCGATGCCATCGGAAAGCTCAGGAATGCCAAAGGTGAAGCGCTGCTGGCCGGTTTGCACATCCGTGCCAACCAGGCCGAGCGCCACGCCGAACACCACCATGCCGATCGATTTCACCACGGACCCTTGCGCCAACACGGCCGAGATAATCAGGCCGAGCAGCATGAGGGAGAAGTAATCCGCCGGCCCGAAGGACAGCGCGACCGAAGTGAGCAACGGGCCGGAAGCCGCCACCAGCACGGTGGAAACGCAGCCGGCGAAGAAGGATGCCACGGCCGCGACCGTCAGCGCCGCACCAGCGCGGCCCTTTCGGGCCATCTTATAGCCTTCAAGCGTAGTGACGACCGAACTGACCTCCCCCGGTAGGTTCAGCAGAATGGCCGTGGTGGAACCGCCATATTGCGCGCCGTAATAAATGCCCGCCAACATGATGATGGCGGTGGTGGCCGGCTGGCCAAAGGTGATGGGCAGCAGCAGCGAAATCGTCGCCACCGGGCCAATGCCCGGCAGCACGCCGATGGCGGTGCCGATGATGCAGCCGATCAGGCAGAACAGCAGGTTGTTGAAGGTCAGCGCAACGCCGAAGCCATGCGCAAGATTGGCAATGAGATCCATGGTGCCTTGCCTTCCCGATCAGAGCTGCGGCCAGAGCGGCACGCGAATATCCAGGTATCGGATGAAAATCGCCCAGCACAGCGTGCAGAGAAAGGCGATCAGCCCCAGCACGCCCAAGGGCCGTTCCAGATGCTCCTTATCCGCGAAAGACGCGCAGATCACCGTGACGATGATGGCCACCAGGAAGCCCAGCGGTTCAAGGACCAAACCAAACAGGGTGAAGGCGGCACTAGGCAGGAACAGCGCGCGCCATCCCGGCGGTACCGCGGCCACAAGACAGCCGACAAAAATCCCGATGCCGAGTGAATTCCAGCCGGAGGAGGGGAAGCCCGGGATGCGCGCGGCGATCATGCCGGCAGCAACGCCGGCCACGGCGCCGCCGATCAGGAAGCCGATTTCAGCGGGGGTCCATTTGGCCAAAGGATCAGGGCCGTTGAACAGGCCAAAGAACAGCACCATCCCACCCAGGATGATCTGCAACCAGAAAACCAGCATGGGCATATAGCCCGGACCCATGCGCCGTGCCGTACCGAGGTTATGATCCTGATTGAGCCAAAGCCCAACCACAGCCAAGCCGATGAACAGCCCAGCCGAAAGCAAATCCTTCGTATTAAGTTTCATGCCCGTCTTCCACCCTTCGTGACCCTACCCAAGGCCTGCCTGCCCCAAAGACCTTTTGGCCCTATCGCGCCAATATCAATCCGCCGTTGCCCCGGCAGCCTGCACCAAAGGCGCCCATTTGGCCACCTCCCGAATGATGAAGCTGTTGTAATCCGCTGCCGAATAGGTGCCAGGCGTGCCGCCAAGCTCCGCAAAACGGTTCCTGATCTCGGCGGTTTGCAGCAGCGCCAATACTTCGCGGTTCAGTCTTTCAATGATCGGCGCTGGCGTGCCGGCCGGCGCGGAAAGCCCGAACCAGGAATCGGATTCCAGCGGAAAGCCCTGTTCCCGGAAGGTGGGTACATCGGGGAAGGAGGGGTGGCGCTCTGCCGAACACATACCCACCGCAACCACCGAGCCCTGCCGGATATGTGACGCGGCAGAGGGCAAGCTATCGGACATCATTGGCACCTGACCCGCGATCACCGCCTGCATGGCGGGGCCCGCACCCCGGAAGGGCACATGGGTGATTTCCGTGCCGATCAGGCGGCTCATTTGCACGACCAGCAAATGATTAGACGACCCAGCGCCCGAGGTCGCAACCTGCAAGCCGCCCGCGCTTTTCGCGCGCGCCGCCACATCGGCCATGGTGCGGATGCCTGCGCGCGGATTGGCGACCCAAACGGTCGGGTTGCTGACCACCAGGGCGATATGGGCGAAATCCCGCACCGGGTCATAGCGCACCTTGCTGCCATAAACTGCCGGGCTGATCGCATGGCTCGCGATATTGGACATCACCAGCGTATAGCCATCGGGTGCCGCGCGGGCGACCGTTTCGCTGCCAAGCGTAGCCCCGGCGCCGGCACGGTTTTCCACCACAATGGAAACACCAAGCTTTTCCTGAAGGCCCGCAGCAATCAGCCGCGCGACCAGATCGGTGGTCCCGCCAGGTGCGAAGGGCACCACCAGGCGTATGGACTGGTTCGGCCAAGCCCCTTGAGCCCGAGCCCCCATCGCCAACACTGGCGACGCGCCAATACCAAAAACAACGCTGCGACGTGCAACGCTCCTCATCCGTTGGCCCCCTAACTTTATGGCAGTTCTATTGCATGGCAGCGAAGCCTCGGCAAGCGAGGCCTGCCCAAGCCTTGCCTCGAGCGACGCCAGGGCCGATCATTGCCGTGGATTGAAGCCTGCAAGAGGAAACCGCCCCATGCCACATGGTGACCGCCTGCCCAATGACCCCGAAACCCGCATCCGCGAAGCGACCGAGGCAGTGGCGCCACGCCTGATCGAAATTAGGCGCGATATCCACACCCATCCGGAGCTCGCTTTTCAGGAAACCCGCACTGCTGGGATTGTGGCAGCGGAATTGACGCGCCTCGGCCTCACGCCCAGCACCGGGGTAGGTCGCACTGGGGTGGTCGCTGAAATCAAGGGCGGGCGGCCCGGCCCCACGCTGGCCATTCGCGCCGATATGGATGCGCTGCCGATCCATGAGGAAACCGCGCTGCCCTTCGCGAGTGAGATCGCGGGGCAGATGCATGCCTGTGGGCATGATATCCATACCTCGACCCTTTTGGGTGTGGCGGCGGTTCTGAAGGACCTCGCGCCGCAGCTTGCCGGCACCGTGCGGCTGATCTTCCAACCGGCGGAAGAAGTGCTGGAAGGTGCTGCCGCCATGATCGCCGATGGCGCGGGGGATGGTGTTGATATGGCGATCGGCTTTCACAATCATCCGGATATGCCGGTGGGGAGTTTTGGCTATGTGCGCGGCGCTTGCCTCGCGGCATCAGACCGGTTTGACCTGATCATCCAGGGCAAATCCGGCCATGCCGCGCATCCTTATGCGGCGATTGACCCGATTGTGGCGGCGGCGGCCTTTGTGCAGGAAGCGCAAACCGTGGTCAGCCGGGAAATCAAGCCCATCCATCCGGCGGTGGTGACCATCGGGCAATTTGTCGGCGGCACCACCTACAACATCATCCCCGAACGCGTGCATCTGAAGGGTACGGTGCGCACGCTGCATCATGAATCGCGCGATATCGCCGAAGCGGCGTTGCGGCGGCTCGCGGAAGGTATTGGCGTTTCCATGCGCGTGAAGACCGAGATGAACTATGTCCGCAAGGTGCCGCCCTTGGTGAATGATGATCGCGTGCTCGATCCGGTGATTGCCGCCGTGCGCCGGCAAATGGGCGATGTGATCAGCGAAGGCGAGGCTTCCATGGGTGCCGAGGATTTCGCGGAATTTGCTGCCGTGGCGCCTTCCTTCCAGCTACGCATCGGTTCTGGCCAGCCAGGGCGCGATGACCGGCTGCACAATGCCTTCTACCAACCGGATGAGCGTTGCATCGGCCTTGGGGTGCAGGCGCTGTCGCGGGCTGCGCTGGATTTGCTGGCATGAGCCTGCATCGCATTGCGGAACTGACCGCGCCTGAAGTGGCATCGCGCCTCGCTGCTGGCGCCGTGGCGATCCTGCCCATGGGGAGCCTGGAAACGCATGGCCCAGCCTTGCCGATGGGCGATTATCTGGTCGCGGAAGATATCGCCAACCGCATCGCTGCCGCTGCGCTTCTAAAGGGCGCGGATGTTCTGGTAGCCCCTGCCATTCCCTTTGGTGGCGAGGATTTCTTCGCCGGTGTCGCCGGCGGCATCACGCTGACGGTTCCGACCCTGACCGCCGTGATTGAAGAAATGGCTGAAGCCTTCATCAAAATCGGCACGCGGCGCATCATGATCGTCAATGGCCATGCCGGCACCATTGCGCCCGCCGATGCGGCGGCGCGCGCCATTCGCCACCGCCATGGCGTGATCATCCCAGCGCTGCATCTTTGGCGGGAAGCGGGCAAGCTGCATGGCGAATTGGGCGGGCAGCCGATTACGTTTGGCCATGGCGGAGACCCCGTGGCTTCCGTGACCATGGCGCTGAAGCCGGAACTCTGCCGCCCCGAAGCGGCGCGCGCGCGGGAGGGTACCGGGCCTTATCTTGGTGTGCCGCCAACCGGCTTTGGCGCCATTCGTGCCCATGGTGTGGAATTCGCTGTGCCGATGTGGGTGGAAGAAGTGGCGCCTGGTGGCGTTGCCGCGCCTGATCCGCGCGGCGCCAATGCGGCCCATGGCGCGCGGATTGTGGAACAGCTTGTCGCTGCCGGTGCTTCGATCTGCGCACAGCTACGCGATCACGCGCCGTGAAGCGCATTTGCGTCTATGGCGCGGGTGCGATTGGCGCGCATTTGGCCGCGCGATTGGCGGCGGCAGGCGCTGACGTAAGTGTCATTGCCCGCGGCGCCCATTTGGCCGCGATGCAGGCGCGGGGGATCACGTTGCGGACGGCTCAAGGCGATCAGACCTTCCGCGTGCAGGCCGCCGAAAGCGCCGCCGAAATCGGCCCGGTGGATGCCGTGCTGGTTACGGTCAAGGCGCCCGCGTTACCAGCTGTGGCGGCGGGGATCGCGCCTTTGCTTGGCCCCGATACGCCTATTGCCTTCATCATGAATGGCATCCCCTGGTGGTATTTCGATGGCATTGGCGGCGCCCTGGAAGGCAAGCGCCTGCCAGTGCTTGACCCCGATGATGCGTTGCGCCGCACCGTGGGGGTGGAGCGTGCCATTGGTGGCGTGATCTATGCTGCGAGTGCGGTGGTGGCGCCCGGCATCGTTACCTCGGAACATGCTGATCTGAAGCTTTTTCTGGGGGAGCCGAACGGCGCCGTTTCCCAGCGGGCTCAGGCGCTGGCGGCGCTGTTGAGTGCGGGCGGCATGCCGACTGAGGCGGTTGCGAATATCCGCCACCGCATCTGGGGCAAGCTGCTTGGCAATATGGTGGTGGGGCCGCTTTGTCTGCTCTCACGCCAGGATATGAAAGCAACCCTCACAGACCCAGCGATATTTGAAGCGGGGGTCAGGATTTCCGATGAAGGCACGGCACTTGCCCGCGCGCTAGGGCATGATCTGAAAGTACCGGGCGAGGTGCGGATGCGCCGTTTTGGGGAGACTGCGCACAAGCCTTCCATCCTACAGGATCTGGAACTGGGCCGACCGATGGAAATTGACGCGCTTTTCACCGCGCCATTGCAGTTGGGGCGCGATTTGGGTGTGCCCATGCCGCATTTCGCGCTGATGGTGGCGCTGGCGACCCAAGCCGCGCGGGCGGCGGGGCTTTATCGGTAATGCAACCTTCGGCACGCTGCGCACAGCTTCGGGACGGGTCCGCGATGCACGGACCGTGACGCCCAGTTAGCAAAGAGTTTTGCAACAACAAATAAGGATCAAACGCCATGGCAACCTCACAGCGCGAAGAACGCGAACTCCTCGGCCACGACGCTTTCGCCCTGATTGCGCCGAGCCACCAGCCGGCCATCGCCGCGCTGCCGCCGGAAGAACTCCGCACTCTGGCGACCAGGCTGCGCGCGGAGCACGCAAAACTTCGTGACCTGATCCGCGAAGGCAAGCGCGCCAAGCGCGGCAAGGGCGATGCCCGCGCAGCCGCGAATGCCGAGGCCGGCAAGGCAACCCGCCGCAAGCAGGTTTATGCCGCGGCGCTGAAGCGGGTGAATAGCCGGTTTGAAGAACTGACGCATGAGCGCCGCCGCGAAGAGCACCGGGCCGCGCTGAAGGAGGCTCTCGCCCGCCGTCAGGCGCAGCGCGCCCAGCACCCGTCGGCCGGCTTTGGTGCAAGCAACGGCATGCAGAGTAAGGGGAACGCGAAGAGTTCAAAGCGCGTGCATGGCGCGCGGATCGGCAGCGTTTCCGCCCAGAACAAGCGCGCCCAGGCACGGCGCGACGGGTAAGCCTTAGCCGCCCGGGGGCTGGGGCGCTGCGTCCCGCGGCAGGGCAAAAACGCCGCTGGCGCGCAGCACCGGTGCACCATCAGCGGTGCAAACCCCTTGGGCGAAGACCAGCGTACGGGTCTTGCGCAGCAGCACGGGTTCGCATTGCAGCCAGGTGCCAAGCCTGGCGGGGGCCAGATAGTCCGAATTCAGGCTGATGGTGGTGAAGAACCCCGTCACCCCCGCCAGATTGAAGCCGCCAATCCCAAGCGCGAGATCTGCAAATGTCGCCAACATGCCGCCATGGGCCATGTCCTTGCTGTTGCAATGGCGCTTTTCGATGCGCAGCCCAAAGGCGAGCGGCCCATGATCCCGCCGGATCATGATGGGGCCGATGGGCTCCAGAAACGGCCCCCCGGCAGGGCGCGGCACAAAGCCTTCTGGAATGGCAAGGGGGACAGGCTGATCCAAGGCAGGGCGACCTTCGGGCTTGATTGGCGGGCGGAAGCTATACCGGAAGCCGGCCCAGGGAAACGCCGGCCAGCCTTTGCCTTGGCTTTGCCCCGATTTGCCCCTAAGCGCCCTGATATGCGGAGTGACAATTGCCCATGAACGCCAATACCCCCCCGATCCTGCCCGTGATCCTCTCCGGCGGCACCGGCACGCGGCTTTGGCCGCTGTCGCGCGAAAGCTACCCGAAGCAATTCTGGCCTCTCGCGTCTGACCAGACCATGCTGGCTGAAACCGCCGCGCGCGGTACTGGCGCCGGCTTTCTGCCGCCGATGGTTGTCTGCAATGAAGCGCATCGCTTCCTGGTGGCCGAGCAATTGCGCGACAAGGGTGCATCAATTGTGCTGGAACCGGTCGGACGCAATAGCGCGCCCGCCATCGCCGCCGCCGCCTTGCTTGCCGAGGAAAACGCCCCTGGCTCCGTGCTCTGGTTCATGGCGGCTGATGCGGCGATCGGGGATGTGGCGGCGCTGCAAGCAGCCCTTGCCCAGGCCGCTTCCGCAGCAAAAGTGGGCGCCATCGTCACCTTTGGGATGCAGCCCACCGCGCCGGAGACGGGTTACGGCTATATCGAAGCCGGCGACGACTTGCCTGGCAGCGATGGCGTCAAGCGCATCGCGCGCTTTGTGGAAAAGCCCGATGCGGCGCGCGCGGCGGAATTCCTGAAATCCGGACGGCATTTGTGGAATTCCGGCATGTTTGTCGCCACCGCCGCGACCATGCTGGCCGAGTTGGAAGCCCATGCGCCGGAGGTGCTGAAGGGCGTGCGCGCCGCTGTTGCCGGCGCCAAGCGGGATGGCGATTTTATCCGGCTTGAAGCGAGTGCCTTCACGGCCACCCCCGCCATTAGCATTGATTACGCGGTGATGGAGCGAACACAGAAGGCCGCCGTGGTGCCGGCTGCCATCGGTTGGTCCGATATCGGTTCCTGGGCCGCGCTGTGGGATATTCAGCCGAAAGACACTGCCGGCAATGCTACGCATGGGCCAGTGGAATTGGTGAATGCCAAGAATTGCTATGTGCGCAGTGAAAGCATCCTGACCGGCGTGATCGGGCTTCAGGATGCTGTCGTGGTGGTGACGGATGATGCCGTGCTGGCCATGCATCGCGACCATGCGCAGGATGTGAAGAAGCTGGTGGACCGGCTGAAGGCGCACGGAGCCAAGGAAGCGACCGAACATCGCCGCGCCTATCGTCCCTGGGGCCATTATGAAGGCCTGATCATGGGCGACCGCTTCCAGGTCAAGAAGATCGAGGTTCGCCCCGGCGCGAAGCTTTCCTTGCAAAAGCATTTCCACCGTGCCGAGCATTGGGTAGTGGTCTCAGGCACCGCCATTGTGCACCGTGATGGGGAAAACATCATGCTGCGGGAGAATGAAAGCGTCTATCTGCCGCTGGGCTGCATCCATCGCATGGAAAACCCAGGCAAGATTCCGCTGACCCTGATTGAGGTCCAGTCCGGCTCCTACCTTGGTGAGGATGATATCGTCCGCTTTGAGGATACTTACGGGCGGAGTTGATTTTTATCATGTTCCTGCCGGGGTGAATGGTGCAGCCTTCGGGCTTTGCAGGGGGAATTCTGCATGGCCGAGCATCCCGAAGCGCATCATCATCGCCGCCACATCCATTTGCGTACCGCCCTGTCGCGCGCTCGGGAAAGGCGGCGCGGTGAAGGGCCAGCGCCTGAACTGACCCTTGGTGAGAGGCTTTCCGACCTTGTCGCGGCAACTGTCGGGTCCTGGCGCTTTATCCTGATCCAATCCGGGCTATTGGTGGCTTGGCTGGTTGCCAATATCGCCTCGGGCGGGAACGCCTGGGACCCCTATCCCTTTATCCTGCTGAACCTGATGCTATCCTTCCAGGCGGCCTATACGGCGCCGATCATTATGATGAGCCAGAACCGCCAGGCAGATATAGACCGCATCCGGTCCATCGCGGATTATCAGGTGAATATCCGGGCCGAGGCCGAAATCAGCCTGCTGCATGAAAAGATAGACCTGCTGCGCGAACAGCAGGTGGCGGAGCTGATTTCGCTGCTCAAGACATCGCTGGAACGGATCGAAAGCCTGGAAAACCGCCTTTTGCCAAGCCCGCCGCCGTCCTGAAAATCACCCTTCGATCAGGGCAGGGGATATGCCACACTAAAGCCCGACCGTGGCTGGCCAGCCGCGCAATGACAGGATGAGGCGCTGTGATGGAGTGGATACTGGAAACCCTGATGATGATGGGCGCAGCGGCTGCTTCCATCTTCATCCATCGCGACTCCCCGAATTTCGAAGTTGTGCAGGGCATGCTGGCCATTCTGGCGCTGGTCTGCTGTGTGCTGCTGATCACCTTGGCCTTCCGGAAAAAATAACCGCATGACGGATCTTCGCAACGCGCTGGAAGAAGCCCGGCGGGGCCTGCTTGATCTTTCCACGCGCAACCGGCTGCTATCCCTGCCGAAGCCGGGCGCTTCGCGCGGCGTTATCATCCTTGATGATGAGGATGCGGATTTCGTCCTTGGTGCGCTGCAAGCGGGCCGCGCCTTTGGCTTTGAAGCCTCCGTCGCCGCGCCTGAAGCCGCGCCAGTAGAAGCAACCCCTGGCAAGCCGCGCCGTGCGCGTTCCACCAAGGTAAAGGCGGAAGGTGTTGGCACCGCAAAGGCCGATGCGGCGCGGGAAGAATATCAGCGTGATGATAAGCTCCGCGTACAATTGCCGCCTTCAGACTTGGTGCGCCGGCTGCGCGATATCATGCAGGATGCGCGCACGGCCCGTGAAGAAACCGGTGTGCCCACGCTTTACCTGGCGCTTGGCGCACTGATCTGGCGCGATCCCGCCACACCCGAGACCGAACGCCGCGCCCCTTTGGCGCTGCTGCCCGTCGCACTGGAACGCGAAGGGGTTTCGCAGAATTTCAAGTTGCGCGGGGCGGTGGGTGATATCGCAGAGAATTTGTCGCTCCGCGAAATGCTCAGGGTGAATTTCAAGACAGCGCTGCCGGATTTCGATGCTGAGGCCTATACGCCGACTGCCTGGGCGGAAGCCATCGCAACGCTGGTAGCAGAACGCGCCACTTGGCGTGTGGAGGCGGATGCGTTGGCGATTGGCTTATTCTCCTTCGCCAAATTCCTGATGTGGCGCGACCTGGGGCCTGAGGAAAACCCGGGCCTTGCTGATCACCCCATGGTGCGCGCGCTGGTGGGGGGTGAGGTACTTTCGATTCCGCCGGTGTTTGCTGATGACGCCGATGTGGACGCGGAAATCCCGGTGGAGCGCCTGGATCATGTGATGGATGTGGATGGCAGCCAGGCGCTTGCGGCGGAAGCTGTCCGGCGCGGCGGGCATGTGGTGATCCAGGGTCCACCTGGTACGGGCAAAAGCCAGACCATCAGCAATATCATCGCCCAGGCCGTGCTGGATGGGCGGAGTGTTTTGTTCGTCGCGGAAAAGCTCGCCGCGCTGGAAGTGGTGAAGCGCCGGCTGGAGAGTATTGGCCTTGGCGCTGCCTGCCTGGAATTGCATTCGGAAAAGCAATCGAAGCGCGCGGTGCTGGATGAATTGCGCGCGACACTTTCCCTGCCCATGCCGCCAAAGCCGGAGCGTGATGCGGTGGTGCGCCGACTTGGATCGCTGCGCGGGCGGATCAATCGTCATGCGGCGGCGATGCGCGCGGAAGTTGGCGCTTCGGGTCTGGCGCTGCATCAGGTGATCGGCGCGCTGGTTGGCTTGCGCCAACGCGGTGTGGCGGCGCCGGATTTTTCCGTGAATGTTACGGAATGGGATGCGGCGGCGATTGAAGCGCGGCGCGATGCGATCAAGCTACTCGCTGGTTATGCGGCGGATGGCGGCGCGCAAAGCCCCTGGCGCGGCGTGATGGCCGATATCGGCCCGGCCGATGTGGATCGGCTGCTCGGGCGTTTGCCCGGCTGGATTCGTGCCTTTGCTGCGGCCGGTGCGGCGCTAGGGCCGGCAGCCGGACCGAAGGCAGCGGAAAGCGCGCTTGCCTTGCGCCCGGCGCTGGCGACAGCACCCGCGCATGATGCAACGGCGCTGAAGCACGAAGCCTGGGCGGGCGATCTGGCGCCGCTGGAAGCCCTGGTGCAGTCGCTGGGCGCTTTGCAAAAAGCCAAGGCTGATCCGCGGCTGTTGCCGGGCGCTTTGGATGTGGCTGGCATTGCAGAAGCGCGTGCCACCTTGGCAGAAGCGGGCGGCGTTTTCGGTTTTCTATCCGGCGCGCGGCGTGACGCCAAGGCGCTCGCGGCAAGCATTGCACGCGATGCGGAAAACCCGCTGCCGGCGCTTGATGCCGCGCTTGCCGGGCAGGCTGCGCGTGAGGCCTTGCGCAATGGCGATGCTTTGGGCCGCGCGGCTTTCGGCACGCTGTGGCAAGGGGAGGCGAGTGATCCCGCGCCACTGGCCGCCTTGCTGGCGTGGCGCAAGGCCCATGGCGCGGCGGCGCTGACGGCGCTCGCTAATGGCGCCAAGCCAGCCGAAGCCGCACCGCTGGAGGCAGCGCTGGCTGCCTTTCAGGAATTGCAGCAGGCAACAAGGCTTGATGCGCGCAGTGCCTTTGGTGCGGACGAGGCTTCCTTCGCTGCCCTTGCCGCGCGGCTTGGCGATTGGGCGGCGGCGCCGGAAGCGCTTGATGCGTGGCTCGGCTGGCGCCGCGCAGCCGCCTCAGCCGGCGGGCTCGAGCCCTTGCTGGAACGCTTGGGCGATGGCCGTGTCGCGCCCGAAGCGGCAGAGGATGTGTTTTCCTTCACGCTGCATGAAGGCTTGCTCCGCGCTGCGATGGCGCAGCACCCGGAATTGGCGGCTTTTGACGGTGCGGCGGCGGATCGGCTGGTTGCGGATTTCCGCGAAGCCGATCGCGCGCGCATTTCGCTGACGCGCGCAGAAGCGGCCTATGCCCATGCGCAGCGCGTGAAGGAAGTACGCGACGGCGCGCCGGGCATGGCGGTGCTGCGTGGTGAGATGGAAAAGAAGCGCGGCCATTTGCCGGTGCGCGAATTGCTGCTGCGCGCTTCCCAGGCAGTGCAAAAGGCCAAGCCTATTTTCATGATGAGCCCGCTTTCGGTGGCGCAATTCCTCGCCCCCCCGCATGGGCTGAAGCCCGGGCTTTCCTTCGACCTGCTGGTGATTGATGAGGCGAGCCAGGTGGAGCCCGTGGATGCACTCGGCGCCATTGCGCGTTGCAGGCAGGTGGTGGTGGTGGGTGATGACAAGCAAATGCCGCCCACGCGCTTCTTTCAGCGCATGACTGGTGAAGAAGGGGAAGAAGCCGCCGAAGACACGGCTGAGGTTGTCGCGGCGCGCGATGTCGAAAGCATTCTCGGGCTTTGCAATGCGCGCGGCCTACCATCCGCTATGCTGCGCTGGCATTATCGCAGCCGGCATGAAAGCCTGATCGCGACATCTAATGCGGAGTTTTATGAGAACCGGCTTTTCATTCTGCCATCGCCGCGCGCGCGTTCGGCCACGCTTGGGCTTTCACTGCGCCGCGTTGAAGGGCGGTTTGACACCGGCGGCACGGGGACCAATGCGGAAGAAGCCCGTGCCGTGACGGAAGCGGTGATCGCCCATGCGCGCGAAACACCCGGCGATACCTTGGGCATTGCAGCTTTTTCCATCCGCCAGCGGGATGCGATTCTGAATGCGGTTGAAGCGGCGCGGCGCGATAATCCGGATACTGAAGCGTTTTTTGCCGCGCATCCGGATGAACCCTTTTTCGTGAAAAACCTGGAAAATGTTCAGGGGGATGAACGCGATTCGATCATGATTTCGGTGGGCTATGGGCGTGGCGCTGACGGCAAGCTTGCCATGCGCTTCGGCCCGCTTTCCGCCGATGGTGGCGAACGCCGGCTGAATGTGCTGATCACGCGCGCCAAGAAGCGCTGCATTGTGTTTTCGTCCATCGGTGCGGATGACATTGATTTGGCGCGCGCCTCGGGGCGTGGGGTCGCGACTCTCAAATCCTTCCTCGCCTTCGCCGCCGCCGGGGATGCACCGCGCGCCGCAGCAGCAAAAACCCGAGCGGCGCCCATCGCAGCGGCCATTGGCAAGGCGATAGAAGCCGCCGGGAAGGAAGCCGTGCCGCGCGTGGGCATGGCGGGCTTGTTCCTGGATGTCGCAGCGCGCGATTCCGGCAATTACGTGCTGGGCATTGAAGCCGATGCCGGCGATTGGGCGGCGCTGCGCTCAGCGCGTGATCGCGAAAGGGGCCGTGCCAGCGCGCTTGAGGCCATGGGCTGGAAGCTGGCGCGCGCTTGGTCGCTTTCCTGGTATGGCAGGCCAGAGGCTGAGGCCGCGCGCGTCGCTGCGCTACTCGGCGCCGCGCCCGCCACCACCGCGCCTGAAGCAGCAGTGCCCGCCCCGGAAACTGGCTTGGCGGAGCCTTACCGCGAAGCCGCGCCCGATGTGCCCAAAACTACCGCCATAGCAGATGTGCCCTTCGCCACACTCGCTGGCATTCTTGCCGAAATCATCACTGTCGAAACGCCGATTACGAACGAAAGCCTTGGCGAACGCGTTCGGTTGTTATGGGGATTGGAAGCGCTGCCTACGCCAGCGCGCGATGCCTTGCGCCAGGCTTTGGCGCTTGCGCGACAATTGCATGGCGTGAAGGAAGAACAGGGTTTTCTTTTGGCCGAGGGTGCTGCGATTGTGCCGCGGGATCGCCGCGCTGCGGGCGCCCATTTGCGCCGCGCCGCTGCCGTAGCACCGCGCGAAATCGCTGCTGCAGCCGAAAAGCTTTTGGCGCTGCGCCCGGCCACAACGGAAGCGGAACTCGCCGCCGGTATTCATCGCCTGCTGGGGTTGGATGGCAATGCGCAAACCGCCATCGCGGCGCGGCTTGCGGGTTTGATCGGTGCCGGGGTGGTGAAGCTTTAGCGCATGAAGGCTGCTTCGCCCTACGCTGTCATGCATCCGCGCGCGCATGGGTAGCGTCACCTCCGCCCGCGGCGCGGCGCTATTTGGCGCGCGTGATGCGGTGGGGGCGGCGGGCGTGGCCATGGCGGCCACCTTCCTCGCCTTCGGGGCGGCCGTGCGGGAAGCGGGGCTTTCGCCAGGCTGGGCTTTGGTGGCGTGCTGGGCGATCTATGGCATGCCCGGGCAATTGGTTTTGGTGCAAGCGGCAAGCACGGGTTTTGTGGGCGGCATCGCGCCCGCAGTAATGGGTGCGATTGCAGTGAATGCGCGTTTCCTGCCCATGGCGATTGCCATCACGCCGCTTTTCGGCGTGGCAGACCGCAAGCGCCTGATCCCGGCCATTCCCTTCATTGCGGTGACCCCTTGGGCGGCAGCGATGCGCGCCTTTCCCGAAATTGTTGCTTCCGTCAGGCTTTCCTGGTTCTTGGGCTTTGGTCTGACAAGCTGGGTGGTGGCGGGGCTTGCCGCACTCGCAGGATATTACGTGGCGGGCATGTTGGATGATCACGCGCGCGCGGCGTTGCTATTCGTCAATCCGCTCTATTACGCGCTGCTGCTGGCCGCTGATCTGGACAAACCTGCACCGCGCCGCGCCATTCTATGCGGCGCAGCGGCGGCGGGGCTGACCTTCATCCTGCCATCCTCCATGGGGCTTTTGGCGGCGGGGATCATTGGCGGAACCGTCGCTTTTTTGTGGGGGCGCGTGCGTGGACAACGCTGATATCGCCCTCGCGCTGACCGCGCTTGCTTGTCTGATGCTGCGGAGTGCCGGCGTGTGGCTGGCGGGCGGGCTTGGTGGCGATCATCCGGTGATCGCCTGGGCGACGGCGATTGCGCAGGCAACGCTCGCGGCTTTTGTCATGCTGGCGATCATCGCACCAACCGGGGCGCTGGCTGATGTGCCCTTGGCGGCACGGCTTTTTGGGCTGGGGGTGGGGGTTGCGGTGTGCCTCGGCTTTGGGCGCAATCTGCTGCCGGCGCTTTTGGTTGGGCTCGCGGCGATGCTGGCCTTGCGGGCGGTGCTGAACTGAAACGGACAGTTTCAAGCTTTCTCTGACGCAAACCCCGCCACCAATTCGCGGATCCGTGCCGGGTCGCTTTGTTCCATCACGCGGCGGGCGAAGCGTGCGCAATCGCCGATATCAAGCCCGCGCACCGCCTGCTTCACGCGCGGAATGGCCGATGCATTCATCGAAAAACTGCGAATGCCAAGCCCGAGCAGCAGCGGGATCAATTGCGGATTGCCCGCCATCTCCCCGCAAATTGAAACCGGCATGCGCAACCTGAGCGCCGCTTCGGTCGCGAATTGCATCAGGCGCAGCACCGCCGGGTGCAGCGGGTCATAAAGATGCGCCACTTCCGCATCGCCGCGATCAACGGCGAGCGTATACATCGCCAAATCATTGCTGCCGATTGAAAAGAAATCGGCTTCCAACGCAATCGCATCGGCCGCCAACGCCGCGCCTGGCGTTTCAATCATCGCACCCAGCAGCGGCAGTTTATCCGGCAGCTTGTCACCCCGTCGGCGGAGCCGCCGCGCGACACGATCAAAAATATCGCGCGCCTGCTTCATTTCCTCAGGGATTGTCACCATCGGTAGCAAAAGCCGCACCTGGCCATCGGGCAATTCCGCCGCCACGCGCAAAATCGCCGCGAATTGCACTTCCAGCAATTCCGGCCGGCGCAGCAATAGCCTGATGCCCCGCAGCCCAAGCGCTGGATTGGCGCCGGCATGGGTCGGCGCAATACCTTCGGCGAGCGCTGCGATATCCTTCTCCCCACCCCAATCCAGCACGCGAATGGTCACCGGGTCCTGGCCCATGGCTTCCAGGATTTGGCGATAGGCCGCGCACTGCGCTTCCTCATCCGGCAAATCCTCGCGATTCATGAACAGGAATTCGGTACGCAGCAGCCCAATGCCCTGCGCGCCGGCCTGCGCGATCAGCGGCAATTCCTGTGGAATTTCCAGATTGGCCTGCAATTCCACCGCTTCGCCATCGGTGGTGATGGCGGGCAGGCGACGCAGCCGGCCAAGCCGCGCGCGTTCCCGCGCATAGGCCGCCAGTTTTTCCTTTGCAGCCGTCAGCGTCGCGGCTTCTGGGTGGATGGCGATAGTCCCCGCCGCACCATCCAACACCACCACATCATCGCGCCGCACGCTTTCCGTCAGCCCCGGCACGCCAAGGACGGAAGGAATGCCAAGCGCGCGCAGCATGATCGCCGTATGGCCATCAGCCCCGCCCTCATCGGTGGCCACACCCGCAATACGCGCCGGGTCCAATAATGCGGCGTCTGAGGGTGTGAGTTCCTCAGCAATGAGAATGCACCCTTCGGGCAGGTTTTTCAGGCTGCGAAAGGGGGTCGCGGTCAGGTTGCGCGTGATGCGCCGGGCAATATCGCGCACTTCCGTCGCGCGGCGCGTGAGGCCAGCCCGATCATCATCCTTGGCGGCAAGAATCGCTTCCGCAATCACTTCCGCCTCATCCGTGATGGCGGTCTCGGCCGCCAGCAATTCGCTTTCAATCCGTTTGCGTGCACCACGGATCAGGCGTGAATTGCCGAGCATGAGCAGATGCGCATCAAGCAAGGGCGCGATTTCCTCCTGCGCTTCTTCGGGCAGGATGGCGATGCGCGTTTTGAGTTTGGTGACTTGCTTACGCGAAAACGCCACAGCATCGGCCAAGCGCTGGCGTTCTGCTTCAATGGCCTCAGTCATGATGCGCCGGCGCGGCGCCTCGGCGGGCGCTTCGCTCGTGTCAAAAGCGGGGCCGATGGCAATGCCGGGCGAAACCGCGATGCCGCGCAATTGTGTTTCGCGCCGACGCGGGGTTTTGCTGGTGCGTGGGCGGGCGGGCGTTTCAGTCTTCATGGAAGCCTGCCTCGACCAAGGCTGCCACGGCGTCCAGCGCTTCCTTCGCGTCCCAGCCTTCAGCCTCGATCACAATTTCAGCACCGCGCCCGGCGCCCAGCATCATCAGCCCCATGATGGAAACAGCGGGCACGCTTTGTCCATCGCGCAGCACATTCACGCAAGCAGAATAGCGCTCCGCCAGCGCGACCAGTTTTGCCGCCGCGCGGGCATGCAGGCCGCGACTATTTGGGATGACAACAGAACGGCGCAGCACCATGCCGCCGGAAGAAGGGGCGGGCGCGGCTTCGTTCATTCCTTGGCGCTACCATTGGGCTTGGCGCCCGCAACATCGCGGGCGAGCGCGATATATTTCCGCCCTGCTGCCTTGGCGTGATCAAGCGCTTCATGCAGCGGTTCACTGCCGCGCACCTTCGCAAGCTTGACCAGCAGCGGCAGGTTCACACCGGCCAGCACTTCCACCGGCTTGCCCTTTTCCACCATTTGCATGGCAAGGTTTGAAGGCGTGCCGCCATACATATCGGTCAGCACTACAACGCCATCGCCCTGATCC
This sequence comes from Roseomonas sp., assembly GCA_020249925.1. Taxonomy (GTDB): domain Bacteria; phylum Pseudomonadota; class Alphaproteobacteria; order Acetobacterales; family Acetobacteraceae; genus Neoroseomonas. The sequence goes on along the minus strand of JADCER010000013.1, from coordinate 43,660 downwards.
ACACTGGCGATGCAGTCGCGTATTTCGCGCCGGCGCATTTCCATATCATCGTCGGGGCCAATGCAGACGGTTGCCACCGCCTGCTGCGGGCCGACCACATGTTCCATCGCCAGCCGCAATTCTTCGGCCAACCTGCCATGGGAAACCAGAACAAGACCAATCATGATGCTTGCGAAAGGGCCTCCTGGCCCGAAGCGGTAGAAGCGCCGGAGGGGCTAGCCTGTCCGCCGGCAAGTTTCAATTCCCGATGCGCGAGGTCTACTCGCCATCCGGAAGCGCGAAGATGCCCCGCCAAGCGTTCCGCGACAAGGACAGACCGATGCTTACCCCCCGTGCAGCCGACCGCGATGGTGAAATATTTCTTCCCCTCCGCTTTGTAACGCGGCAGCAAAAGCTCAAGAAAATCGCGTAACCTCTGCCAAAAGGCCGAAAAATCCGGATCGGCTTCAATGAAGGCCGCCACCGGTGCGGCCTGGCCGGTCATGGGGCGCAGCACCGGATCATAATGCGGGTTGCGCAGAAAGCGTACATCGAAAACCAAATCGGCTTCGCGCGGCAGGCCCTTGGGGTAGGCGAAAGAAAGCACCGAAACCGCCAACCCCGCCGCGGCATCCGGGGCAAAGCGCCCTTCAATCATGCGCCGCAGATCAGCCAGCGGCAGGTCTGAGGTATCAATCGTGAGGTCCGCTGTTTCCCGCAGCGCTTCCACGAGCGCCTTTTCGCGCGCGATTCCCTCCAGCACGCGTGAGCCCATGGGACCACCTGGCGCCAGCGGGTGACGGCGGCGCGATTCGGTATAGCGGCGAAGCAGCGCCTCATCCTCGGCGGTTGCGAAAATCAGCGACACGTTGATGTCGGAGCGCAGCCGCAGCCGTTCCAAAACGCGCAGCACGGCAGCAGCATCGAAATCCCGCGTGCGCGCATCAATCCCAGCGGCGAGCGGCAGCACGCCATCACCCACCAGCGATTCCAGAATGGAAATCGGCGGGTTGTCCACCGTCTCAAAACCCAAATCCTCAAGCACGCGAAGGATGGAAGCCTTGCCCGCGCCGGAAAGCCCGGTGACCAGGACAATATCGCGCACAGGGCTGGTCATGCCGCGAAGGCCCCGGCCTTTTGGTGCAGGCGCCCTGTGGCGGCGCCAAGCGCGTAAATCACCTTGTCGCAGGCAGAAGCTTCAAAAGCATGCAGCGTGATGCGTGGCACTGCGCCCGCGGGGCCTTGCCAGAAGGCCGGTTCCGGCAGCCGCGGCACATCGGCGCGCGCGGCCAAATCCACCACCAGGCGAAGCTGTGCATTTTCTACCACTGGCAGTGCGGTAAAAATCCCAAGCCCGCGTATTTCCAGCATGCCGCGCAAGGCGGGTGGCGCGCTGAGTGTTTCGCCTTCAAGCATCACCTGATCATCCGCCACCAAATGCCAGCCGCGCCCGATCAGGCGCAGCACCAGATCGGATTTGCCCGCGCCGGATGGGCCGCGGAACAGCACTGCCTCTGACCCCCAAGCTGCTGCACTTGCGTGGATGAGCATTTTTCGCCGGCACCATCGCGCCGGCCCCTTCCTGAGGAGGCGCCGTCTCTGGCGCCTTTGCCTGAAGGGATCATGCCAGAAAGGCCAGGGCGCGGGAAGCGCTTGCCGGGGCGGGGCGGGCGGGGCAGGCTCGGTGCATGATTGCACAAAGCGATATCAGCGCTGCCATGGCGCGCATTGCCCCCCATATCCGGCGCACCCCGGTGCTGCGCCTGGCGCCGCATGAATTGGGGACGGAACACCCCGTCACGCTCAAGCTGGAATTCCTGCAAGTGACAGGGTCCTTCAAGCCACGCGGCGCCTTTAATCGGCTGCTGTCTAATACGGTGCCACCGGCAGGCGTGGTGGCGGCATCCGGCGGCAATCACGGCGCGGCGGTGGCCTATGCGGCGCAAAGCCTTGGGGTACCAGCGGAAATCTTCGTCCCTGCGCCCACACCTGCGGTGAAACGCGCGCGGATTGAAGGTTTTGGGGCGCGTCTTGTGGTTGGCGGGGCGAGTTATGAGGAAGCGCGTATCGCCTCCGAAACCCGGGCGGCGGAAACCGGCGCCATGCTGGTCCATGCCTATGACCAGCATGAGGTTTTGGCCGGCCAGGGCACGATCGGGCTGGAATTGGAAGAGGACGCACCAGAATTGACCCATGTGTTGATCGCTGCCGGCGGTGGCGGCCTGTTTGGCGGCATTGGTGCCTGGTATGCGGGCCGCGCCGGTCTGGTGGTGGTGGAACCGGCTTCCTGCGCGACACTGACCATGGCGCAGCAGGCGGGCGCGCCAGTGGATGTGCCAGTGGGCGGCATCGCCGCCGATAGCCTGGGCGCGCGCCGCGCCGGGCGCCTCGCTTTTGAAGTTCTGAGCGCCACCAAGGCCACCTGCGTGACGCTGCCGGATGAGGCGATCATCGCCGCGCGGCGCTGGCTGTGGGAAAAGCTGCGTATCGTGGCCGAACCGGGTGGTGCTGCGGCGCTGGCCGCACTGCTATCCGGCGCATGGCGCGCCCCCGCCGGCGCGCACATTGGCATTGTGCTCTGCGGGGCGAATTGCGATCCGGGGAGTGTCGCGTAAGCGCTATCCGCGCGGGATCATGCCTTCTTCTCGCGCCTTGATCTGCAGCGCCAGATATTTCGAGTAGATGCGGCATTGCGCCAGGCTACCGGCCATGAACCACAGCCCTTCCTGCGCGGTCGGCTTCCACATATTGGCCAATTCGCCATCCTCACCAATACCCCAGATGGGACCGACCTTGTCGGCGATGGCATCGCCCATCAGGCGGCGGACCAATTCCTGCTGCGTGTAATAGCCGGTCGCGAGCACGAGCAAATCCGCAGGCACAATTCGCTCATCCTTCAGCTTCGCCCCTTCCGCGACGAATTCAGCGATATCGTCGAATTGCAGCAACCCGATCTCGCCCTTGATGATCAGGCCGGAACAGCCGGCATCCAGGTAATAGCCGCCACCACGCCTGCGGTACTTCATCTGATGGCCGGTGCCATCCTCGCCCAGATCATATTTGAAGCCGCGCGCCTTCAGGCCAGCGATCAGATCCTTGTCCAATTCCGCCATGCGCTGCACGGCCAATTGATAGCCGCGAATGATCAGCGGATAGGTGCCTGAAGTTGCGATCAGGTCACAATCTTCCAAAGACGGGCCTTCATCATAAAGCGCGTAATTCATCTTGGCACTTGGATCGATGCTGACCACCGTGGTGGAGCCGCGCTGGATGATGGTGGTGGCCACATCATGGCTGCGCAGATCCTGCGCCACATCATGCCCGCTATTGCCGGTGCCGAGCACCAGTGCCTTCTTGCCGCGCCACGCCGCACCGCTGGTGAAGCTGTGGGAATGAATCACATCGCCCTTGAAGGCATCCAGGCCCGGCAGCTTCGGCACTTTGGGAATACCGCTGACGCCATTGGCGAAAATCACATGGCGCGGCGCGATTTCGCGTATTGACCCATCCGCGCGACGCAGCTGGACGCGCCAATGCCCAGCCTTGGCATCATAGTCGCCGCCCAGAAATTCCGTGCTGGTCCAGACATTGATTTCCAGCGCCCAGGCGTAGTGTTCAAACCAATTGGCCAGCATGTCTTTGGGGATGTATTTCGGCCAGGTCGGTGGGAAGGGCATATAGGGTAGGTGGTTCACATGCACCTGGTTATGCAGCGCCAGCGAATGATAGCGCTTGCGCCAATTATCCCCGATACGCTCATGCTTTTCGACAACAAGCGTATCCAGCCCAAGCTGGCCAAGCCGCGCCGCCACACCAAGCCCTGCCTGCCCCGCGCCAATCACCAGCACCACGGGGTCACGATCCGCAAAGCCTTGCGCCTTTTCGCGTTGATCAAGCCAATTATCGCCACCAAAATTGCGCGAATAGGCTTCACCGCTCGGCCGGCGCTTGCCGGTTTTTTCCTCAAACCCCGTGAGTTCTTCAAGCGCTGTCAGCAGCACCCAGGCTTGGCCAGGGTTTTCAGCCGGCAGGCGCAGCACGCCATCACCGCGCCCAAGCCTTGTTGAGAAGGTGAAAAGCGCTTCGATCACCTCAATGCCCAGACGCTTGACGCGCCGTGGTGGCGTGCGCCCTTCCGCCAAGGTGAAATCATGCGCGCCGGTGCTGACCTGCGCCTTTGCCAGCGCCGCCGCGATATCAGCGGCACCCGCATGCGGCGTGATGTTCCAGGTGAAGGCGAGCAGATCGCGCCAATGACTCTCTGGCGCAAACAGCGCAGCAAGGCGTCCCGTATCTGCCGATTTGAGTGCAGCTTCAAAGCGTTCCAGCCAGGCGCTCACCAAAGCCGCATCATCCGCTGCGGTGCTGAGTGCGCTATTGGTCATGTGGTTCATGGTGACTCTCGCCGTGGCATTTCCTTGAGGATTAGCCTAACCCTTTCGGCGCGCTTGAAAAGCCCGCGCCTTCATGTCGCATCAAAGCGTGTCAGTAACGCGCGCAGCCGATCAGGTACGGGGATGGGCCGTTTGGTGGCCTGATCGGTCCAGACCCAAACAATCTCACCGGTGGCAAGCAACCTATCGCCATCGCTGTGATAGATCGCCGGCTGAAAGGCGATGGAAGAAGTGCCAATCCGCGTGGTGCGCACGCCAATCGCCAATTCCTCATCATGGCCAATGCCAACCTTGTATTCGACAAGGGCGCGCACAACGTGAAAATCCGCGCCACTTGCCTTGATTTCAGCGCGATTATCCCAGCCGGCAGCGCGGATATAGGCGGATACCGCCATATCATACCAGGTCAGGTAATGCGCGTTGAAGACAATGCCCTGAGCATCCACTTCATTGTAGCGGACGCTCAGGGGGTAGAAGTAGCGAAAGCTGCTTCGTTCCATGCTCAAGCAGACTTGATGTCTTTCACAATGGCCTTGGCGGCATTGACCATGATGGCGACTTCATTGGCGATGGTCACCAGCTTATAGCCCATTTTGATCATGCGCTTGGCATAGGCAGGCGATCCGCAATGCAGCCCCGCCGCGATGCCGCGCTTGCCGCATTCCGCGAGCAGCTTTTCATAGATACCAAGGATGAAGGGGTCTTCCACATCCAGCTTCGGTTCCAACCCGTAGGAGAAGGAAAGATCCGAAGGCCCGACATAAATGCCATCAATCCCCGGCACATCCAGGATGGCGCCGATATTCTCAATGGCTTGTTTGGTTTCGATCATGGGAATAACGAGGATTTCGTCATTCGCGGTCTTTTGATAGGAACCGCCTTCGCCATAAAGCCCGGCGCGGATCGGGCCATTGGAACGCGTGCCATGCGGCGGGTATTTGCAATATTGCACCAGGGCGCGCGCTTCTTCCGGCGTATTCACCATGGGGCAGATCACGCCATAGGCGCCGGCATCCAGAACCTTGCCGATGATGCCCGGTTCATTCCACGGCACGCGCACCATGGGGGTCACGGGATGCGGGTGCATGCCCTGGAAGCAGGCCACGCAGGAAAGGTAGTCCTGCACGCCATGCTGCATATCCACGGTTATGCTGTCCCAGCCCGATTGGGCGAACATTTCCGCCGAAAAGGCATTGGGGATGGCAAGCCACCCATTGGCCACGGCCTGGCCGGCCTTCCACATCTGTTTGACCTTATTCGGCATTGCCCTGTTTCCTCCTTCGGGACGCTGATGGGAGGGAGGCTAGGCCAGAACGGCGTGGGCCGGAAGATGCCCCCGCTGGACGCGCCGCCTCGCAAGCGGCAAAAAGGATGCAACCCGCCGCCCGCCTTTCGGCATCGGCATGAGGAAACACCATGAATGCCAGCGCCCCCGCCATAGCTCAGGTCATTGCCAGCATCCGCGGCTTTCTCGGTGAAAGGCTCAGCACCGCCCAGGCCATGCTCGAACAGCATAGCCGGGGTGAGGATACCACGCCGCCGACGCTGCCCGATGCCGTGGCGTTCGTGCAGACGACGGATGAAGTGAGCCGTATCATGGCGCTTTGCCATCAGCATGGCGTACCCGTGGTGCCCTTTGGCGCCGGCACATCGCTTGAAGGGCATGTCAATCCGGTACGCGGTGGCATATCGCTCGATCTTTCGCAAATGACGGCGGTGTTGGAACTGAACACTGAGGATATGGATTGCCTGATCGAACCAGGCGTCACGCGCCAGGCCCTGAATGATTTTCTGCGCGCCGAGGGGCTGTTCTTCCCGGTTGATCCCGGCAGCCATTGCACGATTGGTGGCATGTGCGCCACGCGCGCTTCCGGCACCAATGCGGTGCGCTACGGCACCATTCGCGAAAACGTCTTGGGGCTGGAAGTGGTGCTGGCGGATGGGCGTGTCATTCAAACTGGCGGGCGCACGCGCAAGGCCGCCAATGGTTATGATCTGACGCGGCTTTTCATTGGATCGGAAGGCACGCTTGGGGTCATCACCAAAATCCGCCTGCGCCTGCATGGCATCCCTGAGGCGATCAGTGCCGCGGTCTGCCAATTCCGAAGTCTGGCGGCTGCCGTGGAAACCGTCAGCACCGTGATGCAAAGCGGCATTCCCGTGTCGCGCATTGAATTGCTGGATGAGGATCAGATGGAAGCCTGCATCCGGTATTCCAAGCTGGAAGGATTTGAAGCGACCACCACGCTGTTTCTGGAATTCCATGGATCGCCCGCCAGCGTGGTGGAGCAGGCGGAAGCAGTGGAGGCCGTGGCACGCGATTTCGGCGCCACCAGCTTTGAATATGCGACCGATCCGGAAACACGCAATCGGCTGTGGAAGGCGCGGCATGATGCCTATTGGGCTGCGATTGCGCTGAAGCCCGGCCATCGCGGCATTACCACGGATGTCTGCGTGCCCATCTCGCGTCTCACGGAAGCGGTGGTGAAGGCCAAGGAAACCGCCAAGGCATCAGGGCAGACAAGCTGCATTGTCGGCCATGTTGGCGATGGTAATTTCCATTGCCTGATCCTGTTTCTCGATAATGACCAGGCCGCGCTGGAAAAGGCCTGGGCCTTGGACCGGGAGATCGTCGCACAAGGTCTGGCGCTGGGTGGCACCTGTTCCGGGGAGCACGGCATCGGCCTTGGCAAGCGCGAATTCCTGGAACAGGAACATGGCGATGGGGCGCTTTCCGTCATGCGCGCCTTGAAGACAACGCTTGATCCCAAGGGGATTCTCAATCCGGGCAAGATGTTCCGGAATTGAAGATCGCGCGCACTTCATGAATTTGATCGCCCTTTCCATCATCGCCTTGACGATGGGGCATGTGTTTTCCAATGCGGTGCGCACCCTGCCCGCGATTGCCGCCGATGTGCTGCAACGTGATTTGGGTGTGACCGCCGATGGGCTTGCCGCGCTGACCGGCGCCTTTCCCGCGACCTTCGCCTTGGCGATGCTGCCCGTGGGGGTGGCGCTGGACCGTTGGGGCGTGAAACCGACTGCGCTTTGCCTGCTTTCCATTGCAGCAATTGGCGCGGTGCTGGGTGCCTATGCCGATAGCGCCTGGTCCATGCTGATTGCACAAATGGTCTTGGGCATTGGTTGTTCGGGCATGTTGATGTGCCCCATTACCTATGCCGCAAAAAACATGCCGGCGCAGCGCTTCGGGCTTTGGGGCGGCATTGTGCAGGCCTTGGGCAATACGGGGATGGTGATTTCCGCGAGCCCTTTGGCCTTTCTGGTGGAATACTCCGGCTGGCGCGCGGGCTTCATCGCCTGTGCCGGGCTGGCAGTTTTTGCGGCCCTGTCGGTTGCGTTTGTGGTGCGTGAAACGCCGCCTGATGCCGCAACACGCCGCAGCCTGAAAGAAGATGCACGCGATGTGATCCGGCTTGGCCTTTCGCGCGAATTGCGCGCGCCGATTGTCATGGCCTGGACATCCTTCGCCGTGGTGCTTGGCGTGCGTGGCCTTTGGGGCGGGCCTTGGCTGATGGAAGAACGCGGGCTGTCACGTGTGGAAGCAGGGCATGTGCTGTTGCTTTGTACCGTTGCGCTGATCATCGGACCCTTGTTGGCGGGCATTCTGGAGCGGCGATATCAGAAACATCGCGGCGGCATTCTGGTGGGTGGGCATATTGGTGCGGTGGCGTGTATCGCGCTGATGGTGCTGGGCGGTGCCCTGGCGTGGCCGGTGGCCGCCGATGCGGTGCTGCTGGCACTATTTGGCCTGCTGATCTCCGCGCAGGTGATCTGCTTCGCCTTGGTGCGCGCAGCCACGCCGCCGGAACGCGTGGGAAGGGCGCTTTCGGCCATGAATGTCGCCTTTTTCGGTGGTGCGGCCATCATGCAGGCGGCGTCTGGTGTGGCGGCCAGCATCGGCGGGATTGGTGCGGCGCTGATGACATTTGTGGTCGCGGTGCTGATCTGCTGCATCATCTTCATCCTGCTGCGTGCGCGAGAGGCTTGATACGGCGGCCCATTCGTCGCAGATGAAGCCCTGAAAAGGCAGGGGCAAATCCGCCCGCCGGGACAGATAGGTGCAGCGTCATGGATGGCATGAATGACACGGTGGGTCGCTTCGGTAGCGGCCAGGCGGTGCGACGGCTGGAAGATGGGCCGCTTTTGGCCGGTGCGGGCCGCTTCACCAATGACGAAGCCCTGCCGGGCCAGGCGCATCTGATATTCTTGCGTTCCCCCCATGCCCATGCGCGCATTACCTCGATTGATACCAGCGCCGCGCGCGCCATGCCGGGTGTGGTGGCGATCTTGACCGGGGAAGATGTGGCAACGGCGGGGCTGAAATCCCTTGGCGTTGCCCTGCCCTTCAAGCGCCCGGATGGGTCGGATTTGGCCGCGCCGCCGCGCCCCATTTTGGCGCATGGCTTGGTGCGTTTTGTGGGCGAACCTGTCGCCGCCATCATCGCCGAAAGCGCCGCCGCGGCGCGTGATGCGGCCGAAGCGATCATGGTGGATTACGAAGAACTGCCCGCTGTGACAAACCTGCGCGACGCCATCGCGCCCGGCGCGCCGCAGCTTTGGCCTGCTGCCGGCAATAACATCGTTGCCGAAACCCGCTATGGCGATCAGGCGGCGGTTGAAGCGGCCTTCGCGAAGGCAGCGCATGTTGTCGCACTTGATCTGGTGAACCAGCGCTTGGCCCCCGTTTCCATGGAACCGCGCGTGGTGTTGGCCGAATATGATGGTGCGAGTGATCGCTTCACCATCCGCATGAGCACGCAAATGCCCTCAGGCTTTCGTGATCAGCTCTGCAAGGAAGTGCTGGATATCCCGACCGATCGCGTGCGCGTGCTCGTGGGCGATGTTGGCGGCGGTTTTGGCATGAAGACCGGGCTTTATGCCGAAGATGCCGTGGTTGCCTTTGCCGCGCGGCGGCTTGGCCGCCCGGTGCGCTGGGCCGCCGAGCGGATGGAAGATTTCCTCGCTGCACTGCATGGCCGCGATACCGATAGCAAGGCGGAATTGGCGCTGGATGAAGCGGGCAGGGTGCTCGGGCTTCGCGTGCGCACGCTGGCCAATATGGGCGGCTATACGCGCAATTCCGGCGTCGCCATTCAGTTGCTGATCGGGCCTTGGGTTTCGACCAGCATTTACGACATCACAAATATTGATTTCCAATTCACCGCCGTGCTGACCAATACCGCCCCCACTGGTCCTTATCGCGGTGCCGGCCGGCCTGAGGCGATTTACATCATTGAACGCCTGATGGATGCGGCGGCGCGCAAGCTGGCGCTTGATCCGGCGGAGCTTCGCCGGCGCAATATGATCCGGCCAGAGCAAATGCCCTACAAGAACGCCATGGGGCAAAGCTATGACAGTGGCAGTTTTGAAAAAATCATGGATCAGGCCTTGGTGGCTGCGGATTGGCAGGGCTTCGCGGCCCGCGCCGCGCAATCGGCCAAGGCGGGCAAGATCCGTGGGCGCGGTATTGCGACCTTCCTGGAATGGACCGGCGGGAATGTGTTTGAAGAACGCGTCACCGTCGCGGTGAAGGCCAATCGCGAGATCGAGATTTACGCCACCACGCAAGGCATGGGGCAGGGCATCGCCACCAGCTATGCGCAGCTTGCCGTGGATGTCTTTGGCGTTTCGCTCGACAATATCAAAATCGTCATGGGTGATTCGGATCGTGGCAGCGGCTTTGGTAGCGCGGGGTCTCGTTCGCTCTTTACCGCCGGTTCCGCGGTGAAGGTCGCCGCCGACAAAACCGTGGACAAGGCGCGTGACTTGGCCGCCGATGCGCTGGAAGTGGCGCCGGTTGATTTGGAATACCTCGCCGGCGCCTTCCAGGTGGCAGGCACGGATCGGCGCATCGGGCTTTTCGAATTGGCGGCGAAGCAGCCGGAAGGGCGGATTTTCATTGACTCGACCAGCTCGGTTTCCGGCCCCACTTGGCCCAATGGCTGCCATATCGCGGAAGTGGAAATTGATCCCGATACCGGTGAGGTCGCCATTCCGCTTTATGTTTCCACCAATGATGCCGGGCGCGTGGTGAACCCCCTGATCGTGGAAGGCCAAGTGGTGGGCGGTGCCCTGCAAGGCATTGGTCAGGCATTGTGTGAGGCGGTGATTTATGACCCCTCCACCGGCCAACCGCTGACGGCAAGCTTCATGGATTACACCCTGCCGCGCGCGGATATGCTGCCGACCGCGACCACGCTGCTTGATCAATCCATCCCCTGCCGCACCAATCCGCTCGGCGTGAAGGGTGTGGGCGAGCTTGGTACCATCGGCGCCACGCCAGCGCTGGTGAATGCCGTTTCGGATGCGCTTGCGCGGCATGGGCGTGGCGCGGTGGCCGATAGCGTGCAGATGCCACTAACGCCGCCGCGCATCTGGGCGTTGCTGCAAGGCTGAAACGCTGATGGCCCTTGGCAGAAGACGCAACCGGGAACGCCGCCAGCGCGCCACGCGGTGGCTTTGGCGTCTTTCCCAGGCAGTGATGGTTCTGCTGGTATTCCTTGGCTTTGGCATTGTGACCTATCGCGGTGCGGAGGAAATCGCACGCGCCGAAGTATCCGCTCTTGAGGCGCGCTTGGCTGAGGCAGCGGAACGCGAAAGCGCTGCCGCCGCTGAACGAAGCCGCCTTGTCGTTGAAGTTGACCAGGCGCGTGTTGAGGCCAGCACCTGGCGCGCGCGTCATGAACAGGAAGTGCCGCGCCCGCCCTTCACCGACGTGCTGGCCATTGCCGCGCAGCGTATCGCGGCCGGTGTTGCACCGGAACGGGTGATGGAGGTGCTGCGCCTCGCCGATAATCCGCGCCGCTGTGAAGGCCGCCCGATCATTCGTCGCTTCGCCATTCGCTCTGGTGGCGCGCCAAGCGCCGATGAAGGCACCAGCTTCATGGATGGCTTGCTGCGTATCACCACCGCCATGCCAGCGGGTGCCGAGGATGTGGCGCGGCTTGCCAATGTGACCGTTACCACCAGCTGGAATGGCCGCACGGAAAACCTGACCGGCCTACCGCAGCGTCTCGTTTTACCCATGGGCAATCTAGAATTGGAGCTTACCATTACCGCAAGTGAATTGCGCGGCTTCGCGCAGGCCGCGCTTGCTACTTGTCCGCGGGGCTGAAACAATCGATTCTGCACAGCAGGAGCAACACAATGCAGATAGCGCGCCTCAAGATCACGCTGGATGATGTGGAACCCCGGGTCATGCGCCGGGTTGAGGTGCCTTTCGACATTCGGCTTGACCGGCTGCATCTGGTCATCCAGGCGGCCATGGGCTGGACCAATAGTCACCTTTTTGAATTTCGGCTTGGCGATGCGGGTTGGGGTATTCCGAATCGAGACTTTCCGGATGAAGCACAGGATGCGCGCAAGGCGCGCCTCTCGATGTTTTTGACAGAGTATGGCAGAAAGAAATTCGACTATATCTATGATTTTGGTGATTGCTGGGAACACACCATCTCTATCGAAAAAATTCTGGAAGCTGCCCATGGCCAGGAATATCCTTGCCTGATTGAAGCCGAAGGAAATTGCCCCCCAGAGGATGTTGGCGGCTATCCCGGCTACGAGGAATTGCTTGCTGCCAAGGCAGACCCGGCACATGAACGACGCGAAGAATTCGAAGACTGGATGGATCTTGACGCGTTTGATCCGAGAACGCCCGATACTGCATTCATAAGGCTCGCATTGAAGGCCTTGGCGAAGAAATGGGCACCAAAGCCAGGAGCCAAGTCAGCGAAGCAGGGCACTTAAGCCCAGTCGCTGACACTCACCCCCGCTTCAGCACCGCCGCCGCGTCCACCGCGAAGTAGGTGAGAACGCCGGCGGCGCCGGCACGCTTGAAGGCCAATAGGCTTTCCATCATGGCGCGTTCGCGATCAATCCAGCCATTTTGTGCCGCCCCCGCGATCATGGCGTATTCGCCACTCACCTGATACGCGAAGGTCGGAACGCCAAAGCGTTCATGCACACGGCGCACAATATCCAAATAGGGCATGCCCGGCTTGACCATGACCATATCGGCACCCTCAGCCAAATCCATCGCCACTTCGCGCATCGCCTCATCCGAATTGGCCGGGTCCATCTGATAGGTTTTCTTGTCACCTTTCAGCGAAGAACCAGACCCCACCGCATCACGGAATGGCCCATAAAACGCCGAGGCATATTTCGCCGCGTAGGACATGATGCGCGTGTGGATAAATCCGCGCGCATCCAGCGCGGCGCGAATGGCGGCCACGCGCCCATCCATCATGTCGGATGGCGCGATCACATCAATGCCCGCTTCCGCCTGATTGACCGCCTGCGCCGTCAGTACGGCCAAAGTATCATCATTCGCGACATACCCATCACGGATCACGCCATCATGCCCATGATCCGTATAGGGATCGAGCGCGACATCACCGACCAAGCCAAGCTCCGGAAATTTCGCTTTCAGCAAGCGCGATGCGCGGCACATCAGATTATTCGGATTGGTGGATTCCGTGCCTTCCGCATCCTTGATTTCGGATGGCGTCATCGGGAATAGCGCCACCGCCGGCACGCCAAGTTTCACCGCCGGTGCCACATGTTCTTCCAGCTTATCAATAGTCACGCGCACAACACCGGGCATGGAAGCGACCGGCATGATGGTATTGGTGCCCTCCATGATGAAGATCGGCCAGATCAGATCACCCACACTCAGCACATTTTCCGCCACCAGCTTGCGCGTCCAGGCATCATAGCGGTTGCGGCGCATGCGAATAGCGGGGAAGGCGCCAAGCGCGGGGGAGGAAGGCTCGGTCAGGCCCAGCCCCTCGGCCATGCGGCGACGATCCGCGTTCATGCCTGGGCCGCCTTCAGCGCCTGATCAAGATCTGCCAGAATATCATTAATATGCTCAATGCCGATTGAAAGCCGCACGTAACCAGGCGTGACACCCGATGCCGCCTGTTCGCTTTCATCCAATTGGCTATGCGTCGTGGTGGCGGGATGAATCGCGAGGCTCCGCGCATCGCCGATATTGGCGACGTGATAGAACATTTTCAGCGCCTCAATAAAGCGCTGCCCGGCTTCCTTGCCGCCCTTCAGTTCAATCCCCATCAGGCTGCCATGCCCACCGCGCAAATAGGCATCAGCGCGACGGCGGCTTTCGCCTTCCATCAGTGACGGATGGATCACCCGCGTCACCGAAGGGTGCTGCGCCAGGAAGGCGGCCGCGCGCGTTGCATTGGCGCAATGGCGTTCCATGCGCAGCGGCAGTGTTTCCATGCCTTGCAGGAACAGGAAGGCATTCATGGGCGACATGGGCGCGCCCAGATCGCGCAGCAGGCATGTGCGCATGCGGATGATATAGGCAATGGGGCCCAGCGGCTTCACCGCCTGGGTCCACACCGCGCCGTGATAGGAAGGATCGGGCTTGTTCAGCGTGGGGAAGCGATCGCCATAGGCTTCCCAATCGAAATTCCCGCCATCCACCACCACGCCACCAATGCTATTTCCATGCCCACCAATCCATTTGGTGGTGGAATGCATGACAATCGCCGCACCATGATCAAGCGGCCGGCAGAGCACCGGCGCCGCGGTATTGTCCATGATCAGCGGAATGCCAAGCTTCCGCCCAATCGCGGCCACTTCCGCAATCGGGAAGACTTGCAGCTTCGGATTTGGCAAAGTCTCAGCATAATAGGCGCGGGTGCGCGCATCGGTCGCCCGCGCAAAGCCTTCCGGATCGGCGGGATCCACAAAGCGCACCTCAATGCCGAATTGCTTCAGCGTATTAGCGAAAAGATTCCAGGTGCCGCCGTAAAGATCGGTGGAGGAGACAATATTGTCTCCTGCCTCACACAAATTCATCACCGCGAAGGTGGTCGCTGCCTGGCCGGAACCGACCGCCAAAGCTGCCACGCCACCTTCAAGCGCTGCGACGCGCTTTTCCAGCACATCCACGGTTGGGTTCATGATGCGGGTATAGATATTGCCAAGCTCGGCCAGCCCAAACAGCCGCGCCGCATGGCCGGTATCCTGGAATTGGAAGGATGTTGTCTGATGGATCGGCACGGCGACCGAACCGGTGGTCGGGTCCGCACGCCAGCCGGCATGCAGCACCAGGGTTTCAGGATTGGTCCAATTCGGTGCCGACATGGCATTCTCCCATCCCCGGCGGGCAGGAACCGCGCGGGAAGATCTGTTCAGGCCGCGGATGTCACCGCGTCAGGGCGAAACCTGCCACGCCACCGCCGGTTGCGAAAGGGTTTTCCGCAAAAGACAAGGGCTTTGCCCAATGCCTGGGCCGGGCAGGGGCCGCGTTTCACGTGAAGCGCCTGATCGGGGAGAATTTCGCCCCGAGCCTTGCCTCAATCGGGCGGCGTCAGGCTCAGCCGCTTGATCGCAATGCCGCGCAAGGGCGGCGCGCGATGCCCCTGCTGCGGCGGGCTGTGCAAATGTGGCACACGGATAATCAGCTGCGTCGGCCCCTCATTGGCGCGCGGCAGGATGGGGCCGGCGATCAGGTTCTTCCCAGGGCCGCGGCGCAGCAGGGGGTAAAGCTCTCCATCCACAACCAGGGAAAGCGCATCCAGATTCGCGGGGTGGCCGAAATCCACCAACTCCAGCCAGGCGCGCAGCGGGTAGCGGCGATCAACCAAAATGGTCAAAGCCGCTTCCGCCCCTGGCCCGGTCCAGCGGAAGCTGCCCTCAGGCCCTTCCTCGGGTGCGTGGAATTGCCCGGCTTCGGGCGGGTCGGTGGCGGCATCGAAGACAAAGCGCTCAGGCAGCGCCGTTTCAGCGGATTGGCTCATGACCCTTATGTAATAGATGATGCGGGAAATAAGCCAGCTATGTCCAAGCGGAGCTTTCCCGCCCGAACCGCTTAGGCTTAGCTTCCAAGCCATCAGCAGGAGCCAACCCGCATGCCCTCCATCACCCGCCGCACGAGCCTTGGCCTTTTCGCCACCGGCCTCGCCGCCCCTGCCTTGGCCCAGGCGCCCGCCTTCCCCAATCGCCCCATCCGGATTTTCGTGCCCTTCGCCGCCGGCGGCACCACGGACATCCTGGCCCGTGCCCTCGGCGAAAGGCTGTCCCTGGCGCTCGGCCAGCCTGTGGTCATTGACAATCGCGGCGGCGCCGGCGGCACTGTGGCCGGCGAGGCCTTTGCGCGGTCTGATGCCGATGGTCACGCCCTTCTGGTCGCCACCGCTTCGCTGATTTGCATCAACAAGGCGCTCTATCAGCGCCTGGCCTTTGATCCGGATACGGATTTCCTGCCCATGGCCATGCTGGCGCAGCAGCCCAATGTGCTGGTGGTCAATCCGCGCGCCCTGCCCATGACCGACCTGCCGGCACTGATCGCCCATATCCGCGCCCGGCCCGGCCAGGTGGCTTTCGGTTCTTCCGGCACCGGTTCACAGCTCCATCTGACAGGTGAGATGTTTCGCGCCGCCATTGGCGCGGAGATGACCCATATCCCCTATCGCGGCAGCGCGCCGGCCATGACGGATCTGGTCGCGGGCAATGTGCCGATGATGTTTGATGGGCTTGGCACCGCGCTGCCGCAAATCCGCGGCGGCGCCATTCGCGCCCTTGGCGTGGCCTCGGCCGGGCCCAACGCCGCGCTTCCCGGCGTACCCCCCATCGCCAGCGTATTGCCGGGCTTTCTTTCGGTGAATTGGACCGGGCTTTTCGCACTGCGCGGCACGCCCGAGGCTGTCTTGGCGCGGATCGAAGCCGAGACCACCAAGGCACTTGCCAGCCCTGAAATGGCACGGCTTTTCACCGAACGCGCCTTTGACCCCATGCCCATCCCGCGCGCTGAATTGCCAGCCTTTGTCGCGGCCGAAAGCGAGCGCTGGCGCGATGCCGTGCGCCAATCCGGCGCCAAGGCCGAATAGGCAAAAGCGCGCTTCATGGCACGGCTTACCCCTGGCGTGGCGCTACTCTTGGCGCTGGCTCTTCTGACCGGGCTTAGCCAATTCCATCGCAGCGCCCTTGGCGTGATTGCACCGGAATTGAGTGCCGATTTGGCGCTTTCGCCGGCCATGCTCGGCGCGGCCAATGGCATGTTCTTCGCGTCCCTGCTGGTAATGCAGCTACCGGTTGGCATTGCGCTGGATCGGCTTGGGCCGCGTCTTGTGGTGGCGGGGTTGAGTGGGATTGCTGTGCTTGGCCTCACGCTGCAAGCCTTTGCGACGGATGGCACCACGCTGCTTATCGCGCGCGTGCTGATCGGCATTGGTTGCGCCGCTTCCTTCATGTCGGCCGTGGTGCTTTGCGCGCGCTGGTATGGCGGGGGGGAGATGACGCTCGCGCTGTCGCGGGTTTTTGCCTTTTCCCAACTGGGGATTTTGCTGGCCGGAGCGCCGCTGGCCTGGCTCGCGGGCTGGCTTGGCTGGCGGGCGGCCTTTTTGATCTCAGCGCTGCTGACGGGGCTGGCTGCGCTTGCCTGGTGGCGGCTGGTGCAGAATGACCCGCCGGAGAAGCCCGCCCCCGCGCGCAAGACGGAAAGCCTGATGGAAGCGCTGCGTGGCCAGTTTTCCATCTGGCGCCTGCCGGGTCTTTCGCGGGTGCTGGCGTTGCATCTGGTGGCCTATGCCGCCGCCGCCACGGTGATCGGGCTTTGGGCCGGGCCCTATTTCGCCGATGTGTATGGGCTGAACGCCAATGAACGCGGCCTCGCGCTCGCCGCGATGGGGCTTGCCATGCCGATTGGGCTTTTGCTGGTAGGCCCTTTGGAGCGGCGCTTTTTCCGCCGCAGCGCCATGATCAGCGCCGGCGCGGCGCTTTCGGCGGCCATGCTGGTAATCCTCGCGGTCTGGCCAGCACCACCCCTATCCGTGGCGCTTGGCTTGCTGGTGGGGTTGGTGCTGTTTTCCAGCTACCCTGTGCTTTTGGTGACAGAAGCGCGCATGTTGTTTCCCGATCAACTGGTCGGGCGCGGCGCCAGTACGGTGAATATGGCGCAGGTGCTGGGCTCTTCCCTGCTGCCCTTGCTGGTGGGTCTCGTGATCGGCTTCTTCCCCATGGATGAATTGGCGCGGCCGGAGGCCGCCTATCGCGCCGGCTTCGCGGTGCTGGCGGGCAGCGTGGTGCTGGGTCTGGCCGGCTGGCTTTTGCTGCCGCGCGCCAAGCCATGATGACGCGCCCCGATTTCAGCATTGAATTGGCGCTTGGTGGCCGTGTCGCAGGGGTGGATGAGGCCGGGCGCGGTCCTTTGGCCGGCCCCGTTTTAGCCGCTGCCTTGGTGTTTCTGGCCCCGCCGCCCGAACGCCTCGCGGTGCTGTTGCAGGATTCCAAAAAGCTCAAGGAAGCGGCGCGGGATGCTGCCTTTGCGGCGCTGCAAGCCGCCAAGGCCGAAGGGCTGGTTGAAATCGGCGTCGGCGCTGCCTCGGCGACGGAGATCGGGCAGGTCAATATCTTGCGCGCCACGCATCTGGCCATGCGCCGCGCGGTGGCGAAGCTGCCCATGCCACCCGATTACGCGCTGGTGGATGGCAATCAGCCGCCGGCTCTGCCCTGCCCGCTCCGCTGCGTCATCGGCGGCGATGGGCTCAGCTTTTCCATTGCTGGCGCCTCGATCATTGCCAAGGTGCTCAGGGATCGGGCCATGCGCCGGCTCGATCCGCGCTGGCCCGCTTATGGCTTTGCGCGCCATGCTGGCTACCCAACCGCAGCGCATCGGGAGGCTTTGGCCAGGTTCGGCCCATCGCCGCATCATCGGCGCGGATTTGGCCCGGTGGACCAAGCCGTTTTGGAACTGACTTGACCGCGCGACTCGGGCGCGCGATTCTTCCCTGATCAACAAGGGATTTCACGGTGGGAACGCAGCTGGAGCTGCTCTTGGACCAGGTTCTGGTCGGGGATTCGATTGCCACGCTGCGCCGCCTGCCGCCGGCCAGCGTGCATGCGATTTTTGCTGATCCGCCCTATAACCTTCAGCTGAAAGGCGAATTGCGCCGCCCGGATGAGAGCCTTGTTGATGGCGTGGATGATGCCTGGGACCGCTTCCCTGATCTCGCCGCCTATGACGCCTTCACCCGCGCCTGGCTAACCGAATGCCGCCGCGTCTTGCGCAAGGATGGCACGATTTGGGTGATGGGTGCCTATCATAATGTGTTCCGCCTGGGTGTGGCGCTACAGGATCTTGGCTTTTGGATCCTGAATGATGTGATCTGGCGCAAGGCCAATCCCATGCCGAATTTCCGCGGCCGTCGCTTCACCAATGCGCATGAAACCCTGATCTGGGCGGCGCATGGGCAGGAATCCAAATACCGCTTCAACTACGCCGCCATGAAGACGCTGAATGATGATGTGCAGATGCGGAGCGACTGGTTCATCCCGCTTTGCACGGGCGGCGAGCGGCTGCGCGACGAAAATGGCGACAAGCTGCACCCGACGCAAAAGCCCGAGGCGCTGCTGCATCGCGTGATCCTGTCCTGCACTCAGCCAGGGGAGGTCGTGCTCGACCCCTTCCTTGGGTCCGGCACCACGGCGGCGGTCGCGAAGCGGCTGGGCCGGCGCTTCATCGGCATTGAACGGGATGAACGCTATGCCAAGGGGGCACGCGCCCGGCTCGCAGCCGTGGAGCCCATGCCGGAATCAGCCGCGCTTGCTCTGCCATCCCGGCGTGAGCAGCCGCGCATTCCCTTTGGTGTCCTGGTGGAACGCGGCCTAGTGCCGGCGGGCAGTGTGCTGACCGATGCGCGCCGGCGTTGGCGGGCCGAAGTGGGCGCAGACGGCACGCTCCGCTGCGGCAAGGCGGCGGGGTCCATTCATCAGGTGGGGGCGGCGGTGCAGGAAGTGCCTTCCTGCAATGGCTGGCTTTTTTGGCATGTGGAGGCCTCGGGCGGAGGGCTTCGGGTCCTGGATGAGCTGCGCGCGGCGGTAGCGGGGGCAGGTTAGGGGCCTCGGGTATCGGGCTTTACACCCCTCAATCAGCCCTGGCGGCCCAAAACCCGGGCAGATTGCGCTGCATGGGCCGAAATCGCCCGGATTTCGGGCAATCCGCGGCTGGAATCAGCATTCAGTCTTTTTTCTGATTTATGTCTGTCTTGTAATTTCACTGGCGCTGCGCAATGTCACGCGCGAAGCGGGTGGAACTTCCTCCGCTGGGAGAAGAGGAAAACGACAATGAAATTCAAGTTTCTCGCCGCTGCTGCGGCGGCCTTCATGACTTTTGGCGTGGCTGAGGCCCTTGCCGGGCGCGATCTGGACCAGATTCGCCAGCGCGGCACGCTCCGTTGCGGCGTGCAGGGTCCGTCCAACCCGGGCTTCGGGGTGCCGGATAGCCAGGGCCGTTGGGGTGGCTTCAATGTGGAAGTCTGCCGCGCCATCGCGATCACGATCTTCAACGACCCGAGCAAGGTGGAATTTGTCCCTGTCACCACGCAAAGCCGCTTCCCCGCGCTTTCAGCCGGCGAAGTGGATGTGCTGTCCAACAACACGACCTGGACGCTGACGCGCGATTCCAATGTGAACCGCTTCAACTTCCCGGCCATCACCTTCTATGACGGTCAGGCCATCATGGTGCCGCGCCGCCTGAACGTGACCAGCGCGCGTCAGCTGAACGGCGCCACGGTTTGCGTGCAGCCGGGCACCACCACCGAACTCAACATCGCCGATTTCTTCCGCGCCAATAACCTGCGCTTCACTCCGGTGGTGATCGCCGATCTGGATGAACTCCGCCGCGCCTATGACAGCGGTCGCTGCGATGTGTTCACCAATGACTTCGCGGCGCTGGCCGCCCAGCGTACCCTGCTGACCCGCCCGGCGGATCACGTGATTCTGCCAGAGCGCCTGTCCAAGGAACCGCTGGCTGTGACCATCCGCCAGGGTGATGAGGAGCTGACGAATATCGTTGCCTGGACCACCTTCGCCCTGATTGACGCCGAAGAAATGGGCATCACCCAGGCCAATGTGGAACAGATGGCCGCCACCGCGACCAACCCGGTGATCCGCCGTCTCCTGGGCGTTGAAGGCAATATGGGCGAAAGCCTGGGTGCGGCCCGCCCTGACTTTGCGCGCGTCATCATCCGCACCTTCGGCAATTACGGCGAAATCTTTGAGCGTCACCTCGGCACCAATACGCCGCTGGGCCTTGAGCGCGGGATGAACAATATCTGGACCCGTGGCGGCCTGCTCTATGCCCCGCCGGCCCGCTGATTTTCAGGCGTAACGTAAGGCCGCGCGCTGTCATGGCGCGCGGTCACTTTTCTGGGTGGCGCGTGTTACAAACGACCTTCACCCTTTCCTGCTTTATGTCGCCGATGGAATCCGCTGCATGAGTGCCTCCACCGCCATACCGCCTTCGCGCGGCATCATCCCTTTGCCGGGATCGCGCCGCGGGCTGTTGATCCAGGCCGGGTTGCTGGCTGCGGTGGTGCTGCTTGGTTGGTGGTTCTGGTCCAATGCGCAAGCGAATATGGCGGCGCGCGGCCTGCAATTCGGTTTCGGCTTCCTGGACCGTTCGGCCGGTATTCCGATTGGTGAGCATCTGATCCCTTATGCGCCCGCCGATACCTATCGGCGTGCACTGACGGTTGGGCTTTTGAACACGTTGCGTGTCGCGATTGTTGGCATCGCGCTTTGCACCGTGTTTGGCATTCTGCTCGGTCTGGCGCGGCTTTCATCGAACCCGCTGCTGCGCGGCCTGGTGGGTGGGTATATCGAAGTCATTCGCAATACGCCCCTGGTGTTGCAATTAGTGTTTTGGCACGCGGTGCTTTTGCAGCTTCCCTCTGTGCGCCAGGCGCTGAACCCCTTGCCCGGCGTGTTCCTGTCTCAGCGCGGGCTGAACATCCCTGGGCTCATGGCCGACATGGCCCTGTTGGTCTTTCTGCTGGCTGCCTTGCTTGGGGCGATTGGCTGGTGGCTGCTGTTGCGCCGTGAACGCGCGCGCCAGATCGCGACCGGGGATCGGCGCCCCACGCTCTTACCTGGGCTGCTGATGCTCTTCGGCTTTCCGGCACTCGGGATGGCTTTCGGCTTCGTGCCGATTGTGGAATCGCCGGAACTCGCCGGCTTCAATTTCGAAGGCGGGCTTGCCCTATCGCCGGAATTCTTCGCGCTGCTGGTGGGGCTTGTGGTCTATACCTCGGCCTTCATTGCGGAGATTGTGCGTTCCGGCATTCAAAGCGTCCATAAGGGGCAATGGGAAGCCGCGCGCGCCTTGGGCCTGCCGCCGGGGCGCATCATGCGCCTGGTGATCCTGCCGCAGGCGCTGCGTGTCATCATCCCGCCGCTCACGTCGCAATATCTGAATCTGACCAAGAATTCCTCGCTCGCCATCGTTATCGGCTATCCGGATCTGGTGAGTGTCGCCAATACCTCCATCAATCAGACCGGTCAGGCGATTGAGGTGATTTCGATTTTCATGGCGGTCTATCTGATCATCAGCCTCATCACCTCGGGCTTGATGAATTGGTATAACGCCAAAGTCGCCCTGTTGAAGGAGCGTTGATCCGATGCAGGTCGCACAAGCCGCGCCGCGCGGACCGAGTTTTGCGGAAAGGGTGCAGGCTTTCATCAAGGCCTGCTTCACCGGGCCGCTCAATACGCTGATCACGCTGGCGTGCATTGCCGTGCTGTATTTCGCGCTGCCGCCCTTCTGGTCCTGGGCAGTGACCAATGCGACCTGGGATGGCAATGCGCAGGCGTGCCGCACCGCCGGCGGCGCCTGCTGGGCCTTTGTGCGGGAGAAATTCTGGTTCTCCATTTTTGGCCTTTATCCCTATGAGGAACGCTGGCGCCCCGCGACCATGATTGTGATCCTGGTGGCGATGGTGCTGCTTTCCACCATTCGGCGCTTTTGGGGGCGTCGGCTTTTGCTCGGTTGGGCGATTGCGGCGCCTGCGATGTGGCTGCTGATGCAGGGCGGCGTGTTTGGGTTGTCCTTCGTGCAGACGCGCCAATGGGGTGGGCTGACCATCACTGGCATTATCGCGGTTTATGGGCTGGCGCTTGGCTATCCTCTCGCCATTCTGCTGGCGCTTGGCCGGCGCAGCGAATTGAAGCTGGTGCGCTGGTTTTCCACTGCCGTGATCGAATGCGTGCGCGGCGTGCCGCTGATTTCGCTGCTCTTCATGGCGGCGATCATGCTGCCGCTCTTCATGCCGCAAGGGGTCACGATTGATCGGCTAATGCGCGTGCTAGTGGCCTATACGCTCTTTACCGCAGCTTATATGGCGGAAGTGGTGCGTGGTGGGCTGCAAGCCATGCCGCGGGGGCAATATGAAGCGGCGGACGCGATCGGGCTCACTTTCTGGCAGAAGATGCGCCTGATCATTCTGCCCCAGGCGCTGACCATCACCATCCCTTCGCAGGTCAATACCTTCATCGGGCTGTTCAAGGACACGACATTGGTGGTGGTGATTGGTGTGTTCGACTTCTTTACCACGCTGCGCGCTGCGCTGGGCGATCCGAATTGGCTCGGCTTCCCGACCGAGGCCTATTTGTTCGCTGCCTTTGTCTATTTCGTGCTCTGCTTCGCCATGAGCCGGTATTCGCAATCGCTTGAGAAAAGCTTGAGGCCTGAATCGCGATAAGCGCTTCAGGCGCGCGCCTTTTCCAGCGCCAGCAATACCCGCTCAGGTGTGGCGGGTAGATCAAGCGCGGTCAGGCCCGTGGCATCACAGAGCGCATTCCACACTGCGGTTGCCAGCATCAGCGGCGGTTCGCCCACACCTTTGGATCGGAAAATGGTGTCCGCCCGCGCGGGCGCATTGGCGAGCAAACGCAGCCGGAAATCCGGCGGCGCGTCGCGACTGCCGGGGATTTTGTAGGTGGAAGGGCCAAGGGTGCGCTGCCGCCCTTCCTTGTCCCAATAAAGGCTTTCGGTGGTGAGCCAGCCAAGCCCCTGCACAAAGCCGCCTTCAATCTGCCCGCGATCAATCGCGGGGTTCAGTGAACGCCCGCAATCCTGCACCAGATCAGCGCGCAGCACGCGGTGTTCGCCAGTGAGCGTATCCACCACCACTTCCACCACCGCCGCGCCATAGGAGAAATAAAAGAACGGCTCACCCCGCATGGTTTTCGCATCCCAATGAATATCGGGGGTGCGATAAAACCCTGTGGCCGAAAGCGAAATGCGCTGCACCCAGCAGCGATGCGCCAGATCGCCGAAATCCATGGCGCGATTGTCACCGGGTTTTGCGACGAAGACGCGGCCATCGCCAAACCCAATCACTTCCACCGGCACTTCCCACAGCCGTGCGGCTTCGGCGGCCATGCGTTCGCGGATGGCACTTGCCGCCAAATGTGCCGCCCAGCCATTCAAATCGGAACCTGTGGAAGCGGCGGTGGGTGCCGTATTGGGCACTTCTGCCGTGCTGGTGGGTGTGATGCGAATGCGGCCAATCGGTACGCCAAAGGCATCCGCCACCACTTGCGCGATTTTGATATTGAGCCCCTGGCCCATTTCCGTCCCGCCGTGATTGAGCCGGATGGACCCATCCGCATAAACATGCACCAGCGCGCCAGCCTGGTTCAGATGCATCAGGCCAAAGGAAATCCCGAAGGCAAGGGCAAAACTGCCAAGCCCTCGGCGCAGAAAAGGATGGCTGGCATTGAAGGCGGCGATTTCCGCCCGCCGTGCGGCCCAGCCGGCATCTTCCATCGCTTCAGCATAAACGCGGCGGATCAAATCGCCTTCCATGGCCTGGCCATAGGGCGTTTTGCTCCCGTTATCTCCGCCCGCAAAATTACGCGCGCGCACCGCCTCCATATCCTGTCCCGTCGCGGCGGCGACATGGCGCAGCACATCTTCCATCAGCACCACGCCTTGCGGGCCACCAAAGCCGCGAAACGCCGTATGGCTTACAGTGTTGGTGCGCAGCGACAATGCGCGAAGTTTTACCGCCGGCACCTCATAGCAATTCAGCGCATGGGTCAGGGCGCGAAACACCACGCCGCCGGTCAGATCAAGACTATGCCCACCATCGGCGGCGAGCATCGCTTCCAGCCCCGTAATGCGCCCTGTCGCGTCAAAGCCCGCGCGCCAGCGATACAGAAACGGGTGGCGCTTGCCGGTGGCGGCCATATCCGCCTTGCGGGAGAGGCGCAGTTTTACCGGCCGGCCCGTGGCACGCGCGGCGAGAGCCGCCGCCGCAGCCACCCAGGATGCATTGCTTTCCTTGCCGCCAAAACCACCACCCATGCGCCGGCAGCGCACAGTGATGCGGTTGAAATCACAACCCAGCACGCGCGCGGCGATATGCTGCACCTCGGTCGGGTGCTGGGTGGAGGAGGTGATGGCGATATCACCGTCCTCGCCTGGCAGGGCGATGGCGATCTGGCCTTCCAGATAGAAATGCTCCTGCCCGCCAGCGCGAAATTCGCCGGATGTTTGCATGGGTGAAGCGGCAATCGCGCCCGCGGCATCACCCACCGTGATTTCCTGCGGCGGTAACAGATAGGCTTCGGCTGCCAGCGCATCCTCAATGGAAAGAATGGCGGGTAGCGCCTCAATCTCTGGCTTCAGCGCGGCGAGGGCCGCCAGCGCCGCATCGCGCGTTTCCCCAACCACCATCGCAATGGGTTGGCCGTGATGGCGCAAGACGCCATCGGCAAAAAGCGGTTCCACTTCGCGGCCTGAGGGTGAGATATCATTCGCCCCCGGCACATCCCGCGCGGTCAGCACGGCGACAATGCCCGGCATGGCGCGCGCCGCCGCGATATCCAAAGCCCCAAGCCGCCCATGCGCAACAGGCGAGAGCAACAGCGCGCCATGCAACATGCCCGGCGCTTCCGGCACATCATCCGCGAAGGGCGCGCGACCCGTAACATGGCCCAGCGCCGAATCATGCGCGAGTGCTGCCCCCTGGGCGAGTGGTACATTCATGACGCGATGAACCTTGGCGCGTGCGGCGTTGGAAGTGCCATGATTTCCGCCGCCGCATCTGGCTGCGCGGCGCGCCAATAAAGCCTAAGCAAAAGATTGCGCGCGGCCACGCGGCGATATTCCGCCGTGCCGCGTAAATCATCCATCGGTGTGATGGCGCGCGCCAGAGCATCACCGGCGGCACGCGCTTGCGCTTCGGTGAAGAGGGCACCTTGCAGCAATGCTTCGGCTTCCGGCGCGCGCGCTGCCATTGGCCCGCAGCCGCCATGGGCGATGCGCGCGCGGGTGATGACATCGCCATCACGTTCCAGCAGCACGGAAAGCCCAATGGCGCTGATATCCTGATCATGCCGGCGGGAGAGTTTTTCGGCGGCGAAGATCGCGCCCGGCGCGGGCCTTGGGATGAAAACCCGCGCGATGATTTCCCCCGCCGCCAGCGCATTGCGCCGATAGCCGAGCAGGAAATCCTCAACCGCTACTTCGCGCGTGCCATCATGCCCGGCGAGCATCACCCGCGCGCCAAGCGCCAATAAGGGCGGCAGCGCATCGCCAATCGGGCTTGCGGTGCCGAGATTGCCGCCAAGTGTGCCAAGTGCGCGAATCTGGCGTGACCCCAAGCGCCGCAGCAGCCCGGAAAAAGCCGCGAAATCCGGATCATCCGCGATCAGATCGAGCAGCGCGGCATAGGGTTCGGCGGCACCAACCGAAAGCCCCTCTGGCTCCGCGCTGATCCCGCGCAATTCCGCGACATCGCGCAGGCAAATAATGGCAGCAGGATTGTCGCGGTGTTCCGAAAAGCGAAGGCCGAGATCAGTGCCGCCGGCCAATAACCACGCCTCAGGGTTTTCGCGCCGGAGTGCAAGCGCATCATGCAGATTGCGCGGCAGGAAAAAGCGATGTTCTGGCGGACCGAAGGCGGTGACATCAGTCGCGGGGCATAGCGGCGCGGCATCCTCCGCCACCGGCAGGGCCGCCACCGCATCCAAAATCGGCCGATAGCCGGTGCAACGGCAGAGGTTTCCCGCCAAAGCCTCATGCGCGTCACCGCCCATGCGGGCATGGGCGTAAAGCGACATGACAATGCCCGGCGTGCAAAAGCCGCATTGCGTAGCCTCAGCGGCCAGCATCGCGGCTTGGACGGGATGCGGCGCGCCATCGGGGGCGGATAGCCCCTCCACACTCCGGAGCGCCAGGCCATGTGCCTGACCGAGTGTCATCAGGCAGGCATTGACGGGGGCGCGGGCGCCATCCGGCCCCTCAATCACCACGGTGCAGGCGCCGCAATCCCCCTCCGCACAGCCTTCCTTGGTGCCGGTCAGCCCCGCCGCGCGCAGCCAATCCAGCAAGGTCATGGCCGGGGGCGTTTCGGCCGGGAGCGCCCGCATGGCGCCATTCAGGGTGAAGGTGATGGACATGAACTTTTATTTAGGATGGATCGGGGCTAGTTGAAACAGGGGGGCGTCGGCCCCGGCGCCCCTGGGCTACTCCCCGCCTTCCAGCCTTTCGATGTCCTCATCCGAAAAGCCGAAATGATGGCCGATTTCGTGGATCAGCACGTTGCGCACCAGGCGGAACAGGTCTTCGCCCGTTTCGATCCATTCCAGCAGGATGGGCTCTCGGAACAGCAAAATGCGGTCCGGTTCCTCCGGCACCATGGCGTTGCTTTTTTCAGTCAGCGGCACGCCAAGATAAAGCCCCGTCAGTTCATAGGGGTTTTCAATCCCCAAGTCGCGGAGCATTTCCTCCTCCGCAATGTCATCCACCAGGATGGCGACACCCCGCAACAAATCGCGCAATGGCTTCGGAATGGCGGCGAGCGCATCCTCGGCCAGTTCAATCAGGTCTTCCGCATTGGGGGGTGTGGAAAAGCGCATGGGGGCTCATGCGCGCCGAAGCGCCCCTTGGTCAAGCGGCGCTTCGGCGTGGGAGGGCTGAGATTCTTTATGCTCGCATTTTCCGAGCCGCCAAGTGAAGTCACTTGGCTTGAAAATGCTCCTAGCCCTCAATCACATTGGCGCGCTGGCCACCGATAATGGCGAGGAATTCGCGCCGCGTGCTGGCATCATCCCGGAAAGCGCCGAGCATGCGGCTGGTCACCATGGTGACACCCGGCTTATGGATGCCGCGCGTTGTCATGCATTGATGCGCCGCTTCAATCACAACGGCCACACCCTTCGGCTTCAGCACCTGTTCGATGGTATTCGCCACCTGTGCCGTCAGCTTTTCCTGGATTTGCAGGCGCTTGGCATAAACTTCCAAAACGCGCGCCAGCTTGCTGATGCCAACCACGCGCCCCTGCGGCAAATAGGCGATATGCGCGCGGCCAATGATGGGTACCATATGATGTTCGCAATGGCTTTCCATGCGGATATCGCGCAGGATCACCATTTCATCATAGCCATCAGTTTCTTCGAAGGACCGCGCGAGCAAATCCACCGGGTCCGTTTCATAGCCGGCGAAGAATTCCTCATAGGCGCGGGCGACGCGCGCGGGGGTATCCACCAGGCCCTCACGGTCCGGATCATCGCCGGCCCAGCGCAGCAGGGTGCGCACGGCGGCTTCGGCTTCCGCGCGCGACGGGCGCGGCTCAAGCGAGGCATTGGCCGTGGTGAGGCCAGAGGCAGGGATCTGAATATTCACGTTGTTGGTCTTTCCCAAGGTCTAGGGGGGCGCCAGAAGGCAGGGGGCTTTAGGGCGCTTTCCTACCCCTATGTGGGCGGTCCCGCCCAATTGACAAGGATTTGGCCCCGCTTGGCGCCGGGGGGCGGGGTGGGGTAGCCTTGCCAAGCCCATGAACAACCAGAAGAACCCGCCATGCTTGATGCCGTAAGCCCCCTGGCCGCCACCTCAACCGAGGCGAAGCTTTATGACGCGCTGATCATCGGTGCCGGTTTTGCCGGCATGTATCAGCTCCATACGCTCAGGGATCGGCTGGGGCTTTCCGCCCATGTGCTGGAAGCGGGCGATGGCGTGGGCGGTACCTGGTATTGGAATCGCTACCCAGGGGCGAGGTGTGATTCCGAAAGCCACAGCTATTGCTATCATTTTTCGGATGAGCTGGTGCAGGGCTGGGAATGGTCCGAACGCTACCCGAGCCAGCCGGAGATTCTGCGCTACCTGAATTACGCCGCCGATAAGCTTGATTTGAAGCGCGACATCACCTTCGGTGCGCGGGTGGTGGCAGCACGTTATGATGAAGCGGAAAACCTTTGGCTTGTGCGGACCGAACAGGGCGGGCATTACGCCGCGCGCTATCTGATCACCGCTGTTGGCTGCCTTTCTTCCGCCAATCTGCCGAAGATTGATGGCATCTCGGATTTCCAGGGCAAATGGTATCACACCGGCGAATGGCCGCATGAGGGTGTGGATTTCACAGGCAAGCGCGTTGGCGTGATTGGCACCGGGTCCACCGGCATTCAAGCCATTCCGGTGATTGGCGCTGCCGCCAAGCATCTGACCGTGTTTCAGCGCACGGCGAATTATTCCATCCCCGCGCGCAATGCGCCGCTGACCGATGATTTCAAGAAATATGTCCGGGAGAACTTCGCCGAAATCCGCGATGTGATGCGCTCCACCGTCAATGGCCATCCCTGGCGCATTGCGGATCGTTCCGTCCTGGATGTGTCCGATGAAGAACGGAATGAGATTTTCGAAAAAGCCTGGGAGAGGGGCGGGCTTCGGCTCCGCGCTGAATTCCGCGATGTGCTGACGAATGAGGAAGCGAATAGGATCGTTTCAGACTTCCTCAAGAAAAAGATCGGCCAGATCGTGAAGGATCCCGCCAAGGCCGCGATCCTTTCAGATATTGATCATGGCTTCGCCACCAAGCGCCCGCCGATTGATACCGGCTATTTCGAAACCTATAACCGCGACAATGTTGATGTGGTGAATTTGCGGGCCGAGCCGATTGAACGCATCACCGCCAATGGCGTGAAGACAAGCAAGGGCGAATATCCGCTGGACATTATTGTCTTTGCGACCGGCTTCGATGCCATGACCGGGCCGCTATTCAACCTGAATATCGCAGGACGCGATGGTCTTGCCTTGCGTGATGTGTGGCGCGAAGGCCCGCGCAGCTATCTGGGGCTGCAAGTGGTGGGCTTCCCCAATCTGTTCACCATCACCGGGCCTGGCAGCCCTTCAGTGCTGACCAATATGCCGGTTGCCATCGAACAGCATGTGGATTGGATCACGCGCTGCATCGCGGATATGCGCGCCGCCGGCCAGACCCGCATTGAAGCCAAGCCTGATGCGGTGGATGATTGGATGGTGCAGGTGCAGGAAGTGGCCAACCGCACGCTTTTCACGAAAACGCTGCATTCCTGGTATCTCGGCGCCAATGTGCCGGGCAAGCCGCGTGTGTTTATGCCCTATATCGGCGGTATGGCGCGGTATCGGCGGATTTGTGATGAGGTGGCGGATAAGGGATATGAGGGGTTTGCGCTAACCCCTTAAACCGGCTCCAACCCCTTGGCGCGGAGCAGCTTGGCATCCGCGCCCTCGGTCAGAAATGCCATGAAGGCGCGCGCGGCTTCGGGCTGCGGCGCCTCAGTGAAAATGGCGGCGGAGAACGTCATCACCTCGCCAATTTCAGCGGGCAGCGTACCGATAATGTCTATCCCCGGCACGGTCATCAATTCGCTGACCTGCTGGATGGCGAGTGCCACTTCGCCGCGCTTCAACAATTCACCCGTAAAGCCCTGCGGAATCACGGTGGCCTTCGCGTTAACTTCCGCCGCGATGCCAAGCCTTTCGATCAGCCCCGCAAAGAACAACCCGCTGGCGCCAGCCCGGGAATAGGCGAGGGATGGTGTCGCCAGCAGCGTCGCGCGGAAGGCTTCCGGCGTACTGATATCGGGCCGCTTCGCGCCGGCGGCCACTGCAACGCCAATGTGTGATAATGCCAAATCACGGCGGCTGCCCTGCGCGAAAACCCCCTTGGCGATGAAATCATCCACAGCCGCGGCAGTCAGGATGGCGATATCGCCGCGTGCGCCATCGGCGATGCGCTGCGAAATGCTTTTCGTCGGGTCGAACACCATGGCCGGCGCTGGGTTGGTCCTGGCCCAAAGCGGCGCCAGCACGTCAAGCACGCCCTGCAAGGCCAGGGTGGACATGATGGAAAGCGGCTGCGCCATGGGGCGGGTTCCTTGCATAATCATCCGGGCCAGAATGGCGCCTGCCAGGCTGCGCCGCAATGTGGCACCAATCACCCTGAAATCGCGATGAAATCAGGCTTTCATCACCCCAATACGGAAGGAAAACCCCATGACCCAAAAGCGGCTAGCCTTGATGTTCTGCTTTGGCCTGCTCACACTCGCCAGCACCGCCCAAGCCCAGGCCCCCGAAGGCTGCGCGCGGCATGAGGCGCGCTTCCCGGCCTTGCTCGGCAAGGCGCCTGAGGAGGTGCGCACGGCACTCCAATCCATGCCCGGCATCAACACCGTGCGCATGGGGGGGCCAACCACGCCCATGACCAAGGATTACCGGCTGGACCGCGCCACCGGGCTGATTGAAAACGGGGTGGTGACGCGGATTACCTGCGGGTAAAGCAGTCAGCGCCCGAGGGAAATGAACTTGTCGTTAATCTTTGCCTGTGCGAATTCGCGTTCATGCAACCCCTTTTTGTCAATCTCTCGCCGGGCGACCCAGCCCCCTATTTCGTGGCGCCCACAACAACCATCCCACGCTTCACCTTCGATACGGCGGCGGGGCGCTACCTTGTCTTATGCTTCCTCGGGACGGTTGGGGACGAAGGCGGGGAGGGTGCCCTGCGCGCCATTGCCGCGCACCGCCGGGTCTTTGATGATGACAAGGCAAGCCTTTTCGGCGTGCTGATTGATCCCGAAGATCAGGCGCGAAACCGCGTTCAGGAAAGCATCCCAGGCATCCGGTTCTTTCTGGATCATGATCTTGCGATTTCGCGCCGTTACGGTGCGGTGCCACATGATGCCGTTGCGGGGCAGCCCGTTGCGGTCAGGCGCTTCTGGCTGGTGCTTGATCCGGCCTTGCGCATTCTGAAACTGTTTCCTTTCCCGGCCAGCGGCGCGGATCATGCCGAATTGTTCAATTACCTGTCTGCCCTGCCAGCCTTGGACAGCTACCCGGGTTTCACCGTGCAGGCGCCGGTGCTTTGCCTTCATAGCGTTTTTGAACCTGGCTTATGCGAGAAACTCATCAGCCTTTACGAAACGCATGGCGGCGGGGAATCCGGCTTCATGCGCGAAGTCAATGGCAAAACCGTTGGCGTCTTTGACCATAGCCACAAGCGACGCAAGGATTACACCATCACGGATGACGACATCATTCGCATCACCCAGGCGCGGATCAAGCGGCGCATCGTGCCTGAGATTGCCAGGGTCCATCAATTCCATGTCACGCGCATGGAACGCTACATCGTAAGTTGTTACTCGGCAGAAGAAGGCGGCCATTTTCGTGCCCATCGGGACAACACCACGAAGGGCACGGCGCATCGCCGCTTTGCGGTTTCCATCAACCTGAATGCCGAATTCGACGGCGGCGAGATTTCCTTTCCGGAATTCGGCCCGCGCGGATTCAAGCCGCCACCAGGCGGCGCGGTGATTTTCTCCTGCAGCCTGCTGCATCGCGTGTCCAAGGTAACCGCCGGGCGGCGCTACGCCTTCCTGCCATTCCTTTATGACGAAGCAGCGGCCAAAATTCGCGAGGAAAACCTCGGCTTTCTTGATGCCCCTGCCGGTGGAATGCAGGAGGCTTAATGCCCGAAACCCCTGAAGGGCTGCTCGCCCGCCTCGCTGCCGCTGGCGTTGCCGCGGAAACGCGCCATCACCCGGCGGTCTTCACGGTCGCCGAAAGCCAGGATTTGCGCGGCACGCTGCCGGGCGGGCACACCAAAAACCTGTTCCTGCGGCCCGCCAAGGGCGATGGACCCTTCCTGCTGGCCACCTTGGAGGAATCCCGCCA
Organism: Roseomonas sp.; assembly: GCA_020249925.1. Classification (GTDB taxonomy): domain Bacteria; phylum Pseudomonadota; class Alphaproteobacteria; order Acetobacterales; family Acetobacteraceae; genus Neoroseomonas. The sequence continues at coordinate 11,527 of JADCER010000013.1, read as the reverse complement.
GGTTTCCATCAATGCGCTGGCCCGCCTGGCGGGATCGGGCAAGGTCACCATGGGCAGTGCCGAGGAATTGATGGGCGTCCTGGGCCTGACACCCGGCTCGGTCACGCCCTTTGGGCTGGTCAATGCGCCGCCGGAGCGGATTCGGTTTGTCATGGATGCGGGGCTGATGCGCCATGCGCGGATTTGGGTGCATCCCCTGGTGAATACGGCCTCCACGGGCCTCGCCCCCCAGGATTTGCTGGGCTTTCTGGCCGGGCTTGGGCATGAAACCCGGCTGCTGGACCTGGATGGCGCCTGATCCCGGCCGGGGTGGCTTGCTTATACGGCCAGAGGGCGCATTTATGGTCCAGCAAGACCAGGAAGTGCCCAAATGGAAGTGATCTTCGACCCCTCTCGCCCGCCGCAGGGCGCCGCCGCTAGCGCCATCAAGGATGGTGACCAGACCACCTTCATGCAGGATGTGGTGCAGGCATCCAATGACGTGCCGGTGCTGGTGGATTTCTGGGCCACCTGGTGCGGGCCCTGCAAGCAACTGACGCCCGCGCTGGAAAAGGTGGTGAATGCCGCCGGTGGGCGCGTGCGGCTGGTGAAGATTGATATTGATAAGAATCGCGGCCTTGTGCAGCAGCTCGTGCAAATGGGCCTGCCGCTGCAATCCGTGCCCACCGTCGTCGCCTTCTGGAAGGGGCAGATCCTCGACCTGTTCCAGGGCGCTCTGCCGGAATCAGAAGTGAAGCGCTTCATTGAAGGCTTGCTCAAGCAGGCTGGCGGGCAAATGCCGACGGCCGACCTTTTGGGTGAAGCCAAGGCCGCGCTGGAAGAAGGCGATGCTACCACGGCGTTGCAGCTGTTTGGCGCGCTGGCACAGCAGGAGCCGGAAAATGCCGAAGCCATGGCGGGTGTCGCACGCTGCCTGATGACGCTCGGGCAGGAAGAACAGGCCCTGCAGGTGATTGAAAGCGTACCGGAAAAGATGCGCAACCATACCGAGATTGCGTCCATCCGCAGCGCCCTGGAATTGGCCGCCGAAGGGCGCGAAGCGCGCGCCAAGCTGGCGGAGTTTGAAGCGCGGTTGGCCGCTGACCCCAATGATCATGGCGCGCGGATTGATCTGGCTGTTGCGCTGAACGCCATGGATGACCGCGCTGGTGCGGTGGATGCCTTGATTGAGGCGATCCGGCGCGACCGCGCCTGGAATGAGGAAGCTGCGCGCAAGCAATTGCTGAAATTCTTCGAAGCCTGGGGCTTTGGTGATGCCGCGAGTGTCGCCGGGCGGCGCAAACTTTCTTCTGTGCTGTTCCGTTAAGGCCGGCGGCGCCACGCATCATGCAACCCTTCAGCCCGCGCTTGGCGGATCTGCCTGCTGAGATCGCAGTCTTCCCCCTGACCGGGGCACTGCTGCTGCCGCGCGGTCGCTTACCGCTCAATATTTTTGAGCCGCGCTATTTGGCCATGACCCTGGATGCTTTGGGCAAGAGCCGGCTTTTTGGCATGGTGCAACCCGATGCGCGCGGCAAGCCAGCGGCAGAAGGGCCGGGGCTTTATCGTATCGGCTGCCTTGGGCGCATTTCATCCTTCAGCGAAACCGATGATGGGCGGCTTTTGATTACGCTGATCGGCGTGGCGCGGTTTCGCATTCTGGAGGAATTGCCGCAGGCCGCCGGCGGTTATCGGCGTGTGCGCGCGGATTATACGGATTTCGTCACCGATCTGCTGGAAGCAGAACCGCCGCCGCTGGATCGCTCGGCGCTGTTGGGCGCGCTCAAGCCCTATTTCCAGGCGCGCGGGATTGAGGCGAATTGGGATGCGGTGGAACAAACCCCCGATGCGCTGTTGGTGACCATGCTCGCCATGGTGTGCCCCTTTGATCCGCCGGAAAAACAGGCCCTGCTGGAAGCGGCCGAAGGGCCGGAACGGGCGGAAATGTTGGTCGCGCTGCTACGCATGGGGGCGGCGGCCAATATGCCGAACCCTGGCAGCCTGAGTTGAAGAAGGGAATCCTTGCATGACGGAACCGCAACCCAAGGGCGGCGCCTTGGATCCGAAGCTGCTCGAAATCCTGGTCTGCCCCGTGACGAAAAAGCCGCTGCGCTATGACCGCGACAAGGGCGAATTGATCAGCGATGCCGCGGGCCTTGCCTATCCGGTGCGTGATGGCATCCCGATCATGCTGCCGGATGAGGCGCGCAAACTGGACGCATGAGCGCACCCTCCGAAATCCGCCTGCGCAAGGCGGAAAAAATCCTCGACATTGCCTTTGCTGATGGCGCGCGCTTCGCGCTGCCCGCCGAGTATTTGCGCGTGGAAAGCCCAAGTGCGGAAGTGCAGGGTCATGGTCCGGGCCAGAAGGTGATTGTGGCAGGCCGGCGCCATGTTGGCATTATCGGGCTGGAGCCTGTGGGGCATTATGCGCTTCGCATCAGCTTCGATGATTTGCATGATACGGGTATTTTTACCTGGGAATATCTCCGCCGCCTGGGTGAGGAACAGGAAAGCCGCTGGGCGGAATATCTTGCAGCATTGGCAGCGCGGGGCCTCAGCCGCGAACCGGCGCGGCGCGCGGGCGGGGTTTGATCCTGATCATGGCAGGCTGCGGGAGACCATTATAGTCCTTCACCGTTTTCGTGAAGGAATGCGCCATGGACCGCGCCCGTTATGATCGCCTTGCCATCCTGTTCCATTGGGTGATGGCAGCGCTGATTTTCTACGCCGCAGCAAGCATCCTGATTGCCGATGACCTGCCACGCGGCGCCTTTCGGGATTTGATCAAGACCTCGCACAATAGCGTGGGCGCTGTTGTGGTGGTGCTGCTGGCGCTGCGTATTCTCTGGCGCATGGTCAGCACCGCGCCGCCAATGCCTGATGGCATGTCCCCCAGGCAGCAGCGCCTGGCGCGGCTCGCGCATTTCGGGCTTTACGGGTTGATGGCTGCCGTGCCGCTGCTTGGTATGGCGGCGCATTTCCTACGCGGGCGCGGGTTGGAATTTGGCTTCTTCAGCATTGCCTCGCCGCTCGCGGCCAATCGCGCCCTGTCGCGCAGCATCAAGGAAGTGCATGAATTGGCGGCCTATGCGCTGCTCGCGCTGGTTGCCTTTCATGTTGCGGCGGCACTTTGGCACCAATTCATCAAGCGCGATGGGCTGATGGGGCGGATGAGCTTCCGGGGAACTACCTGATCACTCGCCCTTCGCGAGCCGATCAAACGCCTTCAGCCGCGCAATCAGCGCCGGCATCTCCCGCAGCGGAATCATATTCGGACCATCCGATGGCGCGTGATCCGGGTCCGCATGGGTTTCGATGAAAACCGCTGCCACCCCCACCGCCACGGCAGCGCGCGCCAGCACCGGGGCAAATTCGCGCTGCCCGCCGCTTGATGTCCCCTGCCCGCCCGGTTGCTGCACGGAATGCGTCGCGTCAAAGACCACGGGATAACCAGTCTCGGCCATGATCGGCAGAGCCCGCATATCGGACACCAGCGTATTATAGCCAAAGGAAGCGCCGCGTTCGCAGAGCAGGACATTGTGATTGCCCGTGCTCGCGATTTTCGCCGCGACATTCTTCATATCCCAGGGTGCCAGGAACTGCCCCTTCTTCACGTTGATCACGCGCCCGGTCGCCCCCGCGGCCAGCAGCAAATCCGTCTGTCGGCACAAAAAGGCCGGGATTTGCAGCACATCCACTGCCTCGGCGGTGGGCGCGCATTGTTCCGGCGCATGCACATCGGTCAGCACCGGCAGCCCGGTTTTCGCGCGCACTTCGGCCAGAATGGACAGGCCCTCAGTCATGCCAATACCGCGCGCGGCCGAAACGCTGGTGCGATTGGCCTTGTCGAAGGATGATTTATAAATCAGCGGCACACCAGCCGATGCCGCGATTTCCTTGAGCGCGGCTGCCGTTTCCAACGCATGGGCCCGGCTTTCAATCTGGCACGGGCCGCAAATGAAGACCAAAGGCAGATCATTGCCAAAGGTCACATTGCCCGCCTTCACATGGCGCATCATACCAAGCGCGCCTGACGCACCGCCGCACCGATGAAGCCAGAAAAAAGCGGATGCGGTTCAAAGGGCTTGGATTTCAATTCCGGGTGATACTGCACGCCGATAAACCAGGGATGGTCCGGATATTCGACAATCTCCGGCAGCACGCCATCGGGCGAAAGCCCGGAAAAGCGCAAACCCGCTGCTTCAAGCTGATCACGATAGGCGATATTCACCTCATAGCGGTGGCGGTGGCGTTCCTGGATTTCCGCCGCATCTCCATAAACGCAGCGCACCAGCGAGCCTTCCGCAAGATGCGCCTGATAGACGCCAAGCCGCATGGTGCCGCCCAGATCGGTACTCGCATCGCGGCGCTCCACCTCATTGCCGCGCTGCCATTCGGTCAGCAGGCCAACCACGGGTTCCGCACAAGGCCCGAATTCAGTGGAAGACGCACCCTTCAACCCAACCAGGTTCCGCGCCGCTTCAATCACCGCCATCTGCATGCCAAAGCAAATGCCAAAGAAGGGCAGCTTGCGTTCGCGCGCAAAGCGCACCGCTTCAATCTTGCCTTCCGTGCCACGCTCCCCAAAGCCGCCCGGCACCAGAATGCCATGCACATGTTCAAGCCGGGCGAGTGCTTCCGCGTCATTTTCGAAGATTTGGCTATCCACCCAATCGAGCTTCACACGCACATGATGCGCAATGCCGCCATGGACCAGCGCTTCCGAAAGCGACTTATAGGCATCCAGCAGATTGGTGTATTTGCCGACAATCGCGATATTGACCTCACCTTCCGGGGCCTTGATCGCGTTCACAATCCTTTCCCAGCGCGACATATCGGGCTCGCCAAAGGCGGAAAGGCCAAAATGGCGCAGTACTTCCACATCCAGCCCTTCGGCATGATAGGCCAGGGGCACTTCGTAAATCGTGCTGGCATCCAAAGCAGGGATCACACTTTCGGGGCGCACATTGCAGAATAGCGCGATCTTGCGACGTTCATTTTCCGGGATTGGCCGATCACAGCGGCAGAGCAAAATCTGCGGTTGAATACCAAGGCCAAGCAGTTCCTTCACGCTATGCTGCGTTGGCTTGGTCTTCAATTCACCGGCTGATGGAATGTAAGGCACCAGCGTCAGATGCATGAAAATGCTGCGCTGCGGGCCGAGTTCATTGCCCATTTGTCGGATGGCTTCCAGGAAGGGCAGGCTTTCAATATCGCCGACCGTGCCACCCACTTCGACCAGCACGAAATCATAGCCATCGGTTTCGGTCTGGACCACTTCCTTGATCTTGTCCGTGATATGCGGGATCACTTGCACCGTCCCGCCCAGGTAATCGCCGCGCCGTTCGGCCGCGATCACATCCGAATAAATGCGCCCCGTGGTCCAATTATCAGCCTTGCGCGCATGCACGCCGGTGAAGCGTTCATAATGGCCAAGATCAAGATCGGTTTCCGCGCCATCATCGGTGACAAAAACCTCCCCGTGCTGATAGGGGCTCATGGTCCCCGGATCTACATTGAGGTAGGGGTCAAGCTTGCGCAGCCGAACCTTGTAACCGCGCGCCTGCAACAGCGCGCCGAGCGAAGCGGAAGCGATACCCTTACCGAGTGAGGAGACCACGCCGCCGGTGATGAATACGAACCGGGTCATGGGAGACCTTGATAGCCCATCCCCCGATTCGGCGCCAGAAGGGTTCGGTCAGTCCCGTCGGCGTTAGATGATTCTTGAGGTTTGTCGGTTTTACTGCAGCACCGAAGTCCCTCCCACCGCGACGCCAGGCAGGAAAATCCTCATGCGGATAGACACAAGACCGGATGGCTCCCAGATCGTGATACCGGAAGTCGGCGATCTTGTGCGCCTTACCCGCGATGAAGCGGGTCCCATCGTGACCGCCTATGCCGGGGAATGGGGGCGTATTGTTCGGGTAACGACCCGCAATACACTGGATATCCAGCTTGCCGGCTTTTCCCGCCCCCGAGGCGTTGCCATGGCGCTGGTCAGCGATTTCCCGGCGATCAATGTGGTTCCCTGTGATGGGCGCGGCTTGCCCACTGATGGCCGGCATTGGGGGTCTTGGGAAGAACGCCGCGGTGGAGGAGCGGCCAAAACGGCTCGCCGCTAACGCAGGCTTGGCCCTGCTTCGATCAGCGCCAAATTCTGTGCAGCCAGATCAGCGGCAGCACTATCCGGGGCCAATTCCAGCACCCTTTCCCAATCGCGCCGCGCAGCCTCGGCCTCACCGCGCAATTGGCGCAGAATGCCGCGTTCCAACAACGCCTCAACATTGCGCGGCGCAAGCCGCAAAGCGGTGGTGATACTGTCTTCAGCCGGCCGCAACTGCTCAATCCGGCGCTGCGCCGCGGCGCGCCAAACCCAGGCCTCGGCCCGGTCTGCATCCAGCACTACGGCCAGATCAAGATCGGCCAAGGCGCCACTCACCTGATTGAGAGCGAGCCGTGCCATGGCACGTTCCAACAGCAAATCAGGGTCTTGCGGGGTCAGTGCCAGGGCAAGGCTGGCCGCTGCTGCTGCGCGTTGCGGCTTGCCGGCGGCGCGCCAGGCTTCCGCCGCCTGGCCGAAAACAGCCGCACGCGCGGCAAGCCCGGCCTCACTGCGCGCCGCGATGCGTTCCAGCGCTTCCGCCGCGGCATCAGCTTCCCCAAGGCTGAGTTGGGCCAGCGCCTCGCATTGGGCGGCACCCTCGCCACCACCCTGCATCAGCCAATCCCGCGCAAAGCCGCGTGCGCCAACGGGGTCGGCAGGCAATAGATCTAGGCAGCGCGCATATTCGGGGGCCTGGGATAGCCGCGGGGGTTCCGGCGGCACGGGCAGCGCCGCATCCTGCTGCGCGGATGAAAGCACGCCCGAAAGCCACAAGCCGCCAGCCGCGCCCGCCACCAAAAGCGCCGTGGCAACCCCGATCAGCTTCATTGGTCCTTGCGCCATCGCCTGTATTGTAGCGCAGGCTGCGCGGCATGGTAATGTGTTGGCGGAACAGACAATATTTTTGTGATGGCGCGTGGCGGAAAAACCATGAAACACGACAATACGCTAATCATTGCCGGCCTTGGCTATGCCGGGCGCGCGGTGGCCGAAGCCGCTGCCAAGGCTGGCTGGCGGGTGATCGGCACCTCACGCCAACCGCAGAACCTAAGGGCGCCGGCGGGGGTTGAGGTGCTCAGCTTCGAGAAGGCCGGCCCCGCTTTCGCCGCTGCCAGCCATTGGCTGATCACCACGCCGCCGGATGAAGGCGGGGACCCGGTACTCAGCCGCCACGCCGATGCACTGGCTTCAGGCCATCAGCGTTGGATCGGCTATCTATCCACCACCGGGGTTTATGGGGACCGCGCCGGCGGCCTGGTGGATGAGGCGACAGCGCCCGCCCCCGGCCAGCCGCGCAGCCAAAGGCGCCTGGCGGCTGAGGAAGCCTGGCGCGCGGCGCGGCCCGAAGGTGCCGCTTTGGATATCTGCCGCGTCGGTGGGATTTACGGGCCGGGGCGTGCCCCCTTTGCCGAATTGCGCGCCGGGGTTGCGCGGCGGGTGGTGAAGCCCGGTCATAGCTTCAGCCGCATTCACCGCGACGATATCGCCCATGCGGTGATGGCTGCCATCAGCAACCCGCCACCGCCCGGCTGCCGTGTGCTGAATTTTGTGGATGATGTACCGGCGGAAAGCGCCGTGGTGATGGAGGAGGCTGCGCGGCTGCTGGGCATGCCGCCGCCCCCCGCCATTCCTTTTGAAGAAGCGCGCGCCAGCATGTCGCCCATGGCGCTTTCCTTCTGGTCGGAAAATCGACGTGTGGCGAATGCCGCGACGAAAGCAGCGCTCGGCATTGAATGGCGCTACCCGAGTTATCGTGAGGGCTTGGCGGCGAGCCTGGACTGAAGGCGCTTGGCGCTGATCGGCGTGATCCGACCAGCGCCAATGCGGTTTGTGGGCGATGCCAGGCTTACGCCGCCCGCAGCCTTTGCAGCACGCCCGCCATCGCACGCGACAAATCCTCAGACCGGGAGGCGAGGCCCTGCGCCGTGCTGAGTACCTGTTCGGCGGAAGCGCTGCTGTCGGTTGCGGTCTTCACCACCAGCGACACATCGCTGCGAACGCCGGATGTCAGAGAAGATGTGCGGTTCACATTATTCGCGACATCGGCAATCACCGCGTTCTGTTCTTCAATCGCCGATGCGATGGTGGAAGCGACATGCTCCAATTCGCTGATGCTCAGTGAAATATCCTTGATCTTCACGACCGCAGCGCTGGTCGCACTTTGCACGCCGGCGATCTGATCGCTGATTTCCGCTGTCGCCTTGGAGGTTTGGGAGGCAAGCGCCTTTACCTCACTCGCCACCACGGCAAAGCCCTTGCCGGCATCACCAGCGCGTGCTGCCTCAATCGTTGCGTTCAGCGCCAGTAGATTGGTCTGACCGGCGATGGAATTGATCAATTCCACCACGCTGCCAATGCGCTCCACCGCTTCCGCAAGCGAATTGATCTGTTCTGAGGTGCGTGCCGCATTTTCCACGGCTTCCTGGGTTTTGGCAGCGGAATTCTGGATTTGGCGGCTGATTTCCCCAACCGAGGAGGTCATTTGCTCGGTTGCCGCGGCCACACCGGAAGCAAGGCCGGAGGTTTCTTCCGCAGAACGCAGCACGGATTGCGAACGGTGGCCAACATCGCCTGCCGAAGCCTGCATGGATTGCGCGGCCTTGCGCATATCATCCGCATTCTCACGCAACGCTTGGACGATCACACCAATGTCACGTTCAAATTCCGCCGCTATCCTTTCCATTTCTGCCTTGCGCTCTGCGGCGCGTTCTTCCTCCACCGCCTGCTTTTCGGCTTCCAGCGCAGCAACCCGCAGCGCATTGTCGCGGAAGACGACCAGCGACCGGGCCATATCGCCAATTTCATCGCCGCTTTTGAGGTCATTGATGGTGATGGCGGTATCGCCATTGGCCAAGGCGGCCATCGCCTGATTGGTGCGCGACAGGCGCTGGGCGATGCGGACATAAAGCAGCCAGGCGATGAAAAGCACCGCAGCCAAGCCAAAAGCCGCAACAGCCGAGGTCAGAATCAAGGCAGAGCGAGCTTCTGCCACGGCATTTTGTGCGCTCCGTGTCGCATATTCGCTGAAGGCATTGGTATTGGCTTCAACCTGCCCCAGCGCTTCACCCGAACGGGCGAAGAAGGTGGCAAAATCCACCGGGTAAGTGCCCGTCGCCGCACCGGAAAGGGCAAGTGTGCGCAGCGCCCCGTAATTCTTGTCATAGGCGTTTTCGATCGTCTGCAACGAAGGCAATAGCGCCGGAGGCAAAAGCCGCTGCATCGATTTCAATGCTTCAAAGGAAGCTTCGGCCTTGCCGGTCAATTCGCTGGAAGCCTTCATTGCAGCCGGCGTCATGGGCTGCTGGTTCAGCAGGGCAGCGGCGATGTAGGTGCGTGACTGGCCTTCATATTCACGCATACGCCAGATGCGATAAGCCGCCAGCACCGCCTGTTCGGATTTCGCGGTACGCATGGCGGCTGTGTCAATCAGATTACTCAATATGGACTGCATATCGCGAATGGCCGCGATAATCTCCGGTGGTAGCTCCGCTGCGTTGCTGGCGCGATTCCGGCGTGGCGATGAAACCGCCGCATCCGCCCTCGCGCGCAAAACCGCCAGATTCGACCGCGCAGCCCTAAGCGCATTCAGCGTTTCCTGCTTGTTCGGCAGGTCATTGGTCTGTTCCAGATGCGCCATCAGGGCATTGAGGTATTGTTCGGAAACCCGTCGCTGTTCGAGGCGCAGGCTTGCGAATTGGGCCGGCAGAGGGGTTTCCAGCGTCAAGCCAACTTGCGTGACGGACCGTTCCAAGGAGAGCGGCATGAGCGCGCGATAGCCAAGCTCAAGCGCGGTAGTGATTTCGAGCCCCCTTTTGGCGAGCGTTCTTTCATTCAACTTTTCATTAATGGCGGTGGCCGAAAGATAAGCGACCAGGATCGTCAGCACGGCGCCGATGCCAAGGCCGAGATTACGGATGGAGATGCGCACGCGGCGGGTTCCTTCTGAGGGGGGGAAGAAGGCCGCCTGCATATAAGGGCTTTCTGAAGAATCGGTTACATTTCAGACATTTTGCATGGTGCCGCCACGGGGTATTAGCCAGAAGGCCACCCTTGGTCTGTTTTGTGTTTCAGGCGCGTGAATCGCCCAGCAGTAAGCCATCGGCTCCAACTTCCAAATAGGATGGAGCCGTTATGAGCAAGACGACGAACAAGTTTTCCCCTGAAGTCCGTGCCCGGTCGGAGCGGATGATGCTGGATCACGAGGGGGAATACCCCTCTCGCTGGGCTGCGGCGTTATCGATTTCGGCCAAGATTGGCTGCTCGGCGCATAGGCTGCTGGACTGGGTCAAGTGGGCGGGCGTGCCGAGCAATATGGCTGAGAAGCTGAAAGCGCTGGAACGGGAGAACCGCGAGCTGCGCCAGGCCAATGAGGTCTTGCGCAAGGGGTTGGCATATTTTGCCTGCGCGTAGCGCATTTCGAGGTCTATGGCGCGCAGAAGCTCTGGCGCCAATTGGGTCGAGAAGGTTTCAGTGTCGCGCGCTGTACCGTTGCGCGCCTGATGCGTACGAATGGGATTGAGAGGGCGGTTCGCGGAAAGCCTCTGCGCACGACATTTTCTGACAAGGGGGCGCCCTGTCCAAAGGATCACGTGAATCGGAAATTCCAGGCAGCGGCGCCGAACCGGCTTTGGGTCTCTGACTTCAGCATGTTTGTTTGGTCGCATTTTCCGAGCCGCCAAGCGTTCCGCTTGGCTTGAAAATGCTCCGTCTCGACATGGACTGGCTTTGTCTATCTCGCCTTCATCATTGACGCGTTTTCGCGCCGGATCGTCGGCTGGCGTGTCGGCCGCACGGCGCATACAGGGTTCGTGCTTGATGCGCTGGAGCAGGCTTTGCATGACAGGCGGCCCCTACATCGCGGCGGCCTGGTCCATCACAGCGACAGGGGCAGCCAATATGTCTCGATAAAATATAAGGAAAGACAGCCTGAAGCCGGGATTGAACCTTCTGTTGGCAGTTTCGGCGCGCGCGGTAACAATGCATTCGCCGAGACCATCAAGGGGCTTTACACAACCGAGCTCATTCACCGCCGCACGCCGCTGCAGAGCTTCGAGGCCGTGGAATTCGCTACTTTGCAATGTGAGGATTGGTTCAATCAGTGGCGTGCGTTTGTTGGCGCCAATCAGCCATATCCGGCCCGCAAGAAGCCCAACAACGCGACCAAGCAGCGCGCCGCCGGCCAAGGTGGCGTGACGTAAGGAAAACAGCCCCAGCAAAGCCGGGGCGCTTCAAAACTCAGAAAAAAAACCTTTTTACAGTGTGTTGCGAATTTTCATCTCTGCGTCGCGCCGATTGCCACCCCGCTTGACGTGTTTTGTTAGTGGTACTAGAAGCCCGTCCACCGCGAGGTTGTTGGTGATTAAGGGCTTGACTGGCTGGTTTGTATTGGCTAGTGTTTTCGCCCTGCCGATGATCGGTGTGGTTGAGGGGCCGGCGATGTGG
>JADCER010000012.1 GCA_020249925.1 Roseomonas sp. | reverse complement strand
TTTAGTCGCATTTTCCGAGTCGCCAAGTGATTCCACTTGGCTTGAAAATGCTCTGTTTGTTTAGTCGCATTTTCCGAGTCGCCAAGTGATTCCACTTGGCTTGAAAATGCTCTGGCCCGGCCTGGATTACGGCCCAGCTGATACCATCTTTGGGGGCATGATGCGCTTGACCCGACGCCAAACCCTTGCCTCTGCCGCTGCGCTTTGCGCGGCAGGGCCTGCCCTTGCGCAAAATGCCGCGCCGCCGCCACAAAGGCCGTTATTTGGCGCGAAGCATTGGCGGCTGGCCAATGGGCTGGAGGTTGCCTTCATCCCCTTCAGCCGGGCGCCGGTGGTCACGCAATATCTGTTCTATGCAGCGGGTGGGGCGGAAGACCCAGCGGGGCGTTCGGGGGCCGCGCATTTCCTGGAACATATGATGTTCAAGGGCAGCCCGAAGGTCGGGGTTGGCGATTTCTCGCGGCTGGTGGCGCGCGAAGGCGGCAATGACAATGCCTTCACGTCACGCGATGTCACGGCCTATCATCAGGCGGTGGAGGCTTCGCGCCTTGGCATGATCCTGGAGATGGAGGCCGACCGCATGGCCGCCCCCCTGATCCCGCAGGAATTCATGGAAAGTGAGCGTGGCGTGGTGCTGGAAGAACGCCAGCAAAGGACGGATTCCAACCCAAGGGCAAGGTTCCGGGAGGCGTTTACCGCCGCCCTTTGGGGCCGCCAGCATTGGGCCGGCCGGCCGATTATCGGCTGGGAAGATGAGATTCGCGCCATTTCCCGCGATGATCTGGCGGGATTCCATGCGCGGTTTTACGCGCCTTCCAATGCAACGCTGGTGATCAGCGGCGCCGTGCCGGAAGACGAAGTGCGTCGGCTGGTGGAGCAGCATTATGGTGGGATTCCGGCGCGAGAGGCAGCGCGGCGCGATCGTGCGCCAGCGCCGGCCCAGGCCGTGGAACCAAGGCTGATCCGGCGTGATCCGATGACGCGCGATGCGCTATTCCTGAAAGCCTGGATGGCGCCGTCACTCACGGCGGGGGAGCGTGCCCATGCGCTGCCGCTGGAAGTGCTTTCGCATCTGCTGGGCGGCGGCCAAGGCAGCCGGCTGCATAAGGCGCTGGTGGAAAGTGGCCTCGCGGTATCAGCCGGTACGGGGTATGATGGCGATGCGGCGGGGCTGACGGAGTTTTTCCTCTCGGCCATGCCGCGACCAGGTGTGACGCCGGAGCGGCTGGAAGAAGCCGCCAATGCCGTGATTGAAACCCTGATCCAGCAAGGCCCGACGGAAGCAGAGGTGGCGCGGTCCATCCGGCAACTCACGGCCGGGGCGATGCTGGCACTTGATGGCTTTGGCGCGGGGCCGCGCATGGTGGGCGGGACGCTTTCCATTGGCTTGCCGCTTGATGCAGTGGAATTCTGGCCGGCGCGGATCAGTGCCGTGACGCGTGATCAGGTGGAAGCCGCGGCGCGGGCGGTTTTGCCAAGCGCCCCCAATACCGCCGCCTGGCTATTGCCCAGCGCATGAGCACGCCATTTCGCCTGCCCATTCAGCGCGTGGTGGCGCATGGGCTGACCGCCTGGCTGGTTGAGGATCATTCCGTGCCAGTGGTCTCGCTGTCCTGGTCCTGGCCGGGTGGCGCGGCTTTTGATGCGCCGGGGCGGGAGGGCACGGCAAGCCTTGCGGCGGCGCTGCTGACGGAAGGGGCAGGCGATTTGCCGGCGGCGGCCTTCACCGATGCGTTGCGCGATGCGGGGATTGGGCTTTCCTTCAGCGCAGGGCGGGATGATGTGGATGGCGGGTTTCGCTGCCTGATTGATGCCCTGCCGGAAGCCGAGCGCCTGGCGCGGCTGGCGATGACCGCGCCAAGGCTGGATCAGGCAGCGATTGAAAGACTGCGGGCGCGGGCCATTGCTGGCGCTCGGCAATCGCTGGAAACACCGCGCGGTCAGGCGGGGCGGGCCTTTTGGGCCGCAGCCTTCCCGACACATACGGCGGGGCGGCCTTCGGGCGGTACGGCGGAAAGCCTCGCGGCCATTACGCTGGATGATTTGCGCAGCCAGCTTAGCCGTCAATTGCGGCGCGAAGGGCTGACCATTGCCGCCGCCGGCGCCATTCGCCCGGATGATCTGGCGGCGCTGTTGGGGCGGCTTTTTGCGGGGCTGCCGGCGGGCGCGCCGGAGACACCGGCAACGCTGCCGGCCTTTACCAGCTTCGGCCAGCGCGTGGTCGGCATGGATAGCCCACAATCCCAGGCGATTTTCGGGCATGAGGGGATAGGCGCGCGCGATCCGCAATTCGAAGCGGCGCAAATCGTCATGCGTATTTTTGGTGGCGGTGGGTTTTCCTCGCGGCTTACTGAATCGGTACGCGTCAAGCGCGGGCTGACCTATGGGATTGGCGTTGGGCTGGATACGGGTTTCGGCGGCGGCGTGCTGGTGGGCAGTGTCGCGAGCGATAATGGCAGAATCGCCGAGGCGCTTAGCGTCACGCGCGATGAATGGGCGCGCATGGCGGCTGATGGCCCGACCGAGGCTGAGATGGCGGAGGCGGTGGCGTTCCTGACCGGATCACTCGCGCTGCAATTCACCGATAGCCGCCGCATCGCGAATACGCTGATGGCGATGCAACGCAATGGGCGGCCGCTGGATTGGCTGGATGGCAGATCGGAAAGATTGCGCGCCATCAGCCGCGATGATGCGGCGCGCATGGCGCGTCGGCTGCTAAAGCCTGAGGCGTTTTCAGTGGTGGTCGCGGGCCGGCCGGTGGGGTTATAGGCGCTGAACCTGCCCGGGCTTGCGCCCGGCGCCGGCTTTGCGCAGGCTGCGATCCTCTTGCAGGATTCCACGCAGCACCATGCCCGATATTTCGGAACAAACCTTGATCCCCGCGCCGCTTGGCGTGGTTTGGCCCTTGCTGAGCGATCCGGCCGAGGTCGCGGCCTGTATTCCCGGTGCACAATTGGCGCCTTCCACGGGTGATGGCCTCTGGCGCGGTTCCATCAAGGTGAAATTCGGCCCGACCACAGCAGCCTTTCGTGGTGAGGCCAAGCTTGAATATGACCATGATGCGCATCGCTGCCGCATTGAAGGGCGCGGGATTGACCAGCGCGGCGCATCGCGTGCGCTCGCCAATGGTGATGTGCTGGCGGCGGCGGAGGGCGAAGCGACGCGGCTGACCGTGAATGGCAGCTTCACCGTGACCGGGCCTTTGGAGACCTTCGCCAATGCCGGCGGCGTGCATGTGGCGCGCGCCCTTTTGGCGGAATTCGCGAATAACATGGCGAACCGCGCCATGGCCGCTGCGCCCGCTGCAGCTCCCGTTGTGGAACAGTCTGCGCCCGAGGCGCCCGCAGCGGCAGCGCCCGCCGCACCAGCGCCTCTGCCACCACCTCCCCCCGCGCCGGCGGCGGAGCTTAATGCTTTCGGCCTGCTCTGGCGGGCCTTTCTATCCTGGATCAGCAGTCTTTTCGGTAAAGGGAATAAATAATCATGGCATCGCCCAAGCTTTCTGATGTTCTGGCAAATGTCTTCGCGCAGGAAGGCTGCGATACGCTTTTCACCCTGATGGGTGATGCGAATATGTATTGGACCGAGGCAATGCAGCGCCAGCCGGGGATGAACATCATCCATGCGCGGCATGAACATTGCGCCGTTGCCATGGCAGACGCTTACGCACGCGCCACCGGCAAGGTGGGCGTCGCTTCCACCACCTGCGGGCCAGGCTTTACGCAAATCATGACCGGGCTTGCCATTGCTGCGCGTGCCAATACGCCGATGGTGGTCTTCGCGGGCGATTCACCCATCGCCGCACCCTATTACATTCAGCAGATTGATATGGCGCCGCTCACGCAAGCAACCGGCGCGCATCATATCTCTGTCAAAACCATGGATCGCGCTTTGGATAATGTGCGGGAAGCCTTTCACTTCGCCGCGCTGGAACGCCGCCCGGTCGTGATCAGCATTCCGATGGACCTGCAAAAACAGGCCTATCCGCATATGGTGGATTACATCCCATCGGCTGATTATCTGCCCGCGGCGCAGCGCCCGCAGCCGGACCCGACACTCGTTGAAAAATTGGTCGAGATGATCGCGGCATCCGAAAAGCCCATCATCATCGCGGGCCGTGGGGCGAAGCTTTCCAAGGCGCGCGAAGCCATTGAGGAAATGGCGGAAGCCATGGGTGCGCTGCTGACGACATCCTTGCAAGCCAAGGGGCTGTTCACCGGCAATCGCTTCGCGATGGATATCTCTGGCGCCTATGCCAGTGATTTTTCGCGGGAACGCTTTGCCGAGGCTGATCTGGTGATCGGTATCGGTGTTGGGCTTGGCGCCTATACGACGGAAAGCGGTTACCTCTATCCCGGCGCGCAGACGGTGCAGATTGATATCGGTCCGCGCGGGCTATGGCAGGGGCTGCGCACGGCGGATTTGCATATTCGCGCCGATGCCAAGGCGGCAGCGGAAGCGGTGACTGCGGCCATCAAGCGCCATGGAGCTTCGGGCAAGCGCTTCCGCAGTGATGAAATGGCGGCACTGATTGCCGCCGATGTGCCGGACCGCAAGGAATTCACGATTGCCCCCGGCACGGTTGATCCGCGCAAGGCCATCATGGAATTGGATGCGGTGGTGCCGAAGGATTGGGATGTGGTGATTGGCGGCGGCCATTACCTTGGCTTTGCCATGACCTATCTGAAGGGCCGCGCTGCCGAACGCTATCATGTGGTCAGTGATTTCGGCGCCATCGGCAATGGCCTGCCGGCAGCGATTGGCGTGGCAGCCGCGCGCAAGGATGGCAAGGTGCTGCTGATTGAAGGCGATGGCAGCTTGCTGATGCATATCCAGGAATTGGAAACCGCGCGCCGGCATGGCACCAAATTCCTGATGGCGATCATCAATGATGGCGGCTATGGCGCGGAAATCCACAAATTCCGCGCCGGCAATATTGATCCCGGCATCGTCATTCATGGCCGCGGCGATTTGGCCGGTGTCGCCAATGGCTTTGGCGTGCGCGGGCAGACCGTGAGCGCACTTGGCCAAATGGGCGCGATGTTTGAGGCGCACCAAAGCGGCAATAGCGCCAGCCTTTGGGATGTGCACACTGATGATACGGTGGTGTCCCGCCCCTATCGCCGCATTCATTACGGGGAAGCCTGAATCGAAAAGGGCGCTGCCTGATCTGGCAGCGCCCTTTTTGTTTGGTCGCATTTTCCGAGTCGCCAAGTGATTCCACTTGGCTTGAAAATGCTCACTTATCCAGTCGCATTTTCCGAGTCGCCAAGTGATTCCACTTGGCTTGAAAATGCTCCGGCCCGCTTCGATCAGCGCCCGCGAAAGACGGGCGCTCTTTTTTCGCGGAAGGCGGCAAGGCCTTCCTGGATATCCTCACTTTCCTTGCAAAGCCGTGCGCGTTCGGCACAGGCCTCGGCATCCAGCCGGCCATGGCCGATTTCATTCAGCGCCTGCTTCATGCCCTGAATGGCAAGCGGTGCGCCATTGGCGAGTGTGGTTGCAAGCTGATCCACCGCCGCATCCAGTTCGGATGGCTGCACCAAATGCGTGAGGTAACCGATGTGGAGCAATTCCTCCGCCCCCAGCTTTTCCGCCGTCAGGAACAGGCGCTTCGCGGTATTGAGCCCAAGGCGGGAGACATAGCGCGATAGCCCCGTCGGGTAGTAATGCACGCCAAGCCGCGCGGCGGGCATGAACATTTCCATCCCCGTCACACCAATGCGGAAATCGGCCGTCAGCGCCAAATCGGTTGAACCGCCATAAACACCGCCTTGCAGCCGGCAAATGGTCGGCACGCGGACAGCTTCAAACCGGTCCACCATGGCCTCAAAACTCGGCGCGCGGGCGGCGGCTTCCTTGTCTTCCGCGAAGCCACCCAAATGGAAGCCCGCGCTGAAGGCCGGCCCGCTTGCCGCCAGCACCAGCACGCGGAGCGACGGGTTGGCATCCACCTGATCCAGGTGCTCCATGATGCGGATGATATCGCCAGGCTCCACGCGATTGCGGTGGCGGGAACGATGCAGGCGGATGGTCGCACGATTGCCCGCGATTTCGAGGCTCGGCGGATCAAGGCGGGTATCTTCGGTCATGGGGTCCCTCTTATGGGCGCATCTTCTCTCAGATTTCGGGCTGCGGCGCCATTGCAGTGAGCCGCCCGCCAACAAAAAAGGGCGGCCCGAAAGCCGCCCCGATACCAAAAGGGAGAGGCCGGTTCAGCCATCCACACGGATGTTATTGGCCTGAATGACCTCACGGAATTCTTCGCGGTGACGCGCAAGGAAGGTGGTGAAGTCGGCCGTATTGCGGAATTGCGGCTGGAAGCCGATCTGCGCCAGTCGCGCCTTCACGTCTGACGTCGCAAGTGCCTTTTCCATCTCTGCTGCCAAACGCTCCACGATCGGGCGCGGGGTTGCGGCGGGGACCATATAGCCGCCAAAAGCACCGGCATCATAACCCTCAACGCCCGGCAGGCGGGCCAGCGGCATGAGATCCGGCTGCAATTCCGTACCATCCTTCAGGCTGACGCCAAGCGCCCGCACTGCGCCCTGACGGAATAGGGCCGAGGTCGCGACCAGGGTTTCAATGGCGAAATCCACCTGGCCGGCGGTCACGGCCGTCAGGCCAGGGCCGCTGCCCTGGAAAGGCACATGCACAGCGTCCAACTTGGCCTTGGACAGGAACATCAGCGTAATCAGATGCGCCGCCGCACCCGTGCCGGAAGTGGCATAGGTGTATTTGCCAGGCTCCGCCCGGACGCGGGCGACGAATTCTGCCGCAGTCTGCGCCGGGAAATCCTTGCGGACGATCAGCACGTAAGGCGAGATGCCGATCTGCCCGACCGGGGCGAAATCCCGTTGCACATCATAAGGCGTGCGCTGCACCAAGGGCGCCGTTGTGAAGGGGCCAGTGGAAGCAGCAAGCACGGTATAGCCATCCGGCGCCGCCTTGGCGACCAGATCGGTGCCGATCATGCCGCCCGCACCGGCGCGGTTTTCCGGCACGAAGGGCTGGCCCCAGCTTTCAGTGATTTTGGAAGCCGTCACGCGCGCCATCAGGTCGGTCGCCTGGCCGGGCGGCCAGGGGATCACGAGCCGCACCGGGCGGGACGGATAGGCGCCCTGCGCCCGGACAATGGCGGGGGCGGCGAGCCCGGCGGCAAGGCCGCTGGCGCCAAGCAATAAGGAACGGCGATCCATGATGCGCGTAGCCTCCTGGTTTGGAAGGGACATCCCCGGCTGATTGAGGCTCCCTGTCTCGCGCTAGCTGGATCACAAAAGTGTCAAAAACAAGTGGTGCCTAAAAATTTGGCAGTTCCGCCACCTCAAGCCGCCTTGGCCGGCAGGGATTTCATCGCTGCGCGGAAGGCATCCAGGGTTTGCGCCACATCAGCGGCGCTATGGGCCAAGGACATGTAGAATTTGGCGTCCCCCTTCAGAATTCCCTTGGCGCGGAATACCCCATTCACATGCTTCTGCATGGCGGCATCCTGGCGGATCACGCTGCGATAATCTCTAATATCACCAGTGGCATAGACCACATCGAACAAGGGCGGCTCACCCACCACCTGGGCAGGGATGCCGGCTTCATGGATCAGGCCGGTTAGGCCCTCCATCAGGCTGCGGCCGGTCGCGAAAATCTGGTCATAGGTGCCGGCTTCGCGCAGCACCGCCATGGTGGCGAGCCCGGCGACCGAGGCAACAGGGTTGCCCGAAAGCGTGCCAATTTGCGTGAGGAAGCGGTCTTCCCCCACCTGGGCCTTGTCGAATTGCGCCATGATATCGGCGCGCCCACCAAGGGCCGCCAAGGGAAAGCCGCCGCCGATAATCTTGCCCATGGTGCAGATATCGGGCGTCACGCCGTAATATTCCTGCGCGCCGCCATAGGCGAAGCGGAAACCTGTCACGACCTCATCAAAAATCAGCGGAATGCCAAGCCGCGCGGTGACTTCCCGGATCGCTTGCAGGAAGCCGGGCTTGGGCGGGATCAGGCGCTGGAAGGGTTCCAGGATAACGCCGCCGATTTCATCATGCCGTGCTTCAATCAGCCGCACCGCCGCTTCCGTATCATTGAAGGGGGCGACCAGCACTTCGGCGCGCACACTCTCCGGGATGCCGGGCGTATCGGGCACGGCTTCCGGGAAATTCGCGAGCTTCTTGGGCGCGAGGCTCATCAGCCCCCAATCGCTCATGCCGTGATAGCCGCCTTCGAATTTCACGATCTTCGGGCGCTGGCGATAGGCGCGCGCCAGGCGCATGGCGTAAAGATCAGCCTCCGAGCCTGAGGAGACGAAGCGCACCTGCTCCACACAGGGCATCGCATCCACAATGGCAGCGGCGAGGCGAATGCCATGTTCATTATTGGTGAAGAAGGTGGTGCCTTTCGGCACCTGCGCCAGCACGGCTTCCGTCACCTTCGGGTGGTTGTGGCCGATATACATGGGGCCACTGCCGAGCAGATAATCAATATATTCGCGCCCCGAAACATCCCAGACATGGGCGCCGCGGCCTTCCCGCAGGATGATCTCGGCCGGGAAATTGCCGAAATGCCCGCCCGGCAGCGCTCGCTTCGCAAGCGCAAGCAGTTCCTGTTCTTCGGTGGAAGCGGGGATGCTGGTCATGGCGCGGGTTCCTCAAGCGGTGTTGGGCGGAAGGCTAGAACATCATGGGATCGGATGGAAACAGCCGATCCGTGCCTTGCTTCTATTGTGCGAGTGGTGGCCGCAGATGCGCCCAGGGCCGGGCTTCTTCAAAGGCGGCGCTGGCTTGCAGCACGCCAAGATCATCAAAGCGCCGGCCTACGATTTGCAGCCCAACAGGCAGGCCTGCCGGGGTGAAGCCACAGGGCAGGCTCGCGGCTGGGCTGCCGGACCAGTTGAAGGGGTAGGAGAATTCCGCCCACATCAGCCAATCCCAATCATGCTGCGGCCAATGCGCCGGTTGCAGGCGATTGGCCGGGAAGGCGGCGACGCTGACGGCGGGCGTCAGCAGGAAATCATAGCCTTCCATGAAATCATGGATCTGCTGCACGTAGTCAAAGCGCCGCGTGCGCATTTGCATATATTGCGCCGTGGTGACCTGGGCGTTTTGACGCAGCATGGCGACAAAGCCGGGATCCATCCGGTTCGCGTATTGCGCCAGATGTTCGCTGCGCCCGGCAAAAACCGCGGGCCAGAAGAAGCGGATCAGCTCTGGCCCCAGCTTCCCCCAGACGGGAGAGACTTCTTCGATAATGGCGCCCATATCCTCAAAAACGTGGATGGCACGGGCGACGGCTTCGGCGACTTCCGGGTCCACACGCGCATGGCCAAGATCGGGCGAATAGGCGATGCGCTTGCCGCGCATGGAAGCCGCCTTCAATTGCCCCGCATAATGCTGCGGCGGCGCTTCCAGTGATGTGTAATCCCAAGGGTGCGGGCCGGCCATGGCTTCCGTCATCAGCGCGGCATCTGCGACGCTGCGCGTGAGCGGACCGATATGGGTGGCGAGTTCATTATTGGACATGGGCCAGCTTGCGACACGCCCATGGGTTGGCTTGAAGCCATAAACGCCGGAAAAATGCGCCGGCATGCGGATGGACCCCGCGCCATCACCGCCCTGATGCAAGGGGCCATAGCCGCAAGCCGCACCAACGCCAGCACCAGAAGATGACGCGCCGGCATTCAGCCCATGGCCCCAGGGGTTATGGGTGATGCCGGAAATCGGTGCCTCACTGACACCCTTCCAGCCCCATTCGGCGGCCGACGTTGTCTTGCCCAGCATCATGCCGCCGGCAGCGTAAAGCCGGCTGACACAGGGCGCATCCACATCCGGAATGGTGCCTTGTGTGACGGCACTGGCGAAATCCGTCTGCACGCCCTTGGTGTGTTGCAGATCCTTGATGGTGAAGGGAATACCTTCCAACAGGCGCGGTTTCTCGCGCTGCATGAAGACGGTTTCGGAACGCTTGGCAGCGGCCAGCGCTATGTCAGGTGTCAGCCGCATCATGGCATTCACGCGCGGTTCGATGCGTTCAATGCGCGCCAGAATGGCCTTGACGACTTCAACCGGGGAAAGCTTGCGGCTGCGATAGAGCGCTGTCAGGTCACGCACACCAAGAAAGCCGATATCATCCGGGTTCATGCTTTTGCCTCCGCGCTTCCGGCCGTTTGCTTGTGCGTTAAGACTGCAACGAGGCTGCGTCCCGGGCAATGGTAATTTGCCTTGACGCTGAAGGGCAGCGCGCCATAGCCTTTTGTGAACCCTGGGGAGGGACCAAAAAGATGCTCCGTCGAAATCTTTTGGCGGCCTCGGCTGCCGCTATGGCCGCGCCGCGGCTTGGTGCAGCGCAAGGCCAGCCGGGGCGGCGTGTCCTGCGCTTTGTGCCACAGGCCGATCTGACCCTGCTGGACCCGATCCACTCGGTCGCTTTCGTCAGCCGCAACCATGCGATGATGGTCTATGACACGCTTTATGGCTGGGATGCCGAATTGCGCGCGCGCCCGCAAATGGCCGAAGGGCATACCATCAGCAATGACGGCCGCGAATGGCGCATCCGCCTGCGTGAGGGCCTGCGCTTTCATGATGGCGAACCGGTGCGCGCGCAGGATTGCGCCGCTTCCATCCGCCGCTGGGCAACGCGTGATGCCTTTGGCCAGGCGCTTTGGGCAGTGACAGATGAATGCGGCGCTGCCGATGATCGCACCATCCTGATCCGCCTGAAGCAGCCCTTCCCGCTTTTGGCGGATGCGCTCGCCAAGGTGGGCACGCATCTTTGCGTGATGATGCCCGAACGCCACGCGGCCTTGCCATCCTCACAATCCGTGCCGGAGATGATCGGGTCCGGCCCCTTCCGTTTTGTGGCGAGTGAACGCCTGCCGGGCAGCCGTAACGTCTACGCCAGGAATGAGAATTACGTGCCGCGCCAGGAACCGGCTTCCTATATGGCTGGCGGCAAAGTGGTGCATTTCGATCGCGTGGAATGGCTGACCATTCCGGATGGCGCCACCGCTTCCGCAGCCCTGCAGCGCGGTGAGGTGGATTGGTGGGAATTGCCCGCGATTGATCTGGTGCCGCAGCTTCGCCGTGCGCGTGGGCTCAAGGTCGAAATCCTGGATCCGAATGGGTCAATCGGTTTCCTCAGGCCCAATCACCTCAACCCGCCGCTAGACAATCCCGCGATCCGGCGCGCCATTCTGCGCGGCATTGTGCAGCGTGATTTCATGACCGCCGCCGGCAGCACGGATGAATCGCTCTGGCGCGTGCCCTATGGTTTCTTCGTGCCAAGTTCCATCATGGCAAGCGATGAGGGGATGGATGCCTTCCGCAACCCGACCAGCATTGCCGATACGCGCCGCGCGCTTCAGGAAGCGGGCTATCGGGGGGAGAGGATCAATCTGCTGGCGGCGACGGATTTCCCTGTCATCAATGCCATGAGTGAGGTGGCGGGGGATTATCTCCGCCGCATCGGCATCAATCTGGATTATGTCGCAACCGATTGGGGCACGGTGACCACGCGCATCCTGAACCAGAACCCGGTGGACCAGGGCGGCTGGAATTTCATGGTGAGCTGGACCGCGGGCAGCGCCCAGGTGAACCCGGCGGCGAATAACCTGATCCGTGGCCATGGGCGGAGTGCGATTTTCGGCTGGCCCAATATTCCGGAACTGGAAACGCTCCGTAATGCCTGGTTCGCCGCGCCGGATGATGCGGCGCGCGCGACCATTGGCCGGCAAATGCAGCGCGTGAGCTTTGACCAGGTGCCCTATATTCCGCTCGGGCAATTCTTCTCGCCGACCGCCATGCGGGCAGACCTGACCGGGATGCTGCAAGGGGTGGCTCTGTTCTACAACATCCGGCGCGGGTGAGGCAGCGCTTTTGCATTGACCTCCCGCGCCGCGGCGCGGCACAATAACAGGATGGTGCAGCGCATAGGTCTGATGGCTTTGTTCGGGCTCGGTTTGGGCGCGGCGGCCTGGGCGCAACCGCTGCCCGGGGCGCCCGGCCAAATGCCGCGCGTTGCGCTGCCGACGGAAAAGCCCCCGCCTTTGCCCCGCCAGGGTGCGGAGGCCGAGCTGCCGCGCGAAAAGCCTCCGCCGCTTGCCCCTGGGGAGCGTGCCGCACGCCGCGCCGTATCCTCCGGCACGGGCTTTGTGGTGGCGGCGCGACGGATCATGACCAATCATCATGTGATTCAAGGCTGCGCCGAAGTTGCGGCGCGCCTGCCCGATGGGCGGGAAGTGCCGACGCGCGTCTTGGCGAGTGATGCGACGCGTGATCTGGCCCTGCTCAGCACCGAGGCAGATGCCGGTCCCAGCCTGCCCTTCCGCAGTGCGGACGCCTATCGCCGCGGTGAAGGTGTGGTCACTTATGGCTTTCCCTTGGCGGGATTGCTGTCTTCAGGCCCGACGCTGACGACCGGAGAGGTCTCCGCGCTGTCTGGCCTTGCCGATAACCCGCGCCATATCCAGATCAGCGCGCCGGTGCAGTCGGGCAATTCCGGTGGGCCGCTTTTGGATATGCGTGGGCAGGTGATTGGGGTTGTGGTTTCCAAGCTCAATGCCGGCCAAATAGCGCGGCAGACGGGCGATATTCCGCAGAATGTGAATTTCGCCGTGAAGCACACGGAAGCCTTGGCGTTTCTGCGCGAGCAGAATGTGCAGGTGACGCAAGGTGCGGCCAATGACGCGCCGCGCGCTGCCGATGCGGTGGGCGAAGTGGCGCATCCTTCAACGCTGTTTTTGCGCTGTTTGAAGTGACGCTGCGTTAAGCGTCGCGCCATGCCGGCGCATGTCTGCCAAGCGGCATGGCCGGCAAATCCCAGCGCGGTGGTGTGGCGGCAAGCTGCGCGGCATGGCGTGTGGCGCGCATTCGGCCGAAGCCGCTGTCACTTTCTTCCAGCGCTGCCTCAATTTCCGCAGGCGTCAGCCCCGGCGCGGTGAGCCCCGCATCCAGCCGGCCCAGGCGCTTGATCCATTCGCCCGTGCCGGCAAGCGAGACACGCACTAGCCAGGAACCGCCTTCTTCCGCACGCCGCAGCAGTGCGGCCATGGCACCAAAGGCCAGCAGATAGCCCGAAGCGTGATCCAAGGCCTGGCACGGCAAGGGGCGCGGCTTGGCTTCCTCGGCCGCAAGTGCCTCGGCGTTATTCATGCCATTGGCGTTTTGTACGAGTGAATCAAATCCGCGCCGCGCCGCCCAGGGACCAAGATGGCCATAGGCGGAAAGCGAGACGCAGATGATGCCGGGATTAAGCGCGGCGAGGGCTTCCGGCGCAAAGCCATGGCCGGCAATCGCCCCCGGCCGATAGCCTTGCAGAAAGATATCGGCGCTGGTGGCCAGATCATGCAGGCGCGCCTGATCATCCGGCGCGCGCAAATCAAGCGCGGCGGTTCTTTTGCCGCGCCCGGTATCCATCACCAATTCATCAAAGCTCGGCAAATGCGCAGCGCTGATGTGCAAAACATCGGCACCATGTGCGGCGAGGGTACGGCCTGCCACCGGCCCTGCAATCACCCGCGTCAGGTCAAGCACGCGCATGCCCGCAAGCGGGCGCGCGGCAGCCGGCGGCAGCGGCACCGGCGGCGCATCGCCGATTTTCTCGATCAGCACAGGCGGCAGGCTGGCCGCGGCCTGGCCTTGGGCAGAGGCTTCCCATTCGGCCAGGCTCCGCGTCATCGTCACCACCAGGCCTGCTTCAGCTGCTGCTGCTTCGAATTCCGCCGCGCTCCAATTCGCCAGCGCCTTGGCGACTGCGGCGCGGTCATGCGCGATGTTTCCAAGCAAACGCAGCACACCATCGCGATGATGCGGGAAGTTGGTGTGCAGCCGCACCCAGCGCCCATCGCCGCATTGATAGAGCCCCGCAATCGCATCCCAACGCGCCCCGGCAGGCCGGCCCGCGATGCTGAGCAGATGTTCCGAGCGAAACTCAATCGCCGCATCGCGCATATCCACCGCAACACGCGGCGCTGCGCCGCCACGCCGCTGATGGATCAGTGCCGCCGCCAGACCTGTCGCCGCGATGCTGCTTTGCGCCGCCGCATCCACGCGAAAGCTGGAAGGCTGGATGGGTTCCGCGCCGGTCAGGCTGATGTGCGAAAGCGCGGCAGGATCAAGCGAGGCTTGGCGCCAAAGGGCAGTGAGGATGTCGGAAGGGCTTGGGTTCATGCTGCAAGCTTTCACCGGCAGCGCCACCAGGTCCAGTCCCAAGCTTGCCGGCGCACCGACCAAAGCCCTACCCTTCGCCGGCTTGAAAAGGGTTTTCGCATGTCACCTTTGGCCGGTATCCGGGTTGTTGAAATCGCGCAGAATCTTGCGGGGCCCTTTGCGGGCCAGATCCTCGCCATGCTGGGGGCCGAGGTGATCAAGCTTGAACGGCCCGAAGGTGGCGATGATGCGCGCGGCTGGGGCCCGCCGATGCATGAAGGCACAGCAACCACCTTCATCGCCGTCAATCGCGGCAAAAGATCGCTCAGCCTTGATCTGCGCAATGATGCAGATCGCGCTTTGCTGATGGAATTGGTGGGTGAGGCGGATGTGGTGGTGCAAAACATGCGCCCCGGCGCCTTGGAAGATTTGGGGCTGGGCGGTGCGGCGCTCACCGCGCGTTTTCCGCGGCTGATCTATGCGTCACTCGGCGCCTTTGGCGCGGTGGGGCCGAAGGCGCTGCACCCAGGTTATGAACCAATCCTGCAAGGCTATTCCGGCCTCATGATGATGAATGGCGCGGAAGGCGGGCCACCCACGCGGAGTGGCGTGCAGATCCTTGATCTCGGCACCGGCATGTGGGCGGTGATTGGCATTCTGGCGGCACTGGAACGGCGCCACAGCACCGGCAAGGGCGGCGTTGTTGATACATCGCTGCTCGAAACCGCGCTGGGCTGGATGGGGCCGCATTTCGCGGGCTTCACGGTTTCAGGCCGCCCGCCGCCGCGCAATCTTTCGGGCAATCCGAATACGGTGGTGTTTCAGTCTTTTGAAACTGCAACCGCGCCGGTGATGGTGGCGGCGGCCAATGATCGGCTGTTTCGCAAATTATGCGATGCCATGGGACTTTCGGAACTCGGCAGCGATGAACGCTTTGCCAGCAATCGGCTGCGCGTGGCGAACAAACCCGCGCTGATGGCGCTGATGGAACCGGCCTTTCGCGCGCGCCCGGCGGAAGAATGGCTGCCGCTATTGGAAGCCGCCGGCATTCCCTCAGGCCCGATCAATACCATGCGCGAAATCGCGGTGGATCGGCAGGTGGAAGCGCTTGGCATCGTCGCCCCCGTGCCAGGGCTGCCGGTGCGCGCCATTGGCCTGCCGATCAGCTTTGACGGTACGCGCCCGCAACCGGCGCGCGGCGTACCGGCTGCGGGTGAGGATAGCGATGACATCCGCGCCGGCTTGCGCTGGGCGCCAAGATAGCGCCCGCTGCCTCAGCCTTCCTCTTCCATGGCAATGACGCGCGCTGGCGCGCCATCACTATCCGGGATGCAGATGGGCAGGGCTACAACCTGATTTCGCGCCTGACGCAAAGAGCCCATATTGCGCAAATATTCAAACATGATGATGCCCTGCTTCAGCAGGTGATAATGCGTCACATGCTCTGGCAGTGGGGGGCGCTTTTCGCCGGTCAGGAAAAAGCGAATGCAGTAATCCTGCGGAAAATCGAAGCCGACAGCCTTGATGCCGCGCTCTCGCAGCCAGATCGCTGCTTCTGCCGTCATCCAGGGCGCGTGCAGCCAGAATTCCGGCGTGTTGATATCGGCCCTTTCATCCCAGCGCGCACGAATCAGCGCAATATCGCCGGCCCGCAGATGCGCGCCTGCCGCCGCCAGGGCTTCGCCGCTGATCGAGCTATTAGCCGGCACATGGGAAACATCCAAAACCGCACCAGGACCCACCGTCATGTCGAGTGTAATGGCATCAGTAGTGAAACCATCCGGGTCCACATGGCGGGGGCTGTCCATATGTGTGAAGGCATGCAGGTTCCAGCCGGCCCAAGTCGCCTGCCCGGCGCCCGCATCGTGGCTTTTTAAAAGTCTTCTTTCCACATCCCAGCGGAAATGACCGGTCTGTACTGGCGTTGAAAGATCAATCAATCGGGTCATGACGCTGACCTTCAGCTTCAATTGGCGCGGCGTGAGATGAAATCCAGCGCGGCTTGTGCGCAGATTTCGGGATGGGTTGCGGCGACATGATAGGAATCGCCTGGCACCACCATCAATTCCGATCCATTGATGGTTTTCTGCCAGGCGCGTACCGCTTCAACCGAACCAAGCCCACTGCCATCGGTGGTGATCACTAGGCTTGGGCAGGCAATGCGGGGCAGATCGGCCCAGACATCAATGCCCGGCACAGAACGGATGAAGCCAAGCTGGGTTGAAAGCGCGGTCGCACCCATCAGCTTCGCCCAGCCTTCCTTCATCGCGTCACTCGCCGCACTGCCAAGCCGCCCATCCATGGTCCAGCGTGCCCAGCCTTCCACACCCTCAGTCTCAATCCGCTCCACCCAGGAAGCGGCGCGATCGCCGAGCGATTCCGTACCGGAAACCAGCCCACCCACCACGACAAGAGAAGCCACGCGATCCGCATGCCGCGCCGCGAGACGCAGCGCAATGGGGCAGGCGATCTTGGCGCCAATCAAATGAAAGCGCCGGATGCCAAGGTGATCCATCAGCCCGATAAAATCGCCAATGATCCCATCCACCGACCAGGGGTGATTGATGGGCATGGGGGTGGATCGCCCGAAGCCGCGCATATCCGGGCGAATGATGCGAAAGCGCCGGCCCATCAGCGGCATCCAGCCATTCCAGGCCTCACCGCTTTCGGCATTGCCATGCAGCATCAGCAGTGCTTCGGGGTTTTCCCAGACATCGGCGAAGCAATCATCACGATAGAAAATTTCAGAGCCCTGATCAGGCGAAAAAGCCGGCATCGGATTAGGCTTCCCTATTCAGGCCGGATGCCGGCATTGCGAATGACGCCCGCCCATTTTTCAATGTCAGCCGTTATGCGGGCGGCGAAAGCCTCCCGCGTCGCGGGTGCGGGATCGGCGCCCTGCTCGCTCAGTTTTCGTTGCATCTCAGGCTCATTCAATATGGCGACGATCTCGCGATTGAGCCGATCAAGAATGGGCTGCGGGGTGGCGGCAGGCGCCAGAATGCCGTTCCAGCCAACACATTCAAAACCTGTCACCCCTGCTTCATGCATGGTAGGCGTATCCGGCAAGGCGGCTGAGCGCGTGAGCGATGTCACCGCAAGCCCGCGCAGGCGCCCTTCGCGGATATGCGGCAGGCCGGTGATGGGCGGGTCAAAAAACATCGAGACATCGCCCCGCAGCAGCGCCGTATGCGCATCCGGCACGCTGCGATAGGGCACATGGGTCAATTCGATATTGGCCATGGAACGGAACAACTCCCCGGCCAAATGCCCAAGACTGCCAGTGCCGACAGAGGCAAAGGTCAGCCTTTCGCGGCGCGACAGCGCGATGACATCAGCAACCGATTGCGCCGGCAGAGATGCCGGCACCAATAGCACCGAGGTCACGGTGGTGACGGTGGTGATGGGCGCGAAATCCTTGACCGTATCGTAGGGCAGCCTTGCGCGCAGGCTGGGGTTCACCGGATGGCTTGGGAAGACCATCAGCAGCGTATGACCATCGGGTTCCGCGCGCGCCACGGCTTCCGTGCCGATAATGCCGCCAGCACCGGGGCGGTTTTCCACAATCACCTGCCCGCCAAGCCGCGCCGCCAGACGCTCGGCCACTAGGCGCGCCAGCACATCGGTGATGCCGCCCGCTCCGGTCGGCACAATGATCCGGACCGCGCGTGTCGGATAGGCTTGCGCCGATGCCGCCAAAGGCAGTGCCGCAAGTGCTCCGCCAAAGGCCAATGCGCCCCGCCGTGTGGTGATCATGGGTCCCTCCTCCTTTTCCTTAGGGAAAGGCTAACCGCTTTTCTGCGCCTCTGGAACAGGGGCCCGCTAGCCCCAAAGCTTTTCAATCTCCGCCGCACGTTCCTGCAAAGCGGCGCGGCGCTTCAGCTTCATGGTTGGCGTCAGCAGGCCATTCTCAATGGTGAAGGGCGCTGTCACCGCATGGCGCCGCATGCGTTCAATCACGGCGAGCCTGGCATTCACGCGCGCAACGGCAGCCGCGACTCCCGCTTCCTGGCCCTCAGCCGGGACAATCAGCGCGACCAAGCCCGGCTTGCCCTCACCCGCGACAAGCGCCTGCTGAATTTCGGGTTCCGCCATCAAAAGGCTTTCGATCTTGGCCGGGCTGATCATGTCACCGCCCAGCAGCTTGATGAAATCGCGCTTGCGGTCGGTGATATACAGGAACCCGTCGCGCAGCGCGCCGATATCGCCGGTATGCAGCCAGGGGCGCGGGTCTTCGCCTTCGGGCTTCAGGGTGGCGGCAGTCGCTTCCGCATTACCCCAATAGCCGGTCATGACCAGATCACCCTGGATCAGGATTTCGCCATCGGCGGCGATGCGGCATTCAACGCCTTCCAGCGGCATGCCAACACTGTCATGCCGATTGGCCCAGGGCAGGTTCACACTCACCACCGGGCCGGCTTCGGTCTGGCCATAGCCTTGCAGCACCGGCAGGCCGAGCGCGATGAAGAATGCCGCCAAGTCGGGATCAAGCCGCGCACCGCCAGAAACCAGCGCCCGCAGCGCACCGCCAAAACGCGCGCGCACCTTCTCCCGCACCAGCTTTTCCAACAGCGCATCTTCAATGCCGCCGATCACGCCAAGCGAGGCACCCGCCATGCGCTGCTGCCCACGCAGCAAGGCGCGGTCAAACAGCTTGCGCTTGATGGGCTTTTCCTTCTCAAGCGCGCCGAGCAGCCGCGCGCGCAGCACTTCAAACAGGCGGGGCACCGCGGTCATGATCGCGGGGCGGATTTCGGCCATTTCCTGCACCAGCCGATCCGCGCCGCGCGAATAAACCACCTCCATGCCATAGGATGGCAGCAGGAAACCGCCCACCGTATGTTCATAGCTATGCGATAGCGGCAGGAAGGACAGATAGGGCTTGCCATCCAATTCCAGCTTTTCCGCCAGCGGCAGCACGCCATGCCGATTGGCGAGCAAGGCGCGATGCGGCAGCATCACCCCCTTGGGCGCACCGCCAGTGCCGGAAGTATAGATCAGGCAGGCCAGGGCTTCTGAGGCGATCTGATGGGTCTCGGCTTCCAGGACCAAGGGATCGGCGGGGGTGGCCAGCGCATCACCCCAGAAATGGCCGGCCAGCCCCGGCGCTTGGGGCGGGGCCTCGCAACAGAGCAAGCCATCAAGCCCATGCGCCAGGGCCGCGCCTTCCAATACGCGCCCAGCCAGCGCGGTGGTCGAGACAACGGCAAAGCGCGCCCCGGAATCGCGCAGGATATGGGCGTGGTCGCTCGGCAAATTGGTGACATAGGTCGGCACGGTAATGGCGCCGATCGCCATGATCGCCGTATCGGCGATGGGAAATTCTGGGCGGTTTTCCGAAACCAGCAGCACGCGGTCGCCGGGCGCAACCCCCTGCGCGCGCAAAAATGCCGCGAGCGCTGCAACCTGGCGCGCAAATTCCGCCCAATGCAGGCTTTGCCACGCGCCATCGCGCCAGAAGCGAAATAGCGGCTTATCCGGCCATTCCCGCGCCCTGCCCAGCATCATGGCCGGCAGATTGGGCCATCCTTGTTCCGTATAGGGCATTCCCTTCCCCCCGTTTTACGCCTCGGCGCCTCATGTAGGGCGCGGCTTGCCGCTTGGCCATGCGCTGCTTCGCTCTATATGAGGGGGGTGAACCGAATCATCTCTCCCGCCCCGCTCCGCGCCCCGCTTGATGGCGGCGCCGCCGCTGCCAACCTTCCCGTCTGGGACCTATCGGACCTGTATAAGGCGCCGGATGACCCGGCGCTCACCCGCGACCTGGACGGCGCCGAGGCCAAGGCGCGGGCCTTTTCCGCGCGGCTTGCCGGCAAGCTCACCGCCATTTCCGGCAATGAATTGGCAGCGGCGATTGCTGAATATGAGGCGATTGAGGAAGTGCTCGGCCGCGTCATGTCCTATGCCCAGCTGGTGTTCAGCGGCGATGCGGAAGACCCTGCCAATGGGCGCTTCTATCAAACCATGCAGGAACGCGCGACCACGATCAGCAGCCATTTGATCTTCTTCACGCTGGAATTGAACCGGCTGGAAGATGCGGTGCTGGATAAGAAATGCACCGATTCCGCCGCGCTGGCCCGCTTTCGTCCTTGGTTGCGCGATCTTCGCGTTTTCCGCCCGCATCAGCTTTCCGATGAGGTGGAAAAGCTGCTGCATGAAAAGGAAGTGACGGGCCGGTCCGCCTGGAACCGGCTGTTTGACGAGACCATCGCCACCATGAAGGTGAGCGTGCCGCTGCCGAGTGGCACGGAAAGCCTGACGGTTTCGGACGCGCTGAATAAGCTTTCCGATGGGGATCGCGCGGTGCGCGAAGCCGCCGCCAAGGGGGTATCGGCCGCCTTCGCGGAAAAGGGCCGGCTGTTTACGCTGATCACAAATACGCTCGCGAAAGACAAGGAAATCATTGACAAGTGGCGGCGCTACCCGCGCCCAGCTTCCGCGCGCAACCGCGCCAATATGGTGGAAGATGAAGTGGTGGAGGCTTTGGTTTCCGCCGTTACCGCCAGCTTCCCGCGCCTGTCGCATCGCTATTACGCCATGAAGGCGAAATGGCTTGGCCTGCCGAAATTGCAGCATTGGGACCGCAATGCGCCGCTGCCTGATCAGGATGACAGCCTGATCCCCTGGCCCAAGGCCGTGTCGCAGGTGCTGGATGCCTATGGCGCCTTCAGCCCGCGCCTGGCCGAGATTGGCCGGCAATTCTTCGACAAGCCCTGGATTGATGCGGCACTCCGCCCCGGCAAGGCATCGGGGGCTTTTGCGCATCCAACCGTGCCTTCGGCGCATCCCTATCTGCTGGTGAATTATCACGGCAAGGCGCGCGATGTGATGACGCTCGCGCATGAATTGGGCCATGGCGTGCATCAGGTGCTGGCAGGCGAACAGGGCTATCTGATGTCCTCAACCCCGCTGACTTTGGCTGAAACCGCCTCGGTTTTTGGGGAGATGATGACCTTCCGCGCGGTGTTGGATGCGGAAGCCGATCCGCGCAAGCGCCGCGGGCTTCTCGCCGCCAAGGTTGAGGATATGCTGAATACGGTGGTGCGCCAGATCGCCTTCTACCGGTTCGAAACCTTGCTGCATGACGCGCGCGCGAAGGGCGAATTATCGTCAGAACAGATCGGCGCGCTTTGGATGCAGGTGCAGACCGAAAGCCTGGGGCCGGCCTTTGATTTCTCGCCGGACTACAACGTTTATTGGTCCTATATCCCGCATTTCATCCACACGCCCTTTTATGTCTATGCTTATGCCTTTGGCGATTGCCTGGTGAATGCGCTGTATGGCGTCTATCGCGATGGCGGCGTTGTGGATTTTGAAGCGAAGTATATCGAAATGCTGCGCGCCGGTGGCACGCTTCGGCATAAGGAATTGCTCGCACCCTTTGGGCTGAATGCCGCAGACCCGGCCTTCTGGACGCGCGGGCTTGATGTGATTGCGGGCTTCATTGATGAGATCGAGCGCGCGGATGGCTGAAGATCGGGAAGCGCATTCGATTTTTGGCGAAGTGCGCCGCATGGTGCGCACTTCCGGCGCCGTCACCGGCATGGCGGCGCGTGTGGCCGGCCATAAGCTGTTCGGCCTGAAATCCGATGAAAAGCACGCCGAGGATTTGAAGGCAGTGCTGGGTTCCCTCAAGGGACCCATGATGAAGATCGCGCAATTCCTCTCCACCGTGCCGGATGCGCTGCCGCCTGAAATCGCCAAGGAATTGGCGACCCTTCAGGCCAATGCACCGCCCATGGGCTGGCCCTTTGTGCGCCGGCGCATGATGAGCGAATTGGGCCCGGCTTGGGAAAGCAAATTCAAATCCTTCGAGCGTGAGGCTGCGGCTGCTGCCTCCCTCGGTCAGGTGCATCGCGCCGTGCTGCCCGATGGCCAGCGTGTGGCGTGCAAGCTGCAATACCCGGATATGGCAAGCGTGGTGGAAGCCGATCTCAGGCAATTGAAGATCGCCATGAGCCTGTATCGCCGCATGGATAGCGCGCTTGAGAATGAGGAAGCCTATCTTGAGCTTTCCGAGCGCCTGCGCGAGGAACTGGATTACCTGCGCGAAGCATCGCAGCAGCGGCTTTATGGCATCATGCTGCGCGATGTGCCCAGTGTGCGCGTGCCCGTGCCGGTGGAAGCCTATTGCACCAAGCGCTTGCTGACGATGTCCTGGCTGGAGGGCCGGGCCATCCAGCGACGGATTGATGAGGACCCGCCGGAAGAAGAACGCGCCGCCTATGCCCGCGCCCTGTTCCGTGCCTGGTATGTGCCCTTCTATCGCTATGCGGTGATCCATGGCGATCCGCATCTTGGCAATTACCAGGTGCATGCCGATGCGCCGGATAATGATGGCTTTGGCATCAATCTGCTTGATTTCGGCGTGGTGCGGATTTTTGAACCGCGCTTCGTGGGCGGCGTGATCATGCTGTATGAAGCCGTGCGCGATGGGAATTTCGACAAGGCGGCAGAGGCCTATCGTATCTGGGGCTTCAAGGATTTGAAGCGCGAGACGATGGAAGTGCTGAATATGTGGGCGCGCTTCCTTTATGAACCGCTGCTGGAAGATCGTGTGCGGCCCATTCAGGAAAGCGATGACCCGCAATATGGGCGGCGCATCGCCGAACAGGTGCATGCCGGGCTCAAGCGCACCGGGGGCGTGCGCATTCCGCGCGAATTCCCGCTCATGGATCGCGCGGCGATTGGGCTGGGTGCGGTATTCCTGCGGCTCAATGCCAAGCTCAATTGGCATCAGCTCTTTCAGGAAATGATCGCCGATTTCGATGTGGCGAAAATCGCCGAACGCCAGAAGGCGGCGATTGTAGAGGCGGGCGTGCCGACGACAACGCCTGGCTGAATGAGCTTCAAAGGCGCCCCCGGGTCTGGGGGCGCCCCAGCCCAGCTTCAGCTAGGCCGCGTGAAGGCCTGCCGCGCGAGCAGCTTCCAGCCATCGGGCTGCTTCTTCCACACCTGCAATATGCCGATATTGACCGGGTTCACCCGCCCGCCACTTTCGGATTCACCGCGCAGTACATGGCGCACAATGGCGTCATCGCCGACCACATCAATCGTCTGATCGGAAACGGTGATGGACCGGAAGACCGAGGTCTTGTTCACCAGCGGGTCAATGAATTGCTGGCGGTTTTCGATCCGGCCGGCGGAATGGCCGTAGCTTAATCTTTCATGCGTCACGGCCATCAGCCCGGCGCGGTCCCCGGCCAGCATGGCCTTGGTGAGCGCATCAACCGCGGCGGCAACGGCGGCGGCATCGCTGCCCTGGGCCTGGGCGGTTGGGGGGTTGAGATTGGCGGCAGCCAGGGCCGCGGCCCCAGCCAGCGCCAAATGGCGGCGTTTCATGGACATTGGCTTTCCTCCTGCTGCGGTGATCCGCAGTCGGGCAAACTCTGCGCCCGGGAAATGCCCATACGCAAGGCACAACCGGCCCAAAAAGCCGCGCCTTGGGGTTGCAATTTGGCGCGGCACCCCCTTTTGGAAGGGCCGGCCTGGGTGGACACCCGGGCCCCGCGCCTGTAGTGCGGCGCACAATCTGTCCTTTTGGGGGTATCCCTTATGAAAGTGGCCGTTCTGAAAGAACGCCGGGCCGGTGAGACGCGGGTTGCCGCGACGCCGGAGACCGTGAAGAAGCTGATTGGCATGGGCTGCACCCTGGCTGTCGAAGCCGGGGCGGGCTTGGCCTCTGGCATTACCGATGCCGCCTTCGCGGATGCGGGCGCCAGCCTGGCTGCCGATGCCGCCGGGGCGCTGGCCGGGGCCAATATTGTGCTGAAGGTGCGTGCGCCGCTTGCCGCCGGCGAAGGCGCGGTGGATGAGCTTTCGCTGATCCCGCGCGGCGCGCTGCTGATTGCGACGCTGGCCGCCGATGCCGAGGCCGCCGGGCGCTATGCGGCTGCCGGGATTGACGCTTGCGCCATGGAATTGCTGCCGCGCATCACACGCGCGCAATCCATGGATGTACTGTCTTCCCAGGCCAATCTGGCCGGTTATCGCGCCGTCATTGAAGGCGCGACATCCTATGACAAGGGCTTTCCCATGATGATGACTGCCGCCGGCACCGTGCCCGCGGCCAATGCCTTCATCATGGGCGCCGGTGTGGCCGGCTTGCAGGCGATTGCGACCGCGCGGCGCCTGGGTGGCCGTGTCTCCGCGACCGATGTGCGCCCAGCCGCCAAGGAAGAAATCAAATCCCTCGGCGCCAGCTTCGTGGGCTACGAGGATGAAGAAAGCAAGGCCGCGCAAACCGCGGGCGGTTATGCGAAACAGCTTTCGGCTGCCTTCTACGCCAAGCAGGCGGAAGTGGTCGCCGCGCATATCGCCAAGCAGGATGTCGTGATCTGCACCGCCTTGGTGCAGGGCCGCCGCGCGCCCATTCTGGTAACGGCCGAAATGGTCGCTGCCATGAAGCCCGGTTCGGTGATTGTGGATATCGCGTCCGACGCAGGCGGCAATTGCGCGCTGACCAAGCCGGGTGAGCTTTTCGTCACCGAAAATGGCGTGAAGATCCTGGGCTATACCAATTGGCCTGGACGCATTCCCGCAGCCGCTTCCGCGCTTTATGCGCGCAATCTGCTGACCTTCCTTTCTACCTTCTGGGACAAGGACGCCAAGGCGCCCAAGCTTTCCGAAGAAGATGAGATTGTGAAGGGTGTAGCGCTCACGCGCGGCGGGGCCGTGGTGCACCCGCAAATGAAGCCGGCTCAGGCAGGCTAAGGAGAATTCGGATGAACGCGACCGAACTCGCCAATCAGGCGGCCAGCACGGCGCAACGCGCCCTTGAATTGGCCGAACAGGCCCGCCGCGCGGCGGAAGCCGTGGCCCCGGTGGCCGCAGCGGCTGAGCCGTTTTTGTATCTGCTCACCATTTTCCTGCTGGCCTGCTTTGTGGGCTATCATGTGGTGTGGAACGTGACGCCCGCGCTGCATTCGCCGCTGATGGGTGTGACCAATGCCATTTCATCGGTGATTGTGGTCGGCGCCATTCTGGCCGCCGGCACCGCCGATGGCTGGGTTGCACGTATTTTCGGCTTCATTGGCGTCACACTCGCTGCCGTGAACATCTTTGGCGGCTTCATGGTGACGCGCCGAATGTTGGCCATGTTCAAGAAGAAGGGGAGCTGAGATCATGGCGACCACTCTTCTGACATTGGCGTATCTGGTTGCGTCAGTGCTGTTCATTCTGGCGCTGCGTGGCCTGAGCCATCCGGAAACCAGCCGCCAGGGCAATATGTTTGGCATGATCGGCATGGCGGTGGCCATTGTGGCGACGCTGCTGAAGCCCGGCATGGATATTGGCGGCATTGCGCTGGTGATCGCGGGGCTTGCCCTTGGTGGCACGCTCGGCACGGTTGTGGCGCAGCGCATTCAAATGACGTCACTGCCGCAGCTTGTCGCGGCCTTCCATTCGCTGGTGGGTCTCGCAGCCGTATTCGTGGCGGCGGCGGCGTTTTATGCGCCGGAGAGTTTTGGCATTGGCGTGCGCGGCAATATCAAGGCCGCGTCGCTCGTGGAAATGTCGCTTGGTCTTGCGATTGGCGCCATCACCTTCTCGGGCTCTGTGATTGCCTTTGCGAAGCTGGATGGCCGCATGTCTGGCGCGCCGATCATGTTCAAGGGTCAGCATATGCTGAACCTGGGGCTTGGTATTTTGCTGGCGCTGCTGGTGGTGTTGTTCGTGATCACGGGCAGTGATGTGCTCTTCTGGCTGATTGCGATCCTGTCCTTTGTGCTAGGCTTCCTGCTGATCATCCCGATTGGTGGCGCGGATATGCCCGTGGTTGTGTCCATGCTGAACAGCTATTCCGGCTGGGCGGCGGCGGGCATTGGCTTCACCATCGGCAATCTGTTGTTGATTGTGACCGGCGCGCTGGTCGGCGCTTCGGGTGCCATCCTGTCCTACATCATGTGTAAGGGCATGAACCGCAGCATCATCAATGTGCTGCTGGGTGGCTTTGGTTCCGAAGGCGGCGCGGCGGCAGCGGGTGGTGCGGCAG
This sequence comes from Roseomonas sp., assembly GCA_020249925.1. Lineage (GTDB taxonomy): Bacteria > Pseudomonadota > Alphaproteobacteria > Acetobacterales > Acetobacteraceae > Neoroseomonas. Next base: position 438,498 of record JADCER010000012.1, on the reverse strand, counting down.
CGGACCGTCCGCCGGTCAAGGCCGGCAGCCCGGAAGACGCGGCCTATATGATGAAGAATGCGCAGAAGATCATCGTGGTGCCTGGCTATGGCATGGCGGTGGCGCAGGCGCAGCAGGTGCTGCGTGAAATGGCTGATCTGCTCAAGAAGGAAGGCGCCGAGATCAAATACGCCATCCATCCTGTGGCAGGCCGTATGCCCGGCCATATGAACGTGCTGCTGGCCGAAGCCAATGTGCCTTATGATGAGGTGTTTGAGCTTGAGGAGATCAACCCCGAATTCGCCGATGCCGATGTGGCCTTTGTGATCGGGGCGAATGACGTGACCAATCCTGCCGCGAAAACCGATAAATCATCTGCGATTTACGGCATGCCCATTCTGGATGTGGAACGCGCGAAAACCGTGTTCTTCATCAAGCGCGGCATGGCAAGCGGTTATGCCGGCGTGGATAATGAGTTGTTCTTCCGCCCGAATACCATGATGCTATTCGGCGATGCGAAGAAGGTCACGCAGGAAATTGTGCAGGCCTTGCAGCGCTGAGAGGCGTTTGGTTCCCGAAAAACCGGTCAGCGCAAGCTGGCCGGTTTTTTTATGGAGCATTTTCAAGCCAAGCGGCATCGCTTGGCGGCTCGGAAAATGCGACCAAACCTATTCTTCCCAGGGCGCCTTCACATCATCACGCGGCGGACGGCCGCGCTGCATGCGCCCGCGCGATAGCTCCGTCACCACGCCATGCAGCGTACGGAGTTCCTGTTCCGTCACCTCGCCCCGCTGGAACCAATGGCGCAAGTTCCGCACCATGCCAGGGCGCTTTTCCTGATTGTCGAGGAAGCCTGAGGCATCCAATTCCGCGATCAGCCGGCCCAGAAATATGTCCAATTCGCCCTTGGTCGCGACATGGGTTTCATTGGTCATGAGGTAGCGCGGCGGCGTAGCCTCGGCCGTCATCCACCATTCATAGGCGAGGATCATCACCGCCTGGGCGAGGTTGAGCGAGTTATGTTCAGGGTTTAGCGGATAGCGCACCAGCGTATCGGCGCGCGCCAGATCCTCGGCTTCCAGCCCTGCGCGTTCGGGGCCGAACAGCACCGCGACGCGCTGGCCGCGGGCCGTGATGGCGCGCAAATCCTCAGCCCCCGCGCGCGCATCCCGGACCGGGATCACGACATGGCGCGGGCGTGGGCAGGTGGCAAACACGCGATGGCAATCCGCAACAGCGGCATCGAGTGTATCAAACACCTGTGCCGCATGAATGATGGGATCGGCGCCGGAAGCCGCCGGCAGTGCATCGGGCTGCGGCCAGCCATCGCGTGGTGCAACGATACGCAGGTGAAACAAGCCACCATTGGCCATGGCGCGGGCGGTGCTGCCGATATTGCGCGCCATTTGCGGGCGCACCAGCACGATGATCGGGCTTTCACCCGGCGGCGGCGTGAGTGGCGCCCCCCCTTCCCCGCGCCCACCCGTCATCGCGCCAGAAAAGCCCTTGGAGCATTTTCAAGCCAAGTGAACATCACTTGGCGACTCGGAAAATGCGACCAAACAAAAAACTCAGAGTGTTTCTTGCGCCTGTCTGTCATCGCGCGAGAAACGCTCTGAGTTGCGCGATTTCGGCTTCCTGCGCGGCGATGATGCTCTCTGCCAGGCGCTTCATTTCGGGGTCCTTGCCGTGGCGGAGCACCACGCGCGCCATGTCTATCGCGCCCTGGTGATGCGGAATCATGCCGGCGGCGAAATCCCGATCCGCATCGCCAGTGAAGCGGATATTCATATCGCGATGCATCCGGTCATTCGCGGCGCGGAATTCGCGCGTGGAGGCAGGTTCATTGGCGCTGGCGCGTGCTCCATGGCCATGATGGCCCTGCTGCGCCAAGGCAGGCAGGGCAAGGGTTGCGAGCGTCAGGCAAAGGGCGATGCGCTTCATGGTAAACCTCCCGGTCAATATCTCAACCGGATAATCTTGCCGCTTGCCATAAGGGGAAGGTCAAGCGCGTTTCCAGGTGGTGCCGCCGGCGCCATCTTCCAGAATGATGCCCTGTGCCTTCAATTCATCGCGAATGCGGTCAGCTTCCGCCCAATTCTTCGCCTTGCGCGCGGCAAGCCGGGCGGCGATGGCGGCCTCAATCGCGGCGGCATCATCGCCGCCACCTTGCAGCCATTGCGCGGGATCGGATTGCGCCAAGCCCAGTACGCCAGCGGCTTCCCGGAAGGCCGCGATCACCGCGCCGATCTCCGGCACCTCCCGCAGGCCCATGCGTTCCAGGACAACATTGGGCGAACCGCCCACGGTCAGCGCATTGGCGAGGGTGCGGAGGTCACGCAGCCGCGCGAGTGCCAGCGGCGTGTTCAAATCATCGCACAGCGGCTCCAGCACCCATTCCGCCATGCGCGCGGCGTCCTCATCCGTAACCGCTGCGCCGGCGCGCGCCAGCATGGCGTAGTGATCATCCAGCTCCGCCTTGGCTTCATCCAAGCCCGCCGCAGTGTAGTCCAGCGCCTGACGATAATGGGTACGCAGCAGCAGCAGCCGAAACGCCTCCCCCGCCCAGGCGCCCTTTTTCAAAATATCCCGCACGGTGAGGAAATTGCCGAGGGATTTCGACATCTTCTCCCCATCCACCTGCAGCATGCCATTATGTATCCAGTAGCGGGCAAAGGTCGCACCGGGGAAAGCGCAGACCGATTGTGCGATTTCGTTTTCATGATGCGGAAAAATCAGATCACTTCCGCCGCCGTGAATATCAAAACTCTCCCCAAGATGCTTCCAGGACATGGCAGAGCATTCAATATGCCAGCCAGGCCGGCCACGGCCCCAGGGGCTGTCCCAGCCAGGTGTTTCCGCATCGCTTGGCTTCCACAACACGAAATCGCCGGCATCACGCTTATAGGGTGCGACATCCACCCGCGCGCCGGCGAGCAATTCATCCGGTGAGCGGCCAGAGAATTTGCCGTAACTGGCGAAGGACGGGACCGAGAACAGCACATGCCCATCTGCGGCATAGGCATGGCCATTGGCGATCAGCCTTTCGATCAGCGTTATCATTTCCGCGATATGGCCGGTGGCGCGTGGTTCCACATCGGGCGGCAGCGCGCCAAGGGCGGCCATATCAGCGTGGAAATCCGCCGTGGTGCGCGCGGTGATGACGGCAATCGGTTCACCTGTTTCACGCGCGCGCGCATTGATCTTGTCATCCACATCCGTGATGTTGCGCGCATAGGTCACGCGCGGATAAAGCCGGCGCAAGATCCGCGCCAGTACATCAAACACCACCACCATGCGCGCATTGCCGAGATGCGCGAGGTCATACACCGTGACCCCGCAGGCGTAGAACTTCACATGCTGGGGATCGAGCGGTTCAAATCGCCGCTTCTTGCGCGCCGCGAAATCATGCAGAAAAAAATCAACCATGACTCAACCCCCTCCCGCAATCTTCAAGCGTAGCGCCGCGCGCTCCCGCCCAATCAGGGGCAAAAGCGTGCCGATATCCGGGCCGTGATCTTCGCCGGTGAGCGCAAGCCGCAACGGCAGGAATAGCGCCTTGCCCTTGCGCCCGGTGCTGTCTTTCAGCGCGCCAGTCCAGGCGCCCCAGGTGGTGCCATCCCAAGGTTCCGCCGGCATGGCGGCAAGGGCGGCGCGTAGGAAATCGCCCTCATTTTCCAACACGGGCGGCACGATGCTGCCGCGCACCACATCAAACCAGGGCTTGGCTTCGCGCAGCAGATCAAGATTGCCGCGCACGGCAAGCCAAAACGCTTCATCGGCGCCTTCGGGCAGCCGTTCCTTCACCGCGTCAAAGCTGATGCCATGCAGCAGCTTTCTATTCAGCGCCAACATATGCCGCGGATCAAAACGCGCGGTGGATTGCGACACCTTCGCAAGATCATAGCCAGGCGCCAGATCAGCCGGCATCCCCGCCACCGGATCATTGGACGTGCCAAGCGCCGCAAGATACCCCACCAGCGCAGCCGGTTCGATCCCGTCCTTCCGCAAATGCCGAAGCGAAATGGACCCCAAGCGCTTGGACAGCGCGCCGCCTTCCGCATCCGTCAGCAGCGGCAAATGCCCAAAGGCGAGTGCATTCTGCTTGCCGCCGAGCGCCTCAAAAATATCAATCTGAATGCCGGTATTGGTGACGTGATCCTCACCGCGCACGATATGCGTGATGCCCATTTCCAGATCATCAACAACTGACGTGAAGGTATAAAGCGGCGAACCATCGGCACGGATCAGCACAGGGTCTGAAATCGCCGAAAGCTTCACGCTGCGATCACCCAAGACCTGATCGCGCCAGGAAACCGACCGCGAGGAGAGCAAGAACCGCCAATAGGGCTGCTTGCCGTTCGACAACGCCTTTTCATATTGCTCGCGCGTCATTTTCAGCGCTTCGCGATCATAAAGCGGCGGCTTGCCTTCGCGCCGGCGGCGTTCGCGCTTGTAGGCGAGTTCCTCTTCCGTCTCGAAGCAGGGATAAAGCCGTCCGGCAGCCTTCAGCTTTTCGGCAGCCTCCGCATAGCGATCCAAGCGATCGGATTGCCGCACCAGCCCATCCCAGGGCAGGCCGAGCCAGGTCAGGTCTTCCTCAATCGCCTCAGCATATTCCGCGCGCGAACGTTCGGTATCGGTGTCATCAAGGCGCAGCAGGAATTCCCCGCCATGGCGGCGCGCCAGCAGCCAATTGGCGAGTGCGACGCGCGCATTGCCAACATGCAAAAGCCCGGTGGGCGAAGGGGCAAAACGGAGTTTCATGCCGCGTCCTCAGAATCCTCATCGCGGCGCGGGTCGAGCATGCGCCAATTGCGTTCTTCACTGTCTTTTACGGGGGTCTCAGCAAACCCCTTCAATTCACTGCCACTGACCCAGGCATTCTCTGCGGCGCCGACCACTTCCGCATCCTCGCCAAAGGCGAACCAGGCATCCAGCACGGCCTTCGCATCCAGCCCAGGCGCGCGGCAGCGTTCCACGGAATCCCGCACATAGCGCCGCGCAAAGGCATTGGCGTGTTCAATGGAAAGAAAGCCGCGGATTTCTTCCACCGGGTCGCTGCCATTGCCACCCGACAGATCCATGATACGCACGATCAAATCGCCGCCACCGAAAAGCTGGGGATCGAGACCGCCGCTCATGAAATCAACGCCGTGAAGCCATTGGTGATGGGGTAGCGCCGATCCCGCCCAAAGGCACGCGGCGTGATCTTAACGCCAGGCGGTGCCTGCCGGCGCTTATATTCCGCGCGATCCAGCAAGCGCCAAACGCGCAGCACCAGCGCTCGATCAAAACCATCCGCCACCAGCGCATCCACGGATTTCTCGCCTTCCACCAGCCCTTCCAGAATGGCATCCAGCACATCATAGGGCGGCAGGCTGTCCTGATCCTTCTGATCCGGCTTCAATTCCGCACTCGGCGGCTTGGTAATCACGCGTTCGGGCATCACCATGCCAAGCGGGCCGAGCGCGCCGGCAGGGCGGTGTTCATTGCGCCAGCGCGAAAGCGCGAAGACGGTCGTTTTGTAGACATCCTTCAGCACGGAATAGCCGCCACACATATCGCCATAAATCGTGGCATAGCCCGTGCTCATTTCGCTTTTATTGCCGGTGGTTAGCAGCATATCGCCGAATTTGTTCGAAAGCGCCATCAGCGTCACGCCACGAATGCGCGATTGCAGGTTTTCTTCCGTGATATCGGGCGGGCGATTGCCGAAGGCCGGCGCCAACATCCCCGCGAAAGCCTCCATCGCCGGACCAATGCCGATATTCTCATAACGAATGCCAAGAAGCTGCGCGCATTCGGCGGCATCTTCCAGGCTTTCAATGCTGGTATAGGGCGATGGCATCATCACCGCGCGCACGCGATCCGGCCCCAAGGCATCCACCGCCACCGCTGCAGAAATCGCGGAATCAATCCCGCCAGAAAGGCCCAGCACCACGCCAGGGAAACGGTTCTTGTTCACGTAATCGCGCAGCCCCAGCACCATGGCGCCATAGATTTGCTCAAGCTTCGGCAGGTCGGGCGCGATCTCTCCGGGCGTACAGACTAACACGCCGCCATCGCGCCGCCATTCGGTGATGCGCAGCCCCTCAGTGAACATCGGCATGACATGCGCAAGCTTGCGATCCGCATTCATGACAAAGGATGCGCCTTCAAACACAAGCTCATCCTGCCCGCCCACTTGGTTCACAAAGACAAAGCCAAGCCCGGTTTCCACGCAGCGTGAGACCGCCAGATCAAGCCGAGCCTGATGCTTTGCCGCTTCGAACGGGGAACCATTGATGGCGATCAGGATTTCCGCGCCGGTTTCGCTGAGCGTTTCGGAAACCGCAGGAAACCACCAATCCTCGCAAATCATCAGGCCAAGGCGAAAGCCACGAAAGGGAATGGGGCCAGGCGCGGGGCCAGCATCAAAGACGCGCTTGTCGTCAAATACGCCGTAATTGGGCAATTCATGCTTGGCGCGGCGCGCGGCGATCTGCCCGGCTTCCAGCAGGAACAGCGCGTTGAAAACCTTCTCCCCATCCCGCCAGGGGCCACCCACCACCAGGCCAGGGCCGCCATCGGCGGTCTCGGCGGCGAGCGCCGCAATTTCCGCTTCGCAGGCGGCAATGAAGGCGGGTTTGCGCACCAGATCTTCCGGCGGGTAGCCGGCGATGGAAAATTCCGGCGTCACCACCAGGTCTGCCCCAAGCCGCGCAGCCTCTGCCCGCGCCTTGCGGATCAGCGCCGCATTGGCGGTCAGCGCGCCTTCATGGGGGTTGAGTTGCGCCAGGGCAATTTTGAGGGTCTCGGCCATGCGCGCCTTCTAGATGCTTTTGCGCTTGGGTGAAATCACCCAAAGTGAAGTCTCAGCCCTGCCCACCATTGCGCCGGCGGGTCTCGCCCTGCTTCAGCAGGAATTCGCGGCCAATCTTCACGCGCGGCACGCCATCATAGGCAACGATATCCGCCGTGGCATAGGTTTCGGACCAGGTTTCGGGGATGAAGCTGCCGGTGCCCACCACATCAATCGGCGCGCGCGCTTCCGCCATGACCCGGCATTTGCTGACCCCAAAGCCCGAGGAGGCGACAATGCGCACCCGCGGGAACCCAGCCTCATCCAACACTTCGCGCATGCGCCAGATGGCGGCGGCGGAAACGCCCGTGCCGGTCAGGTGCCTCAGTTCCGCATCACTCCGGTAGCGGCGGGTCGCCTGGGGGGCATGGCGTTCCAGAACGGCGTAGCTTTCGGCGGGGTTCAACCCCTCCAGGAAGCGGCCACCATGGGTATCAAGGCGCATGGCAAGGCGCCCGGCAGCGGCCAATTCCGGGAAGCGGCGGGCCACGGCCAGGCCATCGGTCACTTCGCGCCCGAAATAATCCACCAGAACGGTCAAGTTTTCATCGGGGAAGGTTTCGTGGAACATCTCGGCCGCGCGCACCGTGCTGCCGGCATAGCCAATCAGCGCATGCGGCATGGTGCCATAGCCCTTGGGCGCGCCGAACCAATGCGCCGTTGCGTCATTGGCATTGCCGATGAAGCCCTTGGCGCCTTCCGCCTGCGCGGCGCGGCTGCCAACGGATGCGGCATAGGCCATCATGTCCTGCATTTCCGCCCCGGCGCAGTGGCGCGCTTCCATCGCCAGAAACGCCGTTTGCGGCAATTCGACACACATCTGATAGGCGTTATGCGCCGCAACACAGGCCGCGCCCAGCTTTTGCAGCAGCATGGTTTCCAAATCCACCAACTGCACAAAGGACCCGCTGACATAAAGCAAGGGATCGCCCGCGCCGACCCATTGGCCTTCTTCATGCATCACTTCAATCTGGAAGGCCGTGCCGCGAGACGCCGCCACCGCGCGCAACCAATCCAGCATCAGCCGGGGGGCTGATATCACCGGGCGGCGCAGAAAGACGGCATAAGTGACTTGCGCATCACCAAAGCGCTGCACCACGGCCTTGGTGCGGTTGAAATAGCTATCGGCGCGGGCGGTAATCACCTGATCCGCCACATCCGCTGCCGCCGAGGGGGTTTCTCCCCCCCGGCTGCTCTGCGTGTTCACTGTGCTGCCTGGGCCGGCGCCGCAAGGCCGGCCACGCGCCGCGCCTTCAATTCCTCGGCGATCAGGAAGGCAAGTTCCAGCGATTGTTCGGCATTAAGCCGCGGATCGCAGGAGGTCGCGTAGTTGGCGGCAAGATCAGCTTCCGAAAGCTTATGGGCGCCGCCCAAGCATTCGGTGACATTGCTGCCGGTCATTTCCACATGCACGCCGCCGGCGAACGTACCTTCCGCTTCATGCACATCGAAAAAGCCGCGGACTTCGGACATGATCGCATCAAAAGGCCGGGTCTTATAGCCGCCAACAGTGGTGGTATTGCCGTGCATCGGATCGCAAAGCCACACCACATTCCGCCCGGCACGCGTCACGGCACGCACCAGCGGCGCCAGCTTGGCTTCCACCTTTTCCGCACCCATGCGGGAGATCAGCGTCAGCCGCCCCTTTTCATTGGCCGGATTCAGGATTTCGGTCAGCCGCACCAATTCATCGGCATCCATGCTGGGGCCGACCTTCATGCCGATGGGGTTCTTCACGCCGCGCAGGAATTCCACATGCGCACCTTCCGGCTGACGCGTACGATCCCCGATCCAGAGGAAATGCGCCGAACAGGCATACCAATCGCCGGAAGTGGAATCCACGCGCGTCATCGCCTGCTCATAAGGCAGCAACAGGCTTTCATGGCTGGTGTAGAAATCAGTCTCCCGCACTTGGGGCAGATCTGACATGCCGCAGGCCTGCATGAAGGCCAGCGTCTGATCAATCCGCGTCGCCAAATCCGCATAGCGTTCCGCGAGCGGGCTTCTTTCGACAAAGCCCAGATTCCAGCGATGAACCTCGTGCAGATCCGCATAGCCGCCGGTGGCGAAAGCGCGCAGCAGATTCACCGTGCCGGCGGATTGCATATAGGCGAATTCCATCCGCGACGGATCCGGGATGCGCGATGCCGCATCAAAATCCGGGCCATTGATGATGTCGCCACGATAGGAAGGCAGCGTCACGCCATCGCGCGTTTCACTATCCGAAGACCGGGGCTTGGCAAATTGCCCGGCCATGCGGCCAAGCTTCACCACCGGGGAGGCACCGCCAAAGGTCAGCACCACCGCCATTTGCAGCAGCACGCGAAACGTGTCGCGGATCACATTGGCGGTGAAATCGCCAAAGCTTTCGGCGCAATCGCCGCCTTGCAGGACAAAAGCTTGGCCATCGCCCGCCCGCGCCAAGGAGGCCTTTAAGCGCCTGGCCTCACCTGCAAAAACCAGCGGGGGAAATCGCGCGATCTTGGCTTCCATTGCGGCCAAAGCCGCCTGGTCGGGATATTCCGGCACCTGCCTGATCGGCATGTTCCGCCATGAATCCGGGCTCCAGCCCCGCGCAGTCATTTCCGCCTATCTCCTTGTTTCAAGACGAGGCACAATAAACACGAGCCCGCGCCGAGGGGAAGAGCAGCCGGGCCTAGCGTCAGGCATGTGAAGGAAAGGCAAGCCATGGATAGGCAGCAAGATATCGCGATCCGGATGCAAAAGGCCGTCCAGGCGGGGGCCATTCCGGGCCTGGTGCTGGCGCTTGGTGATCGGCATGGCAGTAGCTGGGATGCCGGTTTTGGCAGCCGGGCGCTTGGCAGCGCGGAGCTTATGCAGCCCGATGCGGTGTTCTGGATTGCCTCCATGACCAAGGCGATTACCGGCGCGGCGGCCATGATGCTGGTGGAAGCGGGCAAGCTTTCCCTTGATGCGCCGGCGAGTACGCTAGTGCCGGGCATCGGCGCGCTTGGCGTGCTGGAAGGCTTTGATGAGGCCGGCCAGCCCAAGCTGCGCCCGGCCAAGCGCCCCATCACCTTGCGGCATTTGCTGACCCATACCTCGGGCTATGCCTATGACATGTGGAGCGCGGAGATCGCCCGCTTCCGCAAGGCCACGGGAACGCCCGCCGTCGGCACCTGCCGTAATGCCGCACTTGCCCTGCCCCTATTGTTTGATCCGGGTGAGGATTGGACCTACGGCATCGGTATAGATTGGGCCGGCAAGATGATTGAGGCCGCCACCGGGGAGACACTTGGCGCGCATCTGGCGCGGGTGATTTTTGAACCGCTCGGCATGGTTGATACATCCTTCAAGCTGCGCCCGGATCAAAGGGCGCGGCTGGCGGCCATGCATGGGCGCGGTGCGGATGGCGCGCTTTCCGTCATTCCGTTCGAGGTACCGCAGGAGCCGGAGTTTGAGTCAGGCGGCGGCGGGCTTTACGGCACCGCGCGGGATTATCTGGCTTTCGCGCGCATGATCCTGAATGGCGGCAAGCACGGCAAGATCAGGCTGCTGAAGCCTGAGACGGTGGCCGAGATGGCGCGCGACCAGATCGCGCCGCTTTCGGTACGCCCGATGATTTCAGCGGTGCCGAGCGCAACGCGCGATGCGGATTTCTTTCCCGGCATGGCCAATGGTTGGGGGCTGACGTTTCTGGTGAACCGGCAACCAACACCGCAGGGCCGGGCTGCCGGCGGGCTCGCCTGGGCAGGGCTTGGCAATACCTTTTATTGGATAGACCACGGCCGCGGCACGGCTGGGATTTTCCTGAGCCAGATCCTGCCCTTTTTCGACCCGGAGGCGATCAGCCTGTTTCGGGAGTTCGAGAGCATGGTGAATGAGGTGTGAGCAGCTGCCGCTAAAACACTACCACCGATCGGATGGATTTGCCTTCATGCATCAGATCGAAGGCATCATTGATTTTCTCAAGCGGCATGGTGTGGGTGATCAGATCGTCAATATTGATCTTCCCTTCCATGTACCAATCAACGATTTTCGGCACATCGGTGCGCCCGCGCGCGCCGCCAAAGGCTGAACCTTTCCAGACGCGGCCTGTCACCAGCTGAAAGGGACGGGTGGCGATTTCGGCGCCTGAGGGGGCGACGCCGATGATGATACTCTCCCCCCAGCCGCGGTGGCAGCATTCCAGCGCCTGGCGCATCACCGCGACATTGCCGGTGCAATCAAAGGAGAAATCGGCACCACCGCCGGTCAGGTCCGTAATCGCCTGCACTACCTTATCAACGCCGATCTCATTCGGGTTGATGAAATGCGTCATGCCGAATTTGCGCGCCATAGCCTGTTTGGCGGGGTTGATGTCAACGCCGATGATCTTGTCGGCCCCTACCATCCGCGCGCCTTGGATGACATTCAAACCAATGCCGCCCAGGCCAAAGACAACCACATTGGCACCGGGCCATACCTTGGCCGTATAGATCACCGCGCCAATGCCGGTGGTGACGCCGCAGCCAATATAGCAAATCTTGTCGAAGGGCGCGTCTTCACGCACCTTGGCCAGGGCAATTTCCGGCAGCACGGTGAAGTTCGAAAAGGTGCTGCAGCCCATGTAATGAAATACTGGCTTGCCGGGTGCCGTGGTGTCACACCGAAAGCGGCTGGTGCCATCGGGCATGACACCCTTGCCCTGCGTCGCGCGGATGGAGGTGCAAAGATTGCTGCGCTGACTGAGGCAGGTTTTACAGGCGCGGCATTCGGGCGTGTAGAGCGGGATCACATGATCGCCGGGCTTTACGCTGGTTACGCCGGCACCGATCTCGCGCACAATGCCAGCGCCTTCATGGCCGAGGATGGCGGGAAAAAGCCCCTCGGAATCCAGCCCATCCAGCGTATAGGAATCCGTATGGCAAACGCCGGTCGCCATGATTTCGACCAGGACTTCGCCGGGCTTTGGCCCATCCAGATCAACGGTTTCGATGGAGAGTGGCCGTTTCGCTTCCCAAGCCACAGCGGCGCGCGTTTTCATGGAGCCGTTCCGCCAAGGTAGAAGGCGCGATGAAAAACAATCGATGATTGCGAAGTATCCATCGTAACTCAGGTCTCCTTTTCTAGGGGCAATGATTTCTTGCCATCAAGAACCAGCCCAGTGAGATGGCAGCGAAAAATACTGGAAGAAAAACGAAAGAGATTAAGCGTCCATACTTTACCTTATCCTCTTCGGGAATGTATTCAATTTTCTCGATTGGCACTCTGCCTAAACCATGCTTAATCGGCCGAAATTCCTTAAATCGACTACGCCTCCACAAAATGAAAACGACTGCGATTGAAACATAATAACGAATAAAAAAAACCGAGATTAGGATAAGCATTACTTGCATTCCCTGGCCTTTCAGAAGAATGTTCCTGGAAGTCCGGAAAAATTCTACTATTTCGCAAGCGAACATCACGGGTAAGCAAAACATAAGTATCACAGCCGCGGCATGGATGCAGCGTGCCAAAGATTCAGCCTCATCTTCTGTGAAGTATGGTTTTCCAGGCGCGTTCACCTTGGTAATCTTTCTTGAGTCACGGAGCCCCCGTGTACAGGGCGCTGCTTTGGCCTGAATTTTTGGTCAGCCACCATTCTCTTTGCTCGCAGAATGCGCTCGCGCGAAGTAGCGCTGCTTAATGCCGCCCTTTCGAAGACGCCGCCCATTCTAACCGCCCCCGCATGGCACAATGCCTTAGCGCGAACATCCTGCACAACCTAGCAGCGAGATGGAAGCCTTATGCCGGCACAGCCCGCGATGCCGTGCGTGCGCCCGCATCGCGCGGCAGCGCCATGGCCGCGACCAGCATCACCAGCCCAAGGGCGGCCAGTGTCAGAAACAGCGCCGGCGCGCCGCCCGCGGCATCGCCATAGGCCCAGGCGACAAGATTGACGCCAAGCGGTGCGGCGACAAACCCCATGGCGAATTTCAACCCGAAAGCCAGGCCACGCCGCCTGCCAGATGAATAGCGCGCCAGCAACAGGTTTTCGACTGGCGCGGCAAAATCAAACATGAAGCCAATCACCACCGCGACCAGCAGCGCCCAGGCGCCGCCAAACCAGGCGGCAAGAAACATCAGGGGCAGCTTGATCAGGAAGGTTGCCACATAAAGCGCCTTCATCGGCATGCGATCCGCAAGCCGCCCGCCAATCAATTGCCCAGCGCTGCCCATCAGCATGACCGCACCCACAATCAGGCCAAGCTGCGCCGCCCTGGTGGAGTCAAGCAGCAGCATGTCGCTCAGCCACTTTGGAAGTGCAGTGGAATAGGCGGTATAGGCAATGGAGCCAAGCATGAAGGTGATGGCGAGCACGATCAGCACGCCCCAGGGGATGCGCGCAGCCTCATTCGCCACAGCCTGCGCTGCCTCTGCGCCTGGTTGGTGATTGCTGGCGACAACGCGACCCGTGATAAGGCAGAATAGCAGCGCGAGCCCCGCGATGATGGTGATAATGCCTGGCAGAACCATCGCCATGCGCCAGCCGGCAATCTCAGCCAGCCCACCAGCGATCACGGCGGCTGAGGCCACACCGATGCTGCCCGCAATGCCCAAAATACCCATTAGCCGCCCGCGCGCATCGGGCGGCGCGGTCATGGAAACCCAAGCGAGTGCCACCGGATGATAAATCGCGCCAAAGCCCCCCAGCAGTGCCAGTGCGAGGCCCATTTCCGCACTATCGGTCACTGTTCCGGCGATGATGGAAGCGCACCCGATACCCAGAAAAAACACTGTCATCATGCGCGCATGGCCGAAGCGATCGGCAAGCCAGCCCGCCAGCGGCGCCCCAACGCCGATCATCGCGGCACCTAGAGTCCACAGCGCGATGATCTCCGCATAGGGTCTTTGCCAAATGGCTTCCAGAATAACGGCCAGCGTCAGGAACAAGCCCGTCAGCACATGATGCAAAAAATGCCCCGCCGAGGCGAAGCCGATGATCAGGCGCTGCGCCGGCTGCATCACGCGCCCACCACGCGGGTACGGGTGCGCAGTGTGACGAATTCCTCGGCCGCGGTTGGATGAATGCCGATGGTGCGATCAAAATCCTGTTTTGTGGCGCCCATGACCACGGCAATGCCGATTCCTTGCATCATCTCCCCGGCGTCTTCGCCGATCATATGCGCGCCGAGGATTTTTTGCGTACGCTGGCAGACCACCATCTTCATCAGCGTCTTGCGGCCTTCACGCTTGCTGATGGTGTGGCGCATGGGCGTGAAGCGCGTGACATAAATATCAGCAGGGCCGCGCTTGGCGGCTTCCTGTTCCGTGATGCCCACCGTGCCGATGGGCGGGTTCATGAAGACGGCGGTGGGCACGTTTTCATAACTGACACGGCGCGGGTTATTGCCAAAAATCGTATCGGCCAAGGCATGGCCAATCGCCGTTGCCATGGGGGTCAGGTTCACCCGGTCCAGCACATCGCCAATGGCGTAGATATGCGGCTGGCTAGTGGCGTGATTCTCATCCACCGCGATCACGCCATTATCGCCCAGGCGCACGCCGGCCTTGTCGAGCCCAAGCCCGGCTGTGGCGGGTTTGCGGCCGGTACAGAAAAACACCGCATCAACCACAAGCGACGAGCCATCGGAAAGATGCAGCACACGTTCCGCATCGCGGGCTTCAATGCGGACCGGGCTGAAGCCGGCATGGCAGGCTATGCCCTGCGCGATCAGGGCTTCAGCGGCGGCGCTGCGAATATCCTCATCAAAGCCACGCAGCGGCAGTGGGGCGCGATGCACCAGCGCAACCTCTGCCCCGAGCCCTTTCAGGATGCAGGCGAATTCCACCGCGATATAGCCAGCGCCCAGCACTGCGACGCGTTTGGGCAAGGCCTTCAGCGTAAAGAGATCATCAGAAATCAGCCCAAGCTCGACGCCTGAAATATCAAGCCGGGTCGCCACACCACCAACCGCAATGATGATGCGCTCTGCCGTTACGCGCTTGCCGCCGACATCAAGCGTATGCGCATCCAGAAATGTTGCCCGCGCATCGAAGGACGTGACCCCGGCATTGCCCAGCAAGCGGCCATAGATGCCCGAAAGCCGCGCCACCTCAGCATCGCGCGCGGCGGCAAGCTTCGCCCAATCATGCCCGTGATTTTCGAGGGACCAGCCAAAGGCCGCGGCATCTTCCGCCCAGGCGCCATATTCGGCGGCATTCACCATGATCTTCTTCGGCACGCAGCCGACATTCACACAAGTGCCGCCCCAGAAGCGTTCTTCCGCCACACCCACCCGCGCGCCATGGCCAGCCGCGATGCGCGCGGAGCGCACGCCGGCAGACCCGCCACCAATCACGAAAAGATCAAAATCATAAGCCATGGAAATACCTCTATCGGCGCGGTCAGGCCGGACGCTTAGGGACAACAAGCCGCACGGTGAAAATCTGCACCGGCTCATCATTTTGGTTGAAGGTTGTATTGCGCATCAAGGCGCTACCGCGATCCGGCCGGGACCGCGAAGGGGCGACTTCCAGCACCTCGATTTCCACACGCAGCGTATCGCCTGGGTAAACCGGCTTGGTCCATTGCAGCTCACCGCCACCACCGACAATGCCGCCGGAAATCCCACCAATGGCGGCAACCACCATGCGCATGGTCATGCCCGCCGTATGCCAACCACTCGCGGCCAGCCGCCCAAAAAGCGGATGCGCGGCACCCGCTTCCTCGTCCATATGGAAGGGCTGCGGATCATAAAGTGCGGCGAAGCGCTTGACTTCCTCGGCATCAACCGTCACCGAGCCTGCGCCAGAACGCCGGCCCGGAAACAGATCTTCCAGATAAATCGCGGCGCTCACGTGCCGATGCCGCCAAGCGCGAGGTATTTCACTTCCAGATATTCCTCGATCCCCATATGGCTGCCTTCACGCCCAAGGCCCGATTGCTTGAAGCCACCAAAGGGCACTTCGGCGGTGGAAATGATGCCTTCATTGATGCCGATAATGCCGTATTCCAAAGCCTCAGCCACGCGGAAGATGCGCCCAACATCGCGCGCGTAGAAATAGGCTGCCAGGCCGAATTCCGTATCATTCGCCAGCTTGATCGCTTCCTCTTCCGTCTTGAAGCGAAACAGCGGTGCAACCGGGCCGAAGGTTTCCTCACCGAAAATCTTGGCGCCGCGCGGCACATTGGCCAGCACGGTGGGTTCGAAGAAATTGCCGCCGCGCGCATGGCGCTTGCCGCCGGTGATCACGCTCGCACCCTGCGCCAAAGCATCGGCGATATGTTCTTCCACCTTGGCGACCGCATCGGCATTGATCAGCGGGCCTTGCGTCACACCAGGTTCCATGCCGTTGCCGACCTTCAAGCCTTCCACAGCCGTCTTCAGCTTGGCGGCAAAGGCTTCATAGACGCCATCCTGTACCAAAAGCCGATTGGCGCAGACGCAGGTCTGCCCGGTATTGCGATATTTGGACGCCATGGCGCCGGCCACCGCCGCATCCAAATCCGCATCATCAAACACGATAAAGGGCGCATTGCCGCCCAATTCCATCGAGGTCTTTTTCACCGTCGCCGCGCATTGCGCGAGCAGCACGCGCCCAACTTCCGTCGATCCGGTGAAGGAAAGCTTGCGGATGATCGGGTTGCTCGTCAGCTCCTTCCCCGTCTCACCCGAAGGCCCGGTAATCACATTGCACACGCCGGAAGGCATGCCGGCGCGTTCCGCCAGCACCGCCAAGGCCAGTGCCGAAAACGGCGTTTGCGATGCGGGGCGAATCACGCCGGTGCAGCCCGCCGCCCAGCCCGGCCCGGCCTTGCGCGTGATCATGGCAGCAGGGAAATTCCACGGCGTGATGGCGGCAAAAACGCCAATCGGTTCCTTGGTCACCAGAATGCGCCGGCCCTTGGCATTTTGCGGAATCGTCTCGCCCTGCACGCGGCGGCCTTCATCGGCGAACCATTCAATGAAGGATGCGGCATAAACGACTTCGCCCTTCGCTTCGGCGAGCGGCTTGCCCTGCTCCGCCGTCATGATCGCGGCCAGGTCATCGGCGTTTTCATGCATGAGGGCTGCGATCTTATGCAGGATCACGGCGCGATCTTTCGCGAGCATCGCGCGCCAGGCCGGCCAGGCGGCATTGGCGGCTTCAATGGCGCGGCGCGTCTCGGCCTGGCTCATGGCGGGCACTTCGCCAATCACCTCACCAGTCGCGGGGTTGCGCACGGCAATCGTCTTGCCGCTATCGGCCTGCACCCAGGCGCCGGCGATGTAATTCGCCTGACGGAACAGGGCGGGGTCCTTCAAGGGCAGCTTGGTGGTGGCGTCGAGCATCTGGGTCCTCCTGGGCTTTCACCCAGAATAGGCCGAATTGGTGCCTTTTCCCAAGCCTTGCTCGTGCGGGCTTGCGCTTGCGCCCCGGCAGGCCATGATCGGCCCATAAAACCCTAGGAACGCCCAAATGGATGCCACCCATGACCCCGGCCTGAAAAGCTGGGTCGCTTCTGCCAATCAGCCGGGGCAGGATTTCCCGATCCAGAACCTGCCCTTCGGCGTCTTCAGCCGCGCCGGGGAAGCGCCGCGCGGCGGGGTTGCGATTGGTGAGATGATTCTGGATCTGCGCGCGGCGATCAACGCTGGCCTGCTTGCCGGCGCCGCTGCAGATGTCGCCGCAGGACCAAGCCTGAATGCGCTGATGGCACTTGGCAGGCGTGCATCGGCCGGCTTGCGCGCGCAAATTTCCACACTGCTGGCGGCGGGATCGCCCGCGGAAGCCCAGGCTGCGCGCATTCTGGTGCCGATGGCGCAAGCCCAGATGCACATGCCCGCAACGGTCGCGAATTTCTCAGATTTCATGGCGAGCTATGATCACTGCGCGCGGCTTGGCGTGCGGCGTGACCCGAAAAACCCTCTGCCCCAGGCCTTTCGCCATTTGCCGGTTGCCTATCATTCCCGCGCGAGTTCTGTCCGCGTGAGTGGCGAGGATGTGATCCGCCCGCATGGTCAATGGGCGCGGAGCGATGGCGAAGTGCGCTTCGGCCCATCGGAAGCGATGGATTACGAATTGGAATTGGCGATCTGGATCGCGGGGGAGAACGCGCTTGGTACGCCCGTGACCATGGCGGAGGCGCCCAGCCGCATCTTCGGCTTCGGGCTTTTGAATGATTGGTCCGCGCGCGATATCCAGCGTTGGGAAATGCCGCCGCTTGGGCCGTTTTTGGCGAAGAGTGTCTCAACCTCCATCTCGCCCTGGGTGATCACTGCGGAGGCGCTGGAACCCTTCACAAAGGCGGCACCGGCGATTGAACCACCGCCTTTGCCCTATCTGGATAGCGCCTGGAATCGCGCGGCGGGCGCGCTTGGCATTCGCATGCAAGCCCTGCTGGTGACGGCCAAGATGCGCGCGGCAAATGCTGCACCCGCGCTGCTGACCGATACGGAGTTCGCCCGCATGTATTGGACGGCAGCGCAAATGGTGGCGCATCACGGCACCAATGGCTGCAATCTGCTGCCCGGTGATTTGCTCGGCAGCGGCACGGTTTCCGGCCCGGAAGAAACGGCCGCTGCGTGCCTTGCCGAACTTGGCCTTACCGGCCCAATCACCCTGCCCAATGGCGAAACGCGTCGCTGGTTGCAGGATGGTGATGAGGTGATTTTCCGCGCCCGCGCTGAAGCGCCCGGTGCCGTTTCCATTGGCTTTGGCGAATGCCGTGGCGCCATCGCACCCGCCATCGCCTGGCCTGCTTGATTTCAAGAAAAGGAGGAACCCCATGCCCCGTCGCATCGTTGATATTTCCGTCGCACTCAAGGCTGGCATCATCAGTGACCCGCCGCATGCGCTGCCGAAGATAGAATATCTGGATCACCACATGACCGCCCCCGCCATGGCGAAGGATTTCGGCATCAGCGTGGATCAATTGCCGGAAGGTGAATATGCGGCGATTGAGCGCGTGCAGATCAGCACCCATAACGGCACGCATATTGATGCGCCCTACCATTATTTCAGCCGCATGAATGAAAGGCTGGTACCGGGGGGCGAGCCTTCCTGGCGCATTGATGAAGTGCCTTTGGATTGGTGCTTGCAGCCAGGCGTGAAGCTGGATTTCCGGCATTTTGAGCATGGCTATGTCGCCACACCCAATGATGTGCAGTCGGAATTGAAGCGCATCGGCCATACGCTAAAGCCGCTTGAAATAGTTGTGGTGAATACCGCTGCCGGCGCGCGCTATGGGGAAGATGATTACATCCATTCCGGCTGCGGCATGGGCAAGGAAGCAACACTCTGGCTACTGGAACAGGGCGTGCGCGTGACCGGCACGGATGGCTGGTCCTGGGATGCGCCGTTTTCACTCACCAAGAAGAAGGTTGCGGCCACCGGCGATGTTTCACTGATCTGGGAAGGCCATCGCGCGGGGCGGGAGATCGGCTATTGCCACATCGAGAAACTCTCCAATCTGGACAAGCTGCCGCCCAGCGGCTTCACCATCTCCTGCTTGCCGGTGAAGGTGCATCGCGGCTCTGCGGGCTGGACCCGCGCTGTCGCGATTTTTGAAGAGTAAGGGGGAAGCCATGGCTCGTCGCTTCATTGATATTTCGGTCGCACTCAAGGGCGGGATCGCTTCCGACCCACCGCATATGCTGCCCGAGATCGAGTATCACGACCATCACATGACCGCGCCGCGTCTCGCGCAGGAATTTGGTATCAGTGTGGATCAATTGCCCGAAGGCCAATTCGCCGCGCGGGAAGTTGTGCGCATCACGACGCATAGTGGGACACATCTTGATTCGCCCTATCACTTCTTCAGCCGCATGAATGAAAGAACAGTCCCGGGCGGCGAGCCTTCCTGGCGCATTGATGAGGTGCCGCTTGAGTGGTGCTTTCAGCCTGGCGTGAAGCTTGATTTCCGGCATTTTCCGGATGGCTATGTCGCGACACCTGGCGATGTGCAGGCGGAATTGAAGCGCATCGGCCACACACTGAAGCCCTTGGAAATTGTGGTGGTGAATACCCGCGCGGCCAGCCGTTACGGGCAGGATGATTTCATCCATAGCGGCTGCGGGGTTGGCAAGGCGGCGACACTTTGGCTGCTGGAACAGGGCGTGCGCGTGACCGGGATTGATGGCTGGTCCTGGGATGCGCCGTTTTCGCTGACGAAGAAAAAGGTGCAGGAAACCGGAGACGCCTCCCTGATCTGGGAAGGCCATCGCGCGGGGCGCGAGATTGGCTATTGTCACATGGAAAAACTCACGAATCTGGAAAGCCTGCCGCCGGATGGCTTCATGATTTCCTGCTTCCCCGTGAAGGTGCATCGCGGTTCCGCCGGCTGGACGCGTGCGGTTGCGATAATTGAGGAATGAAACGAATGAAGCGCCTGTTATGCCTTGCCCTATTGCTGATCCCCTTCGCCGCCAAGGCTTTTCCGGATCGGCCCGTCACCATCATCAACCCCTATGCGACCGGCAGCAGCACGGATGCCGCGGCGCGCGCCTTGGCGGAGGCCTTCACACGCGATTTCGGGCAGAATTTTGTGGTGACCAGCCAATCCGGTGCATCGGGCGTTGTCGGCATGCGCGCCTTGATGGCCGCAGCGCCGGATGGGCATACGCTGGCCTATGCGCCGCTCGTGCCGCTCGCTTTCCAGCCGCATCTGGTGCGCAATACTGGGCTTGGGCCGGATGCCGTGGCGCCGGTCTGCAACGTGACCGAGAATATTCTTGGCATCATGGTAAAGGCCGATAGCCCTTGGCGTACGCTGCCCGATATGGTGGCGGCGGCGAAGCAGCGGCCCCTGAGCTATGGCTCGCCCGGGCCGAATTCCGCGCCCTTTCTTGGCGTGCATCGCGTGCAGATTGCCGCTGGCGGGCAATGGACTCATGTGCCCTTTCGCGGTGATGGCGCGTCACTGACCGAAGTGATTGCTGGGCGCTTGGATTTCGCGGCGATTGTTGTGGCCTCTGGCGTGCCCATGGCGCGGGCGGGGCAGACGCGGCTGATCGCCGTATTCTCAGAAGGGCGCCACCCGGCCTTTCCGGATGTGCCGACCGCGCGCGAACAGGGGATTGACGCCTTCCAGCCTTCCTATGCCGCGCTTTGGGCAACACGCGGCACGCCGGAACCGATCCTGGACCGTTTGCAGGAAGCCTGCCGCCGCGCGATGGAAACGGAAGGGTTCAAGCGCTTTGCGGAAAACTGGGGCGCCGTGCCGCAGTTTCGCGGCCGCGCTGACCTTGGGCGCCTGCTCGCTTCTGAATATGAAGCAACCGGCAGGGCCTTTCGCGAATTGGGGGTGCAGCCGGAATAAAGTACAGCCCTATTCGACCGTGACGCTTTTCGCGAGGTTGCGCGGTTGGTCCACATCCGTGCCCTTCAGCACCGCGACATGATAGGCAAGAAACTGCACCGGAATCACATGCAGAATGGGCGCGGCAAAGGCCGGCACGCGCGGCAGCACCACAATCCGCTCGGCAAAACCGCGCAGTTTCTCCGCGCCCAGATCATCGGTGAAAGCCATGACACGCCCACCACGCGCCGCAGATTCCTGAAGGTTGGACGCGGTTTTCTCGAACAACGGGCCTGAGGGGCAAAGGGCAATCACCGGCACGGCGGGATCAATCAACGCAATCGGGCCATGCTTCATTTCGCCCGCTGCATAGCCTTCCGCATGGATATAGGAAATTTCCTTGAGCTTCAGCGCACCTTCCAAGGCGATCGGGTAAAGCGATCCACGGCCAAGGAAAAGCACATCCCGCGCCTTGGCAACTTCCGCGGCCATGGCACGAATTTCACCATCTCGTTCCAAAACGGCCGCAGCGTTGGAGGGTACTTCCAGCAGCGCCGCGGTCAGTTCGGCTTCCTGTTCGGCGGTGATGGTGCCGCGGGCACGGCCAAGCCCAATGGCCAGGCAGGCCAATACCGCAAGCTGCGCCGTGAAAGCCTTGGTCGAAGCCACCGCGATTTCCGGCCCCGCCACGGTCAGCACCGCCGCATCGCTTTCGCGCGCCATGGTGCTTTCCGGCACATTCACAATGGACAGGATGCGTTGGCCGCGTTCCTTCAATAAGCGCAACGCCGCCATGGTGTCAGCCGTTTCCCCACTTTGGCTGATCAGTAAGGCGGCACCACCTACCGGCAAGGGTGGATCACGATAGCGAAATTCGCTGGCGACATCGGCATCGACCGGCAGGCGCGCCACTTCCTCAAGCCAATAGCGCCCGACCAAGCCTGCCAAATAGGCACCGCCGCAAGCGGTCATGGTCAGGCGCGGCACGGTCACGGGATCGAACGGCAACGCCGGCAAAACAACGCGCCGTTGCGCCGGGTCCAGATATTGCGTCAGCGTATCACCCAGCACCACCGGATGTTCGTGCAATTCCTTTTCCATGAAATGGCGATAATTGCCCTTGCCGGTGGTGGCGCCCGAAACAGCGGTGAGCTTGATCTCGCGCTTCACTTCCGCGCCTGTCGCGTCATGAAACCGCGCGCCGTTGCGATCCAGCACTGCCCAATCGCCTTCTTCCAGATAGGCGATGCGCCGCGTCAGCGGCGCCAAGGCCAGAGCATCCGAACCCACAAACATCTCCCCCTCACCAAAACCAACGGCGAGTGGCGCGCCCTGCCGGGCGCAAATCAGCAAATCCGGATGGCCCGCGAAAATCATCGCCAGCGCAAAGGCGCCATGCACGCGCTTCAGCGCGGCGGCAGCAGCGGCTTCCGGCGCATGACCGGCTTGCAGAAAATCATCCACCAATAGCGCGAAGGTTTCGGTATCGGTTTCGGTCTGGAAAACATGACCACGCGCTTCCAATTCCGCGCGCAATTCAGCGTGGTTTTCGATAATGCCATTATGCACCACCACCACGCGCGCCGTGCCATGCGGATGCGCATTGCGCGTGGTGGGCGCGCCATGCGTCGCCCAGCGCGTATGGCCAATGCCAGTGCTGCCAGCCAGCGGGCTTGCTTCCAAAACGGCGGCAAGGTTGCCAAGCTTGCCTTCCGCCCGCCGGCGATCAATCTGGCCGTCAATCAGGGTTGCGATACCGGCACTGTCATAGCCGCGATATTCAAGCCGGCGCAGCGCTTCCAAAAGCCGGGGCGCCGCCGCTTGTTGCCCAACCACTCCGACAATGCCGCACATCAGCGCTTCCCCTTGCCCTTGAAGCCGCGTCCCGGCTTGACCGCCTGGCGTCCGCGCGCAATCGCCAGCGCATCATCCGGTACATCATCCGTGATCACGCTCCCCGCCGCGACCAACGCGCGCGCCCCCACCCTCACCGGTGCCACAAGCGCGGTATCGCTGCCGATGAAAGCGCCTTCACCAATTTCGGTGCGATGTTTCGCAACGCCATCATAATTGCAGGTGATCGTCCCCGCGCCGATATTCGCCCCCGCGCCGATCATGGCATCACCCAGATAGGACAGATGATTGGCCTTGGCGCCGGCGCCGAGCGTGGTCGCCTTCAACTCCACAAAATTGCCGACATGGGCATGGGGTTCGATGATAGTGCCGGGACGCAGCCGGGCATAAGGGCCAATCACCGCGCCCTGCTTCACCACGCAACCTTCCAAATGGCTGAAGGCGCGGATCGTCACGCGATCTTCCACCGTGACACCTGGGCCGAAAAAGATATTCGGTTCCAGCACCACATCGGCGCCGAGTTTGGTGTCGTGGCAAAGATGCACTGTTTCGGGTGACAGCATCGTCGCACCGCCCGCCATGGCGGCAGCACGCAAACCGCGCTGCAGTTCCGCTTCCGCTTGCGCCAATTCCGCACGGCTATTGATGCCACGCAGCTCGGCTTCTGGCGCTTCCACCGCCACCACACGCTTGCCCCCTGCCCGCGCCTGCTGGATCACATCGGTCAGGTAATATTCGCCCTTGGCGTTGTTGTTGCCGATGGCGCCAAGCCAGCGGAACAAATCCTGCCCCGGCGCACAAATCACGCCGGCATTGCAAAGCCCAATGGCGCGTTCTTCGGCCGTCGCATCCGCCCATTCAACAATGCGCGCGACTTCGGATTTTTTATCCAGCACCACGCGGCCATAACGCCCTGGATCAGCGGGCCGCATGGCCAGCAGCACAAGCCCTGCAGACTGACGCGCCGCCACCAGCGCCTGCAAGGTGGCCGCCGAGATCAGCGGATTATCGCCATAAAGCACAGCGACATCACCCTGATGACCGCCAAGCAAGGGCGCGGCTTGCAGCGCCGCGTGGCCGGTGCCGAGTCTCTCGCGCTGCACCACGACCTCGCGCGGTGCCACGGCGTCTTCCAGCGCGGGCATATCCGGCCCAACCACAACAACGATGCGGCCGAAAACGGCTTCACAGGCACTCAGCAAATGCTGGATCATGGGCCGGCCCGCCAAGGGGTGCAGCACCTTGGGCTGGGCAGAGCGCATGCGTGTGCCAAGACCGGCGGCGAGGATGATGGCGGCGGGGCTCATAGGCTGGGCCTAACGCGTTCGGCAGGCTTCGTCCAGATGAAAGAACCAAGCCCTGCCCATCACTGCTTTAGCGCATGTTGCGTTCACACGGGCTCACGCAACCCGCTCCAGATCTCTGTTTTTCGAGCATCTTCACGCGTTCAGATGATTCCATCTGAACGCGATCTGCTCTAGGCGCCCATGCTTCACTTTTTGTTTCGCTAATCTTCACGCTGAAGCGCAAATCCCGCCTGATGCGTCACTGCGATTGGCAAGCTGCCGCGCTAAATCAGGCGTGCACGCAGCCGTGTCACCAAAACCTCTGCCAGGATCACCACAACAAGGATGGCGAGCAATATCGTCGCCACGCGATCCCATTGAAAGAAATTGATCGCATCATCCAACACCACGCCGATACCGCCGGCACCAACCAGCCCCAGCACCGCGCTTTCCCGGATATTGATATCCCAGCGGAACAGCGCCACGCCCCAAAAGGCCGGCGCAATTTGCGGCCAGGCGCCTTTCAGCAGGACTTGGGCTTTCGGTGCGCCCGTGGCATTCAGCGCTTCCAATGGACCAGGGGAGATTTCCTCCAGCGCCTCGGCCAGTAGCTTGCCGACAAAGCCGATGCTGCGAAAAGCAATGGCAAAGGTGCCGGCGGCCGCGCCCGGGCCGAAGATCGCCACAAAAATCAGCGCCCAGACCAGCGAATTGACGGAGCGTGACGTCACCAACAGAAGCTGCGCAAAAGCATTCAACCAGCGATAAGGGCAGATATTGCGCGCCGCAAGTAGTGCCAGCGGTACGGCAAAGATGAAGGAGAAAAGCGTACCGAGCGAGGCGATATGAAGCGTTTCCACCAGCGCGTGATGCACCGCGGGATGGTAATGCCCCAAATCAGGCGGCCACATGCGCTTAAGCAAATCGAGCATCTGTTCCGGCGCATCAATCAGAAATTCCGGAATGATCTCAATATTCCGCACTGCCCACACCAAAGCGATTACCAAGGAGAAATAGACCGCCCAGCGCGTAAAGCGTTCCATTGGCGTAAAGCGCTGCCATTCGCGCATGAGCGCATTCATCTGAGCAGCGCCCGAATCCAGCCGGAGATAAGCTCCGCAATAAAAATCAGCGCAATGATGGAAAGCAGGATGGCCGCGACGAAATCATAATCAAAACGCTTGAAGGCCGCGAAAAGCGTGCCGCCAATCCCGCCGGCGCCGACAATGCCGACCAGCGTTGAATTGCGCAGGTTGGAGTCCAATTGATACAGCGAAAAGCCGATAAAGCGCGAAGCGACCTGCGGCAGAACGCCATAGATCAGCACGGCGCCAAAGCCTGCACCGGTCGCGCGAATGGCTTCCACCTGCTTCATGGAGATTTCCTCAATCGCCTCGGCAAACAGCTTGGCGATGAAGCCCATGGAGGCGATGGTGAGCGCCGCAACACCCGCCAAGGCACCAAAGCCGATGGCTTTTACGAAAAGGATCGCAACAATCACGTAATGCAGGCTGCGGCAAAAGGCGACAAAACCGCGTGTAGCCACCGCCAGCGGCCAAGGTGCCAGGTTGCGCGCGGCCATCAACCCCAGCGGCAAGGCAAGCAGAATGCCAAGGGCCGAGGAAATCACCGCGATTTGCAGACTTTCCAGCAAGCCTTCAATCAGCAATTCGGCGCGGCTGAAATTGGGCGGCCACATGCGCGCCAGAAAACGCCCAGCCTCGCCCAAGCCAATCACAAGCCGCGCCCAGGTGATGTCCAATTGGCCAAGCGCATAAATCGCATAGGCAACCAGGCCAAGCGCCGTGGCGCGCGCGCCCCAATTTGGCGGAAAGGCGCGGCGGCGCAGTGCGCTTGCGCTCACAGCCAATCCTCGCCGCCATAGATCTGGCGAAGATGGCTCGGCTCCAAAGCTTCGGGCGGGCCATCAAACACGATCTCCCCACCCGCCATGCCGATGATGCGCTGCGCGAAACGCCGCGCTAGATCAACATTATGGATATTCACGACCAGGGGAACATTGGCCGAGGTGGAAAGCCCTGTCATCAGCTCCATGATCTCGACCGCCGTGCGCGGGTCGAGCGAAGAAGTCGGTTCATCCGCCAGCAGTAATTCAGGCTGCTGCATGAGCGCGCGCGCAATGCCCACGCGCTGGCGCTGCCCGCCGGAAAGTGCATCGGCGCGGCGCGTCGCCTGTTCCGGCAGGCCAACGGAATCAAGCAGGGAAAAGGCACGCGCGATATCCGCTTCCGGATAGCGCCGCATCCAAGCCTGCCAGAGAGAGACATAGCCAAGCCGCCCGGAAAGCACATTTTCCATGACGGTCAGGCGTTCGACCAAATTGTATTCCTGAAACACCATGCCAATCCGCCGGCGCGCCATGCGCAAACCACTCCCGCGCAGGGGCACAAGATCCTGCCCGTTCAGCAGGATCTGCCCAGCGGTGGGTTCGACCAGCCGATTGATGCAGCGGAGCAGTGTGGATTTGCCCGTGCCCGAAGGCCCAATGACAGCGGTGATGCCTTGCGGCGCGATGGCAAGGTTGATCCCGCGCAAGACAGGCTTGCCCGGGACATATTCCTTGACCAGACCTTTGATAACCAGGCCTTGCATCGCGCCCGCCTGCATCACTGCGGCCGCGCTGGTGCCGGCGCTTGCT
The DNA here is from genome assembly GCA_020249925.1 of Roseomonas sp. Classification (GTDB taxonomy): domain Bacteria; phylum Pseudomonadota; class Alphaproteobacteria; order Acetobacterales; family Acetobacteraceae; genus Neoroseomonas. The sequence goes on along the minus strand of JADCER010000012.1, from coordinate 411,670 downwards.
GCTGTTGTTGCTGCTGTTGCTGGCGCTGCTGATTGCGGCGCTGTTCGGCTTCCAATTCGCGCCGGCTTTCCGCATCAAACGCTGCGCGGTTATAGGGCGCGTTCACCGCATCCGCGACCGCGCGTACCGGCGCCCAATGTTCGGAATAGGTCGCAGGCCAGAAGCGATCATTGCCACCCAGATCGCGCCGGAGCGATTCGGGGAAGCGATAATCAAAGAAGCATTTGCGAATGCGTTCCGCCAATTCCGGCTTCAGATCATGCGAAAGCGCGAAGGAGGATGTCGGGAAGGGATCCGATTCCCAAATGATGCGGAAATTATCACGCCGCACCTGGCCGCGCGCGACCATGCGGTTGAAAACGTCTGATGCCACCGGCGCGGCATCATAATCGCCCGCATTCACGCCCATGACGCTGCGGTCATGACCGCCGGAATAGACCACGCGGTAATCCGTATCCGGCGTCAGACCAAGACCCGGAAAGAAGGCGCGCGGCGCCAGATTGCCGGAATTGGACGTGGCCGAGGTATGCGCAACGCGCCTTCCCTTCAGATCAGCAAGATTCTGAAACGGACTATCGGCGCGCACCAAGGTCACAACACGGTAGCTTTCAAAAGCATCCTGATTGCCCTTGATGGCAAAGGGCACTGCACCCGCCAGGTTCACGGCGAAAGCGGTCGGGCCCGTTGAGAACCCCGCAATATGCAGCCGGCCGGACCGCATGGCTTCGACCTGCGCGGCATTGCTGGTGACCTGGAAGTAAACCACGCGGCGGCCCACGCATTGGCCAAGATATTCAAGCAGCGGGCGGAATTGCGTGGCGTAAAGTGCGGGGTCTTCCACCGGCGTATAGGCGAAAACCAGCGTGGAAGGATCACGCTGCCGCGCCGCATCGGCGGGCACATCGGCCACCATATTGCGATCAGCATCGCAATAGGCCTCATCCAAGGAACCACGGAAGGGGCAGGGCGTTTGCGCAGTGGCATCACCCGCCAAGGTGGTGACAAGCGCCGCGGCAAGGCCGATGGCGCCAAGGCTTTTCCGGAACATGGTGCTCTCCCTAGGCTGATGGTTTGAATTGAAGGGTGATTTGGCCGCTTTGCGCGCGCGCCGCAAGGCTTTGGTCACGGCCGGACCAGGACCACCCCTTCCGGGTCCAGCGTAACCATGACTGCGCTACCTGCGGCGCGGCGCTGCAATCGATCCGGGTGAATGGCGAAAAGCTCCCCAAGCGGGGTGGCGATCAGGTATTCGGTATGCGCACCCATATAGGTTGCACGCGCGATCTGGCCGGCAATACCCGGGCCGTTATCGGCAAGCCGGATCGCCTCTGGCCTGATCACCACATCACATGGCCCAATCCCCAGGCCACGATGCGGCAGTGCAAGCGACAGCGCATCAAGCGCCACCTGCGCGGTATCGCCGGTGACGCTTTCGATGGAACCGCGCACATGATTGGCCTCACCCATGAAGGTCGCGACAAAGACATTCTCGGGGCTCGCATACAGCGCCTCCGGCGTGCCGCTTTGCGCGATTTCGGCATTGCGCATCACCACAATCTTGTCAGACACCGCCAATGCCTCTGACTGATCATGCGTCACGTAAACCACGGTCAGGCCAAGGCGCTGTTGCAGGGCGCGAATTTCCTCGCGCATGCTGCGCCTTAGCCGCGTGTCCAGATTGGAAAGCGGTTCATCAAACAACAGCACTGCCGGTTCCAAGACTAGCGCGCGCGCCACCGCGACACGTTGCTGCTGTCCGCCAGACATTTCCGAAGGCAGCCTTGCGCCAAACCCGCGAAGGCCCACGGTTTCCAAGGCGGCTTCCGCCCGCGCCGCGGCATCCTTCTTGCCAAAACCTGAGGAAATCAGGCCGTAAGACACATTCTCCAGCACCGTCATGTGGGGGAACAGCGCATAGCTTTGAAACACCATCGAGACATTGCGCTCACCGGCGGAAAGCAGCGTCACATCCCGTCCGCCGATGAAGAGCCGCCCGGCGCTTGGTTGTTCCAATCCGGCAATCATGCGGAGCAAAGTTGTCTTCCCGCAGCCCGATGGGCCGAGCAAGGTCACCAGCGCACCGCCTTCAATGATCAGATTGAGCGGCTTCACCGCCTCCACCTTGCCGTAACGCTTGGCAATGCCTTCAAGCCGGACCTCGGCGGCCTTATTGTTCACTATGCGCGCCCTCCTATCGGTGCGGCGGCCTGGCGCCGGCCAAGACGCCGGCTGCCGACCAGCAGATTGATCAGGCCAATCGCCGCCATCATCAACACAATCAGCGCGCTGCAATAGGCAATGGCCAACCCGTAATCGCCATTGATGACGCGGTTGATGATGAAGACCGTCGCCATTTCATATTGCGCCGAGACCAGGAAGATCACGGCGGAGACCGTCGTCATGGCGCGCACAAAGGCATAGACCAGCGCGGTGACAATGGCGGGCTTCAGCAGCGGCAGCACCACGGTCCGCAGGCTACGGAAGGTGGAAGCGCGCAAAGTCACCGCAGCCTCATCCAGGGATTTGTCCAATTGGCTCATCGCCGCAACGCCGGAACGCACACCAACCGGCAAATTGCGGAAGACAAAACAGGCCACAAGGATCATCGCCGTGCCGGTGATTTCCAGCGGCGGCAGATTATAGGTAAGGATATAGGCAACGCCGATCACCGTGCCTGGCACGGCGAAGGTCAGCATCAGCGCGAATTCCAAGGCGGTGCGCCCAACAAAACGCTGCCGCGACAGCACCCAGGCCGCGAGCAGCCCAAGCGCCGCCGTAATGGGTGCTGCAATCGCCGCAAGCTTGATGGTGGTAAACAGCGAATGCCAGGCGCCACCTGCGAAAATCAGCGCACCGGCGGGGCTCCATTCCAGCGCAAAGGCGCGCTGAAAATGCGAGAAGGTCGGTGTCCAATCCCGCCCCCAGACGCGCACGAAACCGCCAGCCAGCGCCATGGTATAAACCGTGATCGTCAGCAGCGCCCAAGGCAGCGCAATGGCATAGGCGATGCGCCGCACGGGTGTTGGCAGCGGTGTCGGCAGCCCGACATCGCCCTTCCCTGTTAACGAGACATAGGATCGGCTGCCAATCACCGCGCGCTGAATCATGAAGGCGCACAAGGCGATCACCAGCATGATCCCGGCCAGTACCGCGGCGCGGCCGAAATCCTGCTGCGCGCCGACGACGGCAAAGAAAATCTCGGTGGACAGCACGCCAAAGGATCCGCCCAGCACAATCGGGTTGCCGAAATCCGCAAGGCTTTCAACGAACACCACCAGCCAGGCATTGGCGATGCCAGGCAGCATCAGGGGCAGAGAGACCGCGCGAAAGGTCCGCATGCGGCTGGCGCGGAGTGTGGAGGATGCTTCCTCCATGGCCGGCGAAATGCCCTCCACCACGCCAATCAGCACCAGAAACGCGGTCGGCGTGAAGGAGAAAACCTGCGCCAACCAAACGCCATTGAAGCCATAAATCCAGCGGCCGAGTTGCAAGCCGAACAGGCTATCGGCCAATTGGTTCACCACGCCGGAACGGCCGAAAATCAGGATCAGCCCAAGGCCAATCACAAAGGGCGGCGTAATGATGGGCAGCACCGTCAGCAGCCGCAAGGCGCGGCGCGCGGGGAAGCTGGTGCGTGTGACAATCAGCGCAAAGCAAAGCCCAAGCAAGGTTGCCGCCGTGGCGGTAGAGGTCGCCAGCACGAGCGTATTCCAAAACACGCCGCAATTCACCGTGGAGGTCACGCAAGCAAGCCCCCAGATCTTGCGATCAAACAGCCGCGCCGCCATGGCATCCGCAACACCAAGATCACCCTGCGGCGTGAAGATTTGCGCGAGGATGGTGGTAACGGGCCACGCAGTGAAAATCGCAATGCAGGCGATCAGCACACCAACCGCGCCGGAGATAAAGCGATCGCCCTTGAAATAGCCGCGCAGCGCCAGGCCATCCGTCAGCAGCACGAGAAAACCGATGAAGCCAAGCGCACCACCAAGCCCCATGCCGAATTGCCGATCCTGCAATTCACCAAAGGCCGCTTCAAGAAAGGGATAATTCCAGCCTTGAATGCCAACCGCAAAGCCCTGCGCGATGATGGCCAACAGGCCAAAACTGCCCGCGATAATGAGCACACGCCCGCGCATGCGCGCATTGGCGAAAGGCAGCGCGCCGGGCAAAGCCAAAACCAAGGCAGCAATCACCGGCCAGAACCAGAAGCGGCCGAAATTAAGCGCCTGCCATAGGGCCGATGCGGCTTCCGCATCCGGCGCGCCAAGCCCCATCAGTGTCACAAGGCTGACGCCATCCTGCTGCATATGCCATGGCAGGATCAGCGTGCCCAAGGCAGCGATCACCCAGAAAAAGAAGCTGCTGCCAAAGAACATGGTCAGGGGTTTCAGCGCGGAAGCGCGCCGACCTCCCTATCCCAACGCGCCAGCAACCGACGACGTTCTGCACTCGCGCCAAAGCGCGCATTGTCATAATCAATGATGCGCGCGGTTGCCATGTTTGGCGCGCCATCCGTCAGTGGCACGCCGCGATTGGCCATGGTTTGCAACTTCTTCGCTTCCTGGGAAGCCGTAAGCTGCGCCTCAGCCGATAGCGCCCAATGATAGAAGCGCTGCGCCGCCGCCATGTTCCGCGCGCCACGGATGATGGACATGGACCCGATTTCATAGCCCGTGCCTTCGCAAGGAACGGCATGCCCCACCGGAAACCCTGCCGCGCGTTCTTCCGCCGCGTTGTGCACAAAGGAAATGGACAGCGCGGTTTCCCCACGCGCCACCGCCGTAATGGGCGCGGTGCCGGAACGCGGATAGGCATTGATGCTGCCATGCAGCCGACGCAGAAAATCAAAGGCCGGGTCTTCGCCCATCATCTGCACCAATGTGGCGATAACAATGTAAGCGGTGCCAGAGCTATTCGGATTGGCCATTTGGATTTCGCCGCGATATTCGGGCCGCAGCAAATCCGCCCAACAAGCCGGCGCCGGCAGGTTCTTGCGCGTCAGCAATTCCGTATTGAAACCAAAGCCGAGCACACTGGCATAAACCCCCACGGTCCGCCCCTGGGTTTGGCGCCATTGCGCCTGCGCCCATTCATGCAATTCGGCGATGCGCGGGCTTTCATAGGCTTGCGTCAGCCCTTCCTCACCGGCGGCGACATGTGGATCGCCGGTGCCGCCCCACCAGACATCGCCTCGCGGGTTGCGCGCCTCGGCCCGCAGCTGCGCCAGCATTTCGCCCGTGGACTTCTGCGCGAGTGTCACGCGTATGCCGGTTTCCCGTTCAAACCCGCGCGCGATGGGCTGGCACCATTCGATGGTCGCGGAACAATAGAGATTAAGGCTGCCCTGCGCCCAAACCGGCGCAGACCACCCCATCAAAACTACAATGATAAACCCCAAAACGCGCTGCATGTTTTTTCTCCCGGGTTTTTAGCGCGGCAGCGAACCGATTTCCCTCTCCCATCTTTGCAGGATTTGGCGGCGCCGATTGCTTTCCCCGAAGGCAGCGAAATCATAATCAATCAGCTTCACCTGGCTCAGGTCCGGAATGCGCGGATCGGGCGTGGCACCCTTATGCGCCGGCACATGCCATTGATTGACCCTGGGGCCGATATCCATGGCCGCCGGCGTCAGATACCAATCATAAAAGCGCCGTGCCTGAGGCAGGTTGCGCGCGCCACGCATGATGGACATGCAGGCCACTTCGTAAGAAGTGCCCTCTTCTGGATAGGCTAGGTCAATCGGAAAGCCCGCCTGCTGCATGGAAGCGACTTCCATATTGAAGCTGACAGCCAACGCGGTCTCCCCTCGCGATACAGCCTGCATCGGTGCCGCACCTGAACGCGTATAGGCATTCACATTCGAATGCAGCCGGCGCAAATAATCAAAGGCGCGATCCTCATCCCAAAGCTGGATGAGCCCGGCGATGATCGTATAGGCGGTGCCGGAAGAATTCGGATTGGGCAATTGAATTTCGCCACGATAGGCCGGGTTAAGCATATCCGCCCAGCTTCGCGGCAAAGGCAGGTTCTTGCGCGCCATCAATTCGCGGTTCCAGGCAAGGCCAATGGCGCCCGATGAAACGCCAACGCAGCGCTCACCCGACATGGCATGCACGCGCTTCGCCCAATCATGCAGCCCCGCCATATTGGGCGAGGTATAGGGCTGCAGCAGATTACCCTCAGCGGCGGAAAAATGCGTCTCGGCCGAACCGCCAAACCAGATATCAGTGCGCGGGTTCTGCGCCTCGGCGCGGATTTGCGCCAGGATTTCGCCGGATGATTTGCGCGTCATGGCCACGCGAATGCCGGTATCGCGCTGAAAGGCGGCGGCAATCGCCTCACACCAATCAGCCGCCGGCGCGCAAACCATGGTAAGGCTGCCCTGCGCCGCCGCGGGCAGGGCAGAAAGGGCCAGGGCCGCGAAGCCGGCCAGCAGGCGAAGACGCGTTTTCATGGCGGCCCCCCCGGCGTCAGCGTGGCAGGGCGCCGACGTCACGATCCCAGCGCGCAATCAGCCGGCGCCGTTCAGAAGCCTGGCCAAATTTCGCGAAATCATAGTCAATCAGGCGAATTTTTGAGAGATCAGGCGCATTGGGCGGCAGCGGTGCGTTGCGGTTGGACGGGGTTTGCAACTGGCCACCCGCATCAAAGCCAAGCTGCTGCGCCGGCGCGGTCAGCGCCCAATCATAAAAGCGGCGCGCCTGCGGCAGGTTGCGCGCACCGCGAATGATGGACATGGACCCGATTTCATAGCCCGTACCCTCGCAGGGTGTGGCGTAAGCCACAGGGAAGCCGGCATTACGTTCCGTCACCGCATCATGCACGAAGGAAAGCGACACGCCGGTTTCGCCGCGCGCCACGGCCTTGATGGGCGCGGTGCCGGAACGGGTATAGGCATTCACATTGGGATGCAGGCGGCGCAGGTAATCAAAGGCCGGGTCCTCACCCATCAACTGCACCAGGGTCGCAATCACCACATAAGCCGTGCCCGATGAATTCGGATTGGCCATCTGGATTTCGCCCCGGAAGCGCGCATCCAGCAAATCCGCCCAGCACGCCGGCGGCGCGATATTCTTGCGCGCCAGCAATTCCGTATTGATGCCAAAGCCGATGGCGCCCGCGTAAACACCAATCGCGCGCTGCTGGGATTGGCGCCATTGCGTCAGCGCCCAGGGCTGCAACTGCGCATTATTCGGGCTTTCATAGGCCTGGGTCAGGTTCTCCTCAGCGGCTGCCAGATGCGGGTCCCCCGTGCCACCAAACCAGACATCGGCGCGCGGATTCTGCGCCTCGGCCCGGATGGCGGCCAGGCTCTCGCCGGAACCGCGCTGCGTCATATTCACCCGAATGCCCGTATCGCGCTGGAAATTGGTGACAATCGCCTGGCACCATTCATTCTGCACCGAGCAATAAAGATTGAGCGAACCCTGCGCCTGCGCGGCTTGCCCGAAACCGATCACGCCCAAGGCAATCGCCGCCAAAGCCAGTTTTCTGGTGAACATGGTAAGCTCCCTCTTGTTTTGTGACGCTTTTATGACCGCCTTTTCGCAAGGCCGGGGGGGCTTGGCAATGCATGACGTGAGGGCCCGAAGGCTCTCACGCCATGAAAAATCGGAATTTTGCCCGAAACCTGCCTCAGGCAGCGACTGCGGCCTCGGCCGAACGGCGCATCCGCCGGCGGAGTGAAAACGCCATCATCGTCGCCCCTGCGAAAAGCGGGATATAGGCAAAGCTCGGGTTCACCATCACGGTGCGGGCATTGGCCGTTTTAAGCATGGTCTGGCGCAGGCCGGTCCAGGGGTCGAGAGCCATCATGAAGCCGATCAAGGCGGGCGCCAACACCAGCAGAATGGCGACAACCGCAGCCTGTTCGGCGAATTTCTCAAGTGATGGCATATAGCGAGTCGCCACCGCCGCCGCCATGCCGATAAAGGCAATCGCGCTCATCAACGGCAGCTTGCTGAAGATGGAAAGCCCATGCACAGACCCGCTGCGCGGGGCCCCAAAGGTCACGGCCGGCAGCAAATAGGCCACCAAAACCAAGGCAATACCGCCAAAGAGCAGCCCCATTTCAATGCCATCCGGCTTGCCCTTATGTTGATCCACCATCTCTTGTCTCCCTGTTTCTTCCCTGCCGCGCCCGACGCCTTTTGGGGGCCGAGGACGGGATATGTGTCTAGTATGTGACAGATAAGTAACTCAACGCCCAAGAGCAAGTGCCCAGGCGCGCCACGGCGCCGCAGAAGGCCTGAGCAAGTCGCGGCTTCGCTGCGCAGAAACCTTGGGCTTCTGACTGGGAGACTTGGGGCTTGCATCCTGGGAATAGGAAATGCCCAAAACATGAGGAAGATGCCAGGCTGCGCGCCGGTCCTTCGCGCGTAAGGGAAAGGCCCTCCGCCTGACCGCTTCAGGCTTGGGCCGACCTGCCTTGGCCAAGGCGAAAAACTGGGGCGACAGAGACCCTGAGCCGCATCCTGGCCGCGCATTTTCCCGCCCTTGGCCACGGGCGGCCCATGATTCGCGCCGCGGGCAGCCGCCTACAAAAAGGCTACACATGCGCCTTCAGGGCTGAAGCGCCGCACCGATTCGCCGAACGACCCCTTCCCAATCGCCAGGACGCTCTTGCCGGAACAAGCGCATATTTGGGTACCAGGGCGAATCCTCCCGATCGAGCAGCCAGCGGAAATCCGGCGCAAATGGCAGCATGAGCCAAACGGGCTTCCCAAGCGCCGCAGCCAGATGTGCGACCGAAGTATCCACCGTAATCACCAGATCAAGACCGGCGATCAGCGCCGCCGTATCAGCAAAATCAGCAAGCTCAGCGGTCAGATCACATAGGCCTGAGGCGTGCAAAGCTTTCTGATCGGCTGCGCGCACCTCCTTCTGAAGCGAAACCCAGACATCACCTGATCGAAATAGTGGTGAAAGCCGCGCAAGCGCCACAGAACGATTGGCGTCATTGGTGTGGGTGGGGCTACCGCTCCAGACCAAGCCGATACGCCGCCGCCCCGTTGGCAAGCGTGGAAGCCAAAGCGCCGTTGCCTCAATGGGGGTGCTCAGATAGCCATTGGGCCATGCCGGAATATTTCCAAGTGTGGTTCCAAAGGCGAGTGGCAGGCTAAGCAGCGGACAATGCAGATCGAAATCGGGTGGCGCTTCGTCCCGATCAAGGATTGTGACCGCCGGATGGAAGTTCCCGAAAAGGCGCTTCAAAGGCGCTTGTACCGCAAGAAACACCTTTGCACCGGCCTCAGCGCCCAACAGGGCATAGCGACTGAAATGAATGGTGTCACCCAAGCCCTGTTCGCAATAGACATAAAGGCGACGATTGCTGATCTGCTCCTTGCCCAGCCACAAGGGCTTTGAATAGTCGCGGATCGCTACCGTGTTTTGGCGCGCGTTACGACATTCGTAGGCGCGCCAGCCTTCTTCCAATCGTCCAAGCGCCAGCAGGGCAAAGGCCCGATTGTAACTTGCTTCAGAGTCATCAGGCTTCAACTCAAGCGCTCGATCATAAAAGACCAGCGCTTCTTCAAGCCGGTTCAGCGCGGCCAGGATAAAACCGTGATTGACGTGGGTAATTGGATCATGGGGCGCGATGTTTCGTGAAAACGCTGACAGATCAAGGGCGCTTTCGGGCTGCCCCAGCAGGATCAGGATCCGGCTACGCCTGATGTGCCCCTGCAACGACTGAGGGTGTTCCGCGATGAGTCTTTCCGCCACCTCAAGGCTTTCCTGCAGCTCACCACGCGAACGAAGGACATCCACCAGGCACAGGAGCGCCAATTCCATGCCCGGCTGGCGCGTCAGGGCCTTTTGGATCAAAGGCTCAGCCTCATTGTATCGCTTCAACAGGCAGAGCGTGGCTGCCGCAGCAGACAAGTAGACGGCCGAATCCGGTTGCAGGCCAAGCGCTTTTTGCTGCGCAGCCAAAGCTTCCTCTAGCCGATTAAGCTCGCTTAATGCACAGCTGCGATTGTAATGGGCTTCGGCATGATCCACTTCACGACTAATGACAACGTCAAAGGTGCTGATGGCGTCAGCGTAACGTCCCATTTGCAAAAGAAGTAAGCCGTAATTGAACCTTGCACCCGTTTCGTTTGGGCTAAGGGTTAAGCTACGCTCATAACTTAAAGCGGCCTCCTCGTTACGGCCCAGCCTCATCAAGGCGAGCCCCAAATTGGCGTGAACATCCGGGTTTTTGGGCGCAACCGCCGCCGCTCGCTTCAGACGAGTCACACTTTGATCGAAACGGCCTGCCCGCAAGGCGATCAAGCCCGAAAAATGAAGTGCTTCGGGGTGCAGCGACTGCTGCCTGAGGATCCCAAGACAAATCGCCTCGGCGCCAGCAATATCACCCTTCTTGAGTAGTGTAAGCGCTTCAAGCAATCTCGCCGTGGTGTCTTTGGGCGGCTTCTTCATGGCTGAAAGGCTCACGGGTTTGAGGTGATGGGGCGATAGTACTGGACGATCGGCATCGGCTGACCGGGCAGCGCAGCGTCAGTTCAGAAAATCATTTTTGAGCCATCGCCGCAAACTTCGCATGCGGGGCCGGAGAAAACCAAGCCCCTCAGGTCACAACACTCACCAGCAGATAAAATCCCCAAAGCGTCAGGGCAAAGGCGCCGATCCTATCCGCATGCCAGCGGAGCCTATTCGCGAAGGCCTGGCGCATGGCGTTCTGCATCGGCAGCGCGTCCGGGGAATGGCGTTCCGCCACCATCAGCCAGATCTCGCTATGGCGCATATCCTGGCTTGGCACATAGACGAGTTTGAGCAGCACAATCAGCCAAAGCAGGGTCACCAGCATGGCGCCGGAACGCAGCGCCAAGGCAAGCTGGAAGGAAAGCGAGAGCACGACCAGCACGATGGCCAAGCTCGCAAAGCCGACCGCGCGCCGGATGACCAGATCCGCCATTGCCTCAAGCCGTTCCAAGCCATGGCCCTCATGCGCGGTGCCCCCGGTGGATCCAGGTGCGGTGCGCATGAGCCTAGCCCTATGCGCCGCGGGGTGAAAGCAGTCTTTTCCGGGAAGTCCGCCTCAGCCCAATCCCATCAGCACCAGCAAAAGCGCGGTGCCGAACCAGACCATCATCGCCCTATCAAGGCTAAGGCCCAGCCGCTCAGAAATCGCCGCTGGCACGGCAGAGAGCAGCAGGGTCGCGGTCGAAACAATCAGGGAAGCGCCGTAAAACACAACCTCCTTCGTCGGCGGCAAAAGCTCCGGCAGCCAGACGGGATAGAGATGCCAGACAATCGGCAGGGTCGGGCTGATCATGCCATTCAGCAGGCAGGTCGCAACCGTCGCCACGAAAAGGTTTTGCGGGGTCATCATGGCGGCTACCCCGCCCCTGGCGGGCTGATGCGTGGCGCATAACCAAGCCCAACCATGACCAAGCCGAAGATCATGCGCAGCGCGAAAAGCCAAAAGGCCGCAACCAGCGGCAGAAAGGGCGGCGAGACATAGGAAGGCACCAGCCGCTCGGCGGTCCCGACCGCCCAATTGGTGAGCATCTGAAAGCCGCGCCAGATGTAATTGCTATTGGTCGGCGTCATGAAGAATTGCATCATGAAGCGCCCCAGGCAGCCCCAGGCAGTCAGCGCCAGGAAATAGGTCACCACCCAAAAGGGCAGGTAGCCAAGGATGAAATTGCTTTCCATGACACCCTAAATGCTGGGGCGGCTGCGTTTCCGCAACCGCCCCAATATTGTCTCCGCCGGGGCGGAGATTTGTTACTCCACCGCCTCGCTCTTGTCAGCAAGACGGACACCACCCTTCGGGATGCGGATATCGTCAATGAAATCCTGCATCGCCTGGCTTGGCGCCGTGGTGAATTGCGACACCACATAGATGACCAGGAAGGAAATCGGCACGCCGAAGATACCGGCGGAAATGCTGCCAATCCCCCACATGCGCCCGGTCACCCGGTTACGCAGCACCACGGTATCGGTCGTCATCGGGCTGCCCCAGATGTTCCCGAGCCAAGCGAGCGCCCCATCCTTCACCGCCGCAGTATTGGCCAGAATGGCCGCCGCTTCCGCCCGCAATTCGGGCGAGGTGAAGTTCTGGTTGATATTGCCCACCTGCCGTGCCGCGGCAATGATCGCATCCTTCGATCCAAACAACTGGATGAAATCCAGCCCGAACCATTCCGAATGGATCATGTAGCCGAAGGTCACCACATAGCCGACCGTCATACCTATCACGGCGGCGGTATTGGTCGTTTTCTTGTACCAAACCCCCATCACCAGCGCCGCGAAAAGCCCCGCGGCAGCGATGGAGAAGGCCCAGGCCACCAGGAACAGAATATCCGCCCCGGCATTCCCTGCTGTCCAGGCCGCGGCAACCGCCACGGTCAGCAGCAAGACGCGTGAGACAACCAACCGGCGCGCGGTCGGCGCGTTGCGGTCAATCATCTTGTAATACACGTCATGCGACAGCGCATTGGCGAGTGCCAGCAACAGACCATCGGCGGTTGAAAGCGCCGCTGCCAGACCACCCGCGGCCACCAGACCCGCGATCACATAAGGCAGGCCCGCGATTTCCGGAGTGGCAAGCACCACCACGTCCGGATGGATGCGGAATTCATTCCATTGCAGAATGCCGTCTCGGTTGACGTCAACAATGTTGATCCACGGCACCCCATAGGGGGAGATGATCTGCCAGTTCTTGATCCAGTCGGGCAGGCTCGCGATCGGCTGGCCGATAATGTTCTGGTAGATTTCCACCTTGGCGAAGGCCGCATAGGCCGGCGCCGTGAAGTACAGCAGGAAGATGAAGAACAGCGACCACGCCACGGACTGACGGGCTTCCTTCACCGAAGGAGTCGTGAAGTAGCGCATCAGAATATGCGGCAGCGCTGCCGTGCCGACCATGAGGCAGAAGACCAGCGCGAACCAATTGATCGCCGCCGGCATCGAGAATTGCCCATTCGCCCCGATGAAGGGCGCGGTATGCCAGCCGGTCACGCCGGGCGGCGGGGTCATGCCCGCGGCACGGAAGCCGTTTTCCAACTCAGCAATACGTTCCAGCGCGAAGCCATACATGACCTGCGGGAGCGGCACGCCCGTGACCTTGGCCGACATCAGGAAGGCCGGGATCAGATAGGCAATGATCAGCACGATATACTGCGCCACCTGCGTCCAGGTGACGGCGCGCATGCCGCCCAACATGGAGCAGACCAGAATGCCGGCCAGACCCACAAACACCGCAACGCCGAAGGACACATCCAGGAAGCGCTGGGTGATGATGCCAACACCAACAATCTGCGCCACGACATAAACGAAGGATGCGGTGATCAGGATCACCACGCCAATCAGGCGGGCGGCATTGCCGCCATAACGCGCGCCCAGGAAGTCCGGCACGGTGTACTGGCCGAATTTGCGCAGATACGGCGCCAGCAGAATGGCGACCAGCATGTAACCGCCGGTCCAGCCCAGGATGAAGGCAAGGCCACCATAGCCAAGGGCGTAAAGGCTGCCCGCCATGCCGATGAAGCTTGCGGCCGACATCCAGTCAGAACCGGTTGCCATACCATTATAAAGGGCAGGCACGCGCCGCCCGGCGACGTAGTATTCAGCGACCGCCTGGGTGCGGCTGATGATGCCGATATAGGCATAGACGCCGATGGTGAGGCCAACGAACAGGTAACCCAGAACGCGATCCGGTACGCCCATTTGTTCGAGGATGGCGATGATGACGACGAAAGCCGCAAAACCGCCCGTATAGCCCGCATAAATCTTGCCGAGCGAGGCGATAAAGGGGTCTTTTTCCTTGGAAGCTCCGCTCATGGGATCAATCCTCCTGCACGCCGAATTCTTCGTCGACCTGGTTCTGGCGCTTGCCGAACCAGAAAAGCGCAACGACGAAGATGATCAGGCTGCCCTGCGCGGCCATGTAGAAGCCCAAGGGAAAGCCCAGAATGCGGATGCTGTTGAGCGAGGGGGCGATCAAATGCACCACGAAGCTTGCGAAGAACCAAATGCCCAGAACCAGCAGCATCAGGCTGGATGTTTTGGCCCAATGGGCCTTGGCGGTGGCCTTATCCACCGCGGGGGCTTCCGTATTTGACGGCGCACCCCCAGATTCAACCAATGGCATTCACTTGCCTCCTCCGATCGTCACCCCTTGGGAGTGACTTGTTTGACCTGCCCTGGCCACGATTCCGCGTGGCCTGATTCGAGCATTTGACAGCCCGATTCCGCAAAGCCGATAACATGCTGTTAATCCAGTCGCAACAAGCTTTTTTTAAGGAATTCAGCCCCTGATGCAGTTCCTTCGCCGCCTATTGGGCAGCCCGCCCTCCCGGGAGCCTCATGATTTCGGGGTCTTCCTGCATCGCCATGGCGCCTTTGTGGCGCAGAAGACAGTGCTGGATTATTGCCGGGTGAAGGTGGGGCGGAATGAAGTCGCCTTCTTCGGCGATCCGGATTTCCAGGCCGCGCTGAACCATTGCCGCTGGCAGGTTTTCCTCGCCGCGCAAAGCGATGTCGTGGCCCTGGCCGAAGCTTGGCTCCGCCCCTTCTGCCCAGGGCGGGAGGCACTTTTGCTCGAGCAATTGGTGGCCCTTCATGCCGATTTCATGACAGAAGAAGCCCCGCCCCCCGAGGAGCAGGAGGCCTTCGCCGCCAGCCTGACCGCCCTGCCAGGCCATTTGGCCGGGCTGCAATTGGCCGCACCGCATGATGCCAGAACCCTGCCTTTGCTGGCCGAGGCACCGCTTTTCGCGACCCTGCCGATCCATCCCGACCAAAGGAAGGATGAAGGCCCCGCGATCCGCGGCGCCTTGCGGTTTCATATGCTTTCGACACAGCAGGAGATGGAGCGCGCCTTCGACCCGGCGGGGCTTTCGGCGCGGCTCATCGCGGGAAGCGATACCGCGACCTGACCCAGGCAAAGCATAGGCGGTTTGGCGGGCGCCATGATTGGCGGCCTTGCCGCAGCGCGCCCGCGCATTGGGAAAATTAACTTATCCTTGAGCCGGAATTTCATGACCAAACTTTCATATTTTTTCTGAAATTTCCGTAATTCACAAGAAACTTTCAGTAAAAAATATTTTTTCGCTTAATTTTTTGTTGCGAAACGCCCCGTTCCCCCGCATCACTTCACCGCTTGCCTTGTGGCATGGCGCCAGCACCGTCGCGCGCATCGGCCGCCAAAACCGCGATGGGAGGCGCGTCCTGCCAACCGGCGACCCAGGCCAGGCCTGCGGCACGCCGACAACGAAAGATGAGAAGGAAGGCGTCGGTAATGAGTGCATCAACAGCGGGCAGCGCGGCTGAGCCGCGGCCCATGACCCGTGAGGAAAGGAAGGTCATCGTCGCCTCCTCCCTCGGGACCGTTTTCGAATGGTATGATTTCTATCTTTATGGGTCGCTCGCGGCCGTCATTGGCGCGAATTTCTTCAGCCAATACCCTGAGACCACCCGCAATATCTTCGCGCTGATCGCCTTTGCCGCCGGCTTCCTGGTGCGCCCCTTCGGCGCGCTGGTCTTTGGCCGCCTGGGCGATCTGGTCGGGCGCAAATACACCTTCCTGATCACCATCCTGATCATGGGCGCTTCCACCTTCGTGGTCGGTATCCTGCCCACATCGGATCAAATCGGCATTGTTGCACCCGTTGTCCTCATCATTCTGCGCCTGCTGCAAGGCTTGGCGCTTGGTGGCGAATATGGTGGGGCGGCGACCTATGTTGCCGAACACGCACCGCATGGCAGGCGTGGCTTTTACACCAGCTTCATTCAGATCACGGCAACCGCGGGTCTGTTCCTGTCGCTGCTCGTGATCCTGTTCACGCAGCTTGCGGTCGGGCCGGATGCCTTCAAGGCCTGGGGCTGGCGCGTGCCCTTCCTGCTGTCCATCGTGCTGCTGGGCATTTCCGTCTGGATCCGCTTGCAGATGGAAGAAAGCCCGGCCTTCCAAAAGATGAAGGCGGAAGGCAAGCATTCCAAGGCGCCGATTTCGGAGGCCTTCTTCCAGTGGAAGAATGCCAAGGTGGCGCTGTTTGCGCTACTCGGCCTGGTGGCTGGTCAGGCGGTGGTTTGGTACACGGGGCAATTCTACGCCCTGTTCTTCCTGGGCCAGGTGCTCAAGGTGGATAGCTTCACCACGAACATGCTCATTGCCTGGTCGCTGGTGCTGGGTTCGGGTGGCTTCGTGCTGTTTGGCTGGCTGTCGGACAGGATTGGCCGCAAGCCGATCATCCTGGGCGGCTGTCTGATCGCCGCACTCACCTACTTCCCGCTGTTCAAGCTGCTGAGTGCGGAAGCCAATCCCGATCTGCATAAAGCGCATCAGACCATTGCGGTGCGGGTCGTGACCGATCCTGCGGGTTGTTCCTTCCAGTTCAACCCAACCGGCACGGCGCGCTTCACCGCACCCTGTGATATCGCCAAGGCAGCGCTGGCGCGTGCTTCAGTGAATTACAATGTCGAACCAGCCCCGGCCGGCACGGTCGCCACAGTGCATATCCAGGGCCAGCAGCCAATCATGGCCAATAGCCCGACCTTCGCGCGGGATTTGGGGGCAGCGCTGACGGCGGCGGGCTATCCGGCGGCGTCCAACCCCTCAGTCGTGAAAATGTCCTCGCCCTTTGATGTTTTCCGGGAACAGCCGGCGGTATTGATCGGGGTGCTCACGCTGCTCGTGATCTATGTCACCATGGTCTATGGGCCGATCGCGGCGGCGCTGGTGGAGCTATTCCCAACGCGCATCCGCTATACCTCCATGTCGCTGCCCTATCACATCGGCAATGGCTGGTTCGGCGGGCTGCTGCCGGCGACAAGCTTCGCCATGATCGCGCAGACGGGCGATGTCTATTACGGGCTCTGGTACCCGATCGTCATTGCGCTGATGACGGTGGTGATCGGCACCTTCTTCGTGCCGGAAACCAAGGACCGAGACATTTACGCGGAAGACGACAATTAAGCCTTGGCACGGGCGGCGCTGCCGCCCTGCCCTGCTGATGTGACGAAAGCGGCGCCTGATGACGGCGCCGCTTTTTTCATGCCTTGGCTGAGCGGCTTTGGGTTAGACTAAGCCATGCCCACCCCAACCGGCCACGCCCCCATCGCCGTCCTGACTGGCCCGGCAAGTGCTGCCATGGGTGTGGCACCACCAGCGCTACCGGCCAAAACCCCCTTGGGCCAAGCCATCTCCGCCATGGTTACCGCGCGGGCTTCCGCCATCCTGGCGCTGGATGACGCCGGCTGCGCCATTGGCATTCTGACCGAACAGGATATCGCCCGCCGCGTGGCGTTCCGCCTTGGGCCGGAAGCGCCACTCGCCGCCGCCATGACCGCACCGCTGATCGCCTGCGCCCCGGAAGAAGGGCTCTGGCGCGCCATTGCGCTGCTCCGCCAACATGGCCTCAGGCATTTGCCGGTGCTGGATGCGGCGGGGCGCTGCCTTGGCATGCTGCATCGGGCCGAGGCGCTTGCGGCTGTCTCCGGCGGGTTGCTGAGCCATCTTGAAGCGCTGTCGGGCGATGTCGCTGCCATCAAAGCCGCCCAGGCCGGCATTGCGCGCGCGCTACTCGCGGAGGGGCTGAGCGCGGAAGCCGTGGTGCGCCTGGTCAACGGCATCAACCTTGATCTGCATCGGCGCATTCTGGCGGAAACCCTGGCGGATCATGGCACGGCGCCGGTGCCCTTTACGCTGCTGGTCATGGGCAGCCTGGGGCGGGGTGAAAGCCTGCTCACGCCTGATCAGGATAATGGGCTGATATTGGAAGACTACCCGGATCAGGACCACGGCACCGTGGATGCTTGGTTCCGCCCCTTTACCGAGGATTTCAACCAGCGCCTGGATCAGGCGGGGTTTCCGCTCTGTCCCGGCGGGATCATGGCGCGCAATCCGCTGTGGCGGAAAACCGCACGGCAATGGCGCGATCAGATGGGCATCTGGTCCAATCGCCGCGCCGGTGCCGCGCTGCTGTTCGGCGATATCGTGTTTGATTTCCGCCCCGCGCAGGGGGATGGGGCTGAGGCGGCTTCGCTCCGCCAACATCTGGCCGCGCTATTGGCGTCCCGCCCGGCCTGGCTGGCGGCCATGGCAGCGCAGAATAGCAGCCTGCAGGTGGGGCTCACGCTATTTGGTGGCTTTGCCGATGATGAACCCGGCCCCGGCAGCCGGACGGATTTGAAGCTGCATGGGCTGATGCCGCTGGTCGCCGCCACCCGGCTTTTGGCTTTGCGCGATGGTGTTACCGAAACGGGGACATCTCAGCGCATTGCGGCCTTGGCCGCGCGGGGCAGCATCGCCGCACGGGAAGCAAACGACTTGCAAGACGCCTTTGCCCTGCTGCTGGATGTTGTCTTGCGCCAGCAATTGGCCGATCACGCCGCCGGCCGCCGTCCCGGCAATCTGGTGGATACGGCGGCCATGCCCAAGGAAGCGCGGCAGGCATTGCGGGAGGCTTTGAAGGCGGTGCGGAGTTTCTCCCGCACCAGCTTCGCGGGCTTCACTGGGCAGGTCTGGTAGGCGGCCTGCTCAAAAATGCTCTGCCGTCGCGGCCATGGCGGCGGTCATGCGGCTGCGCCGCGCCAATTCCGCCAAATCATCCACGCCGCGCGCGGCGGCGCGCGCCATCAGGCTGACCCAAAGCGCCGCGGTTGCTTCCGCATCACCCAGCGCCTGGTGCCGCCCGGCAATCACAATCCCCGCCCGGCCGCACAGCCCATCAAGCGAATGATCCGCTTCCTGAGGATCAAGCCAGCGAGAGGTCGCGACACTGCACAGGAAGGGATTGCCGATGGCCGGCGCGCCGCGAAATTCCTCAGCGAAAATGAGGGCGCGGTCGAAGGCGGCATTATGCGCGACCAGCACATCATCACCGATAAACTCCTGAAAGCGCGTGAGGGCTTCGGCGGCGGGCGGCGCATCGGCCACCATGGCGTCCGTAATGCCGTGATAGCGGATGGAAGCGGGCGGGATGCTGCGGGCGGGATTGATCAGCGTCGTGAAGCTCTCCCGCGCTTCGCCATCGCGCAGCCGGACGGCGCCGATGGAAATCACGCGATCACCGCCGCTGACATCAAGCCCGGTCGATTCCAGGTCAAACACCACATAGCGCTGGGCGATCAGCGGGCCGGCGGGAAGGGGCGCGTGGAAATGCGCCCGGGCGCGGAGGAATTCGCGCAAGCCGGGCTTCAGCCCATTGCCGAGTGCGCCCAGGGCACGGCGGAGCAGGCCGCTCATGGGTGGGCGTGCTGGCTTGGGGTGGGGCGTGGCAGGGGCATGGACGCAGCCTCGCATGATTTGGCGGCAGGTTTCCAGAAATCTCGGCGGATGGCTTGCGCCAGCGCAAAACCAGGCGGTGCCACGCGCGATTATGGGTGCGGGGCTTGCGCTGCGCCCCGCCAAGGCGGCACGCTAAGCCCAGTTCGGCGCTGTCGCAAAAGGGGGAAACCATGTCCGAGGCTTCGCAATATGACGCGACCCATGCGCGCTGGAAGCGCGACCCGGAAGCCTATTGGGCGGAAGCCGCGCGGGGCATTGATTGGGACCGTGCGCCGCAGCGGATTTTCGATGCCTCGATGGGCGTTTATGGCCGCTGGTTTCCCGATGCGGCCTTGAATACCTGCCATAATGCCGTGGATCGCCATGTCGCTGCCGGGCGCGGGCAGCAGGATGCGATCATCTATGACAGCCCGATGACCGGGCAGGTCCAGCGCATCACCTATGCCGAATTGCAGAACCGCGTGGCGAAGCTGGCCGGCGCCCTCGCCGCGCGTGGCATCGTGAAGGGTGATCGCGTGGTGATCTATATGCCCATGGTGCCGGAAGCAGCGATTGCCATGTTGGCGACCGCGCGGCTTGGTGCTGTGCATTCCGTCGTGTTCGGCGGCTTCGCGGCGGCGGAGCTCGCGAGCCGTATTGCGGATGCCAAACCAAAAGCGATCATCAGCGCTTCCTGCGGCCTGGAACCTGGGCGCGTCGTGAAATACAAGCCGCTATTGGATGAGGCGATTGCGCTTTCGCCGCATAAGCCATCCTCCGTGCTGATCCTGCAACGCCCACAAGCGCCTTGTGATCTCACGCCCGGCCGTGATGAGGATTTGCTGGCGGCCGAAGCCGCCGCCGCGCCGCATCCTTGCGTTTCCGTTGCCGCCACTGATCCACTTTATATCCTGTATACCTCAGGCACCACGGGCCAGCCCAAGGGCATTTTGCGCGACAATGGTGGGCATGCGGTGGCGCTGCATCATTCCATGGAATTGGTTTATGGGATGAAGCCCGGCGATGTGTATTGGGCGGCTTCCGATGTCGGTTGGGTGGTGGGGCATTCCTACATTGTCTACGCGCCGCTGCTGGCTGGCTGCACCACGGTGTTGTTTGAAGGCAAGCCTGTCGGCACACCCGATCCCGGCACCTTCTGGCGCGTATGCGCCGATCATGGCGTGAAGCTGCTGTTCACCGCCCCCACCGCCATTCGCGCCATCAAGAAGGAAGACCCGGACGGCGTGTTCCTGAAGAAATATGATCTGTCGAAGCTGGAAGCGCTGTATCTGGCGGGTGAGCGTTGTGATCCCGACACCATCATTTGGTCGGAACGGCTGTTGCAAAAGCCCGTGGTGGATCATTGGTGGCAGACCGAAACCGGCTGGACCATCACCGGCAATTTCCGCGGCCTGGGGCTATTCCCGACCCGCGCCGGTTCCGGCGGCAAGCCTGCACCTGGCTATGATGTGGTGGTATTGGATGAGGCCGGGCAGCCTGTCCCGCGCGGGCAGATCGGCAGCCTTGCAGTGAAGCTGCCCTTGCCGCCTTCAGCGCTGCCCACGCTCTACAATGCGGATGAACGCTTCAAGGAAGCCTATCTGTCGCATTTTGCCGGCCATTACAGCACCGCCGATGCCGGGATGATTGACGAAGATGGCTATGTTTCGGTGATGAGCCGCACCGATGACATCATCAATGTCGCGGGCCACCGGCTTTCCACCGGCGCCATGGAAGAAGTGCTGGCAGCGCACCCCGATATCGCCGAATGCGCCGTGGTTGGCGTGCGCGATACGCTGAAGGGGCAAGTGCCGCTCGGACTGGTGGTGGTAAAATCCGGCGTGAACAAGCCGGAAGACGCGCTTGCCCGCGAATTGGTGGGGCTGGTGCGTGAGAAGATCGGCCCTGTTGCGGCCTTCAAGGATGCGAAGGTGGTGGCAAGGCTGCCCAAGACACGCAGCGGCAAGATCCTGCGCGCTACCATGCGCAAGATCGCCGATGCCGAACCTTATACCGTGCCGCCCACCATTGATGATCCGGCGATATTGGATGAGATCACGGTCGTGCTGAAAGGTGCGATGAGGTAACTTGTTTAATCCTCGATCCCATCACGGTTTTCGATGGTCATGAAGGTGGCGGTCAGGAAGGCGATCAGCCTTTCCTGATCGGCGTTCACCGCAAATATTTCTGTCTGCACCAGACTAAGCGTGCGCCCGGCCTTCAGCACCTTGCCGCGCGCGATGATGTGATCCCCCGCTGCCGGCGCAAGGAAATTGATTTTCATTTCAGTGGTAAGGACGCCGCGATTGGCGGGCATGAGACTGAGCGCGGCATAGCCCGCGGCACTATCGGCAATAGCCGTGAGCGCACCGCCATGCACAAAGCCATGCTGTTGCGAAAGTTCTGGCTTTGGCGTGAGTGAGATTTCAACCTGACCGGGTGCAATGCGCGTCATCTCCGCGCCAAAAAGCCGCATCAGCCCTTGCTTGGCGAAACTGGTGCGGAGGCGATGTTCCACCATGCTGACGGCGCCTATTCGACCTCAAGATTGGCGTAAATATTCTGGATGTCATCGTGATCATCCAAAAGATCAAGCAGCTTCACCACATCCTTGGCGCGTTCTTCATCAAGCTTGATGTCATTGGTGGACCACCATTCAAGCTTGGCCGCTTCCGCCGTGCCGAAGCGCGCTTCCAAGGCATCACGCACCGCGGCGAAGTCTTCCACACTGGTTGAGATCTCATGCCCGTCTTCGGTGCTTTCCACATCCTCGGCCCCCGCTTCAATCGCGGCTTCCAGCATGGCATCGGCCGAGGCGATTTCGGGCTTGTAGCGCAGCACGCCCTTGCGTTCGAATTGGAAGGCGACCGAGTTTGTCTCCCCAAGCGCGCCGCCATTCTTGGCGAACATGGACCGCAAATCACCACCGGTGCGGTTGCGGTTATCGGTCAGCGCTTCGGCGATGATGGCAATGCCATGCGCGCCATAGCCTTCATAGCGCACTTCCTCATAATCCTCGCCCTGGCCGGCGGTGACGGCGCGCTTGATGGCGCGGTCAATCGTATCGCGCGTCATATTCGCGGTCAGCGCGGCCTTCACGGCAGCGCGCAGCCGCGGATTGGCCGCCGGATCAGGCAGGCCGATTTTGGCGGAGACGGTGATTTCGCGAATAAGCTTGCCAAAGGCCTGCGCCTTTTTCGCACCCTGGGCAGCCTTACGGTGCATGACGTTTTTCGCGTGGGAATGACCGGCCATTGCCGCAACTCTCATTCAGGTAAGGGGGAAACTTGCGCGGCTTATATCCGTCCAGAAGGGGGGCGCCAAGCTGTTCAGACCAGAGGCATAACCGGTTCCAACCCACCGCAAATGCGGAAGGGCGCAACCCGGCGCGCGAGCCCCGTCGCGTCATCCGTTTCCACAAACAGCCCGCAAATCGTCGCTTCCGCTTCCGCTGGTGCGAGGCGTTCCGCCGGCACCTTACGCCAGAAGCGGATGGAAGCGCCGGCCTTTTGCATGCCGATCACGCTATCATAATCGCCGCACATGCCGGCATCGGTTTGAAACGCCGTGCCGCCCGGCAGGATGCGATGATCGGCCGTCGGCACATGGGTATGGGTGCCGATCACCAGGCTCACGCGGCCATCGAAACTATGGCCCATAGCCTGTTTTTCCGATGAAGCCTCGGCATGGAAATCAATGATGATGGCCTGCACCGAGCCTTGCGGCCCCAGGCTATGCTGCGCCAATTCCGCCTGAATGGCGCGGAAGGGATCATCCAAAGGTTCCATGAACAGCCGCCCCATGGCCTGCAGCACCAAGGCGCGCCGGCCATCAGCCAGCACCGCCACCACCGCGCCTTTGCCGGGCGTGCCGGGCGGGTAATTCAGCGGGCGGATCAGGCGGGGCTCGGTTTCGATATAGGGGATGATTTCCTTGCGATCCCAGGCGTGATTGCCAAGCGTCAGCACATCCGCGCCCGCGATGAACAGCGCACGCGCCATCTCCGGCGCCAGGCCAAAGCCGTGAGAGGCGTTTTCCGCATTCACCACCACAAGATCGAGCCGGAGTTTTTCGCGTAACCCCGGCAAGGTTGCGGTCACGGCATCACGCCCGGCGCGGCCGACAATATCACCAAGGAAAAGCAGCCTCACACAGGGTCTCCACAAACAATGACACCCGCTTCGGTGGCGATCAGGGGCAGGCGGAAATCCTGCGGCCCCGCCGGCACTTCGGGCATTTCCTGCCCCGCATAAGCGATGCCGATGGCTTTTGCACCCGGCAGCGCAGCAAGCGTGCAGTCATAATACCCCCCGCCATAGCCAAGCCGCCGCCCGGCGCGGTCAAAGGCCAAAAGCGGCACGAGCAGCACATCAGGGCGCAGTTCCTCGCCAGCGACAGGTTCCGATGTGCCAAGCGGGCCAGACCGCAGCGCCGCACCGGGCGCCCAGGCGAGGAAGGCCAGCGGCTGGCCGCGCGGTGGGGTTACCGGCAACGCCAGCGCATGCCCGCGTGCGGCCAAGGCCAGCATCAGGGGGCGCGGGTCCATCTCATCCCCCATGGGCCAATAGCCGGCGATGATGGCGCCCGGCGGTGGGGCGTATTGGGCCAGAACAGCTTCCGCCAGCCGCGCCGGCGCTGCGGCATTGGTAAGCCCGGCCCGCCTGGCGCGCGCCAGTTTGCGCGCCGCGACCTTGGCTGCCTGCAGAACAACATCCGATGCGGCGGCTGGGGCCTCGGTCACGCGGGATTCCTGCTGGTGAAAGGAGTGCGGAGCCACCATGGCCGCTGGCCTATCATCCTCCCAAGGCCTGCGTCAGCAGGTGGGCGCCAGATACCCGAACCACGGCCCGGACAGAGCCAGCTCCCGGAGGATGTGCATTGGCCCCGGGGATGAATTGCCTGGCGCACCTGGCAGCCCCGCAGCCTCTAGTTAGGCTTCCTCAAGCCGCGCGGCAATGGCCTCAAGCTTTTCCGCGAGCCGTATCAGCCCATCGGCAAGTTCCGGGTCAGCCACGGGCCCTTCGCCAGCAACGGCGCCGCCGGCCTTCAGCGCATCATTTTCCGCCTTCAGGTCCATCGCCTCATCGGCCAATTGCAGGGCGGCCAGCAGCAGCATGCGGGTTTCGCCGAATTGGATGCCCATGGCCTTGAGCGCGGAAATGCGCTTATCCACCTCGGCCGCCATATTGGTCAGGTGCTTTTCCTGGCCATCCTGGCAGGCCACCGGATGGGCATAGCCGCCGACACGGACGGTGACCTGCGCCATCAGCCCTGATCCTCAAGGCTGCGCACCTTGGCAATGGTGGCATCGAGCCGGTTGGCGAGCGCAGCCACGGCCGCTTTCGGCACCATATCGCCTTCACTGGGCGGGGTGGCAGCGCGGCGGGCTTCCACGGCGCGGCTCAAGCGATCCAAGGCTGCTTCCAGCCGGACCATCGCCGCCCCCATTGTGTCAGCTTGCTGCTCGCTCATGCTTTTCCAAATGCCTTGGCGCCAGAGGCCCTTGCGGCTAAGTGATAGGCGAAATGCTTGGCATGCAAAGGCCTCTGGGTCAATGGTAAAGGCGTTTCTGAAGCTGCCGGCGGTGGTGGTGCATGGGCGCGGACACGCCGCATGGGCGCTCAGCGCTGCGGCTGGCCGGCCCGTGCTGCTGCTCTCGGCGCCCGGGGCCGCGCTGAATGCAGGGCCGGGGTGGTTCAAGGCGGTTCTGGACCAGGCGGCGGCCGAGCATCCCGGCGCGCCCTTCACCGTCGCGCTGGATTGCGCCGCAGCCCCTGGGGCCGCGCTGGCGGCGTTGCGCGCTGGCTTCAAGCTGGTGATTTTCGATCTGGGGCACCCATCAGCGGCCAGCGTGCTGGGGGCTGCCGCCGAAGCCGGGGCAGAGGTTCTGGGCACCAGACCGGAAGCGCTGGATCTGGGCGCGCTTGATCCGCGCCAGCGGGATGATCAGCGGCGTCTGGCGGCGCTTTTCGCCACAGTCCCGCCACAGGATCAGCCGAGATAACTCACCCGTGACAGGCAATCCCGGCTGCGCTATCGCCGCACCCGCCCTTCGAGCAATGAAAAGGAACCCAAGATGAAGCTGACGCGCCGCGTGAAGGAAATCCTCTCCTGGTATGAAAGCGACACACCCGGCACCAAGGCGAATCTCGCCCGCATCCTGATGGAAGGAAAGCTGGGCGGCACGGGGCGCATGGTCATCCTGCCGGTGGATCAGGGTTTTGAGCACGGCCCGGCGCGGTCCTTCGCGCCCAATCCTGCGGCCTATGATCCGCATTATCATTTCGAATTGGCGATTGAAGCGGGCCTGAATGCCTATGCTGCGCCGCTTGGCATGATTGAAGCGGGTGCTGCCACTTTCGCGGGTGCCATCCCGACCATCCTGAAGGTCAATTCATCCAATAGCCTTTCCACCACCAAGGATCAGGCCGTGACCGGCAGCGTGGCCGATGCGCTCCGCCTTGGGTGTTCGGCGATTGGCTTCACGATCTACCCTTCATCCGAATACCAGTTTGAGATGATGGAAGAACTCCGCGAATTGGCAGAAGAAGCCAAAGCGGCGGGGCTTGCCGTGGTTGTGTGGTCCTATCCGCGTGGGCCGATGCTGGACAAGAATGGCGAAACCGCCTTCGACATCTGCGCCTATGCCGCCCACATGGCTGCGCTGATGGGCGCGCATATCATCAAGGTGAAGCCGCCCACCGATGTGCTGAGCCTGGATGCGGCCAAGAAGGTTTATATCGAGCGCAAGATTGACGGCAGCGATCTTACCAAGCGCATCAGCCATGTGGTGCAGGCCTGCTTCAATGGTCGTCGCCTGGTGGTGTTCTCGGGCGGTGAGGCGAAGGGCACGGATGCGTTGCTGGCTGAAGCGCGCGCCATTCATGCTGGCGGCGGCAATGGCTCCATCGTTGGTCGCAACGCCTTCCAGCGCCCGAAGGATGAGGCGCTGAAGCTGCTCGGCCAAATGATCGAGGTCTATAAGGGCAAGGCCTGAGGCCGGCGCGCCGGGCGGTGCGCGCCGCCCGGCTTGACCCGCAAGGCAATGCGGGCGGAAATGGCCGCGTGACATGGCGGCTTTTGCAATGAATGAGAATTTGAATGCCACCGGGCTGGATTTCACCCTGCCCGTTGCGCAGCGCGGCTATCGCTGGTGGTATCTGGATGCGCTTTCCGATGATGGTGCGCATGGGATCACCATCATTGCCTTTCTGGGCACGGTGTTTTCCCCCTGGTATGCCTTTGCGCGGCGCGGTGGCGGCGGCGATCCGCTGAACCATTGCTGCATGCATGTGGCGCTTTACGGCAAGCCGGCGCGCTGGGCGATGACGGATCGCCCGCGTGGTGCGCTCAGGCGCGGTGCTGATTTTCTGCAAATCGGCCCGAGTGCCATGCGCTGGGATGGCAATAAGCTGGTGGTTGATCTTGCGGAAGTAACCGCCCCTGTGCCGGGCAAGTTGCGCGGGCGCGTGACGCTTTATCCTGAAGCGCTATCGCATCGGGCGTTTCGGTTGGATGGTGCGGGGCGGCATCATTGGCAGCCAATCGCCCCCCGTTCGCGCGTGGAAGTGGCTTTCGACAATCCCGCGCTGCGCTGGTCCGGCTTTTCCTATTTCGACACGAATACAGGTATCGCACCGCTGGAGGAGGATTTCCTGTTCTGGGATTGGTGCCGCGCGCCAATGCCGGAAGCCACCGCGATTTTATACAATGCATCGCGGCGCGATGGTTCAGAGCAATCCTTGGCCCTGCATGTGAACCGCGCGGGGGAAGTCGCCGATATGCCTATCCCCGCGCCAGCCATGATGCCGCCCGGGCTTTGGCGTGTGGCGCGTCCAACTCGGTCTGAGGATGGCAAGGCAGAGCTGGTGCGCGCCTTGGTGGATGCGCCGTTTTATACGCGATCCGAAATTCGCACGCGGCTTTTGGGGCAGAATGCCATTGCAGTGCATGAAAGCCTGGCGCTGAACCGTTTTGATAATCTGGCGGTGCAGGCGCTGATGCTGCCCTTCAGGGTGCCGCGCGCACGCGGCTAATCGTACCAGCCGACATCAAGCGTCGCGACCTCCCCAAACGTCGCACCGCGCGCCATGGCCATGCGGATGATGGGCCAGGAAGTTGCAGTCATGGTCAGGAAGGGCATGGGGTCCCGCCGGTCCCAGCTGACATCGCGCGTGGAGAATAGCTGGCGCAGATTCTCGCGAAACGGACCACGCCGGAACAGCGACATCTGTGTTTCTGTCAGCGCGGAATAGAATTGCTGCAAACGTGCCTCAGGCCGGTAGCGCGGGATGAAACCCGGTTCCAGTACGGCGCGCGCAATATCGGCGCGTTCCCAGAAATGCAGGCCGCTTGTTGTGCGCGGATTGCATTCAATGCCCCAGGGCTGGCCGGTTTCATCCACCATGATGTCGAAGGCGATAAAGCCGGTCCAATTTGCCGCGGCGATGAAGCGCGTGATCCAATCGACAATCGCTGGATGTTCCACCCGTTCAAACGCCACCGCGACCGAGCCTGATTTCTGCGCCGCGCGATAGATGACGGTGGAGGCCACGCGACCATCATGCGCGATGGAGCAAGAACTATATTCCGCGCCGATCACGCAGCGCTGCACAATGGCGGGAATGGCGGGATCAGGCGCGGGTAATTCGGCACCGGCCGGCAAAAGCCGCACCCCACGACCGGAACAGGAATGCACCGGCTTGATCACCACCGGGCCGGATCGCGCCAAAGCCTGGGCTGATGGATCGCCCAGCGCATAGGTTTCCGGCACCGCAAGCCCCCAGGCGGCAGCCTGCTGCGCGAAGCCATGCTTGCTGTGCAGACGAAGCAGGATTTCAGGCGGCATGGTGAAAAGCCGCGTGGTGGTGGGAAGGCTTTCGCGCAGGAAGGCGACATGCATGGTTTCTTCCGAAACCGGCACGACAAGATCAATCTTCTCATCTGCGATGATGCGCCTGAGGTCAGCCAAATAGGCCTGCTTGTCTTCCGCCGGTGCCGTCACGCGATGGCTTTGCGCCACCGCGCGGGATGCGCCTGCCAGATGGCGCTTGAAGGGTTCCGCCACCACCACACGCCAACCAAGATCGGCAAAACCGCGCGCCACATCCAGCGCCTTGGGCAGGCGGCCAAGGGTCAGCAGCAGATTGCCTGTCATGCAACGCGGGTGACGCGGCACATCACCTGCCGCGCCGGGCGCGTGGTGAGCCGCGCGGCGGGGCGCACATCACCAGGCGCTTCGATGTGGAAATCAAATTGCCGAAACAGCCGTGCAATCAGCAGCACCGCCTCCACCTGCGCAAAAGCGGCACCCGCACAAACCCGTGGGCCAATGCCAAAGGGGATATAGGCGCCGGCGGTCATTTCCGCTTCGCGTTCGGGCAGGAAGCGATCCGGGTCGAATAGATGCGGATCGCGCCAATAGGCGTGGTGCCGATGCAGCACCCAGGGTGCCACCATGATCAGCGCACCCTTCTTCACGGGATAATCACCGATGCGCGTGGCTTCATTGGCCACGCGCGGCAGGAAGGTGATAGGCGGATAAAGCCGCAGCGTTTCACGAAACACATTGCGAATGAATGGAAGTTTACGCGTATGTTCGAACAGGATCGGCCCCGGACCGACAACCTCATCAACTTCAGCCCGCAGCCGCGCCACCAAGGCGGGTTGCGTCGCGAGCAGATAGAAAACCCAAGTCAAGGCGCTGGCGCTGGTTTCATGCCCGGCCAGGAACAGCACACCGAGTTGATCAATCAGCTCCTCCCGCGTGAAGGCTTTTCCTTCGACATCATGCGCGGCAATGATGGCACTTGCGATATCATCAAAGCTGCTGGCGCCATCACCCAAATGCGTATCGAGCAATTCGCCAAGATAACCGCGAATGAGGCGGCAGGCATTCAATACGCTTTCCTTTTGCGGAATACGCTTCCAGGCGCGATCAAAAATCAGCCGACGAATTTCCACCTGCGCGACGCTATGTTCGAATTCGGTGAAGGCATCGAACACCTCATGCGCCACACGCGTTTCAAGACCGGTGGAAAACACCGTGCGGCAGATGATATCCGCAGTCATGTGGCTCATCATCAAATCAAGTGAAAAGCGGGTATCGCGCGCAGCATGATCGGAAAGTGTGGCTTCCGCCGCCGCCGCGCCGGCTTCCATCGCTGGAAAGGCGCGGTTGACGCGCATCATCGTCAGGGCCGGGTCAATCATGGCGCGCTGGCGCCGCCAGGTTGCGCCAGAGGAAACAAAGATCGAATCGCCAATCAGCGGGTCCAGCGCATGCACCATCAGATCGCTTTTGGGCAGAATGCCCTTGGGATCGGTCAGCACTTCGCGCACCAAATCGGGGCGATTGACGATGATGGTGGACCGGCGCGAATAGCCAAGCGGCCCGATCGGCATGCGATAGGCTTCAGCAGGCAAAAGCGAAAGCAGATCGCCATCGCCCCTGATCATGCAGCGCATGAGTGCAATCAGCGCAGGCAGAGGTTCCGACCGCGGCGGCGCAAAGGCACGGAAGGCGGGCACATGATTCATGGCGCCCTACCCGGCCTTGTGCCCAGGCAAGGGCGGGCAAAGGGGCGAAGCGATCCTTGACCTGCCATGGCTGATTTCCATGCTTTACATTAGTATATGTCAAGTGCGATTGTCACCCAAAAGCCGGGGAGGCTCGGATGGTCCTTTTCCTGTTCCATGCGCTGGTCGCCGCCCATATCGTGACGGGCAGCATTGGCGCCATTGCTTTCTGGGTGCCCGTGATTGGGCGGAAGGGCGGCGCCAATCATGCGCGCTGGGGCAAGGTATTCACCTTCGCGCTGCTGATTACCGGCTGCTTGGCGATGATGATGAGTCTGCTGACCCTGGCAGCACCCATTGAAACCCACCCGCATCTGGAAGGCCGATTTGATGAGGCCTTCATCCGCGGCATTTTTGGCTGGATGATGCTGATGACCGGGCTGCTGACGGTGAACCTTGCCTGGTATGGCTGGCTTTCCATTCGCAACAAGCGCCGGCATGAATTGAATCGCACCAGGCTCAATCTGTTTCTGCAATATGCGCTGATTCCGGCATCCTTGAATTGCGCCTGGCAGGGCTGGCTGATTAGCCAACCGTTGATGATTGGCATTTGCATGGTGGGGCTGGCGACGGCGGGGACGAATCTCTGGTTTCTTCTGGCGCGCGAACCGGGGCCAGGTTCCTGGATCAAGGAACATATCAAGGCTTTGGTGGGCGCGGGTATTTCGGTCTACACCGCCTTCATGGCTTTCGGTTCTGTCAGGATTTTCCCTGAATTGGCGCTGAATCCCTTCATGTGGGCGGTGCCGTTGGTCGTGGGTGTTTCGCTGATCATCTGGCATCGCCGTATGGTGGATCGGCAATTCGCCGGACGTGGCAGGCGCTTGAGCGCTGCGACGTAACATGGTTGCCCCAAGCGTTGTTGTGATTGGCGCCGGCATGGGCGGGCTTGCCGCCGCTGCTGATCTCGCGCGGCGTGGTGCGGCGGTGACGGTGCTGGAACGTGCCGCAACACCGGGTGGTAAAATGCGCGAAGTGATGGTGGGGGGCAGCCCGATTGACGGAGGCCCCACAGTCTTTACCATGCGCTGGATATTCGAGGGGTTGTTTGCGGATGCCGGCGCTTCCCTGGAATCAGCACTGTCATTGCAGAAGGCGGATATCCTGGCGCGGCATGCCTGGCGCGCTGGCGGCAGGCTTGATCTATTCGCGGATATCACCCGTTCCGCTGATGCCATTGGCGATTTCGCCGGCGCGGCTGAGGCGCGCGGCTATCGCGCCTTTTGCGCCCGCAGCGCAGATATCTTCCGTACGCTACGCGGTTCCTTCATTGCCGCTGAACGTCCATCTCCGCTTGATCTGGTCAAGCGCGTGGGCATTACGAATATAGCGGCGTTGATTCGTACCGCGCCGATGAAGACGCTGTGGGATGCCTTGGGCGAACATTTCCGTGACCCGCGCTTGCGCCAATTGTTTGGGCGCTATGCGACCTATTGCGGGTGTTCCCCCTGGTTGGCGCCGGCCACGCTGATGCTGGTCGCGCATGTGGAACAGGATGGCGTGTGGTTCGTGAAGGGTGGCATGCGGCGCGTGGCGGACGCGATCCAGCGTCTGGCGGAAGCCAAGGGCGCTGAGTTTCGCTTTGGGGCAGAGGTCGCGGAAATACTCACCCGCAACGGTAAGGTTTGCGGTGTGCGCTTGGCAAATGGTGAGGAAATCACCGCTGATGCGGTGGTGTTCAACGGCGATGTGGCCGCGCTGGCGCAAGGCCTATTGGGGCAGGCACCTCGCAGCGCCGCCGAGGATACGCCACGTGCCGCGCGTTCACTCTCTGCCGTGACCTGGTGCGTAAAGGCGCCAGCCGCTGGCTTTCCGCTAGTGCATCACAATGTGTTCTTCGCCGAGGATTACGCGGCAGAATTCGACGCCATTTTCCGCCGGCGTGACATCGCCGCTGCCCCCACAGTCTATCTCTGCGCACAGGATCGCGAAGCCGGGCCAGGACCGGCCGAGGGCACGCCGGAACGGATGCTCGTTTTGATCAATGCGCCACCGGATGGTGACCGGCGCGGCTATTCGCCTGATGAGATCACCGAACTTGGTGAACGCGGCTTTGGCCTGCTCAAGGCGTGCGGGTTGGAGATTGCGCGTGATGCGGGCGCTGAGGTTCCCACAACGCCGGAGCGTTTCGCGCAGCTTTTCCCAGGCTCCGGTGGTGCGCTTTATGGCCGCGCGAGCCATGGTACGATGGGTACCTTCGCGCGCCCTGGCGCGGTGACGCGCCTGCAAGGCTTGTATCTGGCAGGTGGTTCCGTGCATCCGGGCCCTGGCATTCCCATGGCGGCAATGTCTGGCCGTATCGCTGCTGCGCGGCTTTTGGAAGATTGGGCCGGCACGCGTGGCGCTATTCGAATTGGTGCGATGCGCGCTTAATTGCGCGTGAGCGAATCACCATGCGGCACAAGCTGATCGAGTACCTTGGCGGATGAAATCACGCCCGGCACGCCAGCGCCCGGATGTGTGCCGGCCCCCACCAGATAAAGCCCCTTTACTTCTTCACTGACGTTATGGGGGCGGAACCAGGCGCTTTGGAAAAGCTGCGGTTCCAGCGCAAAGGCAGCGCCATTCACCGATAGCAGCCGATCCTGAAAATCCTGCGGCGTGATCATGCGCGATGTGACCAGCGCCTCACCAAGCCCCGGCAGCACGGTTTCTTCCAGGCGCTTTTCGATGGCCTTCCGATAGGGTTCCGCATGCTTGGCCCAATCCACCTTGCTGCCCAAATGCGGCACCGGGGCCAGCACATAGAAGGAATCGCAGCCCGGCGGGGCCAGCGACGAATCCGTCGCGGTCGGGCGATGCAGATAAAGGCTGAAATCTTCCGCCAAGTGCTTCCGCGTGAAGATATCGTGCAACAATTCCTGATAGCGCGGCCCGAGCACCATGGTGTGGTGATAGACATCATCATACCGACGCTTGGTGCCGAAATACCAAACGAAAAGGCTCATTGAATAGCGCGCGCGCGCGATCTTGCGATCGGTCCAGCGCCGGCGCGGATAATCCTGCAAAAGCTTGCTGTAGGTCCAGGCGACATCGGCGTTGGAAACCACGATATCAGCGGAAAGCCTTTCGCCATCTGCCAGTTCAACACCCGTGGCGCGGCCACCTTCGGTCGTGATGCGCTTCACCTCGGCGTTATAGCGAATACTGCCACCCAGCCTTGTGGCAAGATCAAGAATTCCCTGCACCAGCGCACCCATGCCGCCCATCGCGTAATGCACGCCATGCAAGCGTTCCAGATGCGCGATCAGGCAGTAATAGGCGGTGGTGGTCATGGGATTCCCGCCAATCAGCAGCGGGTGGAAGCTGAAGGCAACGCGGAGCTTGTCGCTGGTGAAGTAATCACAAACGCGACTATAGACGGTGCGATACCCCTTCAGCCGGATCAAATCCGGCGCGGCACTGATCAGGCTTGCCAAGCTATGAAAGGGCTTATCGGCCAATTCGGCGAAGGCCACCCGAAAAATACGCTCACTTTCCAGAATGAAACGTTCAAAGCCCGCGCTGTCTTGCGGGGCAAGCCGTGCGACCTCGGCGCGCGTCACGTCAAGGTCTGCCGAACAGCGCATCACTTCGCCATCATCAAAGCGGATCAGATAGAAAGGGTCCATTGCGCGCAGATCAATATCCTGCGCAAGCTTACGGCCGGCAAGCGACCAAAGCTCTTCCAGCAGATAGGGCGCGGTGATGATGGTAGGCCCGGCATCAAAGGTGAAGCCATCCTGCCGGAAGACATAGGCGCGCCCGCCAGGCGCATCGAGCTTTTCAAGAATCGTTACACGCCAGCCGCGTGCCCCCAGCCGAACCGCCGCAGCCAAACCACCAAAACCGGAACCGATCACAATCGCATGCGGGCGCCTATCTTCAACTGTGCTCATCATGCTTGTTTGGCCTTCATCTTATTCGGCATGAAACACCATTCTGCGGCGCTGGAAAAGGAAAACCTCCGCGCAAGGCGCGGAGGTTCCGAAGATAACAAAATCATGGGCGGGTTCAGCCAACCCGCCCCAATCCATCATCGCGGCGCAGCATCAGCCGAACGCAGCGGGCCTTGATTGACCTGCTTCAATTCGGGGAAGTCACGCAGCATGGGCGCGCCATTCAGGGGGCGGTTCAGTCCCTGGTGGCAGGTCGAACAATTCACCTTCAGCGGATCACCCATAACGCCAAGCCTTGGGCCATGCGGGCCTTCTGCAGGTCCATTCGGGTTCTGCGCCCATAGCGGCTTCAGCGGTTCGATGTAGGACATGTTGATGTCCCGCACCATGCGGATGCCATGCCACGCCGTTGTCCGTGCTGGTGGGCTTTCCGCCCATTCCGCGAAGGAACGGCTATTGTGGCAATAGGTGCAATTCACACCAAGCGCGCCGGACATATGCATCATCAGCGCATAAGTCCATTCCGTTGACATGGTGTTTTGACTATTCCGCCCCGGCAGCGACGTGGTGCTGATATTGCGGATTTCCTTATCGCCCAGCAGGAACGGCGTGAAGGGATCAGACGGCAGCGAGGAAAGCCCAACGGATGCCGCCGGATGATTCTGCCCGCGTGGCGCCTGCAAGCCAGCGCGACTATTCGGTTCCGTTGACCAAACCATGGCCGGCACAGGATTGCCACGATGGCAGGTATAGCAGGTGACACCGGTCTGGCCGACATGCGTCGCCCATTCCGAATTGATCTTATGCGTCATCTGCAACATGCGCCGCGTGACAACCTTCGTATAGACTTCGTCAGAGGCCATGTTCTCGACATTGTGGCAATAGGCGCAACCCTGATTGGGCGCGATCCATTCCGTCATGGCGAGCATGATGCGGTTGAACTGCGCCTCACTCAAATCACGCAGCACCTGCACATTTTCATAAACCTCATGCGCCCTTGGGCCTGTTGTATCCGCGGCTTCAGATGCTTCAGGTGCCTGATTGGCCGCAAGCAGCGCGGGCAGGGTGCGTGGGTTTTCCACCTCACCCATCGAAAGGCCGCGGAAGCCGCCTTGCGTTGACAGCACTGGTGGGCGTTCGAAGGTGGTGACGAAGATCACCCCGCAAAGCAGCGCCACCACAAAGGCAGCTATGCTGAGTGAAAACCTGCTCATCGCGGCGCTCCTTGTACGATGGAGGGATCAACAGCGGGTGTCCAAGGCATGGTATAGGCCGGCGCAAAGTGCCGATCCACCGCCCAGAGATACCAATTATCCACGACTGTGCCGGTCAGCAGAATGCCAATCCCGCCCGTGACGGGGCAAAGAAAGGCAAACCACCAGGCCCAGCGGTGGATACTTTCGAAAGTGGCGTTGAAGCCCATGGTCCAGCGCCAGAACAGACCACCACGTTCCGCTGCCGTGCCGCGATCCAAAGTCTGTTCGATTTCGCGTTCGCCGCCATAACGCCCAAGCGCCAGGATGGTTGCAGCATGCATCGCAAACAACAGGACCGAGCCATAGAGGAAGACGATCGAAAGCGCGTGGAAGGGATTATAGAACAGATTGCCGTAGCGGATCGAAAATGCCGCCGTCCAATCCAGATGCGGGAAGATGCCGAAGGGTACCGCTTCACTCCAGCTTCCCATGGCAAGCGGGCGGAAGAAGCCCAGCACCAGGTAAAGCCAGATGGCGCCAGCAAAGGCCCAAGCCACATGCGTGCCCATGCCAAGCGCACGTGCGCGACGATAGGTACGCACCCACCAGAGCAGCATGGAAAGCGTCAGGAAGAAGCCTGCCACGATCCACCAGCCGCCCTTGTTCAGCGGCGGAATGCGCAAGCCATATTCCGGCGGCGGCGGTTCCAGCGCCAGCCAGAAAAGCTGACGGATGAATTCGCTCAGGTTCCAATTCACCGAAGCCAGCATGGCAAGCCCGATGATCTCAAAGGCGATGAAGCCAAAGAGCAGCGAGAGAATGCCAAGATAGCCAAGATAAACCGGCCCGATCTGCGCATCGCCAAGGCGACCAAAGAGATGCACTTCCCTTGGTGTGCCTTCCCGCGGCGAATTATCCGCAGGTAGTGGCACACCAGGATACGGCGCCGGTCCGCGTACCTGTATCCGGGTGAAGATATTCTGATATTCGGCCATGGGATTTTTCCCTCCCCTCGCCTAGCGCCAAATCGGCAGGTTGAGCCACCAGCCCCACCATTCGGGCCAGCCGCGGGTCCAGAAAGGACCACTGATCACGATGCAGATCGCACTCCAAATCCCGGCCGACAGCGCAAGGAAAAGACCAAGCCTGTGAATACCAAGCGTGCCAATCGAATAACCGATGAAGTCACGGAAGAAGGTATTCTCATGCTCGGCGGTCTTGACCGGTTCACCTTCAGGCGGATTGAGCGCCGACAGAACCAATGCACCGTGCAACGACAGCGCCAGCACCGTGGTGAAGAAGAAGGTCACCGCGATCATATGCGCCGGATTGTAGTGGAAGTGCAGATATTGATAGCCGACATTGGACACCCAATCGAGGTGACTCCAAATGCCGTAGGGGAAGCCATGTCCCCAGGCGCCCATCAGCACCGGCCGGATCACGACCAGCGTCACATAGGCGAAAACCGCGACGCCATAAGCGATGGGAATGTGATAGCCCATGCCAAGCTTGCGCGATATTTCCGCCTGGCGCAGTGCCCAGGATACAAAAGCCCCGATCGCGCAGATGGTGATCATCTGCCAAAGCCCGCCTTCGCGCATCGGCGCCAGGCGCAGGCCGTATTTGAGATCCGGCGGCGCGATATTGATCAGCCAGGGATTCCAGGTCCCGCCAATCGCAGCGCCGTAGAGGATCAGGGCGGTTCCTACAAAGCTGAAAAACGCCGTGGTCACGCCAAAGAACCCGACATAGAAAGGCCCTATCCAAAAATCGAACAGGTCGCCCCCTATCAGGGTTCCGCCGCGGACGCGGTATTTCCGCTCAAAGCTTAACATCGCCATCGCTTGATGCTCCTCTCCCGACGGGGGCTTTGCCCGCCTGGCGGTCCCTCATGATGTTTTGTGCGGGCGAGGCAGTTTCGGCTGCCTCGCCCAATTCGCTGAAACGCGGCCGAAGCCGCGCCCCGTGCTCAACCACCCAGCTTCTGGCCAGGGGTGAAGGTCGGTGACGTTGCGCACCAACCAAGATGATCGCAGTAGCGCGGCGAGCTCAGAACAGCGAAGTGAATCACTGCTGCGATCGCCACCACACCTGCCGCGCCGAGGAACCCGACACGACGAGCGTCAATCACCATCCACATTTTATGCATATCGAACATTCTCCTTTCCTTGCGCCCAGGCTTCTGGAATTTCCTTCAGCCTGGAACATCCTTCAGAAGAAGCGCCAGTCGGGCGGAACCACTTGTCCGGTATAGACAAGCGGCCGCCACAACCAGACGAGGATATGCGCGCCCATGGAAGCGAAAACGGAGAAAGCCCATCCCTGGACCACCAAGTTGTGGACTTCCCTCGCTTGAGCTTCTGTCAAGCGCGTTCTTGTGTCGGCCATTAGTAAGCCTCCGACTTGGCCTTACGGCCATTACCGCGTCCACCCGCGCGGCAGGGACGGCAGAGGCGGAATTCCGCCCAAGCCTTCTTGTCATCGGATACGCCCCGACAGCGGTGACCGCGGCACGCCCGCAGACAAGATTGGTGTTCGCGAAGGGGCGTCATGCCATCACCTCCGCCAAAGTCTGT
The DNA here is from genome assembly GCA_020249925.1 of Roseomonas sp. Lineage (GTDB taxonomy): Bacteria > Pseudomonadota > Alphaproteobacteria > Acetobacterales > Acetobacteraceae > Neoroseomonas. Next base: position 374,220 of record JADCER010000012.1, on the reverse strand, counting down.
TGTACGCGCTCAGCCGTCACACGCGGCTCAGCCGCTGCGCGCGCGGCGCGTTCAACCTGTTCGCGTAGCCGTTTCGCCGCAGAAATGCGGAGCAGGAATGGCTCCTGCTCGACCCGTTCATCGAGTAGTGCGACCGCAGCCGCATCCCAGGGTTCCGCCGCACGTACCGGGGTTGGTTCAACACGATCAAGATCGGTGCCAAGCGGCAGGATATGAAACAACGCATCGAACAAGGCGTTGCAATATTCCTGAATAACATAGGTTGCGCCAGCATAACCCATGAAGGGCGTGCCAGTGGCGCGGCGGATGATGGCGCCCGGGAAACTTGCCGGGATATACATGGCGCGGCTTTTGATCTCCGCCGCATACATGCGTTCATTATAGGAACCAAACAGCACCAAGGGCGGTGTCTTGCGCAGCGCATCACGCACCGCCGCATTATCCGGCTTCTGCCCTGCCTTGCGCGAAAAGGCGAAGGCGCAGGGAATGCCCATTTCATCATGCAGAAAACGCTGCAGGCCGCGCGCATAGGTATCGGTCGCCACCACCGCAAAGGAAGCGGAGGCGTAGAAATCCTGCGTCACGCTGCGCCACAAATCCCAGAGCGGCTTTACCGTGGTGTGTTTTTCACGTTCGATGAAGGGTTCCGGATCAAGCCCGGTCAATTCACCGAGTTTGCGGAGGAAATTCGTGGTCGCGAACAAGCCAATCGGGGCTTGCAGATAGGGCCGTTCCAGTTCTTCACAAAGCTTGCGGCCAAATTCGCGATACATGCAGATATTCACATCCGCATCGGGCAGCTTCGCGATATCTTCCACATGGCTACCCAGCGGGAAAACCAGATTGATCTCACAACCGATGCCCTCCACCAGCCGGCGAATCTCCGCCAGGTCGGATGGCATGTTGAAGGTGCCATAGATGGGGCCAATGATATTCACGCGCGGCTTTTCGCCTTCCTTGCGCGTGCGGGGCTTCGGCTTGCGGCCACGAGAGCCAAACTCACTCCAGAGCCACATGATGGCACGATCGGCGGCCTGCCACTGATCCTCATCAATCGTGCGGCAGATGAAGCGCTGCAGATTGCTGCCTTGCGGTGTCACGCCGCCGCCAATCATCTCGGCGATGGAACCTGTCACTACCACGGCAGGTAATTCGGCATCCTGCGTCGCCGCGGCACGCTTCAAGGCGCCTTCGGTGCCGTTCTGGGAGAGTGAATCCTCATCCAGGCCGGTCACTACAATCGGCAATTCATGCGGCGGCAGCGCATCCGTATAATGCAGCACCGCTGTCACCGGCAGGTTTTCGCACCCGACCGGCCCATCAATCACAACACGCAGGCCGCGCACTGCCGAGAAAGCATAAATCGCCCCCCAGTAACCGCCGGCGCGATCATGATCGAGAACGAGCATGCTCAGCTCCCCACCGCTTCTTCGGCCTTGGCCTTGGCGGCGCGCAGCTTGCGCTGACGTTCGCGGAAGCCAGGGGGATCACTTGGCTTGTCGCGGAAGCCATAACCGGCGCCATCTGGCGTGCCGACACCTTCGAAGAAGGACACCATGCGCGAAAACCGCTCACGCCCATTTGTCTGTGCCGCCACAATCCCCGCCATGGAAGCCGCACCAGCAGGGCCAAAAAGCGGCCGGGCGGAAACCATATTGGTGAAATAGAGGGCGGGCGTGCCCATTTCCTTGGCCTTCTGCACCAAGGGCGTCGTGCCAAGCGCGAGATCTGGCCGCGCTTCTTTCATCGCGGCAATGTCCTGTTCCAGGCTCGCGCGATACTGCACATGGCAGCCATGCGCTTCGAGCCATTCACGATCCGCCGCGCTCCATTCCGTGCGCGGCGCGGCGGTCCCAACATAGGGTACTTCAGCGCCTGCTTCGATCAGCAGGCGTGCCACCAGCAATTCCGAGCCTTCATAGCCGGAGACCGTAATGCGCGCCTTGACCGGATTGCCGGCGAGTGCGCCGCGAATGGCGGGTAAGGCGCGTGCCTTGGCGGCTTCGATTTCGGAGGGCTTCACACCTGCCGCCGCACCAATCGCCGAAAGCCAGGCATCGGTGCCTTCCACGCCCACCGGCGCGGAACCCACCACCGGGCGGCCAGCAGCGCGGAATTCGCGAATGCTCGCCGTATAAAAGGGATGCACGGCAGCAACAGCGACACTATCCAGCGCCGCATAAAGGTCGCGCCATTCACGTGCCGGGGTTTGCGGCGCCAGGGTCAGCCCCATGGGCTGGATCAACGCACCAATTCCTGGCGGATCGGCGGGGAATAACTCGCCAATCACCGTGATGCTGCGTTGATCCAGTGCATAATCGCGTGGCCGTGCTACCGGACCAGCCTCAGCCTCATTGCGTGCGTAGCGCAGCATGGCGCCCGCCAGCACATCCTTGGCTTCTGCATGGGTCGGCACACCAAAACCTGGTACATCTATGCCAATGACGCGTACGCCATTGATCTGCTTCGGCAGCAAATCAAGCGGCACGCCAGAAGCTGTCGGCACACAGAGATTGGTGACGATGACCGCGTCATAATCCTCTGGCTTCGCCAGATCATAGACAGCGTCGCGAATATCTTCGAAAAGCTTGCCGGTGACGAGCGTTTCGGAATTGAAGGGCACATAGCCCACGGTGCGGCGCGCGCCATAGAAATGGCTGGTGAAGGTCAGGCCATAGACGCAACAGGCACTACCGGAAAGGATCGTCGCGACACGGCGCATGCGCAAACCAACGCGGAGTGACCCAAAGGCCGGGCACATGGATTGCGGCTGATCATGCGGCCCGCGCGGATAATCGCTCGCGAGCTTGTCCATCACTTCGGACTTGCCCGCAGCACGCGCCGCAGCTTCCAGCGTTTCCCGCCCGCCATGGCAGGCAGCGCCTTCAGCGGCAGCAGGCGGCGAAGGAGGGGGAAGCGTGTCCATGCCCTCAGACGCCCTCATACACCACTTCAAGGGATGGCTTGTTCAGCACTTCCGCTGCGCACATGTCTTCCATGGTGGCGGGGTTCAGCACCACACCGCGGCCCACGGCTTCACCCTTGAACAGGCCAAGCAGGTTTTCCTGGCTGAGCGGATTCGGGCGCAGCGGCGGTGCTTCGGCAACCTGGAGCGCGAGCTGTTCAAACACCGAAGCCCAACGCCCACCGGGCTTGCCGATGATTTCATAATTCGCGGATTTGCGCCGGATATCTTCATCTGCCGGAATCGCAGCCAGCACAGGAATGCCGGCTTCGGCCGCGAAGGCATGGGCTTCGCCAGTGCCATCATCCTTATTGATGACCATGCCGGCCACACCGACATTGCCGCCGAGCTTGCGGAAATATTCCACGGCGGAACACACATTGTTCGCGACATAGAGCGATTGCAGGTCATTCGACCCGACCACAATCACCTTCTGGCACATATCACGCGCAATCGGCAGACCGAAGCCGCCGCAGACCACATCGCCCAGGAAGTCAAGCAGGACGTAGTCAAAATCCCATTGATGGAAGCCAAGCTTTTCCAGCAATTCGAAACCATGGATGATGCCGCGCCCACCGCAGCCCCGGCCCACTTCCGGGCCGCCCAATTCCATGGCGAAAACACCATCACGCTTGAAGCAGACATCACCGATGGCAACCGCCTCACCGGCGGCTTTTTTCTTCGATGAGGTTTCGATAATGGTCGGGCAGGAACGCCCCCCGAACAAAAGCGATGTCGTATCGCTTTTCGGGTCGCAACCAATCAGCAATACGCGCTTGCCCTGCTGCGCCATCATGTAACTCAGATTCGCCAGCGTGAAGGATTTGCCGATACCGCCCTTGCCATAGATGGCGATGATCTGGGTTTTCTTGGCGGCGGGTGATGTGAGCACCCCATCAGGCGGCGTTGATGCCTCCGCACGCAATGCATTGTGCATCGCATTCATGGATGGACCGCTTGGCTTCCCCGGGGCAGCATTCATTGTTTGTTTCTCCAGTCCAGAACCATTTTGAGGCAGGCAGGGTCTTCAAAAGCCTGACGATAGGCTTCCGGCGCGGCATCTGCGGCAGCGCGATGCGTAATCAAGCCGGAAAGGGAAAGCCGGCGCGCTGCGATCAGCTTGTTCACCGCCTCCAGATCAGGCTGTTTCCATTCCGCAGCGATGGCGATGCGCGCTTCGCGCATGAAAGCCGGCGGGAAGGTGAAGGAAAGCGGCGCGCTGTAAAAACCAGCCAGCGTCACCACGCCACCAGGGGCAAGGCGCGCGATCAGCGTATCCAGCAAACCAGCATCGCCGCTGACATCGCAAATGGCGCGATAATCGCGCCGCGTATCTTCCGCCGGATCAATAACCAAATAGCCATTGGCGCCATCGCGCCGCGCGGGATTGCTTTCCCACACCATGGGCGCGGGATGGCCGGCGGCGATGATCATGCGCGCCAGCAAGCGGCCCAGCACACCATGGCCAATGATCAATTCCGGAATGGCGGCGTTGGGCAGCACCATGGCGTGATGCGCCGTTGCGGCCAGCGCCAAAAGCACAGCGTCCGCGCCGAGCGCAGGATCAACCGGTGTCACACGCGCACCGGCCACCACAAGCCGCGCAGCAGCGCCGCCAAACAATCCGCGAATATCGCCGAAGCAACGCGCACCTGGCACGAAAACCGCTTCACCTGGCTGCCGGCCCGCTGCAGCACCGGCTTGCACCACGCGGCCAACCGATTCGTAACCAGGCACCAGCGGGTAGCCCATGCCGGGGAAGGATGGCATGCGCCCGGACCAGAGAAGACGTTCGGTTCCGGTACTGATGCCGCTCCAATCAATGTCCACAACAACATCCTCTGCGCCGGGTGGCGTCAGTTGCAGGCGCGAGAGCGAAAGCTGTTCGGGTGCGCTCAGCAGGATGGCGAGTGTTTCCACTCCGGGATCTCCCATTCGGGTTTTGTAACTCTAATGTGACTTAAATTTCTGTCAAGTTAAATTGACAGCAAAAGCGTCAATTTGCCTCGGCCTGCATCACACGCGTCAGCAAGGGGGTGTCGGTCGGCAGAAGCTTTGGCGCAGCAAAACCGGCAGCGGTCAGCATCGCGGCCAGTTCATCCGGCCGGCGCGGGCGGCCGCGGCCCATGGCCAGCAGGTAAAAGCCGAAATAGGCGCCGCCCATTGGCTCGGCGCCCGCAGTGCCGGCCATGGGTTCGGCAATCAGCACCCGCCCACCCTTGGGCAGCGCCGCCCGCACGCGCCCAAGCAGGGCCTGCACCACATCATCATCATGATCATGCAGCACGCGGACCAGGCTGATGATATCGGCGCCCTGGGGCAGCGAATCGGTGGTGAAATCGCCCCCCATCGCCATGGCACGGTCCGCAAGCCCCTCGCGGGCGAAACGCTGGCGGCCCTGTTCGGCCACGGCTGGCAGGTCGAACAACAGCAGATCAAGCCCAGGATTGGCCTTGCCCACCGCGGTCAGGAAGGCGCCGCTGCCGCCGCCCACATCCATCAACCGCCGATGCTCGCCAAAGCGGTAAGCCGCCAGGACTTCCTGCGCGACCATGGGCTGGCTGGCCGCCATCAGCGCCGTGTAATCGGATACTTTCTCGCCCGGCAGGGCACCTGGCTGCGCGGCACCGGCATAGGCCCAGTATTGCGCGAGCGCGGTGCCGCCCCTTTCGCGCTGCAGCAGCGCCACCGGATCCGCCAAATCGGCGTAGAGCATGGCATGGTGTTCCACCATGGCAGCGATGCCGGGATTGCCGATCATGGCGGCACCCAATTCGCCCAGCGCCCAGGCGCCATCCGCGCGCCGGCGCACAAGCCGGAGCGACTCGGCGGCCACCAGCAACCGGTTCATCGCTTCCGGCGTAAGCCCGAGTCGCGCAGCCAAGGCGCGTTCTTCCGCCGGGGCTTCGTGCAGCGCCTCAAACAGTTTCAGCCGGACACAGGCGGCGAGCACCTGCGAATAGACAAAGCCAGCGCAGAGATCGAATAATTCCCGCGCGCGGCGACGTGCCAGTGGCCGGGTCAGCGGAAAACGCGCGGCCCAGGCGCGAAAACTCGGGCGCGCCGTGAGCGATTCGCGCCAAGCGGTGAAGCGATCGGCCCAGGATGGCCCCTGATCCCCATGCGCCCTTTGCGGGGGCAGCGGCATTGCGCGCGCCATGCCTCAGGCCGTGGCCAGCTTGCGCGGCAAAAGCCGCCCCACTTCTTCCAACATGGCCGCGCGCAACAGGGTGCGGCCGGGGCAGGCGGGAATCGCCTCCACTGCCGCATTTGCCAGCGTCTTCAGCCGCGCAACGGCGCCATCCAGGCCCAATTGCAGCACGGCGGATGGCCGGCCCAAAGCCTTGTCGCGGCCGACAGGCTTGCCGATGCTGGCTTCATCTTCCACGGCATCGCGCAGGTCATCGGCCACCTGGAAGGCCTCACCCAGCCGATCCCCAAGCAGGCGCCAGGCTTCCGCATCCGCCACGCCCGAAGCGGCTGCGCCGGCCACCGAGGCGGCAGCAAAAAGCGCCCCGGTCTTTTGCCGTTGATATTCGGAAAGATCAGCGCGCGGTTCACATTCCCAGGCCTGGCCGGCGACAATACCGAAGGGCACGCCCACACCATCGCCAATGGCATTGATCACCGGGCCAAGGCGTTCGGGCGCGCCACAACCGGCGCGCGCCACGGTCTGGAAGGCCAGCACAATCAGCCCATCCCCGGCGAGAACGGCCAGCGGCTCACCAAAGGCGCGATGCACGGAAGGCCGGCCACGGCGCATATCCGCATCGTCAAAGCAGGGCAGGTCATCATGCACCAGGCTGGCGCAATGCAGCAGTTCAATCGCGGCGGCGGCGGCGCTGGCAAGCCTTGGCTGGTCATCACCGCAAGCAGCAGCGACCGCGAGCGTCAGGCGTGGGCGGATGCGTGCCCCTTTTGGGAAAACCGCGTGGCGCATCGCGGCGGCAAGGCGGGGCGGCGCGCCGCTCGCCTCGGCGGAGAGCACCGCGTCTGCGAGGCTGCTCTCAATACGGGCCAAGGCGTCCATGCGGGACCTCCGAAGGGGCAGCGCGAGCATGTCGCGGCAGCCGAATGTAAGTTTTTATCTACTTTTCGGATTGTCCAGTTTTCTTGACACTTATGTCAAGGCTTTTTCACGCACGCGCGGCAAATCGCGTTTCACGATCAGCGCGATCCATCAATTCCAGCGCCCAAACCAGCCTTTCGCCGTAACCCGCACCAATTGGCGGCCCTTCCGGTGCTGGCGCGGCGCGCACAGCTTCCACCAGAAAGCGCGTGGCGGCAGATGGCGCTTCATCTGCGCCATCCTGTTGCGCGGCAAGGGCGCCGGCCGCGCGCGCCAAAAGCCAGGCCTTACGCCTGCCGGACACCACCGCCCGACGAGAGACGGAATCAAGCCCCTGGCGTTCAACTTCACGTCCGATTTCGGCATAGACTAGGCGCGCGGCGCCAATCCCAGGCCGACAATCCCAGGGCAGCAGCGCAATGCCTGGCCAAGCGCGGCGATAATGTGCTTCCGCCGCACCCAATAGCCGCGCCACCACACGGCCAAGCGCGGGCGAAAAGGCGGGATTCGCGATCAAAGCTTCCGCCGAAAGCCCTTCCTCAGCCAGCCATGATTGGGGAAGATAGACGCGCCCCGCCTTGGCATCTTCGCCGACATCACGGGCGATATTGGTCAATTGCATGGCAAGGCCAAGATCACAGGCGCGCGCAATCGCTTCCGGTGAACGCACGCCCATCAGCAGCGTCATCATCGCGCCAACGGTGGCGGCAACGCGCGCGGCATAGGATTCGAGAGCGCCGATATCCTCATAAAACCGCCCCTCGGCATCCCAGGCGAAGCCTTCCAGCAGCGCCGCTGGCAGCGCACGCGGTACGCCATATTGCGCGACCACCGCTGCAAAGGCGCGATCCGCCACATGATCCCAGGGCCGCCCGGCATAGGCGCCATCAAGGCGTTGCTGCAATTGATTGAGCGAGGAAGCGGGATTATCGCTCATGTCAATCGCGTCATCGGCCACACGGCAAAAGGCGTAAAGCGCGGCGGCCGGGGCCGCGATGCGGCGCGGCAGCAGGAAGGACGCAGCGCGAAAGCTTTTGGAACCGCCTGCCAGCAATTTGTTGCAGGCGGCCAGATCCTCGGCCGAAATGCCGATCAAACCGGACATGCGCCCCCCCATGTTTTCCTGAATTCAATCATGATTGCGCATCCGGCGCCGAAAACGGCGCACCCCAAGCGCGACCCCAAGCGCAACAATTGGAATGGCGACACTGGTCACGATTTCCTCTCTCAGCGTCACACCAGATGTGGCCAGCCCCTTGGCCAAATAGGCAACCAAACCAACGACGTAATAGGTGATGGCCGCAACCGAAAAGCCTTCAACCGCCTGTTGCAGCCGAACCTGCTGGCGCGCACGCCGTTCCATGGAAGCAAGCAAGGCTTGGTTCTGCCTTTCCCGCGTAATATCCACACGCGTTGAAAGCAGCTGGGTGGCGCGCGCGACACGTTGGGACAGCATTTCCTGCCGTGCCGCGACCGCTTGGCAAGTATTCATGGCCGGCGTCAGGCGCCGTTCGGTGAATTCACCGAAGGTCTGCATGCCTTCCATCCGCAATTCCCGCAATTCCTGAATGCGGTTACGCACCAGATCATAATAGGCGGCCGCAGCAGAAAAACGAAAACGATGGCGCGATTCGCGGCTTTCCGCCTCGGCCGCCATGCGCGTCAGGCGTTGCAGCAGCAGCGGTTCATCGGCTTCCTGCGCTTCCACCAAGGCCGCGCTAATTTCCGCCAATTCGCGTTCCTGTGCACCAATTTGCGGTGCCACTTCTTGCGCAATCGGCAGGGCCAACAACGCCATGATGCGATAGGTTTCCATCTCAAGCAGGCGCTGCGTGAGGCGCCCTGCCTGATAGGGCGACATGCCACCATCATAAATCAGGAAGCGGCTGAACCCATCAACCTGGATGCGAAAATCTGTGAAGGCATGGGCCTGGCCGCCGGCAAGCGGCCCGCCAACCAGCATATTGTCGCGGAAATACCGCCGCGAGATTTCACTGATGGCAAGCGGTATATCCTTGGACGCGAGCAACGTTACATGGGCCGCCGCTATCACCTGGCCAGGCAGGGTTTTCAGCCAATCCGCCGGCAGGGCGTGAATCGCCGCTGCCGAAAAAGGCTCGGGCTCTGCGCCCGCGACCACCACCATGAAGCGGCTGAATTCGCCATGCCTTTCCCATTTCAGGCGAAACGGCCCGAAATCAGCGCTATAGTGATTGGCGCCCGGCGCGGGGGGCGGCACTGAAAAACGCTGCGCCAATGCGCAAAGTGCGGCCCAGGGCGCATCCCGCGCCTCATCGGCGGCAGGCAGCAGCGCAAGTTGCGATACGCGGCAGGGGGAGAATAGGATCTCGGGCGGGCGCGCATGCACCTCATCATTCAATTCGATGCGTTTTGCGTAGGATGGGGGAAGAACGGTATCGAAGCTCATGCCGCCGCCCCGGTCACATGCTGTTCGAGATAGGACCATTCCTTGAACAGCGTGTCCGCGACACGTTGCGGCGCTTCCTCATGCGCCAAATGACCCAGCCCTTCCAGGGTGATGATGCGCGCAGAAGGAAGAATGGCCTGGATGCGGCGCGCCTGCATGGGCGGCACGGCGCGATCCCGGCTACCCACCAGCAGCACAAGTGATGGCGTGAGGCGCGGCAGATCACGCAGCAAGGGGCGTAATTCCCATTGCGCCATCATCATGAGCGCGGCGCGAATATGGCCAGGATAACCAAAGAGCCGCGTATACAATTGCACGCCGCGCGGCCCGATATCAGACCCCGTATCGCGCAAGAGCTTGGCCGCCACTTCCTGCTTTGAGGCACGCCAAGCGCAAAGCTTGGAGACAAAGGGCAGCCCCACCATGACCCGAGCAGCGCGGGTGAAGAAAGCCGCATGCTCATCACCCAAGGGCAGCAAGGCACCATTCAGGCTGAAGATGGCGCGCGGCGCGATGCTACCATTCAACGCCATGCGGAGCGCAATTGCCGCACCTGCCGAATGGCCCAGCACCATATCGGGCAAAAGCTGCAGCTTCTTCAGCAATGCATCCAAAGCTTCCGAAAAACCCGCAAGTGACACCCGCGCCTGCGGCAGGCTGGAGGTGAAGCCATGCCCCGGCAGATCAGGCGCGATCAGCGTGAAATGGGGGGCAAGAATGGGCGCTAAATCGCGCCAACTATGCGTGGCCGCCGCCGTACCATGCAGCAACAACAGGCAAGGCCCCTGCCCCATGCGCTGTACATGCCAATGAAGCCCGCCAGCTTCGACAAATTGGCTCGAATCGCGATTGGGCCAATCGCAGCCATCTTTTTCCCAGATCGGAAATTCTCCGGAAGCGGCCATGGCATCAGGGGCCCGAGGCTGGCGCGCGCGCCGCTTGGCGTACGGTCGCTGACATGCGCGCCGCATCGGCAAAAGGCAGCGGCACATAGCGCGCGCCCATGGCAGAGGCGAGGTCTCGTGAAAAAGGCTGCGGCCGTGGCGCCGTATCAATCAGCAGCGCGGCAATGCCAGAAGCCCTGAACAAACGGGCCGATTCCAGCGCTTCCGATTCCGCCACAGCGCGCCCGCCCAAACCATCACGCGTCACATTTGCGCGACCATCAGTCAGCGCAACAATCACCGGCGTCTGCCCGCGCTTGCGGCTGGCTTCTGCCATTGCATAGCCAGCCACAATCCCGGCGGCGAGCGGTGTGCCCCCGCCCCCTGGCAAGGCAGCCAGGCTGCGCTTGGCGCGCACCAGGGAATGTGTCGGTTCAAGCAATACTTCCGCGCCACGGCCACGGAAGGCAATCACTGCAACGCGATCACGGCGCACATAACAATCCGCGAGCAGCAATTCCACCGCGCCCTTGGCTTCCGCCAGCCGATGCAAGGCCGCAGACCCTGACGCATCCACCAAAAATATCGTGGTGGTTTCGCTGTTCTGCTTATAGCGGCGGATGCGCACATCTTCCCTTCTGATATGCACAAGAGCCGCGTGATGCGGCTTTTCACGCCGGCGATATTCCTGCCAGGGCGCGGCAACACGCAGCGTTTCCACCAAGGCCAAACGCAACCCCGCACGCCATGCCGCCGGGCGCGCGCCAATCGGCCGGCCACGCTGCGCTGAACGGCGCATCATGCCGGATCTGCCAGAAGCAGCCGCCTGCCGCGCCATTTGCCTTGCCGCAACACCAAGCCCCGCAAGCAACCCCGCCGGAAGGCTCGCCTGCGCCGCCGCAAGCACCAGGTCTTCCAGGGATGGCTGTTCTTCCCGCTGTTGCGTCTCAGCATTGGAAGATTCTTGCTGCTGCTCGGGCGGTTGTTCCGGTTCTTCAGCGGGTGCTTCAGGCACTTGCCGTGCGCGCGGTGCCAGGATGAGTTGCGCAGCAAGCGCAGCATCTTCGTGCGTTACTTCCATGCGCCCCGCAAGGGCTGCGGCAGCACGTGCGCAACGCAGCGCAAAAACCGGCGCCCGCAAGGATGGGATGCCAAGCGCCAAGGCCGCCGCGCAAAAGGCTTGCGGCAGATCAGCCGGTATCCTCACCTGCATGAGGCGCCGCCGCGCTGCCTCGATCTCCACACGCGTCGGCATGACAGGGGCTGCGCGCTGCAAGGCGGCCGGATCAAACTCGATCCGGAAAGCCAGGCGATCTGAAAGTGCTTCGGTCACCTGCTCGTCATCGCCCACACCCTCATCAAGGGCAATGACACCAAAGCGCGTGGCGCGCGCCATGGAAATACCCTCACGCGCGATCCGCAATACGCCGCTATCCAGCACCGCGGCGATGCGCGCAATCAATTGGCTTTCCACACGTTCAGCCATGGGCAGAATGATCATGCCGCCATCCGCTTCAGCCAGCAGGCCAGCTTGCGCAATGGGTCGTCCGGCACTCAGGCTTGCAGCGAGATCAAGCCCACCCAGCAGGCGGCCATCGGCGATGCCCAAGGGCACGCGCCGCCAGGGCACACCGGCCGGCAGAAGTTTGCGCAAGGCTTCAAGCCATTCATCCCGCTTTGGATCAGCAGGCCCGCGCAGCACCGCGCCCACAAGACCCACAGGATCAATTGCCAGCAGCGCCGCCACCTGCGACGCAGCACTCTCCATCCGCGCATCTTCGCTGCGTTTTGCATCGACGCTTCTGGAGGCCAGACCGCTCATCCCATGGGGCTCCGGCGCTGCATCCTCATGCCCCGAAAACGTCTTCGAGTGCCTTTTCGACACGCGTTGTCGCGACGGTTTCATCAAGGGGGTTCCGCCGCAGCCGATGCCGCAGCGCGGAAGCCGCAACACTCCGCAGATGCACCGTTCTCACTTCCAGATCGCCGTCAAGCGCTGCCAGCGCGCGCGCTGCGCGCACCAGGGTCAATTCACCACGCAAGCCATCCGTGCCGAGCGCCATGCAAAGCGTGGCGGCCTGTTCAATCGTGCCAAGGGGCAATGTGACTGAACTCAACCGCTTGCGCCCGGCCAGGATTGTCTCACGCGTGCGCGCCTCCTCCTTCGCCCATTGCTTCATGAAGCCAGGGGCATCCCGGTCATAGGCATCACGCCGGCAGACAACTTCAACACGGCTGGCGAGATCCTTTGGTGTGGAAACTTCAACCGAAAGCCCAAAGCGATCCAGCAATTGCGGGCGCAATTCCCCTTCTTCAGGGTTACCGCTTCCTATCAGCACAAAACGCGCCGGATGACGCAGGCTGATACCTTCCCGTTCCACGACATTCTCACCCGATGCCGCGACATCCAGTAGAAGATCAACCAGATGATCCTCAAGCAGGTTCACCTCATCGATATAGAGGAAACCGCGATGCGCAGCGGCAAGCAGACCGGGCTCGAAAGCCTTCACGCCCTGCGCCAAAGCCCTTTCGATATCAAGCGCACCCGCCAGACGATCTTCCGTTGTACCAAGCGGCAAATCCACCACTGGCACCGGAACCATCCGCTTTTCTGGTTTCCTGCCCTTTGGCAGGGCACTGCAGTGCGAACAGGATGCAAGCGGTGCCGCCGGATCGCAGGCGAAAGGACAGCCAGCAACCACCGCCATTTCCGGCAATAGCGCGGCAAGAGAACGCACCGCTGTGGATTTGCCAGTACCGCGATCCCCAAACACCAGCACACCACCAATGCTTGGATCAACGGCCGCAATCATCAGCGCCCGCTTCATCTCATCCTGGCCCACAATCGCGCTGAAGGGATAGGCGGGGCGCATGGGCGAAGCGACGGCTTTGCTGATTTTCTCTCCGCTTGGGCGTTGCGCCGTTCGGCGAGAGAGTTGCGCTTCCTGCCCGGACCTATTGGCCGGCCGGAAACCCGCTACCGCGCCATCCATCACGCAGCCCGCCGCAACCGAAACTGCGCCCAAACCCTTTCCAGCGATTCAACCAAATGATCCATATCCGCATCGGTATGGACAGGCGATGGCGTAATGCGCAGCCTTTCCGTGCCGCGCGGCACGGTTGGATAATTGATGGGCTGCACATAGATGCCATGCTCATCAAGCAAGGTATCACTGAGCTTTTTGCAGAGCGTCGGATCGCCCACCATAACCGGGACGATGTGGCTAAGGTTATCAAGATGCGGGACACCAACCCCGTTCAACCTGTGCCGAAGCGTCGCCGCGCGTTCATGCAGGCGCTCCCGTTCCAGATTGCTTTGCCGCAAATGGCGTATCGCGGCGCGCGCACCGGCCGCAATTGCAGGCGGCAAGGCCGTTGAGAAAATGAAGCCGGAGGCGAAGGAACGGACAAAATCGCACATGGCGGAACTGCCGGCGATATAGCCACCGATGACACCGAATGCCTTGGCAAGCGTACCTTCAATGACCGTCACGCGATCGGCAACGCCATCGCGTTCTGTTATGCCGCCGCCAGTTTGGCCGTAAAGCCCAACCGCATGCACTTCATCGCAATAGGTCATGGCACCATGGGCATCGGCCACATCACAGATATCGCTGATGGGCGCGATATCGCCATCCATGGAATAGACGCTTTCGAAAGCGACCAGTTTCGGCGCTGATTTCGGGAGCTCTGCCAAAACACGCTGCAAATCGGCGACGTCATTGTGCTTGAAGAGAACTCGCTTGGCCTTGCTGTGGCGCATGCCTTCAATCATGGAGGCGTGGTTCATCTCATCGGAGATGATGATGCATCCCGGAAGCTTCGACCCAAGTGTGGAAAGCGACGCCCAATTGGACATGTAGCCGGAATTGAACAGCAAGGCCGATTCACGCCCGTGAAGCGCCGCCAGGTCACGTTCCAGCAACACATGTTCATGATTGGTGCCTGAGATATTGCGCGTACCGCCAGCACCTGCACCGCAACGATCCAGCGCTTCATGCATGGCATCCAGCACATCAGGATGCTGGCCCATGCCAAGATAGTCATTGGAACACCAAACCGTCACCTCACCACGCACACCCTTGTCATGGCGCGTCGCGCGAGGAAATTCACCACGACGGCGTTCCAAATCGGCGAAGACACGGTATCTGCCCTCACGACGAAGGCTCTCAAGCTGCCCCTGGAAAAATTCCTCATAATTCATGTCACATTCTCCTTGCCCAGAATGATTTTCCAGGTCTTGCGATTGTGCGCAGGTCGCTTCCGGTATGACTGCCCGGGAAAAGGCCCCACGCCATGCCTTTGGTCGTGATTTTCCTCATGCGCCGTACCTCAGCGCGTAATTCTCAAACTCTGACCGAATGCCGTGCATATCCAATAGCCGTCCGGTCACGATGAAACCGGTCCGCTTCGCTTCTGAAGCCGTTTCGCGGTGCAGGTGCATGACCCCATTCGCAAAATCCAGCGCAAGCCAACCATCGGATGATCGTATCGAACCCTTCAGACTTTCGACAGAACCAAAAGCCCCAGCCGAGATTCGCAGCAAAAGCGCATTCAAGGGACGTGTGTCGAAAGGACCACTTCTGTCGGTAGACCAGGTTCCTGTTTGTGCCGGCGAATCCTTATCGCGTAAGCCCCAACGCCATAGCGTTTCAATGGGCAAGGGTAACATCAGAAACCAATGCTCAATCACCGCGAGCGAAGCGATGGTCGCAATCAGCATGAAGCCGGCCGCTTGATGCGCATCCGCACCATCCGCAAAGGCCTTGTGAAACAGCCAGGCGCTCAAGAGCGTGCCGAGCGTGATCGAGAAGGGAAACAGCGCATTCATCGGCCGATGGGCGAAATAGCTGCTCATGTAGCGAAGATGCGCCGGCAGCATCGTTTCGCCGGTATTCCGCACACCCAGATACAGGTTGAGCTTTGCGCTAAGCCGCATGAGCCACAGGATGCCATAAGTCATCAGACCGATGCGGTTGGGACCCTGTGCGAAAGCGATAATCAACAGGAAGCCAAGCGCCAGAATGAATATTTCATGCCAAAGTACAACGCGCGTTGCGGACCAGAAGCGTTGCAGGCCAGCAAGATCAGATGACAATGCCTTGCGATTGGGGCCCGTGATCAACCCCCCCAGGAAACTGATCTCCACCGCGCCCCAAATCGCCAAGGCCGCCAGGAAGGAAAGATAGGCGCCAGCAGCGCTCACCTCCTCAGCGGTGAGATGCAGCGTGAGGAGGCCGCCAATAAGCAAGACACCTGCGGCAGCAGCAAGTGCCATGCGCCGCGCCGCGAGTGTCGTGACCGCAAAAAGAATGGCACCCGTCGTCAGCCACCAAAGGAAGATGGCGATCAGGGCGGCGGTCATGCTTTCTGGCATGGCGCGCTGCTACCAAACGGGCGAAAGGCGAATTTCGGCAGGCAACGGATGCTTCTTTGGCCGGCGGAAAAACAGCTTGGCCAAGACCGTCGCCGCAGAAACGCTGAGACCAATCCCACGCAACCTGCCGCCAATGCCGCCCTGCCGGCGCGCATCGCTCATTTTCTCCGATATCTGCAATAGCCGATCCATGTCTTCCATGAAGCCAGGCCCATCAACATCCAGGGTTACGGGGAATACCTGGCGGCAGATCTCCTCCGTAATCTTGAACACCTGCCGATCATATTCGGTGGGCGTCATGCCAAGCGCCTTGTGGAATTCCGGCCGGCCATGATCACGCACATACATGGTGGCGAAAACCGCAAGCTGGAAGAAACGGCACCAAAGCGCATTCACACCGGTAAGCAGCTTCGGATTGGCGCGCATCAGCAGCGCGAAGGCCTCACCATGGCGGAATTCATCATTGCACCATTTTTCGAACCACTGGAAAATTGGATGAAAGCGCAATTCCGGGTGGCGTTCGAATTGGCGGAAGATGGTGATGTAGCGTGCATACCCGATCTTCTCGCTCAAATAAGTGGCGTAGAAGATGAATTTCGGCTGGAAGTAATGGTACTTCTTCGCGCGTGTCAGAAAGCCCAGATCAACGCCAATCCCAAGATCCTTGAGCGCATCATTGATAAAGCCGGCATGGCGGCTTTCATCGCGTGCCATGACAGAAAACAATTCGCGCATATCCGGGTTGGTCACGCGCTTCTTGATTTCGGCATAAAGCACGCAGCCGGAAAACTCGGCGGTCACGCTGCTGACCAGAAAATCAACCAATTCCTTCTGCAAACCCTCTGGCAGCTCATCAAGTTTGAAGGCATCGAATTGCTCATCACGGACGAAATGGCCCTTATTTGGGTCACGATGGAATTCTTCCATCAGCCGATCCCATTCGGCGCGCACCGGTTCCACATCGATCGCGTCCATTGCCGCGAAATCCGTGGTGTAAAAGCGCGGCGACAGGACTGTTTCGGTCAGCGCAAGCTCTGTCGTCTCACGCGAGAGCTTGTCCCGCATGGAGTGGGTTACGGCGTTCATGCGGCCTCCTTCGGCTCAAAGCCCACATGATAGAGCTCGGTCAACTCAAGAATGGAACGAAACTGCGTCCAATGCCTGCGGAAAAAGCCCGCGCGGATGATGGTGGCCGTGGTTTCGAAGCTGTATTTCTCACCAAAGGCCACCTGAGCCGGTGCGCCATGGACAATCACCTGATCACCGGGACGCAGCACCACATCTTCAGGCACGGCATAGGCATGGAAACTATCGAAGCTGCGTTCGATTTCGACGGTACAGGGCACATCAAAGCGCCGGCCCCGCCGGCTGTTGCTTTCTTGGTTCATTTGCCTTCCTCGTTTTTTTTGAACAATATTTCCGCAAAACTCTGCAGATTTGTCGCACCAAAGGCGCGCAAATCCGTCCAACGACCACTTGCCGGGTCTTCAAGAATGATCGCGCCGCCCTGCAACGCCGCAAGCCGCAAGGGGCTTTCCGCACCGGGATTTTCCAAGCGCCTTTCGCGTATGAACCCGCGCAGCGCCCCGCGCACAAAGCCACCCTCACCAGGTTGAATTTCACCAATCAACTGGCCAGTGGCCGCATCGCGGATCGAAATGCCGCCATCGATCCGGTCGCTAAAAAGAATCTTGCGCGCGAAGATCGCCTCATGCGGCTGATAGCGGGCCTGCTGGCCTTCGCTCGGATTCAACAGGACCAATGCAAGAACGCCGGCCAGCACCACCGCGAGCCCATAGCCCATATAGTCCTTGCGTGCGCCTATGGCCTTGGCCTGCATCATCCTTCCCCTATGCCATCGCCGTCGCGCCACCTGGCATTTCGGCTTCTGGTGCATTCTGAACACGGCTGATGGCCGCACCGCCCGTATTGGCAACCGCTTCGCCCAAAATCCTGGCAACCCCCGCCGCATTCGCCACACCGCGGAGCATCGGCCTTGGCCGGCCAACACTCCATCCGGCGCAATGGGGCCATAGGGCAATCCAGGAAATCCGATGGCTTGGGAGCAATTCCATCACGATATCGCCATGGCCATCTTTGCGATTCCGCAAATTCGCGCCCGCGATTGCCGCAAACGGGATATTGATGGTGATGGGCAAGGCGACGCCCACGCGCAGCACAAGGCGGCGTGAGGTGATCGAATAGACACTTGTCTTGGCCGTTACTCTGGCAAGCAGCGCCAGAATGCCAATCGCGACACTACCCACCAGCATCAAGATCGCTGCAGAGCCAATGGCCGTTACCATGGAATTGCCCTGCAGGGCGGCATTCAGCAAATCCCAGCTTGCAAGCAGCAGAAAGTAAGCCATTACCCAACGGATCAGGAAGACCCGTTGGGCAATTTCGGTCCAAGCCGGCGCCCCTTGCCACAGTAAAACCTCACCCGCCGGAAGCGCCTCCGGAAGGCCCGGTATTGGTTCTAGCCCGTGTTCGGTCAGGCGTGCGGGGGCTGGCTTGGTCACAGGCATGGCTCGCTGCGTTCAGGCGTGGCATAGAAGTGACCACCGCCGAAATAGGCAGAAATGCGATCTTCT
Organism: Roseomonas sp.; assembly: GCA_020249925.1. Taxonomy (GTDB): domain Bacteria; phylum Pseudomonadota; class Alphaproteobacteria; order Acetobacterales; family Acetobacteraceae; genus Neoroseomonas. Next base: position 355,903 of record JADCER010000012.1, on the reverse strand, counting down.
TCGAGCAAGGTAATCTGCTCTGGCTTCGCAATGCCAGGTGCTGCAGCGAATTGCGCAGCGGTGACGGAAATCACCCGCGCCGTGCCATCATCGGTGAAGGTACAAAGGAACATCGGCACCAAAACGCGTCTTCCGTTGGAAAGTTCGGCTTCCAGATAGCGCAGGATATACTCCGAACGATCAACCCAAAGATCAACGGTCGTTGCAGCCACTTCACCATCCAAGGTGATGACAGGCTGACCGCGCGGATCTGGATCTTCATGGGCGATATGCCAACCCGGCGCAGCGCGCAGCGGCACGATCTTCGGCTGATGATCATCAAACGCCAGATCAGGTTCATCAGCCCTGTCGGCATAGGCTGCGGGGCCGACACCATCCTTCATCGCATCCCCAGTCGGCACGAATGCCGTACCGGGATAGGGAGCTTCTGGGATTAATTGAGCGCTGACATCGCGTTCTGGCCGCACGCCCTGCACAACAGTGGCACCTTCCGGATAATGCAACCGAAAGACCTTCGGCGGCGGTGTTTCCGGAAAGCCATGCATGGTCGCGAAAGCCGGACGATCCGGCAGTTCATTGATCATCGGATAGCCTTCGCGCTTGTTCTCTCGCGTTAGATAATAGATCAGGCCCGCGAAGAAGGCGAAGAAGATGTAGAGGGAAAGTGCAGCCGCATCGAGAAAGACCGGCGTTGCGGGTGTGGTCATGGCAATGCTCCATGTTGGTTTTGCAGCCCGGCGAGTACCGGCCGGCCTGCATCACGTTGAGGTCCTGAGGAAACCGAATCATTGGCCCGCAGCAATGGGCCAACGACCGCAAGCATCATGAACAGCAGCATGATTTCGACGATATAAACACCGACATACCCGGTGCTTGGCGCATCAAGCCCGGCACCAAGGACACCGGCCGAGGCGAGAGAGGAAATGACATCACGAATGACGCCGCCAAGCGCGACAGCCAAACCGCCGGCGGTCGCTGTCACCGCGCCCCAAACACCAAGCGTCAGACCGATCTGACCTTCCGGTGCGGCCTGCATGCAGCCCGTCAGTGTTGCATGGGCAAATAGCCCAGCCCCGAAGCCGATCGCCGCAGTTCCGGCAGCGAAGACAAGTGTGGATACAAGCGGTGCGGCAAAGATCACCATCACGAAGCCCGAGATACCGACGATAGCGCCAGCACTGGCGACGCGTTGTGCATGCATCCCCCGTGCAAGCAACGGGGCGGCACGCAAAAAGCCCAAGACCGCGCCACTCGCGAAAAGCGCCGTCAAGCCAGTTGTCGCACCCACGCTGAGCGCAAGGATCTGCCCGCCATAGGGCTCCAGCAAAACATCCTGCATGCCAAAGGCGGCTGTTCCCAATGCGGCCGCCAGCAAACGTCGATCCCATGGCCCAGCCCTGCGCAAGAGCTTGAGACTTTCACGAAAACCCGGATCACCCGGGGCGCGACCAACCGTCAGTTCCGGCCGTCTTGGTTCCTGTTTCCAGGCGGCGATCAGATTAATCACAAGGGTCGCCGCCGCCATGCCTTGCACAAGTTGGATCAGTTTGATCTGCGAAAAATTTGCAAGGAAGGCACCAAAGGCAATTGCGGAAATCACCATGCCGATCAATTGCATGAGTGATAGGATCGTCACGACATTCGGCTGCGCCTCTCGCGGCACGATATCAGTCGCCAAGGCAAGCCCGACAGTCTGCACCGTATGCATGCCCGCCCCCACCATGAGGAAGGCAAGCCCCGCAGCAAGCTGCGCCACCCAGGGCGGTGCCCAGGTATCGCCAGAAAGGATGATGAGCGCAAAGGGCATCATCGCCAGGCCGCCGAATTGGATAATCGTGCCCAGCCAAAGGTAAGGCACGCGCCGCCAGCCCAGTACGGACTGATGCGAATCTGAACGAAACCCAATCAAGGCGCGCAAGGGTGCGAATAGGAGCGGCAGCGCCACCATGATGGCAACCAGGCTCGCCGCAACACCCATTTCCACAATCATGACGCGATTGAGCGTGCCAACCATCAGCACCGCCGTCATGCCGCAGGAAATCTGAAACAGCGAAAGCCGCAACAGGCGCCTGATCGGCAAAGGACCGCTGCTGGCTTCGGCGAAGGGCAGCACATTCACGCTGATCCCTGTCCAAAGCCGTGCCAAGCGGTCATTCACCTCGCTCATTTCCGGATCAGCTCCAGCGCATGAGAGGTGTAGAAGCCGCGCGAAACGCGCCGATCCTGACCGATATTCCAGGACATGAGCTGCCGCTCACCCTTGATCCGGCCCTTCAGGCTGCGCTCCGCCACGGGTTCAATCGCCGGTGCACGATCACCACGCGGAAAGGCGCGTCCCACGAAATGCATCGCCGCAAGCAAGGGTGTTTTCGGCGCAAAGGTCATCAGCATCGAATGCCGAATGCGCGGCGCGAGGCTCGCCAGGCTCCGCACCATATCATCCGGGTGATAATGGATCAGGCTATCCATGGCGACGACATGGTCAAAAATGCCGAATTGACCATCCAGCATATCACCCACTTCATGGATGATGCTGCCTTCCGGCGCGAGGCCTTCGCTACGTTCCCGCGCAATCTTGATGAGCGAGGGCGAGACATCAATCGCGACCACCTGTGCACCGCGCCGTGCAGCCTCAATCGCAAAAGCGCCGGTGCCGCAGCCGGCATCCAGCAGGCGCTTGCCGGTGAGGTCATCAGGCAGCCAGGATAGCAACGTCTGGCGCATTTCATCACGGCCGGCGCGCACAGTCGCGCGAATGCCACTGACCGGCGCATCAGAAGTCAGCCGCGCCCAGGCATCCGCGGCCGTACGATCGAAATAGGTTTCGATCTGGCTGCGGCGGCTTTGATAGGTGGCGGTTTGCATCAATCAAACCCCAACAAATCGAAGATTTCACGATCCTTCAGCGGCGCGGCTTCCAGCCCATCCGCACCGGCCCAGAGCGATTCCGCGAGGCGAATGTATTCCGCCTGCACCGCTTCAAGCTCCGGCGAGCCTTCCATTTCAAACAGCGTTGCCTTTTTCAGGCGAGAGCGGCGAATCACATCAAGATCCGGGAAATGGGCAAGTGTTTTCATGCCGCTTGCGGCATTGAAGCGGTCAATCTGATCGGTCGCAGCGCTGCGATTGCAAATCACGCCACCAAGCCGCACGGGGTAGTTCTTCGACTTCGCCTTGATGGCGGCAATGATCCGGTTCATGGCAAAGATGCTGTCGAAATCATTGGCGGCCACTACCAGGCCGCGTTCGGCATGCAGCAAGGGTGCCGCAAAACCACCGCACACCACATCGCCCAATACATCGAAAATCACCACATCGGTGTCATCGAGCAGATGATGATCCTTGAGCAGTTTCACGGTCTGGCCGACGACATAGCCGCCGCAGCCAGTGCCGGCTGGCGGACCGCCCGCTTCAACGCACATAACGCCGTTATAGCCTTCAAAAACGAAATCCTCGGCGCGCAATTCCTCTGCGTGAAACTGAACGGATTCCAAGACATCGATCACGGTCGGGATCAGGCGCTTGGTGAGCGTGAAGGTGCTGTCATGCTTGGGATCGCAGCCGATTTGCAGCACCTTCTTGCCGATTTTGGAAAAGGCGACAGACAGGTTCGACGAAGTCGTACTTTTGCCGATGCCACCCTTGCCGTAGACAGCAAAGACCTTGGCTGTCGTGCCTGAGACGGCATCATCCATATGGACCTGTACGCTGCCCTCACCATCGCCTTGGCGGGGACGCCCGGTCAGGCGGGGCGGCTCTCTCATCAACACGGTCATGCCGCGACTCCTTCACTGATGCCTTCGATACGATCTTCAAGCTCATCGCCGGCTTGCCGAAGTGCGGCCAGAACATCGGCGCTGGGGTTCCAGTAACGACGTTCCTGCGCCTCGATCAGGCGATTGGCGATTTTGGCTGAAGCGGTTGGGTTCAAATGCGCCAAACGGTCGCGCATTTCCTTATCAAGCACATAGATGTCTGCGATACGCTCATAGACCCAAGGTGCAACATGGCCGGTGGTGGCGGACCAGCCCATGGTATTCGTCACATGCGCTTCAATTTCACGCACACCTTCATAGCCGTGTTTCAACAGCCCTTCATACCATTTCGGGTTAAGCGCACGCGTGCGGGTTTCAAGTGTGACCTGTTCGGACAATGTCCTGATCTTGCCCTCACCACGAGTCTGATCGCTGATATAGATGGCGGAAGCGCGCCCGCCACGTGCAACCTGCACCGCACGGCTGACGCCGCCCAACATATCGAAATACTGGTCAATGGTGGTCACACCCACTTCAACACTATCCAGATTCTGATAGGTAATTTCTACACTCGCCAAAACCTGCTGCAAAACCTTATCGGCGCGTTCCGGCTTACCATCCAGGCCATAGGCGAAGCCTTTGCGCCGAACGAAGCTGCTGGCCAATTCGTCTTCATCATTCCAGGCGCTGTCATGGATCATGGAATTCACATGCGCGCCATAGGTGCCATCGGTATTGCCAAAGACGCGCAGCGCCGCCTGTTCCATGCTGCCGCCATGTTGCGCGATATGTTGCAGCGCATGTTTGCGAATGAAGTTCTGCTCCGCTGGTTCTTCTGCTTGCGCTGCAAGCAGGGCCGCCTCCGCGAGCAGTTTCATCTGCAGCGGCAAAAGATCACGGAAAATACCCGACAGGGTCATCACCACATCAATGCGCGGGCGGCCCAATTCGGCCAAGGGCAGCAGCGCGGCGCCGGCGAGGCGACCGTAGCTATCATAACGTGGCATCGCGCCCATCAGCGCAAGCGCCTGAGCAATCGGCCCGCCTTCGGTTTTCAGATTATCCGTGCCCCACAGCACCATCGCCACTGTCTCGGGCACGGCATTGCCCTCAGCCAAATGGCGTTCCAGCAATCGGCCGGCCTGGCGCATGCCATCCTGGACGGCGAAGGCACTCGGTAGCTTGAAGGGATCGAAACCATGCAGGTTCCGGCCCGTCGGCAATACATCCATGCTGCGCAACAAATCACCACCCGGTGCGGGCATGATGTAGCGGCCTTCCAAGGCGCGCAGGATGGAGGGGATTTCGTGATCCTCCGCCAGAAGCGCATCATAACGCGCCTTGGCGCCAGCTTCGGTGACACCGGCGGCACTCAGCATTTCTGCACGCTGATCGGCATTTGGCGGTTCGCCCACCACATGCATGCCATGCGGGATCAGCGTATATTCCAATTCCAGCAAACCGGCGCTGAGCTTCACAATCTCTGGCGCGGGATCAGCCCAGACAGGTTCTTCCGTCGCCAAATCCACCGCACTTGCCTGCGCCTGGATCAAGCCGGCCAGTGCCGCGCGTTGGTTCGGATCAGCATCAGGATCAAGTGCACGCCAGCGATCAATCGAAGCCTTCAGGTCAAGCAACCCGCGATACAGCCCGGCTGAGGCAATGGGTGGCGTCAAATAGCTGATCAACGTCGCCCCGGCGCGGCGCTTGGCCAACATGCCCTCAGACGGGTTGTTGGATGCATAGAGGTAGTAATTCGGCAAATCGCCAATCAGCCGATCGGGCCAGCATTGCGCTGACATGCCGGCCTGTTTCCCCGGCATGAATTCCAGCGCGCCATGCGTGCCGAAATGCAGCACCGCATCCGCCCCGAATTCCTGCCTGATCCATTGATAAAAGGCGCTGAAGGCGTGGGTGGGTGCAAAATCCCGCTCAAACAACAGCCGCATCGGGTCGCCTTCATACCCAAAGCCCGGCTGGATGCCGACAAAGACATTCCCAAGTTGCACACCAAGGATAAAGATATCCCGCCCATCAGTCTGAATACGCCCGGGCGTCGGACCCCAGCTTTTTTCAATTTCGGCGAGCCATGGCGTGCGACGCATATGCTGATCAGCGGAAACCCGCGCCGCGAGATTGGCGGTGGTGCCGTAACGGTCACGATTACCGTTGATCACCATCTCCCGCAGAACATCGGCGCTTTCTGGCAGTTCGACGTGATAGCCTGCCGCCTTCATGGCCTGCAGCGTATTGAACAGCGACGGAAACACGCCGAGATAAGCGGCCGTACCGGTCGTGCCGGCATTGGGCGGGAAATTGAATAATACGGTTGCGATTTTGCGTTCTGCACGCTCTGTCCGGCGCAAGGCCACCAGACGCGCGATACGATCCGCAAGTGTCGCTGCCCGTTCCGGATGCGGCACCATATCGCGGGCACAGGAAACACCATCACAGCCAGCACAACGTTCATTGGCATCACCGCCCGCACCACAGCGGCCACCAAAAGTCATGGGCCAAATGCCGCCATCCAATTCAGGAATGGCCACCATCATGGTCGCTTCCACGGGCAAGAGACCGCGCGCATTGCCGGCCCATTGCTTCATGGTTTGGAATTCAAGCGGATGCGCGGCGATATAAGGCACGTCCAGCTTGGCGAGCGCCGCTTCCGCCGCGCGGGCGTCGTTATACGCAGGGCCACCAACCAGCGAAAAACCAGTCAGGGACACCAGCGCATCAATCGCTGGCGCGCCATCCTTGGTGAAGAACGCCTCCATCGCGGGGCGACCATCCAGCCCCGCAGCAAAGGCTGGAATGACATTAAGCCCGCGCGCTTCCAGCGCTTCGATCATGCCATCATAATGCTTGGCATTGCCCGCCAGCACATAGGATCGCAGCAGCAGCAACCCAACCGTACCGCGTGAACCTGGCCGCGGCAGGGCAGCGAGGTTTTCGCCAATGCGGCCCTTCATACGCGGGTGATAAAGCCCGGTTTCAGGATATTCGATAGGGGCAGCGACGGAGAGCTTCTGCTTGCCCTTAGCGTAACGCTGCACCAGCAGCGCCACCATATTCGCAAGATTATCCGCTGAACCCGCCAGCCAATATTGCAGCGTCAGGAAATAGGCGCGCAAATCCTGCGCGGTGCCCGGAATGAAACGCAGCAGCTTGGGCAATTCGCGCAGCATGCGCATTTGGCCCTTGCCGCTGGCGCCATTGCCATCCTTCTTGCCGCGCAGCCGCTTCAGCAGACCCATCAGCCCCTTGGCTTCGGCGGACATATCAAGCCGGCCCATGTGCGTCAGGCGCGTGATCTCGGGCGCTGAAAGGCAGCAGACCAGCGCATCGCAATCGGCGCGGCGTGCGGCAATGGCATCCTGCACCAGGCGGAAATGATCTTCCAGGAACAGCATGCCGGCAATGATGATATCGGCACGTGCGATGTCGGTATGGCAGGCCGCCAAGGCCGCTTCATCGCCCGCGAATTCATCCGCGGCGTGCAGGGTCAATTCCAACCCCGGGATTTGCTGGCGCAGGATCGCACGCGCCTTATCCACCGCGCCACCGAAATGGCTATCCATCGTCACAATGACGATGCGGGGTGCTGATGCCTCAGCGGGAGAAATGGGCTTTGGCATCGTAAAGCGTCTCAAGGGTGATCACGGCAATGCCGCGTTCTTCAGCGAATCGTTCGGTATTACGGCGCGCCTTGCCGCGCACAAAGAAGGGGATCTTGCGCAACTCCGCCTCGGCCTCATGCGCCCAACTCGCGGGGCCAACGGCAACCGGCACGGCATGTGTTTCCGCTTGCGGGCCATGGCCCAGATGGGAAGGGGCCACGCCGTCACGGAATTCGAAATCTTCGCGGAACATGCCAAGCAGATGTTCCTCAAGCCCCATCATCAGCGGATGGACCCAGGTATCGAAGATCACATTGGCGCCTTCAAAGCCCATCTGCGGCGCATAACGCGCAGGGAAATCCTGCACATGCACAGGGGCTGAGATCACCGCACATGGAACGCCAAGCTTTTTCGCAATATGGCGTTCCATCTGCGTGCCCAGCACCAATTCGGGTTGCAGGGCGGCGATGCGTTCTTCGACTTCCAGATAATCATCGGAAATCAGTGCCTCACAGCCATATTTCTCGGCTGCAGCGCGAATTTCGCGGCCGAATTCGCGACTATAGGTGCCAAGCCCTACAACGGCGAAGCCCAGTTCTTCCTGAGCGATCCGCGCCGCCGCCATGGCGTGGGTGGCATCGCCAAAGATGAACACCCGCTTACCGGTCAGGTAATTCGAATCGACCGAACGCGCATACCAGGGCAGACGCAGCGCAGCGCCGCCATCGGCTTCAGGCGCCGGCAGGCCCGCAAGCGCCGCCACCTCCGCCATGAAATCGCGCGTCGCACCCACACCAATCGGCACGATGCGCGTAAAGGGCTGACCCAAATGGCGCTGCAAATACCCGGCTGCGACCTGCGCAATTTCGGGATAGAGCACGACATTGAAATCAGCCTCACGCAGGCGGGTCAGATCAGCGGGTGTTGCACCCATCGGCGCCGTGACCACCACTTCAATGCCCATGCTGTGCAGAAGCTTGGTGATTTCCGCCACATCATCACGATGCCGGAAGCCAAGCGCCGTCGGTCCCAGAATATTGCAGCGCGGCGCGCGGGCCGGATCGCGCGGCGCGCGGGATTGTGCCGGCCCTGCAAAAGCGCGCACCAGGCGATAGAAGGTCTCCGCCGCACCCCAGTTTTCCTTGCGCTGATAGGCAGGCAATTCCAGCGGCACCACGGGCACCGGCAGGCCCAGGGTTTTGGCCAAACCGCCCGGATCATCCTGAATCAGCTCTGCCGTGCAGGAAGCGCCCACCAGCATGGCTTCCGGCTTGAAGCGCGCATAGGCATCGCGCGCCGCTTCCATGAAAAGCTCGGCCGTATCGCCGCCCAAATCGCGCGCCTGGAAAGTTGTCCATGTCACCGGCGGGCGCTTTTCCCGCCTTTCAATCATGGTGAAGAGCAAATCCGCATAGGTATCGCCCTGCGGCGCATGCAGCACGTAATGCACACCCTGCATGGCGGTGGCGATGCGCATCGCCCCCACATGCGGCGGCCCTTCATAGGTCCAGACAGCAAGCTGCATGGCTAGACCTTCAGCTTTTCGCGCCGGACCAAAGGCCGCGCAAAAAGTCCTGCAAGGTCACCCGCTTGATCGTATCCCTGTATGGGCGAGAAAACGAGTTCAATGGACCATTTCGTCGTCAGCCCCTCGGCTTCCAAAGGATTGGCCAGGCCAAGGCCGCACACCGTCATGTCCGGCCGCGCTTCTCGGCAGCGATCCAATTGCCGGTCCACATGCTGGCCTTCCACCAGCTTCGCCGCAGCCGGCAGCAGCGCCAATTCATGCGCCAGATGCTGGCGATGCAGATAAGGCGTGCCGATTTCAAGCGGCTTCATGCCCAATTCGCGTGACAGGAAGCGCGCCAAAGGCAGTTCAAGCTGCGAATCGGGGAAGAAGAATATGCTTTTGCCATCAAGCGTAGCGCGATGATTCGCGAGTGCGGCACGGGCACGTTCGCGGCCCTGCGCGGTGGCTTGCGCGAAGCGTTCTTCGCCAATGCCCCAAACCTCGGCCGCCGCACGCAGCCAGGCGGTGGTACCTTCCTCGCCCAAGGGAAAGGGTGCCGGGATGTGGCGCGCACCGCGTGCTTCTAAGGCGCGCGCCGTGCCGGCAAGGAATGGCTGCGCGAGCAGAAAGCGCGTGCCTTCGCCCACTGCCGGCAATTCCGATGCGCGGCGTGATGGCAAGAAACGTACTGGCCCCACACCAAGGGCGGCGAAAAGCCGGATGAATTGGTCTTCCACTACCTCGGCCAGCGCGCCCACCACGAGCAGGGACCGCGCCGTGCCAGGCTCGGCCGGCATTTCCGGCACCAGGGCGGCAAGGCAAGCATCCTCACCTTCCGTAAAGGTGGTTTCAATGCCGCTGCCCGAGTAATTCAGCACGCGCACGTCGGGTGAGAAGCGTTGCGAAAGCCGCTGTGCAGCGCGGGAGAGATCAAGCTTGATCACTTCCGATGGGCAGGACCCCACCAGGAACAGCATGCGGATATCGGGCCGGCGCTGGATCAGCCGCGTCACCACGCGGTCCAATTCCTCATTCGCGTCCGCCAAGCCGGCCAAATCGCGTTCCTCGATGATGGCGGTCGCGAATCGCGGCTCGGCGAAAATCATGACGCCGGCTGCGGATTGCAGCAGATGCGCGCAGGTGCGGCTGCCAACCACCAGGAAAAACGCGTCCTGAATCTTGCGATGCAGCCAGATAATGCCGGTCAGGCCGCAAAAAACCTCGCGCTGACCGCGTTCACGCAGAATGGGCGTATCGGCGCAACCACCGGCACCGGTCGCCATGCCTTCGGGCTCTCGTGGAGCGCCGGGATGGGTCATGTCATCTGACCTGCATTGCCGCCGCGCCAGCCGGTTTCTTCGCGGCGGGCGGCACGCAACTTCATCAGGAACTGCGCAGCATTCACGACATAGGCGGCATAGGCAGCCAGCGCCAACATCATCTGCCCGCGGCCATCACCAATGCCAAGCACCAGCACCAGCAGATAGGCCGTGTGCAGCGCCAGTACCAACATGCTGAAAACATCTTCCCAGAAGAAGGCGGGTGCGAATAACCAACGGCCAAACACCACCTTTTCCCAAATGGAACCCGTCACCATGATCAGATAAAGGATCGCTGTTTTTGCGATGATCGAAATCGTTGCCGCGACGTAACCCTCACCGGTCGCGAGGTAGTTCAGCACCAACCCAAGGCTCACCAGAAAGACCAGAAATTGCACCGGCGCCAGGATGCCCTGCACCAGGGTCCAGGGGGTTGCATCCCGCCGGCGACGCTCATCCGGGGTGTAGAGCGGGGTCGCAACCCCCCGCCGGATGCCTGCCTGGCGCTTGCCGCCGCGGCCGGTGGCGGCGTTCCAGGGGCTGGCGTCCAAGGCTTTGAAAATACCGGTGAAGCGGTCTGCTGTCAGCATTACTTGACACCTCCGGGGGCTGGAACGACTCGCATGGGCTGGCTTCCAGCGCCGCCCATCAAGGCTCGCCTCTGGCCGATTTCAGCCAGTTTGCCTTGATTTGCCTTGACGCTTAGGGTCATTTGGACCCCCTTCCCAGTCTTCGATGACTGGAAACCTACCGGAGCCCGGCGCTGAGTGTCAAGAAAGATTGACGTATTTTTCGATTGACATTAAGCGCCCCTCAGGACGAAGCTACCCGCATAAGGGGGTCTACCATGAAGCCGACCACGGATGAGGAGCGTCAGGCCCAAGCGGAATATGTGGAAGCGGATGGCGCTTTCACGCTATATTCCCGCGTGGACATGGCAGACCCAGACCCCGATCGCAGGGATGGGCCCGCAGAAGCATTATGGCACGGCCATTCTCATGGCTGTGCCTTGCCGCTGAAGCGGGTGATCGAGACAGAGGTGATCCCTCGACTCGTACTGGCCCAACGTGCGCTTGGGACCACCACGCAGGAAGCACCGGCGCCGCATTTCGCGGCACCAACAGAAGGTGATGTGGAGGCCTTCACGGCGCTTGCAAGGCTCGGCAATACCGAAAATGTGCTGACCTTCATTGATGCCTTTTGCGCGCGTGGGCTGCCCTTGTCGCAGGTCTATCTCGGCCTGCTGGCGCCGGCGGCGCGGATCCTTGGCGTCGCTTGGGAAAAGGATACCGCCGATTTCACCGAAGTGACGATCGGGCTGCGGTGCCTGCATGCTGCCTGCCATGCGTTGGAGCCGCGTTTTGCCCCGCTTGGCATGGGCAATCGGCCGGGCCGCAGCATTCTGCTGGCCCCCGCGCCGGGCGAACAACATGGCTTTGGTCTGCTGATGGTGGAACAATTCTTCCGCCGTGCCGGCTGGGAAACCTGGACGGATGGCAGCGACGACGGCGATGCGCTGATTGCCATGGTCGCCGAAAAACATTTCGGCCTGATCGGCTTTTCCATCAGTGGTGAGACCCATATCGAAAGCCTGGCCGAGCTGATTCGCGATATTCGCCGCGCCTCGCGCAATGCGGATATCGGCATTCTTGTGGGCGGCGCGCTGATTCTGAAGGAACCGCTTCTGGTCAAGCGACTCGGCGCCGATGCCACCGCGCGCGATGCAGAGGAAGCCATTCTGCAGGCAGAGGCCCTGCTTGCCTTACAGGGACGAGGAAGTGAGGGGCTGCCGAGTTAGGCCGCCCCGCCATGCGACCCATCACGTCGCCACTTGATTTCCTCCCGGGGCGCCCCGAAAAGGCGGCCCGCGCGTTAAAAGGTCCTGCCTTCCCGTGAAAACCTTTCTGGCCCCCCGCAAATCGCTCGGAGATTTGGATGCTGATGCTGCGGCCTCATTGGTCTCGGCGGCGGCGGATATGGCGCTGGTGGTGGATGACCAGGGCGTCATTCGCGATATCGCCTTCAGCAATCAGGAATTATCCAAGGCTCTGAGTGGGCATCAGGCATGGCTCGGTCGCCCCTGGGCAGAAACCGTTACCACCGAAAGTCGCCCCAAGGTGGAAGCGCTATTGAGCGGCGCGCCCACCGAAGCGAAGTGGCGCAGCATCAATCAGGTCGCCGAAGGTGGCGAATCTGTGCCGCTACTTTTCGCGGCCGTGCCATTGCAACGCGGCAATCGGCGCGTAGTTTTTGGCCGCGACCTCAGCGCACAATCGCGCCTGCAACAAAGATTGCTGGAAACCCAGCAATCCATGGAACGCGATTACGCCAAGCTGCGTCAGGCTGAAACACGCTATCGCCTGTTGTTTCAGCTTTCCGCCGATGCAACCCTGATCATTGATGGCGCAACCGGGCGCGTGACCGAAGCCAATCCGGCCGCGGAACAGCTTTTCGGGCGCCAATCACGCCGCGTCATTGGCCGCCCTTTAATGGATGCCTTCGCGCCAGAAAGCCGCCAGGCGGTGCAATCGCTGCTCGCTTCCGTGCGCATCGCAGGCCGTGGTGATGAAGTGGGCGCACAGCTTGCCGATTCCGGCCGCGACGTGACCATTGCCGCCACCAGCTTCCGGCAAGATGGTGCTTCGGTATTGCTGGTGCGGCTATCTCTCGCGGGCGGCGAACAGCCGGCCGGGCTTTCGCCCGCCAAGGCGCAAATGCTGAAAGTGGCGGAAAACCTGCCTGATGCCTTTGTGGTGACGGATCAGAATGGCCTGGTAATTGCCGCCAATGGCGCCTTTCTTGATCTGGCGGAGCTTGGTTCGGAAGAACAGGCGCGCGGCGAATCACTGGAACGCTGGTTGGGCGGCCAGGGCATCGAAATTGAAGTCCTGCTCTCCAACCTTCGCAATCGCGGCACTGTCAGGCTTTACACCACCACACTGCGTGGCGCGATGGGGGCGCGGGTGGAGGTTGAAATCTCCGCAGTCACCGTCACGCATGGCGGGCAGGAGGTTTTCGGTTTTTCGATTCGCGATATCGGCGCGCGTGTGGCCGAACCGCGCCAGACGGGCGCGCATGCGACGCGGTCCGTTGAACAGCTCACGGAATTGATCGGGCGTGTGCCGTTGAAAGACCTTGTGCGCGATGCGACGGATGCGATTGAGCGCCTGTGCATCGAAGCCGCCTTGCAGCTTTCCGGCGATAATCGCGCTTCGGCAGCGGAAATGCTCGGGCTGAGCCGGCAGAGTCTCTATGTAAAATTGCACCGCTACGGGCTTGGTGATCTGGGCGCCGATAGCGGCGAACAAGGATAGGGGCAGCGCGATGGCGGGCCCCGTTGCAACGGCAGCGACCGCCCCAACCCCGCGGCTGAAGCCATCCGCGGTTCTGGAATTATTGAAGCCCATCACCTGGTTCCCACCCATGTGGGCCTTTGGCTGCGGCGTTGCTTCCGCCCATGGCGGCTTTGCCGAGCACTGGCCGCTCGCATTACTGGGTGTGGTGCTGGCCGGGCCTTTGGTTTGCGCCATGAGTCAGGCGGCGAATGATTGGTATGATCGCCATGTGGATGCGATCAATGAACCGCATCGGCCCATTCCTTCAGGGCGGATTCCCGGGCGCTGGGGTTTTTATATTGCGCTGTTCTGGACTGGGCTTTCTCTTTTGGCAGCGCTGCCGCTTGGCGCTTGGGGATTTGGCGCGACGATCATCGCCATCGCCCTCGCCTGGGCTTATAGCGCGCCACCGTTTCGGCTGAAGGCGAATGGCTGGTGGGGCAATCTGGCCTGTGGTTTGGCTTATGAAACCCTGCCCTGGATCACGGCGGCAGCGATCATGTCTGGCGGTGCGCCGGATTGGCGCGTGCTGCTGGTGGCGCTGCTCTATGGCCTTGGCGCGCATGGCATCATGACGCTGAATGACTTCAAGGCAATCGAGGGTGATCGCCGCATGGGCGTGTTGTCTCTGCCCGTGCAATTGGGCGCGGAGCGCGCGGGCTTGGTTGCCTGCATTTTCATGGCGGTGCCGCAAGTATTGGTGGTGGCACTTCTCATTGCTTGGGATGCGCCCTGGCATGCGGCGGCGGTGGCGCTTTCCCTAGTGATCCAGCTTGGCCTGATGCGGCGTATGCTGCGCGATCCGCGCGCGCTTGCGCCCTGGTATAATGGCACGGGCGTTCTGCTTTACGTGATTGGCATGCTGATCAGCGCCTTTGCCTTGGCCAGTTTGACAGGAGGCTCGGCATGAACCCCGCCCCGCTTGGCTGGCTTGGCATTATCCGTCTGGGTTTGGTGCAAACCGCGCTTGGCGCGATTGTGGTGCTGACAACCTCTGCGCTCAACCGCGTAATGGTGGTGGAACTTGCCTTGCCTGCGACCCTGCCCGGGATTTTGGTTGGGCTGCATTACGCGTTGCAAATGCTGCGCCCGCGCATGGGTTATGGATCCGATATGGGTGGGCGGCGCACGCCTTGGATCATTGGCGGCATGGCTGTGCTGGCGCTTGGCGGTGTTTTGGCCGCGGCTGGCACGGCGCTGATGGCGGAATCGCTTTGGGCAGGCGTTGCGCTGGCCGTATTGGCGTTTTTGCTGATTGGCGCTGGCGTTGGCGCGGCCGGTACATCGCTGCTGGTCTTGCTCGCGGCACGCACCGCACCAGCACGGCGCGCTGCTGCGGCATCCCTTGTCTGGATCATGATGATTGCAGGCTTTGTGATCACCACGGCGATTGCTGGGCGGCTGCTCGATCCCTATTCGCCGATGCGGCTGATTGCGGTCGCCGCCGGCGTTTCTGCCATTGCCTTTACGCTGGCCACACTCGCGGTTTGGGGCATGGAAGGCCCACGCGCCGCGCGCCCGGAAGCTAGCGATGCCGCCAAGCCACCCTTCCGGCAGGCTTTGCGGGAAGTTTGGGCAGAACCCGAAGCGCGGCGCTTCACCATTTTCATCTTCGTTTCCATGTTGGCCTATAGCGCGCAGGATTTGATCCTGGAGCCTTTCGCCGGCGCCGTCTTCAATCGCAGCCTGGGTGAGACCACGCGCATTTCATCGCTGCAACATGCGGGCGTGTTGGTTGGCATGATTGCGATTGCGCTGATTGGCAGTGCACGTGGCGGGCGCTGGGCGGGTACGCTCCGCTTCTGGACCATTGCGGGCTGTCTTGCCACGGCGGTAATGATGCTTTCCCTTTCCGTCGCCGGGCAATTCGGCGCGGCTTGGCCGCTCAAGACCAGTTTCTTCGCGCTTGGTGTCGCAAATGGCGTTTTCGCGGCGGCCGCCATTGCTTCCATGATGCAAATGGTCGCGCGCGGGCATGAATCGCGCGAAGGCACTCGGATGGGGCTTTGGGGCGCGGCGCAGGCCGTGGCCTTTGGGCTTGGCGGGCTTGCCGGCGCGGCGGCAGTGGATGTGGCGCGGTTTGCGCTGGGCCATGTTGAAGCGGCCTATGCGGCGGTCTTCATTCTGGATGCGGCGCTGTTCATCGCGGCAGCGATGCTGGCAGCGCGTATCAATCGCCCAAAAATCAGCAAGACCGGTGGCTTCGGCCCAATGGTACCGGCAAGGTAGAGGGAAATGGCCATGCAAACATATGATGTCATCGTGGTGGGCGGCGGGCCATCCGGCGCCACCGCTGCCGATGATCTGGCACGCCGCGGCCGTTCCGTTCTGCTACTGGATCGCGCGGGCCGCATCAAGCCCTGTGGCGGTGCGATTCCACCGCGTCTGATCCGCGATTTCGCGATTCCGGATGAGCTATTGGTCGCGAAAATCAATTCCGCCCGCATGGTCGCCCCCAGCGCGAAATCCGTGGATATGCCGATTGATGGTGGCTTTGTTGGCATGGTGGATCGTGAGGATTTCGACGAATGGCTGCGCGAACGTGCCGCCCATGCCGGCGCGGAACGCCAGACCGGGACTTATGAGAAAATCAGCCGCGATGCCGATGGCACGGCCATTGTCCATTGGGAAGCCAAGGATGGCACCGCAGGTTCAGCGCGCGCGCGCCTGGTGATTGGCGCGGATGGCGCGCGTTCCCAGGTGGCAAAACAGGAAGTGCCGGGCGGCGATAAGGTGCGCTGCGTTTTCGCCTATCATGAGATTGTGCGCTCTCCCCCCAATGGCGGGTCAGCGGATTTTGATGCCAAGCGCTGCGATGTCTATTACCAGGGCAAGCTTTCGCCCGATTTCTACGCCTGGATCTTCCCGCATGGCGATACCACCAGCATCGGCACAGGTTCCATGCAAAAGGGCTTTTCGCTGCGCGGTTCTGTCGCTGAACTCCGCCGCGATATTGGCCTGACCAATGCCGAGACCATCAGGCGCGAAGGCGCGCCCATTCCCCTGAAGCCGCTCAAGCGCTGGGATAATGGCCGCGATGTGATCCTGGCCGGGGACGCGGCGGGCGTGGTGGCGCCTGCTTCTGGTGAAGGCATCTACTACGCCATGTATGGCGGCAGGCTAGCCGCTGATGCCGCTGAGGAATGCCTGAAGACCGGCGATGCACGCGCCCTTGCCGGTGCGCGCAAGCGCTTCATGAAGGCGCATGGGCGTGTTTTCTGGGTGCTCGGCATCATGCAGTATTTCTGGTATTCATCCGATAAAAGGCGGGAGAAATTCGTCTCGATCTGCGCCGATAAGGATGTGCAGCGCCTGACTTGGGAATCCTACATGAACAAGGAATTGGTCCGCCGCGATCCCCTTGCGCATGTGCGGATTTTCTTCAAGGATTTGGCGCATCTCTTTGGCCTCGCAAGGGCCTAGGGGCAAAACGAGAAACAAGGTTTTTGAGGAATGGCGTCTCAGCCCATGCGCATTGGCACGCGCGGTTCTCCGCTGGCACTTTGGCAGGCGCGGCATTTTGCATGCGTGGCCCGCGCGGCCATACCGGCGCTGGCGGAAGATGGCGCGCTGGAAGAACACATCATCGCGACATCGGGCGACAAGGTGCAGGATAAGCGCCTCGCCGATATTGGCGGCAAGGGGCTTTTCGCCAAGGAAATCCATGAAGCGCTGGCCGATCGGCGCATTGATGTCGCGGTGCATAGCCTCAAGGATCTGGAAACCGAATTGCCGCCGGGCATTGTGCTGGCCTGCGTTTTGGAACGCGAAGACCCGCGTGATGCGCTGATTCTAGGTGCTGGATGCGGTGCGGCGACGGCGGATGATCCGCTTGCTGCCTTGCCGCAGGGTGCCCTGGTCGGCACAGCTTCCGTGCGCCGTCAGGCGCAATTGCTGCATCGCCGGCCTGATCTTCGCGTGGATATCATTCGCGGCAATGTGCAAACGCGGCTTGGGCGAGTCGCAGCGGGGGATTTCACCTGTTCCCTGCTGGCGCTTGCGGGCTTGAAGCGGCTTGGCATGGCGGATCGCGCGCAGGTGGTGCTGGGAGCCGATGCCATGCTGCCCGCCGCCTGCCAAGGCATTGTCGGCATCACCGCACGCGCGGATGATGCTGCCACGCTGGCGCTGCTCGCGCGCATTGAACACGCGCCTAGCCGTCTGGTCGCGGATGCCGAACGCGCCTTGCTCGGTGCGCTGGATGGTTCCTGCCGCACGCCGATTGGCGCGCATGCCACGCTGCTGCCCGATGGGCGGCTTCGCCTGCATGGGCTTGTCGCGCGCGCCGATGGCAGTTTCCTCAGGCGCAATATGGGGGAAGCCGCAGCAAAGGACGGCCCGCAGCTTGGGCGCGATCTGGCTGCAGCCCTGAAACGCGAAAGCCCTGCGGATATTTTTGGCTGAGGTGGACCGGGTTCAGCCCCGCGCGGCCATGGCCCCCGCACGGCGTGGCGCGAGGCCATCACCGTCCCGCCGGCGCAATTCTTCGGCCATCACACGATGCACCATGGCAATGGCGGTATCATCCAGGCTCGCCACCCAAAGCCGCGCAAAGCTCGGGTCAAAGCTGGGGTCGAGCACCTGGCGCGGCAGGGAAAGCTCGGCCGCGCGCGCCTGAATTTCCGCGGCAGCCCCCGGGCTATCCAGCGCAATGGCACGCAGCCGGCGCGGGTCTGTCACCATATTCGCGATAAAGGCATCCAAGGCAGCGATGGCGCTGTCCAGCACCGCCGCATCCCCTTCCGCCTCAGCGGCTTCCAGCTTGGCCTTTAGCGCCTCATAAGCGATGCGATGCGAATTGCCATTCATGGCTGCCCCCTCCAGAGCTCGCCATAAGGCTGCGCCCTTTCGCGCCTATGTGTCAATTAAAATTGACAGTTATGGATGGCGCTCAATCGCGCCAGCGGCGCCACAGATCCCAGGCATGGGCGAAAAACGCCGCAGTCAGGGCGAGTGACACAAAGCCCCACCAAGCGCCCGTCAGCGCCGCGCGCAAGGCCAGCGCGAAAAACACCCCCGGCAAGACCAAGGCAAGCACCGATTGCGGCCGAAGCCCGCGCCCCGTCAGCCACCAAAAGCCGAGCAGCACCAAAGCCTCGGCCAGTAGCACCGCCACCATCAGATCGGCCACCTGGCCAGAGGCGAAAAACGCGGCGAAATCCGGCATACGGCGCGCCTAATCCTCAGCCGGCACGGCAAAGCCTTCCGGCGGCAGGCCGGCGGCATGGCGCTGCCACATCATGCGATAGGCGCTTTCCAAGTGGCGCGTGAAGCGCGGCGTATTGAACAAGGGCGCGGCTGGAATGGCGGCCGCCAGCTTCGCCTTCAGCGCTGCAACGCGCGCAGGATCACGGCCAAGCGCAATGCCGAGTGCCTCATACGCCGCCGCATCGCGGGTGATCAGCTCGGGCAGGCCAACGGCATTCAGCAGGCTTGCCGCAACGCGCCCCGCAAAGGCCTGGCCCATTTGCGTCAGCACCGGCAGCCCGGCCCAAAGCGCATCGCTTGCGGTGGTATGCGCATTATATGGCAGGGTATCGAGGAAAAGATCCGCGAGCCGATGCCGCGCCAGATGCTTCGCCGATGGCGCATAGGGCGCAAAAACCAGCCGCGCCGGATCAACCCCCTGCCCGGCCGCGACCGCGCGCAGCCGATCCATGGCCTCCGCTTCATTCGCGAGCAGCCATAGCACAGAACCCGGCACGGCATTGAGAATGCGCATCCAGGAAGCAAAAACTTCCGGCGTGATCTTATAGGCATTGTTGAAGCAGCAATAGACAAAGCCATCCGCAGGCAGCCCCGCCTCAGCGCGCGATTGCGTCTCGGGCGCGATCACGCGGCGGTCATCATTGGCCTGATAGCTATCCGGCAAATGCACGATCTTCTCATCATAGAAGCGCTGCTGATCCATGGGCAGCACGGTCGCATCGGCGACAATATAGTCCAGGAATGCTGCCCCCACCGTACCGGGATAGCCAAGATAGCTGACCTGCACCGGCGCCAGGCGCGCGGCGAAGGGCGCAAGCCGGGCATCCTGCGTATAGCCATTGAGATCAACGGCGATATCAATCCCGGCCCGCCGCGCCATGGCAGTCAAAGCGCCATCAGACAGCCGCGCACATTCATGGAAATGATCCATGGTGGCGCGAAGCCGCGCCCGCATGGCATCCTCAGCCTCGGACCCGTAAGAAAAGGCATGGATTTCGAAAGCGTCGCGGTCATGACATTCCAGCGCGCCGACAAGCAATTGCATCACGGCATGATTGCAAAAATCAGCCGAAAAATACCCGATGCGCAGGCGTTGGCGCTGTTCGGCCGGCGGTGGCTGAACAGCGGGAGGGCTCGGCAGGGTTTCACGCGTATAGGCGCGGGCGGCGATCTGGTGCAGTTCCGGATCATCGCAAATGCCAAGCAGCGCAAAGGGGTTGGCCACATATTGCCGCGCGCGCACACGGTCCAGCAGAAACTGGCGCTGCTCCGGCAGCCCTGCCCAGTTCCAGCGGCGCTGCCTAGTATAGACCAGGGATGAAAGCGCCTCAGTGACACCGGGGTCGAGCACCACGGCTTCCGATTGGCGGTTCAGCGCATTCAGTGAATTGCCCTCATAATTAAGCGCTTCTGCCGAATTGGGATCAAGCGCCAGCACGCGTTCATAACAAACAAGCGCTTCCTCATGCCGGTTCAGCAATGCCAAGGCATTACCAAGATTGAGATGCGCATTCGGATTGCGGGGTGCCACTTCAATGGCGCGGCGATAGGTCTCGATCGCTTCCGGCACACGGCGCAAAGCCTTCAGCGCAACCCCCTTGCCGATCAGCGCTTCCGCATCACGCGCATCAAGCGCAAGCGCCGCTTCCAGCGCTGCGATCGCTTCTTCGTGCCGGTTCTCCCCGTTCAAGGCGATGCCCTTGCCGATCAGGGCCTTGACGGAGCGCGGGCTGGCCGCGGCCAGGCGTTCAAACAGCCCAAGCGCGCGCGGATAATCGCGCAGGCCAAGAAAGCCGGAGCCGAGCGAAATCAAGGTCTCCAGACTGGCGCGCTGCTTGTCCAAAAAGCCGGTCAGGAAGATCACCGCATCGCGATGCGCCCCAAGCTTCTGCATGGTGTCGGAAAGCGCCGCGGCGGCGCGGGAATGGCCCGGTTCCAACGCCAAGGCTGCGCGAAACGCCTCCATTGCACCGGCCGCATCACCAAGCTGCAGCCGACATAGCCCGCGATTGACGTGGAAATCGCCATCCACCCCGGCAAAGCCGCGCCGGAGGATGTCATCATAGGCGTCGCTCGCCCGCTGAATATCGCCGGTTTCAAGCAGCGTATCGGCCAGGTTGAAATGGGAGAAGGCGAAGCCGGGCTCGGTCTTGATCGCGGCGGTGAAGGCCTTGATCGCCGCAGCCTTGTCGCCAGCGGCGCGGCAGGCATTGCCAAGGTCATTGAGCAGCGCGGGCGTCGCCGGGGCCAGGCTGGCGGCACGTTCCAAGGCCTCACGCGCTGGCGCCACCTGTCCGCGCGCAAATAGCGCGAGGCCAAGCAGCCGATGAGCCTCGGCATGGTCGGGCTGCTGCTGCAGAAAGGCGCGATAGCCCGCAATGGCCGCGTCCAGATTGCCGGCCTGATGCTGGCGGATAGAGGCTTGCAAATCGGGCGAGGCCAAGGCGATTCCTTCCGGGCTGAAGCAGCACGCCTTCCTTGCCCGGAAAAACCCCCAGCCGTCCAGCAGGCCGAAGCGCCAAACTAAAACAGGGACATCTGCCCCCCAGGCACGGCAAAGCGTGAGCAATCCAGGGCGCCCGTCCCGCCGCCGCGCTTTTCAAGGCCAAGCCGGCGCATGGCCACAGCAAAGCGCCGTGCCAGCAATTCCGCATAGGGTCCACTGCCGGTCTGGCGTTGCCCAAAGCGGCTGTCATAAAGCGCGCCGCCGCGGGTCTGGCGGATCAGTGACAGCACCCGGGCGGCACGATCGGGCATATGCCGCGCCAGCCATTCCTCAAAAAGCTGTTTGATCTCCAAAGGCAGGCGGAGCAGCACATAGCCCGCGCTGGTCGCGCCCGCCGCGGCACCCTGTTCCAGCAGCTTTTCCAGTTCCATATCATTCACGGCTGGGATCATCGGCGCAGCCAGGATAGCGGTTGGCACGCCCGCTGCCGTCAATTCCCTGATCGCCTGCAAGCGCCGCGCGGGCGTCGCAGCGCGCGGTTCCATGATGCGCGCCAAGGCAGGGTCGAGCGTGGTGATGGAAAGGCATACCCGCACCAGATTGCTTGCAGCCAGGCGCTGCAGGATATCGGTATCGCGCAAGACACCCGCCGATTTCGTCACAATGGTGACCGGGTGGCTGAAACGGTCCAGCACTTCCAACACCGCCCGCGTCAGCCCCAATTGGCGTTCCACCGGCTGATACGGATCCGTATTGGCGCCAAGCGCGATGGGGCGGGGCTGATAGCCGGGCTTGCGGAGCTCCTTTTCCAGCAGCGCCGCGATATCGGGCTTGAACATCAGCCGCGTTTCGAAATCGAGCCCCGGCGAGAAACCCAGATAGGCATGGGATGGCCGCGCATAGCAGTAGATGCAGCCATGCTCGCAGCCGCGATAGGGGTTGATGGACCGGTCAAAGCCCAGATCAGGGCTTTCATTGTAGCTCAGCGCAGATTTCGCGCGATCCTCGATCAGGCTGGTCGGCAGGGGCGGCAATTCGGCGAAGCTTTGCTCAAGCGTCGCCCAGCCATCATCAAAAGCCTCCCGCCGCGCGGGTTCAAAGCGCACCGGCGGGTTGGAGATAGCGCCGCGCCCCTTGCGCGCCAGGGATGGCATGGCGAAGCAGGGGGTGACGCTATCGCTGGGCGTCAGGTTGGGGATACCATCGGGCATGGAACACTTCCCTTTCCAATCGCCCCCACCCTGCCAAGAACGGCATCACAGGTCAAGAACAAAATAAGAACAAATGAGTGTTTTGCCCGTCTCCGCCATCATCCCCACGCTGAACGCCGCTGCCAGCCTGCCGGCGACGCTGGAGGCATTGCGCGGGCAGGTCGCGGAAATCATCATCGCCGATGGCGGCAGCAGCGATGGCACGGTGGAACTTGCGCAAGCCGCTGGCGCATGCGTGCTCATGGGGGGCCGCGGCCGCGGCCCACAACTGCGCGCGGCGGGCGAAGCCGCAACCCAGCCCTGGTTGCTCGCGATGCATGCCGATACGCGCCCCGGCGCTGGCTGGCGGGAAGCGGTGGAGCGCTTCATCGCAGACCCCGAGAACACGACCAAAGCCGCCCATTTCCGCTTCGCGCTTGATGATGCCGTGCCCGAGGCACGACGGCTGGAAGCCATGGTCGCCTGGCGCTGCCGCTGGCTTGGCCTGCCCTATGGTGACCAGGGCCTGCTGATCGCGCGCGATTTCTATCAGGCGCTTGGCGGTTATGAGCCCATCCCGCTGATGGAAGATGTCGCGCTGATCCGCCGTATTGGCCGAAGACGCCTTGTGCCATTGCCGGCGGATTTCATCACCTCGGCCGAGAAATGGCGGCGCGATGGCTGGTATGCGCGCTCAGCGCGGAACCTGTTCTGCCTCTCGCTCTGGTTCGCGGGCGTTTCGCCTGAGCGCATTGCGCGGGTCTATACGCGCCGCCGCTGATCGGCTTTGGTGAGGCCATGCGCCACCCCGTTGTGATCATCTTCGCCCGCGCGCCGCGCCTTGGCGCGGTGAAGCGACGTTTGGCCGCGGGTATCGGCGCGCGCGGCGCCCTCCGCTTTTATCGGGCGATGCTGTCCGCCACCGCCTGGCCCATTGCGCGGGATCGGCGTTGGCAGACCCTGCTTGCCATCACGCCGCGCGGGGCGCGCGCGGATTGGGCGCGCCTGGCGCCACCCGGCACGCCGCGCATGGCGCAGGTCTCGGGCGATTTGGGACAGCGCATGGAAAAGGCCCTCGCCCCCTTCCCGCGCGCCATTCTGATCGGCAGTGATATTCCAGGCCTTGGGCCGGCTGATATAGCTGCCGGGTTTCGCGCACTTGGGCGGGCGGATGCGGTTTTCGGCCCCGCCCTTGATGGCGGCTATTGGCTGGTCGGCTTTGGCCCCCGGCGCCCGCATCGCCCCTTCGCGCAGGTGCGCTGGTCAAGCCCCCATGCGCTGGCCGATACCCTCGCCAATTTCCGCCGCCACCGCGTGGCGCTGCTGCCACCCAAGCGCGATGTGGACAGTGCCGAGGATCTGGCAGCGCTGCTGGATAACCATGCTGAACCCCGCGAAAATACAGTTCTTACTGCGCACTATTCTGCACGCAGAGAGGCATCAAACCGCTATTTCCCGCCCGTTGCGTATTCGTCGTCGCAGATAGAAACGACGTCCACGCGATCGGCAGACAACCAAGCCTTGTTGGGGCCTTGCCGATGAAACCCCCGCCACCAAGCCGCCTCCTCGTTCAAGTCACAGCAACGGTTGCGGCACTTCTGGCCACGCATGCGGCGCTGTCCTTTACCGAACACCCTTGGTTACTCCCTTCACTTGGCGGTTCATGTGTCATTCTTTTGGGTATGCCGCGCGGTATCATGGCCCAACCGCGTTCTTTTTTCGGCGGACATCTGCTCTCAACCACTATCGGCATCATCTGCCGCATCGGCCATGACAGCCTTGGTGGGCCGATCGCCTTTTGGCTCGCGCTGGCGGTGGGCTTGGCGCTCGCTGCCATGGCGCTGACGCGGTCCATCCATTCACCTGCAGGTGCCAACCCAGTGGTGGTTTTCGCGGAAAATGCGGATTTTGGTTTCATACTGGCACCACTCGTACCGGGCCTTGCCACCTTGTTCCTGGTCACCTTCATCGCAAACAACCTGCCGCGACCCTGGGGGGCCGGTCCTTGGCCACGTTTTTTGATGAGGCGCCAGGGCTCTGCTTGATGCCCTTCGATAATTTGACAGAAATTTAAGCTCTCCAACCTATGCTTTCATTGGGAGGTCCCCAATGGAACCAACAAGCACCGGATCCGATGATAGCGCCCGCGAATGCCGCCAGCGTGTTGCGGCGCATTTGCAGGATTTGCATCGCATCCACCTGGCACTTGCCGAAGACAGCCGCGCGCTGAAGCGCTTCACCACCGAAGGCAATGCGCGGGTGGAACTGGAATTGGCCGCTGAAATGCTGGAGCTTTACATGGCCTCCAGCGCTGCCTTTCTGGAGAATATGCGCGGGCGTTTCGAAGCGCGCCTGCCGCTGCTGCGCCGTGGTGAACCCGCCTTTGGCAATCACCCGGAACGCGCCCCCGAACATGGCGCCTTCTGGCTGAGCTTTTCGCGCCTTTGTGCGGCACTCCGCCGCGCGACGAAGCAGGTTGAGGCATAAAACCGTTTAAGCGGCCACCAGCCGCTCGGCCAGGCTTTGAAACATGGGCAGGCCATCCTCGCCGCCCATGAGCGGGTCCACCAAATCTTCCGGATGCGGCATCAGCCCGCAGACGCGGAGATTGGGGGAGAATATGCCCGCAATATTGCGCGCGCTGCCATTGCGATTGGCGGCTGCCGTTGCTTCGCCCGCATCATCCACATAGCGGAAGGCAACCAAACCTTCGCCTTCCAGCCGATCGAGCGTGGCATCATCGGCGAAGTAATTGCCATCACCATGCGCCATGGGCGCGCGGAAGCAATCACCCTTTTGCCAATGCGCGGTAAAGGCCGTGTCGGCACGTTCCACACGTAAGCGACAATCCATGGACAGAAACCGGAGCGTGGCATTGCGGAGCAAACCACCAGGCAAAAGCCCGGCTTCGATCATGATCTGAAAACCGTTGCAAACCCCAAGCACATGCCCACCAGCCGCCGCAAAATCCTTGACCGCGCGCATGATGGGCGATTGCGCCGCCATCGCCCCGCAGCGCAGATAATCGCCATAGGAAAAGCCACCCGGCAGCACCACCAGATCAAGCCCCTTTGGCAGCGCCGCTTCGCGGTGAAACAGCATGGCCGGTTCGCGGCCCGAGGCGCGCTTCAGCGCAAGCCGCATATCGCGCTCTCGGTTCGTGCCTGGAAATACAATGATCGCCGCCTTCATGGCCTTCAGGTCCCGATCAGGCGGAGCCAATGCAGCCCGCCCATGAACAACATGGTCACCAAAGCGGCGAGTGCCGCTGCCGTCACCCAACGATTGATCGTCCGTTTGCCACGCGCCACCATATTGCCGCGCGCCACCGCCGGCACACGCTGTTCGCGCCAACGCAAACCCATGGCGATCAGCACGGTCAATACCAGCATTGCGATCAGGCTGGCCTTGATCACGTCAGACGATCTCCACCCGGAAGCTTTCGATCACTGTATTGGCCAGCAGTTTGCGCGCCATGTCTTCGGCGATCTGTTTTGCCTGCGCCGGGTCAGCCTCCGCCAAATCGAGTTCAATCACCTTGCCGGCGCGCACATCACGCACGCCGCCAAAGCCCAAGCCTTCCAGGGCATGGCCAATGGCCTTGCCTTGAGGATCCAAAACGCCCGTCTTAGGCATTACATAGACGCGGGCTTTCATTGAATGGCCTCCGGCCCTTTCATGTCGCGCACGCCGGCTTCGGGCAGAATACCTAGGCGCCGCGCGACTTCCTGATAGCCTTCTTCGACCTTGCCGAGGTCGCGGCGGAAGCGGTCCTTGTCCATTTTCTCACCAGTCTTGGCATCCCAAAGTCGGCAATTATCCGGGCTGATCTCATCGGCCAGCACGATCCGCATTTCCTCATTTTCCCAAAGCCGGCCGAATTCCAGCTTGAAATCCACAAGCGTAATGCCGACGCCAAGCAAAAGCCCGGTCAGGAAATCATTGATGCGCAAAGTCAGCGCAATCATGTCATCCAGATCATGGGTGGAGGCCCAGCCGAAGCAGGTGATGTGTTCTTCCGCCACCATCGGGTCATTCAGCGCATCATTCTTGAAGTAATATTCAATGATGGACCGCGGCAGGCGCTGGCCTTCCGGAATGCCCAGACGCTGTGAAAGTGACCCGGCGGCGACATTGCGCACCACCACCTCAAGCGGGATGATCTCCACCTCCCGGATCAATTGCTCCCGCATATTTAGCCGGCGGATGAAATGCGTCGGGATGCCGATCTCGGTTAGCCGCATCATCAGGTATTCGCTGATGCGGTTGTTCAGCACCCCCTTGCCGGTGATGGTCCCCTTCTTCTTGGCGTTGAAGGCGGTGGCGTCATCCTTGAAATACTGCACCAGGGTGCCGGGTTCCGGCCCCTCAAACAGGATTTTTGCTTTACCTTCATAAAGTTGGCGGCGACGAGCCATGGGTCAGTCATCCTCTGGCCCACCATCCAAAGGCGGAAGGCGGAGCATCTCATCAGCCTATAGCAGCCCTGGGCCGGGGTCGCCATGTCACGCCCCGAGTCGGAACCCTTCCCCAGGAAGTTCAAGCCGCTGAAACGCGCCATCCCCCGGCGGGGCGGGGCAAAACCGCCAGAGCCTTTCGCCAGCCGCGCCAAAACCCAAAAGACTGGCCGAAACGGTCCCGTACCCGCCATGCAGCGGCACTTTCAGCGTCTCGGCCAAATCCCCCTCATGGCTGTCATCGGCAAGGCGCTCTTCCCAGGTGCGCCAATCGCCCCGCACAGGATCAGGCGCCGCGGCTGCGCGAAAGCGCGGCAAATGGCGGCGTGTGCGGGGGTGGCTTTCATCATTGGGCGGATGGGATGTCACCATGGAAATCCCTGGCGCCAGGGCCATGGCCTGTGGCCGCCCCTCCCCAAGGGCTTCAACGTAAAAGGCGCTGCGCTGATCAGCGATCACCAGATTGAAGGGGCGCCAGGCGCTGGCATCAAGCCGGGTGATGGCATCCGCCGCCGCTTCCGCTGTTGGCGCATGGGCGGCCATCAGCGGCAATTCCCCACGGCTTCGCTTGCCCGGCGCCGGGCCAAGGCTGCCGGGGCGGTTGAGTGCCGCTGCCAGCACGCCCTTTGGGCCAAGCGCCATCCAGGTGCCGCCCGCGCTGCGGTCCCGCCCCCCGATGACGCCGGGATAGTCCGACCACCAGGCCGCCGGCGCATCCCAGGCGCGATCCGCCCTTTCATCCCGATTGGCGGCAATCAGCATCGGCCATTCATGATCAGGCCGGTTGAGCAAAATCAGCGTGCACATTGCGCCCGGAAACTGCGCCGCATGGCCGCGGCGCGCAAGCCGGTTTCAGAAGCGGAAATTGAGTGAAACGCCAGGCCGCCCGTAATAGCCATAACGCGGATAGGGCGCCGGCACGTGATAGGAAGGCGCAGGCGCGTAGTAATAGGGCGGTGGCGGCGCGTAATAGACCGGCGGCGGGGCGTAATAGATGGGCGGCGGCGCGTAGCGGATCGGGGGCTGAATAATCACCACCTCACCATGGCCGCGTGGCGGATGATGCGGGCGATGATGGTAGCCATAGCCGTAACCATATTGCGGATGCGCGCTTGCTGGTGCGCCCATCAGCGCAAGGCCGACCATTCCCAGGGCCAGAACGGCAAGATGACGAAGCTTTGGTGTCATGGCGACGACTCCTTCGACGTTTGAATGATGCTCCAGCCACACGGCAGAAAAAAGGCATCATCACACCGCAAGCATCAAACTTCCCATTGCATCGTCAGGCGCGACGTTTCTGCCGCCAAAAGGCCCTGCCGCTGATCCAGACTGCGTGAAAAGGGATTCAGCCCGCGCGGCGCACGCAGCGGACATGGTTGTGGCCGCGGATGTCGTCGCCCTGGGGGCCGAAGCCTTGGGGCCATCCCCCAGGTCCGGCGGTCTTGGGGTCGCTCCGCTGCGCTCCAGCGCCATGCGCATCCACCCAGCGCCAAGTGCCCGAACTTGGCGGCACCTCCATACGGCCAAGCGCCGGCCCAAACGCAAAATACACCGCCAATTCGCCACAAGAACTAAAGGGGCGCGGCCGGCCTGCCGGCGGCGGGCTTTCAAGATGCGTCGTGGAGGCCCAAACATAGGCATCCGGATCGGCCAGCTGAAACACCGGGTCAATCGCCGGGATGCGCCCATAATCCACAATACTGTGAAGCTCCTTCGCATCCGGCATCCGCCAATCGGCATGACCGCCAAGCCGAAGCGCTGCGCAATGCGCCAGCGCAGCCTGCCAAGATCGGGCGATGCCATCATCAGCGCGCTGCCATTCAAGACCCGTGGCAGCATCCAGCACGGTTTCTGCCGTTGGGCGGAAATCATTCGCACCATAGGCCGGCCCGCGCACCAGCCGCACCGCCAGCCGGTTCGGCGTGCGCATCCGGTTTGCCGGATCCATCAGCGGATAGCCCTTGATACGGCCATCCGCGAAATTCACGCCGAACACCGTGTCGGACCCACCAACCGTGCGGCCCAGGTAGCGCGTCGTCGTCCATTCCTGCACATCAATGGGTCGGCGCCCCGCTGATGCGTCCCCCAGCCCCGTCCCGCCGCCATAGGCGAAGCGGAATACCGATGTGTCGATATAGGGGCGAGAGGTCGCCGGGTCCCCCGTAAAGCCGCCACGGAAATCGATCAGCGAATAGAGCTCTCGGATGGATGGCACGCGCCAATCGCCATGGCCGCCCAGACGGCTTTCGGCGGCAAGCCGCGCTGCCTCCTCAAAGGTGACAGGAGCGCTTGGTGCCTCTGCCCAGGTCAGACTCGTGACGAGATCGGTGACGGTGCCATCGCCATTCGCGCGATACGCCAAGGCCCGGCGCGGCGCAGTGCCATCCGCGCCGGCAAAGGGCGCGCCTGGCTCAGGGCAGGCGATCTGCCCGGCTGCGCCAAAGCACCGATCCTGCCCGGTGCCGGGGATGCGATAGGACTGGGCTTTCACACCAGCGCTGCCAATGGCGAAGGCCATCAGCACGATGATCGGGACGGAGCGCATGGCACCCTTCCCCCAGTTAGCCTCGCCCGCTGAACCTGGCCGTGCAGGTTGCGGAATAGGGGCGGCCATCCCCAGAACTTGACCCGTCACACGGTTGCAAAAAGGCGCCCTCACAGGTCCAGCATCATCGGTTCCAGCGCATCACCCAGCGCGATATTTCCGCCGTCCAAAACCTCGGCATAAACCCCCAAATCCGCATGGCCGAAATGCCGGCGCAAATCGCGCGGTGGGTTGGCGTCGCGCGCGGCGGTTTCCGGGTTCACCTCGGTCGCTGCACAGCGCACGATGCGCTTCACCACGCGAAGCCGCACCTGACCGATCTGAATTTCCTTGCCGATCCAATCAAATTCCGCCCAGGGCCGCCCGCCGGAGAAATAGAAATTCGCGCGAAAGCGGAGCGGGTCCAGCACCATGCCGGCTTCGGCTTCCAGCGCATGCAGGCTACCAAGGCCAATGATGGAAACCACCTTCATCGCCACATCGGAAAAGCGATGGCCGGGGGCTTCGATGAAGCGGGGTTCGCCGCGCGCTTCTTGTCCCAGGAAATCGGTCAAATAGCGCGCAATGGCGGCCTTGCCTTCCTCGGTCCGCGTATCGCCCAGAAAAGGCGCGGCGCCGGGGGCGCGGATGGCGAGGCTCCCG
Source organism: Roseomonas sp. (assembly GCA_020249925.1). Classification (GTDB taxonomy): domain Bacteria; phylum Pseudomonadota; class Alphaproteobacteria; order Acetobacterales; family Acetobacteraceae; genus Neoroseomonas. The sequence goes on along the minus strand of JADCER010000012.1, from coordinate 325,879 downwards.
TCATGCGGGTCAAAGGCGGTATGCAGCAGGGCCAAGCGTTCATTGACCATCAGGCAGCCGAAATTGCGCTTGGAAAGCCAGCGCGGGGCCGCCACATCAAAGGGCGCATCACCCTGGGCGAGCGCGAAGCGCCTATCATGCGTCAGCATCTCACCGGGCGTCAGCGCCACGGCTTCCAAAGCCTCGGCAGACAGCCCCTTCACCGGGTAGCGGTAGATCTTTTCGATACGCATCGGGCACCCCCTTGAAGCAGATCAAGGACAGATACCACATATCAAGCATTCTGGTGTCATTCGTTGCCCATTCGGGGGCGAGGGGCATCGTCCGCTCAGGAGAGGGACCACATGGACATCGAAAAATTTACCGACCGCGCCCGCGGTTTCTTGCAAGCGGCGCAAACCATTGCCATCCGCGAATTCCATCAGCAGGTGACGCCGACGCATTTGCTGAAGGCGCTGCTGGATGACCCGGAAGGGGCGGCAAGTGGCCTGATCCGCGCTGCCGGCGGGGACCCGATTCGCGCCAAGAATGCGGTTGACAGCTATATCGCGCGCCTGCCGAAAGTGACCGGCGGCGGCGCTTCCGCACAGCCGAGTTTCACCGCCGATATCGTGCGCATCCTGGGCACTGCCCAGGAACAGGCGAACCGCGCCGGTGACGCCTTTGTGGCGCAGGACCGCGTGCTGGTGGCCTTAGCCGGCAGTGAAGGCGATGCCGGGCGCGCGCTGCGCGTGGCGGGGGCCGAGCCCGACAAGTTGGAAAAGGCCATTGCGCAAATCCGCAAGGGCCGCACGGTGAATAGCCAAAACGCCGAAGACAGCTTCGATGCTTTGAAGAAATACGCGCGCGACATCACGGAAGTGGCGCGCCAAGGCAAGCTTGACCCGGTGATTGGCCGTGATGAGGAAATCCGCCGCGCCATTCAGGTACTTGCCCGCCGTACCAAGAACAACCCGGTGCTGATCGGCGAACCTGGTGTCGGCAAGACCGCGATTGTGGAAGGGCTGGCGCTGCGCATCGTCAATGGCGATGTGCCGGAAGCGCTGAAGACCAAGCGCGTCATGGCGCTTGACCTTGGCGCCATGGTGGCCGGTGCGAAATATCGCGGCGAGTTTGAGGAACGCCTGAAGGCCGTGCTGGCGGAAACCACGCAGGCTGAGGGCGAGATCATCCTGTTTATTGATGAAATGCACACGCTGGTCGGCGCGGGCAAGGCGGATGGGGCGATGGATGCATCGAACCTGCTGAAGCCTGCCTTGGCGCGCGGTGAATTGCATTGCATTGGTGCGACCACGCTTGATGAATACCGCAAGCACGTGGAGAAAGATGCCGCGCTGGCGCGGCGCTTCCAGCCCGTGTTTGTCGGTGAGCCGAGCGTGGAGGACACCATCTCCATCCTGCGCGGCATCAAGGAAAAATACGAACTCCATCACGGTGTGCGCATTGCCGATGGTGCGCTGGTGGCCGCCGCCACGCTTTCCAACCGCTACATCACCGATCGCTTCCTGCCCGACAAGGCGATTGATTTGGTGGATGAGGCTTCATCGCGCCTTCGCATGCAGGTGGACAGCAAGCCTGAGGAGCTGGACGCGATTGACCGTGACCTCATGCGCCTCAAGATCGAACGCGAAGCGCTGAAGAAGGAAGATGACGCGGCGTCGCGTGATCGGCTGCTGAAGCTTGAGAAGGAATTGGCGGAGCTTGAGGAAAGCTCAGCCGCCATGACTGCGCGCTGGGAATCCGAAAAGGGCAAGGTGGTTGAAAGCCAGAAACTCAAGGAAGAATTGGACAAGGCGCGGACCGAAGTTGAATTGGCGCAGCGTCGCGGTGATCTGACCAAGGCTTCTGAACTGCTTTATGGCGTCATTCCGGGCATCGAAAAGAAGCTCGCGGATGCCGGCAATGGCGATGCCAAGCTGGTCAATGAAGCCGTGACGGAAGAAGGCATTGCGGCCGTCGTCAGCCGCTGGACCGGTATTCCGGTTGAGAAAATGTTGGAAGGCGAACGCGCCAAGCTGCTGCGGATGGAAGACCAGTTGCGCAAGCGCGTGGTCGGCCAGGAAGAAGCGCTTGAAGCGGTTTCCAAGGCGGTGCGCCGCGCGCGCGCCGGCTTGCAGGACCCCAATCGCCCGATTGGTAGCTTCCTGTTCCTCGGCCCGACCGGTGTCGGCAAAACGGAATTGGTGAAGTCGCTTGCGTCCTTCCTGTTCGATGATGAACGCGCCATGACGCGCATTGACATGTCTGAGTACATGGAAAAACACGCGGTATCGCGGCTGATCGGCGCCCCACCTGGCTATGTGGGGTATGAGGAAGGTGGCGCGCTGACGGAAGCCGTGCGCCGGCGGCCTTACCAGGTGATTTTGTTCGATGAGGTCGAAAAGGCACATGATGATGTCTTCAATGTGCTGTTGCAGGTGCTGGATGATGGGCGGCTGACGGATGGCCAGGGGCGGACGGTTGATTTCCGTAACACCATCATTGTGCTGACCAGCAATCTAGGTGCGCATGCCATCGCGGAATTGCCGGAAAGTGCGGATATCGAAGCGGCGCGGCCTTCCGTGATGCGTTCGGTGCGCGAACGTTTCCGGCCGGAATTCCTGAATCGGCTGGATGAGATTGTGCTGTTCCGGCGCCTCGCGCGTGGGGATATGGCGGCGATTGTGGATATTCAGCTGCGCGGCCTGCGCCGGTTGCTTGAGGATCGCAAAATCACGCTCACGCTGGATGAAGCGGCGCGTGAGTGGCTGGCGGAAGCGGGGTATGATCCGGTTTATGGCGCGCGTCCCTTGAAGCGTGTCATTCAGCGGAACCTGCAGGACAAGCTGGCGGGGCTGCTGCTGGAAGGCAGCGTGAAGGATGGCGAAAGCCTGACGGTCACGGCCAACCCCGATGGGCTGGAAGTGCGCCATGCCGCGCCGGAACCTTCCCAGGCCGAGGCTGCCTGAACAGGGCTTGATCAGGCGCCGCATTCGCGCAAGCTTTCCGCCATCAAGGCAGGGGGCATAACGAATGCGGCGCAGGATTTTTCTGGGAACAGGTGCAGCGATGCTGGCGGGGGCAGCCCAGGCGCAGCATCATGGCCATCACGGCGCGAATATTCCGGCGGATCAAATGTCTGCGCTGCGCGGGCCCAATCCGCAGGCTCTAACCCCTGAGCAATTGGCGCAGCGTGTGGTGACCAGCCCCGCACCAGCCGGGCCGCCGGGGCGCTGGGTATCGCGCGCCCCTTTGCCCCTGCCGCGGAGTGAAATGGCCTGGGCCACCGCCTGGGCCGGCAAGCTGCATGTCATTGGCGGCTATGCCCAGGGGCAGGTGGATAAGCCCTATCACCATGTCTATGACCCTGCGGCGGATCGTTGGCAGGAAGCGGCACCTTTGCCGCGCGGCGCCAATCATGTCGGCGTGGTTGCCGATGCCGGCCGTATTTACGCGCTGGGTGGTTTTACCGAACAGAATCGCGCTTCAGACGACAAGGCCTTTGTCTATGATGTCGCGGCGGATCGTTGGTCGGCCATTGCGCCCATGCCGCGCCCGCGTGGCGCGGGTGCTGTCGCGGCTGTGGGTGGCAAGATTTATCACATTGGTGGCGCAACCGATCCCTCACCCGAACGCGCCAGCATTTCCTGGAATGAGGTTTATGATCCGCAGGCCGATAAATGGACGCTGCTCCGCCCGCTGCCGGCGGGGCGTGACCATGCCGGCGTGGTGGTCTGGGAAGGGCGGATTCATGTCGCGGGCGGACGCTTCAACACCTTTGAGAACAATACGGGCCTGCACCACGTCTATGATCCGGCAAGCGATACCTGGCGCCAGCGTGCGCCGATCCCGACACCGCGTTCGGGCCATGGCATGGCGGTACTGCGCGGGCGCTTCTGGTGCATGGGTGGCGAGGAACGGCTTTATGACGCGCAAAACCGCCCGATTGATCGCGTGATCGGCACCGTGGAATCCTATGATCCCGCCACTGATAGCTGGCAGCACCACGCGCCGATGCCGACACCACGCCATGGTCTGGGCGCGGCGCTGATTGGCGATTGGATTTATGTCGCGGGTGGCGGGCCGATTGTCGGCGGCGGCATCCAGACCGCGGTGCATGAGGCTTTCACGCCGGGGTAGTTGGCTTCCTCAAAACCCCGCGAATTTCAACACCAGCCCCGCAATCGCGGTGAAGCCAAGGCTGCGCGCCAAGCCTTGCTTCATCGGGAATAGCAGCACGGCGGCAAAAACCGCAAGCGCCAGCGCTGCCGGGTCAAGGCTGGTCAGCACCGGCAGATCAAGCCGGATCGGCCCGAAGCTGCTGACCTGGACATCGCGGAAAATCACGCGCAGCCCAAACCAGAGCGCGAGGTTGGCGATCACACCAACCACCGCCGCCGTCACTGCGCCCAAAGCGCCCTTCAGGCGCGGCGCAGCATGCAGTTTTTCAACAAAGGGCGCACCCAGAAAAATCCAGGCAAAGCAGGGCGCGAATGTGACCCAAAGCGTCAGCACGCTGCCCACAACCCCACCCAACACACCATCGGCGCGATAGCCCGCCAGGAAGCCCACAAATTGCAGCACGAGAATGAGCGGCCCTGGTGTGGTTTCCGCCAAGCCCAACCCCGCCAGCATTTCGGGCGCGGAGAGCCATTGGTAATGCTCCACCGCTTCCTGCGCGGCATAGGCCAGCACCGCATAGGCGCCGCCAAAAGTCACCACTGCAAGCTTGGAGAAAAACCAGGCAATATCGCCATAAACGCCCGATCCCAGCAGCAGCACCACGGGCCAGAGCCAAAGCGCCAGTGCAATCAGCCCCGCGCGCCGCGCGGCGCCGGCCATGCGCGCAGGGCGTTCCGGATCGGCCGCGATGGCGGCATCCAATAGCGCGGGCGGGCCATCCTTCGCGGCACCATGGCCGGCGCCGCCGAAAGCCTGGGGCAAAGCAAAACCAATCGCGAGCGCACCCAGCACCACCAAGGGAAATGGCACATTGAACAGCGCGAGTGCGGCGAAGGCTGCGATGGCAAGCGCAACGGGCACCGGCCCCTTCAGCGCGCGTTTCGCCACCTTGATCAGCGCTTCCACCACCAGCACCAGCACCGCGCATTTCAAGCCAAAGAACAGCGCGGCGACAATCGGCACATCGCCCAAGGTTGCGTAGATGATGGAAAGCGCCAGCATCACCGCCGCACCGGGCAGGATGAACAGCAACCCCGCTGCCAAGCCGCCGCGCACGCCATGCATCAGCCAGCCGAGATAGGTTGCCAATTGCTGCGCCTCTGGCCCCGGGAGCAGCATGCAGAAATTGAGCGCATGCAGAAAGCGCGCATCGGATACCCAATGCCGCTGTTCCACCACTTCGCGATGCATCACCGCAATCTGCGCCGCCGGCCCGCCGAAGGACAGCAAACCAATGCGCAGCCAGACGCGCAAAGCCTCGGCAAAGCTGGGGAAGGCTGGCGTCATCGCGCTACTCCGCCGCAACAGGGGTGAGCAGGCTTTCGCCTGGCTTCAAGCGTGTGAAGGCAACCTCTTGCCATTCCAGAACCACGCGCTCATGGTCCAGCCGCACCGATGTCGCGGCAAGCCCTGCCCGGTCATCGCGCGTTTCCGGGAAATCCTCTCGCCAATGCGCGCCGCGTGATTCCTCACGCCCCTCGGACGCTACCACAATCGCGCGGCTGACCAACAACAGCGATTTCAGATTGAGCCAATCATGCCAGGTCAGGTTGAAGGCGCGATTGGCGCCATCAACGCCGGAAGCATCAAGCTCAGTCTCCAGCGCATCCAAGGCGCTGGTTGCTTCAGCAAGCCCCGCCGCATCGCGCAGAATGCCGGCCTTGTCCCACATCATTTCCTGCAAGGCGTCACGCAGCGGCGAAAGATTGCGCGCCGGTCGCGCGAATGGTGCTTCAAGCGCGGCGATGGCCGCATCAAGCGCCGTTGCATCCGGTGCTACCAGCGCGCCTTCGCGCGGCACCCAGGCCGCCATGGTATCGCCGGCAATGCCGCCGAACACGGTGGAATTCGCAACGCCATTCCCGCCCAAGCGATTGGCGCCATGCACGCCGCCGGTATCCTCGCCAGCGGCGAAAAGCCCGGGCAAGGCCGTGCTGCCATCCGGGCGGAAAACCACACCGCCCATCATGTAATGCGCGGTCGGCACCACCGGCACGCGGCCGCCGGCCAGGTCAAAGCCCATATCGGCGCAGCGTTCCACCATGCCCTTGAATTCGCGCCGCACGCGATCCGGGCCAAGATGCCCCATTTCAATCCAAAGCCCACCGGCATCATTCACATTGCCGGCCAGGATTTCGCGCTGCATGGAACGGCTGACGATATCGCGCGTCGCCCGTTCGGCGCGCTTGTCATACTTCGCCATGAAGCGCTTGCCATCACCGCCGAGCAGATAACCGCCCGCACCGCGCAAGCCTTCTTCAATGATGGTGCCTGTCATGCGCGTGCCCGGCCCCGCCAACACGCCGGTCGGGTGGAACTGCACCATTTCCATGTCGCGCAAAGGCAAGCCCGCGCGCAGCGCCATCGCCATGCCATCGCAGGATTTATCGCCCGATGGCGTGTGATACTTATACATGGTGGGCCCGCCACCAGTGCCGAGCATCACGGCCTTGGCCTGCACAAACACCAAGCCGCCTGTGCGCATATCAATCAGCAGCACGCCCGAAAGCCGCGCGCCATCCGTGTTTGGAATAAGCGCCACAGCGCGATGTTCTTCCAGGCGCTGAATGCCGCGTGCCCAGACTTGTTCTGCCAGGCGATTGACAATCTCAATCCCGGTCAAGTCACCCTTATGCACGGTGCGATCAAAAGTCTGCCCGGCAAAGGCCTTTTGATGAATCGTGCCATCGGCGTTGCGATCGAAAAAACAGCCCCAGCGATTTTCCAATTCACGAATGCGGCGCTGCGCGCCGACCACGAGTGTCCAAGCTAGGTCCTGATCATTCAGCCATTTGCCGCCATCAAGCGTGTCCATGAAATGGCGTTCGGCGGAATCACCCTCGGCAATCGCGACATTATAGCCGCCCTGGACCATGCGCGTGCAGCCGCATTTGCCAAGCAGGCCCTTCACCGCAATGGTGACTTCCAGCGCGGGATTGCCAGCCTTGGCGTGCAGTGCGGCGAGCAACCCCGCACCACCCGCACCCAGTACCAGAATATCCGTGTTGCGCCGTGTAATTTGGGTGGGCATCACGCCGCCCCCAGTTTTTCAAGCACGGCCTGGCGTCGGCGCGCCGCTTCATCATTCACTGCGGCATAAAGGCTGCCGCCATGGCTATCCATCGCCACCAGCAGCGGGCCAAAGCCTTTGATGCGGAATTTGTAGAGGCTTTCGGGATTGAGATCATCCATATCCACATCCTCCACCGCTTCGATCCAGGTAGTCTCCAATGCGGCCGCGCCGCCGACCACGGCCAGATAAGCGCCGCCCAAATCGCGAAAGGCGGTAAGCGACCCATCACGCAAGCCGCCCTTGCCGATGATGATGCGCACCCCTTCACGTTCCATCAGGGGCCGGGTGAAGCGTTCCATGCGGTCTGATGTGGTGGTACCAACGCACACCGCCTCATAGCCCGAATGATTATTGCCCACGCGTTCCACTTTGCGCAGATTGGGCGCGGTATGGATCACGGCATGGCCTCGCAGATTGAACTTCGTGCGCCGGCCATGATCGAACATATGGATCTGCGTCGCATCCCGAATGCCATACAGCGTTTCTTCCAAAGTCACCGTATCGCCCACGCGCAGCGCGCGGACTTGGGCTTCGGTGATCGGCATGGGCAGGATGTGGTGCGTCATGTCTCTTCCTCCGGCACTGGCCATAGCCCATGGGCGGCTTCGGCCAAGGCCTCATCTTCCAGGCGGTAGAAAAGCCGCGCCGTGGGCGCCACGCCAAGATTGGCGAAAAAGGCACGGGCGCGCAGATTTTCCTCACCCGCACCCCATTCAACACAGCTATAGCCACCAGTTGCGGCAAAGCGCATCGCGCCGCGCATCAGGGCGCGGGCGGCGCGCGTGCCGCGATGCGCCTCCAGCACGAAAACATCCTTGAGCAAAAGCCCCCAGGTGAAATCCCGCGCCGGGAAAAATCCCGAAAGCGAAACCAGCCCCGCGGGTTCATCCCCCGCACGCGCAATCAGGCAAAAGGGGCCGGCGCGATTGGCTGGCGCGGTCAATGCTTCGGCCGCCGCAACCAGGCGCTTTCGGCCCGAAAACTCATCATAATAGGCGCTCATTTCCGCCAGCACGCGCATCAGCGCCGGGCGATCCGCTGGCCCTGCCAATACCACAGTAATGCTGGCGGAAGACATGGTTCAGAATCCAATACTGATGCCGGCGGGGGTGAAGGTGGCGCTTGCGCGCCGCGCGCTATGGCATTGGATATTCACCGCCACCGGGTTCATGGTGATATGCGTTGCCGCCGTTTCCACATGCACGGCGAAGGAAGTGCTGTCACCGCCCAAGCCTTGCGGGCCAATGCCAAGCGCATTCACCGCTTCCGAAAGCTCCGCTTCCAGCTTCGCCCCTTCCGCATCGGTGCAGCGTGATCCAAGCGGGCGCGTCGCCGCAATCTTCGCCAAATGCATGCAAAGATCGGAAGTGCCACCAACACCCACACCCACAATGGTCGGCGGGCAGACCTTGCCGCCGGCCTGGATCACGCGGTCCACCACAAAGCGCTTCACGGCAGCAAGCCCATCGGCCGGGATCAGCATTTGCAGGAAGGACCCGTTTTCTGAGCCCGATCCCTTCGGGATCATCTCCAACCGCAATTCGCGATCCGCATCGGTGAAATCAATATTGATCACGGGCACGCGTTCGCCGCACGACGTATGCGCATTCTTGCGCGTGATGGGATGCACCACCGAAGACCGTAGCGGGTGTTCGTGCGTGGCGCGCGCCGTGCCGCGGGCAATGGCTTCCTTCAGCGCAAAGCCATCCACCGCCACATTGCGCCCGATCAGCAGGTTAAAGATCGGGATGCCGGTATCCTGACAGAGCAGATTATCCATCCGCTCCGCCACGCCAATATTCTCAATCATCGTGGCCAGGATGGTCTTGGCGGTGGCATCGGTCTCAGTAGCATCCAGCCGCGTGAAGCCGGCCTTGATATCATCGGGCAGGATTTTGCAGGCGCGGATATAAAGCAGCTTGGCCGCTTCCTCGATCGCCTCCGGCGTCACAACCAATGGCGCGATTTCGGTCTTTGACATCAGGCTCATGCAGTCATCCCCCCGGTGAGCGTAGTTTCCCACAAGCGCCGGCAGGATGAAAGCGTTTCACAGCACCAGCGAAAGGCCCGACAAAAACAGCAGCCCCAAAAGCACCAGGCGGAACCCCTCGGCCGGGATCACGCGATAGGCTTGCAGGCCAAGCCAGGTGCCAAGACCCAAGGCGGGCAGGGCGATCAGCAGCGTCTTGGCGGTGTCCAGCGTGAAAAACCCGGCATAGGCCAAGCCAGCCGCGGCGATGATTTGCATCACCACAATGAAAGGCTGGAAAATCGCGCGGGCTTCATCCTTTCTAAGGCCCTTCACATCCGTCCACATGGAAGGCAGCGCGCCGGAAAACCCGCCAATGCCGCCCAAGGCGCCCGCGAAAAACCCCACCACCGCATCGGCGCGCTGCCCGGCGGCGAGTTTGGGTGGCGCCAGGCGCAGCGCAATCCGCGCCAGCATGAAGCCGGCATAGCCCACCAATAAAATCCCGATGCCGGCCACAATCACGCGCGCTTCAACGACACTCAGCGCCCAAACGCCAAAGGGCGTGCCCAGGGCACCCGCGAAAACATAGGGCTTCAGCACCGGCCAACAGATGGCCGGCCAGACCACACGCAGGGTCACGCTTTGGATCAGGAGTGATCCCAGTACCAGAACTGGCGCGATCTCCTGCGGGGTGACCCAGTGATACAGGATTCCCGCCGCCACCAGGTTGAAGGCAAAGCCCGCCAAGCCCGAGCAGAAGGCGGCGATGAAGCAGCCGCCGAGCAGCGCCAGAAGATCAAAAGACATTGAACAGGAAGACCAATCCCACCAGCAGGGCAAGCCCGAAGGAGGCCGCCACCAGATCCTTTTGCGCCCGCCCCCAGCCCAGGAACTCCAGCGCCATGACGCGCAAACCACCCGCGAGATGCGCCGCCAGCAGGATGACCAGCGCGGTTTCCGCCGCCTTCACCAAGGGGTTTTCTGCCCAGCGCAAGAATCCATCCAGCCGCGCTTCCCCCTGAATGGCGCTGCCGAGTGCCCAGAAATGCAGCGGCAAAAACAACGCCAGAAAAAGGCCAGAGACCCGATGCACGGCAAAGCCGATCCAGCTTGGGTGGGAACGCGCGCGGAAATCCATCAGGCGTAAAGCCCCAAGGCCGCGCGGATACCAAAAGCCGCTGTCAGCAGCCCAAGCCCAAGCCAGCAGAAATCAAGGCCCCGCCCGCGCCAGCCAAGCGTCTCGCCCGCGATGTTGCGGAGCCCAATCGCGCCATGCAGCCCAGCCGCCAGCGCAAAGATCACATAAAAGATCAGCCAAGCTTCGGAACCCTGGGTGCGCGCCAAAATCTCCCGCGCGGAAAGCCCGCCACGCACGGCGGTGATGATGGTGATCAGATGCACCAGCACGGCAAGCGCCAGGATCATGGCGGTGATGCGCTGCACCACCCAAAGATGCGCCTGACCACGTGCGGCCCTATCAGCCATGGCGCTTGTCGCCGAACAGGCTCTCCCAGAACAAGGTCCGCTTCAGCCCGGCAATGGCGCCTGATGGGTCAATCTGTTTTGGGCAGCGTTCCGTGCAGGAACGGGTGGAATGGCAGGAATGGCAACCCGCATCGCCCGCCACCGCATCCAGCCTTTCGCCACGCGCGCCATCACGCGCATCATTCACGAGCGTCCAGGCACGATTCAGCGCCGCCGGCCCCAGATAATCGCCATTCCAGGCGACAATATCGCAGGAAGCGTAGCAAACGGCGCAGCCAATGCATTCAATGCCGGCATCGGCTTCGCGCCTGGCCTTGCTGCCGGGCGCGACCACGGCGAACTCATCCGGCACGGCGCCATCAGGCGCGTCCTTTGGCTGGAAAAACCCTTGCGCGCGCTGCCATTTGTCAAAGAAGGGCGCCAGATCAGCCGCCAGGTCGCGGATCACCGGCAGATTGGCCAGGGGGCGCAATTCCAAAGCGCCATCGGCACCCACCACCTTGCGGACATGCGTCCGGCAGGTCCAGCGCGCACGGCCATTCACCGTCATCGCGCAAGACCCGCACATGCCAACGCGGCAGGCGAAGCGATAGGCAAGGCTTGGGTCCAATTCGCGCTGGATATGGGTGACAACATCCAGCACGGTCTGATTGTCGCGCGCCGGCACATCATAGCGCGCAAAACCGCCCGCATCCTCTCCCCGCCAGACACTGACCTTGAGCTGTTCCATGACGTTCAGAGTAAGGCCACTGGACAGCCTGTCCAGCCCATGGCCTGCTGCATGTAACAGGAGGAAGCAGGCATGGAACAACGCGGGGCGGATATTCTGGTGGCGGCGCTGAAGCGCGCTGGCGTCAGCCGCATTTTCACGCTTTCGGGCAATCACATCATGACAATCTTCGATGCCTTGCTCGGCAGCGGGATTGAGCTTGTGCATACCCGCCAGGAAGCCGCCGCGGTGCATATGGCCGATGCCTGGGCAAGGCTGACGGGCGAGGTTGGCGTGGCGATGGTGACAGGCGGGCAGGGCCATACCAATGCCATTGCTGCCATGCCGACTGCCATGGCGGGTGAGGTGCCGGTCGTGCTGCTTTCCGGCCATGCGCCCTTGCGCGAATTGGGCATGGGCAGTTTCCAAGAAATGCGCCAGGCAGATATCGCCGAACCGCTGACAAAACTTTCCTTCACCGCATCCAGCACGGCGGGGATTGGCGCCGATGTGGCGCGCGCCTTTCGCGTTGCACGGTCAGGGCGGCCCGGCCCAGTGCATCTCAGCCTGCCGACCGATCTGATGGATGCGCGCATCGCCGCCCCCGCGCTTCCCGACGCCGCCGCCTTCGGCGCTGAGCCCATGCCGCTTGGCGAGGGCACAGCACAGGCGATTGCGGGGATGATCGCGGCAGCGGCGCGGCCCGTCATTTTGGCACCGCCCGCCTTGTGCAGCCCGCGCGGCAAGCCGCTGCTGGCCGCGCTTGGCGCCGCTGCCGGCCTGCCCGTGATCCCGATGGAAAGCCCGCGCGGGCTGAATGATCCCTCGCTTGGTGCCTATGCCGGGGTATTGGCTGAGGCCGATTTGGTGGTGCTCGTTGGCAAGGCGCTTGATTTCTCGCTCCGCTTCGGCCGTGCGCCGGGGATTTCGGCGGAAGCGCGCTTCATCCAGATTGACCCCGATGCCGGCGTGATTGCGCGCGGTGCGCGGGCCTTGCCGGGGCGGGTCGCGCTCTCGGCGGTGGCAAGCGCTTCTGAGGCGACCGAGGCGCTGACGCGCGCCGTGAAGCCCCACGCCAATAAGACCTGGGCGGCACGGCTTGCGGAGGCCCTGGCCTTCCGCCCGCCCGCCTGGGCGGCTTTGGCGGGCGCTACGGGCGGCCCCATTCATCCGGCGACATTGTTTCAGGCGGCCAAGCCATTTTTGGATGAAGCCCAAGACCCCGTCCTGATCAGCGATGGCGGGGAAATCGGCCAATGGGCGCAGGCGATCCTTGCCGCGCCAACGCGGATCATCAATGGCCTGGCGGGCGCTATCGGGCCATCCATCCCCTTCGCCATGGCAGCACGCGCGGCCAAGCCCGAAGCGCGCATTCTGGCGATCATGGGCGATGGGACTTTCGGCTTCCATATGGCGGAATTCGACACTGCCTGCCGCCACAAGCTGCCTTTCGTCGCGGTGGTCGGCAATGATTCCCGCTGGAATGCGGAATATGAAATCCAGAAGCGCGACTACGGCGCCAACCGCACCCATGGCTGCGAATTGGCCCCCGGCACGCGTTATGACCTGGTGGCGGTGGCGCTGGGCGGACATGGCGAATACGTCACGCGCGCCGAAGATATCGCGCCTGCGCTGGAACGCGCCTTTGCCTCCGGCAAGCCCGCTTGCGTGAATGTGGTGATTGAAGGCCAGCCCGCGCCCAATATCAGGATGGGTGGCTAACCCGCGCTGCCATCATCCCGTGTTTGATCGAGTTTTTTGGGGGGAGCAACTGACTCCACTTGGGTGAGGCCGCTCAACCCCGCCCATAGCCCGCGAAATGCTTGGCCGCTTCGGCCAATTGCGCATCCGTCAACAAGACGGGCTTCAGCCCCGCCGCCAATAGATCGAGGTATTGGCCGGCAAGATTCTCAACCTCCAAGGCCAGCGCATGCGCCGCCGCCAGCGTCGTACCAACCGCCACCACACCATGATTGGCCAGCAATACCGCCCGCCGCGCGGTAAGCGCGCGGAGCGCATTTTCCGCCAGCGACTGCGTGCCCGCGGTGGCGTGCTCCGCGCAGGCAATCGGCCCACCCGCAAGCAGCACCATGTAATGCAGGGGCGGAATGCCCTTCCGCGCACAGGAAAGTGCGGTCGCGCGCGGCGAATGCGTATGCACCACGGCCGCCACATCAGTCCGCGCCGCGTAAATCGCCGCATGCAGGCGCCATTCCGATGAAGGCCGATGTTTCGCGCGGCCAAGCGGGCTGCCATCCAACCCCGTGGTCACCAGATCCGCCGCCGTGGTCCGCGCATAGGGCAGGCCAGCGGGGGTAATGATGAAGCCCTTGGCATCACGCACCGATACATTGCCGGATTTGGAGGGCATCATGCCCGCCTGATCCAAAGCTTGCGCGACGCGCAGAACCTCTCGCTTCGCCTCAGCGCGGGTCACATGGTGGCTCCCAGCATCCAGGGGGCGAATTCCTGAGCGCCGAAGCCAAGCGCTTCGCTTTTGGTAGGCTCGCCGGAAGCGGTGCGCAGCATCAGATCGAAAATGCGCTGGCCGCATTCCTGCACGCTTTCGCCGCCTGTCAGGATGGTGCCGCAATTGATGTCCATGTCTTCCGACAGGCGATCATACATGGTGGTATTGGTGGCAAGCTTGATGGAAGGTGCGGGCTTCATGCCAAAGACGCTGCCGCGCCCGGTGGTGAAGCAAACCAGATTGGCGCCACCCGCCACCTGACCTGTAGCCCCCACCGGGTCATAGCCAGGCGTGTCCATGAACACAAAGCCCTTGGCGGTGACGGGTTCGGCGTAGCGATAGACCTCCACCAGATTGGTGGTGCCGGCCTTGGCCATGGCACCGAGTGATTTTTCGAGGATGGTGGTAAGCCCCCCCGCCTTATTGCCCGGCGATGGGTTGGCATTCATCTCGGCACCCTGGCGGGTGGTGTAATCCTCCCACCAATGCATGACGTCCACGAGCTTTTGGCCCACTTCACGCGAAACCGCGCGGCGCGTCAGCAAATGCTCCGCGCCATAGGTCTCAGGGCTTTCGGACAGGATCACGGTGCCGCCATGGCGCACGAGCAGATCGGAAGCCGCACCAAGTGCCGGATTGGCGGTGATGCCGGAATAGCCATCCGAACCACCGCATTGCAGTGCGACGCAAAGTTCTGATGCGGGGACGGCTTCGCGCTTGGCGGTATTGGATTCCGCCAAAACCTCCTTCACGAAATCAATGCCCTTCATCACGGTGGCGCGCGCGCCGCTATCCTGAATATCCATGCTGCGCAGCCGCCCGGTGAGGCGCTGTTCTTCCAGCATGGGGCCAAGCTGATTGACTTCACAGCCCAAGCCGATCGCAATCACATGGGAAAAATTCGCATGGCGCGCGAAGCCCGCCAAGGTGCGGCGCAGCAGCCGCAGCGGTTCATCCATGGTCATGCCGCAGCCGGTTTTATGCGTCAGCGCCACCACGCCATCCACATTACCCCAGGCGGCCAAAGGATCATCGCCGGTGATGGGGTTTTTCTCGAACTGGCGTGCAATCAATTCAGCGACATGGGCGGAACAATTCACCGATGTGATGATGCCGATGTAATTGCGTGTCGCCACACGGCCATCGGCGCGGCGTAGCCCCATGAAGCTTGCCGGCACATCCACATAATCGGTGGGCTTGGCATCCTGGCCCCAGGCGTAATCGCGCGCGAAATCGCCCATTTCGCAATTATGCGTATGCACCCAGGCGCCAGGTTCAATCGCATCCGTCGCAAAGCCGATGATCTGGCCGTAGCGCTTGATGGGCTCGCCCTTCGCATGCGGGCGGATCGCGACCTTATGACCAGGCGGGATGCGCCTTTCACCCACGCTGATGCCAGGGGCGACTTCCGTACCCGGCGTGAGTGGAATGCGCGCAATCACCACGCCATCACCAGGATGCAGGCGAATGACGGGCGGCAGGGTGGTGGTGCTGGACATGGGCGTTTCCCTTTGGCGAATGTTACGCCCCTTCTACCCCCGAGCGTGCCCCGCGCGCCACCGCCGGGCTTGCGCAAGCCTGCCTGAGAGCGCAATTAAATGCCTGAGACACCTGGGGGAGCCCTTTTGGGGCTGAGAGGCGGGCTTCACCCGCGACCCCTGGAACCTGACCCGGTTCGGACCGGCGTAGGGAAGGGTGCATCGCCTGCGCGCTTACGTTTTGCCCCTATCCGGGGCTGGCGCAGCCCAGGCCAAAGCCCCCTTCCCCGCGTTAGCCGACAGGAAGCGAAGGAATTGGGGATGTATCGTCGTTCACTTCTCGCCACCGCCTTGGCCGCACCTTTGGCGCGGCCTGCCCTGGCGCAGCCTAGCCGCGCGCGCACGCTGCGCTTCATGCCGCAGGCCGCACTCGCCAATCTGGACCCGATCTTCAGCCCCAGCACCATCATCACGACGCATGCCTATTGCGTGTTTGATACTCTCTATGGCGCCAATCGCGCGCTTCAGCCGCGCCCGCAAATGGCGGAAGGCCATAGCGTGGAAGATGACGGCAAGCGCGTGAAAATCCGCCTGCGTGAGGGGCTGCGCTGGCATGATGGCGAAGCCGTACGCGCCGCCGATTGCGTGGCCAGCATTCGCCGCTGGGCGAGCCGCGATGGCTTCGGCCAAATCCTGATGCGCGCCACGGCCGAGCTTTCCGCCGCCGATGATCGCACCATCGAATTCCGCCTGCATCGGCGCTTCCCCGCGCTGTTCGATGCCTTGGCCAAGCCCGGCGCATCACCCTGTTTCATGATGCCGGAACGGATTGCGGCCAATCCCGGTGATCGATCGCTTGGCCTGGAACACATGATCGGCAGCGGGCCTTGGCGCTTCATTGCCAATGAATATGTGCAAGGTGCCCGCAGCCATTATGCGCGCAATGACGCTTACGTGCCGCGCGATGAACCGGCGGAAGCCGCTTCCGGCGGCAAGCGCGTGCATTTTGATCGGCTTGAGATGATCTGGATCCCGGATGGCGGCACCGCGGCAGCAGCACTCCGCACTGGGGAAATTGACTGGATCGAATACCCTTTGCCCGATCTGGTGCCGGTGCTGGAACGGGACCGCAATACGCAGACGCAGATTTATGACCCGAACGGGTTTTTGGGTTTTCTCCGCTTCAACCATCTGCACCCGCCCTTCAATGATGTGCGGGTGCGCCGCGCCATTCGTGATGTGATCGTGCAATCGGATTTCATGTCGGCGGTCGCACTGCCAGGTGACTGGCAGGAATGCCACGCCATGTTCCCCTGCGGCCTGCCAGGCGTGGTAGAGTTTCCGCCCGCCGCACGCGGTGAAGCGGCCATGGAACGCGCGCGCGTGGCCTTGCGGGAAGCGGGTTACGCGGGCGAGCCCATCATCCACATCAACCCAAGCGATTTCCCTGCCGTAACGCAGCAGGGCCGCCTGACGGTGGAGCTGATGCGGAAATTGGGCGTGAATATGCAGCCGATTGAATCAGACTGGGCGAGCATTCTGGCGCGGCGCAACAACCGCAACCCGCCGGCGCAAGGGGGCTGGCATTTGCACAATACCAATGGCCCGGCAGCAACCATCGCCAATCCTGCCGTCAGCTTCGCCATTCGCATGAATGGGCAAGCTGCCTGGCCTGGCTGGCCAACAGATGCAGAAGCGGAAGCGCAGGTGGAAGCCTGGATCAACGCCGATGATCAGGCGGCACAAGACGCAGCGATGCGCCGCTTGCAGGAAATCACTTGGGAATCGCTGCCCTTCGCGCCGACAGGCTTGTTCCGGCTACGCACCGCCTTCCGGCGAGACCTGACAGGCGTCTTGCAGGGGCCGAACCCGTTTTTGTGGAATTTGCGGCGCGTTTAGGGAGGCTCAGCAGCCGCCGGGCGCTTCTTCCAAGCGGACCAGCCTGGCGCGCACGGTGAAATCGCCGAAATCCATGATCATGTCATCCGCCACGCCATTTTCGAAATAGCGGAGCGACACTTCATAGGAAGGCGTGCTCGCCCCGCCGGCCTGTTCGGCATCGGGCTCAAAAAACGCGATGCGCATGCGCGATGATCCAAGCGCAGAAAGGCTTGGCAAATTCGCCACTGGCTGCGGCCCCTGCCAGGGTGACAAGAATGTCGTCGTTTGCTGCGCGCCATCGGCTGAGGTGCCATCGAAAATCGGCGCCACCAGCAGGCGCTGGTCGGCGCGCGCGGCATTGAGCGCAGCGATGGTATGCGTATTGGGCAAAAGCGTGCCGGGCGGAATGGGCAATTCCTTCGCTTCCGGTTCGCTATAGCGCGCCACACCGCTGCCATCCGCGCCAAGCTCGGCTTGACCGGCGACGCGGCTTCTCACCGCGCCCTGCATCACCTGGGTCAGGCTGAAGCGCAGCGTCCGGCCATCCATCGATTCCAGCGTGGCGTAGTCAGAACCTGTTTCAAGCTCCGTGCCTTCACGGTCGCGCATCGTCATGGTGAAGCGCTGGCGCGATGCCCAGCTTTCGCAGGCGTCAATCAATTCAAAAAGCATGGCGCCAGAGACATCGACAATCGTCGCATTCTCCCGCGCGCGATCGAGCGTCAGGTCGTAAATCCCGCGATGGGAGGCCAGCGCACGGGCCGTGAGCGGCGCCAGCGGCGCGGCGGCGGCTGGCGCATCCTTCGCCCCCTGGGTCAGGCCAGGGGTTGCGGGCAGGATCAGCGCAAGGGCGAGAAGAGCAGAAAACCGCATCGGATACTCCGGGCGGCAAGGGCCGCTTTTTCCCAACATAGCCGATTCCGGCCGGTCAGAATTGATCTTTCACAAGAAAATTTCGTGCCCCCCGGATCAGCCCGGCTTGCCACCCTTCACCGGCGGCAGGTCCAGCTTGATGTGCAATTCCTTGAGCCGTTCCGGCGGCACGCGGGCCGGGGCGCCCATCATCAAATCCTCGGCCTGCTGGTTCATCGGGAACAGGATCACTTCGCGGATCGCGGGTTCATCGGCGATCAGCATCACAATCCGGTCAATGCCAGGCGCCGAGCCACCATGCGGCGGCGCGCCATAGCGGAAGGCGTTCAGCATGCCGCCGAAGCGATGCTCCACTTCTTCCGCCGGATAGCCCGCGATTTCAAAGGCGCGGATCATGATGTCCGGGCGATGGTTGCGGATGGCACCAGATGAAAGCTCAATCCCGTTGCAGACAATGTCATACTGGAAGGCCTTGATGTCCAAGGGGTCCATGGAATTGAGCGCTTCCAGCCCACCCTGCGGCATGGAAAACGGGTTGTGGCTGAATTCGATCTGGCCGGTGTCTTCATTCCGTTCATACATCGGGAAATCTGTCACCCAGCAGAAGCGATAGGCGTTTTCTTCAAGCAACCCCAGATCGCGCCCGATGCGGTTGCGCACGGTGCCGGAGAATTTTGCGGCATCCGCTTCCTTATTCGCGACAAAGAACACCGCATCGCCCGCGCCAAGACCCAAAGCCGCGGCAATGGCGGCGACGCGATCCGCTTCCAGGTTCTTCGCAATCGGCCCCTTCGCGCCATCCGCATCCCAGGCGATATAGCCAAGCCCGCCCTGGCCTTCCGCTTTCGCCCACTCATTCAACCCATCAAAGAAGGACCGCGGGCGGCCTGCCGCGCCAGGTGCCGGAATGGCCCGCACCACGCCACCCGATGCGGTGACTTTCGCAAACAGGCCAAAGCCACCACCGGCGAAATGCTCACTCACGTCAGTGATCTTGATCGGATTGCGCAAATCCGGCTTGTCCGAACCATATTCCAGCATCGCCTGCTGATAGGGAATGCGCGGGAAGGGTGCCGGCGTCACGGCGCGCTTCGTGCCGGTCCAATCAGAAAATTCCTCAAACACGCCAGCCAACACAGGTTCAATCGCGGCGAAGACATCTTCCTGCGTCACAAAGGACATTTCGAAATCAAGCTGGTAGAATTCACCGGGGGAACGATCCGCGCGCGATGCTTCATCACGAAAGCAGGGCGCGATTTGGAAGTAGCGATCAAACCCCGCCACCATACACAATTGCTTGAATTGCTGCGGCGCCTGCGGCAGCGCGTAGAACTTCCCCGGATGCAGGCGGGCCGGCACCAAAAAGTCCCGCGCGCCTTCAGGGCTTGATGCGGTCAGGATCGGGGTTTGGAATTCGGTAAAACCCTGATCAATCATCCGCCGCCGGATGGAAGAAATTACCTGGCTCCTCAGCATCAGATTGCGGTGCTGGCGATCCCGCCGCAAATCCAAAAAGCGATAACGCAGGCGCAATTCCTCGGGAAATTCCGCATCACCCGCCACTTGAATGGGCAGCACTTCGGCCGCCGATTGCACTGCCACTTCGCGCACGCGGAGTTCAATTTCACCCGTCGGCAGCTTGGCATTCACCGTGCCGGCCTCGCGCGGCACCACATCGCCCGTGACCGTGATCACGCTTTCGGGGCGGAGTTCTTCCAGCAGTTTCAGCACGGGCGAGCCCTGCGCCACCACGCATTGCGTCATGCCGTAATGGTCGCGCAAATCAATGAACAGCAAGCTGCCATGGTCGCGCTTGCGGTGCACCCAGCCGGAAAGCCGCGCGGTGGAGCCGGCATCGGTGGCGCGGAGCGCGCCGCAATGATGGGTACGATAGGCATGCATGGCGAAAATTCATCCTCAGGGGCGGGAAAGGCGGGGGAAAGCGCCCCAGGGCGTGGCTTCTGTCAACCCCACCGCTTTCCCAGGCGCCGCTGCCCCTGTAAGAAACCGGTATGAATCGCCGCCATGCCGCCCCGGCAGCCGACCAAAGCCCCACCCTGATCACGGATACCGGCAGCCTCGCCGCGCTATGTGACCGGCTGAAGCATGAGCCCTTCGTGACCGTGGACACGGAATTCATGCGCGAACGCACCTATTGGCCGGAGCTCTGCCTGGTCCAATTGGCCGGCCAGCATGAGGTAGCCGAGGTTGATGCCCTGGCGCCGGGGCTCGATCTCGGCCCGCTCGGCGAATTGATGGCCAATCCCCATGTCGTGAAGGTGTTTCACGCCGCCCGGCAGGATGTGGAAATTTTTCTGCTGAAATTCGGCGCCGTGCCCTATCCGATTTTCGATACCCAAATCGCCGCCATGGTGGCCGGCTTCGGCGATCAGGCTTCCTATGATTCGCTCTGCCGGTCACTCGCTGGGGTGCAGATAGATAAGGCGCATCGCTTCAGTGATTGGTCGGCTAGGCCCTTATCCGATAGCCAATTGGCCTATGCGGCGGCGGATGTGACGCATTTGCGCAAGATTTTCGTCTCCCTCACGCTGCGCCTCGAACGGGAAGGCCGGATTGATTGGGTCGGGCAGGAAATGGCCGCACTCGCCGATCCCGCGACCTATTTGACCGACCCGGACACGGCCTGGGAAAAGCTTCGCCCGCGCACGTCAAACCGGCGGTTTTTGGGCGTTTTGCGCGCCATCGCCGCCTGGCGGGAACGCGAAGCCCAGCGCATCAATATCCCGCGCCAGCGGCTGGTGAAGGATGATACGCTGCTGGAAATCGCGGCCACCATGCCCGATAGCCCGGCGGAGCTCACCCGCGCGCGGGGCATTTCGGAGAATTTCGCCAAGGGCAAGTCAGGTGAGGGGTTGCTGGCCGCCATCCGCCAGGCGCGTGCGCTGCGGGAAGAAGAATTACCGCAATTGCAGAAGGACAAGCCTGGCCCGCCGCCCTCCCCCGCGCTGGTTGCCTTGCTCAAGGTGCTTCTATCGGCGAAGTCTGAGGAGCATGACGTAGCGCCGCGGCTGCTTGCTTCGAGTGATGATCTGGAAAAGCTCGCGACCGGGCAGGATGATGTGCCGGCGCTTTCTGGCTGGCGGCGGGAAGTCTTTGGGGAGGCAGCGCTGGCGCTGCGTTCCGGCAAATTGGCGCTTGGGGTGGATGGCCGGCGGGTGAAGCTGATCCCGGCGGGTTAACCCGGCGGCTCCCAGGCGAATAGAATAATCGCGGCCGCCGCCAGCCCCAAGCCGCTGAAAACCATGGACAGCAAAGGCCAGGCATTGCGCGGGCCGCGCATGGCGATCACCGCATTGCCCACCAAGGACACCATCACCGCCGCCACCGGCTGGGACCAATGCAATTCGCGGAAGCCCCAGACAATCAGCGCAATCCAGGTGACGAATGCCGCGCGCGACAGCCAAAGCCAAAAGGTGGACGCGGCCTCGGATTCCGGGCGCATTTCCGGCGCCGGGCTTTTGGAATGGATGAAGGCGCCGATCGAAAGCAGCACCATGGCAGCGTAATAAAGGGTCACGGCGCCTTCATTGCCGCCCCTCCTGCCCGCCCGCAAGGGGTTTTGTCGCGCGCGATGGTCGCCCTCCGCCCCATTCCGCGCTAACCCTGCGCCATGACGGCCCGCCCCCCCGCCCTGTTGCAGGTGCTGCCCGCGCTCCGCTCCGGGGGCGTGGAACGCGGCACGCTGGAGATTGCCGAGGCGCAAATCGCCGCCGGCTTCCGCGCCATTGTGGCGTCCGCGGGCGGGGAAATGGTGCCGGCGCTGGAAGCGCTCGGGGCCAAGCACATCACTTTACCACTCACGGCGAAATCGCCCTTCGCCATCTGGCGCAATGCGGCGGCACTTGCGGCGCTCATGCGGGCGGAGGGGGTGGCGCTGATCCATGCGCGGTCCCGCGCCCCGGCTTGGTCAGCGCTGATCGCCGCCAGGCGCACAGCTGTGCCCTTCGTGACCACCTATCACGGCGCCTATAATGAGGGCTTTCCCGGCAAGCGCTTCTATAATTCCGTGATGGCGCGCGGGGATCGCGTAATTGCGATCAGCCATTTCATCGCCGATCTGATCCGCGCCCGACATGGCGTGGCGGAGGCGAAGCTGCGCGTCATTCCGCGCGGGGTGGACCCTCGGCGCTTTGATCCCGGCTTGGTCAGCGCTAAAAGGCTCGCTGCGCTGCGCACAGCCTGGGGCCTGCCTGAAGGTCGCCCTATCATCATGCTGCCGGCGCGCGTGACGCGCTGGAAGGGCCAGATGGTGCTGGTGGAAGCCATGGCCCGCCTGCCGGGAGATTCGCTTGCCCTGTTGGTGGGTGATGCGGAGGAACGCCCGGCGTTCAAGGCGGAATTGCTGGCGCGCATCGAAAGCCTGGGGCTGAAAGACCGCGTGCGGCTGGTGGGCCACGCGCATGACATGCCGGCGGCGCTGATGCTGGCGGATGTCGTTATCCATGCCTCCACCGACGCGGAAGCCTTTGGCCGCACGGTGATCGAAGCGCAGGCCATGGCGCGGCCCGTGATTGCAAGCGATCTTGGCGCGCCGCGCGAAACCGTGGCCGAGGGTGTCACCGGCTGGCGCATCCCGCCCGGCGATGCCGCCGCACTTGCAGAAGCCATCAGCAAGGCGCTGACCCTGCCTTCCGCCGAAGGCGCCGCCCTTGGCGCCAGGGCACGGGCAGCGGTGCTGTCAGGCTATACGACCGAAGCCATGCAAGCCGCGACCATGGCCGTTTATCGGGAATTGATCGGATGACGCCGCGCATCCTGGTGATCAAGCTCGGCGCGCTTGGTGATTTCGCCCAGGCTTTCGGGCCTTTTGCGGCGATCAGGGCGCATCATCCGGGCGCCGAGATCACGCTGCTGACCACGCCGCCCTTCGCGCCGCTCGCGCGCCAGGCGCCCTGGTTTGACCAGGTTTGGGACAATGGCCGGCCCAGGGGCCTCGCCGCGCTTTGGGCACTGGGGCGAAGGCTGCGCGCAGCGCGGTTTACGCGGGTTTATGATTTGCAGACCTCTGGCCGGTCTTCGCGCTATCGCTGGCTGGTAGGGCGCAACGTTGAATGGTCCGGCATCGCCGCCGGCGCTTCCCACCCGCATGCCAATCCGCGCCGCGATTTCATGCACACGGTCGAACGCCAGCGGGAGCAGTTGCAAATGGCCGGGATCAGCCATTTCCCAGCGCCCGAACTCGCTTGGCTTGATGCCGATATCACGCGCTTTGCCCTGCCGGAGCGTTTTGCGCTGCTGATCCCCGGTGCCTCCCCCGGCCGGCCGGCCAAGCGTTGGCCCGTCGCGCATTTCGCCGGTTTGGCGGCGGCGCTCGATATCCCCGCCGTGATCCTGGGCGGCCCGGCTGAGGCGAGCCTGGGTGCCGCCATCACGCAGACCTGCCCCGGCGCGCGTGACCTGACGGGCAAAACCAGCTTCGCCGATATCGCCGCACTCGCCCGGCGTGCTGCCTTTTGCATTGGCAATGATACCGGCCCGACACACCTGGCTGCCGTGGCCGGCTGCCCGACGCTGGCGCTATTCGGTGAGGATAGCGACCCCGCGCTTTGCGCCCCGCGTGGTCCCTGCGTCGCAGTGCTACGCCACCAGCCGCTTGCCGCCTTGCAGCTGGCTGCCGTACAGGCCGCGCTTCAGGAATTGATCAATCAACCCGCCGCAACGGCTTGACCCGGAAGGGGCCTCTGCCCATGGTCCGGCCTCTCTGCAACCCATAGGACGCTATTCATGCCCGCGATTACCCTGCCCGATGGTTCCATCCGCCACTTTGACGGCGCGGTGACGGGCACCACTATCGCGGCGGCGATTGGCCCTGGCCTGGCCAAGGCAGCGCTTGCCATGGAAGTGGATGGCAAGCTGCGCGACCTTTCCGCGACCATCGCACAGGATGCGAAGCTGCGCTTCATCACGCGGCGCGATCCCGAAGCGCTTGAGATGATCCGCCATGATTGCGCCCATGTGCTGGCCGAAGCCGTGCAGGCGCTTTACCCCGGCACGCAGGTCACCATCGGCCCTTCGATTGACAACGGCTTCTATTACGATTTCGCCCGGAACGAGCCCTTCAAGCCCGAGGATTTCGCCGCGATTGAAGCAAAAATGCGCGAAATCATCGCGCGCAATGATGCCTTTGTGCGCGAAGAATGGGACCGTGAGGACGCGATCCGCTTCTTCACCGCCAAGGGCGAACGCTACAAGGCGGAGCTGATCCAGGATTTGCCGAAATCCGAAATCATTAGCATCTACAAGCAGGGCGAATGGACCGATCTTTGCCGCGGCCCGCATATGCGCGGCACGGGCGATATCGGCACCGCCTTCAAGCTGATGAAAGTGGCCGGCGCCTATTGGCGCGGCGATCACCGCAACGCCATGCTGAGCCGGATTTATGGCACTGTCTGGCGCGACCAAAAGGAACTCGACGCCTATCTCTTGCAGTTGGAAGAAGCGGAAAAGCGCGACCACCGCAAGATCGGCAAGGAAATGGGCCTGTTCCACCTGCAGGATGAGGCGGTGGGTTCGGTCTTTTGGCACCCCAAGGGCTGGCGGCTTTATCGCACCGTGGAAGCCTATATGCGCCGGCGCCTGGATATTGCCGAATATCAGGAAGTGAAGACGCCGCAGCTGGTTGATCGCAAGCTTTGGGAAGCTTCCGGCCATTGGGAAAAATTCCGCGAAAACATGTTCGTGGCCCGCGTAGAGGACGAGGATGAAAAGGATCGCGTGCTGGCGCTAAAGCCGATGAATTGCCCTTGCCATGTGCAGATTTTCAATCAGGGCTTGCGGTCTTATCGCGAATTGCCGTTGCGCATGGCCGAATTCGGGTCCTGCCATCGTTATGAACCCTCCGGCGCGCTGCATGGCATCATGCGGGTGCGGGCGTTCACGCAGGATGATGCGCATATCTTCTGCGCCGAAGACCAGATCGCTGATGAGACGGTGCGTTTTGTGGCGCTGCTGTCTTCCATCTATCGCGATTTCGGCTTCACTGAATTTCGCGTGAAGTTTTCCGACCGGCCGGCGCGGCGCGCGGGCACGGATGAAGTGTGGGACCAGGCGGAAGGCGCGCTGAAGGACGCCTGCCGCATTGCCGGCGTTGAGTATGAATTGAACCCTGGTGAGGGCGCCTTTTACGGCCCCAAGCTGGAATTCGTGCTGCGCGATGCGATTGGCCGCGATTGGCAATGCGGCACGCTGCAAGTGGATTTCGTGCTGCCCGAGCGGCTGGATGCCGAATATGTCGCGGAAGATGGCGCCCGCCGCCGCCCGGTCATGCTGCACCGGGCCATCCTTGGGTCCTTCGAGCGCTTCCTGGGTATTTTGATCGAAGAACATGCCGGGCGCTTCCCGCTGTGGCTCGCCCCGGTTCAGGTGGTGGTGGCGACCATTGTGGATGAAGCCGCCCCCTTCGCCCGCCAGGCGGCGGCTGCGCTGCAAAAGGCCGGGGTGGCGGTTTCGCTTGACCTTCGGAA
This sequence comes from Roseomonas sp., assembly GCA_020249925.1. Classification (GTDB taxonomy): domain Bacteria; phylum Pseudomonadota; class Alphaproteobacteria; order Acetobacterales; family Acetobacteraceae; genus Neoroseomonas. The sequence continues at coordinate 300,293 of JADCER010000012.1, read as the reverse complement.
TGAGAAAATCAACCGCAAGGTGGTGGATCACATTGACCAGCGCGTGCCGGTGCTGGCCGTGATTGGCCGGCGCGAGGCTGAGGAAGGCACGATTGTGCTCCGCCGACTGCCCGGGCGGGATCAGGAAACGCTCAAGCTTTCGGACGCCGTGGCGCTGTTGGCGGCCGAGGCAACGCCGCCCGATCTGCGCGCATAAGGCAACAGCCAAGCAGGATTTGGCAGTCCCGGGGCCGAAAACCCCGGGCAAAACTTGCGGCGCGCCGCCCAAAAGCCCATAAATGCAGCGTTCTGATAACCTCGACAGGAGAGTACCATAGCTCGACCCCCTATGCCCGCCGCCCAGCAGGCCCCCGCGCGTGAAGGCCCGCGTATCAATGATGAAATCCGCGTCCCTCAGGTTCGCCTGATTGATGACCGCGGAGAAATGCTCGGCGTGATGTCCGCCCGCGAAGCGCTGATCCGCGCTTATGATGTGGGCCTCGACCTTGTTGAAATCTCACCCAATGCGGTGCCGCCTGTCTGCAAGATCCTGGATTACGGGAAGTACAAATACGAACAGCAGAAAAAGGCGAATGAGGCGCGCAAGAAGCAGAAGGTCGTCGAAATCAAGGAAATCAAGGTTCGCCCGAACATCGATGACCATGATTACGACGTGAAGATGAAGCAGATGAAGAACTTCATCGGCGAAGGCGACAAGGTGAAGGTCACACTCCGCTTTCGTGGCCGCGAAATGGCGCACCAGGAATTGGGCGTGAAGGTGCTGGAACGCATCCGCAATGACTTGAATGAACTGGTCAAGGTCGAACAAATGCCCAAGCTGGAAAACCGCCAGATGGTCATGGTGGTGGCGCCGAAATAGGCGGCGCCCCTGGCGGCGTGGTCCGAAAGCCGGACCGCGCCCCAAGCTGCCAAACTCCTGGGCGCATGCGCCTTACAGCGCGGTGGCTTGCGGCGTTGGATGCGGCCGACCATAACGCCCGCTTAACCTTCTGCCCGTGCGAAGCACCCCATGCCAGAAAGCGCCCTCGCGAGCCTTGAGATCACCGCCGCCCGGAACCCCGCGGGCGCGATGGAGGCATTGCTCGGCACGCTGCGGCGCCTTGCGGCTGGAACCAACCTTGAGGATCTTGCCGCACCCGAGGCGCCACAACCGGTTGAGGTTCTGGCGACGCGCCTTGCCGCGGCCATGGCGCGGATCCTCACCGACCCCGCCATTCCCTTTAACGACAATGCTGCGCTCCGCCTTGCCGCCATTGCCCGGGTTGCGGATCACCTCCATGCGATCAGCGGCTTTGGCAGTTCGGATCACATCCTTCGCATACTCGGCGCGGGCGATACGGATGGCCTGAGGCGCCTGTTTCAGCAGGATCGCCAGGCTTTCGCAAAGGCCTGGCTGGTCTTTTCGATAGATTCGGCGCTGCCCATTGATGTCCGCGCCCTGTTGGAGGCTCCCGCACCGCTCGCGCTGCTGGTCGCCATGAGCCTGGTGTCGCAAAAACCCATTCTGACCCAAACCGGGCATGAACGCCGCGAAGCGCTGGTAAGCCTCGCCAGCCGGCTCAAGCCCGTGCCCCTACCGCTTTCGCTCGATCATCTGGTGCTGGTCTCGGCGGCCTGGATGCTCTGTTCCTATGCCGGGGCGCGCGACAAGCACGCCATCAAGCCCGTCCTGAACCGCGTATTGCGCCATTGGGGGGAGAATATCGGGCTCAGTGATGCCCCCCTGCCCGCCATCCGCGCGCTGAAGACCCGGCCGACATTGCTGATCGCGGCTGAGATCATGCACTCCAACCATGTGCAGTATCGCTATTTCGGCCAATATCTGCGCCAGCTGCGCCAGCGCTTTCGGCTGGTGCTGCTGACCGAGGAATCCCAGGCCGACAGCAATGCCCGCGCCCTTTATGATGAGGTGCATGTCTTCAAGCGCGAAGGCGATACGGGGTATTTCAACAAGGTGGTGGAGGTGATCAAATCCATTGCCCCGGATTTGATTTTCTGGATCAGTGTGGGCATGCGCCATTGGGGGCCGGTGCTCGCCAATTTCCGGCTCGCCCCCATTCAACTGGCGGGTTTCGGCCATGCGGCATCCACCTATTGCGAGACGGTGGATTATTACTTCACCCGGGAAGGCTATGTCGGTGACCCGGCGCTCTTGTCCGAACAATTGATCCTGCTGCCGGATTCAGGGCTGAGGTTTGAAAGATCGCCCTTTTATACGCCCTTGCAGCCCGATATCCGGGAAACAGCATCGCCACTGCGCATTGCGCTGCCATCCAACCTGTTGAAGCTCAACCCGCACTTCATCGGCGTCTTGCGGCGCATTCGCGAAAAGGCCGGCCGGCCCTTGGAATTCCATGTCTTCCCCAATGTCTCGGGGCTGGAGCTGATCGCGACCAGGCGCGTTTTTGATCAGAACTTGCCGGGCAGCATCGTGCATCCTGTCATGGCCTATAACCCGTATCTGGCGGCGCTGAACGCCTGTGATCTTAACTTGAGCCCCTTTCCCTTTGGCGCCTTGCACAGCGTTGTCGATTCGCTCCGCCAGGGCATTCCCGTGGTGGCCATGGATGGGCTTGATCTGCATGAACGGCCGGACCCGATGCTGCTCCGCCGGGTGGGCATGCCGGAATGGCTGATTGCCCAGGATGAGGAAGCCTATATCGCGACCGCGCTGCGCCTGATTGACAATGACGCTGAGCGCCTTGCCTTGAGCCGTCAGGCCCTGGCCTTGGACCTTGACCGTACCCTGTTCGGGGACGCGACCACGCCGCTTGGCCAAGATGTGGTGGAGGCGATGTGGTGGGTTTACCAGAATCATGAGGCGATCAAGGCTTCCGGCCGCAAGGTGTTTCGCACAGAAGATCGGAAGGCGCCTGCTTTCTGACCGAAGCAGGTGCTTTCAGCCGGGCGGTGCAGGCATTAGATGCAGGCCATGCCCAAGCCCGCCCTTATCTGGTTCCGCCAGGATCTGCGCCTTACCGATAACCCGGCCCTGCATGCCGTGGCCGATCGGCCCATCCTGCCGGTCTTTGTCCTGGACCCGGCAGCTGCCGGCGCCTGGGCGGAGGGCGGTGCTTCCCGCTGGTGGCTGCATCACAGCCTTGCCTGCCTATCGCGTGATCTGAAGGCGCTAGGCGCGCCCCTTCTGGTACTGCGCGGTGCGGCTTTGGCGCTTTTGCCCAAGCTGGCCGCCGAGATCGGCGCCGATGAAATCCATGCCGGGCGCCTGACCGAGCCCTGGGCGCGCGCGCGCGACGCCAAGCTGGCCGAAGCCCTGCAAGCGGCGGGGCGGAAGCTGGTGCTGCATCGGTCAGCCCTGCTGCATGAACCGCATCTGGTGCGCACCGGGGCGGGCAAGCCCTATGCGGTCTATACGCCCTTTTCCCGCACGCTATTCGGTTTTGGCGATCCCGCCGCGCCGATCCCAGCGCCCGAGCGCTTGCGTTTGGCGAGTGGCGCCCCGGCAGGGCTGGATATCCCAGCCCTTGGCCTGCTGCCACGCCCGCCTGAACCCGATTGGGCGGCGGGGTTCGGTGCGGTTTGGCAGCCTGGGGAAGCTGGGGCAGCGCGGCGATTGGCGGATTTTTTGGCCTCGGGCGTCAATGGCTATGCGGATCGGCGCAATGAACCGGCGGCCAAGGGGGGCACCTCTGGCCTCTCGCCCCATTTGCATTTTGGCGAAATCTCGCCCCGCCAGGTCTGGGTCGCGGCGCGGGCGGCGGTGCCCAAGGGTGGGGCGGGGCTGGAGACCTTCCTCAAGGAAGTGCTGTGGCGGGAGTTTTCGCATCATCTGCTCTGGCACCGCCCGGAAATGCCGGAAGCGCCACTGCGCGCCGAATTCGCCGCCTTCCCTTGGGCGCCGGATGCGACGTTGCTGCGGGCCTGGCAGCGCGGGCAGACGGGCTACCCCATCGTGGATGCCGGCATGCGCCAGCTTTGGCAAACGGGCTGGATGCATAACCGCGTGCGCATGATCACGGCTTCGTTTCTCGTGAAACATTTGCTGCAACCCTGGCAGGAAGGTGAAGCCTGGTTCTGGGATACGCTGGTGGATGCGGACCTCGCGGCCAATAGCGCGTCCTGGCAATGGGTTGCGGGCTGCGGGGCGGATGCTGCGCCCTATTTCCGCATCTTCAACCCGGTCTTGCAGGGCGAGAAATTCGACCCGGAAGGTGAGTATATCCGCGCCTGGTGCCCGGAATTGGCCAAGCTGCCCGCGCGCTTCATCCACAAACCCTTCGAAGCGCCGGAGATGATCCTGCGCGGTGCCGGCGTGACGCTTGGTCAGACTTACCCGAAGCCAGTGATTGATCTGGCAGAAGGCCGGGCACGCGCCTTGGCAGCCTTTGCGGGGCTGCGCAAGGCATGATCACCGCTGCGGCCTTGCGCCGCGCGGGCTTTTCCGGGCTGCGCGTGGTGGGTGACGTGCATGGTGAGGCCGAGGCTTTTGAGGCCGCCGTCGCCGGGGCGGAATCGCTTGGCCTTTTCATCATCCAGCTTGGTGATCTGGTGGATTACGGGCCGGATAGCCCCGGCGTCTTGCGCCGCGCCTTCGCCATGCTGGATGCCAGGCGCGGCATTTTCCTGCTTGGCAATCACGAACATAAGCTGAGGCGCGCCCTGATCGGCCATGCCAGCGCGAAGCTGTTTGTTGCACCCGAAGGGCTTGGCAAAACACTTGAACAATTGAACGCTGCCCCGGATCGCGAGGCTTTGGCCGCGCGTGCAGTGGCCGAGATCGCCCGCGCGCCGGCTTGGCTCAGGATGGGGCAGGCGATGTTCATCCATGCCGCCTATCATGACGCGATGCTGTTCCGCGCACCGCCCGAGGATGCCGGGGTGCGCCGCCCCGATGGCCCGCTATCCCGCGCCCTTTATGGGGAGGTGACAGGCCAGCGCGGGCCGGATGGCTACCCGATGCGCGCCACACGCTGGGTCGGGCGGATACCGCAAGGCATCACCGCCTATGTCGGGCATGACAACCGCTCCAGCAATGGGCGGCCGCATGAAATGCGCGGCGCGCTGGGGGGGCGGGCGATTTTCCTTGATACCGGCGCGGGCAAGGGCGGCGCGCTGGCCTGGATTGATCTGCCGTTTGAGGCGCTGGAGCCGGTTGGCTCATCCCCATAGCTTCGGGTTCGCCAAATCCCGCGCAATGCGCTCAGCCGCCGCATCCAAGAGTGCTTCACCCTTCGCAGCGGTCGCGCTGCGCGCATCACCGATCACGCCATTGGCGCTGAGTTCCTTGAAGGAACGCCGCCGCGCAAGTGCTGCCGGCTGGCCTTCAACCCGCGTGCTATGCGGGCCGTGCTGTTCGGCAAGCCGCGCGGGGCGCACCGCTTCGGGCATCAGGGTCATGACCATGGAAGCCTCAGCCTCACAGGCATGCAGCACATTGGATTGGCGTTCCAGAATGGGGGCGAAGGCATCGCCCGCCATGTGCCAATAGGTTGCGGCGGCAACCGGAATGCCGCTTTCGGCCTGCGCATCCACGGCGGCGACGACCACGGCTTCGGCATTGCCGCCATGGCCATTCAGCAGCATGGCGCGCTTGAAGCCGGCGCGTGCCGCCGAGCGCACAATGCCGCGCAGCACGCCACCAAAAGCCGCGTAATCGAGCGTGACGGTGCCGCCGAAAGGCACGTGATGCTCCGCAAGCCCAGTCCAGACGCAGGGTGTCACAACCACCTGTTCGCCGGCGGCCAACATGCGCTGCGCGACACGATGCGCGACACCGGTGGCGCAGATGATATCAACGCCGGTCGCCAGTGCCGGCCCGTGCTGTTCCAGGGATGCCACCGGGATGATCACCAATGCCCCCGCCGCGGCGCGGGCATTGAGTTCTTCGGAGGTCATTTTCATCCATTCGATTTCGGTCGTCATGGGTATCACTCCGCGGTTGCGCCGGATTGTTGCACCAGATCGCGCCAGATGGGTTCTTGCGCGCGCCAGAATTCGCCGAAAGCGGCGGGGGTTGCATCGGTGGTGGGCTGGAAGCTCATGGGCCTTAGCCTTGCAGCCAGGGCCTCATCGGCCATCACGCGCGTCAGTGCGGCATGCAGCGTATTGATCGCCGGGGCTGGCGTGCCGGCGGGGGCGACGACAGACCACCAATTCAGCGCATCAAAGCCCTTGCCGGGCAAAGCTTCATCCATGCCGGGCACATTGGCGATTTCCGGCACATAGGTGATGCGCTGCGCGCTGCCCACCACCAGCGGCCGGAAGCGGCCTTCGCGGATATGCGGCAAAAGTGCCGGGATGGCATCGAACATCATGTCAATCGTGCCGGAAGCCAAATCCTGGATCGCGAGTGATCCACCGCGATACGGCACATGGGTGATTTGAATGCCGGCGGCGCGGTTCAACTTTTCCAGGAACAAATGGCTGATCGTGCCCGTGCCGGAAGACCCCATGGTGACGCGGCCCGGATTGGCGCGGGCGAAGTCAATCAATTCGCCAAGCGTGCGATAGGGGCGCTGGCTATTCACCACCAATAGGATGCTGCCCACCGCAACGCGCGTGATGGGCGCCAGATCGCGCATCGGATCAAGCGGCATTTGCGTGCGATACAAATACTTGTTCGCCACCAGCACATTGGCGGAGGTGAACAGCAGCGTATGCCCATCCTTCTCGGCCTGCGCGACGGCCAAAGCACCCAGATTACCGCCAGCGCCGGGGCGGTTTTCCACCACCACGGGCTGACCCAAAACGGGGGCCAGGCGTTCGGCAATCATGCGCGCGATAATGTCATTGGCGCCACCAGGCGCGATTGGCACAATCAGCCGCACCGGGCGGGTTGGGAAATTCTGCGCCTGCGCGGCGCTGGCGGCGAAGATGGCGGTGGCGCCGATCAGGGCAGCGCGACGGGACAAGTTCATGGGGGGGACCTCCGGCTTGGGACAGGGAAGGCTAAGCCGGAAAGGGGCTGGAAGAAAACAGGCGCCTCAGCCCCGCATCGCCGGCCCCTCCAGAAATTCCCGCGCCTTGGCGCGCATGGCGGCGAGTTTTTCGGGCTTCAGCTTGCGCAAGCCCATTACCGGCATCGCCATGCGCGGGTTGCGCGCAAATTCCTCCGCATGGCGGGCGATGAAATCCCAATAGAGGAAATTGAACGGGCAGGCGCGCGGCCCCACCGCATCCTTCGCATCATGCGCGCAGCCGCGGCAATAATCGCCCATGCGGTTGATATAGGCCGCCGAGGCCGCATAGGGCTTGGACGCCATGACCCCGCCATCGGCGTAAAGCGCCATGCCCTGGGTATTGGGCAATTCCACCCAATCAAAGGCATCGGCATAGACGGCAAGATACCAGCGATTGACTTCGGCCGGATCGAGGCCCGCGATGAGCGCGAAATTCCCCGTGATCATCAGGCGCTGGATGTGATGCGCATAGGCGTGATCGCGCGTCTGCCCCACGGCTTGGGACATGCAGCGCATGGAGGTTTCCGCGCCCCAGTAAAATGCCGGCAAGGGGCGTTTTGCGGACAGCGCATTGCCTTCCGCATAGCCTGGCATCAGCAGCCAATAAAGGCCGCGCACATATTCGCGCCAGCCAATGATCTGGCGGATGAAACCCTCCACCGCATTGAGGGGGGCCTTGCCATCGCGCCAGGCTTGTTCGGCAGCGATGCAAATCGCGCGCGGGTCAAGCAGGCCGATATTGAGGCTGGTGGAAATCAGCGAATGAAACAGAAAAGGCTGATCTGCCGCCATGGCGTCCTGATAATCGCCGAAACGCGGCAGCCGATCCCGGATGAAGGCCGCCAGCGCCGCTTCTGCATCGCGCGCTGTTACTGGCCAAGCGAAGCTCTCTGCCGCGCCAAAATGCGCGCCAAAACGCGTGCGCACCAAAGCCATCACGTCGCGCGTGATCTCATCCGGCGCAAAGCGTGGGGCGGCGGGTGGCGTCACGCCGGCGGGCAGTGCCGCGCGGTTTTCGGCATCATAATTCCAGGCGCCGCCGGCGGGTTCATCGCCTTCCATCAACAGGCCGGTTTCGCGTCGCATTTCGCGATAGAAGAATTCCATGCGGTATTGCTTGCGCCCCTTGGCCCAAGCGCGAAAGCGCGGCAGGTCGCAAATGAAGCGATGATCGGGGCGGATTTCGACAGCCAGGCCAAGGGTCTTCTCCCAGGCCTCCATATCCTGCAAAACGCGCCATTCGCCGGGATGGGTTGCGATGATGCGCTCAGGCCGATGCCGCGCCACAGCGCGCGCCACTTCACCCGCAAAACTTTGTGTATTCGCCGGATCATCCAGGCGAATGTAATCCACCTTCACGCCACGGGCTTCCAAGGCGCGCGCGAAATGGCGCATGGCCGATAGGATCAGGATGATCTTTTGCGGGTGATGCGGGACATAGGTGCATTCCGCCATCACCTCCATCATCAATACGCGATCCCGCTTGGGGTCGAAGCCTTCAAGCGCTGAAACACCAGGCGTCAATTGATCACCCAGCACCACGCGCAGTGCGGCGGTTTTGGTCATCCGATCAGCTCATAGGTGATGGCGCTGCCATCCTCGCCCTTGGTGGAAAACCCCACCCAGCGGCCTTCGGCATCATAACGCGCAATAGATTCAACTTCCGCGTTCAGGGTGAATTGAACGCCGCCACTGGGTGCCGCGCTGCGGATTGGCGTGGCTGCCAGAGGCTTACCGGTGAGCGGGCGGATCAAGGGCCGGGCGAAATGCGCGCCATTCCACCAGGTGAGCGGCGCGGCATTAGCCGGCAGGCGTGCGGCACCCTCCGGCCCCTCAGCCACCAAAGCACCACCTTCAGCCACCACGCGCGCTTCGGTCACGGTGCCGTTGCGATCATGGCGCGATGTCAGGCGCTGCAGCCGGTCATTCGCCCATTCCTCGGCGATATCATGCCGCAGGCGAAATACGGTGAAACCGGCCAGCTTCACCTGCAAGGCGATTTCGCTTTGCACGGAAAGCTTTGCGGCATTGCCCGAAAGCCGCACCTGATGCGTGCCAATCTCTCGGCCTTCGCGCAGCACACGAAACCGCACCGGGCCGGGGGCAGCTACGGCGGCTACGGGCAGCAGCAACCCTGGCAGCACAAGACAGGCACGACGCGATATCATCCGCGGCTCCGCACAGTGGAACGACCGCCATCCACGGCCATGATCTGGCCGGTGATCCAGCCCGCCTGATCGGATAGCAGAAAATCCGCAAGCGCGGCGGCGTCTTCGCCCTCCCCCAGCCTTGGGATCGGGTGTTGCTTGGCAATCGCATCGGCCATTTGCGCATTCGCCAGCAAGGGTGCCGCCATGTTGCTGCGCGTCAGGGATGGCGCGATGCAATTGATGCGAATGGCTGGCGCCAATTCAGCGGCGAGTGCGACTGTCAGCCCCTCTACCGCCCCCTTGGCGGCGGCAATCGCCGCGTGATTGGTAAAGCCTGCCCGCGCCGCGATGGACGAAAACAACACAACCGAACCGCGCCCCGCCGCCAGCGCATCCTGCGCGGCCTGGATGGCGAGTACGGCACCCAGCGCATTCAAGCGAAAGGCGCCAATCATATCGGCCTCGGTCACCCGCTTCAGCGGCTTCAGCGCAATGGAACCGACGCAATAGGCAAGCCCCGCCAAGGGCGTGCCGGCAGCGGCCACGGCAGCGCGCAAGGCAGCCGCGTCTTCCACATCGGCTGGGATCGCCAGGCTGCCGGGGATTTCAGCGGCAAGTGCTGCCAGCCGCGCGCCATCGCGCGCCACCAGCACCGGGCGCTGCCCGCGCGCCGCCACGCGCCGCGCCAGCGCTGCCCCCACCGCGCCGGTCGCGCCCAGGATCAGGATTGATGCTTCAGCCATGCTGCCCTCCAACTACCTGACACCAAATGGTCATGCGCGGCAAAAGCGCGAGGGGCGCGACAAGCCGGGCGCGCCGTGCCAATATGCAGGGCGATGCGTCAACTCCTTCTGCTGCGCCATGCCAAATCCGCCTGGGATGACCCGGCGCTGGCAGACCATGCGCGGCCCTTGAATGGCAGGGGCAGGCGCGCGGCGGCGGCGATGGCGAATGCCATGCGCGGCCTTGGGCTTTCGCCTGATGTGGTGCTGGTGTCTTCCGCTAGGCGCACGCTGCAAACGCTGGAAGCGCTTTCGCCCTTGCCCGATAGCCCGATCATTGAGCCGATGGATGAGCTTTATTTGGCTTCCTGGCAGAATCTGCTCGGCCTTTTGCATCGCGTGCCGGAAACCGCACGGAGCGTCCTTCTGATCGGCCATAACCCCGGCCTGCATGATCTGGCGCTGGCTTTGACTGGCGCGGACGCCATGGCGCGCAACCCGGAAGCGCGGCGCATGGCCGGCGCATTTCCGACTGCGGCGCTGGCGGAATTCAGCATCTCCAGCCCCTGGGCGAGCCTTGCGGAAGGTGGCGGGCGGCTGGTGCGCTTCATGATCCCGGCCGATTTGCCGGAAATGGCGGAATGACCCCCGAAGGCCGAGAGACCGGCGGGGCTGGGGCCGAAGCATCGGCACCAGCGCCGGAGCTGCCGCTTAGTCTGGAATTTGTTCTGCCCGCGACGGAAGCGGCGCGGCTCGCGCGCTTTCCCATCCTGGCCGCGCTGCGCCAGGGGCGCATCAGCACCAGCACGGAAGAATTGCGCTGGCTGGATACGCCAAGCGGCGCCCTGGCAGATGACGGCAAGCTGCTTGAGGCGCCGAAGCGCGGCCCAAGGCGGCTGATTGCCCTTGTCCCCAAAACCGACGCGCCCTGGCATCCGGGCAAGCTGCTGCCGCCCCTCGCGCTGCTTGCCCCCGATGAAGTACCTGAGGGCATTGCGGGGGAGGCGCCAACTGCCCTCGCCGCCTTCAGCGGCAAAAGGCGCAGCCAGCGCCTGCTGATCGGGGATTCGGTGGTGCTGCTGAGCCTGATCGAAGGCCAGTTGCGCGCCGTGGCAGCCGAACGCGCCCTGGCGCGGGTGATCCTTTCCGGTCCCGCCCCGGCGGTGCTTGATCTCGCCCGGCGCTTGACCGCCGCCCTGCCCTTGCTGCCGCCCAGCCAAAGCCTGGGCGCCGAGGCGCTCAGCCTCGCCACTGGCCGAATGGCTGGCCCGCGCCGCCGCGGCGCCCCCGATACCTCAGCGGCGGCCAGCGCCGAGGCCTGCTTTACCCTGGCGATCGGGCATTTACTGGAAGTGGCGCTGCATTATGCGCCCATGGCCCGCGCCGGGCTGGATCCGGAAGGGGTGCATCAGCTTCGCGTCGCGCTACGGCGGCTGCGGTCTTTGCTCAAGGTCTTTCGTCCGATCACCAGCGGCAAGCAAGCCCGCGCGTTGGATGGGGCAGTGAAGGAAATGCTGGGGCTTTTGGGGCCGGCGCGGGATTGGGATGTGTTTCTGGGCGGGATCGGCGCCGATATGGCGGCGCTTCTGCCTGAGGATAAGCGCCTGACATCCCTGCTGCGGGCGGCGGATGCCAAGCGGCAGGCGGCCTATCAGGCGCTGGCCGGCGCGCTGGATGGGCCAGTCTGGCGGCAAATGCTGGTGGCCGGCATCGCCTTTCTGCTCGAAAAACCCTGGCGCGATGGGGCGGATGCGGAACGGCTTGAATGGCTGGATGGTCCGCCACAGCACTTCGCCGCGCGCGTCTTGGAAAAGCGGTGGCGAAAGCTCTGCGATGACGGGGCGGAGATCGAAACCCTGCCGGCCGAGGCGCTGCATGAGCTTCGCCTGGACGCCAAGCGCCTGCGCTACGCGGCCGAGGTCTTCGCCCCGGTCTACCCGCAGAAATCGGCGCGACGCTTTCAGCGGCGGCTGGCCGATTTGCAGGAAGAATTGGGCCGCAGCAATGACGCAGCCGTCGCGACCGGCCTGGTGCAGGGCCTGGCGCGGGAGAAGGATGAGGCGCGCAGCTTTGCCATTGGCCTGGTGGAAGGCTGGTGCCTTGCCCGATCTGCGATGGACCGAAAAGCCGTGCTGGCGGCCTGGAAAAAATTATTGGCCAAAGAATCATTCTGGTCAGCGGATTAGGTGCATCTCTTCGCCTTTTGCGTGAGTATGACGCCAATTTTTTGCTGTCTTGGCAGTTGTAACACGGCGTAAAATTCGGTTAACCGTGCCCTGTGCGAGAACCAAGGCGTATCTTCAAGGGAAGGCAATTTGGCCCACGCTTCGGCGGTTCCGGGCTGGGGATGGCTTGCGCGGTTGTCGCGGCGCTTGTCCTTGGTTTTGGCTTGCCTTCCAACCTGTTCGGCTCTGCCCCCGCGGATCGCCCCATCACGGCGGAAGCCGCACAAATCCGCGTTTTTGATGGCGAAACGCTCGGCCTTGGGGACCGCATCATCCGGCTTTCCGGCATAGCCGCGCCCACGCGGGGTGAGGCCTGCGGCGATGCCGCGCGCGGTGATTGCGGCGCTGCCGCGGCTGCGGCCCTGGCCGGGCTGGTGCATGGCCAGGCAGTGACCTGCCGGATTGAAGGGCATGATGGGTTCCGCCGCGGCCTGGCGCGCTGCATTGCCGGCGGGCGCGATGTGAATGCCGCCATGGTGGAAACGGGCTTCGCGCTGGCTTCCGTTCCCGTGCTGCGCCACCTGGAATTGGCAGCGCGCGATGGGCGGCAAGGGCTTTGGGCCGATGCCAGCCTGATGCCGGCCGATTGGCGCCGGCGCTGAGCGCCTTTGCCGAGCCTTGGATGGCCGGGACGCTACGCTTTACCCCAATCTTCAAGGGCGGTTTACGCTTCGGCGTTAGGGTTTGGCTGTCTGCCGGCCACGGGGTTTGCCAATCTGCCCGCTCCCCCCTTATCCTGCACCGCACCATGATTAATCGCCCCCGCTTGTGCTGGTGGCGTGACCGTTTTTGAGGAAGACAAGCATGACCACGAAGGCCCAGGGGTCCATCACCATCACCTTGGATGGCACGAACAAAAGCACGACGCTGCCCCTGCTGGGCGGTACGCTTGGCCCGCAGGTTGCGGATATCCGCAAGCTTTATGGCGATCTTGGGATTTTCACCTTCGACCCCGGCTATGGCGCGACCGCTTCCTGCGAAAGCACCATCACCTATATTGATGGCGATGCCGGCATCCTGCTCTATCGCGGCTATCCCATTGAGCAATTGGCCGAAAAATCGAGCTTCCTCGAAATCTCCTATCTGCTGCTGAATGGCGAATTGCCCAATGCCGCGCAGTATGAGGAATTCCGCAAGGGTGTGACCTATCACACCATGCTGCATGAACAGCTGCGCCGCTTCTTCGATGGCTTCCGCCGCGATGCGCACCCGATGGCGGTGATGTGCGGCGTGGTGGGCGCGCTGGCCGCCTTCTATCACGACAATCTGGATATCAATGATCCGCGCCAACGTGAAATCGCGGCCTTCCGCCTGATTGCGAAAGTGCCGACCATTGCGGCTTGGGCCTATAAGTATTCCATCGGCCAGCCCTTCATGTATCCGCGCAATGATCTGAGCTATGCGGAAAACTTCCTTTACATGCTGAACGCCGTGCCGGCCGAGCCCTGGGTGAATAACCCGATCCTGGCGCGCGCCATGGACCGCATCCTGATCCTGCATGCGGATCACGAACAGAATGCTTCCACCAGCACGGTGCGTCTGGCCGGTTCAACCGGGGCCAATCCCTTCGCCTGCATCGCCGCCGGCATCGCTGCCCTTTGGGGCCCGGCGCATGGTGGCGCCAATGAAGCCGTGCTGAAAATGCTGGGCGAGATCGGGCACCCCAAAAATATTCCTGCCTTCATCAGCGAAGTGAAGGACAAGAACAGCCACACCAAGCTGATGGGCTTCGGCCATCGGGTCTATAAGAATTTCGACCCGCGCGCGAAGATCATGAAGGAAACCTGCCACGAAGTGCTGGCGGAGCTTGGCATCAAGAATGAGCCGCTTTTGGATATGGCGATGGAGATGGAGCGCATCGCGCTTTCCGATGATTACTTCGTCAGCCGCAAGCTTTATCCGAATGTGGATTTCTATTCGGGCATCATCCTGAAGGCCATGGGCATTCCGACCCATATGTTCACCGTGTTGTTCGCCGTGGCGCGCACGGTGGGCTGGGTGAGCCAGTGGAAGGAATTGATCGAAGACCCGAGCCAGCGGATTGGCCGCCCCCGCCAGGTTTATTCCGGTGCGGCAGAACGGCCCTTCGTGCCGATGGCGCTCCGGCCCTGATCCCGGCTGCCCTCCCCGAGGTTCTTCACTTTGGGGAGGGAGCGCCGTTAATTCCGTGTCAGGAAAGAATACCCCAATTTTTTAAGGGCTTCCGTGCAATCATGCGTGTATGGAAGCCGCCGACACGATCAACCAGAAGCCGAAGATCAGGCTGAAATTGACGCCACTTGTGCAGAGCGCCGGCTCGGCGTTAACCTTTCATTCATCTTTAGGGGCTAAGACTCACTCTATGCTCAGCTTGAACTCAGTTGCTGCCGTCTCCCAGGAAATCGCGGCCAAGGCCGGGATCATCCAGGCGCGTTCCCCGGTTCAGCCGGTGGATGCGCTGGGCAATAACCGCCAGGGCCAGCCCTCGCCGCAGCGTTCGCTCGAAGCCGTGCCCCCCGCGCCGCCCTCACCGATGCCGCGCGGTTCCTTGCTCGACCTCAGGGTCTGAAGAAGTCTTCCTAAAATCTGCCGGGTTTGTGCGGCGCTATTCGCCTTGGAGCGCCGCCAGCACGCCCGCCATGGCGGCCTGAAACATCTCCGGCGTCAGGCGCCGCGTTGAGGTGTTGTAGCGGCTGACATGATAGGAATCCGCCAGGATCAGCCCATCGGGCAGGCGATGCCGCGCGCCATGGGCAAAGGCGAAGCGCGAAGCCGGAATGCCCTTGGCGCGCAACAGTGCGTTATGCGCCACCACACCCAGCGCCAATACCACGCGCAGGCGCGGCATGCCGGCAAGCTCAGCCTTCAGGAAGCCATTGCAGGCGCGGATTTCGACCGGCAGCGGCAGGTTTTCCGGCGGCACACAACGCACTGCATTGGCGATTCGGCAGCCGGTGAGCTCCATGCCGTCCTTGGGGTCTTCGCCATAGGCGCCGCGCGCAAGGCCATATTCCAGCAAGGTCGCGTAGAGCAGCTTGCCGGCATAATCCCCGGTAAAAGGCCGCCCGGTGCGATTGGCACCGCGCACGCCGGGTGCCAGGCCCAATACCAGCAAGGGCGCCTCGCGCGGCCCCCAGGAAGGCACGGGGGCGTTATGCCAGCCGGGTTCCTTGGCGCGATTGGTGGCGCGATATTCGGCAAGCCTGGGGCAAAGCGCGCAATCGCGCCCAGGTGCCGTCGCCGTGCTCATTCAGGCTCGATATCCGGCGCCTCACCATAGGGGTCGGCGGGGGTGGCGCGGCTTGGCCGGGCAGGTGCGGCAACAGGCGGCGCTGCGGGGCGCGGGGCCCGGGCTTCCGGCGGCGGGCGGCGGGCAATCTCGGGGCCGATATCGGCCAATTCCAGAAAGCCATCAGCCTGACGGCGCAATTCATCGGCGATCATGGGTGGCTGGCTTTCCATGGTGGAAACCACCGTCACCTTCACCCCCTGGCGTTGCACGGCTTCCACCACGCGGCGGAAATCGCCATCGCCGGAAACCAGCACCGCGTGATCCAGATGCGGGGCGAGTTCCATCATATCCACGGCCAATTCGATATCCATATTGCCCTTGATCCGGCGACGCCCGGTCGGGTCCGCCTGTTCCTTGGCCGGCTTGGTCACGACGCGCCAGCCATTATAGGCCAGCCAATCGGTCAGCGGGCGAAGGGGGGAGTAATCCTCGGTCTCGATCAGGGCGGTGTAGTAGCAGGCGCGCACCAGATAGGTGGAGCCGCCGAAAAACCGCAGCATGGCGGCGAAATCAACCTCGAACCCCAGGGCCCTTGTGGCGTAATAGAGATTGGCGCCATCAACGAAAAGGCCAACGCGTTCCAGGCCAGCCTGGCGCCGAGCAATATGAGCAGACATCAAATGATCCCCAAAGGTTTGAAACGAGCGTTCAAATACGACAAGGGCGTTTACATCAAATTGCCAATGCTGTCATGCCCGGCATGCTGATCGCCATCGGCGCCAATCTGCCGGCCGGCGATGGCGCGCCGCCGCTGGAAAGCTGCAAGGCCGCGCTGGCGGCTTTGGCTGCCCTGCCGGGGCTGCGGCTGGTGGTGGCGTCACGCTGGTGGGAAAGCGCACCGATCCCGCCCGATCCGGCCTCCCCGCGCTATATCAATGGCGTCGCGTTGCTGGAGGGTTCGGCGGAGCCGGCCAAGCTGCTCGCCGCGCTGCAAGCGATTGAAAATGCCGCCGGGCGCACCCGCCCCTATCCCAATGCGCCGCGCGTCCTGGATCTAGACATCATTGACCTGGATGGGCTGGTGCGCGATGCGCCAGACCCGGTGCTGCCCCATCCGCGCGCCCATTTGCGCGGTTTTGTGCTCTATCCCCTGGCCGAGGTAGCACCGGATTGGGTGCATCCGCGCCTCAAGCAGCCCATCGCGGCGCTGATCGCGGCGCTGCCGAAGCAGGATGTCAGGCCGCTCCCCGCCGCGTGAGGCCCAAGGCGCTTGAAATCCTTGCAAAGCAGCGCCGGGGCGACTACCTTGATCAAAGAACCGGTCCAGCCGGGCGCCCGGCCCCCGCCGCGCGCCCCTTTTGTCTTTGGAGCTCTCATGGCGCGCGTTACCGTTGAAGACTGCATCGAAAAGATCCCGAATCGCTTTGAACTCGTGCTGATGGCGGCGCAGCGTGCGCGCAATATCAGCCGGGGTGAGCAGATCGCGGTGGATCGCGACAATGACAAGAACCCGGTCGTGGCGCTGCGCGAAATCGCCGAGGAAAAGGCCGATCTTCCCGCGCTGGAAGCTGATTTGATCAAATCCTTGCAGCGCGCTCCGGAACCGGAGCCCGCCGAGGAAGAGGTGATCGACCTGATCGCGACCGATGAGAACATCTTCGGCATCATGGATGTGCAGGAAGAAGCCCTGCCTGAGGCCGGCGCCGAAGACATGGCGCCCGATGATCTGGAAGCCGCCATCGCCGCTGAGCTTGGCGGCAAACGATAGGAATGCCGATGGGGCGAAGCTTTACCTTCTGCTTCCCCCCGGAATTTCCCCGCGCGCCTGAAGGTCTGGCCGCGGGGCGCGCCCTTTCGCCCGGCGTTGAACTTGCTTCCCATGTTGTTGCCTATGATCCGCGCGCCGATGCTGCGCTGATTACAGCCGCCTATGATCTGGCCGCCGACGCCCATGCGCCGCAAAAGCGCGATGATGGGCAGCCCTATATCGTGCATCCCTTGGCGGTGGCGGAAATCCTGGCCGGCTATCGGCTTGATCCCGGTTCCATCATCACCGCGCTGTTGCATGATACGGTTGAGGATACGCCGCTCAAGCTTGCTGATATTGAAAGCCGCTTCGGCAAGGAAGTGGCACGGCTGGTGGATGGCGTCACCAAGCTGACGCGGCTTGAGCTGCAATCCGAACGCACCAAACAGGCTGAGAATTTTCGCAAACTTGTGCTGGCCATGAGCGAGGATATCCGCGTGCTGCTCATCAAGCTCGCGGATCGGCTACATAATATGCGCACCATTTCCGGCATGCCGCAGGCGGAACGCCGCCGCAAGCAGGCGCGCGAGACCTTGGAAATCTATGCGCCGCTGGCGGAACGCATCGGCATGGATGCGCTGAAGACAGAGTTGGAAACCCTTTCCTTCCGCGAAATGAATGCGGAAGCCTGGCAGACCATTGCCGCGCGGCTGACCTATCTGCGCGGTCAGGGTGCCGATTTGATCGCGGAGATCGAAGCGGATTTGCGCCGCGTGCTCGCCGATGCCGGTGTCACGGTGGTGGATATTCAGGGGCGGGAGAAATCGCCCTATTCCATCTGGCTCAAGATGCAGAAGAAGAATGTCGCTTTTGAGCAATTATCCGACATCATGGCCTTTCGCATCATCGTGCCGGAAAAGGGTGATTGCTACGCTGCCCTTGGCGCCATTCATTCCGCCTATCGTGTGGTGCCGGGGCGCTTCAAGGATTGGATTTCAACGCCGAAGACCAATGGTTATCAAAGCCTGCATACTGGCGTGACGGTGCCGGAACGGCGCAATGCCAAGATTGAAGTGCAAATCCGCACCAGGGAAATGCATGATATCGCGGAAAATGGCGTCGCCGCGCATTGGAGCTACAAGCAAGGCCCCGGTTCTTCGCGTGATCAGAAGCGCTATCCTTGGGTGCGCGACCTTTTGGAAATTCTGGAAAACGCCGCGGAGCCTCAGGAATTTCTGGAACACACCAAGCTTGAACTGCATCGCGATCGCGTTTTCTGCTTCACGCCCAAGGGTGATCTGATCGAATTGCCGCGTGGTGCCACGCCGGTTGACTTCGCCTATGAGGTGCATAGCCAGGTCGGCGATACCACTGTTGGCGCCAAGGTGAATGGCAAGATCGTGCCACTCCGTCATGTGCTGGAAAATGGCGATCAGGTGGAAATCATCACCGCGCGCGGCGGTACGCCCAATCCGGGGTGGGAGCGTTTTGTTGTTACCGGCAAGGCGCGTTCGCGTATTCGCCGTGTCAATCACGCGCGGCAGCGTTCGGAACAGCGCGAAGAAGGCCGCAGCGCCATTGCCAAGGCGTTTCGCGCCGCTGGCCTCGATTTTTCGGAAAAGCTTGCCGAACCCGCGGTGAAGCCGCTCAAGCAGGCGGATTTTGAGGCGATGTGCATCGCGGTCGCGAGCGGCAACCTCTCGCCGCGCGATGTGCTGCATGCCGCCGTGCCGGAATTGCGCGCCGCGCCCCGTGGGGCGGACCCGCTGCCACTCGCGAGGCCGAGGGGGCGACTGGGCGCCGGGCCAACCCTCATGCCGGGCAAGGCGGAACGGCAATCATCGGCCAAGCGGGACGCGGCACTTGGGCTGCGCGGCCTGGTCACCGGCATGGCCGTCAGCTTCGCCGGCTGCTGCCACCCCCTGCCTGGGGATCGGATTTTGGGCATTGTTACCACCGGGCGTGGCGTCACGATCCATCGGCAGGATTGCCATGGCTTGCAGGCTTTTGCCGCGACACCTGAGCGCTTCATTGATGTGGATTGGGATTATGATGGCGCGACCAAGGGCACCCATGTCGCGCGGGTGGAGCTGGTCGCGGAAAACCGCCCGGATGCGCTGGCGGGCGTCACCACGGCCATCGCGCGGCAGGAAGGGGTTGTGAATAGTCTCCGCATCACCAACCGTGCCGAGGATTGGTGCGAAGTGCTGGTGGATGTGGAAGTGCGCGATATTTCCCACCTGACCGCAGTGCTGGCGGCGCTGCGCGCCTGCCCCGGCATCACTCAGGTGGAACGCGGCAAGGGATAGGGCAGCGCATGATCATCGGTATCGGGTCGGATATCCTGGATATCCGGCGCATTGAGCGCACCATTGAACGCCATGGCGACCGCTTTCTGGAACGCATCTTCACGACCGCTGAGCGCGCCAAGGCGGAAAAGCGCACCGAACGCATCCGCGCCGCCACCTATGCCAAGCGCTTCGCCGCGAAGGAAGCGGCTTCCAAGGCACTTGGGACCGGGTTTCGGGCCGGCGTGTTTTGGCGCGATCTGGGGGTGGTGAATTTGCCATCCGGCCAGCCGACTTTGCGCCTGACCGGGGGGGCGGCAGAACGGCTGAAGGCCATTACGCCAGCCGGGCATGGCGCGGTGATTGCGCTCACCATGACCGATGAATTTCCCTATGCCCAGGCAATGGTGGTGATTACCGCCGTGCCGCTTCCTTGACAGGGCGCGCCGCGCCGCTATGCCCTGCCCTGCCCCGGCATCCTCGCCAGGGTTTTGTTGCGCCATTTCGGCGATATTCTTGGAAGTGACATGGCATCGAAAAAATCCGGCGGCTGGCTGGAAAGCGTCAAAACCATTGTCTATGCCGCCGCGATTGCGATTGGCATTCGCACCGTCGCGTTTGAGCCCTTCAATATTCCTTCAGGGTCCATGATCCCTTCCTTGCAGGTCGGGGATTATCTTTTCGTCTCCAAATACTCCTATGGCTATTCGCGCCATTCCATGCCCTTCAGCCCGCCGCTTTTTGAGGGGCGGATTTTCGGGTCCATGCCGAAGCGCGGCGATGTTGCGGTGTTCAAGCTGCCGCGTGATGGCAGCACGGATTACATCAAGCGCATTATTGGCCTGCCTGGGGATCGCGTGCAGATGCGCGGTGGTGTCTTGCATTTGAATGGTGCACCGGTGCGGCGCGAATTGCTTGGCCCCTATACGGTGGAAGGCGATGGGCCGCGCATCACGGTGCGGCGCTTCCGCGAATTCCTGCCCGCGATTGATGGCGCGCCGGGTGTGGCGCATGACATTCTGGAAGCATCCGATGATGCGCCGCTCGACAATACGCCGGAATTTCGTGTGCCGCCGGGGCATGTATTCGCCATGGGCGATAATCGCGACAATAGCCTGGATAGCCGCGCGATGAATGCGGTGGGCTTCATCCCGATTGAAAACCTGGTTGGCCGCGCGGAGATCATTTTCTTTTCCGTGGATGGTTCCGCCGCATGGTGGCAGGTGTGGAATTGGCCCTTTGCCATCCGGTGGTCTCGGCTATTCAGCACCGTCAAGTGATGCGTCTAGACAAAGCATGAGTGCTGATCTGGAAGCACGGTTGGGGCATCATTTTGCTCGCCCGGAATTGCTGATCCGCGCATTGACCCATAGCACCGATGCGGAAAGCCGCGGTGAGGGGTTACTTTCCAATGAGCGTTTGGAATTCGTGGGCGACCGCGTGCTTGGGCTTTGCATCGCCGAATGGCTGGCGGAACGCTTTCCTGCCGAGCGTGAGGGCGATTTGGCGAAGCGGCTTTCCATGCTGGTTTCCGCCGATACGCTTTGCAAGGTTGCCGAGGAATTAGGGCTGGGTGCGGATTTGCGCATGCCTGCGCGCTATCGCGCGACAGGGCTGATGGGGCCGCGCAATCTGCTTTCCGATGCTTTTGAAGCGGTGCTGGGTGCAATTTATCTGGATGGTGGCATTGCGCCCGCGCGCGCCTTGGTGCGGCGCTGCTTTGCCGGGTTGATGGAGGCGGATTTGCGCCCGCCAACCTCGGCCAAGAACCGTTTGCAGGAATGGACTTTGGGGCGCGGCCTTGGGCTGCCGGCCTATGGGCTGGTCCAAGCGAGCGGCCCCGCCCATGCGCCGCGCTTTGTCATCAGCGTTCTGGCGGCGGGGCGGGAAGCGCAGGGTGAAGGTGACAGCAAACGCGCCGCCGAACAGGCAGCGGCGGAAGCCTGGTTGAAGGGTTTGGAAGCATGACGACGCGTTGCGGGTTGATCGCCATTCTGGGCGCGCCCAATGCCGGCAAATCCACGCTGGTGAATAGGCTTGCCGGCAGCAAGGTGACGATTGTCTCACCCAAGCCGCAAACAACGCGCTTCCGCGTGCGCGCCGTGGTGATGCGCGGCGAAAGCCAATTGGTGCTGGTGGACACACCCGGCATTTTCACGCCGCGCCGGCGGCTCGACCGCGCCATGGTCGCCGCCGCCTGGGGTGGCGCGCAGGATGCTGATATCTCACTGCTGATTGTGGATGCACGCGCCGGGCTGACTGAACCCTTGCGCGGCATTATCGAAAAACTCGGCAAGACACGCCGGCCGATTTGGCTGGTGCTGAACAAGACCGATCTGATCCCGCGCGAACAATTGCTGCCCTTGACCGCAGAATTGCATAAGCTGCTGCCCTTTGCCGAGACCTTCATGATCTCCGCCGAAAAGGGCGAAGGGCTTGATCGGCTGCTGGATCGGCTGGCGGAGGCGGTGCCGCCCGGGCCTTATCTTTTCCCGGAAGATGATCTGACCGATTTGCCGAACCGCATGTTGGCCGCCGAGATTGTGCGCGAACAGATTCTGCGCCAGACGCATCAGGAAGTGCCGCATCATGCCTCGGTCGAAACCGAAACCTGGACGGAAAAGCCCGATGGATCGGTGCGTATTGATTGCACCATCTATATCGCGCGCGCCTCACAAAAGGCGATCCTGATTGGCGATAAAGGGAGCCGCATTCGGGAGATTGGGCGCCTCGCGCGGCTGGAACTGACGAAGCTTCTGGAACGCCCGGTGCATCTTTTTCTGAATGTGAAGGAAAAGCCCGATTGGGACGAAACCGCCGCACGCATCCGCGCCATTGGGCTTGAGGATGCCGGTTAAGCCCCGCCTGCCATGAGCATTGAATGGCAGGCGCCGGCGGTGGTGCTTGATCTCCGCCCGCATGGTGAAGGCGGCGCGGTGGTGACGGTGCTGACCGAGGCGCATGGCCGGCATGCGGGGCTGGTGAAGGGCGGCGGTTCACGCGCCCAGGCAGGGCTATGGCTGCCGGGCAATCTGATTGAGGCGCGTTGGGTCGCCAGGCTTTCCGATCAATTGGGCAGCCTGAGTGGCGAATTGGTCCATCCGGCGGCGGCACTTGCCATGGATGAACCCTTGGCCTTGGCGCTGCTGTCTTCCGCCTGCGCCATCGCCGCCGATGCCCTGCCGGAACGCGAAGCCCATCCGCGCGCCTTTGCTGGCCTCGTTTCCCTGATTGGCCATTTGGCCGGCGGCGCTGAGGGCGTGGTCGCGGATTATGTGCGCTTTGAAGCGCTGATCCTGGCCGAGCTTGGCTATGGGCTGGATCTCGGCGCTTGTGCGGTGACCGGGGTGCATGAGGGGCTGACCCATGTCTCGCCGCGCACAGGCCGCGCGGTGAGTGCCGGGGCGGCTGCGCCCTATCTGGACAAGCTGCTGCCCCTGCCCGCCTTTCTGCGCGATGCGGAAAGCCTGGGGGAAGCTGCGTCCTGGGCAGCGGGGCTGAAACTGACCGGGTATTTTCTGGAACGCGATGCCTTTGGCGCGCGTCACCGCCCCTTACCCGAGGCACGCTTCAGATTGCTGGAGCGAATTGCGGGATTGATCGCCGATTGACGCGGTAATGCATGACGCCCGTCTGCCCGCACATGGCGGCTTCACAGATTTCGTGAAACTCCTCCGGCAGGGAATGCAGCCTTTCGGGATTGAGGCGCAAGCCATTCAATGTCGCCACATGGTTCCAGCCGAGATTGCGCAGCGTCATGGCCGCCCTTTGCGCGGCGGCATCTGCGCCATGGGCGAGCGTGAAGACCAGGAAGCAACGAAACTCCCCCTTTGGGGCGAGTGTCGCGGGGCCGGCAATGCCCTCAGCCCAGGTGATCCAGACGGCGGGCATGGGCTCGGGCACATAATTCTGCCGTGTGGGGGCGATGGCCAAATTCATCATGGGGGAAAGGTTACCGCAAGAATGCTTTACGAAGTCTTGAAGGCTTTGCAGCGCGCGGGCCGCAGGTTTAGACCGGTAGTCAATTGAGGATGCGATTCGCCCATGCCCGATGATGTGAAAACCCTGGCGCCCAGCGGGGCGGAGCGTGAAACGCGCCTCGCGGATGCGCTCTCAGAACGCTACCTGGCCTATGCGCTTTCCACCATCACGGCGCGGTCCCTGCCGGATGTGCGTGATGGGTTGAAGCCCGTGCATCGCCGCCTGCTTTGGGCGATGCGGCAATTGCGGCTGGACCCGGAAGCAGGTTTCAAGAAATGCGCGCGTATCGTGGGTGATGTGATGGGTAAATACCATCCGCATGGCGATGCCGCGATTTATGAGGCGATGGTCAGGCTCGCGCAGGATTTCGCAGCGCGTTATCCGCTGGTCGAAGGCCAGGGCAATTTCGGCAATATTGATGGCGATAACCCTGCCGCCATGCGCTACACCGAAGCGCGGCTGACGGAAGTGGCGCAGGCGCTGCTGGAAGGGATTGAGGAAGACGCGGTTGATTTCCGCGCGACTTACGATGGCGAAGAACGCGAACCCATCGTGCTGCCGGCGGCTTTTCCGCATCTGCTCGCCAATGGTGCGGCGGGGATTGCGGTGGGTATGGCAACCTCCATCCCGCCGCATAATGCCGGGGAGCTTTGCGCGGCTGCGCTTGAATTGGTGCGCAACCCGAATGCCGGGACGGATCAATTGCTGCGCCACATAAAGGGGCCGGATTTCCCGACCGGTGGCATTCTGGTGGAAAGCGCAGAGGCGATGCGCGAAGCCTATGAAACCGGCCGCGGCGGGTTTCGCGTGCGCGCCAAATGGGAAGTGGAAAAGGGCAAGGCCGGAAGCTGGGTGATCATTGTCACCGAAATTCCCTATCAGGTGCAGAAGGCGCGGCTGATCGAACAGATCGCGCAATTGCTCGAAGAAAAAAAGCTGCCGCTGCTGGCCGATTTGCGCGATGAAAGCACCGAACAGGTGCGGATCGTGCTGGAACCGAAATCGCGCAATGTGGAACCGGCGGTGCTGATGGAAACGCTGTTCCGTGCCACCGCGCTGGAAAGCCGCTTTCCGCTCAATATGAACGTGCTGGATGCCAATCGCACGCCGCGTGTGATGAGCCTCAGGGAAGTGCTGCGCGCCTGGCTTGATCATCGGCATGAGGTGTTGCAGCGGCGCACCAATCATCGGCTTGGTGCGATTGCGCGGCGGCTTGAGATTCTGGATGGCTATCTGATTGCCTATCTCAACCTGGATGAGGTGATTCGTATCATCCGGGAAGAAGATGAACCAAAGCCGCGCCTGATGGAACGCTTTGGCCTGACCGATACGCAGGCGGAAGCGATCCTGAACATGCGGCTTCGCGCGCTCAGGCGCCTTGAGGAAATGGAAATCCGCAAGGAGCATAAGAAGCTCTCCGCGGAACAGAAAAAGCTGCAAGCGCTGATGAAATCCGAAGCGGCGCGTTGGGAAACGATTGCGGAAGAAATTGAGAGCATGCGCACACGCTTCGGCGGCGGCGCTTTGGGCATACGGCGCACGGCGACGGGTGCGGCGCTGCCGGAAGTGGTGGTGGATGAAGCGGCCTTTGTGGAGCGTGAACCGATTACCGTGATCCTGTCTGAGAAAGGCTGGATCAGGGCGCAGAAGGGGCATGTGTCCTTGGATGGCGAATTACGCTTCAAGGAAGGCGATAGCCTGTTCATCGCACTCCATGCCGAGACCACGGATCGGCTGGTGCTATTTGCTACCAATGGCAAGGCCTTCACACTCAAGGCCGATACCATTCCGCGCGGGCGGGGCGATGGGCAGCCGGTGCGCCTCATGCTTGATTTGACCAATGAGGATGCGGTGGTCACGATGTTCGTGCATCGCGACGGGCTGCGCTATCTGGTCGCGGCATCGGATGGCAAGGGCTTTCTGGTGAAGGCCGAGGATTTGCTCGCGGAAAAGCGCACCGGCAAGCAGGTGCTGAATGTGGACCCGCCGGCGGAAGCGGCGGTCTGCGCGCCGGCGGAAGGCGATTCGATTGCGGTGATTGGCGAGAACCGCAAATTGCTGATTTTCCCGATTGACCAGGTGCCGGAAATGACGCGCGGGCGCGGTGTGCAATTGCAAAGCTATCGCGATGGCGGGCTGGCGGATGCAAAGGTATTCACCCGCAAGGAAGGGCTTTCCTGGGTGCTTGGCGAAAGAACGCGGACCGAGACGGATTTGCGCGCCTGGGTCGGCAATCGCGCCGGGGCGGGCAAGGCGCCGCCGAATGGGTTCCCGCGGTCCAATCGCTTTGAATGAAAAAACCCCAGTGTGATTGCTCACACTGGGGCCATTGTTTCAGCGGCGATGAACCGCCTTACGGCATCGCGACATCAATGCCCTGATAGAAATAATTCTGCGCGCGGATTTCATCATCCGTGAGGCGCCGGCCGGCCGGGATCACCACCGTCCCATCCTGGCGCGTGATCGGGCCTTCAAAGGGATGCAGCGTACCGGCGGCGATGGCATCGCGGATGCGCGTAGCCTCGCTCACTTCCTCGGGCGTCATATTGGTGAAGGGGGCCATGCGGAACATACCGCTGCCAAGCCCGCCCCAGGTATCCGTCGGGCGCCAGGTGCCATCCAGCACGGCCCTTGCACGTTCGGCATAATAATCACCCCAATTATTGACGCTGCTGGTCAGATGGGCGCGGGGGGCGAAGCGCGTCATGTCCGATGCCTGGCCAAAGCCGAAAATGCCGCGCTGTTCCGCCAATTGCAGCGGCGCCGGGCCGTCGGTGTGGCTGCACAGCACATCGCAGCCCTGGTCAATCAGGGCGCGGGCGGCATCAGCCTCACGCGCCGGGTTCGACCAGGCATTCACCCACACAACGCGCACCTTCATGGAAGGGTCCACAGACCAGGCACCGCGCATGACGGTATTGATGGCGCTGATCACTTCCGGCACCGGGAAGGTGGCGACATAGCCGATGGTCTTGGAACGCGACTTGCGCGCGGCGATCACGCCCTGGATGTAGCGGCCTTCGTAGAAGCGGGCATTGTAGATCGCCATATTCGGCAGCGTTGTCGGGCCGGTCGCGTTTTCAAAGAACACGCCCGGGTGCTGCGGCGCCATGCGCTGCGTCGGGGCGAAATAGGAAAAGCTGGTGGTGAAGATCAGCCGGTGGCCGGTGCGGACCAGCTGGGTCACCACGCGGTCAAAATCGGGTGGTGCGACGGATTCCACCGTGGTGGCGGTGATGCGGTCGCCCAGCACCTCGGCCATGCGGCGGCGGCCCTGGTCGTGCATATGCGACCAGCCGAAATCGCCGACCGGACCGATCAGGACGACGCCGACGCTAAGGCGCGACTGCGCTTCGGCCTGCTGACCAGCCAGCGCAGCGCCGGCAAGACCGGCAGAACCGGCCATAAGGTGACGACGGGTGATGTTCATGAAGCTCTCCCTGAAAAGCGGTTTGGGTTAAGCAAATTTAATACCAAGACGGAAGGGGCTATCTATCGGGCACGAAGGGCACGCCGAGGGAGGCCGGCCCCGCAGCCCCGCCCCGCCTTGCCCGCATAATGAGCACGAGTACCAGAATCGTGATCAGATAGGGCAAGGCCGCCAGGAACTGCGATGGCAGCGGCACGCCGGCCGATTGCGCATGCAATTGCAGGATGGTGAGCGCGCCAAACAGATAGGCGCCGACCATGGCCCTGAAGGGCAGCCAGGAGGCAAAAACCACGATGGCCAGCGCAATCCACCCCCGCCCCGCGGTCATGCCGCTGGTCCAGAAGGGTGTCAGAACCAAGGACATATAGGCCCCCGCCAGCCCCGCGCAGCCGCCGCCGAACAGGATGGCAAGCAGGCGGATGCGCCGCACCGGATAGCCCAGCGCATGCGCTGCCGCGTGGTTTTCACCCACCGCACGCAGCACCAACCCCGCACGGCTTTTGGTCAGGAACCACCAGACGCCGATCACCAAGGCGATGGAGGCATAGACAAACGGGTCCTGGCGGAACAGCAGCGGGCCAAGGAAGGGAATATCGGACAGCCAAGGGATTTCGATCTTGCCGATGCCCGCGCGCTGCACGCCGACAAAGGGCGCGCCGATCACGCCCGAAAGCCCAAGCCCCAGAATGGCCAAAGCGAGCCCTGCCGCGACCTGATTGGCCGCAAGCCCCAAGACGAGGGCGGCAAACACCAGCGACAGCGCCATGCCGGCCAGCACGGCCACCAGCACGCCAAAACTGGAAGACCCAGTGGCGATGGCGGCGGCAATACCAGCGGCAGCGCCGATCACCATCATGCCCTCAACGCCCAGATTCAACACGCCGGCGCGTTCCACCACCAATTCGCCAATCGCCGCAATCAGTAGCGGCGTTGAAGCCGTGATGATGGTCAGGATGATGGCTTCGAACA
This sequence comes from Roseomonas sp., assembly GCA_020249925.1. Taxonomy (GTDB): domain Bacteria; phylum Pseudomonadota; class Alphaproteobacteria; order Acetobacterales; family Acetobacteraceae; genus Neoroseomonas. Next base: position 272,650 of record JADCER010000012.1, on the reverse strand, counting down.
GGGTCATGCGGCGGCACCCCGCAGCAGGCGGAAGCGATACAGAAGCAGGCTATCGCAGACCAGCACGAAGAACAGCAAAAGCCCTTGCAGCACGCGTGTCACATCCAAAGGCAGGCGCAGCATGATTTGCGCATTCTCGCCACCGATGAAGGTGATGGCGATGAAGATGCCGGCGAATAGACACCCGATGGGATTAAGCCGCCCGAGGAAGGCAACAATAATGGCGGTGAAGCCATAGCCGGGTGAAATGCCGGGCTGCAATTGCTTGACCGTGCCTGCGGCTTCCAAAACGCCCGCAAGGCCCGCGAGCGCGCCCGAGATCATGAAAACCGTGATGATCAAACGCGTTTCGGAAAACCCGGCAAAGCGCGCGGCGCGTGGCGCTTCACCCACCAGGCGGATTTCAAACCCCTTCAGCGTGCGCCCCATCAGCAGCATGAAGCCAAGCACAATGGCGATCATGATGGGCGTGCCGATATTGAGCCGCCCGCCCGCCATCAGCAGCGGTAGCGTCGCTTCTGCCTCAAACACCACGCTATTGGGCATGTTGAAGCCAGCCGGGTCGCGCCAGGGGCCGCGCACCAGGTAATCCAGCAGCAATTCCGCGACATAAACCAGCATGAGGCTGGTGAGAATCTCATTGGCGCCGAAGCGGGTGCGCAGCAGCGCCGGGATGAGCGCGAAACAGGCACCAGCCATGGCGCCCACCAGCAGCATCACCGGCAAAAGCCATGGGCCTTGCGTGCTGCCATGGGTGATGATGGCGATATAACCACCCGCCATGGCGCCGAACAGGAATTGCCCCTCGGCGCCGATATTCCAGACCTTGGCGCGGTAGCAAACCGCAAGCCCAACCGCGATGAGCACAAGCGGCGTCGCCTTGACCGCCACTTCCTGCAAACCCCAGGAATCCGAGAGCGGATCAAGGAAATAGGTTTGCAGCGCCGCCACCGGGTCCTTCCCCAGCAGCGCGAACATGATGGCCGCCGATATCATGGTCAGCGCCACCGCAATCATGGGCGAGATCAGCATCAGGCTGATCGGTGTCTCGCTGCGCTTTTCCATGACCAAACGCATCACGCCGCCATCCCCGCCCCGCCCATCAATAGGCCGAGCGATTCCCGTGTGGCTTCCGCGGTTGGCACGGCGGGCGAGAGCCGGCCCATGAACATCACGCAAAGGCGGTCTGAGATTTCCAGCAATTCATCCAAATCCTGACTGATCACCAGAACAGCACTGCCCGCACGCGCCAGATCCATCAGCGCCTGACGAATGGTGGAAGCCGCCCCGGCATCCACGCCCCAGCTTGGCTGCGCCACCACCAGCAGGCCGGGCTTGCGGGCAATTTCGCGGCCAATGACGAATTTCTGCAAATTGCCGCCCGATAGCGCGCGCGCTTCCGGATCGGCAGGGCCTTTGCGCACATCAAAGGCGCGTACCACCTTGCCCACAAAGTCAGTCAGCTTGGCGCGATCCACCAAGCCATGGCGCAAAAAACCATTGGTGGCATGGCCTGAGAGCAGCGCGTTTTCCGTGAGCCGCATGGCAGGTGCCGCACCATGGCCAAGCCGTTCTTCCGGCACAAAGGCAGCCCCGCGCCGGCGACGTTCATTGATGCCTACGCGGCCCACCGCGATACCATCCATCGCAATCGCCGCATCATGCGGCGCCAATTCTTCGCCGCTGAGGGCTGCAAAAAGCTCATCCTGGCCATTACCGGCAACCCCAGCGATGCCCAGCACCTCACCGGCGCGGAGTTCCAGGCTGATCCTGTCAAGCGCAATACCATGCGCATGCTGCGGCGGGAGTGACAGCGCGGAAACCGCCAACCGCACCGGACCTTGCGCTTCAATCACATCATGGCGGATGGGCACCACATCACCGCCCATCATCATGCGCGCGAGGCTCGCTGCGGTTTCCGCGCGCGGGTCGCAATGCGCCACCACCTGGCCGCCGCGCAAAATGGTCGCGGCTTCGCAAATGCGGCGCACTTCTTCCAATTTGTGGGAGATATAAAGGACCGAACGCCCCTCAGCGCGCAGCCTGGCAAGCGTCGCAAAAAGCCCCTCAGCTTCCTGGGGTGTCAATACGGAGGTGGGTTCATCCAGGATCAGCAGGCGAGGGTCCTGCATCAGGCAGCGCATGATCTCAACGCGCTGGCGCTCACCCACGGAAAGCCGCCAGACTTCGCGGCTGGGATCAAGCGGCAGGCCATAGGCGCGGCTGGTCTCGGCCAGGCGTTCGGCGATCTCATTCAAGGCACCAGCGCCATCAAGCGCGAGGGCGACGTTCTCCGCCACCGTCAGCGCCTCAAAAAGCGAGAAATGCTGAAACACCATGCCAATGCCAAGCGCGCGGGCGGCGCGGGGGCTTTCCACGGCAACAGGCGCATCGCGCCAGACAAGCCGCCCCGCATCCGGGCGCAGCAGGCCATAGATGATTTTGACGAGCGTGGATTTGCCCGCGCCATTTTCACCAAGCAGCGCATGGATCTCGCCGGGTGCGACCTTCAGGTCCACGGCGTTATTGGCCACCAGCGCGCCGAAGCGCTTGGTAATGCCCTCAGCGGCAAGAAGCGGGGGGGTGGCCTGCATGAACCGCCTGTAACCTTTTTCGGCGCCCCTGTCGCGGTGTCCTGACCGGTCTTGCGGACAAAAATCAGCCGGGGGCGGCAAAGGCCGAGAGCTCGGCACGCAATTCGGGAATGCCCTGCCCGGTTTCGCTGCTGGTGACCATGACCACCGGGTGCCCTGCGGTATGGCGCCGGGCGAGCGCCTCAACCTCGGCCAGGCGCTTGGCCAATTGGGCGGGCGGCACGTCATCGGCCTTGGTCAGCACGATCTGAAACGCGACGGCGGCGTCATCCAGCAGCTTCATCGCGGCAAGGTCAGCGGATTTGGTTTCAATCCGCGCATCCATCAGCAGCAGCACGCGGCCCAGATTAGGCCGGCCGCGCAGGTATTCGAACATCATGCCCTGCCAATCGGCCTGCAATTCCTTGGATGCCTTGGCATAGCCATAGCCCGGCATATCCACGAGCGCCAACCGATCACCCAAATTGAAGAAATTGAGCTGCCGCGTGCGCCCCGGCGTATTGGAAACACGTGCCAGCGCATTGCGCCCCGTCAGCGCATTCAGCAGGGATGATTTGCCGACATTCGACCGCCCGCAAAAGGCAATCTCTGGCAGGCCAGGCGGTGGCACTTGTTCAAGTTTTTGGGCGCCGAAGTAGAAATCACAAGGCCGCGCAAAAAGCAGCCGCCCCGCTTCCAGCAGGGCAGCGCGCGCTTCTTCAGTCGTAGCCTCGGCCAAGCCACTCATCACGCGAACCTGGCAAGCGGCACCACGCCTACTTGCCGCCCGCCTTGGCCGCGCGATTGGCCGCGCGTTCATGGCGCATGATGTAGTATTGCTGGCCAACGGAAAGCGTATTGTTCCAGGCCCAATAGATAATCAGCCCCGCCGGGAAGGACGCCAGCATGAAGGTGAAGATGATGGGCATCCAGGCAAAAATCTTCGCCTGAATCGGATCGGGCGGCTGCGGGTTCAGCTTCTGCTGCACCCACATGGTCAGGCCCATGATCAGCGCCCAGGCCGGCATATGGAGGAAGGTGCTCCAGGCCGCCGGATCAAAGGGCAGCAGGCCGAACAGGTTGAACAGATTGGTGGGATCAGGCGCAGACAAATCCTTGATCCAGCCAAAGAAGGGCTGGTGGCGCATTTCGATGGTGACGAACAGCACCTTATAGAGCGCGAAGAACACCGGGATCTGGATCAGGATCGGCAAGCAGCCGGAGGCAGGGTTGACCTTCTCACTCCGGTAAAGCGCCATCATTTCGACCTGCGCCTTTTGCGGATCATCCTTGTAGCGTTCCTTGAGCTCGGCCATTTTGGGCGCAAGCACCTTCATCTTCGCCATGGATTTATAGGCCTTATTGGCCAGCGGGAAGAAGACGATCTTGATGGCAAGCGTGAAGACCAGAATGGCGACGCCGAAATTGCCGAAAAGCTGGAATAGCCAATCCAGCGCGTAGAAGAAGGGCTTGGTCAGAAAGTAGAACCAGCCGAAATCAATCGCCTTGTCGAAATCCCTGATGCCAAGGCGTGCGGCGTAATCATCCAGCAGATGCACTTCCTTGGCGCCGGCAAATAGGCGGCTTTTGAAACCATCCGTGGCACCGGGGGCGATCTGTTGTGCGGCAGGGGCGGCGATATCCACCTGCCAACGCTCACCGGCTGTGCCGGGGCCTTCGCTGACAAAGCGATAGGCCGCGCGCATCGGCTGATCCGGCGCGGCGGGCATCAATGCGGCGAGCCAATACTTGTCCGTAATGCCAACCCAGCCGCCGACATCTTCCTGTTCAAAGGCAGGGCCGCGCCGCTTCTGCGCCTCAGACTTCGCGTCGGAATAGGTTACCTCATTCAAGCGGCCACCGATCACGCCGGTGAAGCCTTCATGCAGGATGAAGAAGCCTTCCACCTTCGGCGTCACTTCGCGCCGCACCCGCGCCCAGGGCAGCACCGCGACCGTATCGCCGCTGGTATTGCGCATGCGCTGTTCGGCGGAGAACATGTAATTCTCATCGAGACTTAGCTGGATTTCGAAAACCTGGCCCTGGCCATTATCCCAAGTGAGCGTGACCGGCTTGCCGGGCGCGAGCGGCCCGCCACTGATCTGCCAATCCGTCTCACCATCCGGCACGCGGGTGCGGCCATCGGCTGCCGTCCAGCCCCATTGTGCGAAATAGGGTGCGGCAGAATCGCGCGGCGCGAAAAGCCGCACGGGCGCCGAGCCAGGATCGGTGGTTTCGCGATAGCGCAGCAGCACCAGATCATCGAGCCGCGCACCGCGGAGATTGAGATTGCCGGAAAGGGTTGCGCTTTCGATCGGGATGCGACGCGCCGGCGCGCGCGCGGCAGGCGCGGGTTCTTGCGGTGTTGGCGCGGTCAGCACCGGGGTTGCCGGCACGGGCGCGCCGGAGGCCGCCGGCGCAGGGACGGCCGGGGCGGGCGTGGCCTGCTGCGTGATGGGGGCCGGCGCTTCCGGCGGCATGGTCATGCGCTTGTAAACATCGAACAGCAGCAGAATGCCGATTGAAATCGCAATCGCGGCGAACAGACGCTTCTGATCCATGGCGGGTGCTCAGCCTTTGGTGTTTTTGGGGCGGGGAACGGGGTCGTAGCCGCCAGGGGTCCAGGGGTTGCAGCGCAGAATGCGCCGCGTGGTCAGCCAGGTGCCGCGCGCGGCGCCATGTGTCTCGAGCGCTTCCAGCGCATAGTCGCTGCAGGTCGGGTAATGGCGGCAATGGCTGCCGATGATGCCACGCAGCGTGTAGCGATAGGCATGCACACAGCCCTTCAGCGCAACGGCAGGCAGGCTCATGGCGCCACACCTGCTTGGCGGAGTGCCGCGCGCAAATCCTCAATCAGCAGCGGAAAGGGGCGCTCGGCGGTCGCATCACGCCCGATCAGCACCAGATCCCAGCCGGAAAGCGCCATGCCGGGGAGCGTCAGCCGCGCAGCTTCCTTGAGGCGCCGACGCGCGCGATTGCGGATCACGGCATTGCCGATTTTCTTCGTCACGGTGAAGCCAAGCCTGAGCGAGGGTTCCGGCACGGCAAGCGCCTGCAGCACCAGCCCGGGCCTTGCGGCGCGTTTGCCCCGCGCTGCGGCGCGCAGAAATTCCCGCCGTTTCTTGAGCCTTGCGAGCCCGGGTGTCGCGGGCGGCAGCGAAGCGGCGCAGGGTTCAAGCCGCTCCATCACGCCACCCCGCGCGAGGCTCTGATCAGGCGGAAAGACGCTTGCGGCCCTTGGCGCGGCGATTGGCCAGCACCTTGCGGCCGCCCACGGTCGAAAGACGGGAGCGAAAGCCATGGCGACGCTTCCGGACGAGCTTGGAGGGCTGATAGGTACGCTTCACGATACTTCTCCCAGGGGGTCGTAGCCATAAGGCAAAGAAAGAGCGCCGGCGGCGGGCCATTGGCTGGCCGCCCCGGCGGGATGGCGCTCGTATAGGGAGAGCAGGCGCATTCCGTCAACCATAAGCGGGGCCAAAAGCGATTGACGCTGGCGGAAACCGGCCCGCATCATCCCTGGAATGGCTCGGGCGCGGTGGGCTCCGCCGCGCCGAAGGGGAGGATGGGCATGGCTGAAGCGCCCTATGACACGGTTTTGCAGAATTTCCGCCTGGCGGATGGCGGGGCGCCTGGCCAGCGTATGGCGCTGAAGGATGGGCGGATTGCGGCCATCCTGCCCGCCGAGGCGCCGCTGCCCCCAGCCGGGCAGGTGCTGGATTTGGGTGGGGATTTGCTGCTGCCGGGCCTGGTGGATGGCCATATGCATCTGGATAAGACCCTGTTCGGCCTGCCCTGGACGCCCCATGCCGCCGAGCCCTTCCGCATGAGCCGGATCGCGACCGATGCGAAGCTGCTGCCTTCCCTGCCCCTGGACACGGCCGCACGGGCCGGGGCGCTGATCCGCCGCTGTGTCGCCAATGGCACGGCGCATATCCGCACCCATGCCGATATCACGCCCGCCTTTGGCCTTTCCGCGCTGGAAGGCGTGCTGGCGGCGCGGGAGGCGCATCAAGGCGCCGCCACCGTGCAGATAGTGGCCTTCCCCCAGGCGGGCGTGATGCGCGCGGGCGGCAAGCCCATGCTGGATCTGTTGGATGCCGCCATTGGCGCGGGGGCGGAGCTTGTGGGCGGCATTGACCCCTGTGAGGTGGATCGCGACTCGCGCGGGCAATTGGATGGCATTTTCGCCATTGCGGAAAAGCGCGGCGTTGGCGTGGATATCCATTTGCATGAACCCGGTGAGCTTGGCCTGTTCAGCCTGCTTGAAATCTGCGCCCGTGTGCGCGCGCATGGCATGGCAGGGCGGGCCACGATCAGCCATGGGTTCTGCCTGGGTGGCATTGCGGAATCAAAACAGAAGGCGGCGGCGGAGATGATGGCATCCTGCGGTGTCGCGCTGGTCACGCATGGCGCGGGCAGTGCGACCATGCCGCCGCTCATGCTGCTGCGTCGCGCCGGTGTGCGGGTGTTTTGCGGCAATGATGATGTGCGCGATACCTGGAGCCCCTATGGCAATGCCGATATGCTGGAACGCGCTTCGGTGATCGGCTGGCGGGAAGATTTGCGCCATGATCCGCTGATCCTGGAATTGTTCAGCATGGTGTCATCGGAAGGCGCGGCGGCGCTGGGTATTGCGGAATATGGCATCGCGCCCGGCAATCCGGCGCATTTCTTCAGCATCGCGGCTGAGAATATCCCGGATGCGATTGGCGCGCATCCGCCGCGCAAACGGGTGTTCCACGCGGGGCGCCTGGTGGCAGCGGATGGTGTCTGGAGGGGCGCGGCATGACCGAAGAAGCCGGGGTATTTGACTTTGTTGTCTCCGGCGCCGGTTCCGCAGGGGCGGCGGTAGCGGCGCGGCTTTCGGAAGATGGACGTTATACCGTGTGCCTGCTGGAAGCCGGGCCACCGGATCGCAACCCCTGGATCCATATTCCGCTTGGTTTTGCGAAAGTCTATGCCAATCCGGCGATCAATTGGTGCTTTGAAAGCCAGCCGCAGAAGCAATTGAATGATCGCAAGTTCTTTGTACCGCGCGGCAAGACCCTGGGTGGGACAAGTTCCATCAATGGCATGGTCTATATGCGCGGCAATCCGCGCGATTATGATTCATGGCGCCAGCGCGGCTGCACGGGCTGGGATTACGATTCCGTCCTGCCCTTCTTCAAAAAAAGCGAAAACCAGACGCGCGGCGCGGATGAATTCCATGGTGTTGGTGGGCCGCTCAATGTCTCGGACCACACTGGCACGACGGAATTGACGGAGGCTATGATCAGCGCCGCCGAACAGGCCGGCATTCCGCGCAACCCGGATTTCAATGGCAAGATTCAGGAAGGCACGGGCTATTATCAATCCACTACCAGCGCCAATCGGCGGTGGAGTTCGGCGCGCGCCTATCTGGCGCCCGCGAAGGGGCGCGCCAATCTTGATATTCGCACCAATGCCCATGCGACACGCATTGTTCTGGAAGAAGGCCGCGCCATTGGCGTGGAGTATCGTGATCCCAGCGGCCTTAAACGCGTGCGCGCGCGGCGAGAGGTTATTGTCTCCGGCGGTGCCTACGGGTCCCCGCAATTATTGCAGCTTTCCGGGTTGGGACCAGCGGAGCATTTGCAGGAAATGGGCATTCCGGTGCTGCGCGATATGCCGGCGGTTGGTGCCAATCTGCATGATCATTTCTGCGTCTATCTGATGTGGCGTTGCGCCAAACCGCTCACCTTCAATGATCTGGAAAATAGCTGGCCGCGCAAAATTGCCGCTGCCCTGCAATATGGCTTGTTTCGCAGCGGCCCCATGGCGGTGAATGCCGTGCGCACGGGGATATTGACCAGATCCGACCCGCGCCTGGAACAGCCGGATTTGCAGATCAATCTGCTGGAATGGAGCACGCTTGAACGCTCCAAAAAAGGTGTCATTCCGCATCCTTTTTCGGGCTTCACGCTAAGCCCGGTGCATCTGGCGCCCGAAGGGCGCGGCACGGTCAGGCTGGCAAGCCCTGATCCCTTCGCAGCACCGGCGATTACCTTCGGTTTTCTCGCGACCGATTATGATATGCGTGCGATGCTGAATGGCATAAAGCTGGTGCGGCGGTTGGTGGAACAACCAGCATTGAAGCCCTTTGCGCTTGGGGAATTGGTGCCGGGCAATGCCATGGAAAGTGAAGCCGATATGGAACGCTTCGTGCGCGAAACCGGCACGACAAATCACCACCCATCCAGCAGCTGCGCCATGGGTATTGGCAGCAATAGCGTGGTTGACCCGCAACTTCGCGTGCACGGCGTGGCGGGGCTGCGCGTGGCGGATGCTTCCATCATGCCATCCGTGGTCGCGGGCAATACCAATGCGCCTTCCATCATGATTGGTGAGAAAGCGGCGGCGATGATTCTGGAAGACGCTCGGGCGGCAGCCTGAAAGGACGGAAATGATTTCCCTGCTTGGCACCTGGCAATTGCTGCGCGTGCGCGCCACCGACGCGGCAGGCCAACCGCTGGAACATCACCAATATGGGCCGGAGCCAACCGGCATTGTGCAATTTGGCCCGAAGCGCATGCAGGCCGCGACGGGTGATGGCCGGGCGGTGCTGCCGCCTGGCGTGAAGCGCTTCTGGTCCGCCTATACGGGCAATTATACCTTTGATGGTCAAACGCTGATCACGCGCGTTGATGACAGCAATCTGGCCGAGCGGATTGGTGGCGATCAGGTCCGCCAGGTGCGCGCGGAAGGTGCTGGCGTTTGGCTGAAGCCGCCACCACGCATGGTGGATGGCGCCATGCAGCAATTGGAATTGTATTGGGAGAGGATTGGCTGAGGCGGAGGTTTCTTGCCGGTTTACGCGAAGGCCTGTTGACGACGGTTAAGCCGCCACATCAGCCAAAGCGCGATGGAAAGATTGACGAGATTCCACGCAATGCCGTTCAGCATCGCAGCCGTATAGCCGCCGGTTGCGTCAAACAGCGCCCCCGCCATCCAGCCGCCCACCGCCATACCGACCATGGTGGAAGACAGCGCCATGCCAACGCGGCTGCCAGCTTCTGATGGTGGGAAATTCTCACGCACGATCATCGCGTAGCAGGGCACCAGCCCGCCCTGGAACAGGCCGAACATGAAGGACACCAGGAACAGCGCAGTCAGCCCATCAGAGGGCAGGAACATCAGCAGTGCCACACCTTGCAACAAGGAAGCGAGCACGAGCGTTCTGACGCCACCAATACGATCCATGATAAAGCCAAATATCAGGCGCGAAGCGATGCCGCTCGCGAGCATGACGGAGAGCATTTGCGCGCCGCGCGCTGCGCCGAAACCAAGATCCACGCAATAGGCAACGATATGCACCTGCGGCATGGCCATGGCGATGCAGCAGGTGATGCCGGCCAGGATGATCAGTGTCTGCAAGACATTCGGCGGAAGCCCCAGCGCCATGGGATTGCGCGGCGCAATGATGCCAGGCGCGGCTGGCGCCGGCATGGGCGCACGCGTGCGCAGCAAAAATGCCAGCGGCACCAGGGTGATGAAACTCGCAATCCCCATGATCAGATGCGCCTGACGCCAGCCAATGGTGGAAATGCCCCATTGCAGCAACGTCGGCCAGAAGGTGCCGGCGAAGTAATTCCCGGATGCGGCCAGTGCCATGGCAATACCGCGGCGCTTTTCAAACCAAAGCGAGACATCGGCAATGAGGGGGCTGAACACCGCCGCCGCGCCAAAGCAACTGAATAACACGCCATAGGCAAGACCGAAGGTGAAAAGGCTCGGTGCGAAATAGGTCGCGATGCCGCCAAGCCCAATGGAGGTCGCGCCAATCAGCACCGGCACCATGACGCCGAAGCGGTCCGATAGCTTGCCCATCAGTACGCCACCCACCACGAAGCCCACCATGGTCATGGTGTAAGGCAGCGCAGCACCAGCGCGGAGCGTGCCGAATTCCGCTTGCACGGCGGGCAGCACCACCACCACGGTCCACATCGGCGCGCTGCCGATCATGCTGATCAGCAGTGCAATCGCCAAACGTGTCCAGGCAGCGCGGCCATCCAAGCGGCTGTCACGCATCATGATAGCGTCGGCTCATTCTGGGTTTCCTCGGCGTGTTTAGGTGCAGGCTGACAGTTTTGCCGGCGCCGCGCCAGGGGTTATTTCCTGCCGGGAGACCAGCGATAGGTGCGGGCTGTGGCCTCCCCCATCAGCATGGCGCGATCACTATCCGAAAGCCGATCCGATTTCAGGAAGGCATCCACGCCCTCAGCATAGGTCATCAACTCCACCGCGCGCGTCCAATCCGTGCCCCAAAGGCAGCGCTGCAAACCAAAGGCATCGAATATGCGCGCGAGCGGTTCCCAGATATCGGCGTAGGGATATTCACCACGCGATAGCGTACAGGCGCCGGTGATTTTCACGACGATATTGGGAAAGGCCGCAAGCGCCAGCAGCTTCGGCAATTCGGCAAAGCCGTTTTCCATCCGTGGCGGCTCGAAGGGTTGTTGCAGGCCGAGGTGATCAATCACGAGCCGCGTATTCGGATTGCGCCGCGCCAATTCATGCACCTGATCAAGCCTGCCCCAGCAGAGCAGATTGACCGGCAGGTCACGCTTCGCAGCCGTTGCCAGCACATGATTGATGCCGGGATCGGCGGGATCGGCGGAAACATCACCGCGCATCATGATGCGAATGCCAACGGCGCCAGGGGTGGCCTGCCAATCGGCGATGGTGTCAGCCACCGCCGGATCATTGGGATCAACCGGTTTTATCAATGCGAAACGATCAGGATAGGTATTGCGGACAGAAACCGCATAGCTCGCGTCAAAGCGATACATGGTGAAGGCGGAAACCAGGATCGCGCCATCCACGCCAACGGCATCCATGGCCTTGACCATGTCAGCGCCTGTCACTTCAGGCGGGCCATGCAGCACCGCATGCCAAGGCCGGCCGGGGTGGTTGCGTTCATAGGCATGAACTTGCGCGTCAATGATCGGCATGGCGGATCCTCAGGGCGTTTCTTGAACGAAAGCCTAGGCGGCAGGGTTCCAGGCGACAAGGTGCGGCCCTTGGTGACGCGCGCAATCCGATCTAGCGTGGCGCATCTTCACCTTGATCAAGGAAACATCATGACCCCGCCTGAGAGAATGCGCGCCTTGCTTGCCAAGCCTGATTTCGTTGTCATGCCCGCCGTATGGGATGGGCTTTCCGCCAAGATGGCCGCGGCGGCAGGGTTTGACACCGCCTTTCTGTCCGGTTCCTGCGTTGCCGCAAGCCGCTTGGGCGGGCCGGACCTCGATTTGATTTCCTTCGCGGAGATGTTTGACAGTTTCAACATGGTGCGCGGTGCGGCGCCGAATACGCTGGTGCTGGCCGATGGTGATCATGGCTATGGCAATGCCATGAATGTGCAGCGCACCGTGCGCGCTTATGGCCGCGCCGGGGCCGCCGCCATTCTGATTGAAGACAAGATCACGCCACGCGCGCTGACCGCTGCCGGCAAGCCCTGCCTGCCGCGCGGGGAAGCACGCATGAAAATCCGTGCCGCCGTGCAGGCAGCGAAGGAATCCGGCATCCTTATTCTGGCGCGCACGGATTGCCGCCCGACCGCCGGTATTGATGAAGCCGTGGCGCGGATTGAAATGTTTGTCGAAGAAGGCGCGGATATCCTGTTTCTGGACAGCCCCGCCGATAATGCGGAAATCCATCGCGCGGTTGCGGCGGCCAAGGGGCGGCCTTCCTTTGTGGTGCTCTCCCCCGGTGGGGCGCGCGCCACGCCGACGCAAGCGGAAGCCAAAGCGCTTGGCTTCAAGATCGGCACTTTCCCGACCGGGATGCTCTCACCCGCGGCGGCGGGGATAAAGGCGGGCCTGGCCGCGTTGCAAGCCGGGCTTTCGGAAGCAGCCAGCGCCATGCCTTCGGCGGAACTGCGTGATACGCTTGGCTATGGCGATTACGACGCCAAGGCCAAGGCTTTCATTGTCTGATTGATACCTTGCCGGTCGGGTGTGATCACCCGACCGGATCAATCGGCGTAATCGGCGCGCCGGCGGCTTCAATCATGGCGCCGGCTTGCAGCAGCAAATCCTCCCGGTAGCGGCCCGCGAGCAATTGCACACCAACGGGAATGCGCCCAACCGTGCTGGTGGTAACCGTAAGGCCAGGCAGCCCCATGAGCGGTAGCCCCACTTGCGTGAGCTGCGCTTCCATGATGCGGCGGAAGGCAGCTGGGCTTTCAACATCTTCCTGATCGCGGAAGGGTAATTCGCCGGAAACGGGCGTGATCGCCACCGGGAAGCGTTCGAAGAATTCCATCCAAAGCCGCACGAAATAGGAACGCTTCTGCAGCGCATCCATGAAGCTGTTCAGATCAGGCGTTGGGCAAAGTTCTTCCATCTGCGCGAAGATGAAGCTGGCATCCGGATCACCTTCCTGATGCAAAGCGCTATTGAGGCCGCGGCGGCTTTCCGCGAGCCAGAGCATGGCTTGTAATTGCGCGGGTTCACGCAAGGGCGGTGTATCGGTTTCCTCAATCGTCCAGCCGGCGGCTTCCAGGCGCTGGGCAGCATCACGCAAAGCGGCTTGCACCTCGGGTTGAACCTTCATGCCGTCCGGCGAAAGGCACAGCGCTGCGCGCTTCGGTGCGGGCGGGCCTTCCATGGCGGCGTCCACCCACCAGGGGTCGCGGATATCGCGCGCGCACATGGCGCCGAAAGCGAGTTTCACATCGGCAATGCTGCGCGCCAACGGCCCGCTGACCGCCATAACCTGGCCGCCAACATGACGCTCCGCACCGGAAGCATTCCAGGCGGGAATACGCCCAAGCGTTGGGCGCAACCCGTGAATGCCGCAGGCATAGGCGGGGTAGCGAATGGAACCGCCAATATCCGTGCCATGACCAATCGCACCAATACCGGCCATGGTGGCCGCACCTGCACCGCCTGAGGAACCACCAGGCGTAATGCTTGGGTCACGCGGATTTTTCGTATGGCCATGCAGCGAATTGCGCGTGAACCAGCGGAGCGAAAAGGCCGGCGTATTGGTCCGCCCAACAATCACAGCACCCGCCTTGCGCAGATTGGCGACAACGGGGCTGTCCTGCTTCGCGATCAGATCCTTTTGCAGACGCAAACCATTGGTCGTCGCGTAACCTTGCTGATCCGCATTCACCTTGATGGTGATGGGCACACCAGAGAGCGGGCCGGCATCTTCGCCACGCGCGATCATGGCATCAATGCGCGCAGCTTCCGCGAGTGTTTCTGCCGGGCGGTGATCCACTACGGCATTGATCTTGGGGTTCACCGCATCCAGCCGCGCCAGCGCATCCTTCGCCGCTTCCGTGGCAGAGACCTGTTTTGACCGAATGCGTGCCGCCAGATCGGTTGCGGTAAGGCGCCAAAGATCGCTCATGGTCACTTCCTTCTTTTTTGCGCGGCCTTAGCCCGGCAGCGCCAGGACGTTCTTGCTGATGATATTGCGCTGGATTTCATTCGAGCCGCCATATATGGTCGAAGGCCGCGCCTGAATGTAAAGCCCGGTTGGGTTCAGGTTGCGATTGCCTTCCATGGGGTCGAGCAAGCCAGCGTTTTCGCCACAGATTTCCAGCATGGTATCGGTGATGCGCTGAAAGAGTTCTGTCTGAAACACCTTCAGCATGGAAACATCGGGGCCGAGCGTTTCGCCGCGCCTGACCTTATCCACGAAAACGCCATAGAGCGATTTCAGATCTTCCAGATCAAGCCGCAGCTTGGCGTAGGTATCCTGGAACACCGCATCTTCCCAAACGCCCATCCGTTCCGCGAGCTGCTTCAGGCGCGAAAACGCATAGGCCGAAAGCCGAGGTGAGCCGAGATAGATACGCTCAAAGGAAAGCAAAGCCTTCGCCATATCCCAGCCGCGATTGGGCGTGCCAACCAGATTGGCCGCGGGCACGCGGACATTGTCGAAGAATACCTCACAGAATTCGTCGTGATATTCCAGATTGATGATCGGCTTCACGGTGATGCCGGGCGTGTTCATATCCACGAGCAGAAAGGAAATGCCTTCCTGCTTCTTCGCGTTCTTGTCAGTGCGCACCAGCAGGAAGCACCAATTGGCATCCATGGCGAGGGTGGTCCAAATCTTCTGACCATTTACCACGTAATGATCACCATCCAGTACCGCTTCGGTACGCAGCGCCGCCAAATCCGATCCCGCATTGGGTTCGGAATAGCCCTGGCACCAGATATGTTCGCCAGAGAGAATTTTCGGCAGGAAGAATTGCTGCTGTTCGCGCGTACCATGATTGATCAGCAGCGGGCCCACCATGACAATGCCGTGGTCATTGGTGCGCGCGCAGCCATGGCGTTCGATTTCCTCGGTGAAAATAATCTGCTTCGCTGGTGAAAGCCCAAGCCCGCCAAATTCGCGCGGCCAGCCGGGGCAAAGCCAGCCCTTTTCCGCCAGCTTGAAATACCAGGGCTTGTTTTCATCCCAATGCAGGCGCTTTGGCGGATTGCGCAATTCGGCTGGGTAATTCGCCTCAATCCATTGGCGCACATGCAGGCGGAAGATTTCATCTTCCAGCAGGTTCAGATCCTGGGTTTCGCGTGGGTCAATCATTTCCTCAGCCTCCCGTGAAATTCGGCTTGCGCTTGGCGAAGAAGGCAGCGCGGCCTTCCTTGAAATCTTCGGTCGTGAAAAGCGCGGCCTGATAGGTTTGTTCCTGCGCCAAAGCCTCATCCAGGCCATCGGCGAAGATTTGCTTGGTGAAGGCGATGGGCCCTGGCGCTTCGGCGGCCAGGAAGCGCGCCTTTTCCAGGGCGACTTCCAAAGCCTTGCCGGGAGGTGCCACGTAATCCACCAGGCCGATACGCTCGGCTTCTGGCGCGGCAATCACCTCATGGAAAAACAGGATGCGCCGCGCGCGGCCAATGCCGACACGCGCGGGCAGGAAATGCGGCAGGCCCATATCGGACATCAGGCCAATCTTGTGAAACCCCGCCGTGAAGCGCGCATCTTCGGCCGCCACAATCACATCACAGGCGCAGGCCACCGCCATGCCCGCACCCGCTGCCCAGCCTTCGACTGCCGCGATCACAGGCTTGCCGCCCTTGGCCATGAGGCGCACGAGCTTATGCGTGCGGCGCATGCGTTCGCGCCCGGCGAGCGTACTGTCGATATCCATCGAAGAAATATCGCCGCCGGCGCAGAAAGTACCCTCGGCGCCCGTCACCACAATGGCGCGGATCGTATCATCGCCATGGGCGCGTTCCATTACCTCCTCCATCGCGGTGCGAAGCACGGGCGCGATGGCATTCTTGCGCGATGGGCAATCAATAGTGACGATCAGCACCGCGCCATCGCGTTCTTCCACAATGCGTTGGCGCATAGGTTCGGCAGGCGCGCTCATTCCGCATCCTCCGGCGCCAGCGCCATGAAGCGGCGGCGATGCAAAGCGGCGGAGCCGAATTGATTGGCAATCACCATGCCGCGGCGGAGATAAAGCCCGACATCATATTCATCCGTATAGCCTATGCCGCCATGGAGCTGGATGCATTGGCGGAGCACCATCAACCCGCTTTCACCCGCGCGCGCCTTGGCCTTGGAAACTGCAGCCTTGCGCGCATCACCTGCCGCGCCGCCATCCAAGGCCGCTGCCGCTGCCTCCACGGCCGCACGCGTGAGCGAGAGATGGATTTTCAAATCCGCCGCGCGATGCTGCAAGGATTGGAAGGTGCCGATGATACGGCCGAATTGCTGGCGGGTTTTCAGATAGGAAAGCGTCATGTCAAAGGCGCGTTCCATCAGCCCGACCATGGCACCGGCTGTCATCAGCGCGGCCTCATCCAAGGCGTCATCCAAAACAGCGCTGATATCAGAAGCGATGCGTTGCCCCTTCGCAGGATTGGCGCGGAGCGTGCCAAAATACCCGCCATCCATGGTTTTTTCCAAAGCAACATCAGCACCCGCCGCCGGCACGGCGTAAAGCGCGAGGCCTGCACCTTCACGCACCGGCACAAGAAACACATCGGCCCCACCCGCTTGCGGAATGAAGACGCGCGGCGCATCGGCATTACCAGGCGCGGCCAGCGTATCGGCGCGTTCCTGCCACGCTGTCAGCACCACTTGCTGGCCCGCGAGCAAAGGACCGAGCAGCGATTGATCATCAGCGCCCGCCAGCAAACGCGCCGAAAGCATGGCCGGGATCAGCGGTTCCGGCGCCAAGCCACCGGCGAGTTCTTCCGTCAGCGCAATCGCCTCACTCATGCCAAGCCCAGCGCCGCCGGCAGCCTCAGCCACCGCCAAGCCAATCCAGCCGAATTCACCCATCTGGGCAAAGACGCGCTTGTCAAACCCAGGTGCGACAAAGCGAAGCCCGCGCACGCGCTTACTGTCACCGCCACGCGGCGCCACCGCGCCCGCGCTGTCGCGGATCATGCGGATAGATTCCGCGCGTTCTTCCAAAACCTCACTCATGCCCGTTTCCTTATTGCCCGCAGGGGCGCCTTTTTAATTCGTGTGCAGCTTGGCGCCGCTGGCGGCCTGGATTTGGTCAAAGGTCACACCGGGCGCCAAATCGCGCACAACAAAACCCTTGCCCTGCACTACATCCAGCACACCAAGATTGGTATAGACGCGGCTGACCGCACCCGGTGTGGTCAGCGGATAGGTGCAGCGTTCCACAATCTTGTGTCCGCCATCCTTGGTGGTGTGTTCCATCACCACCCAAAGCCGCTTGGCGCCGGCGCCGAGATCCATGGCACCACCCACAGCGGGCGCTGAGTCATTCTCGCTGGTCGCCCAATTGGCGATATCGCCATTCGCGGCCACTTCAAAAGCGCCCAGCACGCAAAGATCAATATGCCCGCCCCGGATCATGGCGAAGCTATCGGCGTGGTGGAAATAAGAACCACCAGGGCGCAGCGTGACCGCCTGCTTGCCGGCATTCACCAGCCAAGGGTCCACCTTATCGGGTGCAGGCGCTGGACCCATGCCCAGAATGCCGTTTTCCGAATGCAGAATCACTTCGCGATCCAGCGGCACGTAATTCGCGATCATGGTCGGAATACCGATGCCGAGATTGACGAACCAGCCTTCCGGAATGTCTTCAGCGACACGGGCGGCCATTTGCTTACGGTCAAAGCCATTCATGGTCTGATCCCCTTCTTTCCTGCCTGCTCATGCCCATGCCGGGCCGCGGTCAACATGCAATACGCGCTTCACGAAAATGCCGGGCGTATGCACATTTTCCGGCACAATCTCACCCAATTCGCGGATGTGGCTCACCTGCGCGATGGTCATATCGGCCGCCATGGCCATCACTGGGTTGAAGTTCCGCCCGCTGGAACGATAAGTGAGGTTACCCCAACGATCCCCTTCCCAGGCTTCCACCAGCGCCACATCAGCCTTCAGCGCATGTTCCATAACGTAGTTGCGGCCATTGAATTCACGCTGTTCCTTGCCATTGGCGAGGATGGTGCCAACCGATGTCGCGGTGAAAAAAGCTGGCACACCAGCGCCAGCGGCGCGCATGCGTTCGGCCATGGTGCCTTGGGGCACAATCTCAAGCTCGATCTTGCCTTGGCGATAAAGCTCTTCAAACACCACCGAACCGGCGGAGCGCGGAAAGGAACAGATAATCTTGCGCACGCGCCCCAATTCCATGAGCCGCGCGAGGCCCACGCGCCCGGTGCCGGCGTTATTGGCCACGCAAGTCAGGTCGGTCGCGCCCTGTTCGATCAGCCCTTCAATCAATTGGTCAGGCTGGCCGACAGCACCGAAACCGCCGATCAGCACGGTTGATCCATCCTTGATACCGGCCATGGCGTCCGCCATGGATTGAACGATCTTGTTGATCATGCGTCTTTTCCCATCATCATTCAGGCAAAACGAAACAAGCCATTGCTGACCACAACCTTGTCGCGTTCCACCACCCGCGCGCGGAAGGCAGCACCACCTGCTTCGTGCCAAATCTCAGTGCGGATCGTCTCGCCAGGATAAACCGGCGAAGAAAAGCGCAAATCCATCTTGCCGAAGCGCGATGTGTCGTAATTGCAGAGTGTTTTCAGCAGCGCATGGCAGACCGTGCCAAAGGTGCAAAGCCCATGCAGGATGGGGCGCGGAAAGCCGGCGGCTGCGGCAATTTTCGGGTCTATATGCAGCGGGTTCAAATCCGTATTCAGGCGATAGATCAGCGCCTGTTCCGGCCGCGTTGCCAGATCAAGCGAGACATCAGGCGCGCGGTCCGGTTCCGGATGCGGCTGCTTCACCGGCCCGCTCGGCCCGCCAAAGCCGCCATCACCGCGCAGAAAGGATGTGCTGGTGAGTGTGGCGAGCAAATCGCCCGTCTTCGCATCAATCACCTGGCGTTCGGAATACATGAGCGCGCCCTTGCCCTCACCGCGATCCACCAGGCCCGTCACGCGCGAACGCCCGATGATCTCGCCTTCTGTCGGCAGCTTCTTATGCAGAATCAAACCCTGTTCGCCATGGACAATCTTCACCCAATCCATGCCGGTATCGGGATTGCGTGACCAAAACCCCGGCGCCCCCAGCACGACGGGCATGGAGGGCATGACTTTCAAGCGTGGCTCATAGAGGAAATCGAGCTGCTGTTCATCCATAGGGTCCTGGCCGAGCCCGACAGAGAAATTATACATCGCCACATCCTGCCAGCGCAGATGCTGGCGCATTTCGGGGATGGGGTAGTTCAGCAGCTTTTCGTAAATGATCGGCATTTCAATGCCCTTCCTCAATTTCAATCACCGCATCCGCGGCAAAGGCGCCCTGCCCTGCCGGCAGCACCAGCATGGGGTTCACGTCAACCGATGCCAAACGCGGCCCGGCCGCCACGGCGAAACGCGATAGCGCAGCAAGTGATTCCGCAAGCGCCTTCACATCCGCTTTCGGCTTGCCACGCGCGCCATCCAGCAAAGGAAAGCCCTTAAGCGAACGAATCAGCGCTTCTGCCTGCGCAGGATCAAAGGGGCAGCGACGGAAGGCAACATCCTTCAGGATTTCGATGAACACACCCCCCAGCCCGACCATGGCCACAGGACCGAAGACAGGATCGCGCAGCACACCAAGCGCCATTTCAACGCCGCCGGTGATTTGCTTGGCAATCAGCACACCTTCGATGCGTGCCTTGGGCGCGTGTTGCGCGGCGCGGGCGAGCAAAGTGGCATGCGCTTCACGCACCGCGGCAGCATCCGCGATATTCAAAATCACGCCACCGATTTCGCTCTTGTGCAGGATATCGGGCGAGAGGATTTTTGCCACCACCGGATAGCCTATGGCATCCGCCGCGCGCACCGCATCTTCAACATCAGCACACGCCTGTTCTGGCACCGCAGGCACGCCCGCTTCGGCCAAAAGGCGCTTGGCTTCGGCTTCTGTTGGAGTTTGTGCAGGTAGTGAAACACTTGGCAGCGCACCCGCCGCGCCCGCTTCCTGCCGCGCGAAATAAGCGCCGAAGCGGCCCATGGCGGCAATGGCATTCACCGCGCGCGTTGGGTCCTCAAAAACAAGGAAGCCGTCTTCTTCATATTCGCGCACCTTCTCGCGCGAACAAATCGCCGAAAGAACCCAAAGCCGATCCCGCCGTTTGGCGATGGCGTCCCGCATGAAGGGCCTGAGCTTCGGCGCCATGGAGGTTGAGCCCCCCGTCTGCGTCAAGAACACCAGAACGGATGGATAGCCGCCATCACCTGCCGTCGCTTCCAGGAAATCGCCAAACAGCTCGGTCTGGTTCACCGCTTGCGCGGTGCAATCCACCGGGTTGCGCGGGGCGCAGAAGCTAATCAGGCCGCGCAGCTTTTCCTGCGACGCCTGCGGCATTTCCGGCATGGGCAGGCCCACCGCTTCCGATGCATCGGAAATCAGCACGCCAGCACCGCCACTGACCGTCAGCACACCAAGGGAATTATTGGCCGGATAAGTGCGCCGTGATGCCGCATAGGCAATATCGAGCATTTCTTCCGTGGTGCGTGCGCGCAAAACGCCAAATTCATCCAGCACGGCCTGCGTCACAGCATCATCACCCGCGATGGAAGCGGTGTGGGATTTCGCCGCCGCACCACCCAGCGCGCTGGCGCCGACCTTCATCATGATCACGGGTTTGCGGTTGCGCCGCGCCAGATCAAGGGCGGCGACAAAGCCGGCACTTTCGCGAATACCCTCGGCATAGGCGCAGATCACTTCCACTTCCGGCGCCTGCGCCATCCAACCAATCGCCTCACCCAAGGAGACATCGGCTTCATTGCCGGTGGTGACGCAAACCGTGGTGCCAAGGCCGCGCTGACGCGCCACCGCAAACACATGCGTGCCATAGGCGCCGGACTGGGAGGCAATGCCGATATTGCCGCGAATGGGCCAGCCCTGTTCGAAGGAAAGCGAGAAGATCGGATAAAAACCGATCGCAGCATTGAACAGGCCAAGGCAATTCGGCCCCAACATGCGCATGCCATGGCGGCGTGCGGCAGCGACCAGCCTTTCCTGCATGGCGGCGCCAGCCTCATCCACCTCAGCGAAGCCGGCGGTGAAGACAATCGCGGATTTGCAGCCGCGCGCGCCCAGATCATCCATGGCCTGGATCGCGGCTTCGCCTGGCACGGCGATGATCGCGGCGTCCGGCACTTCGGGCAAAGCGGCGACGGAAGCAAAGGCCGGCAGGCCCTGCACCGTTGGACGATTCGGGTTCACCGGCAAAAGCCGGCCCTGAAAACCCTGGCTTTGCATATAGGCAATAGGCCGCCCACCAATGCGGGTGCCGTCATCGGAAGCACCAATCACGGCAACGGAACGCGGGCGAATCATCGCATCTAGAGCATGTGTGCTTCGCATTCGCTCAACACCCATGCTCTAAGGTTTTGTTTGGTCGCATTTTCCGAGTCGCCAAGTGAGTCCACTTGGCTTGAAAATGCTCCAGCGCAGCAAAATCGGCTGTAGTTTTTCCGGCACTCAAGGGGCCGCCTTCGGCGGGCATCGCGTCTTCCTCCTGCAATCGCTTGCAGGGTGGCGCCAGCGCGCGCGGGCGGCAAGGGGTTGACTTCAGCCAAATAAAACGAAAAGCGCCCCCAAAGCGCCGGCCGCCAGGGAAAGCCCGGCATAGGCCATGCCATAGCGCCCGCCACCCAAGGCCAGGGCATAGCCAGCTTTGGCGCAGATATTGACCGCAACCGCCATCAGCACCGCCTGGGCAGCGAAGGCCAGGCTGATCGTCCCCGGCGCCAGCAGCGGCACGGAAAGCGCCACCGCATCCACATCGGCCAAGCCGGTAATGGCGGCGACCGCCAGAACGGCCTCGGGCCCCAGCCGCTCGGCGGCCAATTTGGAAATCAGCACCACGGCGGCGAGCAGCAGGGCGATTTTCAACACCGCACTGAGTTCGAAGGGATTGTCAGGCATGCTGGCCGCAGCGCCATCCGCCCCCGTGCGCCGCGCCAGGACAAAACCGGCCAAGGCCATGCCAAGCGCCGCGACACCCAAGGGGGCGAACAGATGCGCCGCAACGGCGGGCGCGATGAAGGCCACAATGCCGATGGTGCGCAGGCAGGAAACCGCGCCCGCCATGAGCGCCCCAGCCGCCAGCGCCAAAGCGGCGCCCCCCGCCGCAGCCGCGCGCGCATTGGCAAGCGTCACAGCCGTGGAAGACACCAAGCCCCCCGCCGCGCCGCTGAACAGCAGGCCCCGTTCCGGCCCCAGCAGCCTGACCGCGAGGTAACCCAGGTAGGAAATCGCCGCGAGCAGAATGGCAAAGCGCCAAATCTTGGCCGGGTTCAGCCCGCCCAGCAGGGCAATCGGCTCATCGGGGATCAGCGGCATGACCAGCAAGGTCATGGACAGCAGCATGAGCGCGGAGCGCAACTCGGCCCAGGTGATGCGCTTCATCAGCCCATGCAGGCTCTCACGCGAGGCCAGGATGGCGGTCATGGCAACAGCCGCCGCGCCAGCCACGGCCATATCACCCAGCACCGCGAGCGCGCCAAGGCTATAGGTGCCAAGGGCAGCTACCAGGCTGGTGGCGGAGACCTTGTTCTCAGCCTCCGCTTCCCGCAGCGCGAAGGGCAATTGCGCGGCGAGCAGCGCCACTAGGCCAAAGCCCAGCAGCAGCGCGCCCCCCGCTTGCCCAAGGGCTGCGGCCAGAACCGCCATGACGCCGCCAAAAAGCCCGGTCAGCGCAAAAGTACGCACGCCGGCGGTGCGCCTGCCCGGCGCTTCCTGCCTTTCGCGCCAATGCCGTTCCGTGCCCACCAGCAAACCAATGGCAAGCGCGGCGGCCAGGCGATGGATCAGCTCCTCGGTGCCCATGGCGCCATAAGGCGCCAAGCGCTGCGCTATCGCAAGCGGAAAGCTTGCGCGCGCCGGGGCATCGCGGCCATATGTCGCGGATGTCGCTTTCCTTCTCCCGTGCGGAATTGCAGCGCTATTCCCGCCATATCCTGCTCCGCGAAGTGGGCGCGATCGGCCAGGCCAAGCTCCGCGCCGCGCGCGTGCTGATCGTGGGCGCGGGGGGCTTGGGATCGCCATTGGCGCTTTATCTCGCCGCGGCGGGGGTCGGGACGCTCGGGCTGGTGGATCATGACGCGTTGGAGCTTTCCAATCTGCAGCGCCAGATCGCGCATACCTCCGCGCGCATTGGGGAGAATAAGGCGGCGAGTGTCGCGGAAACTCTCAAGGCGCTGAACCCGGAAGTGGCGGTGGATATCCATGCGCGGCGGATGGATGCGGCGGCGGCACGCGACTTGATCCCCCATTATGATGTGATCTGCGACGGGACGGATAATTTCGAAACACGCTTTCTGCTGGGCGATGCCTGCCATTTGCTCGGCAAGCCCCTGGTGAGTGCGGCGGTGCTGCGCTTTGAAGGCCAGCTTTCGGTGTTTCATGGCCATGATGGCACCAACCCCTGCCATCGTTGCCTGCACCCGGAACCGCCACCGCCCGGCCTGGTGCCAACCTGTTCCGAAGCCGGCGTGCTTGGCGCCGTGACAGGGGTGATGGGCACGCTGCAAGCGACCGAGGTGTTGAAGCTGATCCTAGGCATTGGTGATCCGCTGATCGGCAAGTTGTTGCTTTGGGATGCGCTTGATGCGCGGTTTCGTACCGTACGGCTGAAGCGCGACCCGGCCTGTGCGCTATGCGGTCCGGAAGCTTCCATCCGTGATCTCTCCGCCCATGAAAACGCGGCCGCGCCGGCCTGCCGGGCATGAGTGAAAAGCGCCCCCCGCTTGGGATTTTGCTGCTGGATGGCGGGCATGAACGCGCCCATTACGCCCTGGTGATGGCGAGCGGCGCGGCCGCGCTTGGCCGCGATGTGGTGCTTTTCGCCACCAATGGCGGCTGCCGGCTGCTTTTGGCCGATTGCCCGTTATTGCAGGACCCGCGCGAGGCGCAGCTCGCGGCGCGCGGCGTAGCCGGGATTGGCACTTTGCTTTCCGCCATCACTGCCCTTGGCGTGCAGCGCCTGGTCTGTGAAGCCGGGCTGAAGGCCGAGGATTTGGGCGCCGCCCCCCTTGCCCCTGGGGTGGAACGGGCCGGGGTGGCGAGTTTTCTGGTGGCTGTGGGGTCGGGCCAGATCGTCAGCCTGTGACCGATCGGTGACGGTTCTGCGCGTAGTCCCTGAGCTTCGGAAGGGAAAGCTTTGATTTACAATCTGATTCTGTCGGTATTTTGCCTAAATCTTGTCATGATTGCCGTGGCAAATACCCCACATGCTGTGGGCTATGGGTAACGCTTGACCTGCCCTGTCCAAATAGCCTAGGCCGAGATGCCGCGACGATGTTTCTGGATGTTTCAACCACCAGGGGCATGGTCAGCGGGACGGTTTGGGCCGGGCCGATGCGGGGGCATTGGTCGGGCTCTTGGGGGACCGTTTCGGGGCGCAAATCCCAGACCCGATGGAGTATTGAGGGGATGCACGGGTTTCGACTGGGCTATGCTCGGTTTTTGGTTTTAGGCCTGCTGCTGGCAGTGCTTTCGGCTTGCGCGGATGGCACCGGGCGCCACGCGAATGGGCCCTTCTATAACCGTCCTGACAGCACTTCACCGCCCGGACCGCCCGGCGACCCTTGGGGGCCCTGGATTCGCGATGCCTCCCGCCGGTTTGATGTGCCTGATCTTTGGATCCGCGAAGTGATGCGCCAGGAAAGCGGTGGGCGACCAGGTGCCACGTCTCGCGTGGGTGCCATGGGGCTGATGCAGGTAATGCCCGGCACCTACCGGGAATTGGCGCAGCGCTACAATTTGGGGCCTGATCCCTATCATCCTTACGACAATTTGCAGGCCGGCGCGGCCTATATCCGAGAGATGTATCAGCTTTACGGATCGCCCGCCTTCCTTGCCGCCTATAATGCCGGGCCGCGGCGCTTGGAGGATTTCCTGTGGGGTGGGCGCGGCCTGCCGGATGAAACGCGCAATTACGTCGCACGCGTCGGGCCACGCATTGCAAGCGTGGCGCCAGCGCGGCGCGCCCCGGCCGAGGTTTATGCCGCGGCCGATATCGGCACCAGCATCCCGCGCGGGCCGCGCCGGATGGATGGCGGCACGATGGTGGCGCTGAACCAACAGCGCAGCCCCGCACCGACCGTTCAGGTGGCCCAGGCCGCTACCCCTGCCCCGGCAGCACCGGCGGGCACGCAGGTGGCGAGCCTTGGCAATGTGGTGCGCATGGACCCGATCCCCGATGGCAGCACCTTCACCCCGGCAGAACGCCGGCGTGCCGGGCTTGAACCGGGCCGTTCCAGCCTTGCCGCTGCGCCCGTGGCACCGCCCGCGCCGCGTCAGGCGCCGGCCGCCGCACCATCCCGCAGCGGTCTCGGCCTGATCGGATCTGCCCAGGCAGCGCCGGCCTCGCCTTCGGCATTGGGTCGCGCCGGGTCCTTGCCGCCGCCAAGCGGGGGCGGCAATGGCTGGTCAGTCAGCCTGGGGCGTTTTGCTTCAGAGAATTTGGCACGCAGCGCCGCTTCCTCGGCACGGAGTTCGGCCGGGGGCAGCGGGCAGGCGGAAGTGGTCCGCGTCGCGCAGGGCAATGGCGCGGCCTTTACCGCACGGGTCAGGGGGCTGACGCGCACCCAGGCCGAACAAACCTGCCAGAAGCTGCGCTCGACCGGGAATTGCACGCTGGTCGCGCCGGGGGCGTGATTCTTACGGAAGCATCAGGCCCTGGCTTTCAGGCGATCCTTTCGGCGTCAGTTGCGATCATGATCTCGGGCGCTGGCGAGTTCCAGCCGCGCATCCAATAATGCCCGCCTGGTCCTGGGCAGGGGCGGCGGATCGCCGAGAAGGTTGAGTGTTTGCTGTCCGCCTGGGGTGAAAAGCGGCGGGCGTAGCGCATCCACCGCCCCGGACAGGCTGCGGGCAGCAAAGGCGTTGCGCAAAACCGAGAGGCTATCAATCACCGCCTGTGCGCGCGCATCCGCCGCAATGCCGAAGGCTTGGCGCCATTCGCGGCGCGCCCCGGGAATCGCCAATTGCGCCATGGGCAGAATAACGCTCCAGCGCGGCCCATTGGGCAATTCAACGGCGAGGAATTCCAGCGACTGAATGAGGCGCGCCGTTTCCCAGGGCTGGCCTGTCAGCCGGCGCGGATTGGTCATCATGTCCGCGCCCTGTTCGATGGAATGGCGCACCGCATCGCCCGTGATGAAGCTGCTGAATTCCGGTAGTCTTGCCGTCTCGGGCGGGCCGGCGCAGGCGGCCACGCCCATCAGCCCCGCGAGAAAAACGCGCCTATCGCATTGCATCCTGATGTCCTTCCAACAAATCCCGCGGAGCCTATCACGTCTGCATCCTGGCCTGGCATAGCGGGCGCCTTGATTTCCCATACAGTATTCAGTGCCGGAAGAGGCCCTATCCAGCGGCGCGATTCATGCTGACCTATCCCCTTCCCAAAAAGCCCCCCCGCACAACCTAGGGCATGTTGCGTTAACATGGGTTCACGCAACCCGCTCTAGCGAATGACAAAACCGCGCCCCGAACGCCGCTCAAAGCTCTGCACCATCAATTCCTGGCGCGCATCAATCATGGCGCGGGTGGTGCGCGGCAGGGCGGGTGGGTCAGCGAAGCGATTGAGCGTTTCCTGCCCGCCCGGGGTGAAAATTGGGGCGCGTAAGGCGGCAGGCGCAGCTGTGGGCCGCTGCTCGGCATAGGCGCTGCGCAGTTCCGTCAGGCTATCAATCACCTCCTGCGCGCGGGCTTCTGGGGCAATGCCAAAGGCCTGGCGCCATTCAGCCCGCGCGGCCGGCAGGGTCAGCTGCGCCATGGGCAACATCACATTCCAGCGCGGCCCATTGGGCACTTCCACGGCGAGGAATTCCAACGCCTGAACAAGGCGCGCGGTTTCCCAAGGCTGCCCGGTGAGTCGGTTTCGATGGGTGAGCAGATCGGCGCCCTGCTCAATCGCATGGCGCACGGGGTCAACCGAAACAAAGCCGCGAAATTCCGGCAGGATCGCCGTTTCTGTTGGTGTGGCGGCGCAAGCGCCAAGCCCAAGCAGCCCCAGAAGAAGAACGCGCCTGTCACATCGCATGAGGATCTCCTTCCATCAAAGCCTGTAATGAAACCAGCGTCTTTTCTGCCCTCACCCTGGGGCGGGCGCCTTGATCCGCATCACGGCGCCCGCCCCGGATAAGCGCTTACAGGCTGACTGCCTTGCCCTTTTCCGGGATCAGCACCTTGGCCTTGGCGCCGACCATCTCCGCCTCAAAACCCGAGGCATCCGGCAGCAGCATCCCGAAAGTGGCGTAATGGCAAGGAATGGCAGTGGTGACATTGCGGAGATACCGCTTCACGGAAAGCGCCGCAGCGCGCGGGCCCATGGTGAAGCGATCCCCCACCGGCACCAGCGCAACCGTTGGCGCATACAGCTCATCAATCAGCGCCATGTCGGAGAAGATATCGGTATCGCCCATGTGATAGACGGTCGGTTCATGCTTGTCCTTCGGCGTCACCACAATGCCATTCGGCAGGCCAAGGCAATGGAAAACGCCATTGGCATCCACCTCAACCGAGGAATGGAAAGCCTGGGTCAGCGTGACGGTGAATTCGCCCTGATCCGTGGTGCCGCCCGTATTCATGGGATCAAACGCGGTGACGCCCTGTTTGCCGAGCCACATGGCGAGTTCATAATTGGTGACAAGCTTGGCGCCGGTGCGTTTGCAGATGGCCGCCGCATCGCCAATGTGATCGGCATGACCATGCGTCAGCAGCACATGGGTCGCCCCCGCGCTGGCGGCTTCCGCATCGCCGCCAAAGGCGGGATTGCCGGTGAGGAAAGGGTCAATCATTACAACCGACTTGCCGAATTCCAGGCGAAAGGCGGAATGGCCGAACCAGGTGAGTTTCATTGCTTGTTCCTTTTTTGAGTTTCAGGTGAAGGTCATGCGGATGGTATCCGCGATCATGGCGGGCTTAGCCTCATTCTCGATTTCCAGCGTCTGTCGCACGGTGATGCGATGCGCGCCCGGCGCGCCATCTTCCACCGCAATCAGGCTTTGGCGCAGCCGGATGCGCGCGCCGGCTTTCACCGGATTGACGATGCGCACCTTGTCGCTGCCGTAATTGATGGACCGCGTCGGCCAGGATAATTTGTAGATGCCAGCGCCAAGCTTGGGCAAAAGCGACAGCAGCAGATAGCCATGTGCGATGGTCTTGCCGCCGGGCATTTCTTGTTTGGCCCGTTCCACATCCACATGGATCCATTGATGATCGCCCGTCACTTCGGCAAAGCGATCAATCAGATCCTGTGTCACTTCCAGCCAATCACTGACGCCCAATTCCTGCCCGATCAGCGCGCGGAGCGCTTCCGGGGTTTCAACCATGCGCATTGCAGCCCTCCCCCATCAATTCGGACTAACATCGGGCGCGGCGCGGCGGGGATCAAGCCGGGCTATCCGAAACGGGCAAATTGCGCCCTAATCGGGCCATGACCCTGCTTCCCGGCAGCCGGGGTTTCGTGGTGGCCATGGTCACGGCGCAAATCCTGACCCAAATCGGTGCCTTCACCCTGCCCGCGCTCTTGCCGGAGATGATGGCGCGCTGGTCCCTTTCGGCCACCGAAGCGGGCTGGCTGATTGGGGTTTTCTTCGCGGCCTATGTGCCCGCGGTGCCGGTGCTGCTTTCGCTGACAGACCGCGTGCCGGCCAGGCGGATTTACCTGATTGGCACCGGGGCCACGGCAGTGGCGCATTTGGGCTTTGCCTTTTTCGCCGATGGCTTTTGGGCTGGGCTGTTCTTTCGCGCGCTTGCCGGGATTGGCTGGGCGGGGGCTTATATGCCCGGGCTTAAATCCATCGCTGATCCGCTGACGGGTGTGGCGCAATCGCGGGCTGTCGCCTGGCATGCGGCGGGGGTGGGGATCGCGGGTGCGGCTTCCTTTGCGCTTGCCGGGCTTTGCGATGCGCTGGTGGGGCCGAGTTTTGCCTTTCTGGTGGCAGGGCTGGCCGCCACTGGCGCCTTTGCCATCGCCATGCTGATCCTGCCCGATGCGCCGCCGCCCAAAAGCACCGCGCCGCGCGGCTTGCTGGATTTCCGCCCGGTTTTCGCCAATCGCCGCGCCATGGCCTGGATTGCGGGCTACACCGTGCACACGCTGGAAATGGCGGTGCTGCGCGCTTGGGCAGTGGCCTTCCTGACCGCGAGCTTTCTGATCCAGGCGCCACCGGACTGGCTGCCGGGACCGACCGTGCTGTTCACGCTGGCGGGCTTGGTCGGCATTGCGAGTTCGCTCGCCGGGAACCGCCTGGCCGAGAGCCTGGGGCGGGACAGGATTGTGGCGATTGCCATGCTCTCCGGCGCGGCGCTTTCCCTGGTGGCGGGGTTTGCCTTTGGGGCCTCACCTTGGGTGGTGCTGCTGCTGGTGTTTCTGTGGAATGCGGCGATCTATCTGGACAGTTCGGCGCTGACCGCGGGGACGGTACAGGCGGCGGACCCGGCTTTGCGCGGCGCGACCATGGGGCTGCATAGCATGCTGGGCTACGCGGGCGGCTTTGTCGGGCCTTTGCTGGCGGGGGTTATGCTGGATTGGGCGGGCGGAGAAGGCGTTGCGGCCTGGGGCATCGCCTTTGGCCATGTTGCCTTCATCATGCTGGCGGGCTTCGCCGTGCTGCGCTGGTTGGGGCGCGGAGCGGAGTCGCGCGGCGCTTCCCGGTAAGCTTCCTGCCAAAGCGCTGCCTTGCAGGCGGAATTGCCCGGTCTTTCACGGGGTTTCGGGCAGGATTCCGGATGCCCCGGGGGGCTATGAGGAAAAAAACCGGGCGTGGGACCGATTTCGCTTGCATTCTTCGGTCGCAAGGCATACATGCGCCGCAGACGCAGTACGCACGTGCCTCTGGCCCCCGGCCCTCCGGCCAAAGGGTTTACGCAACGACGTCAAGCGTTCTGGCAACCCCGTCTGGGTCTTCTCAGGCGGCAATTTACTGGTCGCTGGTTCGTTCGACCGTTTCGTTAACCTTGGGCCGTCGCCTTCATGGGCGGCCCGTTTGGAGCCTGGAGGGTGCTGCGATGACACCGAAAATCGCACGCTTTTTGCGCGACAACGCGCCGGCCACACCATGCCTTGTGCTGGATGTGGATCGTGTTGAGGAAAAGTACCGCGCCATGCACGCGGCGCTTCCGCTTGCGCGCATCTATTACGCCGTGAAGGCCAATCCCGCCGCACCGATCCTGGAGCGGTTGGTGAAGCTCGGCTCAAGCTTGGATGCCGCTTCCTTCGAAGAAGTGCAGGCATGCCTTGATGCCGGCGCGCGGCCGGAAGCGATTTCCTATGGCAATACCATCAAGAAGGCGTCGGCGATTGCGGCCGCCCATAAGGCTGGTGTTTCCATGTTCGCCTTCGACAGCATTGAGGAATTGGAAAAGCTGGCGCGCCATGCGCCCGGCGCGCGGGTCTATTGCCGCATCCTGGTGCAGAATGAAGGCGCGGAATGGCCGCTTTCGCGCAAATTCGGCTGCGAATTGGATATGGCGCGCGATCTGATGCTGAAGGCCGGCGATATGGGGCTCGACCCCTATGGCATTTCATTCCATGTCGGCAGTCAGCAGACCAAGACCGAAACCTATGAAGGCGCGATCGCGCGCGCGGCGATGCTGTTCACGGATTTGAAGGAAGCGGGCGTGAAGCTGCGCATGGTCAATCTGGGCGGCGGCTATCCGGTGCGTTACCGCGCGGAAGTGCCGGGCATTGATGATTTCGGCATGGCCATTATGGGCGCCATGACGAAGCATTTCGGCAATGACCTGCCAGAGATGGTGGTGGAACCCGGGCGCTTCATTGTGGGCGATGCCGGCCTGGTTTCCAGCGAAGTGGTGCTGGTTTCCCGCAAGGGGGCCGCTGATCCGGTGCGCTGGGTCTATCTGGATATCGGGCGCTTTGGTGGCCTTGCGGAAACCGAAGGCGAGGCCATTCGTTACGATATCCGCACGCCGCATGACGGGACTGAGGATGGGCCGGTCACCATTGCGGGTCCGACCTGCGACAGCACGGATACGCTCTATGAAAAGTCCAATTACCGCATGCCGCTGAATTTGGCCTGTGGCGATAGGGTGGAGTTGCTTTCCACCGGGGCTTACGTGACGACTTATGCGTCGCAGGGCTTCAACGGCTATGCGCCGTTGAAGGAACACTACATCTAAGTTTCACCCGGCGCGGGAAACCGCGCCGGGTCACACATAGCCCGGGCCTTCGATGGCGGGGTGTGCTTTCAAAAACGCCTCATCCACTTCAACGCCAATGCCGGGTGCTTCCAGAGGGCGCACGCAGCCATCCTTGCCTATGCGCCAGGGCTCACTGCCCAATTCATCGCGGAATTTATTGGCACGCGACACATCGGCTTCGAAATAACCGCCATTATCAATCGCGGCGAGCAGATGGATGGATGCCGCCTGATTGATGCCTGTCATGGATGAATGCGGGTGGATCGGGATCTTGAAGCCCGATGCCATGGCGGCGATGCGCAGCGTTTCCGTGATGCCGCCGCATTTGGATAAATCAGGCTGCCAAATGCGGATCACATCATCTTCCAGCACGCGGGTGAATTCAAAGCGGGTGAAGTGATTCTCGCCAGCCGCCAGCGGTGTGCTGCCAAAACCATGCGCCTCAGCATAGGAACGGTGATCATGCGCGGGGAAGGGTTCTTCCAGCCAGCCGATATTCAGCCGGTCCATCTCGGGCAGCACCTGGCGCACCTGCGCGATGTTGTAGCCGATATTGGCATCGGTCAGGATTTCCAGCTCATGCCCAAAGGCATCGCGCACGGCTTCCATGCGCGCAATGTCATCGCGCACCGTATCGCCAACGCGAAGTTTTACCGCCTTGTAGCCTGCTTCCATATGGGGTGCCGCTTCATCAAGCAGCTGCGCCGGCGGCTGATAGCCAAGTGCGACGCCACCGGCATAGGCCGGCACCGGCCGCGCGGAACCGCCGAGCAGCTTATACAGCGGCAGATTGAGCGCCTTGCCCTTGGCATCCCATAGCGCCATGTCGAGCCCCGACATGGCCATGGCCGTGGCGGCGCCCATGCCATGGCTCGCCAATTGATACTTGTAGATGCGCGCCCAGACGCCCGTGGTGTCAAAGGCATCCATCCCGATCACCAATTGCTTCAGCGTCGTTTCCAGCAATTTCGCGATGGCGGTATGCGCCCGGCCATGATGGCTTTCGCCCCAGCCGACAATGCCATCTTCGGTAATGACCTTCACCATCACCGCATCGCGCTTCACCGCCTGGCCAATCCCAAGCCGCGGCCCGGAATTGGGCGGCAGCGGGAAGGAGGTTGGGAATGCCTTGATGTCCACGATTTTCATGCGGCGTTACTCCTGATTTCTCATGCCCAAGCCTGCCACCTTGGCAGGGCATTTGCAAAGCCTGAGCACCCATCGCAGCATGGGCGACCGCAGGAGAAACTATCATGAAACCCGACCCCATCCCCCCCAGCATGGAAGCCATCCGCCTATGGAGCGGTGTTGAATGCCCGAATGAGGCAGCACGGCTTGGCCTTGCCGATCACATCGGCTTGCTCAAGGAATTGGCGGCGTTGCGCGGCACGCTGGTGTTTGAAGACGAACCTTCCAGCTTTGAAGCGGCCTTGCGCGCCGAGCAGGAGAAGGAAGCATGAGCGCGCTGCATGAACTTTCCATGACGGAAGCCGCCGATGCGGTGGCGCGTGGGGAGGTAACGGCAACCGCGCTCACGGAAGCCTGCCTCGCGCGCATTGCCGCGCATGATGGCAAGGTGAATAGCGTGATCAGGCTGGATCGCGACAGCGCCTTGGAACAGGCGGCGGCGGTGGATGCCGCACGCAAGGCGGGCAAAGCGCTTGGCCCGCTTGGCGGTGTGCCGATGATGCACAAGGATATGTACTATCGCGCCGGCAAGGTCACTACCTGCGGATCAAAAATCCGGCGGGATTTTGTGCCCAAGGTGACAGCAACCGTGCTGGAAAGGCTGGATGCCGCAGGCGCGATTGATATGGGCACGCTGAATATGGCGGAATTTGCCCAGAACCCGACTGGGCATAACGCGCATTTCGGCCATTGCCATAATCCTTGGCAGCATGGTTATTGCACGGGCGGGTCATCCTCCGGCTCCGGCGCGGGGGTTGCGGCGCGGTTTTTCTATGGTGCGCTTGGGTCTGATACGGGCGGTTCCATCCGGCTGCCGGCGACGATTTGTGGTGTGACCGGCATCAAGGGCACGCAAACGCGGGTTTCGCGGGCGGGTGTCATGCCGCTATCATTTTCTGCCGATAATGTCGGGCCTTTGGTGCAGACGGCGCGGGATGCGGCGCGCTTCATGCGGATTATTTCCGGCCATGACCCGCGCGATGCCACCAGCGCGCGTGAAGCCGTGCCGGATTATGAGGCTGCACTCACCGGCGATTTGCGCGGCATTTCCGTGGCCGTGCCGCAGGAATATTTCTTTGATGGCGCGGATGAGGTGGTGGTGAAGGCCTTTGATGCCGCGCTTGATGCCATGCGCGATCGCGGGGCAAAAATCACGCGGCTGTCTTGCCCATCACTCCGCGCCATTGCGGCCTATACCGCGCTGGTCAGCCGGTCAGAAGCTGCGGCGATCCATGCCGAATGGATGCGCGAAAGGGCCGGCGATTATTCCATCCATCTGTCGTCCCGGCTTTATGGTGGCTATCCCATCCCGGCGCATCTCTACATTGAAGCGCTGTCGCGTCGTGGGCCGCTGCTGCGCCAATTCTGCGCCGAGGCGATGGCGGGGCATCATATTGTCGCAACCCCGGCGCTGCGCACCCGTGTGCCGACGCTCGCCGAGACGGATATTGATGCCGATGCGGCGAATTGGTCGCGCTTCATGGCGGTTTCTGCCAATACGCGGCCGTTCAATTATTTGGGCCTGCCGACCATCAGCGTGCCCTGCGGCTTTGATGATCGCGGCCTGCCGATTGGCCTGCAACTGGCCGCGCGCCCCTTTGCCGAGGCACGGGTGCTGGCCGTGGCCGATGCCTATCAGCGCGTGACGGATTGGCATAAGCGCTACCCCTCCCTTTAAGGGGGGGGCGCTTGCCCAAGAATTGGGCGCGGCGGATGCCTTCTGGGCAATAAAGCACCGTCCGGCCCAGTTTTCGGGCATCACCGCCTTGTGTGGCGCGCCCTTTGGCCCGATCTTCTGAGAAACAGGAGGTCAGTCGGGCGATGGCGGAACCCATCAGGGCCTTTGACGAAATGGGGGAACCCGAAGCGGCGCGGGCGGCCTATGGCGAGATTGCGCGCTGGCTGGCGGCCACACCCATCGCGCAATTGGAACGCAAGCGCCAGGAAGCCGAGCTTTTGTTTCGCCGCATTGGCGTGACCTTCGCGGTTTATGGCGAAGGCGGCGATCCGGAACGGCTGATCCCCTTCGATATCATCCCGCGCATCCTGGCGTGGCAGGAATGGGACCATTTGTCGCGCGGCCTGACGCAACGCGTGCGTGCGCTCAATATGTTTCTGGCGGATGTTTATGGGCCGGGAGAAATCCTGAAGGCCGGGCGCATACCGGAAGCGCTGATTTTGCAGAATGAAGCCTATCGGCCCGAGATGCGCGGCATCACGCCGCCGGGTGGGATTTACGTGCATATCGCCGGCATTGATGTGGTGCGCACCGATGCCGCGCAATTCCATGTGCTGGAAGATAATTGCCGCACGCCATCGGGCGTTTCCTATATGCTGGAAGGCCGCGAAGCCATGCTGCGGCTATTCCCCGGCCTGTGCGCAGCGCATCGTATTGCCCCCGTCAGCCATTACCCGAGCGATTTGCTGGAAACCTTGATGTCGGTAGCGCCGCCTGCCTGCCGCGGCCTGCCACGCGTGGTGCTGCTGACGCCTGGTGCTTATAACAGCGCCTATTACGAACATTGCTTCCTGGCCGATGAAATGGGCGTGGAGGTGGTGGAGGGTCAGGATTTATTCGTCGAGGATCGCGTTGTTTACATGCGCACCACCGCAGGCCCGCAGCGCGTGGATGTGATCTATCGCCGGATTGATGATGATTATCTGGACCCAGCCGTGTTTCGCGCTGATTCCATGCTGGGTGTGCGCGGGCTGATGGAAGCCTATCGCGCCGGCAATGTGGCGCTGGCCAATGCGCCGGGTGGCGGCATTGCCGATGACAAGGCGGTTTATCCCTACGTGCCGGAAATGGTGCGGTTCTACCTCGGCGAAGAACCGATCCTGGCCAATGTGCCGACTTATCTTTGCGAAAGGCCGGATGATTGCGCCTATGTGCTCGATCATTTGCATGAATTGGTGGTGAAACTCACCAAGGGTTCGGGCGGTTATGGCATGCTGGTCGGGCCGCATAGCACCGCCGAACAGCGCGCTGAATTCGCTGCGCGCATTCGCGCCAATCCCGCAGATTACATCGCGCAACCAACGCTTGCGCTTTCCACCGTGCCGACCTTCACCGGCAGCGGCACCGCGCCGCGCCATGTGGATTTGCGGCCCTTTGTGCTTTCCGGTGCTGAGACTCGCATTGTGCCAGGGGGGCTGACGCGCGTGGCCTTGCGTGAAGGATCGCTTGTCGTGAATTCATCGCAAGGCGGCGGCACCAAGGATACCTGGGTTTTGGTCCCGGATGCGCCATGCTGAGCCGTACGGCAGATAGCCTCTATTGGCTCGGGCGCTATATGGAACGCGCCGGCAATACCGCGCGGGCGCTGCAAGTGGCGCTGCGTGAAGCCGGGATGGGCGGTGGGCGCCCGGCGCAGGGGCAAGGCTGGCGCGCGCTGCTGCTGACCAGCGGCGATATCGGGCTATTGCAGGGCTTTGGCGCCGCCCCTGATGCAGCACAGATCATCCAGCATCTGGTGATGGATCGCGCCAATCCTTCTTCCATCCAATCCTGCATCGAGGCTTCGCGGCAGAATGCGCGGCAGGTACGCACGGCACTCACGGTTGATATGTGGGAAGCGGTGAATGACACCTGGGGCCAGATGCGGCGCATGGATAATACCATGCCGAATGCCGATGATCTGCCCGGCTTTCTGGATTGGGTGAAGCGCCAGACCATCCTGTTCAATGGCGCCTATGATGACACCATGCTGCGCGATGAAGCCTGGCGCTTTGTGCGCCTTGGCACCATGCTGGAACGCGCCGACAATACCGCGCGCGTGCTGCATGCCCATGCCGGGGCGCTCAGCATCGCCGAAGCCGGCACGGCGGAAGATTATCTGAATTGGCAAGCGATCTTGCGCAACTTCACCGCACTTCGCGCCTATCAATGGGTTTATCACGGGCGGATTGAACCACGGCGGATTGCCGAATTGCTCATCCTGCGCGGGGAATTGCCGCGTTCCATGATTGCCTGCCATGCCCGGATTGAGGGCGTGCTGGATGAAATCGCCACCGCCCATGGCGGGCGGCGCGGGGAATGCCATCGGCGGGCCGGGGAGATCCACGCTCGGCTGCGCTTTGGCCGGGTTGAGGATATCTTCACCCAGGGGCTTGAGGCCTTCCTGAATGAGATGATGGCGCGCAATATTGATCTTGGCGGCCAAATCGCCGAGTTTTACCTGCACAACTGATAGGGCGCGGAGCGCTTGCCATGACCTATTGCGTCGGCCTGTTCCTGAAGGATGGGCTTGTCCTGCTTTCCGATACGCGCACCAATGCGGGGCTGGATCACATTTCCAGCTTTTCCAAGATGCATGTTGTGGAACAGCCAGGTGAGCGCATGCTGGCGCTGATGTCGGCGGGCAATTTGGCGATCACGCAGGCGGTATGGAACCGCGTGCAGGAAGGTTTCCCGCTGGGGGCAGAGACACATACCTTGCGCGATGTGCCGAGCATGTTCCGTGCCGCGCAATTGATTGGCGCGGCCGTGCGCGATGTGTTTGAAAGTGATGGCCCGGCGATGAAGGCGCAGGGCGTGGCTTTTGAGGCTTCCTTTTTGCTAGGCGGTCAGATCGCCGGCGGGCCAATGCGGCTGTTTTTGATCTATGCTGCGGGCAATTTCATCGAAGCCACCGCCGATACGCCTTTCCTGCAAATTGGTGAGCATAAATACGGCAAGCCGATTCTGGACCGTGTGGTGAAAAGCGACACCTCATTGGCCGATGGCGTGAAGCTGGTGCTGATCAGCATGGATAGTACCTTGCGTTCCAATCTTTCGGTTGGGCTGCCGATTGATCTGATGGTTTACCGCGAAGGCGGCCAGAAAGTGACACTCAGCCGGCGCATTACGGAAGATGATGCGTATTTCCGGCAAGTCAGCCAGCGCTGGTCCGATAGCTTGCGCGAAGCCTATCGCGCCCTGCCCTCCCCCGGGTGGATTGCGGATTAGGTTTGATCAATCCATTTCTTTGGCATATGCCGTGGGTAAATCGGTGTAACGATGGGGGGAGTATAAATCATGCAGCTTTCGCGTCGTGTGGTTCTTGGTAGTCTTGCAGCGGCCAGCATTGTGCCGGCACAGGCGCAGGGCAATGCCATACGTATTGTTGTGCCCTTCGGGCCGGGTGGTTCGACCGATGCGGTGGCGCGGCTGGTCTCGCCCGGGTTGATGCAGCGCCTTGGCGTTTCGATCATCGTGGAAAATCGCCCTGGTGCGGCGGGGTCCATCGGGACAGATATTGTGGCCAAGGCACGGCCCGATGGCCAGACTTGGTTGCTGACTTTTGATAGCCACGCAACCATGCCGGCGCTGCTCGCCAATTTGCCCTTCAACCTGACGCGTGACCTTGACCCGGTGATGCTGATCGGCGGCGCGCCTTATGTGATTGCGTGTCGTGCGGATAAGCCGTTTCGCTCACTCGCGGATGTGGTGGCGGCGGCGAAGGCACGGCCGGATGCGGTTTCCTTCGGGTCCACCGGCAATGGCACGATCGGGCATTTGGCCATGATCCAGTTCCAGGCGCGTAGCGGCACGCGGCTCACGCATATTCCCTATCGCAGCGGCGGGCTTGCGGTGAATGATACCATGGCGGGCACGGTGGATATGATGATCGGCTCGGCCGCGCTGGTGGCAGCGCAGATCGCTGCCGGCACTTTCCGCGCGGTGGCGCAATTCGGCCCGGCACGCCTGCCCGCGCTGAGTGATCTGCCGACTGCCGAGGAAAGCGGCTTTCCCGGCTTGCAGGCGGAAGCCTGGTGGGGTGTTTTCGCGCCTGCCGGCACGCCGGCCGAATTGGTGGCGCGCATGAATAATGCTCTGCGTGAAACCCTTTCCGAAGATCGTATCCGCACGCAAATGACGCAAACCCAACAGGCGCGGTTGGTGATGTCTGACCCTGCGGGCTTGGCGCGCTTTCTGGATGGCGAAGTGACGAAATGGAGCGCGGTGGTGCGCGAATTCAATATCCGACCGGATTGATCAGGCTGGCTGAATGCCGCGCCGCGCATCATGCCGGCGCAGCCAATGGATGAAGGGCAAGGCCAGCAATACCATCCAGGCCTTGCCGATGATTTGGCCGGCCAGAAAATCCAAGCTGCCAAAGGCAAGGAAAAGAAACACCACGCTATCCACGACAAGGCCGACCGCACCACTGGCGGCCACGGCCAGCGTCAGGCCACGCTTTTGCAGCGGCGTATAAACGGCCAAATCAGCGGTTTCACTCAGCAGGAATGCAGCGGCTGAGGCCAGCACCAAAGCGGGCGGCGCGAGCGCGGCGGAAAGCACCACGCCCAACGCAATGGCGGCGAAGGCCCAATTCAGGCCAAGGCGACGCTGCACCAAATCCCTCAGCACCAATGCCAGACCAATCATCAGCACTCCCGATGGCGCCATGATGCCGGGTGCCACGGGGATCAGGCAGGGGCCGTTCGGCACGCAGAAGCTGCCGAGATTTCCGATCATCCAATTGGCTGCCGGAATACACAGCGCGAAGCCGATCAGGAAGGCGAAGCCTTGGATGCGGGGGGAGAGGTTCATGGGGTTTCAGCGGCTGAATAGGCCGCCCAGCCCTTGGCGCGCAAGTCACAAGCCGGGCAAGTGCCGCAGCCATAACCCCAGGCGTGGCGCTGGCTACGATCCCCCAGATAGCAGCTATGCGTGTGTTCCAGGATCGCCATGACCAAAGCCGCGCCGCCGAGGCTTTCCGCCAGCCGCCAGGTCGCAGCCTTGTCCAGCCACATCAACGGCGTTTCCAATACAAAGCGCCGATCCATGCCGAGGTTGAGCGCCACTTGCAGCGCCTTGATCGTATCATCACGGCAATCGGGATAGCCGGAGTAATCCGTCTCACACATGCCGCCCACAATGTGTTTGATGCCACGGCGATAGGCGATGGCGGCGGCGAAGCTCAGGAAAATAATGTTGCGGCCGGGTACGAATGTATTGGGCAGGCCATCCGCATTGAAGGCGATAGTGGTTTCTGAGGTGAGCGCGGTATCTGAAACCTGACCAAGCGCATCAAGGCGGATCAGATGATCGGGGCCGAGTTTCGCCTGCCATTCAGGGCGCGCTTGCAGCAGCGCCGCGCGAAACGCATCGCGGATATCAAGTTCGATCCGATGGCGCTGGCCGTAATCGAAGCCGATGGTTTCCACCTGCGCGAAACGATCCAAGGCCCAGGCGAGGCAGGTTGCGGAATCCTGCCCACCGCTGAAAAGAACGAGCGCTTTTTCTTGCGTCATGCGGCGTGTTCCAATTGTGCGGCGGCCCAGGCGGCGGCTTCTGCCACCACGGGGTCAGCATCGGCGCAAAGCGCGCGCGCGGTTTCCTGCAAGCTGGGATCGTTGGAATTGCCAATGGCAATCAGCACATTGCGGATGAAGCGATTGCGCCCGATGCGCTTGATGGGGCTGCCGGAAAACAGCGCGCGAAAGGCCGCATCATCCAGCGCGGCCAAATCCGCCAGTTTTGGCGCAGTGAGTTCCGCGCGTGGCGCGAAGGACGGTTCCTCATGCGCGGCGGCGAATTTGTTCCAGGGGCAGACCGCGAGGCAATCATCACAGCCATAGATGCGATTGCCCATGGGCTTGCGAAATTCCTCCGGGATCGGGCCGTGATGTTCGATGGTCAGGTAGGAAATGCAGCGCCGCGCATCCAGCCGATACGGCGCCGGGAAAGCCTTTGTCGGGCAGATGTCAAGGCAGCGCGAGCAAGTCCCGCAATGATCAACCTCAGGCGCCTCGGGGCTGAGATCGAGCGTGGTGTAAATCTCTCCCAGGAACAACCATGAACCATGCGTGCGGGAGACAAGATTAGTATGCTTGCCCTGCCAGCCCAAACCCGCCTGCTGTGCGAGTGGCTTTTCCATCACCGGTGCGGTATCCACGAAAACCTTGACGCCGGCATTGGCGAAATGCGTCACCATCCAGCGCGCCAACGCCTTCAGGCGCTTCTTGACCACATCATGATAATCGCGATTGCGTGCATAAACGCTGATCGTCGCGCGGTCCTGCCAGGCGAGGCTTTCCAGCGGATCTGCCTCAGGCGCATAGGACAGGCCGAGCGCGATCACACTGCGTGCTTCAGGCCATAACGTGCGCGGGTCGGCGCGTTGTTCGGCACGGGCTTCCATCCAGCCCATGCCGCCATGCATGCCGGCGGCGAGGAATTCCTGGAGCCTGTCGCGCGCCTCTGGCCCCAGCCGCGCCGGGGCGAAGCCAATGGCATCGAAGCCGAGGCGTTGCGCCTCTGCCCTAATGGCGTCAGCCGCGCCCACGATAGGGCTGCACTTCCTGCGCCGGAATCCAAACCGCTTCCGGCGGCGCGCCACTTTGCCAGAAGACATCAATGGGGATGCCGCCGCGCGGATACCAATAGCCACCGATGCGAAGCCAATGCGGCGCGAGCAAACCCACCAGGCGCTGTGCGATATCCAGCGTGCAGGCTTCATGAAAAGCGCCATGATTGCGGAAGGATGCAAGATAGAGCTTGAGCGATTTGCTTTCCACAATCCAGGCATCCGGCACGTAATCAATCACCAAATGCGCGAAATCTGGCTGGCCCGTGAGCGGACAGAGAGAGGTGAATTCCGGCGCGGTAAAGCGGATGCAATAACGCAGGCCAGGATGCGGATTGCCCACACGTTCCAGCACCGCCTGTTCCGGGCTTTGCGGTTGCGTGGCCGCCTGGCCAAGCTGTGTCAGATGCGACAGATCGCTCATGCTGCATTTTCCTTTTCCGCCTGCCAGCCGGCTTCAATGCGCGCAGCAGTGCCGGCGAGATCGCCCGCCAGAATACCGGCGCGGAGTTCCGCCATCAGGTCCTGGTAGTATTGAATATTGTGCCACGTCAGCAGCATGGGCCCCAGCATTTCATTTGCCTTGAACAGGTGATGCAGATAGGCACGCGAATGGCCCCTACAAGCGGGGCAGGCACAGTTGGGATCGAGCGGGCGATTATCCTCGGCATGGCGGGCATTGCGGATATTGATCACGCCGCCCCGCGTATAGGCGCGGCCGGTGCGCCCCGAGCGTGTCGGCATGACGCAATCGAACATATCTATGCCGCGCCGCACCGCGCCAATCAGATCAGAAGGCGTGCCAACGCCCATCAGATAGCGCGGCTTATCGGCGGGCAGCAGCGGCGTGGTGCATTCCAACGTGGTGAACATGGCTTCCTGGCCTTCACCCACCGCGAGCCCGCCCACCGCATAGCCTTCAAAGCCGATACCAGTCAGCGCCGCGACACTTTCCGCGCGTAAATCAGGGAAAACACTGCCCTGCAC
Source organism: Roseomonas sp. (assembly GCA_020249925.1). Classification (GTDB taxonomy): domain Bacteria; phylum Pseudomonadota; class Alphaproteobacteria; order Acetobacterales; family Acetobacteraceae; genus Neoroseomonas. Next base: position 231,003 of record JADCER010000012.1, on the reverse strand, counting down.
AATGCCGAATAGGCCATGCCCGGGCCTTGGCACAAAGGCTTCGCGGCTGCGCGCTGCCCAGCGCATGGAAAGCCGCATGGAAGTCGCGGCCTGTTCATGTGTCGCGGGAAAAGGTGTGCATTCGTCAAAGCACATGGTCACATCAGCGCCGAGCAGATACTGGATTTCCACGCTGCGTTCCGGTGTGAGGCGATGGCGTGATCCATCCACATGGCTTTGGAAGGTGACGCCATCCGCATCCATCTTGCGCAAGCCCGAAAGCGACATGACCTGAAAGCCGCCGGAATCCGTCAGGATCGGCCCATGCCAATCCATGAAACGATGCAGGCCACCAAGCCGCGCAATGCGTTCAGCGCCAGGCCGCAGCATCAAATGATAGGTATTGCCGAGAACCATGCGCGCACCGGTCGCGCGCACCGCATCGGCCGTCATGGCCTTCACCGTGCCGGCCGTGCCAACGGGCATGAAGACAGGTGTGGGCACCATGCCATGGGCCGTGTGCAAGACACCGGCGCGCGCGGCGCCATCTTGGCCTTCATGCTGCCAGGAAAGTGTCATGGCGCATTACCCGCGCGAAACAGCAGGGATGAATCGCCATAGGAATAGAAGCGATATTGTTGCGCGATGGCATGGGCATAGGCAGCGCGCATGCGCCGGTCCCCGGCAAAGGCGCAAACAAGCATAAACAATGTACTGCGCGGCAAGTGAAAATTCGTCATCAGTGCATCAGCGCTGCGGAAGGTATGGCCCGGCAGCAGATACAAATCCGTAAGACCACGAAAAGGCGTAATGCTGCCATCGGGGCGCACCGCGCTTTCCAAAAGCCGCAAGGCGGTGGTGCCGATGGCGATGATGCGCCCGCCCGCCGCGCGCGCCGCGTTCAATTGCGCGGCAGCTTCCGGGGTGATTTCGCCCCATTCCTCATGGAGTTTGTGCGCCCGCGCATCATCCGTGCGCACCGGCAGGAAGGTGCCGGCGCCGACATGCAGCGTGACGGTGACGCGCTGCACGCCGCGCGCATCAAGCGCTTGCAGCAGGGCTTCGGTGAAATGCAGGCTCGCCGTGGGCGCGGCGACAGCACCGGGGCGGCGGGCGAAAATGGTTTGATAATCGCTGGTATCTTCGCTTGTCGGGCCTTCGGGACGGCTGATATAGGGCGGCAGGGGGACCTCCCCCGCCTTTTCCAAGGCGGCCGCGAGCCGCGCCTGATCGGGGCCAAAATCCAGCCGCGCGGCACCGCCTTCGGGATCATCCAGCACGCGCGCGGTGCAATCCTCAGCGCCCTCAATCGCGATCTCATCCCCGGCCTTGAGCCGGCGGGCATTGCGGATCAGCGCATGCCAAATGCCCGCTTCCTCATGCCGGTTCAGCATGATTTCCACCCGCGCCTGGCCGCGCCGCGCATGCAAACGCGCGGGGATGACGCGCGTATCATTCACCACCATCACATCACGGGGGCCGAGCAATGCGGGCAGATCGCGCACGCCGCGATCTTCCACACCGTCCGGGCGGACCACGAGCATGCGCGCAGCATCACGCGGGCGGATGGGCGCCTGCGCGATCAGGTGTTCAGGCAGGATGAAATCATAATCATCCAGCCGCAAAGGGGTTTGTTGAGCCAGCACGCGGGGGCGGTAGCGCGAAGCCGCCCGCCGCGCAACCGCCTGCCCCAGGTGCCGGGGGCCTTATTCCGCGGAACGCAGGCCGGTCGCTTCAATCAGGTTGCGGAATTTCTCGCTCTCCGCGCGGGAGAAAGCGGCGAAATCCGCGCGGTTGCGATAGAGAATGGGCTGCGCCACGCGCTTCATGCCTTCAATGAAGCCCTCGGCCTTCACTGCCCTTTCGCAAGCGGCTTCCAACCGTGCCATGACAGGTTCCGGCGTGCCGGCGGGGGCGTAAAGCCCGCTCCAGATCGTATAGACCAGGTCATGGCCTTCTTCACGCATGGTCGGCACATCGGGGAAGTCCGGATTGCGCGCTTCGGTCAGGAAGGCGATCGGGTGCAGATCATATTGACGGATCAACAAGGTCTGGTCGGTGAAAAGCTGCAATTGCCCCTGTTGGAAGGCCAGCATCACCTCACCCGAACCACGAAACGGCACGTGATTCATTTGGATATTCGCCGCGCGCATCAGCGCCACCATGGAAATATGCGGAATGCTGCCAGCGCCGGTGGAGGCGAAGGGCATGCCGCCATTCTCGGCCCGCGCACGCGCAATCACATCGGCCACGCGCCTCATGCCGGAATTCTTCGGTGTCATCATGATCACCGGGCTATCGGCCACTTGGCAGATCGCCGCGAGGTTTTCGAGCCTATAGGTCAGGTTGCTCCGAAAATGCGGCTGAATGGCGATGGGGCCAATCGGGGAGAGCAGAATGGTCTGCCCATCCGGCCGCGCGCGTGCAACCTCCGCCGTCCCGATGGTGCCCCCCGCACCCACCACATTGCGCACCACGACAGGCTGGCCAAGTGCGGCCGCCATATCATTTTGCATCAGCCGCGCGACGATATCCGATGGGCCGCCGGCGGAGAAATTCACCACCAGTGAGGTTTGCGCCTTGGCAGGCACAGCCCAAGCCCAGAGCAGCGCCATAAGCGCCGGAAGCCATTTCTGCATCTGTTTCCCCCCGCCCGCTTGTCGGCGCGGGCTGATGCGGGCAGGCTAAACCCAGAAAGCAAGGGAAGGGAAGCGCCATGGCTGAGACCATGACAGGGGCGCAATGGCTGGCCGGCAGCATAGCCGCTTCGGGCCAGACGCATGTGTTTTTCGTTGATGCCGTCTTGCGGCGGACCCTTTTGGCGCTGGGTGATGCCGGGGTGCAGCCCGTATTGGCGCATACCGAAAAAGCTGCGGTCTATATGGCGGATGGCTATGCGCGGGTATCGGGCCGGCCGGGGATTGTCGCGGCGCAATCGGTGGGGGCGGCGAACCTCGCGGCAGGTTTGCAGGATGCCTTTTTGTCGCGGGCGCCGATCATTGCGCTGACGGGACGCAAGGTGCCGGCGCATCAGCACCGCAATGCCTATCAGGAAGTGGATCACGCGCCGCTTTTCTCAGCCGTGACGAAATTGCAGACCGATGTGGCGGATGCGGCCGATCTGCCGCGTGTTCTGCGTCAGGCTTTTGCCGCATCCGTGGCGCTCCCGCCGCGCCCGGTGCATCTTGATCTGTTCGGCCTGCAGGCCGAGGTGATTGAGAATGGCAAGGTTTCCGCGCCCATCGCTGACCTATCCGCCTTCCGCATGCCGATGCACCGCCCAGGGCCGGATATGGCAGCGATTGAAGCGGCAGCACGCGCGCTACTGGCCGCACCCAAGGTTGCGATTGTGGCGGGTGATGCGGCGGCACTTTCGGGCTGTGGCGCGGAAGTGCTCATGGTGGCGGAAGCGCTGGCCGCACCGGTTGCCACTGCGCTTGGGGCGCGCGGGATGATTTCAACGCGCCATCCGCTGCATATCGGCGTGGCTGGCGCCTATGCCGCGCCGCCGGCCAATCGCATTCTGCATGAGGCAGATTTGATCCTATTCGTGGGCGCCGATACGGGCGATATGCTGACGAATTACTGGCGCACACCGGTCGCAGGTGCGCGGGTTGTGCAGATTGATGCTGACCCGCATGAATTTGATCGTTCCTACCCAGCGGCGGTGGCGGTGCAAGGTGATCCGCGTGCGGCGCTGGCGGCATTGGCTGCGGCGCTTGGCAAACCAAAACGCGATGGTGCTTATTTGGCCTCAGCCCAGGCGCAAATGGCGGCCTGGCGCGCAGAAATGGCGCCGCGTTTCGCAAGCGATGCCAAACCCATTGACCCCGCGCGGCTTGCCGCAGAGATCACCGCCGCCCTGCCCGCCGATGGGATTCTGGTGGCTGATACAGGCTATTCCGGTATCTGGACCGCGACCATGGTGGATCTGGAACCGGGGCAAACTTACTTGCGCGCGGCGGGATCACTCGGCTGGTCTTTCCCGGCAGCGCTTGGTGCAAAATGCGCCGCACCCGATCGGAAAGTTCTCTGCTGGTCCGGCGATGGCGCGCTCTATTATCATTTGGCGGAGCTTGAAACAGCGCGGCGGCGCGGCATTGCGGTGACGCTGGTGGTGAACAACAATTCGGGCTTCGGCCAGGGCTGGCCGAATTTCAAGCGCAGCGCTGGCAATCGCCCTGGCGCGGCGGAAGAAATCCTGCGCTTCGGACCGACAGATTTCACCGCCGTCGCGCGTTCCTTCGGGCTGAATGGCATTCGCGTTGAACGGCCAGAGGATATCGGCCCCGCGCTGCGTGAAGCCATGGCCTCACCGGAAACCGTGGTGGTGGATGTGGTGACGGATATTGAAGCACGCGCGCCCGCACCCTGGGCGCCCGAAGGAGCATGAGCATGACACGCGTTGCCGTTCTTGGCGCTGGCACCATGGGCCATGCGCTGGCGCTGGTTTTTGCCCTTGGTGGGCATCAGGTGCGCCTGACCGACAATAACCCCGAAACCCTGCGCCGCGCGCAGGGCCTGATGGAAAAAGCCTTGGCGACATTGGCCGAAGCGGGCGAAGCGCCAGAGGGCTGGACTTCCGCCCATTTGGCGCAGGCCATCACGCGGCATGAGGATTTGCGCGAATGCGTTGATGGCGCGGAGCTGATTGTTGAAGCGGTGGTGGAAAACCCCGATGTGAAGCGCAAGCTTTACGCGGAATTGGACAGGTTGGCGCCGGCGGATGCGATCATCGCATCCAACACATCCTATCTGGATATCTTTCCACTGATGCCGGCGGCGCGGCAGAGAAAGACGCTGATCGCGCATTGGTATACGCCGCCCTATCTGGTGGATTTGGTGGATATTGTCGCGGGGCCGGAAACCGATCCGGCGGCGGTGGAGATGGTACGCAAGCTCTGCGCCGATATGGGCAAAAAGCCGATTGTGATGCGCAAATTCATCCCCGGCTATATTGCCAATCGCATCCAATCCGCGATCGGCCTTGAAGTGCAGAAGCTGCTGGATGAAGGGGTGGCGGATGCGGCGGAGATTGATGCTTCCATCATCCATGGCATTGCGTTGCGGCTGCCGATTCTGGGCGTGCTCGCCAAGGCGGATTTCACCGGCCTGCCGATGATGCAATTGGCGCTCAAGAATCGCATGTATGAACCGCCACCGGTGCGCGGGCATAGTGAATCGCTGGATAGGCTGATCGCCGAAGGCAAGACCGGTGTGATGTCCGGCGCTGGCTTTTATGATTGGGGCGGCAAGGATCCCGCGACTTTGTTTGAGGATCGGGACCGTCGTCTCCTCGCGCTGCGCAAGGCGCTGCGTGAAATTGGAACCCTGGCAGGAATGGAGCGTGACCAATGACCGCAAGCTATGATCTGAAAGGCAAGACCGCGCTGGTGACGGGGGGTGCTTCCGGCATTGGCCTGGCCACTGTGGAAATGCTGGCAGCCAATGGCTGCAAGGTCGCCATCAACCATTTGGCGGGGGATGAGCGTGGTGCCGCCGAAGTCGCGCGGCTGCGCGGCCTGGGGCGGGATGTGATTGCAGCACCTGGCAATGTGGGCGATGCGGCGGATTGCAAACGCATGGTTGAACAGGCGGTGGCTGACCTCGGCCGTTTGGATTATTTGGTGAATAATGCCGGCACGCCGGGGACGAAAACCACGATTGCGCCCAATGAATTTGACCGGCTGACGGAAGAATTATGGGATACGGTGTTGCAGGTTAACCTGCTTGGTGTGTTTCGCTGCACCAAGGCAGCCGCACCCGCCTTGCGTGCTGCCGGTGGCGCGGTGGTGAGTGTGGCATCCATCGCCGGGCTTAATCACGCTGGTTCTTCCATGGCCTATGGCGCGACCAAGGCGGGGGTGGTGAGCCTGACGAAAAATCTTGCACGCGGGCTGGCGCCGGAAGTGCGCGTGAATGCGGTGGCGCCAGGTGCAGTGGACTCCACCTGGATGATTGAATGGACCGAAGAACAACGACGCGGCAGCATTGAAAAGGCGCTGCTGAAGCGCCGCTGCACCACGGCGGATCTGGCGGAAGTGATGGTATTTCTGCTGGCCGGTGCGGCCATGGTAACCGGGCAGACCATTGTGGTGGATGGTGGGCTGACCCTGTAGGGCCTTTTCAGTGGTGTCGGCCACGCTGCCGACGCCCAAGGGCCGGGCCGCTGAAGGCAGCCAACATCGCCAGATGGCTGCCATGGTCAGCATCGCGCAATGGCAGGCGGAGCAACCTGCCTTGCCCGTCGCGCATATGGAGTTCAGCGCCGGCACTGGTTTCAAGCAGCGCAACGCAGGTGAAAGCGGCTTCGGGTGTTTCAACGCGACGGTTGGTTTGCATGGATTTTTCGCTCCTCAGAATCACGCTTGTTGTGATGCGCTTAAGAAAAGACCCATCCTGGTTGTGGAACAGTTAACAGAAATGGTTTCGAGGCAATTTTCCTGCTAAGAATTTTTTGGTATTAATCAAAAGTAAAATTTCTCAACCAAAGGTTCCCGCCATGGTGCAGATCAATGCCGAGCGTTTCCTTGCCGATCTTCATGATCTGCGCAAAATCGGCGCCTATAAAACGGGCGTACATCGCCCGACCTATTCGCCGCAGGATATGGAAAGCCGCCATTGGCTGATGGAAAGGCTGCGCGAATGCGGGCTGGATGCCAGCATTGATGGCATCGGCAATGTCTATGGCCGCCATAAGGGGCCTGGGCCGCATTTGCTGGTCGGCAGCCATATTGAAAGCCAGAATTACGCGGGCTGGCTGGATGGCGCGCTTGGTGTCATGGCCGGTGTTGCCCTGGCGCGCGCTGGCCTGCCCGTAGATGTTGCGGCTTTTGCGGATGAGGAAGGGCATTTCGAAGGCGGCTTCCTCGGCAGCCGTTCCATCATTGGTGAATTGACCGAAGAAGAAATTGATCGCAGCCGCAGCCGCAATGATGGCACGCCCTTGCGTGATGCGCTGGCGGCGGCGGGGCTGGCCGGCAAGCCGCGCATGCAATTGGAACCCGGGCGGCATAAGGGTTTCTATGAAATGCATATCGAACAAGGCACGCAGCTTGAAAATGCCGGGCTGCGTGTGGGTGTGGTGACTGGCATTGTTGCCATCTGGCAATGGCGCATTCAGTTCCAGGGCCAGCAGGATCACGCCGGCGGCACGACCATGGCGGAACGCAAGGATGCGGGGCTTTCCGCGGTGCGGTTGTTGGCCGCGATTGATCAGGAATTCCCCCGCATTTGCGGCCCGCGCAGCACCTGGACCACGGGGCGCATCAGCCTTGACCCCGGCGCACCTTCCATCATTCCGGGCAGCGCGGATGTGCTGTTCCAATTCCGCGATGTCTCCGTACCCGTACTGGAACGCATGGAAGCCGGGCTGCGCGCCTTGGTGCAGGAAAGCAATCGGCGCGAGAAATGCCCCGCAACACTTACGCAAATGAGCCGCGCAACGCCCGCCATCTGCGATCCGGCCATGATGAAGGCTTTGGAACAGGCGGCGGAAGTGCATGCGCCCGGCCTTTGGCAGCAAATGCCGTCAGGGGCTGGGCATGATGCGCAATACATCGCGCGGCTGATGCCCGCATCCATGATCTTCGTGCCTTCCATTGGCGGCATCAGCCATCATTGGGCGGAAGACACGAAGGATGAGGATTTGGCGTTGGGCTGCCAGGTGCTTGCAAGTGCGGCCGAGAAATTCCTGGCGGGGTGAATAGCCCCGCTATTCAAGCTTGATATTCGCTTCCCGGATCACGCGGCCCCATTTTTCGGTCTCGCTCCGCAGAAACGCCTCTGCTTGGGCTGAGGAATTGGGTTGCACCACCATGGCAAGCTGCGTGTAGCGCGCGGCCACTTCGGGGTCCTGCACCACCTCATTCAAGGCAACATTCAGTTTTTCGATGATGGCCGCAGGGGTGCGGGCGGGGGCCAGGATGCAGTTCCATTCATAAGCCTCATAGCCCGCAAGCGTATCGCCAATGGCCGGCAGGTCAGGGAAGGCCGCGATGCGCCCACGCCCGGTATGCGCCACTGCGCGAATTCGCTCACCACGCACAAAGGGCAGGGCTACATTCGAATTGCCAAAGAAATAGCCGACCTGGCCGGCCACCACATCGGTCAGGGCCGGCCCACCACCGCGATAGGGCACATGGTTCACGGTGATGCCCGCGGCGCGCGCGAACAATTCCAAGGCCAGATGCTGCGCCGAACCATTGCCGGAAGATGCCCAATCCAAAGAACCAGGACGCGCCTTGGCCAGCGCGATCACCTCATCCAAGGATTTCGGTGGCTGGTTCGGGTGCATCACCAGCAGCATCGGCACCTGCATGGGCAGGAAGACTGCCTTCAGATCGGCCTGCGCATCAAAGGAAACCCTGATCAGGAATGGATTGATCGCAAGCGGTGTTGCATCGTGCAGCAGCGTATAGCCATCGGGTGCTGCGCGCGCGACTTCCGCGGCACCGATGCTGCCCGAAGCGCCGGGGCGATTTTCAATGACGAAGGGTTGGCCGATCTTTTGCGCAAGCTTCGGGAAAATCATGCGCGCCGTGGTATCGGCGCCCCCGCCTGGCGGCCAGGGCACCACCACGCGTACGGGACGATTGGGCCAATCACTGCCCTGCGCTAGCGCAGTCAGCGAAAGGAATGGGGTTGCCAGCGTCGCCGACAGTAGCGCGCGGCGGCCAGGATTGATCAGGGACATCATGCGCCCTTTCACGCCGCGCGGCGAATAAGGTCTGAGGCACGCTCCGCCAGCATCAGCACCGCAGGATGGATATTGGAAGATGGCACCAGCGGAAAGACCGAGGCATCCACCACCCGCAAGCCCTGCACGCCGCGCACGCGCAATTCCTCATCCACCACCGAACGCTGATCCACGCCCATGCGATTGGTGCCGCAGGGGTGATAGACCGTCGTGCCATTGCTGCGGATATAATCCAGCATTTCATCTTCGGAATCCGTGCTGGGGCCGGGATATTGTTCGCTTTCGATCAGGCCCGCGAAGGGCTGTGTCGCCGCAATGCGTCGGCCGAGCTTGGCAGATTCCAGCATGATGCGAATATCGGATGGCGCGGTCAGGTAATTCGCACGGATCACGGGTTTGTCTGCGACATTGGGCGAACGCAGCGTCAAATCACCGCGGCTATCAGGCCGGCAGACGCAGAAATTGAAGGTGAAGCCGGGATGCTTCGCAAGTGAATTCGCCGAAGTGCCCTGATTGCCGCCCAGGCTGAAATTGACGAATTGGAACTGCACTTCGGGTTCTTCAGACCCTGGCAGCACACGCGCAAAAAGGCTGGCTTCCGAAGCGCCCACCGCCATCTGGCCCTTGCGGCGCAGCGCCCATTCCAAGCCAAGCCCGGCGGCGCGGATCGGGTTGGCCATGATTTCATTCAGCGTGCCACAAGGCTTGGTGCGATAGGCAAAGCGCACCATGAAGTGATCCTGCAAATTCTTGCCCACTTCCGGTGCATTTACCTGCACCTGAATACCCATCTCACGCAGCGCATTCGCCTCACCAATGCCAGACAGCATCAGCATTTTCGGGCTTTCGATAGCGCCTGAGGACAAAATCACTTCCCGCCGCGCGCGATAGGTTTCCTCACCCGCCGGGCCGCGCACCACCACGCCAACGGCGCGGCCATTTTCGATCAGAATACGTTGGCCAAGCCGTTCGGTTTCCACGCGCAGATTGGGCCGCTTCAAGGCGGGGCGCAGATAGGCGACTGCCGGGCTCCAGCGCCGCCCGCGATGCACATTCAATTGATTGGGCGCAACACCTTCATACCAATCGCCATTATTGTCGCGATTGCGCGTAAATCCCAACTTCACGCAAGCCTCCACAAAGGCGCGGCAACCGGGCGAGGGTTCCGGCACCTCCGCAATACGCATCGGGCCTTCCCTGCCGCGAAATTCGCTCTCAGGCCCGGCGAAGTTTTCAAGGCGCTTGAAGTAAGGCAGGCAGTCTTCATAGGACCAGCCGCGCGCGCCGGATTGCGACCAGCGATCATAATCGCGCGGGCTGCCGCGCAGAAACACCAGGCCATTGACGCTACCGGAACCACCAATCACGCGCCCGCGTGGCCAATAGACGCTGCGCCCGCCAAGCTCCCCTTCCGCTTCGGTCTGGTAGTTCCAATCGAATTTCTTCGTCACATAAAGCCGCGCAAAGCCCATCGGGATATGGATCCAGGGGTTGCGGTCCCAGGGGCCGGCTTCGAGCAGTGTCACACTGGTGCCCGGGTCTTCCGAAAGCCGCGTCGCCAGCACGCAGCCGGCCGAGCCCCCACCCAGAATGACATAATCCGATTCGTGCTGAGCCATGGCAGCCTTCCCCCTTTGCTTCTCGGCCCATCATGCCACTACCCCTCGGCAAGTCGCAATCTTGGTCTATATGAGGGGGATGGAACTTTCCTCGATTTTCGGCTTTTTGGGCTTTCTGGGTGCCAGCGTCGCGGCGGCCATGTCGGGCGCCGTCTTCACCCCCGGCCCCTGGTATGACGCGCTGACCAAACCGCGCTGGTGCCCGCCCAATTGGCTGTTCGCCCCGGCCTGGGCGGTGCTGTTCCTGATGATCGCCATTGCCGGCTGGCTGATCTGGGAAGCCGTGGGCTTTGCCGGCGGCGCGCTGGCGCTTGGGCTTTTTGGGTTGCAATTGGTGCTGAACGCCGCCTGGTCCGGCATATTCTTCGGCATGCGGCGGATGGATTTGGCCTTCGCCGAGCTTTGCCTGCTGTGGCTTTCCATCCTGGCCTGCATCATCGTGTTTTGGCCGATTGATGTCCGCGCGGCATTGCTGATGGTGCCCTATCTAGCCTGGGTGAGCTTTGCGGGGCTGTTGAATTTCACCATGTGGCGGTTGAATCCGGGTTTGGTGCGGTGATGGCCTTGGCCCTTATCGGCTGAGCGCCGGCATGGCATCATCCGCATTCGCAAAGAGGGTGACATCATGACCGAAACCATGAAAGCGGCGGTAGTGACAGCCGAGGGCGTGAAGGTACAGCAAGCGCCGCGCCCCGTGCCGGGGCCGGAGCAAGTGCTGGTGCGGGTGCGCGCCGCGGGTCTCAACCGCGCTGATCTTGGCGTGGCCGCAGGGCATGCGCATGGGCGCATGGGCGGTGCCGGCACCATCCTTGGCCTTGAATTCGCTGGTGAGGTTGCCGCCGTAGGCGCGGGCGTTTCGGGCATCAAACCCGGTGATCGCGTGATGTGCGCGGGTTCCGGCGGCTATGCGGAATATGCCATTGCCGATATGGGCCGTGTGCAGCCGGTGCCGGACCGCAACATGTCCTGGGAAGAAGCGGCGACTTTACCTGTAGCGCTTTCCACCATGCATGATGCGCTGATTTCCAATGGGCGCCTGGCCAAAGGCGAAGCGGTGCTGATCCTGGGTGCTTCCAGCGGCGTTGGGCTGATGGGCATGCAGATCGCGAAATATATGGGCGCGGGGCTGGTGATTGGCACCTCCACCAATGCCGAAAGGCGGGCACGGTTGAAGGAATTCGGCGCGGATCATGCGGTGAATACCAATGATGCGGATTGGGCGGATCAAGTGCTGGCGCTGACCGAAGGGCGCGGGGTGCAGCTGGTGATTGACCAGGTCTCGGGCGGGACCATCAATGCCGCCATGCGCGCCACCGCCATTCTGGGCCGCATCGTGAATGTCGGGCGGCTTGGCGGCATGCATGGCGATTTCGATTTTGATCTGCACGCGACGCGCCGCATTGCCTATATCGGTGTCACGCACCGCACGCGCAGTGTCGCGGAAATCCGTGAGGAAGAACGCGTCGCGCGGCGCGATTTGCGCAAGGGCGTGGATGAGGGTGTCTTCCATTTGCCGATTGACCGCGTCTTTGCCCTTGATGACGCGGTTGAGGCTTTGGCGCATATGAAGGCCAATGCGCATCTTGGCAAAATCATCCTGAAGACCTGAAGGAAACCCCCATGGCACGCGACGCAAGCCTGATTATTCGTGGTGGCACGCTGGTGGATGGCACGGGTGCGCCCCCCTATGAAGCCGATATCGCCATTGGCGATGGGCGCATTCTGGAAATTGGCAAGATCTCGGCCCGCGCACCGGAGGAGATTGACGCAAAAGGGCTGATCGTCACGCCAGGCTTTGTGGATATCCATACCCATTACGATGCCCAAGCGACTTGGAGCAGCCGGCTGCTGTCTTCTTCCATCAATGGCGTGACCACGGCGCTGCTCGGCAATTGCGGTGTGGGTTTCGCGCCCTGCCGGCCAGATCGGCGCGATATGCTGGTGAAGCTGATGGAAGGGGTTGAGGATTTACCGGAGGTTGTGCTGACCGAAGGCCTGCCCTGGAATTGGGAAAGCTTCCCGGAATACATGGATGCGCTTGATGCGCGGCCCTATGACATGGATGTTGCCGTTATGGTGACGCATGCACCCTTGCGCGTGCATGTGATGGGCGAAGCGGCCGAGGCACATGCCGTGGCGACGCCCGAACAATGCGCGGAGATGGCGCGGCTGACCGCAGAAGGCTTGGCCGCGGGCGCGCTGGGCTTTTCGACATCACGCGCCATTGCGCATCGCACCTTGGATGGGCGGCATATCCCCACGCTTGGCACGCCAGAAGCGGAGTTGGAGACCATTGCGCGCGCTATTCGCGCCCAAGGGTCCGGCTGGATGCAGGTGATTTCGGATTTCGATGATCCGGAAGATGAATTCGCCCGCCTGCAACGCATTGCGGCAGCTTCGGGCCGGCCGATGACATTTTCTCTCCTGCAACGGGAATCGAAGCCGGGGCTATGGCGCTGGTTGCTCGACAAAGTGGAAGCGGCGCATGAGGCCGGCGTGCCCATGTATGGCCAGGTAATGGGCCGCCCCGTTGGCTTGATGTTTGGCTTTGAGCTTTCGCAGCACCCCTTCCTGATGCGCGTTTCCTATCAGGCCATTGCGCATCTGCCCTTCGAACAGCGCATCGCTGCGCTGCGTGATCCGGCCTTGCGGGCGCGTATCCTGGCTGAACCCACGGAAGACCCAGCGCTGCGTGTACGGCTGAATAATTGGGAAAAGATTTTTGCGCTGGGCGATCCGCCGGATTATGAGCCTCCGCCAGAAAAATCCGTTGCTGCCATGGCCGCGGCGCGCAGCATGGACCCGGCGGCGCTTTGCTATGACATGATGCTGGAACAGGATGGTCGCGCCATTCTGAACCGGCCCATCCTGAACTATGCCGATGGAGACCTGACCGCCATTCGCAATATGGTGACGCATCCACACACGCTGATGGGGCTTGGCGATGGTGGCGCGCATGTTGGTTATATCTGCGATGCGTCCTGCATGACGCATATGCTGGTGCATTGGGCGCGCGATCGCGCACGTGGGCCGCGCCTGCCGCTGGAATTCGTGGTGAAGCGCATTTCGCGCGACAATGCGCATGCGCTCGGCCTCAAGGATCGCGGCGTGCTGGCACCAGGCAAGAAGGCCGATATCAATGTAATTGATTTCGGCCGACTGGGGCTGGAGATGCCGAAAATGCATTACGATCTGCCCGCCGGCGGCAAGCGCCTGATCCAAAAAGCCCAGGGCTATGTCGCGACCATTGTGGCCGGCACGCCTGTTTATCGCGAAGGTGAGGCAACCGATGCGCTGCCTGGGCGTTTGGTGCGGGGCGCCAAGACAGCGTGACGGTTTAGCCCACCGCTGCCGGCAAGCCCGCCCAGATTTCATCCAGGCTGAGCGGGCGCGCCATCAGCCCCTGATCGGCGCACCAGCGTGATGCCAATTCCAGTGCCGGGTTCAGCGCCGCGCGGCTGCGTGGCAACGTACCGGCAGCGTTGAATTGGCGCAGCACTTCAGCCACCAGCGCAGCATCACGCGCATAAGCACCCTTCATCACCACAAGATGGTTCACGGGCTTGAAGCCATAGCGCGCCTGAAAGGCTGCACCCGCAGCGGCAGGGTCTGGGAAGACCGTGCGCACATCATCACCCGCGGGCAATTCAAAACCCATGATGGCGGCATCAAGCGCGCCGCTTTCGAACATGCCATTCAGGGTTTCGCTGGCGCTGGCACGCTGCACCCAAGGCGGGTCACGAAAGCTTGGTTCATGCGCGTCTTCAAACGTCACCCACCGCATCGCATCCGCGCGTAGCCCAAAGCTTTCCTGCAAGACGCCCCTGATCCACATGCCGGTGGTTTGGCTATAGGCGCGCACGCCAATGCGCTTGCCGGCTAAGTCAGCGGGGGTTTCGATGCCCCTCCCCGCACGGCAGAACATCGCCGTTTCCTGAAAGCGTTCAGCCACCACCAGCGGCAGCAGCACCAAATCGCGCCTGGCGGCTTTTGCCATCAGAAAGGTCGCAATTGCCATTTCGCTGATGTCAAAACGCCCTTCGCGCACCATCGGCGCGAATGCCTTGCTGATGGGTTTCACCACCTGCATCGTAAGGTTCAACGAGGCACTCGCGGTCTCACCGCGATGCAGCGCCATGGTATGCGGGTAATCATCTACGCAAATCGAAAGTGTGGCGGCATTCATGCGCCAATCTCCTCAAAGAAAGCATCCACCAAGGCGTTGAAGGCAGAAGCGCGTTCAAAATGGCCGGAATGGCCGGCCTTATGCAGCACGGCGTAACGCGCACCTGGAATGGCACTCGCCATCGCGCGCGCGGCAAAGGGTGGCAGGACGATATCTTCCTCACTTGGAATAAACAGCAGCGGGCATTGCGCAGCGGCGAAGGATTCGGGCGCACGGTTGCGCCCCGTATGCAACCGCGCGCGCACCGCTTCACGATCAAAGCCCTGAGTCAGGCCATAGACATGGTTATAGAGGTGATAAAGCGCGGGCTGTTCCGCTGCCATGCGTGCGCCCGCCGCCGGGTTGATATTGCGCTTGAGCCCCGCCGCGCGCGCTGCCGCACTTTCTTCCTGCCAGGTTTTCAGGCGCGATCGTTCCGGTTCACGCATCTGGCGTGGGTCGAGCGTACCGGTGGTGGCGCCCAACACCAGCGCCTTCACGCGGCCGGGGCGGAGCAGCGCATATTCAACGCCGGTCCAGCCGCCCATGGATTGGCAAATGATGCGAATATCACCCAGGCCAAGCTCATCCACCAAGGCGGCCAGATCGGCGGCATAGGCGGCGGGATCAGGCCCCTCTGCCGGCGCGGTGGAAGGGAAAAAGCCGCGATGCGAAAACGCCACGCAAGTGTAGCGCGGCGCAAAATGCGCGACCTGCTGCCACCAGGACATGAGATTGCCGCCGAGCCCATGCGCGAAGATAATCGCCGGGCCTTCGCCCGTCACCTCGTAACGGATGCGCGCATCAGGGCGTTCCAACCATCCGGCACGGCGTGGTGGGGCGGTGAAATCTGCTGGGCTGGTCATGGCGGGCTGCTCCCCAAGGCTTGCTGTCCATCATGGGCCAAAATGCCCTGCCTGTCTTGGGCTGGCGCCGCGGCCAAAGCTTGCTAGGATTCGGCCTGAAAAGCATGAGGAAGCAACCATGGCGCAAGCGGATGCCGATACCTTCGATTACGTAATTGTGGGTGCCGGGGCGGCGGGGTCCATCCTTGCGGCGCGGCTGACGGAAGACCCGGAAACCACCGTCTGCGTGTTGGAAGCCGGCCCGCCTGACACCAACCCCTTCATCCATATCCCTGCTGGTTTCATCAAGGCTTTGGTGAACCCCGACATCACCTGGCAATTCAGCACCGAGCCCACGGAAAACACCGCCGGGCGGCGCGTGAAAACCGTGCAGGGCCGTACGCTGGGTGGCGGTTCTTCGATCAATGGCATGATTTATAATCGCGGCCAGCCGGGGGATCAGGATAGCTGGGCGCAGCGCGGCAATCGCGGCTGGGGCTATGCGGATTGCCTGCCCTATTACAAGCGGAGCGAAAAGCGCCTCGGCTTTGGTGAGGAACGGCGTGGGCGCGATGGTGGCGTGCCCGTGACAGACATGGATTGGTTCAATCCCGTATCGGAAGCCTTCATTGCCGGCTGTGTCGCTGCCGGTATTCCACGCAACCCGGATTACAACAACGGCAATCAGGCCGGTGTTGGCTATTTCCAGCGCGCCATTCATCGTGGCCGGCGTGTTTCCGCCGCGCGCGGCTTTCTGCATCCTGCCATGGCGCGCAAAACGCTTGATGTACGCACCAATGCGCGCGCCTGCGGCATTATTCTGGAAGGCAAGCGCGCGGTCGGCGTGCGCTATTTGAACCAGCGCGGCGGCGCAGCGCGCGAAGTGCGCGCGCGGCGGGAAGTGATCATCTCGGCCGGCACCGCAAATACCGCGCGATTGTTGCAGGTATCCGGCATTGGTCCGGGCTGGCTATTGCAAAAGCTTGGCGTGCCGGTGCTGCATGAATTACGTGGCGTGGGTGAGAATTTCCGCGACCATTACGCAACGCGCGTTGTCATGCGCGCCAAGCCTGGTGTCACCACGCTAAATGAATTGGCGCGCGGCGTGAAGCTGGCGGGGCAGGTAGCGCGCTGGGCGATGGGGCGGCCTTCCATCCTGGCCACCGTTCCATCGCATGTCTATGTTTTCTGGAAATCCTTTGAAGGGCTGGATCAGCCCGATCTGCAATGCGTCTTCACGCCGGGGTCTTATGCGGAAGGCAAGGTTTATGTGCTGGATGATTATCCGGGGGTGACGGCCGGCGCCTGGCAGCATCGGCCGGAAAGTATCGGCTGGGTGCGGGCGAAGACGGCTGATGTATTTGATGATCCCGAAATCCAGCCGAATTACCTGTCAGACCCGATGGATCGTCGCGTGCATTTGGGGGGCATTCGGCTGATCCGGCGCTTGCTCAATACGCCGGAACTTAAGCCTTTCCTGGAAGCTGAAACCCTGCCCGGCCCGCATATCGATTCCGATGATGAGCTTTTGGATTTCGCAAGGCGCAATGGCTCCACCACCTATCATTTGATCGGCACGGCGCGCATGGGCCCCAATACGGACCCGACTGCGGTGGTGGATGATCGGCTGCGCGTGCATGGGCTGGAAGGCTTGCGCGTGGTGGATGCTTCGGTGATGCCGAACATGACCTCGGCCAATACCTACGCCACCACCATGATGATTGCGGAAAAGGCATCGGATTTCATTCGTGGCCGCCCGCCCTTGGAGCCGATGCTTTAGTTTTCGGAGGAAACGACGATGGAATTGCCGCTGCACGGCATGCGTGTGATTGAAGTGGGGCAGGCCTTGGCGGGGCCCCTCGCCGGGGTGATCATGGCCGATATGGGTGCGGATGTGATCAAGGTGGAAAAACCCGATGGCGGCGATGATGCGCGCGCCTGGGGGCCTCCCTTTGGTCCGGATGGCGAAACCTCGCTCTATTTCCACGGTCAGAATCGCAACAAGCGTTCCATCACGCTCGATCTGAAAAAGCCCGAAGATGTTGAAGCGCTGCACAAGCTGGTGGAGAGCGCTGATGTGCTGATCCAGAATCTGCGCCCCGGCGTGGTGGATGAAATCGGCATCGGACCGGAAGCGATGCTCAAGCGCCATCCGCGCTTGGTTTATTGTTCGATCTGGGCCTTTGGCCATGAAGGGCCAATGCGCCTGAAACCCGGTTTTGATCCGCTACTGCAAGCCTATGGCGCCATGATGTCTGTCACGGGCCGGCCGGAAGACCCGCCGACTTTTTGCGGCGCTTCCATCAATGACAAGGCGACCGGGATGTTCTGCGTGATCGGTGCCTTGGCGGCGCTCCGCCAGCGCGATCGCACCGGCAAGGGCTGCCTGGTGGATACATCGCTGTTTGAAAGCGCGGTGCATTGGGTGGAAGGCCATGTGAATAATCACGTGGCGAGTGGCGATATCCCCAAACGCCACGGCACAGGCGGCGCGGTGATTGTGCCCTATCAGGTGTTTGATACCGCTGATCGGCCGCTCTGCCTCGCCGCCGGGAATGATCGGCTTTGGGCGCGGTGCGCGAAGGTTCTCGGCCATCCGGAATGGGCGAGCGATCCGCGCTTCGCGACCGGCCCCGCGCGTGTGCGCAACAAGGCCGCACTTTTGCCTTTGATTGCGGAAGCGTTGCGCCTGCAACCGCGCGATCATTGGCTGGCTGCGCTGGAGGCGGAGGGCGTGCCGAGCGGCCCGGTGAATGACATTGCGGAACTTGCGGCAAGCCCGCAATTCGCCGCCATGAACATGATGCAAAACCTGCCGGAAGGCGGCCCGCGCGTGGTTGGCTTGCCGATTTCCTTCAATCGCCGCCGGCCGCTTTCCCGTCGTCCGGCGCCGCGCATCGGCCAGCATAATCACGAGATTTTGGGCAGGCCCTGACGCGGCCCAAACACCCTGGACTCAGAGGGGGGTCCGCGATACCAGCCTTGCAACAGCAAAGGCGGAGTCCCCCATGCCCCTTCCCAGTCGTTTCTGGCAGGACCTCACTTGGCCGGATTTCCGCGCCCTTCCCGCCAATACGGTTGCGGTGCTGCCGGTGGGTGCCATTGAACAGCATGGACCGCATTTGCCGGTGGCGGTGGATACCGCGATCAATCAGGGCATTGTCGCGCGCACGCTGAAAGTCATTCCGGATGATCTGCCGGTGCTCGTGCTGCCCACGCAAGCCGTGGCGCTTTCGGTAGAGCATTTGCGCTTTCCCGGCACCATCACCACCAGCGCGGAAACATTGCTCGCGCTGGTTTGCGATATCGGCGCATCGGTGGCGCGCGCCGGCGTGAAGCGCCTGGTGTTTTTGAACAGCCATGGCGGCAATGTCTCGGCGCTTGATATCGCGGCGCGGCGGCTGCGCATCCAGCATGGGCTTTTTGTGGTGAATGCCATGTGGGCGCGCATGGGCAAGCCGGAAGCCTTGCGAGACCCGGTGGAGGCGCGTTTCGGCATTCATGCCGGGCGCGACGAAACTGCGGTGATGCTGGCGCTGCGGCCTGATCTGGTGCGGATGGATAAGGCGCGGAATTTCGTCAGCCGCTGGCAGGGTGTTTCCGCTGACACGCCAAGCATGGCCCCCGATGCCGGTGCGCCGCCGGCTTGGCAGGCGCAGGACCTTGGTGGTGCTGGCGCGGTCGGCAATGCCTCGGCCGCCACGGTGGAAATTGGCGAAGCGCTGTTGGATCACGCTGCGCAGCGTATGGCCACGCTTTGGCAGCAGGTTGCTGGCATGGATATTGCGAATTGGCTGGAGCAGGAGCCCAATCCCGATGCCTGATATCGCTGCCTTCACCGCCGAATTGGGCGGCCTTGAGCAATCCACCGATGCCGCGCTGCTGCGCCAGAAAAGCCGCGACTTCTATTGGTATAGCCCGATTCTGAAGCGCCAATTGGATGGCAAGCGCGCCGATATCTGGCTGCGCCCGCAGAATGAAGATGAGGTGATGCGCATCCTGAATGCTGCGCGTCGGCATGGCGTGCCTGTGACGGTGCGCGGTGGGGCAACCGGCAATTACGGCCAATGCGTGCCGCTGAATGGCGGCGCGGTTTTGGACACCACAGCCATGACAGCGCCGATTGCGCTGAAGGATGGTGTGCTGGAAGCCGAAGCCGGTGCGCGTATGATTGATCTTGACCTTTGGGCGCGCGAACGCGGCTGGGAGCTACGGCTGTGGCCCAGCACCAAGCGGACCGCGACCATCGCGGGTTTTGTCGCCGGTGGTGGCGCCGGTGTTGGTGGCATCAGCCATGGTACCATGCGCGAACGCGGCAATCTGCTGGGTGTGCGCGTGGCCACGCTGCAAGACCCGCCCGCACTGCTTGATCTGGAAGGTGATGAGGCCAATCCGGTCAATCGCACCTACGGCACCACGGGCGTGATCACGCGCGTGCGCCTGCCGCTGACGCCGGCGCAGGACTGGCGCGATATTGCAGTGGTGTTTTCGGATTTCGCCGCGGCGGGGCGCTTTGCGCTGGCTTTGGCGTTTGCCGATGGTATCCCCAAGAAAATGTGCGGCGTGTTTGATGCGCGCTTGCCGCCTTTCTTCAGGGCCATTGCGGATGTGGTGCCGGCGGATCATGCGCTGGCGCTGGTGATGGTGGCACCTTCCGGCCTTGTCGCCTTGCGCGATATGGCGCGCGAACATGGCGGGCGGATTGTGGCGGATCAGGATACGGTGGCGGCTGAGCGTGATCCGGAAGCAACGCCCTTTTACGAGTATTGCTGGAATCATACGACACTTCAGGTGTTGAAGCGCGATCGTGGTGTCACCTATCTGCAATGCCGCTTTCCCTTTGAAGGTACTTTGGAATCGGTCGAGAAAGTGCGTGCCGCCTTCCCCGATGAGGTTTGGATGCACACGGAATGCGTGCGCTTCGGCGGGCGCACCACCATGACCGCCCTTCCGGTCATTCGCTGGAAAGACGATGCGCGGCTTGCCGAGATCATCGCCGGCTTTGAAGCGGCCGGTGCCGGCATTGCCAATCCGCATTTCTTCACGATTGAGGAAGGCTCCGGCTATCGCCGCGTGCCGGGCGATCAGCTTGGCTTCAAGCGTCGCGTTGATCCGCTGGGGCTGTTTAACCCCGGCAAGATGAAAAGCTTTGATGAACCCGAAAGTGATGCCGCATGAAGCACGCTATTGCTGGCCTGATGGCCGCGCTGCCCGATATTCGCTGGGTCACGGATGCCGCGCTGGTGCGCCAGCGCAGCCGCGATTTCTTCTGGTATAGCCCCGTGCTGAAGCGCCAATTGAATGGCGTGAGTGCGGATGTAGTAGCCGAAGCGCGGGATGAGGCTGATGTGGTGCGCATCCTCGCTGCCTGCCATGCGCGCCGCATTCCCGTGACACCGCGCGGCGCCGGCACGGGCAATTACGGCCAGGCCATGCCGTTGTTTGGTGGCGTGGTGTTGGATGTCTCAGCGCTTGATAAGCTGCTTTGGGCGAAGCCCGGCATGATGCGCGCGCAGGCCGGCGCCAAGCTGATCACGCTTGATGAACAAACGCGCCAGCAAGTGGGCGGTGAATTGCGCTTTCATCCTTCCACGAAGCGCACCGCCACCATTGGCGGCTTTGTCGCCGGCGGTTCTGCGGGGGCGGGTTCCTGCATGTGGGGGTCCTTCCGAGAACCTGGCAATGTTCTCGGCCTGCGTGTGGTGACCATGGAAGCAACACCGCGCATTCTGGAATTGCGTGGCGCGGAGATCGAAAAGGCCAATCACGCCTATGGTACCAATGGCATTATCACCGAGGTGGAAATGCCCCTCGCCCCCGCGCATGATTGGGTGGATGTGATGATGGCCTTCCCGAGCTTCATGGAAGCCGCGCGTTTTGCGGAAGCTGTCACACTCGCTGATGGCATTGTGAAAAAGCTCGCCACTGTTGTCGCTTCCCCCGTGCCGCAGCAATATTTCCGCCATTTCGAAGGGCGTATTCCGGCGGGCATGAGCATTACCATGCTGATGATCGCCGCCCCCTTCCTGGAGGCTTTTGAAGCGCTCAAGGTCAAGCATGGCGCCACACAAGCGGAAATCTATCGCTGCCCAACAGAAGAAGCCGCCGTGCCGCTTTATGAGTTTTCCTGGAACCACACCACGCTGCAGGCGCTGAAGCTCGATCGCGGTATCACCTATCTGCAAACACTGTTTCCGCCGCCAGGTCACATGGCTTTGGTGGAAAAGATGGAAGCGCTGTTTGGTGATGAAGTGCCGATGCATCTGGAATTCGTGCGCTTCGGCGGGCATGTCACCTGCTTTGGCCTGCAATTGGTGCGCTATACCAGCGAAGAACGCTTGGCCGAGATCATTCGCATTCATGAAGCCAATGGCTGCCCGGTCTTCAACCCGCATGCCTTCTCCTTGGAAGAAGGTGGCATGAAGCGCGTGGATGCGCGGCAATTGGCCTTCAAGAAGGAAGCCGATCCGCTTGGGCTGCTCAATCCCGGCAAGATGCTCGCCTGGGATGATCCGGAATGGTCGCCTGATCGCCCGCGCACGCATTACATGTATGGCGATCCGGATGCGCCCGAAGTTGAAGAAAAGCTCGATTAGGCGCGTACCATGCGGGTGCTGTTGATCCATTGCCATCCGCGGGTGGAGAGTTATTCGGCTGCGCTGCGTGACACAGCGCGACAAGCGCTGGAGGCCGCCGGGCATGAAGTGGAATGCCGTGATCTTTACGCGGAGGGCTTCACCGCGGCGCTCAGTGATGCCGAGCATCGCGATTACCTCGACCCTTCCAGCCATCCGCCGGATATGGCCGATCATGTCGCTGCCCTGCAAAGGGCTGAAGCGCTGGTGCTGGTCTATCCCACCTGGTGGTATGGGCTGCCGGCCATGCTGAAGGGCTGGTTTGATCGCATCTGGGCGCCAGGCGTTGCCTTCAAGCTTGGTGATGGCGCGATTGAACCGCTGCTGACGAACATCACGCGCATCGGCGTGGTGACGACCTATGGTTCACCCTTATGGTTGTTGTGGGTGATTGGCTGGCCGGACAAGAAGCTGATCAATCGCGGCCTCAGGCGGTTATGCGCGCGCGGGTGCCGCGTGGAATGGCTGATGTTGACGCGGATGGATCAGCGCACGGCACCGGAACGCGCGGCGTTTCTGGCGAAGGTGAAGGCGCGGCTTAGCCGGTGGTAGAGCATTTTCAAGCCAAGTGAACTCACTTGGCGACTCGGAAAATGCGATCAAAAAACTACTCGAATAGATGATCCAATTCGCGCCAATCCGGCACTTCCGCATCCAGCACTTTGCCATTGCGTAGCACAATCCGATCCGCTTGAGGGCGTGATAGCCATTCAGTCATGTGTCGCGCGCGGAACAGGATAAGATCCGCCGGCGCGCCCGTGCGAATCATGCCCGCCCCTTGCAGCCCCATCGCCGCGGCAGGGCGCGCACCAACGGAGAGCGGCCAATCACCATAGGGGTGATCCAGATGCAGGATGCGTGTGGCTTCACGCATCACCTCCACCATATCCAGATCGCCATAGGCATAGAAAGGATCGCGCGTATTGTCAGACGCGAGGGAGACAGAAACACCCGCCGCCTGCATTTCATGCACCAAAGTCACACCGCGCCAACGCGGCGTGCGTCCCGGCTCGCGGTCCTGCAAATACATATTGCACATGGGCAGCACCACAATGGCAACGCCGGCATCGGCGCAGGCCTTGATGGTTTCCAGCGCGAATTCATCTGTCTGGCGTGAGAGGGAACAGCAATGGCCGCATTGGATGCGCCCCTTGAAGCCGCGCCGCATCGCTGTCAGTGCAATTTCGCGCAAGGCGCGCGCGCCGGTTTCCCCGCTTTCATCCACGTGCAGATCAAGATCGAGGCCGCGCGCTTCGGCAAGGGCGAAGAAATGATCCAGCATGGCGTGAAACTCGGGCGGAATATCGTCATGAATGCCGCCGGAAAGCCGCGTCACCATGCCCAGGACACCGCCGGATTCCGTGACAATATCAGCAAGCTGCGCGCCCTCATCCCCCGCAAAGCGATCAAGCGGTGCGATGGAGGAAGCCTGCAAGGTGATCCGCCCCGCCCAATCATCGCGCAGTTGGCTGAACATGCGCCAGGCCTTGGGCGCATGGGGCATGTAGCTATCGAGATGCGTGCGCAGCGCAACCGTGCCATGGGCGTAAGCCGCACGCAGCGCGAATTCGGCACGCGCGCGCATATCAGCTTCAGACCAATTCACATCGCGATCCGCCATGACGGTGGTGAGCGCACCAAAGAAACTGCCATCCGGGTTGGCGGCGCGTTGCCAGATATGACCCTTATCCAGATGGGTATGCGCATCCAACATGCCGGGCCAGACCTGCCCGCCATCCAAGGAAACCCCATCCGGCGCCGTGCCAAGCGGCGCGATGGCAGCGATGCGTCCCTGTTCAATGCGCAGATCAAACCGCGCAATGCCATCCCGGTCCAAGGGCAGCGGCCCGGCGCCTTCCAGCACCGCAGCCGGGGCGCGCGCATCGCGCAGCCAAAAATCGCTGCCCGCGCCGGCCAAGGCCGCGCGGGTCTTTGCCATGGCGCTGCTCATCGCCGATCCCCCCTGCCCATCGCGCTTTCATGCCAATGGCGCAGCAGCAGATGCGTGAGCAGGCTGAGTGCGAGGAAAATCGCGATCCCCGTGGTGGAAACCAGCACAAGGGCCGCGAACATGCGCGGGATTTGCAACTGATACCCTGCTTCCAGAATGCGATAGGCCAAGCCCGAAGCACTGCCGCCCGTGCCGGCCACAAATTCCGCGACAATGGCGCCAATCAGCGCAAGCCCGCCGGAAATGCGCAACCCCGCCAGGAAGTAAGGCAGTGCGGAAGGCAGCAGCAGGCGCGTCAATACCTGCCACCGAGAAGCACGATACAGCTTGAACAAATCCTTCAAATTATGATCGGCTGAGTTCAAGCCGACGGTCGTATTCGACAGGATCGGGAAGAAGGCGACGATCCAGGCACAGATCAGCAGGGATATCGCGATATCATCCACCCAAATGATGATCAGCGGCGCAATCGCCACAATGGGCGTGACTTGCAGGATCACGGCGAAGGGAAAGAGCGACAATTCAATAATGCGCGACTGCGCAAAAAGAACGGCCAGCACCAAGCCCAAAATCGCCGCCACTGACAGCGCCATGAATGTGATCTTCAGCGTGATCAGCAGGGATACCGAAAGCGATCCCCAATCGCGCAACAGAGTCTGCCAAATGGCAATCGGTCCGGGCAGGATATAGGGCGGGATTTCACGCACCCGCACCATCATTTCCCAGCCACCCAGGAACAGCAGCGCCAATAAAGTCGGTGCCAGAATGCGAAGCAAAGTGCTTTCCATAAAGCCACCAGCGGCAGGAGCCGCATCCGCATTTTCACTCATGCGCACCCCCCATGGCTGCAGAAAGCGCCAGGGATACCGTGCGGCATTGCGCGGCATATTCGGGGGAGGTGCGGAATTCCTCTCCCCTTTCCGTGGGCGCGGTAATGCGCACTTCCTCTGCTATGCGGCCCGGGCGCGGGGCCATCACCACAATGCGTTCCGCCAGATAGACGCTTTCAAAGACTGAATGGGTCACGAAAATCACCGTAAAACGTTCCTGTGCCCAAAGCTGCACCAGATCATTGTTCAGCCGGAAGCGCGTGATTTCATCAAGCGCCGCGAAGGGTTCATCCATCAGCAGAATGCGCGGGCGCGTCACCAGGGCGCGGGCGATGGAAACACGCATCCGCATGCCGCCTGACAAGGCGCGAGGATAGGCTTTCTCAAACCCCTTCAGATCAACACGGGCAATCCATTCAGCGGCGCGTTCTTCGGCGTCGCGCCGCTTCATGCCGGCCAATTCCAAAGGCAGCGCCACATTGCGGATGACGCTGGCCCAGGGCATCAGCGTTGGTTCCTGAAACACAAAGCCGATGTCGCGTTCCACATCGCCAGCCGCGTCATGCATCGCCATGGGCCATTCCATGGTCCCGCCACTCGGCGCGGTCAGCCCCGCAATCAGGCGCAGCAAGGTGGATTTGCCGCAGCCCGAAGGCCCCAGCAGCGCAATGAAATCCCCCGGCATGATCGTCAGATCGATGCCATCCAACGCCAAGGTTCCCGTCGCGTAGCGCTTGGAAACCCCGGTGAGCGAAAGCAGCGGGCGCCGAGGGCTCAAGCCAGGCCAACCCGCCGATTGACGAAGCGCAGAGAATAGGCGCGCTTCACATCAAGCCCAGGCGGCATCACCTCCGCATCGCGCATGGCGGTATAGAAGGCCTCCCAACGTTCATCCGTCATGGCGCCAACTCCAAGCCGTTCGGCATCGCCCGAGAAGACAATGCCGCGTTCATTCAGGGCACGCACGGCGTAATCAATTTTCTCCTGCGTCATTTCCTGATTGTCGCGCATGATCAGCGCATTCGCCGCCGCCACATCCTGCCCGCGCAGATATTGCGTCCAGCCCTGCATGGTGGCGTCCACAAAGCGCTGGATCAGGTCTGGCTTTTCATCCACAAGCCTGCGGGAAATATCAATCGTCGTCTGATAATTCGGAAAGCCCGCATCGGCGAAAAGCAGCACGCGCGGATCAGCCCCACCAAGCCGCGCCGCGAAGGGCTCGGATGACACAAAGCACTGCTGGATGGCCTGCTTATCCGCGAGGAAGGGCTGGATATTGAAGGTATAGGGGCGAATTTGGCTATCGGTGAAGCCAAAGCGCCGGCGCAGGAAGGGCCAGTAGGTCACGCGCCCGCCGGCACCCACCAGAATGGGCCGGCCGCGCATTTGTTCAAAGCTGTTGAAGCCCGCTTCCGCATGAAACATGAAGCCCTGCGGATCCTTTTGCATAATGGCGCCAATCGCCATGAAGGGGATATTTTCGCGCACATAATTCAGCGCCTGAAATCCGGATGACATGATCATATCCACCCGCCCCGCGAGCAGCAGCTGCGCCGGGTTTTGCTGCGGGCCACCCATGCGGATTTCGCAATCAATGCCCGCGCGGCGATAGAGCCCATTGGCCAGCGCCAAATAATAGCCGCCATGTTCCGCCTGGGCGCGCCAATTGGTCTGGAAGGTGAGTTTTTCGAGTGTTTGCGCCAGTGGCACCCGCGCACCCGCCACCGCTGAAAGCACGAAAGCAGTGCCGCCCGTGAGCAATGCGCGGCGTTCGATCCGATATCTGGTTCTCATGGGGGAATTCTCCTCGCTGGGGGGCGGCTTGGCGTGTCTCCATGCCTCAGGCAGATGGGGGCAGCAAGGCATATGCCAATCCTTTGGGCGGCAGGCGGCGCTGAATCGCCCGATCATCGCCTGTTTTCTGTGCATTAGGCGCCGCAGATACGTTCACCTGACCGATAATGCGGGCGGGTATCGCGGCGCGACTCGCCATGCTGCGCTGCGGCATTGCGCCCTGGCCAAGGTTTCCCCTGCGCGAGCTTATGCCCTATCCTCCCCAAGGCCAGAAGCCTCCGGGAGGGCGCAAGCCTCATGACCACCACCGCGGTGCCGCCGCGTCAGACATCCTTGTTGCTTGGCATTTTCTTTATGTGTGCGGCCTGCACGCTATTCCCGATCATGAATGGCATCGTGCAGGTCTTGAGCCGCACCTACCCCTCGGAACAGATCATCTGGGCGCGCACGACAGGCCATTTGCTGATAGTGCTGGCGCTGATTGTGCCGCGCTATGGGTTGGTTGTGCTGCAAAGCCGCAAACCCTGGGTACAGATTTCGCGTTCCTTGCTTTTGTTGGCGTCCACCACCTTCTTCTTTTTCTCGGTGAAGGATGTGCCGCTGGCCAAGGCTTCGTCCATTTCCTTCATGTCCCCGTTTTTCGTGACCCTGCTGGCGCTGCCCATGCTGGGTGAGCAGATCGGCTGGAAGCGCCTAGCCGCAGTGACGGTGGGGTTCCTTGGCGTGCTGGTGGTGATCCGGCCGGGGTCTGAGGTGTTCCAGCCTGCCGCGCTTGGCATTGTGGCCAGCGCCTTTTGTTATGCCATCTACCAAATCCTGACGCGGCAGGTCGCGGGGCTGGATCGGCCGGAAACATCGGTGATGTATAGCGGGCTTTTTGGCGCGCTGGTGATGTGCTGCATCATCCCCTTCTTCTGGGTGCCCTTCAATAACTGGGCGGATATCTTTTGGCATTTGACACTGGGCGTTCTTGGCGCAGCCGGCCATTGGTGCGTGGCCAAGGCCATGACCTATGGCGCGGCCAATGTCATCGCGCCGTTTCAGTATTGGCAAATGATCGGCGCCATCGCAGTGGGCTATGCCATCACCGGGCTTTGGCCGGATCAATGGACATGGTTGGGGGCCAGCATCATCATCGGCGCGGGGCTCTATATTGCCGTGACTGAAACCAGGGCGCGCAAGGCGTGAACCCCCCTTGCCAATGGCGCCACTTCGGCGAAGCATAAGCAGGGTATCACAGGGGCACCGCATGGCACGCAGCAAGACCTTTCCGGATTTCGATGCGGCGGTGGCGGATATTCCGGACGGCGCGGTGATTGCCATTGGCGGCTTTGCCGGACCTGGCACGCCTTACAATCTGATTGCCGCCCTGGCGCGGCGCGGCGCCAAGCGCCTGACCTGCATCGCCAATACCACAGGCGGCGCGCATAAGCCGCGCATGCCCGATATCGGCATGCTGGTGGAAAACGGCCAGGTCGCCAAGGTGATCTGCTCCTTCACCGCCGCGACGCGCGCTTCCGATGTGCTGCCCTTCACCAAATACTATGAATCCGGAGAGGTGGAGGCTGAAATCGTCCCGCAAGGCACGCTGGCTGAGCGATTGCGCGCTGCCGGTGCTGGCATTCCCGCCTTCTACACACCAACCGCGGTTGGCACTGAATTGGCTGAAGGGCGCGAAACGCGAGAGATCAATGGCCGGCGCTATTTGCTGGAATATGCGCTGCCGGTGGATTTTGCTTTCATTCGTGCTGCGCGCGCCGATGCGGCCGGTAACCTTCGCTTCCATCGCAGCCAGCGCAATTTCAATCCGCTGATGGCAATGGCGGCCAAAACCACCATTGTGGAAGTGGAAGAAGATATCCTGCCCGCAGGCGCGATAGATGCCGATGATGTGCATACCCCTGGCCTTGTGGTGCATCGGCTGATCCGCGTGCCACCTGCCCCCATGGGGCTTTGGACCCGCAAGCGGGAGGCCGCGAGATGAGCTGGACACGCATGCAAATGGCCGAAAGGCTGGTGCGCGAATTTCAGGATGGCTGGGTGGTCAATCTTGGTGTCGGCATGCCGACCATGATTGCCGATGTGCCCATGGGTGATCGCGATATCATCTTCCATGCTGAAAATGGCGTGATCGGTTATGGCGCTGTCTGCGCGCCGGGCACGGAAGACCTCAATCTGGTCAATGCGGGTGGGCAGAATGTGGTGCTGAACCCCGGCGCTTCCATTGTGCATCACGCCGATAGCTTCGCGCTGATCCGCGGCGGGCGGATGGATGTGACGGTGATGGGCGCCTATGAAGTGTCAGCCAATGGTGATTTCGCCAATTGGAAGCTGAAGGGCGCCAAGGGTGGCGGCATTGGCGGTGCGATGGATTTGGCGGCCTCCGCACAGCGCGTCTTTATCATGCTGGAACATCGCACGCGTGATGGCACTTCGCGCCTTCTGCCGCGTTGCAGCTTGCCGATCACTGCTGCCGGCGTCGTGACGCTGGTGGTGACCGATCTCGGCTTATTCGCGCCGATGGGTGAGGGCTTCGCCTTGCGTGATCTTGCCCCCGGCGTGACGCTGGAAGAAGTACGCGCTGCCACCGCCTGCCCCATCATCGCGTGAGGAAACACCATGGCCATGTTGATTGACTATTACGTTTCGCTCAATTCACCCTGGACCCATCTGGGCGCGGCGCGTATTGAAGCCCTCGCGGCACAGCATGGGGCGGAACTGCGCATCTGGCCGGTGGATTTCGGCACCATCTTCGCGGGTTCCGGCGGCTTGCCGCTGCCCAAACGTTCGCCGCAGCGCCAGGCCTATCGCTTGCAGGAATTGCAGCGCTGGCGTGATGCGCTTGGAATTCCCATCAATATTCATCCCAAGCATTCCCCGGCCAATGAATTGCCGGGCGCGGCGGCGGTAATTGCGCTGCGCGAAACCCAGGGCCATGCCCCGGCCATTCGCTTGGCGCATCGCATCCTGAAGGCGCTTTGGCAGGAAGAACAGGATACGGGTGACAAGGAAACCCTCGCCGCACTGATCCGCGATTGCGGCCTGGATGCGGATGCGCTGCTGCGTCTGGCGGAAGACCCGCGCTGGCTGGAACAGCGCAAGGCAGATACCGCTGCGGCGCTGGAACGCGGTGTCTTCGGTGCGCCATGCTATGTGATTGGTGAGGATATGTTCTGGGGCCAGGACAGGCTTGAATTCGTCGCCAAGCGCCTGAGCAAAGGCGCTTGATGTTCAGCGGAAAATCCATCGCCAGGTTGGAAGATGCGCGGTTTCTGACGGGGCGTGGGCGCTATGTTGCGGATATGCTGCCCGCAGATGCGCTGCATGCCGTGGTACTTCGCTCGCCCCATGCCCATGCGGTGTTGGGCGACATCAACGTGGATGCAGCGCGCGCCATACGCGGCGTGATTGGTGTTTTCACCGCCGCTGATCTGGCGGAGGATAATCTGGCGCCTTTGCCCTGCACGGCAGTGGTCCCGAGTGTGGCGCCGATGATCGTGCCCCCGCGACCTGTGCTGACGACGGATCGCGTGCGGCATTTGGGTGAGGCCGTTGCCCTGATCATCGCTACCAGCGCTGCCGCTGCGCGTGATGCGGCGGAGGCGATTGAGGTCACCTACGACCCCCTGCCCGCCGTAATTGACGGCGCCAGCGCACTTGGCGCTGAGGCGCCGCAAATCTGGCCACAAGCACCGGCTAATGAGGCGTTTCGCTTCCTGAAAGGTGATCGCGCTGCCACCGATGCAGCCTTTGCGCAGGCGGATCATGTTGTCAGCCTTGATCTGTTCAATAACCGCGTTCATGCCGTGCCGATTGAACCCCGCGCCGCGCTGGCGCGTTTTGATGATGGGCGCTTTGATCTGATTTTCACCGGCATGGGTGTGCATGGCATTCGCCGACAGCTCGCGACAGTGTTCCGCCTGCCCGAAGCGGATTTTCATCTGGTATGCCCTGATGTGGGCGGTGGTTTTGGCGCCAAGAATTTCCTCTTCCCGGAATATGTGCTGGCGCTTTGGGCCGCGCGAAGGCTGGGCCGCGCCATTGCCTGGCAGGCTGAACCAAGCGAGGAATTCGCCGCCGCCGTGCATGGCCGCGATTTGCGCGCCAAGGCCAGATTAGCGCTGGCTGATGATGGCCGCTTCCTGGGCCTGGAGATCAGCAGCATCGCCGATATGGGCGCCTATCTTTCCGCGGTTGGTCCGCATTGCCCGACCAATGCTTTCTCCACCGCCATGGGCGGCGTTTACGCCATTCCCGCCATGCATCTGGAAGTACGCGGTGCCTTCACCAATAGCCTGCCGGTGGACGCCTATCGCGGTGCCGGCAAACCAGAGGCGAACTACATCATCGAAAGGCTAGTGGATGCTGCGGCGCGCCAATTGAGGCGCGATCCATCAGCCTTGCGCGCGATGAATATGCTGCCCAATGCACCGCATCGGACGGCCATGGGCATGGCGGTGGATGGTGGGCGTTTTGCTGCCAATCTTGCTGTGTTGGACAAGGCTTCTGATGCAGCAGGTTTTACTGCGCGGCGCGAGGAAGCGGCGCGGCGCGGCATGCTGCTTGGCCGCGGCCTTGCCTGTTTTCTGGAAACCGCGCGCGGTGCGCCGGGTGAATGGGCATCGGTTTCGGTTGACGCTTCAGGTCAGGCGCAAGCGGCAATTGGCACGCATAATAACGGGCAGGGCCATGAAACCAGCTATGCGCAAATCGTCGCCGACCGGCTTGGTATGACGCCGGCGGAAGTACGCCTGCAGCAGGCCGATACGGATTTGCTGCCCAATGGCAATGGCCATGGCGGCGCACGGTCTCTGCATCTTGGCGGTGGTGCGCTGGTGCTGGCGCTTGATGCGTTGATGGAAAAGGCACGCCTGATTGCCGCGCATTTGCTGCAAGCCGATCCCGCCGCGCTTTCTTTTGCTGATGCACGCTTTGCACTGCCGGATGGAAAGCGCTTCATCACCCTGGCGGAAATCGCGCGTGCCGCAGAAGATTCAGCCAGCTTGCCGGAAGGCATCACACCCGGGCTTACCGCTTCTGGCCACAATACCTCTGACCTCGTGACCTTTCCCAATGGTTGCCAAGCCGCGGAGCTGGAGATTGATCCTGAGACCGGCCATGTGCGCCTCACGCGCTATGTCGCGGTGGATGATTATGGGCGTCTCGTGAATCCGCGGCTCACGCAAGGGCAGGTACAGGGTGGGCTGGTGCAGGGTATTGGTCAGGCCATGCTGGAGAACATCATTTATGACCGCGAGTCAGGCCAATTGCTGACCGGTTCCCTCATGGATTACGCGCTGCCGCGCGCGGATGATGTGCCGGCGATTGAAGTGGTGCTGGAAGGCACGGCCACCAGCGCCAATCCGCTGGGCGTCAAGGGCTCCGGCCAGGCTGGCGCCATAGCTGCGCCACAGACCGTGATGAACGCCATTGCCGATGCGCTAGCGCAACGCGGCGCGGCCACACCCGATATGCCAGCGACCCCTGAGAAAATTTGGCGTGCCCTGCAGAACGCCGCCTCCATCTAAAAGGAATTGACTCCATGACCCATCAAGTCACACGGGATTTCATTGGCTACGGCGCCAATCCACCCGATCCGCAATGGCCTGGTGGCGCGAAGATCGCCGTCAATTTCGTCATCAATTATGAAGAAGGCAGTGAGCCTTCCTTTGAACTTGGCGATGGCGTCACGGAAAACGGGCTGACCGAAGCGCATGGCCTCAATCAGGTAAAATCCGGCCGCGATCTGGCAGCTGAGGGCATGTTTGAATATGGCAGCCGCGTTGGTTTTTGGCGCCTGCATCGCTTGTTTCAGGAACGCAACATACCGGTGACGATTTTCGGCTGCGCGCTGGCGCTGGAACGTAACCCGGAAGCCGCCGCCGCCATCAAGGCTGCGGGCTATGATGTCTGTTCCCATGGTTGGCGCTGGGTCAAGCATTTTGAGCTATCGGAAGAAGAAGAACGCGATCACATTCGCAAAGCGATTGACAGCCAGCAAAAAACCGTCGGGCATCGGCCCGATGGCTGGTATTGCCGCTATGGACCTTCCGTGAATACGCGCCGGCTGGTCGTGGAAGAAGGCGGGTTTTTGTATGACAGCGATTATTACGGCGATGAATTGCCGATCTGGACGCGCGTGAATGGCAAGCCGCATCTTATCGTGCCCTATTCGCTCACGAATAATGACGGAAAATTTGCCGGCTGGATGGGCACATCGGATCAGTGGTTTTCCTATATCCGCGATGCTTTCGACATGCTTTATGAAGAAGGTCGCAAGGGTCAGCCCAAGATGATGTCGGTCGGGCTGCATATGCGCCTTATTGGCCACCCGGCGCGCGCTGTCGCGCTGCAAAAACTGCTGGATTATATGGCGGTAAAGCGCGATGTCTGGATCACCCGCCGCGTCGATATCGCGCGGCATTGGATGGCGGTGCATCCGGCAAGGTCATGAACGCCCCCTCGACGTAATGACGTGAACATGATGAACTGACCTCAATAACCAACCACGGAGGACTTCACGATGCTGAAACATCTCCTCGCCGGTGCCGCCTTGGCGACCGGCATTGTCTTTTCCGCTGCGGCACAATTGCCAACCCTTCCGGCCGGCGCCCCGATCCGCATTTCGGCAGTGACACAGCCGCTACCGACCCAGCCCCAGTATACGCGCGTGGATATTCCGGTGCTACGCGATGGCACGGCGGCTCGCAGCAATGGGCGCGTGCAGGTCCAGCTTTCGACGCATGCGGAGCGCAATCTCGCGGGTACGGAAATCGTCCGCCTCGTGCGGGCGGGCCAGGTAGAAATCGGCGCCGGCACGCTCACCACGCTCTCGGGCGATGTGCCCATTCTGGATGGCATTGACCTTGCGGGGCTTGCACCAGACATCAATGACGCACGACGCATCGCCGAAGCGGTGCTGCCCGTCGCCAATCGAGATTTGGAGCGTTTTGGTGCGCGGCTGGTTGCGATGTATCCCTTCCCCGCGCAGGTGGTCTTTTGCCGCGCGGCTTTTACCAGCCTGAATGATTTGCGTGGCCGGCGCATTCGCACTTTCGGCAATTCACTGGTGGATTTCTTCACCGCGCTTGGTGCGCAGCCAGTCAGCATCGGCTTCCCTGAAGTCTATTCCGCGCTGGAACGCGGCGTCGTGGATTGTGCCATTACCGGCACAGGATCTGGCGCTGCTGCGCGCTGGCCGGAGGTTTCCACGCATATCTCTGACCTGCCGGTTTCCTGGGCGGTTGCGGGCTATCTTGTCAATCTGAACTGGTGGAACCGTCTGGAACCCGCCGTGCGCGATTTCATGGAAGCGACCATGAAGGAAGTGAGTAATCAGCAATGGGCCCTTGGGCTTGCTGCCACGCGCGATGGTATTGATTGCAATATCGGCCGCACCGCCGGTTGCAGCATTCATAATCTTGCCGCCCGCCCCATGACGGAAGTGACAGCTTCCGCCGCCGACAAGGCCCAGGCGAGGGAGATTTTCCGCACCACCGTCCTGCCGGGCTGGGTGCGGCGCTGCGGTGCGCGGTGTGGCGAAGTCTACAACGACGTGATCGCGCCCATCAGCGGTGTGCGCTTCGGCGGATGAATAACCGCACCAGTACGGCCCCCGCATGGCTGCATGCGGCGCGGCGACTCAGGATCTGGGTTGCTGCGCTGGCAGCCGTGATGGCGCATATCGCTGGCTGGAACTACATTCTCTGCGCCTGTTTCATTACCTTCGATGTTGTGGCGCGGAGTTTTTTTGGTTTTTCCTCCAAGGCCACGGTGGAAGTGACCGGCTATATGCTGGCGGGCGGCATTGCCTGGGCCTTGGCGCACACGCTGGCGCGGCGCGCACATATACGCGTGGATGTTTTCATGATGCGCCTGCCGCTTGGTCTGCGCGCCTGGTTGCATCTTTTTTCCCTGTCGCTACTTTTGGGCCTCGGTATCTTCTTTGCTTGGGCTGCGCTTGAATTGGTGGATGAAAGCGCGCTGTTCAACGCGCATGACAATTCAGCACTACGCATTGAAATGATCTGGCCGCAAGGCATTTGGGCTTTCGGCATCATCAGCTTCGCCGTCATGGCACTGGTGCTGATGCTGGAAGCAAGCCTTTCAATCCTGGCGGGCGAGCCTGAGGCTCTGGATAGCCTGCTCGGTTCCCGTACCCTGAAGGACGAAACTGAAGAAGCCCTTGAAGCAGTCGCGATGGCGCATGAGGCACCGGGGCCCAAGCCATGATCGCGATTATTTTCCTGCTCGGGCTTTTGGGTGTCACGATTTTTGCCGCCGCCACGGGTACCGAGGCCCTGCCCATCGCTGAAATCCTGATGCTGGTCGGCATCTTTGTGCTGTTTTTCGGCTCAGGCGTCTACATTGCCGCCGTACTCGGCATTCTTGGCGTGCTCATTGGCTTTTTGTTTTCCGACAGGCCCTGGTGGGCCTTCATGGGGCAAACGCTTTGGGGGCCGTCTTCGAATTTCGTTCTGGTGGCGGTGCCGCTATTCCTCCTGATGGGCGAGATTTTGTTGCGTGCTGGCCTTTCTGATCGGCTCTATCGCGCGCTGAATGTTTGGCTCAATCGTATGCCCGGCGGCCTGCTGCACACGAATATCGTTTCCTGCGCGGTGTTTTCTGCCATCTCTGGCAGCTCTGTCGCGACCGCCGCCACCATGGGTTCAGTGGCGCTGCCCTATTTCCAGGATACGAAATATAGCCAACGCATGGTGCTGGGCTCGCTCGCTGCCGGCGGCGCGCTCGGCAATCTCATTCCGCCTGGCATTACCTTCATCATCTATGGGCTGATTACAGAAACCTCGGTCGGCGCACTGTATATTGCGGCCATTATTCCAGCCTTGCTCGTTACCGGCCTCTTTCTTCTCGTGATTCTGGCGCATGGCCTGACCCACCCCATGGAAAAGCCGGCCAAACTGCCGCTGGCCATGAAACTCCGTGCTTTGGTTGATCTTGTGCCGACGGTCCTGCTGATTCTATTGGTGCTGGGCTCGATCTATGGCGGTTTTGCCACACCGACGGAAGCGGCGGCGCTTGGTGTTGTTGGCGCTGCGCTTTTTGCGGCACTTGAAGGCAAGCTGACGCTCCGCATGCTGAACGCCTCGGCCGAGGCAACAGCGCGCAATACGGCACTGCTTGGATTGATCCTGTTTGGCGCTTATTTGCTGAACTATATCCTGACGCTGATCAATGTGCCGCAAGCACTCGCCGGCATGATCTCTGGCCTGCCGATCCCGCCCTGGGCCATTATGCTGTGCATTATCGCGCTTTACGTCGCGCTGGGGACTTTCATGGAAGGCTTTTCCATGATCATCACCACCGTGCCGGTCGTCTTCCCCATCGTCACCGCGCTTGGCTATGACCCGATCTGGTTTGGCGTTATCGTCACCATGCTGGTGGAAATCGCACAAATAAGCCCACCTGATGGAACGGTGATGTATGTCCTGCAAGGCATGCGAAAACGCGCTGGCCCGATTACGGATGTTTTTGCTGGAGTCATGCCCTTCCTCGCCATGTATCTCTTGGCTGTCGTGCTACTCCTGATATTCCCTGGCCTAGCACTTTGGTTGCCAAGCGTGATGAACTGAATTTCTCTCGACGGATCGAAGCCTTGAGCACTGAACCAATTCCCCGCCCCATCCGAATCGCCGTTGATATCGGCGGCACCTTCACGGATCTGCAAATCCTGGATGCGCGCCTTGGTATGGCGCAAGCCTGGAAAACGCCAACAACACCGGAAGACCCCTCGATCGGTCTGCTGACTGGCGTGAAGGAGGCCGCCGCGCGCTTCGGTTTCGCGCTTTCGGATGTTGGGCTTTTGCTGCATGGCACCACCATTGCGACCAATGCCGTGCTGGAAAGAAAACTTGCCCGCGGCGTTTTGCTGACCACAGCAGGCTTTGAGGATGTGCTTGAAATCAACCGCCATGTGCGGCGTGACATTTACGGCCTGGCGCAGGACCCCTTCCCCACCTTGATTCCGCGCGACAGGCGACTTGGGGTGCGGGAACGTCTTCGCGCCGATGGCAGTACAGAAACGCCGCTGAATGAAGCGCAACTGCCAGCGCTGCTTCAACAAATTCAGGCTTTGGGCGCTGAAACCATCGCGATTTCCCTGCTGCACGCCTATGCCAATCCAGCGCATGAAAGGCGATTGGCCAGGTTGATCCAGGCCGCGCGTCCCGATCTGCCGATCTCCCTTTCGTCCGATATATCGCCAGAAATTCGTGAGTATGAACGTTGTTCAACAACTGTACTGAACGCACTTCTCATGCCTGTGGTGAAAGCCTATCTGGACCGGCTTGAAAAGCGCCTGGGAGAGGACGGATTTTCGCCGTTAGTGTTCCTTGTGCAGTCCAATGGCGGCGTCTGCAGCCTGCGCGTTGCAGCGGAACAGCCAGCGCGGCTTTTGCTCTCTGGCCCATCGGGCGGCGCTCTCGCGGCTGGGCGCATTTCGGAAATGCTTTCGCGCCCCAATCTGGTTGCTGTGGATATGGGCGGCACATCCTATGATGTTTCTGTGGTGCAGTCTGGCCGCGTTTCCGTCATTACGCAGGGCGAGATAGATCGCCTGCCGGTGCGCCTGCCGATGGTTGAAATGCGCACCATTGGCGCGGGGGGTGGTTCCATCGGGTCCGTTGATGCCGCAGGGCGGCTTACCGTTGGCCCACGCAGCGCCGGCGCGCGACCGGGACCGGTTGCCTATGGGCGCGGTGGTACGGAACCCACGGTGACGGACGCCAATCTGGTACTTGGGCGGCTTGATCCGGAATTCTTCCTGGGTGGCGCCATCAAGCTTGACATGCCGGCCACACGCGCCGCGATTGAAACGCGCATCGCAGCACCACTTAACCTCTCCCTTGAAAAAGCTGCCGCAGGCATGCTGACCGTAACCAACGCCAATCTCGGTGCCGCGGTGCGGCTTTCGCTATTTGAAAAAGGGCTCGATCCGCGTGACTTCGCGCTGCTGTCCTTCGGTGGCGCCGGCGGGTTGCACGCCACCGAAGTGGCCGAGGAAATGGGCATCAGTGAAGTGATCTTCCCGCGCGAACCTGGCACCCTTTCCGCCTACGGCATCCTGTTTTCCGATCTGGTGCAGGATTTGGCACGCACGCGCTTGACCCGCGCTGAAGCCGCAAAACTGCCGCAGATGCGTGATGTTATCGCTGAATTGCGCGAGGCCGCGGATACGCGCCTTGCACAAGATGGCATTCCACCGGACCAGCGCGGCATCACTATCGCTGCCGATATGCGCTACCACGGCCAGGCCTTTGAACTTCTTGTGCCTTGGGGCGCAGTGCAGGCGCCGGATGATGCTGCGCTGAAGGAACTCATTCAGCGCTTCCACGCGACACATAAGCAACGCTTTTCCTACGCCAATCCGGATGAGGCGGTAGAGATCGTCACCTTCCGCGCCATCGCGACCGGCAAGTTGGCAAAACCCATTTTGCGTGACCCTGCGCCTGCCGCGCGCCCCGCGCATAAGGCCAAGCGCCGCGCACATGATGGCCAGCAATGGTGCGAGGTTACTGTCTGGGACCGTGAAGCGCTTGGCCCTGATGATCTCATCGAAGGCCCCGCCATCATCGAAGAAGCCTTCGCTACCCATTGGATTTCCCGCGCCTGGCAAGCGAAGCTCGCACCCGGTGGCGCAATCATCGCGAGGAGGATCGTATCATGAGCCTCGGCCCGATCGAAATCGAAGTCATCCGCAATGCGCTGACCGCAGCCGCGGCCGAGATGGACATCACCATCTGGCGCACCAGCCGCAGCACGACCGTGCGCGAATTGCTGGACTACTCGACAGCCGTGTTTGATGCCGATGGCAATAACGTCGCGCAATCCGCGCGTATTCCGCAGCACCTGAATTCCATGGGCGCGGCGCTGCGCACGCTGCTTGATCGCTTTGTGGATGCCAATGACTGGCATGAGGGCGATGTTGTCGCCACCAATGATCCGTATTGCGGCGCGCAACATCTGAACGATATCCTCGTTTTCCTGCCGGTGTTTCATGACGGCATTCGCGTGGCTTATGTTGGCGCACTCTGCCATCACATAGACATGGGCGGCATGGCGCCCGGTTCCTATGCCGCGACAGCAACCGAGGTCTTTCAGGAAGGGCTTCGGATCCCGCCGCTGAAACTCGTTGAAGGTGGCGTGCTGAACAAGTCCATCCACGCCATGATCGGGCAGAATGTGCGCAAACCGGCGCTGATGCTGGGGGATTTGCAGAGCCAATTGGCAAGCCTTGAGGTTGGTGCCGCTTCCATTCGCCGCATCGCCGCGCGCTATGGTGCCGCGACGCTGATCGAAGCCACCGCCCGCATCCTGGATCAGAGCGAAGCCGCGATGCGTGCCGCCATCAGCGCCATGCCGGACGGCACCTATAGCTTTGAAGATTTTCTCGATGATGATGGTGTCTCCGGTGAACCGGTGCGACTGCATGCCTCCCTCACCATCAAAGGCGATGAGATTGAGGTTGATTTGACCGCCTGCGCAGATCAACAGCGCGGCCCCATCAATTGCACGCCGGCAATGTCAAACTGCGCTGTCTATTACAGCATCATCGCCGCAACCGATGGCGCCATGCCAGCCAATGCGGGATGTTATCGCCCCATTCGCATTCGCCATCGCGAAGGCAGTGTCACTTCCTGCCGCGCACCGGCATCCGTTGCGCATCGTGTGGCAGTTTGCCATCGGCTGGCCAATGTCATGTTCGGCTGCCTGCATCAGGCGCTGCCGGATCGCATGCCGGCGGCCTATTACGGCGGGTCTTATGTGGCGACCTTCCAAACCGAAGCGGCGGATGGTGGGCGTGAAGTGCTTGTCGAAATCGAAATTGGCGGCACCGGCGCCAGCCCTGCCAAGGATGGTGTGAATGCGTGGTCCTTCGGCATGCACAATAACAGCAATATCCCGATCGAAATGATCGAAAGCCAAATGCCGCTGACGATCACGCATTATGGCTTGAAGCCTGATTCGGGTGGTGATGGGCAGTATCGCGGTGGGCTTGGCCTTATTCGCGAATGGCGCGTGGATAGCCCTGCTGGCATTTTCACCGCAAATATGGATCGCTTCCGCTTCCCGCCCTATGGCCTTGCCGGCGGCAAGCCGGCCAGCCTTGGGCGCTTGCTGCGTATTCGTGATGGCAAGGAAACACCCATTGCACCGAAAAGCGATGCGGTGCGCTTGCTGAAGGGCGATATCGTGCGGCTGGAAACTTCCGGCGGTGGTGGCTTTGGCGATCCCTCAGAACGTACAGCGGAACAGCGCAAGGCCGATCAAGTGCGTGGTTATGTGACGGGCTGAACCCCTTACCAGCGCAATCATCCTGGCCTAGGCTTGGCCACGGAGGATCGCACCATGACTTTGCCCTTGCTTTTCACGCCTTGGACCAAGCGTGGCATCACCTTGAAAAATCGCGTCGTGGTCGCGCCCATGCATCAATACGCGGCGGATCGTGGCTTCATCACGGATTGGCATTTGATGAATGCGGGGCGCTTCGCCGCAGGTGGTGCCGGCATGGTGATGGTGGAAAGCACCAAGGTGGAACGGCGCGGCTGCGGTACTTTGGGGGATACCGGGCTATGGGATGATGCCTTCGTCCCAGGCATGAAGCGCGTTGCAGATTTGATTCGTGCCAATGGTTCAGTGCCCGCGATTCAGATCGGGCATTCCGGCCGCAAGGCGCGGCGCTTTCGCCCCTGGGAAGGTGGCGCGCCGCTGGTGCAAAGCCCTGCGATCACAGATTGGGAGGCATGGGAACTTGTCGCACCAAGCGCTGAGATTGGCGATGCGGGGGACCCGATGCCACGCGCCCTGACGCGCGATGAAATTCCACAAGTCGTGCAGCATTGGGCTGATGCCGCGCGGCGTGCTGATGCCGCCGGTTTTGATGTACTCGAAATCCACGCCGCACATGGCTATCTGATCCATCAATTCCTCTCGCCTTCCGCCAATCGCCGCAATGATGATTACGGTGGAACAGAACGCAACCGCATGCGGTTTGCGCTTGAAGTTGTGGAAGCGGTGCGCGCGGTTTGGCCGGCGCATAAGCCCCTTTTCATGCGTTTTTCGGTCGAAGATGATGCCGGCTGGGATGTTGAACAAAGCATTCGTTTGGCGCGGCTTGTCGGTCCCGCTGGCGTTGACGTAGTGGATTGTTCATCGGGCGGCATTACCGGCGGCCCGCCCAAGGCCGCGCGACCAGGCTATGGCTATCAGGTGCCATATGCACGACGGCTGCGGCATGAAGCACCTATCGCCACCATGGCGGTCGGCCTGATTGTGCATGCCGATCAGGCCGAGGCGATTCTGCAAGCCGGCGATGCTGATCTCATCGCGATTGGGCGAGAGATTCTCTACAACCCCAATTGGCCAACCGATGCTGCGCGCAAGCTCGGCATCGAATCTGCTTTTGATGCCATGCCGCCAGCGCAGAGCTATTGGCTCGAAAAACGGGCGAAATCGGTGAAGGATATGGAACCTTCCACCTATCGCCGGGGCCTGCATCAGGCGTGATTGAGACCGCCGCATGAGCAGCCCTCACGGCCTGGTGCTGGCGCTTTTTTTGCTCGCTGGCGCGCAAACCTTGGCCACCATGGCGGTTTATGCGCTACCGGTGCTGGTGGCTTATGCGGCGCTGGACTTTGGCATGCCGCGCGCCAATATCGGCTATCAGGTTGGCCTGGTCTATCTCTGCGCGGTTTTTGCTTCCGCCTATGGGCCGCGCTGGCTCGCCATTTGGGGGCCGGCGCGCACCACACAAATCGCGCTCCTCGCCGCGGCGATGGGTGTTGCCCTCCTGAGTTTCGCAGAACTTGCCATCGCCATTCCAGCAACAATCCTGATTGGGCTTGCTTATGGGCTGACCAACCCGGCTGCGTCACAATTGCTCGGCAAGCTGGCGCCGCCGGCACGGCGCAATATGGTCTTTGGCCTGAAGCAAATGGGCGTGCCCTTTGGGGTCGCGCTGGCGGGGTTGATGCTGCCGGGCACGGCCGAGATCCTCGGCTGGCGCCATGCCATGCTGCTGGCGGCGACAATGTTGCTGCTCATGGTGATCGCACTGCAATTCAAGCGCAGGGATTGGGACCAGGATCGCGGCGCGCCCGCCGTGCAAGCCGGACCATTGCTGTTGCTGAAATCACCCGCGCTTGGCGTGATTGGCCTTGCTGCAGCCTGTTATGCGCTGGTGCAGATCGGCCTTGGTGCGCATATGGTTGCGATGCTGATTGGTGATTATGGCTGGGATTCGGTTGCCGCTGGCGCCCTTGTTGGGCTTTGTCAGGTAGTGGGCGGGCTTTCACGCATAGGCTGGGCTTTGGTGGCTGACACACGCATCGGCGGCCAACGCGCACTTATGCTGATTGGTGCGCTTTCCGGCATTTTCCTGATGATGCTGCCGCTGGTTGCGGGCCATCAAACACTGATGCTTGTGCTGCTGTTTATCGCAATTGGTGCCAGCACCGCCGGTTGGAACGGCGTCTTGGTCGCGGAAAGCGTGCGCCTTGCACCATCTGGCGCTGCGGGCGCTGCATCCGGTGCAGTGATTTCACTCAGCTTCGCCGGCGCTGTGCTAGGCCCACCCTTGATTGCGGTGCTCGGCCAGGAATTGCATGGCTATCGCTATGCTTTCGCTGTTCTGGCAATACTGCCGCTCGCGGGTGCGGCGCTCTGCTGGTTCGGGCGTAATGCGCGCAGAGGAGATTTCACATGACACGCGATATGGTCGGCTATGGCGGCAAATGGCCTGATATGCGCTGGCCCAATGGCGCAAGGCTTGCCGTTTCTGTCGCCGTCAATTTCGAAGAAGGCGCGGAACAGCAAGTGGGTGATGGTGACCCGCAATGCGAACGCATGGGTGAGGTTATCAGCGTTGTTGCCCCCGGCA
The DNA here is from genome assembly GCA_020249925.1 of Roseomonas sp. Classification (GTDB taxonomy): domain Bacteria; phylum Pseudomonadota; class Alphaproteobacteria; order Acetobacterales; family Acetobacteraceae; genus Neoroseomonas. The sequence goes on along the minus strand of JADCER010000012.1, from coordinate 188,589 downwards.
TGCGTGACATGGGGCAGGAACAGATTTTTGCCTATGGCACGCGCGCTGGCTTTTGGCGTATGCTGGATGCGCTTGATCATCGCGCCATGCCCGCCACTTTCTTGATGTGTGGCCGCGCAGTTGAAAGGGCCCCCAGCCTTGCTGCCGAGGCGACCAGGCGCGGCCATGAAGCCGCTGCCCATGGCTGGCTCTGGCGTCCGCAGGCGGATTACACATCGCGCGAAGCAGAAGCGGCCGATCTTGACCGCTGCATCGCCGCCATCACCAAAGCCTGTGGGCAGAAGCCACAAGGATTTTTCTGCCGAGGTTCGGAAAGCATCTGGACGCGCGGGTTGTTGCAGGAACGCGGCTTTGCCTGGGTGTCAAACGCGTTTGATGATGATGTACCCTATGATGATCCCGCACATCCTGGGCTTTTGGTACTGCCCTATGCGCTAGACACCAATGACATGAAGTTCTTCCACCCGAATGGCTTTGTCCGCGCCAATGAGATGGTGGAATATGTCAACGATGCGCTTGATGTGTTGCTTGTGGAAGCCAAGCAGGGCAAGCCGCGCCTGCTCAATATTGGCTATCATTTGCGCATCGCGGGGCGGCCAGCGCGCTTCCCGGCTTTTGAAAAAGTGCTGGCCAGGCTTGCCGAATTGGGCGATCAGATCTGGGTCGCGCGGCGCATGGATATCGCCAAGGCCTGGCGCGCTGCCACCTGCGCGTGAACGCAGGCTGCAGCGCGACAAAACATTGCTTCAGCCCGGAGGAACCGTGCGCGTCATCGCCGGCATGGTGGAAACCTTCGCATACCAGGCTTCAAGCTTGGGATGGCCTGGCCGCCAAGGCTCATTCGGATAGCGGAAATCCATATAGCCCAAGGCGCAGGCAATGGTGATCTCACCAATATTCGTCAGCATGCCAAGGCTATCGGCTTCCGCCTCCAGCACAGCAAGTGCGGCCTTCACCTTGCCCTGCTGAAGCGCGATGTAGGTCTGCCGCCCTTCATCCTGAGGCAGCGCAATTTCGCGCCGGCGCGGTTGTGTGGCATCCAGAATACCATCGCCCAAGGCTTCCTGACGCAACGCCTTCCAACGCGCCGGGCCAGCCGCCGGGAACATCTTTGGCCCATCGCCGACACTATCCAGATATTCGCAAATCACCGGGCTGTCATAAAGCGCAGTGCCATCATCCAGCACCAGGGTCGGCACTTTCGAAAGCGGATTCACCTTCACCAGCGCCGGATCGGTGGTTCCAACCGTCCAAAGCTCCATCTGCTTGTCAATGCCGCGTTGAATCGCAAGCACAACACATTTCCGCACATAGGGGCTATTGGGTGAATAGGCGAGTTTCATGCTTCGTTTCCTTCCTTTGTCTCAGTTCAAATTCATCACGCCGGCGGGGTGCCGAGGGCATTCATCACCGCGCCACGCTTTTCCATCCACCAGCCATGTTGCGGCGGCCAGCAGCCGAAAACCTCCTCGGTTGTGCCGGGTTCCAGCACGGCGCGTGCATGCAAGGGCCAATTCGGGTTGTTCATGCCTTCACGCCCTATGGCGATCAGATCAGCATCACCCGCGGCCAAGGCTGCTTCGGCCTGATGCGGGCCGATAATCAGCCCAACGGCCATGGATTTCATGCCAAGTTCCCGCCGGATTTGCGCGGCATAGGGAATCTGAAAGCCATAGCCACGCGGCACGCGCTTGCTGCCCGTGGCGCTACCACCAATACCGCCTGAAGAACAATCCATCACATCCACGCCAAGCTTCTGGCATTCGCGCGCATAAGCAACGCTGTCTTCCATCTCCCAACCGCCATCGGCGCCATCCACTGCGGAAATACGCACGAAAAGCGGCAGGTTTTCCGGCCAGGCTTCACGCACGGCGCGCACAATCTCAAGCGGGAAGCGCATGCGCCCGGCAAGATCGCCGCCATATTCATCGTTGCGTGTATTGCACAAGGGCGAAAGGAATTGATGCAGCAGATAACCATGCGCGCAATGCACCTCAATCGCCTCATACCCGGCGGCCAAGGCGCGGCGCGCGGCGGTGGCGAAGGCTTCGCGGATATCCGCCATGCCTTCCTTGGTGAGTGCTTCGGGCTGCACATGGCCTTCGCCAATCGCCGTTGCGGTTGGCCCCACCAAGGGCCAGGGCTTTTCGCCCTTGGCGGCCTCAGGCGCACCCAATGGCCCATTGCCTTCAAAGGCGCGCTGAGAAGAACCTTTGCGCCCCGCATGGCCAAGCTGCATCGCCGGCACCGCGCCCTGCAATTTGATGAAGCGCGCCAGCCGCTGCACCGGTTCAATATGCGCATCGGACCAAAGCCCAAGATCACCATGGGTAATGCGCCCCTCGCGCATCACAGAGGTCACTTCAGTGAAGATCAGCCCAAAGCCGCCCACGGCAAAGCGGCCAAGCTGCACCATATGCCAATCATTCGCCAAACCTTCGATCGCCGAATACTGGCAAAGCGGCGGCATCACCACGCGATTCGGGATCGTCACACTGCGAATGGTGAGCGGTGAGAATAGCAAGGAACCCATGGGCGTCTCCGATCAGGCGCGTGTTTGGCGCAGCGTGATACAGCTTGGCGCGCACGTCCAGACCGCGCAGCGGCGAAGCCGCCACCCTGCGCGCGCCATTGCCAAAGCATTGCTGTCCGCCTAAGCAGCGCGCTTTCTGCCCGCACAACCACAGGGAAAACCGCTTTGCATGATCCGCTTTTCTGGGCGCTGCTTGGTTTCGCCCTGACCACAAGCTGCACGCCCGGGCCGAACAACGCCATGCTGACGGCTTCCGGCGCCAATTTCGGCTTTCGTCGCGCGGTGCCGCATATGCTTGGGATTATTCTGGGCTTTCCGGCCATGGTGCTCGCGATTGGGCTTGGGCTTGGCACGGTTTTCACCGCCCTGCCTTGGCTGCATCTCGCGCTGAAATATGTCGGTGCCGCCTATATGCTCTACCTCGCCTGGCGCATCGCCACGGCCGGGCGCGGCAAGGGTGCCGGCGCCGCGAAGCCTATCGGGTTTTTCGAGGCGGCAGGCTTTCAATGGGTCAATCCCAAGGCCTGGATCATGGCAATTGGCGCGCTCGCCGCCTATACCCTGCCCGAGGCGCCTGTCTGGTCTGAAGCCGCGCGCGTGGCAGCAGCCTTTCTTTTTTCCGGCGTCATTTCCTGCACGCTTTGGTGCGGTTTTGGTGTGGCGATTGGCAGGCTGCTCACCTCCGATCGTGCTTTTCGGCTTTTCAACTACGCCATGGCCTTGGCATTAGTGGCGTCCCTCATTCCCGTATTCATTCTCTAGCGCGAAAGGCCCAACGCCTTGCCTCAAGCCCTGCCAGCCATGATCGCGGCCTTGCTGTTGCTGGCGGGCGCGCTTGGGCTTGCGCTGCGCCATGGCGGCAATCACGCGCTGCTTTGGGTGCTTGGCGCGGCGCTCGGGTTTACGCTCTATCGCGGTGCCTTCAGCTTTGCCGGCGGTTTTCGCCAGGCATTGGCCGAGGGTCGCGGCGCGGGGCTGCGGGCGCAAATGCTCATGCTCGCCATTCTGGTGATCATCATGCTGCCCACCATTCATGCCGGTACGCTGGCCGGCGCGCCGGTACGCGGTATTGTCTTTCCCGCAGGTGTCGCAGTGATCATCGGCGCCTTCATTTTCGGCATTGGCATGCAATTGGGTGGCGGCTGCGCTTCCGGCACGCTCTATACCGCAGGCGGTGGCAATACGCGCATGCTGCTGACGCTGATGTTCTTCATCCTCGGCGCCACCATCGCAGCCTATGATTCGGAAAGATGGGCCGATCTGCCGGCGCTTGCCGCAACATCCCTGCCGGAGCTGATTGGGCTATGGCCCGCGCTGTTCGGCAGCCTCGCGATTTTCCTTTGCGTGGCGCTTGTTTCGCGCATGATCGAACAGCGCCGCCATGGCCGCGTTGAACCCATCTTCGCCGCGCCATCAGCAGAATCGCCACGGCGCTGGTCCTGGGCCATGGCCGCCATCATTCTCGCCGTGCTCAACATCCTCACGCTTTGGGCGGCAGGGCGGCCTTGGGTGATCACGGCATCCTTCCCGCTTTGGGGGTCGCGTATCGTTGCGGAATTTGGCTGGGATGAACCGGCCTTCTGGATGTTTTGGGAGGACCCGACACGCACGGAAGCCTTCCTCCGCCCGCTGCTCGCGGAACGCAGCAGCGTGATGAATTTTGGCCTGATGCTTGGCGCGTTTTTCGCCGCGGCGATGGCAGCGCGCTTCAAGCCCACATGGCGCCTGCCTTGGCGGCATGGTTGCGCTTCCGTGATCGGGGGGCTTTTGCTCGGTTATGGCTCCGTCATGGCTTCGGGCTGCAATATCAGCGCCTATGTCGCGGGGATCGCTTCGGGCAGCCTGCATGGCTGGCTTTGGATCCTGCCGGGCTTGGCCGGCAATTGGGTGGGGCTGCAGCTGCGCCCGGTTTTTCGCCTGGATCGTTGAGAAATATTTTCCAAAGTTCAGCCTTCAGGCAGCAAGCCCTTTATCCCGCCTAATCCGCTGATAGTATTAAAATATTTCGCTTGCGCCGGGAAAATTCAGCCGCCATATCAAGCGCCAACAGGGCCCTGAACGGTCCCTGGCTGGAGAATTTCTTGCTGCGCCCCCTTATCCCACAGCGCGGCACGGAGGCATTGATGATCAATCGCAGAACCTGCTTGGCGCTTCTGGCGCTGCCCTTCGCCGCCGCGGCGCGGGCGGATGATGCGCTGGCCACCGCTATGCGTGAAACCGTTGGCGACAAGCCCGTGACCGATGGCGGCATCCTGCTCCGCGTACCCGCGCTTGCCGAAAATGGCGGGCAGGTGCCACTCGGCATTGTGGTGGAAAGCCCGATGACGGCGCAGGATCACATCACCGCCATTCATGTTTTCGCCTCCCGCAACCCAACGCCCGGTGTCGCAACCTTCCGGCTGACGCCCATGCTCGCGCGCGCTGAAGTGCAAACGCGCATTCGCCTGGCGGAAGATCAGCGCCTGATCGTGTTGGCGGAAACCAGCACTGGCCGCGTCATGCGCAGCAGCGCGGAATTGCGCGTTGGTGCCGGGGGGTGCCTTTCATGAGCGCGCTGCCATCCCAACCCCGCATTCGCATCCCGCGCAGCGCCCGCGCCGGTGAGGTGATTGAAATCCGCACCCTGATCGAACACCCGATGGAAACGGGGTTGCGCCAGGAAGCGGGCCGCGCCTTGCCGCGCGATATGCTGACGCGGCTGATGGTGCGGCTGAATGGCGAAACGCTGTTTGCCGCCGATTTCCAGAATGGCACTTCGACCAATCCCTATCACGTATTCTTCGTACGGATGGAAAAGCCGAGTCATTTCGAATTCATCTGGACGGATGAAAAGGGCCGCCAGGCGCGTGCCGAAGCGCGCGTGGCGGTGGCCTAGCAGACCATCACGAAACCGGCTCAGGCTTATCCGCATTGGGGAAGAAAAGCTGTTCCCCCTTGATGCGAAAACCCGCAATCGCCGCCTGACCGGCGGCTGAAACCAACCAATCAATGAAGCGCTGCCCATAGGCGGCCTTCACATGCGGATGGCGCTGCGCATTGACCAGCATCACGCCATATTGATTGAACAGCCGCGCATCGCCCTCGATCAAAATGCGCTGATCCTGCCGATTGCGAAAACTCAGCCAGGTGCCGCGATCCGCCAGAACATAAGCGCCCTGCGCGGCGGCAGTATTCAGCGCCGCCCCCATGCCCTGCCCCACTTCGCGATACCATCGGCCGCGGCCGGTTACGGGATCAATGCCGGCCAAATGCCACAAGCGAAGTTCCGCCGCATGGGTGCCGCTGCGATCTCCGCGACTGATGAAAGGCGCGCGCGCGGCGGCGATGCGGCTGAGCGCCGCCACCGCATCACCTAGCCCGCCGATGCGCGCCGGGTCCGCCGCGGGGCCAGTGATCACGAAATCATTGAACATCACATGTCGCCGCGGCCCGCCGAAGCCTTCGGTGACAAAGCGTTCTTCCGCCACGCGATCATGCACCAAGACCACATCCGCATCGCCACGCCGGCCGATATCCAAGGCCTGCCCGCTGCCCAGGGCTACCACGCGCACCGCAATGCCTGTTTCACGCGTGAAGATCGGTAGGATGTGGCCGAATAGCCCGGATTGCTCCGTGCTGGTGGTGGAAGCCAGCGTAATGCTGCGCTGCTGCGCAAAGGCAGGCCGCGTCACCGCCGCAAGCAGCAGAGGCAAAACACCGCGTCGGGCAATCTGCATCACCATCCCTCCGGCCCTCACCACACCAATTCGCCGCGCAAAAAGGCGCGCGCGGTGGCTGAAGCGGGCTGCCTGAAAAACGCCTCGGCCGGCGCCTGTTCCAACACGCTGCCGCGATGCAGAAACACCACATCGCCCGCCAGCCGCCTTGCCTGCGCCAGGTCATGCGTCGTCATCACAATCTTCGTGCCGCGCGCGGCAAGCTTCAGCACAATCTCCTCCACCGCGCGCGTCGCGGCGGGATCAAGGCTGGCGGCAGGCTCATCCAGGAACAGCAATTCCGGCTGCAAGGCGGCAGCCCGCGCCAAGGCGAGCCGCTGCTGTTGCCCTACCGAAAGCTTGCGCGCCGCATCATCAGCACGATCCGCAAGCCCAACCAGCGCCAAAGCCTGCTCAGCGCGCGTCAGCCGTTCCTCGCTCGCCACGCCGGCGATCGTCAGCGGGTAGAGCGTATTGGCCAGCACGGATCGGCGCAGCAGCACCGGGCGCTGAAACACCATCGCCTGACGCCGCGCAGCATGCTCGGTTGGCATCGCCCAGAACACACGCCCGGCCGAGGGCTTCAGCAAGCCATGCAGCAAGCGCAGCAATACGCTTTTCCCGGCACCATTCGCGCCAATCAGCATGGTCGGCGGGCCAGCGATAATCTTCAGCGAAACATCGCGCAGAATCTCGACATCGCCGGCGCTGAAGCAAAGCCCTTCGGCACAAAGCGGCAGGATGGAAGCGGCTGAACGCATATCAGCCGGCCCAGCGCGCGGCGATGCCGCGTACCCCCTGCGCCAGCGCATTCACGCCAAGCACAATCGCCATCAGCACCATCCCAAGCGCCAGCGCCAGCGGCAAATCGCCCTTGCTGGTTTCAAGCGCAATCGCGGTGGTCATCACGCGGGTGAAGCCTTCAATATTGCCGCCCACCACCATTACCGCGCCCACTTCCGCCGCCGCGCGGCCAAACCCCGCCAGCAGCACCGTCAGCAGCAGAAAGCGCCCATCCCATAAAAGGGTGGGCACCGCACGCCACGGCCCCGCGCCGAAGGACCGTAGCTGTTCGGCATATTCTTCCCACATGCCTTCCAGCACTTGTCGCGTCAGCGCCGCGAGGATGGGCGTGATCAGCACAGCCTGGGCGATGATCATGGCGCCTGGCGTGAACAACAGGCCGAAGGACCCAAGCGGGCCGGAACGCGACAGCAACAAATAAATCAGCAGCCCCACCACCACCGGCGGCAGCCCCATCAACGCATTGATCAGCGTGATCACGCCACCCCGCCCCGGAAACCGCGCCACCGCCAAAAGTGCCCCCATCGGCAGGCCAATCAGCGCCGCGAGCAACAGGGCAGCCAGGCTGACGCGCAAGGATAGCGCCACAATGGCCAGCACCGCCGAATCCAGGGATAGGATCAGGCCAAAGGCTGTCGTGAATGCGCTGGCAAGGTCTTGCACCCTATCCCCCCGGTACCGGGCTTAGATGCGGATGGATGAAAGCCGCGTCAATTCGCGATTGCGCTTGACTTCTTGCCGGTTTTTGCCGAAATTCGCCAGCAAATGCCGGATGTCTTGACGCTTAAGGAAGCCGCGCGCTTCCTCCGCCTTTCCGAACGCTCGCTTTATGAGCTCGCCCGCGCGCAAAAGCTTCCCGCGGCGCAGCTTGGCGGCAAATGGCTTTTCCCGCGCCGGCAGCTTGAACGCTGGCTCGCCGCCCAGGCCGATGCCGCCGCCGCGCAACGGCTGGACCCACCGCCCATCCTCGCCGGCAGCCATGACCCCTTGCTGGATTGGGCGGCGCGGCAATCCGGCTGCGGCTTGGCCTTGCGCGGCGGCGGCAGCCTGGATGGGCTGATGGCACTCGCCGAGGGCGAGGCTTTGGTCGCCGCCAGCCATTTGCTCGACCCCGACAGCAATAGTTTCAATGAGCCCGCGGCGCGGGAGTTTCTGGCCGGGCGCGGCTTTGTCGGCATTACTTGGGCCTGGCGCGAACAGGGCCTGATCCTGCCGCCAGGCAATCCCGCCGCGCTGACGGGCATCACAGACATGGCGCGGCCTGGCTTACGCGTGGCCGGGCGGCAGCCGCGTGCCGGCAGCCATGTGTTGCTCACGCATTTGCTTTCCGAAGCCGGCTTGCGGCTGGATCAGATCGGCTTCCTGCCCAACCCCGCCCTTTCGGAAGATGAGGTCGCGGCGAGTGTCGCCGAAGGCCGCGCCGATGCAGGTTTTGGCATCCAGGCCGAGGCCGCCGCACGCGGCCTGATGTTTCTGCCGCTTTTTCGTGAACGTTTTGACTTGGTGATGGACCGCCGCCATTTCTTCGGCGATCCCGTGCAGAAGCTCTTGGCCTTCACGCGGCATGAGGTTTTCGCTACCCGCGCCGCGCGGCTTGGCGGTTATGATCTTGCCGCGCTTGGTTCCGTTGCCTTCAACGCCTGACCAGGCGCTTATTCCAGCGTAATCCCCGCATAGCCCGCAGCCGCCATATCATTCGCCCAGGCACGATAGGACGGCGCACTGCCAGTATAGCGCGCGACGATGCGCTTTTGCTTGCCGGCGACATTCAGATTGACGCCGGTCATCCAGGAATCAACCTCCATGGAAAGCAGGCCCTTGGCCAATTCCATGACGTGATCCATCCATTTTTCCATCGCCGCATCGGTCGCTTCCACGCGCGTGATGCCCTTGGCTTGCGCGTAAGCCAGCAAATCGCTCACCCATTCCACATTGAATTCGATGGAACGCGGAATATTGCCAAGCGCAGTATGCGGCCCAAGCAGCATGAACATATTAGGCATGCCCCTTTGCAACATGCCAACCAGCGATGTCGCGCCATCCTTCCAGATATCTTTCAGCGTCGCGCCATCCGCGCCCTGGAATTCGATGCGGTCAAAGGCGCCGCGCAACGCATCAAAGCCCGTGGCATAGACAATGATATCGAATTCATATTCGGCCTCGCTGGTCTTGATGCCCGTTGGCGTAATGCGCTCAACGGGTGTTGCCTTGCTATCCACCAGCGTCACATTCGGCTGATTGTAGCATTCATAATAGAAGGTTTCCAAAGGCACGCGCCTGGTTCCAAAACCGTGATTCTTTGGAATCAACATCTCCGCCACTTTTGGGTCCTTCACGCGCTGGCGGATCTTGTTCGCGACAAAGCGCGACACTTCCTCATTTGCCGCGCGATTGGTCAGCAAATCCTTGAAATTGCCGACCCAGATCCCGAAGCCCTTTTCGGAATAGAGCTTTTCCAGAAATGCCTCGCGCTCCGCGGCCGAGACATCGAAGGTATTGCGCGGATCAGGGGTATGCAGGAAGCAAGAAAAGGTTTCCTGGCATCGCTTGAAAATCTCATCATAGCGCGCGCGGATTTCCGCCATTTCCTCGGCGCTGATCTTGCCATTGTGCAAGGGCGCGCACCAATTGGGCGTGCGCTGAAACACCACAAGCTGCTTCGCCGTTTTTGCCACTTCCTGAATGGTCTGCACGCCCGATGCGCCGGTGCCAATCACCGCCACGCGCTTGCCGGTGAAATCCACCTTTTCCTTGGGCCAAAGCCCGGTATGGAAGGATTGCCCTTTGAAATCCGCAATGCCCGGAAATTGCGGCATGGTCGGCGCTGAAAGCGCACCAATCGCCGTGATCAGGAAGCGGCTTTTTTGCGCGCTGCCATCTTCCAGGGTCACGGTCCAGCTTCGCGTTGCCTCATCCCAGCGCGCGCCCTTCACGCGGGCGGAGAACTGGATATCCCGGCGCAAATCATATTTATCGGCGACCAGGTTCAGATAGCGTTCGGTTTCCGGCTGCGGCGCGAAATGTTCGGTCCAGTGCCATTCCTTGAGCAGATCCTTGTCGAAGGAATAGCCATAGGAATAGCTTTCCGAATCGAAGCGGCAGCCGGGGTAGCGGTTCCAATACCAGGTGCCGCCCACACCCGTGCCGGCTTCAAAAACGCGTGCCTTCATGCCCAATTGGCGCAGCCGGATCAGCTGATAAAGCCCGGACATGCCCGCGCCGATGACAATGGCATCGTAATCGAGCCCCTTGTCGCTGCCCTTCGCCCTGGTCGCTTCCATCACTGCGCTCATCCTGGTAACTCCCAAGCTTTCCGGGTCACACTGACCCTTGTCTCGCCATATTTGCGCAAATACTCAAAAAACCAAACAGTGCCGAGCCTGCCCAAATGGCCTGATCGTGATTTGATCAGGATCAGACGCCACGCAAAACAGTGCCTGAGCCGCGGAAAATGCCGGTAATGTCACGCCGCCAGCCGTGCCCGCGCATCCGCCCGCAGCATATCGGCACCCTTTTCCGCAATCATGATCGTCGGCGCATTGGTATTGGTGGAGGTCACGGCAGGCATGACGGAAGCATCAATCACCCGCAGCCCTTCCAGCCCATGCACGCGGAGCCTCTCATCCACCACCGACATCATATCCGGCCCCATGCGGCAGGAACAGGAAGCGTGGAAGACCGTACTGCCCACTTGCCGCGCATAATGCAGCCATTCCTCATCTGTTTGCACTTCCGGCCCGGGCATGGATTCCGCCACCATATAGCGTTGCAGCGCGGGCTTGCTGAACCAATCGCGCATCAGGCGCAGCCCAGCGACAATGCTGCGCTGGTCGCGATCTTCCGCCAGATAATTCGGATTGATGACGGGCTGTTCGCGCGGATCGGCGCTGCGGGCCTTGATGAAGCCGCGGCTTTCGGGGCGCATTTGCCAAACCCCGGCAGTCATGCCCGGTCTGGTATCCAATACCCGCGCCGCACCCGGCGCATAGCTTGCGGAGGCAAACAGCGCCTGCATATCGGGCGTCGCACTTTCCGGCAAAGCCTTGAAGGACGCCGCAAGCAGCGATGCGGCATAGGTCAGCACGCCGCGCCCAAGAACCGCGAATTTCAACACTTCACCTGCCAGCCGCAGGCCGCGCGTGCGTTCATTCAGGGTGGCCACATCCTTCACCACCGCCTGTACGCGCACCAGGAAATGATCCTGAAAATTCCGCCCCACGCCGCGCAATTCATGCAGTACGGGAATGCCAAGCCCGTTGAGATGCTCAGCATCCCCCACGCCAGAAAGCTGCAGGATATGCGGCGAACCAATCGCGCCGGCGGAGAGGATCACCTCCACCGCCGCATCGGCGCGTTCCGTGACACCGGCGCGGGAAAACTCGACGCCCACCGCGCGCTTGCCTTCAAAGACCACGCGATGCACCAGCGCATTCGTCACCACACGCAGATTGGGCCGCCCCATGGCCGGGCGCAGATAGGACCGCGCCGCACTCGCGCGGAAGCGCCCACCGCGGGTTTGCTGCACCCAACCGATATGATCGCCAAGCCCATGCGGCAGATCATTCAAATCATCGCGATAGGCCCACCCCATTTGCTGGCCGGCTTCAATCGCTGCCTGGCACAATTCCGGTTGGTCCCGCGATGGTGAGGTATAGAGAAAACCATCCTTGCCATGCGCGGCCTTATCCGGCCCCTGCCATTTCTCGGATTTGTTGAAGTAAGGCAGCACATCGCCCGAAGACCAGCCGCGATTTCCAAGCTGCGCCCAGTGATCATAATCCTCCGGCTGAGACCTGATATAGATCATGCCATTGATCGAACTTGATCCGCCCAGCACGCGCCCGCGCGGGTAATTGATTTCGCGCCCATTCAGGCCCGAATCACGATCCGCCTTGAAGCCCCAAGTCAGTGTCGGGTGATCGAGCAATTTCATATAGCCGGCCGGAATATGGATCAGCGGATTCCAATCCTTGCCGCCGGCTTCAATCAGCAACACCTGGTTGCCCGGGTCTTCAGACAGACGATTGGCCAACACGCAGCCCGCCGAACCACCTCCCACAATCACATAATCAGCCTTCATGGCGCTTCCCCTTTTCTGTGCTGCTTCAATCGAAGCGCAAATCCCACCCCAGCCACTCACACACCGCACGGCCCATCACCCATTCCAGATCAGCGCCCTTCAGCCAAGGCAATTCTTCGGTGAAGAAGGTCACGCATTGGCGATAGCTGCATGGCATCCGGGTGATGTCCGTGCCCCAGAAGAAACGCTTCGGCCCGAAGGCATCAAAAATCCGCTGTAAGCCATCATGGATATTGCGATACGGATAGGCTTCGGTTGAATAATGCGGCGCGCCGGTGGCTTTCACCGCAACATTCGGCAGCTTCGCCAGCGCTACCAATTCGTCAAGCTTCGCAAAGGCCGCTTCATCCTGCCCGGTCCGCACCAGGCCACAATGATCGAGGATCATTTTGAGATTGGGATGCGCTTCCGCGATTTGGCGAAATTCCTTGAGGAACAGGCCACCCATGCAGGCGACCGGCAAGCCTTCTTTCTCCGCCGCCGGCCACAGCCAATCCAGCGTGCCATCGCGCAACCACACCTGTTCTTCCGGATGCAGCAAGGCCCAGCGCAGGCCGAGCATGCCTGGCTGCTTCTTCCAGCCATGAATCAAATGCCGCAATTCCGGCCGCGTCGGCGGGAATTGCCCCATCACCGCGAAACGTTCCGGGTATTTCCGCGCGGCTTCCACCGCCATGGCGTTTGAATCCGGATCCCAACTTGCCGGCGGATGGATCAGGGCCGCATGCACGCCGGCCTCATCCATTTCGCGCAAGGCTTCCTCTGCCGTGAAGGATGAAACCTTGCGATGCAGGCCGGAAGGCGTACCCTTGGCCCAGATATGAATCTGCGCATCCACAATCTTCATGCGCCGCACTCCATCATTGCGCGATGAACCCACCATCAATCACCAGCTCTGTCCCCGTGATGAAGGATGCCTCATCGGAAGCAAGGAACAGCACACCATAGGCGACCTCAATCGGCTCACCCAGCCGGCGCAGCGGCGTGAGGGGTATCTTCGCCGACCGTCCCGGCCCATTCGTACCCCCCAGCATCGGCGGCAGATAACCAGGATGCACGGAATTGACGCGCACCCCCTGCGGCCCCCAGCGCACGGCAGCGTTTTTCGTGAGCAAACGCACCGCGCCCTTGGAAGCGGAATAGCCCGGATGCCCTTCCGCGCTGCTGACAAACCCCATGATGGAGGAGATATTGACGATGGAGCCCTTGCCCTGCCCCGCCATCACCTGGCCCACCAAGGTCGTGCCCAGAAACACGCCTGTCGCATTGATGGACATGAGCTGATTCCAGCCCTCCAGTGACAACATATCGCCAACCGCGCTGCCGCTGATGCCGGCATTATTCACCAGAATATCAATGCGGCCATAATCAGACAGAGCTCTTTCAATCAGCCGCTTCCAATCCGCTTCCTGCGCCACATCCATGGCGATGAAGCTCGCGCGGCCTTGGCTTGCGGTGATATCGGCCGCCAGCGCCTCACCCAGATCGGCGCGGCGATCAGCGATGATCACCACCGCGCCTTCCTTGGCGAAGAGCCGCGCCTCGGCTTCGCCCATGCCATGCGCGCCGCCCGTGATGATCGCAACCTTATCCTTGAGCCGCATTTCCATTCCCTTCCATTTCTTATGCCCGTTGATACCAAGCCTTGCTTCGCATCACGATTGCCACAACGGAAAGCATGACCGGCACTTCCACCAGGACGCCAACCACGGTGGCCAAGGCCGCGCCGGAATCAAAACCAAAAAGGCTGATCGCCGCCGCCACGGCCAATTCAAAGAAATTGCTCGCGCCAATCAGCGCAGACGGCCCTGCCACTGCGTGCGCCGACCCGCATTGCCGGTTCAGCCAATAGGCCAGCCCCGCATTGAAATAGACCTGAATGATGATCGGCACCGCGAGCAGCGCAATCACCAAGGGCTGCGCGATGATCTGCGGCCCCTGAAAGCCAAACAGCAGCACCAGCGTCAGCAATAGCGCCGAAAGTGAAACGGGCCCCAACCGCCGCAGCACTTGCGCCAACGCAGCCTCCCCACCCCGCGCTAGCAAGCGCCGCCGCGAAAGCTGCGCCACGATTACAGGCAATAAAATGTAAAGCAGCACGGATAGAAACAATGTATCCCAAGGCACAATGATGGCCGAAAGCCCGAGCAAAAACCCAACCAGCGGCGCAAAGGCGATAATCATGATGGCATCATTCAGCGCCACCTGGCTCAGCGTGAAATTCGGCTCCCCCTCCGATAGATTGGACCAGACAAAGACCATCGCCGTGCAGGGTGCCGCGGCCAGCAGGATCAGCCCCGCGATATAGCTTTCAATCTGCGCTTCCGGCAGCAAGGGCCGAAACAGCCAGCCAATGAACAACCAGCCAAGCAGCGCCATGCTGAAAGGCTTCACCAGCCAATTGACGCCAACCGTCACCAAGATCCCGCGCCAATGCTTGCCCACTTCCGCAATGGCACCGAAATCCACGCGCAATAGCATCGGGATAATCATCAGCCAGATCAGCACCGCAACCGGCAGATTGACCTTGGCGAGATTGGCCTCTCCCAACAGGCGAAACGGTGTCGGCATCACCGCGCCAAGCCCAATGCCCACCACGATGCACAAGGCAACCCAAAGGCTCAAATAGCGCTCAAAAAAGCCAAGCCCCGCTTTTGCCTTATCCATCTGAGTGAAGCCTAACCCGCGCTTTTGACCGGGTTGGGCGATTGCATTTTGACCCCCGCCCATTCCTCATAAAGCTGCGCGATGGAAGTCATATCCGCTTCCGGGCCAAAGCGATTCTTCGCAATACTCAGCATTTCGCGCGCCAGCGCCGCCATGGGTGCAGAAAGCCCAAAGGCCGAAAACTCGGCCACCGCCAGGGACAAATCCTTGGACACGATGGCATTGCTCGCGCCGCCGGAAAACTTCCCCGTCAAAACGGCACGCGGAAACTTCGTCACTGTTGAGCTATTCCGCCCGGTACTGGCATTGATCACATCGCACATCAGCGCGGTATCAATGCCGGCCTTGGCGCCGAGCGCGAACGCCTCAGATGTCAGCACCATGCCCGCCAGGGAGAGCAGATTATTCGCAAGCTTCATGGTCTGGCTGAGACCTGGTGTGTCGCCGATGGTGAAAACCGTGCGCCCGACCACCTGCAATAGCGGCATCACCTCCTGCAACACCTCCGGCGCGCCGGAAGCAATCACGGCAAGCGCGCCGGATTCTGCCCCATGCACGCCGCCGCTGATCGGGCAATCAATCAGCGCAATGCCTTTTTCAGAAAGCCCCGTCGCAATGCGCTGCATGGCCGCGCTGCCAATAGTGGACATTTCGATATAAATGCGCACCGCGCCAGGTGCGCCGGCAATGCCCTCAGCGCCCAAGGCCACACGCTCTGATGTCTCCGCACTCGGCAGACAGGCGAAAACCACTTTGCATTGCTGAGCCACCGCGGCGACCGATCCCATGGGCTCGGCCCCCGCTTCGGTCGCGCGCTGCATGGCTTCAGGGCGCGGGTCAAAGACCAGAATGCGCTTGCCAGGATTGCGCTGCGCCCAATCCGCCACGCGCGTTGCAATCGGGCCGCCCATGGCGCCGAGCCCCAGAAATCCGATGCGTTCCATTTCCATGGCGCTGCCTTCCTCTCGCAGTCGAGGCAGCAGTCTTCACCGGATTGCGCTGAGTGAATAGCCTCAGCCCGGCTTCCGCCCCATCGCCAACCGCGCCACCGCGACAAAGGAACGCGGCCCATCAGCACCGCCCGCGAGGTAGGCGCGGCGCGCGATTTCCTTGATTCGCGGGATGCGTTCCGGCGGCAAGGCAGCGATGAAGGCGCCGGCAATACCTTGCCCGCCCGCGGCCCAGGGGTCCCACCAATCCTCAAAATCCGAGAAATCCTGCCGGATGGCAATATCGCTTTCCGTCACCTGTTCAATGCCCGCCGCGGTGAACAAGGCGGCCATGCGGCCAGGCGCGCCGACCGGGTCCGCCCAATAGCGGGCGCGAAACGCCTCGCCTTCCGGTTCCGTGATGGCAACGCTATCGGCGAAGGCGCGCAAAAATGAAAAGCCGCCGGTAAAGTCCCACATCGCTGCCGCCACCAAGCCGCCTGGCTTGGTCACACGCAGCATCTCCGCCATAGCCTTGGCGCGGTCGGGGACAAATTGCAGCACCAGCAGGGACAGCGCGGCATCGAATGCCCCATCGGCCACATCAAGCGCGCAGAGATCACCTTGGCGGAAATCGCCAGCCGGCACGCGTGCCCGCACGGCATCCAGAAAGGCCGGGCTGATATCAATGCCGGTGATGCGTGCAGATGGGTCGCGCATCGCCAAGGCATCCGCCAGAGCACCCGTGCCGCACCCCGCATCCAACACCGCGATGCCGCCCGGCAACGCCAGCGCATCCAGCATCACATCCGCAAGCTTGCGGGACCATCGGCCCATGCTACGTTCATAAGCCGCGCCATTGGTCGCGGCGTAGCCGGACATGCGCGCTAATCCTCATACCTGTAACGGAAATTGCAGTGGCTGGCGCCGCCCATGATGGTTTGCGTGCGTTCCAGCTTCAGCTTCGGGTCATAGCCCTCACAAAACGCCCCATCGCGATTGCAGGACAGGATGGCGCCAAGCTCCGCCAGGCCCATGGCGCGATACATCTCGGCATAGCGGCAGCGCGTCACGTTGAAATCATAATGCTTGGCGTCCTTGCGCAGCGTCTCAATTTGCAGCGCATCCCCCTTGGTCCAAAGCGGCTGGAGGGAGATGAAATGCTCAAGCGATGGCTTCCCCTCCGGCCCCTGCTTTGCCATCTCGGCCGCGGTTTCCTTGGCGAGCTTGATGATGGCGGCGGACAGGATGGATTTCGCCTTCTCCTCTCCGACCTGCGCCTTCATTTCCTCATAAATGCCCTTGGCGAAGGCGGCTTCGATCCGCCGCTGTTCAAGAATGCCTAAGCTTTGTTCGGCCATAAGCGCCTCCCTGGGGTTTGAGGGGGGAGCTTAACCCGCCCGCCAAAACGGGCCAGCCCGAAAAAGACATAAAGGTATCTTTATATTCTTCTTTCCCTCTAGCCCTAGGCCCCGCCCCGTGTTACCCGCCGCGTCAGAATCAAGGAGATCCCGCCATGGCCGCCCAAGACTACGTGATTAAGGACCTTTCCCTCGCCGCCTGGGGGCGGAAGGAAATTGCGATGGCCGAGGATGAAATGCCCGGCCTGATGGCGGTGCGTGCCGAATATGGCGCCTCCCAGCCGCTCAAGGGGGCTCGTATCGCGGGCTGCCTGCACATGACCATCCAGACCGCGGTGCTGATCGAAACCCTGAAGCACCTTGGCGCCGATGTGCGCTGGTCTTCCTGCAATATCTTCTCAACCCAGGACCATGCCGCTGCCGCCATCGCCGCGACCGGTACGCCGGTTTTCGCCGTGAAGGGCGAAACGCTGCCGGAATATTGGGAATATGTGCAGCGCACCCTGGAATGGGCCGATGGTGGGGAGCCTAATGTGCTGCTCGATGATGGCGGCGACATGACGCTGCTCGTGCATTACGGGCTGCGCGCCGAACAGGGCGACACCGCCTTCCTGGATAAGGCGACGAATGAGGAAGAAGAAGTCTTCTTCGCCCTGATCAAGAATTGCCTGAAGACCAAGCCCGGCTGGTTCGCCAAGCTTGCTGCTGCCATCAAGGGTGTTTCGGAAGAAACCACCACGGGCGTGCATCGGCTTTACGTCATGGCCAAGGAAGGGCGCCTGCTTTTCCCGGCAATCAATGTGAATGACAGCGTGACGAAATCGAAATTCGACAATCTCTATGGCTGCCGCGAATCCTTGGTGGATGCGATTCGTCGTGGCACCGATGTGATGATGGCCGGGAAGGTTGCGATGGTGTGCGGCTTTGGTGATGTGGGCAAGGGTTCTGCCGCGTCGCTCAGGAATGCCGGCTGCCGCGTGATGGTGAGTGAGGTTGACCCGATCTGCGCCCTGCAAGCCGCCATGGAAGGCTATCAGGTCGTCACCATGGAACAGGCCGCGCCGATGGCCGATATCTTCGTGACCGCGACAGGCAATGTGGATGTGATCACGCTGGATCACATGCGCGCCATGAAGCATCGCGCCATTGTCTGCAATATCGGGCACTTCGATTCCGAAATTCAGGTGGCCGGCCTGCGCAACTACAAGTGGGATAATGTGAAGCCGCAGGTGGATGAAATCGAATTCCCCGACCAGAAGCGCATCATCCTACTGTCCGAAGGCCGCCTGGTGAATCTTGGCAATGCGACAGGCCATCCTTCTTTTGTGATGTCGGCGTCCTTCACCAACCAAGTGCTCGCGCAGATCGAACTCTGGACCAATACGTCTAAGTATGAACGCAAGGTCTATACCCTGCCGAAGCATTTGGATGAGAAGGTGGCGGCGCTGCATTTGGCGAAGGTTGGTGCGACGCTCACGCAACTCACTGCGCAACAGGCCGGCTATATCGGCGTGGAGACGCAAGGCCCCTTCAAGGCCGAACAATACCGTTACTGAAGTTTAGTTTGGTCGTATTTTTCGAGCAGCCAAGTGATTCCACTTGGCTTGAAAATACTCCGGAACTCAATTCGCCGGGGCGTGGACATGGCTCCCGTCCCGGCGCAAGCATTCATGATTGGCGAATCGGGCAGCCCGCCCGCGCCACGCATGGATCACGCGCATGGACCTGAGCGCCCTTTTCTCTGCCCTGCTCATGGGCATTGTCGAAGGCTTCACTGAATTCCTGCCCATTTCCTCGACCGGGCATTTGATCCTGCTTGGCGAATTGATCGGCTTTCAGGGCCCGCCCGGCAAGGTTTTTGAAATCTCCATCCAGCTTGGCGCCATTCTTGCGGTCTGTTGGATTTATCGCGCGCTGATCATGGACCTATTGCGCGGCATGTGGCGGCCAGGGCGGGAACGCTATTACGTCATCAACCTCATGCTCGCCTTTCTGCCGGCGGCGATCATTGGCTTCCTGTTCCACAAGACCATCACGACGCTGCTGTTCAATCCTTGGGTTGTCTCCATCGCACTTATCCTGGGCGGCATTGCCATTATCGCCATCGAAAAGCTGCGCCCGGCGCCGAGCATTCATAGCGTGCCGGAAATCGGCCCGCTGGCCGCCGTGCTGGTCGGGCTTGGCCAGGCTTTGGCGATGATCCCAGGCACATCGCGCTCCGGCGCCACCATCATCACGGCATTGCTGATCGGCGTGGAACGGCGCACCGCAGCCGAATTCTCCTTCATGCTCGCCATCCCGACCATGTTTGCCGCCAGCTTCTATAGCCTGTGGAAAGTCCGCGCTGAGATTGACCCGAGTGCTTTCGGCCAAATTGCGGTTGGCTTCATCGCGGCCTTCATCGTTGCCTTCATCACGGTTCGCGCCGTGCTGGCTTTGATCGGGCGCATCGGCTTCACGCCCTTTGGCTATTACCGCATTGCGCTCGGTAGCCTGATGCTGTTGGTTTTAGCGCTCCGCTAGTCAGAAATGACCCCACGCTACAGCTTCGCCTATGGCTCGAATACGGACGCGCTTGATTGGCGCGATTGGTGCGCGCGTAACGGCCATGACCCGGCGGCCATCCGCCCAATCGGCCCCGGTATGCTGCCCGATGCGCGGCTCGCTTTCGATTTTCTCGGCCGCGGCCGCGGCGGCGGTGTGCTGAATTTCCAAACGTGTCTCGGCGGTTTTGTCGAGGGCGTCGTCTTGGAAGTATCCGAGGCCGGCTGGCAAGCGCTTGACCAAAAGGAAGGCACGCCCCACGCCTATCAACGCCGCACACGCCACATCATCCTGCCCGATGGCGCGGCGCTTGAAGCCATCGCCTACCAAGTCGTGCCGGAACGCCAACAGGGCTTTGTCGCACCCCCCGCCGCCTATCTGAACGCCGTTCGCCGCGGCTTCGCCGCCCATGGCCTGCACCCAGACCCGCTGGAAGCTGCCGCGCGTGGCGAAGAAGGCTGCCACCACCTGCCCCATGTCTTTGTCTATGGCACGCTGATGCAGGGCGGCTTCTGGCACGGCCCCGCCGCCAGGGCCGGCATCGCCGCCATCACGCCGGCACAGGCCACCGGCACGCTATTTGATCTTGGCGATTACCCCGCCCTCACGCTCGGTCCAGCCACACCCATCCGGGGCGAAATCCTGACCTTCCAGGATATCGCAACCGCCTTGCCCATTCTGGATGAAATCGAAGATGCCGCGCCCGATGGCAGCCCTTCCGGCATGTATCGCCGCACCATCCTGACAGTGACGGATCAGGCCGGTCGGCGCCGCCGCGCCTGGGCCTATGTGATGGCACCGGAAAGCTTGCGCGCCGCGCCGATCATCGCCTCAGGCGATTGGCGCGCGCACCAGCGCGACAAACGGGGCGGCTAACCCGCCCCGACCAAATCACTGCTCTTCGTCGCGATCAGTGCCGACTTCGATATCCTCGCCGATATCCTCGGCGTCATCTTCCAGCTCTTCCGCGTCTTCGATCGCCTCATCGCCTTCGATATCTTCCACTTCGATATCATCGGTCTCGGCCTCCGGCGTGCCGGGCGCCTTCTTCAGCCGCTCATCCAGCGGGGTCGCACCATTGCGGCGCAGGCGCGGCTGTTCCGCCGGCTGTTCCGTGGCGCATTTCGGGCAGACCGCCGGGGTGCGCAACAAATCATAAAATTTCGCGCCGCAAGCAACGCAAGTCCGCTTCAGGCCGAGTTCTGGCTTCGCCATGCAAACGCCTCTTGATTACCGCTGGGCGCGGTTTTGCAAATAAACCACCCTGGCATGCCCAGAATGATCCCGTAAAAATCAGGGAGGCGCGCATTGCCACGCCCTGCCCTGCCATGTCAAACCGCCCATATGTCCTCTGCCCCGCCCCGCCCCTTCCGCGCCAGCAAACCCTCGGCCCCGCTTTCGGGCAAGGCAGGGGTGGCCGGCGACAAATCCATCAGCCACCGCGCCCTGATGTTCGGCGCGCTTGCCGTCGGCACCACCGATATCGCTGGGCTTTTGGAAGGGGAGGATGTGCTCCGCACCGCCGCCGCCATGCGCGCCCTGGGAGCCGAGGTTGAAAAGCTCGGCCCCGGCCAATGGCGCGTTTCCGGCCGCGGCGTGGGCGGCCTGACCGAACCCGCCGATGTACTGGATATGGGCAATTCCGGTACCGCCGCACGGCTGCTGCTCGGCCTGCTATCCGGCCATCCGCTATTCGCGGTGATGACCGGCGATGCTTCACTGAGGCGCCGGCCCATGAAGCGGGTGACCGACCCGCTTTCGGCAACGGGGGCGCAATTCTGGACCCGTGAGGGCGGGCGCCTGCCGCTCGCCGTGCGCGGCGCCACAGACCCGCTGCCTTTGGACTACCGCCTGCCCGTCGCCTCGGCCCAGGTGAAAAGCGCCTGCCTGCTGGCCGGGTTATGTGCGCCTGGCATCACCCGCGTGGTGGAACCGGAACCCACGCGCGACCATACGGAAAACATGCTGCGCCATTTCGGCGCCATGGTGGCGGTGGAAGACACGGAAGAAGGCCGTGTGGTGCGCCTGGATGGCCAGCCGGAATTGAAGGCCGCGCCGATCAGCGTGCCGGGCGATCCTTCCTCAGCCTCCTTCCCGCTGGTGGCAGCACTTCTGGTCCCTGGGTCACGCATCAGCCTCACGCAAATCGGGCTGAACCCGCTTCGCACCGGGCTTTTCACCACGCTTCGCGAAATGGGCGCCGCGCTCAAGATCGAAAACGCCCGGATCGAAGGCGGGGAGGCTGTAGGCGATATCATCGGTGAATTTACCGCGCTCAAGGCCGTGGATGTGCCGCCGGGCCGCGCCCCTTCCATGATTGACGAATATCCAATCCTGGCCGTGGCGGCTTCCTTTGCAAGCGGCACGACCCGCATGCGCGGCCTTGCGGAATTGCGCGTCAAGGAAAGCGACCGGCTGGCCGCCACCGCCGCGCTGCTCGAAGCCAATGGCGCCAAGGTCAGCATTGAAGGCGATGATCTCCTGGTCCATGGCACGGGCGCAGCACCCGCCGGCGGCGGCTTGGTCACCACGCATATGGATCACCGCATCGCCATGGCCGCCCTAGTCATGGGCCTTGCCGCGCAAAACCCCGTCACGGTGGATGATGCAAGCTTCATCGACACCTCCTTCCCCGGTTTCGCCGCGCTGATGAACCGCCTGGCCGGGTCGGACGCGATCCGCGCGGCATGAGGCTGCCCGCCGGCACCGTCATTGCAGTCGACGGCCCCGCCGCCGCGGGCAAGGGTACGCTCGCCCGGCGCCTGGCGGCCGAGCTTGGCCTGCCTTACCTGGATACCGGCCTGCTCTATCGCGCAGTCGGCCGGCGCGTGCTGGATCGCGGCATAGACCCGCAGGATGCCCGCGTCGCGGAAGCAGAAGCCCGCGCCCTGACCCCCGAAGACCTCGCGCGCGGCGATTTGCGCGGGTCCTTGGCGGACATGGCCGCCAGCAAGGTCGCCGCCATCCCCGCGGTGCGTGCTGCCTTGCTCGATTTCCAGCGCCGCTTCGGGGCGGCGCAAGGTGCGGTGCTGGATGGGCGGGATATCGGCACGGTGGTTTTCCCCGAGGCTCAGGTGAAGCTTTTCATCACCGCGAGTGTCGCCGAACGTGCCCGGCGCCGCTTTCTGGAACTGACAGGGCGCGGTGTCGCCGCAGACCCCGCCCAGGTGGAAGCCGAAATCCGCGACCGCGATGCGCAAGACGCCAATCGTCCCGTGGCCCCCACCAGGCGTGCCCCGGATGCCTTTGAGATAGACACAACCGAGCTGAATGCCGATGAAACCTTCCACGCGGCTTTGGCTTTCATCAGGAAAAAGCTTGATTCCGCTTGACGCGCGAAGCTGTCAGGGCCTAAGCACCCGCAACACGTCGTGGTGAGAACTGCGGCGGTGCCCGTTTTGGGCCGGCAAAGGGTGGTCCGTTATTCCGCCCAGAACCCTTGGGCCTTCCAGCGCATCGCGCCGGGGCCAAGCCGTGCTTCCCCCGCGGGTGGAAGGGCGCAGACCCAATCGCCGCTCCTTGCGGCGCATACAGGACACATAAACTGCATGGCTACTGCCACCAGCCTCGCCAATGCTGGCGTGGAGGATTTTGCTGCACTTCTCGATGCCACGCTTGGCCCGGATACGGGTTTTGCCGGCTCGGTCGTGACCGGCCGCGTTATTCGCGTTGACGGCGACTTCGCCGTTGTTGATGTCGGCCTCAAAAGTGAAGGCCGCGTGCCGCTCAAGGAATTCGCCGCCCCGGGCCAGAAGCCCGAAGTGAAGCCCGGCGATGTCTATGAGCTTTTCGTTGAGCGTTATGAAGACCGCGATGGCTCCATCGTGCTGTCGCGCGAAAAGGCGCGGCGCGAAGAAGCCTGGACGACGCTTGAAAAGGCGCATCAGGCGGGCGTGCGCGTCAATGGCGTGATTTTTGGCCGCGTGAAGGGTGGCTTCACCGTTGACCTGGGCGGGGCGGTTGCCTTCCTGCCGGGCTCTCAGGTGGATATCCGCCCGGTGCGTGATGTGATGCCGCTGATGGGCAATGCGCAGCCCTTCCAGATCCTGAAAATGGATCGCGCACGGGGCAATATCGTTGTCTCCCGCCGCGCCGTACTGGAAGAAACCCGCGCGGAGCAGCGGAGCGAGCTGATCCAGGGCCTCAAGGAAGGCATGATCCTGGATGGTGTCGTGAAGAATATCACCGATTACGGCGCCTTCGTGGATTTGGGCGGCGTGGATGGCCTGCTGCATGTCACCGATATCGCCTGGCGGCGCATCAACCACCCGTCAGAAGCACTCACCATTGGCATGCCGGTGAAGGTGCAGGTGATCCGCTTCAATCAGGACACGCAGCGCATCAGCCTTGGCATGAAGCAGCTGATGTCCGATCCGTGGGATGGTGTGGCGCTCAAGTATCCGGTCGGTGCGAAATTCTCTGGCCGTGTCACCAACATCACCGATTACGGCGCCTTCGTGGAACTCGAAGCCGGTGTTGAAGGTCTGGTCCATGTGTCCGAAATGTCCTGGACCAAGAAGAACGCGCATCCCGGCAAGATCGTTTCCACCTCAGAACAGGTGGATGTGATCATCCTGGATGTGGATGAACCGAAGCGCCGCATTTCCTTGGGCCTTAAGCAGGCGCAGGGCAATCCGTGGGAATTGTTCGTGGAAGCGCATCCGGTGGGTTCGACCATCGAAGGCGAAATTCGCAACATCACGGAATTCGGCCTGTTCATCGGTGTCGGCGCGGAAATCGACGGCATGGTGCATATGTCCGATATTTCCTGGGACGAAGCCGGCGAAGCCGCGATGCAAGCCTACAGCAAGGGCCAGATGGTCAAGGCGAAGGTGCTGGATGTGGATGTGGAAAAGGAACGCATCTCACTTGGCATCAAGCAGCTTCAGGCCGACCCGGCCGCCGAAGTGCTGGACCGCGTGCGCAAGGGTGATGTTGTCACCTGCGTCGTCACCAAGGTTGAGCAGAACGGCATCGAAGTGAAGGTGGATGATGTGCTGACCGGCTTCATCCGCCGCGCCGAATTGGCCCGCGACCGTGGCGACCAGCGCCCCGACAAATTCGCCATTGGCGAAAAGGTCGATGCGAAAGTCACTGCCGTAGACCGCGCCGCGCGCCGCCTGACGCTGACCATCAAGGGCAAGGAAGTGGAAGAGGAACGCGAAGCCATGCGCGAATATGGCTCGGCCGATTCCGGTGCCTCGCTTGGCGATATCCTGGGCGCGGCCATCCGCCGCCGCCGGGAGATGACCGGGGAAGAATAATTCCTGGGTCACGACTGACAGACTATCAGCCCCGGGGCAGCAATGCCCCGGGGTTTTTCATTTGCACCCCTTGCCCCAAGGCGCGCCGCGCGCCACAAACAGCCCATGTCCCTTGAAGCCGATCTCCTCGCCGAACGGCGCCGCCTGTCCAGGCGCGTCAGCTTTTGGCGTGCGCTTGCCGTGATTGGCGTGATCGCCGCGCTTGCGGTGATGTTCGGCAAAGGCAGCCTGAGCGGCCTTGCTTCCAATGATCACGTCCTTCGGCTGCGCATTGAAGGCACCATCCTGGAAGATCGCCGCCTGCTTGAAGTGATCGAAGAAGCCAGCCGCGATGCCTCCGCCCGCGCCATGCTGCTGGTGATAGACAGCCCCGGCGGCAGCATGTCAGGCGGTGAGGCGCTGCATGGCGCACTCAAGCGCTTTGCCGAGAAAAAGCCGATTGTGGCGCTGATGGGCGGCACCGCGGCCTCTGCCGGCTATATGATCGCGATGCCGGCCCAGCATGTGCTGGCGCGGGAGGCGACGGTCACGGGCTCCATCGGCGTCCTGCTGCAAAGCTTTGATGTGTCGGAATTGATGGCACGGCTCGGCGTGCGGCCTGATATTCTGGCGACCGGCCCCTTCAAGGCACAGCCCAACCCCTTCCAACCGCTGACGGACCAAGGCCGGGCGGAGATGATGCGCGTGCTTGAGGATTTGCACGGCCAATTCATCGCCATCGTCGCCACAGGCCGGCGCATGGATGAAGCGCGCGTGCGCCCGCTGGCCGATGGGCGGGTCTTCACCGGCCGTCAGGCGCTTTCCTTGGGCCTGATTGACGCCATTGGCGGAGAGGCTGAGGCCCGCGCCTGGCTCGCTGCCCAGAAAGGGGTGGCCGAGGCGTTGCCCGTGCGGGACCTTGAACCGCGCGACCGGGTGGAGAAATTCCTTAACCGTTTTGTCGGTGGCCTTGTCAAAACGCTGATGACAGAATGGTTTGGCGTTGACGCCCCGCGGGCGGTCTGGCAGCCTTTAAGGTAGGTTAGGTTCCGTTCGGCCCAGGCATGGGCATGCGGCTTCGCGGGCTTTACCCCAACAGGAGAGGTATCGGCACCTCCCAATTTCTCTGGTGCCGGAAAAAAACGCTTTGGGAGAAAACCCAGCATGACGAGATCGGAACTGATCGCGCAGCTTGCGGCAAGCAATCCGCATTTGCGCCAGGGCGATGTGGAAGCGATTGTGGCGACGATTTTTGGCGAAATCACTGCAGCCCTGGCGCGTGGTGATCGCGTGGAATTGCGTGGCTTTGGCGCCTTTTCAACAAAATCGCGTGAAGGCCGCACCGGGCGCAATCCGCGCACCGGGGAATCTGTCCCGGTTGAGCCAAAATCCGTGCCCTATTTCAAACCTGGCAAGGAATTGCGCGAACGCATCAATGCGAAGAAGGCGCCGGCAACCGCCAAGCGCGCCGCACGCCGCGCGTGACGCGCCAAGGGCGCCTCCCGGTTTCAAACGACCGATAGCAGCGCTTTCCTGGTGACATGCTGATCGCGCATGGCAAGCCTTGCGCGATTAAACCTTGACGCGACCGCGCTGCCGGGGATTGTGTGGCCAAGCTTATCGCTCAAGGCCTTGCAATGCGCTGGTTCATCTTCCTGCCCCTCGCCATTCTGGTGGTGCTCTTCATGCTCTCGAACCCGCAGAGCATCGAATTGCGCCTCTGGCCCTTTGATCTTGCCTGGACTGCCTCGGCGGCCATTGCGGTGCTGTCCATCGCCGCGGTCGCTTTTCTGCTCGGCGCCCTGATTGCCTGGGCGGCGGCGGTGCCCGCGCGCCGGCGCGGCCGCGCTGCCGAACGCCGTGTCGCGGCCCTGGAAGCGGAGGTAAAGGCGCTCAACGCCGTCAAGCAAGCCAGCGAAGAAAAGGCCCTGACCAAAGCATGATCGCCCGCCCCCAAAGCGGCGCCGCCCGCATCATCCCCGCGCTTGATTCCGGCGATACGGCGCGTGCCCAAACCCTGGCCGAAACCCTGGCACCCCATTGCGGCGTGCTGAAGGTGGGGCTCGAGCTTTTCACCGCAGCCGGCCCCGCCATTGTCAGCGCCATGGCGCGGCATCGGCCAGTATTCCTCGACCTCAAGCTGCATGACATCCCGAATACGGTGGCCGGCGCCGTGCGGTCCCTGCTGCCGCTCCGCCCCGCCATGATGACGCTGCATGCCGCGGGCGGTGCCGCCATGATCGCCGCCGCGCGGGCCGAGGCTGAGAAAGCCGGCGCCGAGCGTCCCATGCTCCTGGCCGTGACCGTGCTGACCAGCATTGACGCCGAAACCCTAGCCAGCACGGGGGTCGCCGCCAGCCCCGCCGATCAGGTGCTCCGCTTGGCGCGCCTTGCCATTAATGCCGGTGCGGATGGGCTGGTGTGCAGCCCGCAGGAAGCGGGCGTGCTGCGCGCCGCCCTTGGCCCTGCCCCCTTTCTGGTGGTGCCAGGCGTACGCCCCGCTGGCAGCGCAGCGGGAGATCAGGCCCGCACCGCGACACCGGCTGAGGCCGTTACCGCCGGGGCGGATTGGATTGTGGTGGGCCGCCCCATCACCGGCGCGGCAGACCCCGCCGCCGCTGCCGCTTCCATCGCGGCGGGGCTCTAGGCGTGCTGGTCAAGATTTGCGGCATCAAGGACCTGCCCGCGCTGGACGCGGCCCGGCAGGCAGGGGCGGATATGGTGGGGTTTGTTTTCTTCCCGCCCTCCCCGCGCGCCGTGACAGCCTTTCAGGCGGGTGAGCTTGCGCGGTCCTACGCGCATGGCCCGAAGCGCGTCGGGCTATTTGTTGACCCGGATGATGCCATGCTCGCCGCCACATTGGCCGAAGTGCCGCTCGATATCCTGCAATTGCAGGGGGAGGAAACCCCGGCGCGGGCGGGCGAGATCCGCGCCCGTTTCGGCAAGCCGGTGATGAAGGCGCTTGGCATTGGCAGCAAGGCCGACCTCGCGCGCCTGACCGATTATGCCGATCAGGTGGATTACTTCCTGCTTGATGCCCGCCCGCCACCCGGCAGTGCGCTGCCCGGTGGCAATGCGCAGGCTTTCGATTGGGCGCTGATGAAGGGCGAACGCCCGCCGCGCCCCTGGCTGCTCGCGGGCGGTCTGACGCCCGCCAATGTGGTCGAGGCCATCGCGACCTCCGGCGCGCCGGGGGTGGATGTGTCCTCAGGCGTTGAGCGGGCGCGCGGCATAAAGGACCCCGCCGCCATCGCTGCCTTTATCGCCGCCGCCAAATCTGTGCGCGCGTGACCGCGCCAGGGGAAGACGAGGCGGCCGAAAAGGCCAAGATGCGCCGCGTGCTGGCGATTTTCGGCCCGGCGGTCTTTGCCGGCGCCTTTGCCACGCGCGTGACGGACCCGACGGTGGCCGAAATCGCCGGCGAATTCAGCGTGACGGCGGCCGAGGCAGCCTTGCTCGGCACCGCCTATACCCTCCCCTTCGCCCTGGTGCAGCCAATCCTGGGGCCGGTTGCGGATTCCATCGGCAAGCGCCGCATTGTCATGATCTGTGTTGCGCTGCTTGGCATCATGCTGCTGGCCGCCGCGGTTTCGGCGAGCTTTGGCTGGCTGATGGCGTTTCGTGCGGCTTCCGGCATGGCGGCGGGGGGCATGATGCCGCTCACGCTTGCCATCATGGGCGATGCGGTATCGCTGAAATACCGGCAAGTGGCGCTATCGCGTATTCTGATCTTCGGCATTAGCGGGCAGATCGCGGGCGGCGTGGTGGCCGGCCCGATCGCCGCCGTTGCCGGCTGGCGCGGCGTGCTGGTGGTTTGCGCCATCGCTGCCTTCATTGGCCTTGTCGCCCTGATCCTGGCCGCCCGCGGCGCCGCGCGCGAGGTCATGACGCGCTATGACCCCATGGTTGCGCTGCAACGCTATCGCGGCATTATCGCCAACCCCGCCGCGCTGCCCTTATTCGCCGCCGTGGCCGTTGAGGGCGGCCTGGTTTTTGGCGTCTTTCCCTTCATCGCGCCGCTGCTGATCGAACGCGCCATAGGCAGCACCATGGAAGCGGGTTTTGCCATTGGCGCCTTTGGCCTGGGCGGGCTGCTATTCGCTGCCCTGGTCGCGCCGCTGCTGGCCCGCTTCGGCCAGGCCGGCGTGATCCGTATCGGGGGTGCGACGGGCGCCCTGGCGCTGATCGGCTTCGCCCTGGCGCCATCCCTGGTGGTGGCGACGCTGGCGGGCCTCGGGCTCGGGCTTGGCTTTTACATGATCCATAACGCCATCCAGACCCGCGCGACCGAGCTTGCCCCCCAGGCCCGCGGCAGTGCCATGTCCCTGCATGCCTTCGCCTTTTTCGGCGGCCAATCGCTTGGCCCGATCTTTTATGGGCTGGGGGCGATGGTGTTTGGCCTGCCGGTTACATTGGCGTTAGCGGCGGGGGCCATCATGGCGCTGGCACTGCTTTTGGCGCGGCGCTGATGTGGCTTCCGGGCGCCCGATTCGCAGCCCGCGAAAGCCCGCCATTCAGGCCAAGTGAACAAAGCGGCAACCGTTAACAAACGGCATTAAGTATTTTATCTATCATTTTCAATGATATATACCGCTAGAAAAGAACAAAACCGCAACGCGCGACTCGGCGCGACTTACGCCAATGTTATCCCAAGATATTGTGGCAGGGACTGAACCCCTGCCACAAGCGCGTTCGCTTCCCGTCCCGCGCGCAACAGGGTGCGGCGGCATTGCCGCATGCCCGCTGATGTGGCCCTATGGCAGCCACCATCCAGAAACAGGAAACACCCATGTCCAAGGCCTTCTTCATGGTGCGCGCCGTGGTCGCCGACCCCGCCGACCGCCCCGCTTTCGACACCTGGTATGAAAAGGAACACCTGCCCGATGCCTTGGCGGCCTTTGGCGTCGCCCATGCCTGGCGCTGCTGGAGCCGGACGGACCCTTCTCTCCATTTCGCCTTCTACGAATTCCCAAGCCTGGCCGCGGCCGAGGCGCTGCCGGGGTCACCCGCGCTGGCCAACATGATCAAGGAGTTTGACCGCGTTTGGGGCAGCCGCGTCACACGGTCCCGCGAAATCCTGGAATTCGCCGGGGAGGCGCGGCGCCCCGGCTGATCAGCGCTTGGACAAGGCTTCAGCCAGACGCCCGCTGGCTTCGCGGATGCGAGCCTCACTTTGCGCGAAACACAGGCGCAAATGACCTTCCCCGCCCGCACCAAAGGCAGCCCCCGGCGCAATGCCAACCCTCGCCGAATGCAGCAGGGATTTCGCGAGGCTGAGGCTATCCGTGCAGCCTTCCACCTTCAGGAACAGGTACATCGCCCCATCCGGGCGCGGCGCGGTGATGCCGGGGACGGCAGATAGCGCCGCATGGGCGATATCACGCGCCTTCAAATAACGCGCGCGGGTTTCCGCGATGAAGGCATCCCCCCGATCGAGCGCCACCACGCCCGCATGCTGGATGAAGGTGGGCGCGGAGGACATGTTGAATTCATTGAGCTTGCCGATGGCCTCCATCAAGGCCGGGGGGGCGACAATCCAGCCCAAGCGCCAGCCGGTCATGGCCCAGGATTTGGAGAAGGAATTGACCGAAACAACACGATCCTGCTCATCGGCGATTTCCAGGAAGGACGGCGCGGCATCGCCGGCGAAATAGAGCCTTTCATAGACATCATCAGCAAGGATCCAGGTGCCGGTCTGGCGGCATTTGGCAAGGATGGCGCGCTGTTCATCGGCAGTCAGCGTCCAGCCGGTGGGATTGCCGGGGCTGTTCAGGAACAAAAGCTTCGTTTGGGGCGTGATGGCGGCCAGCAATTCATCCAAATCCGCGCGCCAGATACCGTTCATGAGGCGAAGCGGCATATCCGCCACTTCCGCGCCCATCACGCGGGCAATGCCATCCATATTGGGCCAGGCGGGGGTGGGGATGACCACGCGATCCCCCGGCGAAAGCAGCGCTTGCGCCACCAGCATGAGCGCATTGACGCCCGATGCCGTGACCGCCACGCGCGCCGTGCCGACAGGGCGGTTGTTGCGCTTGAGGTAGGCTGCGATGGCGTCCCGCAGCGGTGGGATGCCGGGATTGGGCGCGTAGAAGGTTTTGCCTTCATCCAGCGCCAGCTTCGCCGCATCGCGCACGAAATCCGGTGTGACGGTATCCGGTTCCCCAAACCAGAGGGGGATGACATCTTGCATATAGCGCCCGACTTCGGAGACTTCTCGGATCAGGGAGCCGGGGATTTCAGCAAGGGCGGGGCGGGGGGTGGGTTCGAAGCGCATGGCGCGGCTTTAGCCTGAGGCGCGTGGGTTGGACAGGGTGGCGGTTTAGGTGCCACCCCGCAATGCGATAGCCTTGTCGAAATCCGCAATCGCGCGATCCTGTTCGCCCCTGGCGGCATAGGCACGGCCACGGCTTTCATAAGCATCGGCGTAATTTGGGTCGTGGCGTAGCGCCAAATTGTAATCCGCAATGGCCGCTGCGCTATTGCCCTGCTGCATGCGGAGCAAGCCGCGATTACGGTAGGCGATTGCGTAATCGGGTTGAACCTGTATCGCGCGATTGTAATCGGCAAGCGCACCGGCGGTATCGCCCATGCGGCGCTTGATCAGGGCGCGTGTATTGAATGCTCGTGCGTGGTCAGGTGCCAAGCGGATAGCTTCATTGACATCAGCCAAGGCAGCCGCATCGTCGTTCAAGCGATACCTGATGCTAGCCAAATTGCTACGTGAAACACCGTTATTTGGATCAAGGCGCACCGCCTCAGCATAATCACTCAGGGCTGCTTGCAGGTCACCTTGCCGTTCGCGGATTCGACCGCGGTCTGTATAGGCAAAGGCGAAATTCGGACTGAGGCGGAGTGCCGCTTCGCAATCGGCCAAAGCGCCATCCAGATCATTCAGGGCAATTTTTGTATTACAACGATTACGTAAAGTCCCAGCAAAATTGGGCGCAAGGCGCAGCGCTGCATCATAATCTGCTAGGGCGGCGGCATAATTGCGCGCATTAAATTGCGCATTGCCGCGACTATTGTAGGTTGTGGCCAAACTCGTGTTCGCCGCGGAAGCGGCCGGCGCCTGGGCGCCTTCTTCCATAGCGCAAGCCGAGAGCATCGCTGTCAGCGCAACGACCAAGACCCGCATATCAAGCCCCTGCCCTTGTTTCTACCCCAGGTAGGATTGATCCTTTCGGACAACACTGTCAACGCCATTCGCGTCTGTCCAATTCCTGGGTTCCAAGGGCCTCGCGGCCCTTGGCGGGTGGGTGCGGGAGGGCAGAGCCCTCCCGTTTCTGTTATGATGTTTCGTGATCACAGGGAGGTTACTCATGTCCCGCGATATCCTAGGCTGGCGGAAGCTTTTTGGTGTGATGGGGCCATCCACCAATACGGTGGTGCAACCTGATTACGATGTGCTGCGCCCGGCTGGTGTCACGAACCATTACAGCCGCATTTTCACGCCTGATTCCGATGCTGTTTCCAATGAAAGCTTTCGTGCCGGTATTGCGGTGATCAGTGGCAATACGATGGATGCGGTGCGGAGTGTCATGACCTGCCATCCGGATTATCTGGTGATGGGCATGTCGGCCATTACCTTCTTTGGTGGCCAGAAGGGCGCCGATGATTTTGTGGCGCAGGTCAGGGAGGTTTCCGGCCTTGGGATCAGCATTGGCAGCCATTCCTGCACGGCCGCCTTGAATGCCTTTGGCGGCATCAAGCGCATTGCGGTCCTGACGCCCTATTGGCCGGTGATGAATGCGGAAGTGGCGCGCTATTTTGGCGATATGGGTTTCAGCGTGGTGCGCGATATCGCGCTGCAATGCCGGAGTTGGACCGGCATTGCGAAGGTGACGCCCGCTGAATGTGTCGCGGCCTTGAAGCGGCTTGATGGTGATGATGTGGATGCGATTGTGCAGGTGGGCACCAATCTTTCCATGATCCGTGTGGCAGCGGCGGCGGAGCTTTGGTTGGGCAAGCCGGTGCTCGCGATCAATGCTGCGACCTATTGGCATGCGCTTCGCGCCAATGGGATTGCGGAAAAACGCGAAGGTTGTGGCCGGATTTTTGAGGAGCATTGATCCATGTCTGGTGCTGCGCTTGCTGAGATCCGTGAAGCTGACGCCCCGCCCGCGATTGCCGCGATTTATGCCGCCTTGAATGAGGGTATTGGCATTGGTCAGGTGAACCTCATCTGGCGCCATGCGGCGGCCTTGCCTGGGGTGTTGGATTGGCTTTGGGCGCAGGCCGCGCCGGCACTTGGCTGCGGTGCGGCGGCGGCAGCGCGGGATGCAATTGCGGCCGCCATCACGCTTCGCATGCCTGCCGCTTTACCAAAGCCGCAGGATCACGCAGCAATCACGGCGGTGGTGGAAATTTACAATCGCGGCAATCTGACAAATCTCGCTTTGCTTTCGGCTATTTTGCTGCGCGCGAAAGGCATGGCATCAGGCGCGCCACTGCCCGCCGCACCGCGTGGCGCGATGCTGCCTGCGCCGCCACCCTTGCCAAGGCTTGCTGACCTGCCGCCCGCGCAACAGGCGCAAATCCGCGCGCTGACCGCCGCGCATGGGCTTTCCGATGCGGCGGTGGTGCCAAGCCTTTATCTGCATCTGGCGCTATGGCCGGAATATCTGGCGCGGCTGCCGGAATTGCTGGCGCCACTGCATGCCGAACAGCGCCTGCACACAGCGCGCGATGCTGCGGTGGCAGCCGCACGCCATGGCGCGCCGGCGCTGATCGCCACCCTTGGCAGAGCGCCCGCACCGCCAGCCGCCTTGCCCGCATTCCTGACGCGGCTTGAGGTTTTTGTGCATGAGGTGATTCCCGGCATGGTGCCGGTTGGGCTATTCCTGCGCCGCGCCCTGGCGTGAAGGGGCAGCCCCCCGCCCCTCCCCATCCGTGAATTGCAGCGCTGCCAGCCGCGCATAAAGCCCGCCTTCCGCGAGCAGCGCCTCATGCGTGCCGGTCGCAACAATGCGGCCCTGATCCATCACCACAATGCGGTCCGCGCGCCGCACCGTCGCTAACCGATGCGCCACCGTAATGCTGGTGCGGCCCTCGCAAAGCCGCGCCAATGCCTGTTGCACGGCGAATTCGCTTTCGGCGTCGAGCGCGCTGGTCGCCTCATCCAACAGCAATACCGCCGGGTCGCGCAGGATGGCGCGCGCAATCGCCAAGCGTTGGCGCTGCCCGCCGGAAAGTGTCACGCCCCGCGTGCCAAGCTCGGTCGCGTAACCCTGCGGCAGGGCGGCGATGAATTCCGCTGCCGCTGCGGCCTCGGCGGCTGCCGCCACTTCCGCATCAGTCGCGTCGGGCCGGCCGAGGCGAATATTTTCGGCAATGCTGGCGCTGAAAATCACCGGCTCCTGCGGCACCAAACCAAGCCGGGAACGCAGCGCGCGCGGGTCAAGCCGCGTGATCTCAACCCCATCCAGCAGAATACGCCCCGCGCTTGGGTCATAAAACCGCAGCAGCAAGGACAGTACGGATGTCTTGCCGGCGCCCGAGGGACCAACCAGCGCAATCGCCTCCCCCGGTTCCACGGCCAGGCTGAAATCCATCAGTGCGGCGCTATCGGGCCGTGTCGGGTAGCGCAACGTAACCGCTTCAAACACCACGCGGCCTTGCGCGGGCGGCAGGGGCAAAGGCTTCGCCGGGGCTGCGATGGCGGGCGGGATGGCCAGCACCTCACCAAGCCTGTCGGCTGCCGCTGCGGCGCGCTGGATCTCGCCCCATAATTCGCTGACCGTGGCGCCGGAGGAGGCCATGAGCACGGCATAAAAGACAAAGGCGGTCAGCTCCCCGCCCGAAATCCGCCCGTCAATCACATCGCGCCCACCGACCCAAAGGCTGAAGGTAATGGCGCCGAAGCCAAGCAGGATCACCGCCAGGATCAGCAAACTGCGGGAGAAAACGCGCCGGAGTGCGGCCCGCACCGCAGCTTCGGACCCGGCAGCAAAACGCGCGCGTGCGCGATCTTCCTGGGTGAAGGCTTGAATGGCACGGATACCGCCCAGCGTTTCCTCTGCTTGTGCGGCCAGATCACCGATCCGCTCCTGCGCGGCCTTGGAAAGTCGCCTTTCGCGGCGGCCAAAGAATATCAGCGGCAGCACCACCACGGGCAGGATCAGCGCAATCAGCGCCGCAAGCTTCGGGCTGGTCAGCACCAGCATTACAAAGGCACCAATGCCCGTAATGGCTTGGCGCACGCCCATGGAAATCGCCGAACCAATGAGCGATTGCAACAGCCCGACATCCGCCGTCAGCCGCGACATGACATCGCCGATGCGCGCGGTTTCAAAGTAGCTCGGCGAAAGCCCGGTGACGTGATCGAAAAAGCGCTGGCGCAAATCCGCAGCGACCCGTTCGCCCAGCCAGGACACCAGGTAGAATCGCGTGGTGGTGGTGATGGCCAAGGCACTGACCAAGGCACCCATCACCAGCGCCGCGCGATCCAGGGCGCCTGGCCCGCCGGCGAAGCCATCATCAATCAGATGCTTGAGACCCTGGCCAAGCGCCAGCGTCAGCCCCGCCGCCAACAACAACGCCGCAATCGCACCAAGCACGCGTGGCCAATAAGGCTTCAGTAGCGGCAGCAGCAGGCCAAGGGCCGCGAGGCTGGCGCGCGGTGCAGTCGTCACGCGTCAATGCACCCTAGACGTGCTGCCCGCCATTGATATGGATTTCCGCGCCATTCACATAGGAAGACGCCTCAGTACAAAGGAAATAAATGGCCTGCGCCACTTCCTCGGGCCGACCCAGCCGCCGCATCGGGATCTGTTCCTGCACGATCTTCTCCGTACCCGGGGACAGGATGGAGGTATCAATTTCGCCCGGTGAGATCGCATTCACCCGCACACCGCGCGGGGCGAAATCCGCCGCCATTTCGCGCGTGAGGGCGGCGAGCGCGGCCTTGGAAGTGGAATAGGCCGCGCCGGCGAATGGATGCACCCGCCCGCCGGCGATGGAGGTGACATTCACCACGGACCCGCTGGCGCGCGCCAATTCATCCACCAGGCCGCGCGCGAGCAGAATGGGCGCGAAGAAATTCACCTGAAAAACGCGCAGCCACCCATCCGCCGGCATGGTAAGCGTGCCAAGCCGCGCACCCCCCTCACCCTTTGGCGAAATCGCGGCGTTGTTCACCAGTGCATGCAGCATGCCGCCATCGGGGGCGAGGCGCGCGCGAATCTCGGGGATCATCGCCTCGGTCGCCGCCGGGTCACCCAGATCGAGTTGAATGTGATCCTCAGGCCCCATTTCCCAAGGGCATTGTTCCGGGAATGGTTGGCGGGACACGGTAATCACGCGCCAGCCTGCCGCCGAAAAGCGCTTCACCGTGGCGTGGCCAATCCCGCGGGAGGCGCCGGTCAGCAGCAGCACCCGGCGGGGTCCATTGGGCTTGTTTCGTTTTTCCATCATGGCACTGCAACTCCGGCCATTGGCCAAGGACGAAGGGTTATAGGCGAGCGCGGGCTTTTGGGAAACCGGGCCGAAACGTAAAAGGCCCGGCTACCGAAGGGCAGCCGGGCCGCAAAATGGGCGTGGTATTGGATCAGGCCGCGTGCCGATCTGGCTTGGTGAGGGCGCGGCTGGCCGCGGCAGCCCAGGCGGGCGCCGCGCGCAGCAGGCGGTCCAAAGCGGCTTCCGGCAAGGCTTCGGCATATTCCAGGGCCGTTACAGCCTCAGTATCCCAATGGCGCAGGATTTCAGCCACCGCGCGAGTCGCCTCGGACGAAGGCACATGGAGCCCGGTGGCGCGGCGCGCCGCATTCAGGATGCGCGCAGCCGCTTCAAGCCGCGCACGTTCGACCGGGCAGGAATCGGCCAGTTCCGCGAGAATACGCTCAAGCCCTTGGGCAGTAGCATTACTGGAAATGGTCATGATGATCCCCTTCTTGAATCGCTTTGCGCCGCCCTCCCCGGAGCGCTTGATGCTTAAATGGTAAGCAAAGGTGGCGATATCAAGGCTTGCGCTGCCGCAAATGGCCAAAATTAAACCTGTTACTCCGGTTCGATCCCCGCCGCCTTGATCTGCCGTGCCCAGGTTTCGATCTGGCTCCGGATAAAGGCGCCGAATTCCTCAGGCGTGGAGGTGACACGCTCAATGCCGAGCGTCGCCAGCCTTTCGGCCGTTTCCGGCCTTTCCCAAACCTTGCGCAGCGCTGCATTCCAGCCCGTCACGACCTCTGCCGGCAGGCGCGCGGGGCCGACTGCCCCCATCCAGGAAAGCAGCTCAAACCCGGGCAGCCCGGCCTCGGCCAGGGTCGGTTCATTTGGCAAAAGCGGGGTGCGCGTGGCCGAGGTGATGCCAAGCGAGCGCAGCCTGCCTTCCTGCAAAAACCCGCGTGACGCCGCGACATCCACGATAATCGCGGTGACGCGCCCGGAAATCACATCCGTCATGGCGGGCGGTGTGGAGCGATAGGGCACATGTTCCATCTGAATATTGCCGAGTGCGGTCAGCATGGCCCCGCCCACAACGCCTGTCGTATTGCCCGAAGCATAGGTCAGCTTGCCCGGCTGGGCGCGCGCCAGGGCAAGGAATTCCTGCAGATTGCGCGCCGGCACCTGGTCATTTACCGCGAGCACAAAAATATAGGTCCCCATGCGCCCGATCGGCGTGAAATCATTGATGGCGTCATAGGTTGGGCGCTTCATCAGGGCCGGTGTCGCGCCATGCGGGCTATTGGTGGTGATCATCACCGTGTGCCCATCTGGCGTGGCGCGCGCGGTCGCGACCGCAGCAATGGCGCCATTGGCGCCGGGGCGATTATCCACCAGCACCTGAGAGCCCCATTCCTGTTCCAGAAGGCTTGCGAGCAGGCGCGAAACCGAATCAGTCCCCGATCCCGCGGCGAAAGGGATGATCAGCGTGACAGGGCGGGAGGGTTTCCAGGCAGCCTGGGCACGGGCCGCGACGGGCAGAGCAGCGCCGGCACCGATCAGGGCGCGGCGGGAGATTGGCAGGGTGCTGATCATCGGCATGGCTGGTTTCCTTTATTTCGCGCCTCATAAGCGGCAGGGCGGGGCGCTGTCCATGGGTTTTGCATGGTCGGACCCAAGGCGCGCATAGCGGCCGCCATCAAGCGCTTGATCGCCGCATGATGCGTTACGCGCCTTCTATCGCCGTGCCAATGCGAAACAGCCCAGATGCAGCCGCATCCTCTTCCTCCGGCACGCATGGCACGCCAAAGGCCGCGAGTGCCGCGCTGTAGCGGAGCGTCAGCGCGGCCGCGCCAATAATGTGTACCGGCGGCGCGACACCGGCCTCTAGCGCCGCCGCCACCTCATGCCCGATCAGCAGGCCGGAAAGATAGGAAGCCGCTTCCATCTGCGGCATGGCATCAAATAGCGAAAGGCTGCGCAGGCCGAAAAGCTGATGCAGCAAGCCACCGCCCTGCCGCGCGCGATCCAGCCCGCGCGCAAAGGCGCCCGGATGATGCGCCGCGCCACGATGGAGGCTCCGCGCCAAGATCGTATGGGCCGAAAGTGCGGCGAAGACCTCACCAGTCATATGCGTGGAGAAATCGAGGATTTGCCCGGCCCGCACCCGCACCCATTTGGAATGGCTGCCGGGCAGGCAAAGCGTTGTTTCCTGCTCCGGTAGGCGGTCCAGGATGCCGAGGATTTGTGTTTCCTCACCGCGCATCACTTCCGGCACGCCATCCGCATCGCGCGCCTTCAGCCCCGGCACCAGGCGCACCCGCGTGGCCGGGAAAGGCACGGGCAGTGTCGCGCGGGCAATGTCGGGAACACTGGCCGGGCAGGCCAAATAGGGCGCTTCCGCCCAGCCCTGCTTGCTGCCCGCCATGCCGGAAATCACCACCAGCTTTTCGCCGGCGTCCAGCCAATCGCTGGCGATGTTGCGGAGTTCATCGGCAAAGCCGCCAGGCTTCACGGACAGGATGCCCGCTTTGCTTTCGCGCTTGTCCAGCACGGCCCCGGCCTGATCCAGCCGATAGGCGCGCAAAGATGTGGTGCCCCAATCCAGCCCGATCATGCCGGCTGCCCCCTTCCATGGCGCAGTCATGCCAAGAAAAACTTAACGGCGCGTCAGGAGGCCCCGCAAGCCAGCGCCGGCCTCAACGTGCCGGCAGCAGCCCGATGATCTCCCGCGCCTGCTTCATGATCGGTTCTGCCACCGCATTGGCGCGCTCTGCCCCCAGATGCAGCGCGGCATCAAGCGCGCCGGGGTCGGTCAGCAGGCGGCGCATTTCAGCGGCGATGGGCGAAAGATGCGCAACCAGCGCTTCCGTCAGCGTACCCTTGAAGGCGCCAAAGCCCTGGCCCGAATGTTCCCGCAGCACGTTTTCCGGCAGCGTGTCCGTGATGGCCGCCATGATGCCAACCAGATTGCGCGCTTCCGGCCTGCCTTCCAGCCCGGCCATATGTTCGGGGATCGGTTCGGCATCCGTCTTGGCGCGGCGGATTTTCAGCGCAATGGCATCCGCATCATCCGTCAGGTTGATGCGCGACTGATCCGATGGATCGGATTTCGACATTTTCTTGGTGCCATCACGCAGTGACATGACGCGCGCGGCAACGCCCTGGATCAGCGGTTCGATATTGGGGAAGAATTCCACGCCATAATCATGGTTGAATTTTTGCGCGATATCATTGGCCAATTCCAGATGCTGCTTCTGGTCGTCACCCACCGGCACCTTGGTCGCGTGATAGGCCAGAATATCCGCCGCCATCAGGTTCGGATAAACATAAAGTCCGGCCGAGGCCGCTTCGCGATCCTTGCCCGCCTTGTCCTTGAATTGCGTCATGCGATTGAGCCAGCCGATGCGCGCCACGCAATTGAAGATCCACCCAAGCTCCGCATGCGCCGGCACATGGGATTGCACGAATAGCGTGCAGCGCTTGGAATCAAGCCCGCAGGCAATCAGTGCCGCGGCCATTTCACGGGTTTGGCGCGACAACTCCTTCGGGTCCTGCCAGACGGTGATGGCGTGCAAATCCACAATGCAGAAAATGCTTTCATGCGCATCCTGCATCGGCACCCAATTGCGAATGGCGCCGAGATAATTGCCAAGGGTTGGCACACCGGAGGGCTGAATGCCGGAAAAGACGCGCGTCATGGGCTTCATCACCATTCAAAAAACACCGCCGCGTGATCCCGCGCCATGCGCGGCGCGTCAAGCTTCGCCCCCAAAGCCTAGATCAGCCGCGCGCCCCGAAAATGGCGCTGCCGATGCGCACATGGGTCGCACCTTCCGCAATCGCGGCCTCAAAATCCCCGCTCATGCCCATGGAAAGGATCGGCAGGCCGTGTTTGGCCGCGAGATTGGCGAGGTAGGCAAAATGTTGCCTGGGGTCGCCTTCCACCGGCGGGATGCACATCAGGCCCTTCACGGGCAGGTCGAAATCATCCCGCGCGGCGCGGATGAAGGCATCGGCTTCCGCCCGAGGGCAGCCGGATTTCTGCGCCTCATCCCCCGTATTCACCTGCACCAGCACATCAGGCCGGCGGGCTTCCTTCACCATCGCTTCCGCAATGGCTTGGGCCAATTTGGGCCTATCCAGCGTTTCGATCACATCGGCGCCCCGCACGGCATCCCGAGCCTTATTGGTCTGCAAGCCGCCGATGATATGAAGCTGCAAGCCCGGATGGGCCGGGCGGAGGCCTGGAAATTTCTGCGCCGCTTCCTGGACTCGGTTTTCGCCGAATACCATCTGGCCGGCGGCAAGGGCGGCTTCCACTGCCTCCACCGGGTTAGTCTTGGATACGGCGACCAGGGATACGGCATTTGCCGGGCGGCCGGCGCGAGCGCAGGCTTCCCCGATCAGCACCCGAATGCGGGAAAGGTTTTGGGCAATGGCAAGGGCATCGGTCATGGCTGGCTCACATGACAGGGAATCGGTCCCGGTTCCAGGGCCGCGCGCCGCATGGGGCCGATTCGCGCGCCCAGCGCCGGGTGGCCTGCCCAGGCTTTGGCTGTTCAGCGACCCCGCCCGGCTGCCGGACCCGCGCGCGGCCATGCAGCGCCTGCCACGGGGGGCGGGGGTGGTGGCGCGGGGGCTGGCGCCAGAGCTGCTTGAGCCGGTGGCGCGACTCGCAAGGCAGCGCGGCCTGACTTTACTGGTAGCCGGCGATGGCCGGGCGGCTTTGGCCTTACGGGCGGGGCTGCATGCGCCGGATCGGCGGGAAAGCGCGGGCTTGCTGCCCTTTCTGCTGGCGCGCCGCGCAGCACCGGGCCGCCTTGCCTTATCTATAGCCGCCCATGGCGGGCAGCGCGGCGCGGCGCGGGCCAGGCGGCTCAAGCCCGATTGCCTGTTCCTTTCGCCCCTTTTCCCGACCAAGAGCCACCCCGGCGCGCCAGCCTTGGGCGCTTTGCGCTGGGCCAGGCTGGCGCGTGGACTGCCGGCGCCCTGCATGGCGCTCGGGGGTATCACCCCGGCGCGGCTTGGCGCCGTGCCGCGCGGCGCAGCGGGCGTGGCGGCGATTGGCGGTTTGGCCCTTTAGGGTCTGTGGCATTCGCGCCACAGTGATGTGGCCAAGTCGCGTCATGGCTTGATCAGAGGTTGCGACAGCCGCGTTGAAATGATCATAGTCCATCAAGGCCTGGAGGCTTTGGGCGCCCGTATTGGGTGTTTCGGGTTTCCGTCCTGCCGGGGGCAGGGGCTGAGGATCAACGCCGGATGTTCCGGCAATGAGGAGGACTTGAATGCGTAAAATTCTTCTGGGGACAACGGCTGTTGTCGGCCTCGCGCTGGTTGCGCCGGTTGCCAACGCCCAACAGGCCCGCCCGGCCGCCCGCCCGGCTGCTGCGCCGGCTGCCCCGCCGGCACTGCCCGCCACTTCCGTGGCGCCCACAGGCACCGCCGCTGCCCTGTTCCAGACCCCGGTCGGCATCACCGGCGCGGGTCCGCATGGCGCCGACGGTATCCCGAACCGCCCGACCACGCCCACCACAAGCGGCATCATCGTCCGCCTGGGTGGTTTCTTTGACTTCAGCATGGGCAATGTGCAGGACGAGGCTGATAAGGGCCAGTTCCGCAACAACGCTGGCGGCATCACGACCGCCCAGGGCCGCGCGAAGAATGACTTCCGCACGGAAGCGGAAATCAACCTTTATGCCGATGGCGTTGCCGCCAACGGCATGCGCTATGGCGCGGTGTTCGAACTGCAGATGGACAACCTGGCTGCCGGTTCGGGTACGGGCCTTGACTATGATGAGCTGTATGGCTTCGTGCGGGGTAGCTGGGGTGAGCTTCGCTTCGGTCAAGAAGACGCTGCTGCGAACCTGATGCAGGTGCGTCGTCCCTCCGTGCTCTGGATGGGCACTGATGATGC
Organism: Roseomonas sp.; assembly: GCA_020249925.1. Taxonomy (GTDB): domain Bacteria; phylum Pseudomonadota; class Alphaproteobacteria; order Acetobacterales; family Acetobacteraceae; genus Neoroseomonas. The sequence continues at coordinate 146,437 of JADCER010000012.1, read as the reverse complement.
CTGGGATGAGTTCGTCGTGCAGCAAGCCGGTGCAGTCTTCGGAGCGTCGCCGTATATCATGTCCGGTCTGACGGACGGCAGCGACAAGACGAAGATCATCTACCTGTCGCCGCAGCTTTATGGCTTTGATTTCGGCCTGTCCTTTGCCCCGAATGACGGTGAAGGTGAGCGTACGCAGCGTGCTGCTAGCGAGGTCGAGTTTCAGCGTGACCGCACCCGCATCGAAAATGAAATCTCCGCGATTCTGCGTTATCGCGGCACCTTCGGCGATGTTGGCGTTGCCGCGTCTTTCGGTGGTGTTTGGGCTGACGCGCCCAGCCTGAACGCGAATGGTTCGCCGATCTTGGTCAAGGGCCAGAATGTCAATGCCTATTCGGCAGGCCTTGTGTTGCGCGCTTATGGCTTCCAGGTTGGCGGTGAATACACCTTTGGCAATTACAATGGCACTGCGCCCGCCGGTGCGGCGCTTGCTCGGGGCCTTGACGGCAGCAACCATTGGATCGGCAGTGTTGTCTACACCGTCGGTGCTTTCTCTGTTGGCGCTATGTACGGCAAGGGCACACAGGATAACGGCACCAATCCGGCCGGCGATAATCTGTCGGATCGTACCCAGACCTATCTGGGCCTCGGTGTTGCCTATGTCTTGGCGCCGGGCATGACCCTGTTTGCCAACTACAACCAGATCGAGGACGAGAACCTGCCGACTGGGGCACCTTCCTCTGTTCCGGCTGGCGGTGGCGGCACGACCCTTGCGAATTTTGGTTCGGCGGCCTCGCCTGATAATACCCGCAACATTACGGTGCTTGTCGCGGGCGTGCGCATCGCCTTCTGATCTTCGGATCAATCGGCAAAAAGGGCGGCAGGGGAAACCCTGCCGCTTTTTTTGTGCCTATCGCTTGGCCCCGGTCCTTGGGCGATTGGCGCGGAGCGCATCGCCATGGCTATGATGCATCAAGCCACTAAGGAGATGCCCCATGCTGCAAAACCCGCCCGCCGAACCCGGCATGCGCGAAGAAGATATTGATACCCCCGCGCTGGTGATTGATCTGGACGCTTTCGAACATAACCTCGACACCATGGCAGCGCTGCTGGCGCCAACGGGTGCGAAACTCCGCGCGCATGCGAAAACCCATAAATCCAGCGTCATCGCCAAGCTGCAAATGGCGCGCGGCGCGGTTGGCCAATGCGTGCAAAAGGTGGCCGAAGCCGAGGCGCTCGCCTGGGGCGGCATTCCCGATATTCTGGTCACCAACCAGGTGGTCAGCCCGCGCAAATTGGCGCACCTTGCAGCACTCGCGCGCATCGCGGAGGTCGCGGTGTGCGTGGATGACGCGGCGCAAATCGCGCTGATTGAAGCCGCGGCCGAGGCCGCCGGGGTGCGCCTGCCGGTGCTGGTGGAAATTGATGTCGGCATGGCGCGCGGTGGGGTGGAACATGGCCCGCCGGCGGTGGCACTCGCGGAACGCATCGCCGCCAGTCGGCATCTGCGTTTTGGTGGCTTGCAGGCCTATCACGGTTCAGCGCAGCACAAGCGCGCACCCGAAGAACGCGCCGCCGCGATTGGGGAGGCTGTGGCGCGTTCGCGCCGCACCGTGGAACAATTGCGCCAGCGCGGCCTCGCCTGCCCGATTGTGGGCGGGGCAGGCACCGGCACCTTCCGGCATGAGGCCGCGAGCGGCGTCTATACCGAAATCCAGGCCGGATCCTATTGCTTCATGGATGCGGATTATGCGGCGAATGAGGATGCGCCGCCCTTCCGCCAATCGCTTTTCGTGTTGTCTCAAGTCATGAGCACGGCGGGGCCTGGCATTGCCGTGTTGGATTGCGGGCATAAGGGCGTTTCGGTGGATTCGGGTATGCCACAAGTCTGGCAACGCCCGGGGCTGCGCTACGCCGGCGCATCGGATGAGCATGGCAAGCTGGTGATCGAAGATGGCAGCGCGCCGGCGCTCGGCGAAAAGCTGCGCCTCGTGCCGGGCCACTGCGACCCGACGGTGGATCGCTATGATTGGTATGTCGGCGTGCGCAAGGGCCGCGTGGAATGCCTCTGGCCGGTCTCCGCGCGCGGTGGGATGGCGTGATCACGTTTCGCTGCTGCGAAACTAAACGCCCGCCGAAGGCGGGCGCGAGCCCGAATGGGCGACGCCGCTTATGCGGCGAAGCCAAGCGCGCGGAGGCGCGCGCCGGCGTCTGAGGGCGGATCGGCCACGATCCGCGACGCTTAAAACAGGCGTTCTTCAAACGTCCAGATTGGCAACCTTCAAGGCATTGCCGACAATAAAGTCGCGCCGCGGTTCCACCAGATCGCCCATCAGGGTGGAAAAGACCTGCTCGGCATCCTCCACATCCTCAACCCGCACGCGCAGCAGCGTGCGGATCGCGGGATCAAGCGTTGTCTTCCAAAGTTGATCTGGGTTCATTTCCCCAAGGCCCTTGAAGCGCTGGAAGGATAGCCCCTTGCGGCCCTGCGCGATCAGTTTTTCGAATAGCGCGAGCGGCCCGACCACTTGGGACTCAGCACCATCAAGCGACAGCACCGCACCACCCAGGAAATCCGCCGCCAGCCTTTCGCGCCGTTCATCCAACCACCGTGCCTCGGCACTGCGCAGCGCCGTGGGGTCCAGCACATGGCGCTCACCCACGCCGCGCACGGTGCGCGCCAGCGTCAGGCCATTATCGCCCGCGGTGGCGACCCAGCCGCGTTCTGAGGCCGGCGCAAGCACATCCAAGCGCGCGGCCAGGGCTTGCGCGGCGGCCAGCGCGCGGTCGCTTTCCATGGTCAGCGCGCCCGTGATCGCGGCCTGTTCCACGATCTCGGCCGGCACCGCACCAGAAAGCCGGCGAATGCGCGCGGTGGCTTGCCGGTGGAAATCAAGCTCCGCCTGGAAGGCATCACCCGTCAGGTCGCGGCCATCGGGCAGGCGCAGGCTGGCCGCGTTTTGTGCCTTTTCCAGCAAGTAATCTTCCAGCGCGCGATCATCCTTCAAATAGCGTTCTTCCTGTCCGCGCTTGGCGCGATAAAGCGGCGGTTGCGCGATATAAAGATGCCCGCGCGTGATCAATTCCGGCATTTGTCGGAAGAAGAAGGTCAGCAATAGCGTGCGGATATGGCTGCCATCCACATCGGCATCGGTCATGATGACAATGCGATGATAGCGAAGCTTGCCTATATCAAAGCCGCCTTCCGATGGCTCACCCCGCCCGATCCCCGTGCCGAGGGCCGTGATCAGCGTGCCGATTTCCGCGCTGGAGAGCATTTTGTCGAAGCGCGCGCGTTCCACATTCAGGATCTTGCCCTTCAGCGGCAGGATCGCCTGAAAGGCGCGATCACGCCCTTGCTTGGCGGAACCGCCGGCGCTGTCACCCTCAACGATGAATAATTCGCTTTTCGCCGGATCACGTTCCTGACAATCGGCAAGCTTGCCAGGAAGTGACGATACATCCAGCACGCCCTTACGCCGCGTCAGTTCACGCGCCTTGCGCGCAGCTTCACGCGCGGTTGCCGCATCCAGGATCTTGCCCACCAGATCCTTGGTTTCCTTGGGATGGGTTTCAAACCAATGGGAAAGCGCATCAGCGCAGGCCATTTGCACCACCGGCTGCACTTCCGATGATACAAGTTTTTCCTTGGTCTGGCTGCTGAATTTCGGATCCGGTACTTTCACCGAAAGCACCGCAGTCAGGCCTTCGCGCATATCCTCACCCGTCAGCGCCACCTTTTCCTTCTTGGCGATACCTTCCGCGACCTTCGCCACCACACGCGTCAGCGCCTGGCGGAAGCCGGCCAGATGCGTGCCGCCATCACGCTGCGGGATATTATTGGTGAAGCACAGCATCGTTTCATGATAGCTGTCATTCCAGCGGAGTGAGAGCTCTACCTTGATCCCATCCTGTTCCCGCGCCGCGAGGCTGATGGGCGTTGCGAAAAGCGGTGTCTTGCCCTTGTCCAGCCATTCGACAAAGGCAGTCAGGCCGCCATCGAAATGAAACTTGGTTTCCTGCACTTCCGCATGGCGTTCATCACGCAGCACAACGCGCAAACCGGAATTGAGGAAGGCCAATTCACGCAAACGGCGTTCCAATATGGCGAAATCAAATTCCGTCCGCGTGAAGGTAAGTGCCGATGGCTTGAAGGTCACTTCCGTGCCATTCGGATGGTCCGAAGGGCCAAGCGCGGTGCAAGGCACTACCGTGTCACCATGCTCAAACCGCAGCCGATATTCCTGCCCGCCGCGCCAAATCCGCACTTCCATCCATTCGGATAGCGCATTGACAACGGCCGCACCAACGCCATGCAAGCCGCCGGAAACCTTGTAGGAATTCTGGTTGAACTTGCCGCCCGCATGCAGCCGCGTCAGCACCACTTCCGCCGCGCTGATTCCTTCTTCCGCATGGATATCCACCGGAATTCCGCGGCCATCATCGCGCACGGTGACGCTTCCATCGCCATTCAGGGTGAGGGAAACGGCCGAGGCAAATCCCGCCTGCGCTTCATCCACGGCATTATCAACAATCTCAAAGGCCATGTGATGCAGGCCGGAACCATCATCGGTATCGCCAATATACATGCCCGGCCGTTTGCGCACCGCTTCCAGCCCGCGCAAGACGGTGATGGAAGCGCTGTCATAGGCTTCAGTTTCGGCGCGCGGCTCATCGCTCATGCCGGTAACGGGCTCCTGTTTTGGGGATGCGGAATCACTTGGGACTTATAGCTTTTTTTGCCGCAAAACGCGACCCCGGCGGGGCGTTTTTCTGCCCAAGCGCACACCGCAAAAACCCTTTATTTTCAAACGACTTCTGGCGGTTCCCCAAAGTCAAAAAGGCCAGTGTCAGCCAAGCGCAAAAAGCCTGCCTTCACCCGCGCCAAACAATTGCCCAATCCCGGCCAGCGGGGCGAAAACCTCGGCATCCGTGCCGGTCATGAAAACCTGCGCCGGCAGCGCGGCAAGGGCGGCAAACAGCGCCTCACGCCGCGTGGGATCAAGATGCGCGGCCACCTCATCCAACAACAGCAAGGGCGCGAAGCCGCGGGCCTCGGCGATCAGCGCCGCATGGGCCAGCACCACGGAAACCAGCAGCGCCTTTTGCTCCCCAGTCGAACAGAATTCGGCACTGATACCTTTGGGCATGTGTACCAGCACGAGGTCCGCCTTATGCGCCCCGCGCGCCGCCCCGCCCGCTGCCGCATCGCGCCGCCGATCAGCGGCCAAGCCCTGGCGAAGGGCATCTTCCGCGGCCAGCGCCGGGGTTTCGGCCAAAGCCGCCGTGATGGGGCAGGTGATATCCAACCGCGCGGCGGGAAAGGCGCCAGTGGCGCGGCCCGCGGCAAGCGCGGCATTCAGGCGCAGCATCAGGGCACGACGGGCAGCCGCCACCGCCACCGCATGGCGCGCCATGGCATCTTCCAGCCCTGCAAGCCAGGCAGGGTCCGCGCGGCCTTCCGCCAGCAGCCGGTTACGCTCCGCCATGGCATTATCATGCGCCGCCACTTCCCGCGCATGGCCCGGTTCAAGCGCCCAGACCAGCCGATCCAGAAAGCGCCGCCGACCGCTTGCCCCTTCCTGGAATAGCCTGTCCATTTGCGGCGTGATCCAAACAGCAGCCATGCGCTCGGCCAGCATCCCCTGGCTGCGGAGCGCCTGGCCGTCCAGCCGATAAATGCGCCGCTCCGTCGCCCCTTCCGGGTCCGTGCCGGTGCCGATTTCCATGGGGCCAGCACGGGTTTCAAACCGCCCCGCCGCCGCCCAGGGCAGGCCCGCACCAGCTTCCTGCCGTCCAACTTCGCCCATGCGCGCGCCGCGCAAGCCGCGGCCGGGCGCGAGCAGCGATATCGCTTCCAACAGATTAGTCTTGCCCGCGCCGTTTTCGCCCGCGATGCAAATCAGCGATGCGCCGAAAGCCGCATCCAAGCCCCGCCAGGACCGGAAATTGGTAAGCCTGAGGCGCGCAAGGAAAAGCCCTGGCGCCGTCACACCCGCATCGGCATCAGGACAAACAGCGCTTCTGGCCGGGACGCGTCGCGCACAATGGTCGGCGCCGCGCCATCGGCGAACATGAATTCCAGCTTGTCTTCGACCAGATCGGTGATGTCGGACAGATACCGCGCCTGAAACCCAATCTCCAACGCGCCGCTGGTATAGGCGACATCATCGCCTTCCAGATCCTCCTGCGCTTCGCCCTGTTCGGGGCTGGCCGCCGATACCCGCAAATGATTGGTGCCAAGGCTGAGCTTGACTGGGCGTGATCTTTCGCTGCTGATCGCGGCCACGCGCTTCACCGCATCGGCGAAATCCTTGCGCGGTACGACAAGCTTCTTGTCATTGCCGCGCGGGATCACGCGTTCATATTCGGGGAAGGTGCCATCAATCAGCTTGCTGGTGAGCGTGACCGTACCAAGCGCGAATTGCACCTTGGTATCCGAAAGCCGCACCACGATCTCATCCTGGGTTTCTTCGGCAAGCTTGCGGATTTCATTCACGGTCTTGCGCGGAATGATCACGCCCGGCATGGCCTTCGCCCCTTCCGGCAGCGGTTCTTCCACGCGCGCCAGACGATGCCCATCGGTCGCAACCGCACGCAGCACCGGCTGGCCTTCGCTTTCGGTCGCGTGGATATAAATGCCGTTCAGGTAATAGCGTGTTTCTTCCGTAGAGATCGCAAATCGCGTGCGGTCAATCAAATCCCGCAGCACGCCAGCCTTAATGCTGAATTGCACCGGCATGCGCCCTTCGGTCATGGAAGGGAAATCATCCACGGCCAGCACGGCCAGGCTGGTATTGAAGCGGCCAGACCGCAGCGCGAGCGGCCCATCACCACCGCCATGGTCGAATTCCACCCGCGCGCCTTCCGGCAGGTTGCGGATGATTTCGTAAAGTGTCGCCGCCGGCGCCGTGGTGCGCCCTGCGCGCGCAACGGTCACGCCCGCAATGTCTTCCACCACCGCGATTTCCATATCCGTCGCGGTCAATTTCAGCGCGCCGCCGGAACTCGCTTCGATCATGACATTGGCAAGGATGGGGATGGTGTTGCGCCGTTCCACCACGCTTTGCACATGCGTGAGCGCCTTGAGCAATACCGCCCTGTCAACCGAGAATTTCATCGTTCCGACGCCCCGATCCTGTTGTGGCGATCTACTAAGCCCCAGGATGGGTCCCGGGCGGCAAATCGCCAGTGAAATCCTGCCCGGGCGACAAACCTGCCGAATCGGCGCGGAAAAGCACCCGGATACGCCTTTCCATACCAGCCCGGAGGGGGGCAGAAAAGCGGCCTAGTCTCTGGAAAAAGCGCTTTGGCGGGCCGGGTCCAGCCCCTCAGGTTTCCAGCATACGCCGGAGAAGCTCCACATCCTCAGCAAACGACCCATCCGCCTGCATGAGCTCCGTCACGCGAGAGACGGCATGCATGACCGTGGTATGGTCCCGATTGCCAAAGCGCCGCCCGATTTCGGGGAGGGAGCGCGATGTCAGCTGCTTCGCCAGATACATCGCAACCTGGCGTGGCCGCGCGACATTCCGCGCACGCCGGGCAGAAGACATGTCGGTCAGCCGGATATTATAATGTTCGGCGACCTTGCGCTGGATTTCCTCGATCGTGACGCGCCGGTCATGGGCGCGGAGAATATCATGCAAAACCTCCTGCGCGCCTTCCAAGGTAATGGCCCGGCCAAACAGATTGGCCCAGGCGATCAGGCGATTAAGCGCGCCTTCCAATTCCCGCACATTGGACGTGATCTTATGCGCAAGGAATTCCATGACGCGCGCCGGCACCGCCACACCCGATGACGCTGCCTTGGCTTCCAGGATGGAAATGCGCAATTCGTAAGTCGTGGCGTGCAGATCGGCCACCATGCCGCAGCCAAGGCGCGTGCGCAGCCGGTCTTCAATGCCGGAAAGATCGGATGGGGATTTATCGGCGGAAATCACAATCTGCTTGCCGGCATCCACCAGCGCATTGAAGGTGTGGAAGAATTCTTCCTGCGTATTGTCCTTGCCGATAAGGAATTGCAGATCATCCACCATCAGCACATCAACCGACCGCAGCGTTTCCTTGAATTCCATGGTGGATTGGCTGCGCAGTGCCGCGATGAAGCGATACATGAATTTCTCGGCACTCATGTAGGCCACATGACGCGCGGGGTGTTGTTCGCGAATGGCCCAGGCAATGGCATGCATCAGATGCGTCTTGCCAAGCCCAACGCCACCATAAAGAAACAGCGGATTGAAGCCCGGCGTGGCGGGTTTTTCCGCCACGCGACGCGCGCAGGCATGGGCAAATTCATTGGGCTTGCCGACCACGAAGCTATCAAAGGTGAAGCGCGGATCAAGCGGCGCGGACCAATCGCCGCGCGGATCGGCGGGGCGTGGCGCTGCGCTGGTCAGGCTTTCCGCCAAGGGGCGCGCCGTATTCTCGGAAGCCTCTGCGGCGGCGGCGCGGCTGCTTGCGGCAACGCGCAGATCAACCCGACGAATTGCAGGATTTTCCAGTTGCCATAAGGAACGAAGCCGGTCACCGTAATGGCTGCTGACCCAATCGCGCAGGAAACGTGTGGGGAGTGTGATCGTGGCTTCATCGCCATCAACGGCGGCAAGAGTCATTTGGCGAAGCCAGCTGCGAAATTCGACATCGCCCACTTCTTCGCGCAGCTTGGCGCGGATACGGGCCCATGCTTCGGCCCAGGCAGCGGGACCTTGCGGAGACATGCTATCGCTTAGCTTTTCCGTGCTTCGCAAGGCGCTGCCCCCTTCAAACGCTTATATCGCCAACCCCGTTGCTAACATCATGCTTCGGAGCGCGACCAAAATTCAATAGCAAAAGAAGCTGACCAAAAAATTTTCGCAGAACCGAAAAGCCGCGTCATCATAGCTTGACTTATGCAGTGAAATCCGCGCGCACAATCGGTGATGACGCGCGCATTAAGCGCAGGCATTTGCGCCGCGCAGACAAAGCTACGCGGCGGAAAATGCGAAATATTCCCGGAAGATCGCGAAGAAAAAAGATAACGCCGTCAGGCGCCGACGGATTTCACCCGCGCGGAAAGTCGCGACAATTTGCGCGCGACCGTATTGGCATGCACCACACCCTTGGTTGCAGCGCGCTGCATTTCAGGTTGTGCCGCGCGAAACGCTTCCTGCGCCGCAGCCTTGTCGCCAGACTTCACCGCTTCTTCGACCTTGCGCAAAAAGCTCCGCACACGCGACTTGCGCGCCTTGTTGCGCGCCGTGCGCTTTTCAGTCTGACGAATGCGCTTGCGCGCGGAAGCGTTATTGGCCATGGGCTGTCTGTTCAAACCTGGAAAGGAAGCGGCGCTTGGCCGCCTGGAAGGGCGGGTAACTAGCGCCGGACCCTGGGCTGCGTCAAGCCGGGCCGTTTGGGTCACCTTCAGGGCCATGGCGCGCGGCTTTTCTTATCCGATTGACGCGTTAAATTGCCAATCCATGAAGCGTTTCTGGGAAGCGGCCCTGGCCGTACCAAGGCTTGAAGGCGGCTACGGCGTTGTGCTGGATGGTCGCCCCTTGCGCCTGCCGGGCGGCAGTATCCTCGCCACCGAAAAGCGCCGCCTGGCCGAGGCCATTGCCGATGAATGGCACAGGGCTGGCGGGACCAAGGGCGGTGAGATGACCCAGGAAGATGTGCCCCTTACCCGGATTTTGGCTTCTGCCCAGGAACGCATCGCGCCAGATCCGAAACCCGTTGTGGAGGGCATCACGAAATATGGAGAGACGGACCTGCTCTGCTACCGGGCTGAGGATTATCGCCTTGCTGCGCGGCAGGCAGAAGCCTGGCAGCCCATGATTGAATGGGCGGCGCTGGCGCTGGATGCGCCGCTCAATATCACGCAGGGGCTCATGCCCGTGCCCCAGGCCCCCGAAAGCCTGGCAGCGCTGCAGGCCGCCGTCGCGCGTCATGATGCGGGCGGCCTCGCCGCGCTTGGCGTGGCGGTGCCGGCCTTGGGCAGCCTGGTGCTTGGCCTTGCCATCAGCCTTGGGCGGCTCAATGCCGAAGAAGCGCATCGGCTGGCGATAGTTGATGAGGTATTTCAGGAAGAATTCTGGGGCACGGATGCAGAAGCCGCTACGCGGCGCCAGAGCCGCCTTGATGAGCTGAAACTGGCCGAGCGTTTCCTGGCACTGATGGCCGACTGATTCTTTTGCGCTAACCTGCATGGATTGTTTCGGAGTCGGCCACTCATGGGGTCAACCGTATTTTCCAGTGGAATCCTGCGCATGAAGCTTCCCCCGTATCGCAAGCTGCACAAGGCGCTGATCCTTTTCATGCTCATTCTGCCGATCCTGCCGACGCGCGGCGAGGCCGAAGCCCTCATGGAAGACCCCTTTGGCATCATCGGCGTCGCACCGACCGCCGCGGGCGGCCAAACCATGAGTCTTGGCCTGGGGTATTCGCGCGCGCGGGATGGCGCGAACCGCAATCTTTATGGCGGCGCGCTGGAAGCTGAAGCGGGGCTGGTGCGCGGGCTTGATCTGCGCTTTGCCCAGGCGATCGAATACGGTCCCGCGGCGCCCTACCCTGCGGATGATGCAAAGCGCGTATGGGGCGGGCTGTCCCAGCTTGGGTTGCGTTGGCAATTCCTGGAAGAAGATGGCTGGCGGCCGGCGCTTGGTGTTTTTGGTGCCGTGCGCACCGCCTATGGGGAGACGAGCGTGCCATCGCAAAGCGGGCAGATTGTTGGCCTGCTCAGCAAGACCCTGATTGAAGGCCCGCGCCCGCTGGCGTTTTCATTCAATGCCGGCTGGTCCGAATTGTTCAATGCGGAACCTGGGGAAAGGGCGGGGCGCTATGAATTCGCCGCTGGCCTCACGCAGAATCTTGCCCAGAATACGTCACTTGGCGTCAGCTATTTGCGCCATCAGCAGGATCGCGGCGAAAAGGATCAGAACATCATCGCGGCGGGGCTTTGGCATCGGCTTGGGCGCGCCGGCCCCATCATGGCGGCGGGCGCGGGCGCGGGGGTTGGCGATGATTCACCGCGCTTTCTGGTGTTTGCCTCGCTCAAATGGCTTTTCGGGGCAGCAGCGCCGTGATGCTTTGGCGCGCTATGCCTCAATCGCCTGATAGGTCAGCATATTGATCAGGCGGCGATAGCGCTGGCGCAATTCGCCCGGCGCATGGGCCATGAAGACAACACTCAGCCGTTCCGCCGGATCGGCCCAGAAATACGTGCCCCAAACGCCGGACCAACCAAAGGCTCCGGGGGCACCCATGAGGCCCGACCCTCCACGCGCCAGCCGCACCGCAACAGTCAGGCCGAAGCCATAACCAGCCAAGGCCGGGTCCATGGAAGCCACGCGATTTTCAATGCCCTGCAAATGATCCGATGCCATCCAGGCGACCGTTTGCGGCGCCAATACGCGCACGCCATTCAGCACGCCACCGGCGCGCAGCATTTCAACAAAGCGCAGATAATCCGCCGCGGTTGAAACCAAACCCGCGCCGCCGGTTTCCATCTTCGGCGCGCGCAGCGGCGCTTCCACGGATTGCGGCGCGCCCGTGATCGGGTCCTTCGCGAAGGGCCGGGCAAAGCGCGCCAGTTTTTCTTGGGGCAGCACATAGCCGGTTTCTTCCATGCCAAGCGGCGCAAAAACACGCTCCCGCATCAGCGCGCCAAGCGAGATACCACCCGCGCGCTCTGCCACCCCGCCCAGCACATCCGTCGAAAGCCCATATTCCCAAACCGTGCCGGGATGGTGGCGGAGCGGCAGGCCAGAAAGGGTCTGCGCAAAGCCCTCCGTATCCATATTCTCGGCAACCCAGAAGGAACCGGGCGGTGCCACGGCATGCACGGCTGATCCATCGCGCCCACCATAAACCAGGCCCGTGGTGTGGCGCATGGCATCCTGCACCGTCATGGGACGGATCGCGGCCTCAGTTTCAATCGGGCCCTTGCCGGAGAGCATTTCAGCCGTTGGCTTCGCCACCTGCATGTGCATGAGCGGCGGCAACCAGGCACCGACCGGGTCAGTCACCAGCAGGTGGCCTTCCTCGATCAGCGAAAGCGCCACCACGCCGGTGACGGGTTTTGTCATGGAAGCAATGGAGAAAATCGCATCCGCGTGCATTGGTGCGCGGCTTTCGGGATCGCGGTGGCCAATCGCTTCCAGATGCACCAGCTTGCCATCGCGTGCGATGGCGACAACACAGCCCGGCAGCCTGCCGGCCGCCATTTCGCGTTCCATCGCCGGGCGAATGCGCGCAAGCCGCGCGGGCGACATGCCAACCAATTCCGGCCGCGTGACCGGCAGCGGTGGCGCATCGGTTTCAATCACCGGGCTCATCGTGCGTTTTCTCCGACGAAGGGATTGCTCTGCCGTTCCGCGCCAAAGCTGGAAGCCGGGCCATGCCCGCAAAGGAATTGGATGTGATCACCCAGCGGAAACAGCTTTGTGCGAATGGCATGCAGCAAGGCCGCCGTATCGCCATAGGGAAAATCAGTGCGCCCGATGGAGCCCTGAAACAGCACATCGCCCACAATCGCGATGCCCATCTCTGCATTCACGAAAACCACATGCCCTGGCGTATGACCCGGGCAGTGCAGCACAGCAAAAGCGATGCCGGCGATCTCCACCGTCTCACCTTCGTCAAGCCAGCGATTGGGCGTAACGGCGCGGCATTGCAGCCCGTATTTGGCGCCCTGTTCCACCAGGCCTTCCAGCAGGAAGGCATCGGCGCGATGCGGGCCTTCAATGGGGATGTTTCCCAGCGCTTCCGCCAATTCCGCCGCGCCTCCCGCATGATCCATATGGCCATGCGTCAACAGGATGCGGTCAATGGTGATGCCGGCTTGGGCGATGGCGCCTTCGATTTCTGCGACATCGCCGCCCGGGTCTATCACCACGCCGCGCTTGGTATCCTGATCCCAGATCAGGGCGCAGTTTTGCTGAAAGGGAGTGACGGGGATGATGGCGGCGGCAAGGGTCATGGGCCAAGGCTGGCCTGAATGGCCCCAAAGGTAAAGCCGCAAGCGCGGCCTTTCCAGCGCGGCGCCTTATGCCTTTGGGCTTTGGGGAATTGTCGCGCGTGCCAGCGCCAGGGCTTCGCGCAATACATCCATATCACCAATTTGATTGGCGAGAATCAGCACCAACGCCGCATTCAGATCAGCGCTTTCGCTTTCCGTCAGGCCGCGATGCGCTTCAATAATGGCGCGATAGGCCGCATCGGGATCGGCGAAGCGCGCGCTGTTATCAAGCCCTGTCATGGCGCACCTGTCTTTCTGAACCATGGCCTTGGCGCGGTGATGCCGATCTATCGCCCAAACGACCGCAAGCACCCGCGATCAGAATAACAATTCTTTGAGATAATGGCGGACCCGATACGATTCGAACGTACGACCTTTGCCTTCGGAGGGCAACGCTCTATCCAGCTGAGCTACGGGTCCCCAACAACGCTTCTAGCCCGGCCAAGGCCCTGGGGGAAGGGCTTTCGCAAGGCAGCCACCCTCATTCCGCCGGAATGGATTGCTCCAGCCGATAGGGATGCGCGCGATAAGCCCCCAGGATTTTCATGGAGGAGGAGAAAAACCGCAGCTCCTCAAAAGCGCGGCGCAGTGCCGGCTGATCCGGATGACCATCCACATCGCACAGGAATTGCGTCGCGGCGAAGCGACCGCCGACCATGTAGCTTTCCAGCTTGGTCATATTGATCCCATTGGTGGCAAAGCCGCCCAACGCCTTATAGAGCGCCGCCGGGATGGAGCGGACCTGAAAGACGAAGGTCGTCACCACATTGGGCGCATCCACGGGCGGGTCGGACCGTTCGCGGGACATCACATAAAAGCGCGTGGTGTTATGCGCTTCATCCTCCACATTCCGCTTCAGCACTTCCAGCCCATAGATTTCGGCGGCCAATTCGCTGGCAATGGCGGCATCTTCCACGCCGCCGCGTTCGGCAATCAACGCCGCCGCACCCGCCGTATCGGCCTCGATCACCGGGGTCAGGTTCATGTCCTTCAGCAGGCGCAGCACCTGGCCAAGCGCAACCGGGTGGCTATGGGCGCGCTTCAAGGTGGCAAGGCTCGCGCCCTTGGGGGCCAGCAGGCAGTGTTCCACGCGCTGGAAATGCTCGCCCACCACGAAAAGCCCGGAATCGGGCAGCATGCGGTGAATATCCGGCACGCGGCCGGCCAAGGAGTTCTCACACGGCAGCATGGCCAGATCGCATTGCCCATCGCGCAGCGCCGCCATGGCGGCTTCAAAGGAAGGGCAAGGCAGGGTTTGCGCGCCCGGATAGGCAGCGCGGCAGGCGAGATCAGAATAGGCGCCGAGTACGCCCTGGAAGGCAATGCGATGGGCAGACATGGTTCAATCCTTCAGGGGGCCAAAAGGGCGCGGGCGCGTTCAAGATCTTCGGGCGTATCCACGCCAAAGGGGCCGTGTTCCACCCGTGCGGCGCTGATTTTCATGCCCGCTTCCAGGGCACGGAGCTGTTCCAGCTTTTCGCGCAGCTCAAGCGGGCTGGCCGGCAGGGTCACAAAGCGGTCAAGCGCAGCGCGGCGATAGGCATAGACACCAATATGATGCCAGCGCGGCCCCTCCCCCCAGGGGATCGGCAGGCGGGAGAAGTAAAGCGCCGGCGCCACCATGGCATCGCCCGTGAAGGCGCAGGCGCATTTCACGAAGGAATCGGTGCGCGCTTCAACCTCATCTGCGATGGGGCAAACCAGCGTGCCGATATCCACCGAAGGGTCTTCGAGCGGCGCCAGCACGGCGCGCAGCGTCTCAGGTCGGATGGTCGGGAAATCGCCCTGCAGATTGACCACCACATCATAGTCGCTGTCTGGGTCCAAAGCCTTCATGGCGCGCTGCACACGGTCTGTGCCGGATGGCACATCATCCGCCACCACCACGGCTTGCGCCCCGGCGGCGCGGGCGGCTTCGGCGATTTCTTCCTCAGCGCAGGCAACGGCCAAGGGGCCGATCCCCGCTTCCCGGGCGCGGTCCAGCACATGGGCGATCATGGGGCGGCCATGAATATCGGCCAGCGGCTTGCCAGGCAGGCGGGTCGCGGCCATGCGGGCAGGGATGACAAGGATAGGACGCAAGGAAAAGGGCTCCGGCCGCCTTGTCGGCGGGGTGGGTGATCTATATGTTCCCGGCGTTCTAAAGAAGCGTGTCCCCGGGTGCAAACCGGCTGGCAGCGCCCGGTGTGAGGAAGAGCTTGGCCATGAGTAACAGTCTTGAACTGAACAAGATTTTCGCTGCCATCCTGACGGCAGGTGTGACCTTCGGCATGGCGGGCCTTGTTGGCCGCCTGGTCGTGCACCCGACAACGCCGAAGCAAGCCGCCATTCAAATCGGTGAGCCTGCCGCCGCCCCGGTGGCCGCAGCCCCGGCCGCCCCGGCGCTTGATCCCATCTCACCGCTGCTTGCGGCCGCCAATGTGCAGTCCGGACAGCAAATTGCGCAGCGCCAATGCGCTTCCTGCCATAGCTTCAATGAAGGCGGGCGTTCCGGCGTTGGCCCGAACCTCTATGGCATTATTGGCGCCAAGCACGCCCATATTGATGGCTTCAACTACTCCGCCGCGCTGCGTGCCATGGCCAATAAGGTCTGGAACTATGAGGATATGAACGCCTGGCTCGCCAATCCGCGCGCCTATGCGCCGGGCAATCGCATGTCCTATGCCGGGCTTGCCAGCGTGCAGAACCGCGCGGATTTGATCGCCTATCTGCGTTCGATTTCGCCGAACGCGCCTGCGCCCTGATCCCGCAAGACTTCATCGCGGTGGCGGAAGCCGCCGCTGATCGGGCAGCGACCGTGATCCGGCCGCTGTTTCGTTCCGCCCTGCTGGTGGAAGCCAAGGGCGATGCCAGCCCCGTGACCCGCGCGGACCGTGAGGCCGAGGAAGCGATTCGCGCCCTTTTGGCCGAAACCCTGCCCGATCATGGCGTGATCGGCGAAGAACATGGCGAAGAACGCCCGGATGCCGAATGGGTTTGGGTGCTGGACCCGATTGATGGCACCCGCGCCTTTGTCACCGGCCGGCCAATTTTTGGCAGCCTGCTTGGGCTGCTGCATCGTGGCAAGCCGGTGCTTGGCCTGATTGATCAGCCCATCACCGGCGAACGTTGGCTGGGCGTGGCGGGCCAGCCCACGCGGTTTTCCGGCCCCTTTGCCGGCACGGCCCGCTGCCGCCCCTGCCCCACCCTGGCCGAGGCCGAGCTTTCCTGCACCAGCCCCGATATGTTCTCCGCCACCAATCGCCCAGGCTTTGACCGGCTGCGCCAGGGCGCGCGGCGCGTCACCTGGGGGGGGGATTGCTACGCCTATGGCCTGGTGGCGCTTGGCCTGATTGATGTTGTGGCGGAAAGCGATCTGAAAATCTGGGATTGGGCCGCCCTGGTGCCGGTGATTGAAGGGGCGGGCGGGCGTGTGACCGATTGGGCCGGCCAGACGCTGCATCCGGGCAGCGATGGGCGCGTGATCGCGCTGGGTGACCCCAGGCTGCTGGCGGAAGCGGTTCACCTTTTGCAAAGCTGAAACGCTGCGCCATTGCCGCGGGCGCCGCGAAACCCCATCCTGAAGCCCATGCAACGTCGTGACCTTCTGGCGCTTGGCGCCGCCCTTGCCAGCCTGCCCCAAGCGGCCCGCGCCGCCATGCCTGCCGGGGGTGACAGGCCCGGTCAGGTGGTGCGCACCCATGCCATGGCGCTGCTGGGTGAACCCGCTTTGCCCGCGGATTTCACCCATTGGCCCTGGGTGAACCCGAATGCGCCAAAGGGCGGTGAGATCACGCTGACCGCCATCGGGTCCTTTGACAGTTTCAACCCCTTCATCCTGCGTGGCACACCGGCCGTTGGCAGCAACCTGATTTATGACACGCTGCTGGCGCGCAATCTGGATGAGCCATTGTCCCAATACGGCCATCTGGCGCGCATCATCGAATTGCCGGCGGATCGCCGCGGTGTGACGTTTGAATTGCGCGAAGGGGCGCGCTGGCATGATGGCAGGCCGATCACCGCCGAGGATGTGGTCTTCACCTTCAATACACTCCGCGCCAATGGCCGGCCTTTCTTCCGTTCCTATTGGGCGGATGTGACGGAAGTGGTGGCGGAAGATGCGCGGCGCGTGACCTATCGTTTCCGCACCAATGAAAATCGCGAATTGCCGATGATCATGGGTGAAATGTCCATCCTGCCGCGGCATTTCTGGGAAGGGCGCGATTTCACGCGGCCGAGCCTTGATCTGCCGCTGGGGTCTGGCGCCTATCGTATTGACCGTTTTGAGCCGAACCGCACCGTGGTGCTGCGCCGCGTTGCCGATTACTGGGGGCGCGATCTGCCGACCACGCGCGGCATGTCAAATTTCGATGCCATCCGCTACGAATATTTCCGCGATACCACGGTCGCCTTTGAAGCCTTCAAGGCCGGGCAGATCGATTTCCGCACGGAAAATGTCGCGCGCGATTGGGCGACAGGTTACGATTTTCCCGCCGCGCGCCGTGGTCTTGCGACCAAGCGCGAAATTCGCCACGAAATCCCAACCGGCATGCAGGCCTTTGCCGTCAATCTGCGCCGGCCCCTGTTTCAGGATGCGCGGGTACGCCGCGCGCTGATTGAAGTGTTCGACTATGAATGGATGAACATCAACCTGTTCTACGGCGCCTATACGCGGACCGAGAGTTATTTCTCCAATTCGGATTTTGCCTCACGCGGGCTGCCGGAAGGGCGCGAATTGGAAATCCTGAACCAGTATCGCGGCCGCGTGCCGGAACCCGTTTTCACTGAGGAATATCGCCTGCCGAAAACCGATGGTTCCGGCAATAACCGCGAAGGGCTGCGCCGGGCGCTGGCACTGTTGCGTGAAGCGGGCTGGATTGTGCGGGACCGCAGGCTGGTGAATGCCGAAGGCCGGCGCTTTGAATTCGAAATCCTGCTGCAAGGGGCAACCTTTGAACGCGTGGCGCTGCCCTATGTGCAATGGCTGGAACGGCTTGGCATATCGGCACGCGTGCGCACTGTGGACCCTGCGCAATATCAGGTGCGCGTGGATGCCTTTGATTATGACATGACGATTGACAGCATCGGCCAGGGTTTTCACCCCGGCAATGAACAGCGCGATTACTGGACCTGCGCCAAGGCGCGCGAAAATGGCAGCCAGAACGTCGCCGGCATTTGCGACCCGGTGATTGACGAACTCGTGGAAATGGTGATCGCCGCACCCAATCAGGCGGAGCTTATTGCGCGCACCCGCGCCTTGGATCGCGTGCTGCTGCACCATAATTACATGATCCCGCATTGGCATAGCCGCAGCTTCCGCATCGCCTTCTGGGAACGCTTCGGCCTGCCGCCGAGCATGCCGCGCTTTGGCTTGGGCTTCCCCGGCGGCTGGTGGATAGACCCGGCGCGGGACGCTGCGCTGGCGGAAGCCCGGCGCAACCTGTAGCGATGGCAGCCTACCTTCTTCGCCGCTTGTTGCTGGTGATTCCGACCCTGTTCGGGATCATCCTGATCAATTTCGCCGTGGTGCAATTCGCCCCTGGCGGGCCGGTTGAACAAATGCTGGCGGAGCTGCGCGGCGAAGGCCAGACCATGGGGCGCATCACCGGCGAAGGCGGCGGTGAAATCCGCACGCCCAATGCCTTGGAACAGCGCAGCATGGGTGGGGGTGGCGGCGAAGGCCCGGTTGGCACTTATCGTGGGGCGCGCGGGCTTGATCCCGCCATCGTGGCTGAGATCGAACGCGCCTTTGGGTTCGACAAGCCAGCGACGACCCGCTTCAAGGAAATGATCCTTGGCTATCTGACTTTTGATTTCGGACGATCTTTGTTTCGCGACCGGCCGGTGATTGACCTGATCATCGAAAAAATGCCGGTGTCCATTTCACTCGGGCTTTGGTCCACGCTGCTGATCTATCTGATCTCCATCCCGCTTGGCATCCGCAAGGCCGTGCGTGATGGGTCGCGCTTTGATGTTGCGACATCGGCGGTGGTGCTGATTGGTTATGCCATACCGGGCTTTCTGTTCGCCATTGTGCTGGTGGTGTTTTTCGCTGGCGGTTCCTTCTTTCAATGGTTTCCGCTGCGCGGGCTGAATAGCCCGGCATCGGAGACCTGGTCACTTGGCGCGCGCATCATGGATTACGCCTGGCACATGGTGCTGCCCACCATTGCGCTAGTGATTGGCGGCTTTGCCACGCTGACCATGCTGACGAAAAACGCCTTTCTGGATGAGATCGGCAAGCAATATGTGCTGACCGCACGCGCCAAGGGCGGGTCCGAAAGCCGCGTGCTTTATGGCCATATTTTCCGCAATGCCATGATGCTGATCATTGCGGGCTTTCCGGCAGCCTTCATCGGCATTTTGTTCACCGGTGCGCTGTTGGTGGAGATTGTATTCTCACTCGATGGGCTGGGCCTGCTTGGTTTTGAAAGCGCCATTCGCCGTGATTATCCGGTGATGTTCGCCACACTTTACATCTTCACCCTAATGGGGCTGGTGATGCAGATCATCGGCGATTTCACCTATACGCTGGTGGACCCGCGCATTGATTTTGAGGCGCGGCGATGACGCTTTCGCCGCTGACGCAACGCCGACTAGCGAATTTCCGCGCCAATAAGCGCGGCTATTGGTCGCTGATCATTTTTGGCGTGCTGTTCTTCATTACGCTTTTCGCTGAATTCCTGGCTAATGACCGGCCCATCGTGGCACGCATTGATGGGCGCTGGTATGCCCCAGTGCTGGTGGATTACGCCGAAAGCGACATTATCGAAGATGGTTTGCCGACACTCGCCGATTGGCATGATCGCGGCTTTCGCGAAGAAATTGAGGCCAAAGGTGCCACGCTGATCTGGCCGCTGATCCCCTATTCCTACCGCAGCGTGGTGCGCGATTTGGGGCGCCCCGCGCCTGCACCTCCTTCGGCACGCAATTGGCTCGGCACGGATGATCAGGCGCGGGATGTGCTCGCACGGGTGATTTATGGCTTTCGCATTTCCGTGCTGTTCGGTTTTGCGCTGACCATCATCAGCTCCGTCATCGGGATCGCCGCCGGCGCGGTGCAGGGGTTTTATGGCGGCACCACGGATTTGCTGTTCCAGCGCTTTATCGAAATCTGGTCCGGCATGCCGCAGCTTTTCCTGCTGATCATCCTGGCGAGCGTGATCGAACCGAGCTTCTGGGTGCTATTGATTTTCCTGCTGCTGTTTTCCTGGATGAATCTGACTGGCGTGGTGCGTGCTGAATTCCTCCGCGGGCGGAATTTCGATTATGTGCGCGCCGCCAAGGCCTTGGGCGTTTCCGATGCGCGCATCATGCAGCGCCATATCCTGCCCAATGCGATGGTCGCGACGCTCACCTTTCTGCCCTTCATTCTCTCGGGAAGTGTCACGGTTCTGGCCTCGCTCGATTTTCTGGGGTTTGGCCTGCCACCGGGCTCGCCCTCGCTCGGGGAATTGGTCAATCAGGGCAAGAATAATCTGACCGCGCCCTGGTTGGCGCTGACCAGCTTCTTTGTGCTGGGCGGCATGCTGACGCTGTTGATTTTTATCGGTGAAGCGGTGCGCGACGCCTTTGACCCGCGCAAGCTGCCCGGGGGGCAGGGCTGATGGCGCTGCTTTCGGTGCGCGATTTGTCGGTCGCCTTTCGCGGACGTGACGTGGTGCGCGGCGTTTCCTTTGACGTGCAGCCCGGCGAGACCCTTGCCTTGGTCGGTGAAAGCGGCAGCGGCAAATCCGTCACCGCGCTTTCCTGCCTGCGGCTGCTGTCCAGCGCCGGCAGCAACCCGGCGGGTTCCATCATCTTGGATGGCGTTTCTGTGCTGGACGCGGATGACAGGCAACTCCGCGACTTGCGCGGCGGCGTGGCCGGCATGGTGTTTCAGGAACCCATGACCTCGCTCAATCCCCTGCACACGATTGAGCGTCAGATCGCTGAGGCCATTACGCTCCATCGCGCGCTTTCGGGGCCTGCCTTGCGCGCGCGGGTGATTGAATTGCTGCGCCTGGCTGGCTTTCCGCAGGCCGAGGCGCGGCTTGGCGCCTATCCGCATCAGCTCTCCGGCGGGCAGCGCCAGCGTGTGATGATTGCCGCCGCACTCGCCAACGATCCAAAGCTGCTGATCGCCGATGAACCGACCACGGCTTTGGATGTGACCATCCAGGCGCAGATTCTGGATTTGCTCGCCTCACTCAAGCAACGCCTTGGCATGGCGATGCTGCTGATCACGCATGATCTTTCCATCGTGCGCCGCCATGCGGATCGCGTGGTGGTGATGAAGGATGGCAATGCGGTGGAACAGGGCAAGGTCGCTGAGGTTTTCGCCGCGCCAAAGCACGAATACACGCGCATGCTGCTGGCCACCGAACCGCGCGGCGCGCCGGCGCCCATCCCCGCCGATGCCGCGACCACCATGGAAGCGCGCGATATCCGCGTGCATTTCCCAATCCGCCGCGGTCTGCTGCGCCGTGTGGTAGCCGAAGTGAAGGCGGTGAATGGCGTGTCTCTGTCACTGCGCGCAGGTGAAACCCTTGGCCTGGTGGGTGAAAGCGGCTCCGGCAAGACCACGCTTGGCCTGGCGCTGCTCCGCATGGCGGATAGCCAGGGCAGCATTGTTTTTGCCGGGCAGGATTTGCAGGCGCTTTCCACCCGCGCGCTGCGGCCTTGGCGGCGGCGTATGCAGATTGTCTTCCAAGACCCTTTCGGCGCGCTGTCACCGCGCCTCAGTGTCGCGGAAATCATTGGCGAAGGCTTGGAAGTGCATGAAGCCAGCCTGCCACGCGCCGAACGATTGGCGCGTGTGGCAGAAGCCTTGCGCGAAGTAGGCCTGGACCCCGCCATGGCGGAACGCTACCCGCATGAATTCTCCGGCGGTCAACGCCAACGCATCGCGATTGCGCGCGCCATGGTGCTGAAGCCAAGTCTTGTGGTGCTGGATGAACCGACCAGCGCGCTTGATGTCAGCGTACAGGCGCAGGTGGTGGATTTGCTGCGTGATTTGCAAGCGCGCCATGGGCTGGCTTATGTGTTCATCTCTCATGATCTTCGCGTGGTGCGCGCCATGGCGCATCGCATTGCGGTGCTGAAGGATGGGCTTGTGGTGGAAGAAGGTGAAGCCGCAGCGCTGGTGCAGGCGCCCAAGCAAGCCTATACGCGGCAATTGATGGCAGCCGCTTTCGACCTGACCAGCAATGAAAAGGCAACGACCCTACAGTGAGTGAATTGGAACGTCTCAAGGCCATGCTGGACGCCGAGCAGGTGAAGCTTGGCGTCAGCCTGCGCCGGATGAATTCGCCAGGTTCCCCGGTCTATCGCACCTGGGAAAATGTCTGGCCGACTGCAACCATCCTCACCTCCAGCTTCATTGCGCTGAAATGGGGCGGCGCGCCGCTGGAAGCACTCGGCGTGCAACAGGGCGGCACCTGGGCTGGCATGGTGGTGCTGGGCATTGGCTGCTGGTGGTGGCTTGCGAAGATCATGCCGAAAATCAAGGATGGCGTGTTTGAACGCACCGCCGCCTTGGCGCTTTCATCGCCACATCAATTTGATTTCCTCTGGTCCAAAAGCATCCTCAGCCTTTACGCCAAGCTGCCCGATGGTACGGAATGGGCAGCGACCAGGCGGGATGATTGGCGCGCCTTTGTGCGCCGGCTGGATGAAGCACTCTCCAAGGAAAACGCGTAATGGCAATTCTGCTCTCAACCAAGGCGCATACCATGCAGGATTGGAAGGCGGCGCTTTTGGCCGTTGAGCCAAGCCTGGAAATTCGCCTGTTCCCCGATGCGGGCGATCCGGCGGAGATTGAAGCCGCAGTGGTTTGGACATCGCATGACATGATGGAACTGCGCCGTTATCCCAATTTGAAGCTGATTGTTTCCATGGGTGCCGGCGTTGATCATTTGCTGCGCCCGCCCGGGCCGCCGCCCGGCATTCCAGTCGCGCGCTTGAAGGATGTGTTGCTGACCAGCGCCATGGCGGAATGGGTGCTGCTGAATGTGCTCCGCTTTCATCGGCAGGATCCCGAATACCGCGCGCTGCAACAACGCAAGGAATGGCTGGAACTTTCCGCACCCAGCACCGCGGAACGGCGCATCGGCATTCTGGGCATTGGCGAATTGGGCAGTGCTGCGGCGCGCGTGCTGGGCTCACTCGGGTTTCCGGTGATGGGCTGGTCGCGCAGCGCAAAAACGCTGCCCGGCGTGCAGACCTTCCATGGCGCGGATGGGCTGATGGCGATGGCGGCGCAAAGCGATATCCTGATCTGCCTGCTGCCCCTCACACCGCAAACGCGTGGCGTTTTGAATGCCAAGTTGTTTTCCGCGCTGCCGCGCGGCGCCTATGTGATCAATGGCGCGCGTGGCGGGCATATGGTGGCGGAAGACATGCTGGCCGCACTTGATTCCGGCCATATCGCCGGTGCCGCCTTGGATGTTTTCGAACCCGAACCCCTGCCGCCGGAAAGCCGCTTCTGGTCGCACCCCAAGGTCTTCCTCACACCGCATGCCGCCAGCATCACCATCCCGTCCAGCGTGGCACCTCAGGTGGTGGAGAATATCCGTAATCTGCGCGCCGGCCGGCCGCTGATCAATCTTGTGGATTTCAGCCTGGGATATTGAAGGGCTTCAAAGCGTGGCACCACCATCAATGGCGAGTTCCGACCCGGTCATGTAACCGCTATCGTCAGACAGCAGGAACAAGACAAGCTTCGCTACCTCCTCCGCCGTGCCTTGCCGCCCCATGGGCACGGATTTCAAACGCGCGGCGTTTTCCTCCGGCGAGCGGATATCCAGCATCGGCGTTGCGATCGGCCCAGGATGAACGGAATTCACGCGTATGCCACGCGGCGCCAGTTCCAGAGCAGCCGATTTCGTCATGCCGCGCAAAGCCCATTTCGTCGCACCATAAGCAAATGCGCGCGCCGATCCGCGCAGCCCGGCGGTGGAGGAGATATTCACGATCGAACCTCCCCCTGCCCTTTCCATGGCCGGCACCACCGCCTTCATGCCAAGAAAACAGCCAAGCTGATTGATGCGCGTATGGCGTTCAAACAGCGCCACATCGGTTTCCATCATCAGCTTCGGCACATAAATGCCGGCATTATTCACCAGCCCGGTGAGCGGACCGAGCGCTTCAGCAGCCGCAACCGCGCGCGCCCAATCCGCTTCTTCGGTGACATCAAGCTTCAGAAATCGCGCGGCGGGGCCAAGTTCGCGCGCCAGGGCTTCGCCTTCGGCTTCCAGCACATCGCCAAGAATGACGCGCGCACCCTCTGCCACCAAAAGCCGCGCTTCCGCCGCGCCCTGCCCGCGCGCTGCGCCTGAAATCAGAATAACCTTGTTGTTGAAACGCGCCATGACCCACCAGCTTGCTTGATAGCAACATCATGGCATTCGCTCTGCCCCCTGGAAAGCCGGGATGGGGCTTTCCAGGGTGATACCAAACAGCCTCAGGCCGCGCGAATTTCGCGGAGGAAGCTATCCACCTGCTTCTTCAGCGCCACGCCATCCTTGCTGAGCGTACCAGCCGCAGACAGCAGCGATGTCGCGGCACTGCCAGTGACATTCGCGGCCTGGCTGACCTGGGTGATATTGCCCGCGACCTCCGTGGTGCCCACCGCGGCCTGCTGCACATTGCGCGCAATTTCCTGAGTCGCTGCGCCCTGTTCTTCAACCGCAGAGGCAATCGCCGTTGAGCTTTGGCTGAGCTGATCAATGGTTTCCGCAATATGCGTGATCACCCGTGCGGAACGTTCTGTCGCTTCCTGCATGGCCTTGATTTGGGATGCGATTTCGTCCGTTGCCTTGGTGGTCTGCGAAGCCAGCGCCTTCACCTCGGAAGCCACCACCGCGAAGCCCTTGCCTGCTTCACCGGCGCGCGCGGCTTCAATGGTGGCATTCAACGCCAACAGATTGGTCTGGCCCGCAATGTCATTGATGATGCGCACAACATCGCCAATGCGTTGCGCCGCTTCGGTCAGGCCCTGAACTTCCTGCGTGCTGCTGCGTGCCTGACCCACAGCCTCATTGGTCATGCGGCTGGCTTCAGCGACCTGCTGTGCGATTTCACGAATGGAAGCTGAAAGCTCCTCGGTCGCGGAAGCCACCGTCTGCACATTCTGCGTTACCTGTTCCGAAGCCGCGGCAACGGCAGTGGATTGGCCTGACGTTTCCTCGGCAGTGCGGGCCATATCCTCAGCCGTGCCCTGCAAGCGGGAAGATGCCGCCGTCACATTGCCCACTACCTCGCCAATGCTTTGCTCAAACTTGTCGGCAAGCGCATTCATGGTGATGCGGCGTTCTTCCGCGGCGCGTTGCTTTTGCGTTTCCTGCGCCTTGCGGAGTTCTTCGGCTTCCATCATGCCATTGCGGAACACCTCCAACGCCTCCGCCATGGTGCCGATTTCGTCACGCTTGTCGCGGCCGGGGATTGCGGTTGACAGATCACCCCGCGACAGGGCGCGCATGGCTTCTGTCATGCCCGTGATGGGGCGTGTGATGCCACGTGCCAGGATGAAGCCAACAACCAGGGCCGCCATCAACATGGCCAGCGCGAAAGCGGTACCATAGGTCAGGATCTCCCAGGCTTCAGCCGCATTGGCCTGATTGAGCGCGGCAAGATCACGCTGCAAGACATCCTCAACCGTCTTCATCAGATCAATGCGATCGGTGGTGGCCTTGAACCAATCGCGCGCCGTGACACCCGTCAGGGGCCTTTCTGCACCTGTTTCCACCGCAATCCGGCGCTGCCGTTCTGCCTCCGTGACGATTGGGCCACTCAGGGTCTGTTGCGCGGCGTTGCGCTGCGCCTCTGTCGCATAAGCTTGAAAGGCGGAAAGATAGGCCGCCTGTTCCGCAAGAACCGTGAGCAAAGTACGGTACTGCGCCGGCGTGAATTGCCCGGAAGCGAAACCCGCGGAACCGGTGGCCCTTTCCTGACCCGCACGTTCCTTCGCGGCAAGGAAGTTGTAATAGGTCAGCAGATTGGCCGTAACCGCCGGCGAATCGGATACCTTCACTGATTCCTGCGGCACCGCGAGAAGATTGGTAATCAAGGAGGTATAGAAGCGGAAGGATTCCGGCCCCACAATCCTGAGGCCGCTGACCTCCGCGCGCTTGCCTTCAAGCTCACTTAGGCCGGCAATGGCTTTTTCGACACTTTGGCGCAGTTCCGCGCTGTAATCCGAAAGCGAAAGGCCGCGCAGCGCTTCGCGCACAATGGCGATCTGGCCATCCGTATCACGGCGCTGGGCCTGAAGTTCTGTGCCCATCTGCTGGCCACGGCTGCCGATGAACAGCGCCGACATGCCGCGTTCCTTCTGCAATTCATGCACAAGATCACTGATGCGGGAGCTGAAATGACTAAGCGCCTGAAGCTGATCAGCCTGACGCACCGTGTGCAATTGCTGAGAAATGACAAGACCGCTCATGACCAGCACCGCCAGGATCGGCAGCGCAATGGCAAAGGCAAGGCGTGTCGCGATTTTGAGTGAGGATTTTTGTTGTGGCATAGGGAAGACCTTTCCTGCAGAAATGACGCAGGCCTTCTTGCCTAAATTAAAATCATGAAAATAGAATTAGGCTGGAAAGGGGATTATTTTGCCCAAATAAGCAGCGTCCCTTGATGATTGGTGAATGGGAAGGCCCAGGGCAAAACAGCTTGCATCACACCAATCCTCACGCGTGATTTGCCAAAGCCTTGGGTCGCTGTTCATAATCCATCAAGCTTCAATCGCAACAGCGACAACGCCTCTCTGAAAAGGCTTCGTCCGGTGCTTTTGATGCTCGGCCGAAAGGCGCAGTCAGCACAGGTTCCCTGCCATGGTTGAAACACGCCCGATGAAGCCCAACACATCCAGCGCCGCTGATGCTGACGCGATCATCATCGGCGCTGGCATATCCGGCATGTATCAACTGATCCGGCTCCGCGAACTCGGCATGAAGCTTCGCGTGTTTGAAGCGGGTTCGGATGTCGGCGGTACCTGGTATTGGAATCGCTACCCCGGCGCGCGGTTTGATTCGGAAAGCTGGTCCTATGGCTATTCATTCTCGAAGGAATTGCTGCAGGAATGGGAATGGCCGGAACATTTTGCGGCACAGCCGGATACGTTGCGCTATTTGAATTACGTCGCTGACAAGTTTGATGTCCGCAAGCACATCACCTTCAATAGCCGCGTCAAGGCAGCGCATTTTGACGATGCGCGAAACCTTTGGACCGTCACACTGGAAAATGGCGAAACCTCCCGCGCGCCCTTGCTGATCACGGGCCTTGGGCCGCTTTCCGCGCCGACCTTACCAGATATCCCCGGGCGCGATTCCTTTCAGGGCCAGGCTTTTCATACCGCCCGCTGGCCGCATGATCCGGTGGATTTTACCGGCAAGCGCGTTGGCATTATCGGCACAGGTGCCACCGCCATTCAGATCATCCAAACCATTGCCAAGGATGTTGGCCATCTGACGGTGTTTCAGCGCACGCCGAATTGGGCCGCGCCCTTGCATAACCGCAAGATCACACCGGAAGAACAGGTAAAGATCAAGGAAAGCTATCCGGAAATCTTCGCCCGCTGCCGTGAAACTGCCACCTGTTTCATTCACCAAACCGATCCGCGCAAGGCCTTGGAAGTCTCCGCCGAAGAACGCGAAGCCTTTTGGGAAAAGCTTTATGCCGAACCCGGCTTTGGCATTTGGGTCGGCAATTTCGCCGATGTGCTGACCGACAAGGCAGCCAATGCCTTCGCCAGTGATTTCATGGCGCGCAAGATTCGCCAAAGGGTGAAGGACCCCGCGGTTGCGGAAAAACTCATCCCCAAGAATCACGGCTTTGGCACAAGGCGCCTGCCTTTGGAAAGCAGCTATTATGAGGTCTATAACCAGCCCAATGTGCGGCTGGTCGATATCAACGAAACCCCGATCGAACGCATCACCGCCGAGGGCATCAGAACCAGCGCTGAGGATTTCGGCTTTGATATCCTGATTTTCTCAACCGGCTTTGATGGCGTTACCGGCCCTTATGACCGGATCGATATCCGCGGCCCTGGCGGGCGCAACCTGAAGCAGCAATGGATCGCGACACCAAGAACCTTTTTGGGTGTGATGGCCGAAGGCTTCCCCAATATGCTGATGATCCTTGGCCCCCATACAGCGCGCGGCAATATCCCCCGCAATATCGAAGAAATCGTGGATTGGGTCACTGGCCTTGTCATTCACATGCGCAAGCACGGCCTGACGCGCGTGGAACCAAAAGCGGATGCGGTGCGCTGGTGGGGCGAAAAGGTGGAAGAAGCCGTGGCCGGGCTGCTGTTTGCCGAGGTGAATTCCTGGCAAACCGGCATCAACCGCAATGTTGAAGGGCGCGATATTCGCCGCACCCTTGGCTATTATGGCGGCGCGGTGGAATATCGCCGTATCGCGGATGAAGTGGCCGCCGGCGGCTATCGTGAATTCGATTTTGCCTGATGCGTCACGAAAAACAGGGAGGATCACAGATGCAATCCAAAGCAACCGCCACCCGCCGTTCCCTATTGGCGCTAGGCGCCGGCGCAATATTCTCCACGCCATTCATCGCTCGCGCCCAGGAAGCGAATTGGCCAAGTCGCCCCGTGCGCATCATCGCGGCCTTCCCGGCGGGCAGCGGCACGGATAGCCTTGCGCGTTTCTATGGCGAACGTTTGGGGCGCATTTTCGGGCAGAATTTCGTGATCGAGAATATCGGCGACGCCAATGGCGCCATTGGCGCGCGCGCCGCTGCCCGCGCCGCGCCTGATGGCTACACCATCTTTTTCGGCTCCGTTTCCACCCACGCGGCCAATCCGCATCTGATGCGTGAACCGGGCTATGATCCGCTGCGTGATTTCGCCCCGCTTTCCATGATCAGCATCAACCCGCTCGGCGTTCTGGTGCGTGCGGATTTCCCGGCGCGTGATCTGCAAGGCTTCATCGCCCATGCGCGGGCCAATCCCGGCGCGCTCAATTACGGCATTGGCAATGCGGGCGGGCTGGCAGGGACGCATCTGCTAAGCCAGGCCGCCGGCTTCAAGGCAGAACAGATTTCCTATCGCGGCACGCCGCAGGCCATGGCGGATTTGCTGGGTGGGCGGCTGCATTTTTTCATTACGGATCTTGGGCCGGCCGTTGAGCATTTGCGCGCCGGCACCATCCGCGCCCTTGCGGTTACCACCGCGCGCCGGGTGGAAACCTTGCCAGATGTGCCAACGGTCGCCGAATCCGGCCTGCCTGGCTTTGATTTCGCTTCCTGGAACGGCGCCTGGATGCCGGCGCGCACGCCGCCTGCCATCATTGCGCGGCTCAATCGAGAAATCCAAATCATTGGCCAGGGCGATGAAGCCAAGCGCCATATCGGCGCGCTTGGCATTGTTTCCACGACCAGCACGCCGGAAGCGCTTGGCGAATTCAATCGCCGCGAATTGGCACTTTGGGCGCGCATCGCAGCAGAGGCGAATGTGGCGAAGGAATAGGCACAACAGGCTGTTGAATCATTTCCGCCGGCTTGGCGGCACTTCGGAAATACGGAGCGTCGCGGGCTGCGGCGGCCCGCGATCCACCGTGCCGATCCAGATATTGTAGTTCCCGCTGGCGGGCCGCTGAATGATGATGCCGGGGTTCAGCCCTTCGAGGTCATCATTGCAAATCCACCTGCCCGAAGGATCATTGATGATCAAGGTCGTATCGGCCTGCGCAACGACCGAGATGTAAAGCGGCAAATTGCCCGCCTGATAATTCAAATCCACATCGGGGCGGGCATAGTCAATCCAACCGGTGCAATCATTGCCAAGCCCTTGCACCTGGCGGTCACCGCCAGCTTCCACGCGGGTTTCATGCGGGTCCGGCGCGAAATCCGCCCGCAGATTGACCGTGGCATAACGTGGCTGCGCCGCGACATCGGGGGTTGCCTGCCGCGCAGGCGATTTCTGCTGCGCCAGAACGGGCAAGGCCATGGCACAAACAAGGACAAAGGCGAAGGGCGCGATTTTCCGCATTGGATTCTCCCTACTGGAAAGCGGATTTGATCCGATTGCCAATAAAGGAGAATTCTTAATGCTTCGATATCAAATCAGCGCGCCTGGCCTTGATGCAGCATCAGCCAGGTGTCGCACCACTCGCGCGCACCACAGGTGCCCAACGATCTGCCTCACGCGAGACAAAGGCCTGCACATCGGCCGGGCCATTATCGGTCATGGTCAGCACGCCAAGCCCCGCAATGCGGTCCTTCATGCCGGGTTCATTGATGGCGGTGATGAAGGCTTCGCGAATACGCGCCACCACAGCTTCAGGCATGCCAGCCGGGCCGGCCAGCACGAACCAATTGATGGCGGTGGCACCCGGAAAGCCCGCTTCCACAATCGTCGGTACATCGGGGAAGGTGGACATGCGCTCCCCGCTCGTGACCGCGATGGCCTTCAGCGAACCGCCACGCACGCTGCCGGCATGCGCGCCAAGCGTATTCCACAGCGATCCCAGGCTGCCGCCAAGCACCTGCTGTTCCGCCTCCCCGCCGCCACGGAAGGGCACATGCAACAGCTGCACACCGGCTTCGCGTGACCAGAGCATACCGGAAAGATGCCCAACCGAACCAATGCCGGCGCTGCCATAGCTCATTGCCTCGGGCCGTGCGCGCGCGGCGGCTAGGTAATCCGCCATATTCTGAATGGGGCCATTGGGCCGCACGCCCACCACCATGGGCGCGCCGCCCACCAGCATCACATAGGAAAAGCTGCGCCGCACATCATAAGCCAGGTTGGGAAACAGCGTTTGCGCAATGGCCATGGGTCCGGCATTGGCCAGCACAAGCGAATAACCATCCGGGCGTTCACCTGCGATATGCGCCGTGCCCACTGTGCCGCCCGCGCCGGGGCGATTATCCAGCACCACAGGCTGGCCCAAGACGCGCTCCAAGGTAGGTGAAAGCAGCCGCACCACACCATCAGAAGTGCCGCCCGCCGAAAAGGGGCTGACGATGCGAATGGGGCGATTGGGGAAGGGTGCTTGGGCAAAGCTACCCGAGGGCAGCAGCGTCGGCAGCGCGAGCGTAGAGGCAAAGGTCAGAAGGCTACGACGATTCATTTTGTGCATCCCGGGCTTGATTGCGGATAAGCGGCGGCGGACCCCGCTTCGGCTACATTCATAACAACGACACCAACCGCCGCAAAGCCAGTGCCCAGGCTTAACGGCAGAAAACCGGCCATCAGCGCGGCATTTGCCGCCAAAACGCGCAATGGCGCGCGGCTTCTGCCCCCTCAGCGGTCATCATGGGGGCCGGAAGCCCCCAGCACCCTACCTTGGCAGGGTGCTCGCCCCCATCAGGAATTCATCCACGGCGCGCGCGCATTGCCGGCCTTCGCGAATGGCCCAAACCACCAGGGATTGCCCGCGCCGCATATCGCCCGCGGCGAAAACCTTGGGCACGGATGTCTGATAGGCTTCCGTATCGGCGCGCACATTGCCCCGCGCATCCAAAGCAACGCCTGAGGTTTCCAGCAGCCCCGCACGGCGCGGCCCCAGGAAGCCCATGGCCAGCAGCACCAGATCGGCCTTCATCTGAAAGCCGCTGCCCGCCACTTCGCGCATTTGCATGCGCCCGGCTTCATGCACCCATTCCACGCGCACGCAATCAAGCGCCGTCACGCGGCCATTCTCACCCACGGCCTGCTTGGTCAGCACGGCCCAATCACGCCCACAGCCTTCATAATGCGCCGGCGCGGTGCGGAGCTTATGCGGCCAATTCGGCCAGGTGAGGCCCTTGTTTTCATGCTCCGGCGGCTTCGGCATGATTTCAATCTGCGTGATGGAAGCCGCCCCCTGGCGCGCGGCGGTGCCGATGCAATCCGCACCCGTATCGCCGCCACCGATCACAATCACATGCTTGCCTTTGGCGGAAATCGTGCCACGTGGCGCGGCGCGGTCTTCACTATCGCCCGCCACGCGCTTGTTCTGTTGCGTGAGGTAATCCATGGCCGGATAGATGCCGGAAAGATTGCGCCCATCCACTTCCAATTCGCGCGGCCATTCGGCGCCACCCGACATCACCACCGCATCATAACCCGCCAGCAGCACATCAAATGGCAGCGTGCTGCCCACTTCCGTACCGGTGCGAAATTCGACACCCTCAGCCGCCATCTGATCCACGCGGCGGTCAATCAGGTGCTTTTCCATCTTGAAATCAGGAATGCCGTAGCGGAGCAAACCTCCGATGCGGTCATGCTTTTCAAACAGCGTCACCGCATGGCCCGCGCGCGCCAATTGCTGCGCTGCCGCCAGCCCCGCCGGGCCGCTGCCCACCACCGCCACGCGCTTGCCGGTTTTGCGCACCGGGATTTGCGGCTTGATCCAGCCTTCTTCCCAGCCGCGATCCACAATGGCGCATTCGATGGATTTGATGGTGACCGGCGCTTCGGTCAGGTTCAGCGTGCAGCTTGCCTCACACGGGGCGGGGCAAATGCGGCCGGTGAATTCCGGGAAGTTGTTGGTGGAGTGGAGTGTTTCCAGCGCCGCCTGCCATTGATCCCGATAGACCAGATCATTCCAATCCGGGATCATGTTGTTGACGGGGCAGCCATTATGGCAATACGGAATGCCGCAATTCATGCAGCGCGCCGCCTGCTTGTTCACGTCTGCCGCCGGCAGGGGTGTTACATATTCCTTGTAATTCTTCAGACGCTCTTCCGGCTTGATATAGCCGCGATCGGTGCGTTCGAATTCAAGAAAACCTGTTGCCTTACCCATAACGCCATTCCCCCTTGCGGCTTATTCGGCCGCAACCGCGTGACCGCCCGCTTGCTCGGCCTTCAGGTCAAGCAAGGCGCGGCGGTAATCCCGCGGCATCACCTTCACAAAGCGCGGCAGCGCCGCATCCCAATCTTCCAGAAGCGCCCGAGCCCGTGCGCTGCCGGTCATGAGCAAGTGGCGTTCCACCAGAATGCGGAGACGTTCCGCATCGAAGCGCAGCATATCGCCCATGCCATTGTCGAAAGCGGATGGTGCGCGCTGCTTCGGCCGCCCGTCTTCGCTGGCATCAGCCGGGCCAATCGCTTCAAGGTCCACAATGCTGGTGTTGCACATGTCGCGGAAATTGCCGTTGATGTCGTAGACGTAAGCGATACCGCCCGACATGCCGGCGGCGAAGTTCCGCCCCGTGGCACCCAACACCACCACCACGCCGCCGGTCATGTATTCGCAGCCATGATCGCCGCAGCCTTCCACCACCGTCACCGCGCCTGAATTGCGCACGGCAAAACGCTCACCGGCGACACCTTCGAAATAGGCCTCACCAGCAATCGCGCCGTACAACACCGTATTCCCGACAATGATATTGGCCGAAGGATCACGCGCCACACCGGCAGGTGGCTTCACCGCAATGCGCCCGCCTGACAGCCCCTTGCCGACATAGTCATTCGCATCACCAGTCAATTCGAGTGACACGCCGCGCGCGAGGAAGGCGCCGAAGCTGCCACCCGCCGTGCCCTTGAAGGCAATGCTGATGGTATCTTCGGGCAAGCCCGCATGGCCGTAACGCAGCGCTACCTCACCGGATAGCATCGCGCCCGTTGTGCGATTGAGGTTGCTGATGCTGCGTTCAATGCGTACTGGCTGCTGCTTTTCCAGCGCATCCTTGCTGGCCGCGATCAGATCAACATCCAGGATATTGTCCAGGCCATGTTCCTGGCTTTCGCAATGATGGATCGCGGCCCCTTCCACCAGCTTTGGCTGATAGAGAATGCGGGACAGATCAACGCCTTTCGCTTTCCAGTGATCAATCGCGGGACGCATGTTCAGCTTGTCAACACGCCCCACCATGTCATCTACCGTGCGGAAGCCAAGCTGCGCCATCAATTCGCGCATCTCTTCCGCGACGAAGAAGAAGTAATTGATCACATGCTCCGGCATGCCGGTGAAGCGCGCGCGCAGCACCGGGTCTTGTGTTGCGATGCCAACCGGGCAGGTGTTCAAATGGCATTTGCGCATCATCACGCAGCCAGCGGCGATCAGCGGCGCGGTGGCAAAGCCGAATTCATCGGCCCCAAGCAGCGCGCCAATCACCACATCGCGCCCGGTGCGCAAGCCGCCATCCACCTGCACGGCAATGCGCCCACGCAGGCCATTCAGCACCAAGGTTTGCTGGGTTTCCGCCAGCCCAATCTCCCACGGAGAACCGGCATGCGTCAGCGACGTCAAGGGCGAAGCCCCCGTGCCACCTTCGTATCCCGAAATCGTCACATGATCCGCCCGGGCCTTGGAAACGCCGGCGGCAACCGTGCCAACACCCACTTCGGACACCAGCTTCACCGAAATGCGCGCACGCTTGTTCACATTCTTCAGATCGTGAATGAGCTGCGCCAAATCCTCGATGGAATAGATATCGTGATGCGGCGGCGGCGAAATCAGCCCAACACCCGGCGTGGAATGCCGCACGCGGGCAATGTTCTTATCCACCTTATGGCCCGGAAGCTGCCCGCCTTCACCAGGCTTCGCCCCCTGCGCCATCTTGATCTGGATATCATCGGCATTGACCAGATATTCCGCCGTCACACCAAAGCGCCCTGATGCCACCTGCTTGATGGCAGAGCGCATGGAATCGCCGTTCGGCATTGGCTTGAAGCGATCCGCTTCCTCACCGCCCTCACCGGTATTGGAACGGCCGCCGATGCGGTTCATGGCAATCGCCAGCGTGGTATGCGCTTCACGACTAATGGAACCGAAGCTCATCGCCCCCGTCGCGAAACGCTTGACGATGTCACTCGCCGGTTCAACTTCCTCAAGCGGGATCGGCTGTTCGGCGAATTTGAATTCCATCAGGCCGCGAATAGTCAGCAAGCGGCGGCTTTGGTCATTGATGGTCTTCGCAAAATCCTTGTAGCGATCAGCTGAATTGCCGCGCACCGCGTGCTGCAGGTTGGAAACACTCTCCGGCGTCCAGGCGTGATCCTCACCACGCAGCCGCAGCGCGTAATCACCGCCAACATCCAGCAGATCACGATAGATCGGATTGTCGCCGAACGCCGCCTGATGGCGTTGCACGGCTTCCGCCGCAATCTCGGCAATGCCAGCGCCTTCAATCGTGGTCGCGGTGCCGGTGAAGTATTTTTCGACGAAGCCGCTGGCAAGCCCAACCGCATCGAAGATTTGCGCGCCGCAATAGGATTGATAGGTGCTGATGCCCATCTTGGACATCACCTTCATCACGCCCTTGCCAATCGCCTTGATGAAGTTCTTCTGCACTTCATAAGGCTTCAGCTTCATATCCACGCGCTGGCGGATTTGTTCCAGGGTTTCGAAAGCGAGATAGGGGTTCACCGCTTCCGCGCCATAGCCCGCCAGCACGCAGAAATGATGCACCTGCCGCGCCTCACCGGTTTCCACCACAAGCCCTGTGGAAGTCCGCAAGCCCTGGCGAATCAGATGATGATGCACCGCCGCCGTCGCCAACAAGGACGGAATGGCGATACGCTCAGCAGATACCGCACGGTCCGACAGCACCAGGATGTTGTGCCCAGCGAGCACGGCTTCCGTCGCGGCGGAACACAGCTTGTCGAGCGCCGGCGCCAGCCCATCAGCGCCATCCTTGGCGGGCCAGGTGGCGTCGAGCGTCTGGGTGCGGAAGGCATCGCCGGCCAGCGCCTTGATGCCGCGGATTTTCGCCAAATCCTCATTGGTCAGGATTGGCTGCGCCACTTCCAGCCGGTAGTGATGGCCGGCCTGCCGCCCAAGCAGATTGGGCCGCGGCCCAATCATGGACACCAGCGACATCACCAATTCCTCGCGGATTGGGTCAATCGGCGGATTGGTGACCTGCGCGAAATTCTGCTTGAAGTAATGGAACAGCAGCTTGGATTTATTGGACAGCACCGCAAGCGGCGTATCGGTCCCCATGGAACCGACCGGGTCATCGCCCTCACGCCCCATGGGTTCCAGGAAGAAATTGAGATCTTCCTGCGTATAGCCGAAAGCCTGCTGATCGCGCAGCAAGCCCTTGGCATCCTGCGTGCGCTCCATCGGCATTTCCGCCGGCACGCCGGGCAATTCTTCCAGCTTGAACTGCGTGTTCTTCAGCCATTCGGCATAGGGGTGTTCGCTGGCCAGCTTCTGCTTGATTTCGGCATCATCGATGATCCGCCCGGCATCCAGATCAATCAGCAGCATGCGGCCCGGCTGCAGGCGCCATTTGTGGCGAATGCTTTCTTCCGGGATCGGCAGCACACCCACTTCGGATGCCAATACCACCTTGTCGTCATTGGTGATGATGTAGCGCGCGGGGCGCAGGCCGTTGCGATCCAAGGTCGCGCCAATCTGGCGGCCATCGGTAAAGGCAATCGCCGCCGGCCCATCCCAGGGTTCCATCAGCGCCGCGTGGTATTCATAGAAGGCGCGCCGATCCGCATCCATCAGCGGATTGCCTGCCCAGGCTTCCGGGATCAGCATCATCATCGCATGCGAAAGCGAATAGCCACCCGCCACCAGGATTTCCAAGGCATTGTCAATGCAGGCGGTATCCGATTGGCCATGCGGTATCAGCGGCCACATCTTGTCCAAATCCGGCCCCAACAAGGGGGAAGACATGGACCCGCGCCGCGCATACATCCAATTCACATTGCCGCGCACCGTATTGATTTCGCCATTATGCGCGAGGAAGCGATAAGGATGCGCCAGCTTCCAGGAAGGGAAGGTATTGGTCGAAAAGCGCTGATGCACCAAAGCGAGCGCGCTTTCTGTCAGCGGATTGCGCAGATCATCATAAAAGCTGCCGACCTGCCCCGCGAGCAATAGCCCCTTATAGACCACGGTGCGCGTCGAAAAGGACGGCATGTAGAGATCAGCACTCGCCGGCAGCCCCTTGGCGGTGGCCAATTCGCGGAACTTGTTCAGCGCCTGTTTGCGGATCGTCAGGATCTTACGCTCAAACGCATCCTGGTCCTTGATGCTGTCGCTGGCGCCAATGATCGCCTGGCGGATCACCGGCATGCTGGCGATCACGGCCTTGCCCAGGCCATCCAAAGTGGTCGGCACATCGCGCCAGCCAAGCAGGGTTTGCCGTTCGGCAGCGACATAGCCTTCAATGCTTTGGATCGCGACCGCACGAGAAGCCTCATCCTGCGGCAGGAAGCACATGGCAACGGCGTAGCGGCCCGGCGCCGGCAGGGTCTTGCCCTGGCTTTCGGCCCAGTGGCGCAGCAGCTTATCGGGCATTTGGATCAGGCAGCCCGCACCATCGCCCATCAGCGGGTCAGCACCCACCGCGCCGCGATGGTCCAGATTGACCAGGATTTGCAGGCCTTGGCGGATGATATCATTCGACTTTCGGCCCTTGATATCCGCAATGAAGCCAACGCCGCAGGCGTCATGCTCGTTCCGGGGATCATAAAGACCTTGCGCTTCGGGCAGTCCCATATCTTTCGCTCTTCAATGCTCTGCCGGGGTCAATACCCCTGACCTACCCCCAAAACCGGGGCGAAGGGGGGTCTTTAATTGAAGGTTGAGCTTTGCGCCAGCATGGTTTTAAGGATTCTGGCCGGGCGCCTGCTGCGGCATCCCACCCCCAACTTTCCCTTGACGCCGCCCGCGCCGGGACGGAAAGCTTCCCCCATGGACAAGATCACCGCCGCCCTTCGGGCGAATCGCATCGTGCGCGCCGCCATGCGCCATTGCGCCCTGGCGGGCTGGGCGCCCGTTGCGCAAATGCCGCTGCCAGATAGCCGCCGCCCAGATATCATTGCGCTCACCGATGATGGCAGCTTCATCGCCATTGAGGTGAAATCCTCCCCGGAGGATTACCTCTCGGACGAAAAATGGCAGGTGTATCGTGATTGGTGCGACCAGCTTTATTTCGCGGTGGATCTGGATTTCCCGCGTGAGATCCTGCCCGAAGATGTCGGGCTTTTGGTGACGGATCGGCTTGAGGTCGAGGTCATTCGTGAAGCCCCCTATCTCCGCCTTTCGCCCCCGCGCCGCCGCGCTTTGCTGCATCGCTTTGCCGTGCTGGCCGCCGGACGCCTGGCTGCCCTGCAGGACCCGGATGCAGCGCGGGAAGTCAATGCCGCGCTCAAGCTTGAATAGGCTTTTTCAGCCCTTCATCCGTGCGACAGTCGCGGTGGTGCTATTGCCCGGCAGCAATTCGGCCAGCCGCACCTGCCCGCCATAGCCCTGCACAATCTCGGCCCCCACCACGGTTTCCACCGTGTAATCGGCGCCCTTCACCAGCACTTCGGGCTGAAACAGCCGGATCAATTCCAGCGGCGTTTCCTCATCAAACACCGTGACGCAATCAACGGTGGCGAGTGATGCCAGCACCGCCGCGCGCGCCGCTTCATTCTGGATGGGCCGCGCCGGGCCCTTCAGGCGCTTCACACTGTCATCACTGTTCAGGCCAACCACCAGCCGATCACACCAGGACCGCGCCTGTTCCAGCAAATGCACATGGCCGGGGTGCAGAAGGTCAAAACAGCCATTGGTGAAGCCCACGCGCCAGCCGCGCCGGCGCCAGCGCTCCACCTGCTCAAGCGCGGCAGAACGCGACATCACCTTGCGCAGCGCGCCGCGTTCGGGGCCGAGTGCTTCCAGAATTTCCTCTTCCCGCGTGACGGCCGTGCCAACCTTGGCCACCGCAATGCCGGCCGCGATATTGGCGAGCCGCACCGCCACCGGCAGCGGCAGCTTGGCGCCAAGCCCAGCGGCTATGGTCGCCACCACCGTATCGCCCGCGCCGGAGACATCCTGCACCTCAGCCGCTTCCGCAGGGAAATGGTGCAGCTTGTCGCCTTCCAAAAGCGTCATGCCATCTTCGCTGCGCGTTACCAGCACGGCACCAAAGCCATGCGCATCGCGCAGCGCACGAAGCGCGGCGATGATGTTTTCTTCCGTGTCCACCGGCATGCCGGTGGCTTCCGCCAATTCAGCGCGGTTCGGCGTTACCAGATCAGCCCCGGCATAGCGGCCATAATCGCGCCCCTTGGGGTCCACCACCACGCGCCGCCCGGCAGTACGCGCCACCTGAATCAGCCGCGCCGCCGTATCGCCCGCCAGAACACCCTTGCCGTAATCGGACAGCACCATCACAGTGGTCGCAGCCGCCGCGTCGCCGGCAATCCGCACCAGCCGATCCGCGAGGCGCTGCTGGATGGGCGCCACTTCCTCATGGTCCGCGCGCAGCATGTGTTGGCCATTGGCCAGAAAGCGCGTCTTGGTCGTGGTGGCGCGCCCGCCCTGCACCAGCAACCAGGGCTCCACCCCCTGCTGGCCGCCGATAAGGCCCGTCAGGTCACTGCCAGCCTGGTCATCGCCCACCACGGAAACGAAAGCGACCGCCGCACCAAGCGCGGTCAGGTTGCGCACCACATTGCCCGCCCCGCCCGGCATGGCGATTTCGCGTTCAACGGTCAGCACCGGCACAGGCGCTTCCGGGCTGATGCGCTGGGCCCGGCCATAGACATAGCGGTCCAGCATGGCATCGCCCACCACAAGCACCGAAGCGCGGCGAAGCTGCCGCGCCGCGGCCATCAACTCAGCGATGGGAATTTCAACCAATGGCCGATCCATGCGGGGCGCCCCTTTGCAATATTTGCGTAACCCAAGCGCCGGGTCCGGCGCAAGCGGTGGCGCGCCGAACCTCTGTTTGATCGCATTTTCCGAGCCGCCAAGTGAAGCCACTTGGCTTGAAAATGCTCACGCCCCCGCCAGGGTCAGCCCTTCAATCCGAAGGGTCGGGCAATCTGTCCCGCGCCGGAAGACCAGATCATTGGCCGCCGTCAGGTTCAGGAACATCTGCTTGAGGTTCCCGGCGATGGTGATTTCACTCACCGCTTCCGCCAGCACGCCATCACGGATCATGAAACCCGCCGCGCCGCGGCTGTAATCGCCCGTCACGCCATTCACGCCCATGCCGATCAGCTCCGTGACATAGAGCCCTTCCTTGATATCGGCCATCAGCACCTCAGGGGTCAGCGTGCCGGGGGAAAGCCAAAGATTGCTCTGCGCCGGGCCGGGCGGGCCGCCAGTGCCGCGGCTGGCATGGCCGGTGGAGGCCAGCCCCAATTGCCGGGCGCTCCGCCAATCCATGATCCAGCTTTGCAGCACGCCATCCTGCACAATGGCGCGGGCTTCTCCCGGCATGCCTTCCCCATCAAAGGGGCGGGAACGCAGGCCGCGCCTACGCGTCGGGTCATCATGCACCGTCATGCCCTTGGGCAGGATTTGCTGGCCCATGGCATCCTTGAGGAAAGATGTCCCGCGCGCCACCGCCGCACCATTTATGGCGCCAACCAAATGCCCAAGCATGGAACCCGAAACGCGGGGATCGAGCACCACCGGAATGCGCGCGGTCTTGGGCCGCACCGGGTTCAGCCGGCGCACTGCCTTTTCCGCCGCCACGCGCCCAACCAAGGCTGGGTCCGGCAGATCGGCCAGATAGACCGATTGCCAGTAATCATAATCCCGCTCCATCCCCGTGCCTTCGCCGGCAACGGCGGTCGCGGAAATGCCATGCGATGTGCGGGCATATTGCCCGGCGAAACCATTGGAAGCGACCAGCGCGATCTCGGTCCGGCCCCAGCCGGCGCCCGCCCCTTCACTATTGGTGATGCCCTTCACCGCAAGAGCGGCTTCTTCCGCCAGCGCGGCACGGGCCAGCAAAGCTTCGGCGGTGGGCTCGGTTGGGTCTTCCAAATCCAGCGCGCGTGCGGGAATGGCAACCGCTTCCGGCAGGCCGGCGAATGGGTCTTCCGGCACAACGCGCGCCATCGCGACCGCGCGTTCCGCGAGCGCGGCAAAACCCTTCGGGTCCGGTTCAGTGGAAGCCACAATCGCCTGACGCTTGCCGACCAGAACGCGCAAGCCGAGATCAAGACTTTCCGAGCGTTCCAGCTTTTCAATGGCGCCCAATCGCCGTTCCACCGAAAGCGAGGTTGAGGCAATCAGCAGCGCATCCGCCGCATCCGCCCCGGCGGCGCGGGCGGCCTTGATCAGATCAGCAAGCGCATCCAGCCGGTTCATGCCGCCAAACGCTCCATGATCGTGCCAAGGGCAGGCACCTGCGCGGATGGCCCCATCACGGCCAGGGTCGGGCGCTGGCGAAAGGCTTGCGCGGCGGCCTGCTGCACCTGTTCGACGGTGACGGAGGCAATGCGCTGCTTGGTTTCCTCAATCGGGATCACGCGGCCATGCACCTGCAATTGCCGCGCAAGCTGTTCGCAGCGGCTGCCTGTGGATTCCAAGGACATGAGCAAGGAAGCGCGGAGCTGCGCCTTGGCGCGGGCCAATTCATCCTCGGTCACGTCGCGCTGCACCTTGAGCAATTCCTCAAGCGTCACCGGCATCAGTTCCGCGGCTTCCTTTTCTCCCGTGCCCGCGTAAATCTGGAACAACCCGCCATCCCGGAAGGGCGAGGCAAAGGCATAGATGGAATAAACCAGGCCGCGCTTTTCACGGATTTCCTGAAACAGCCGCGATGACATGCCACCACCCAGCAGCGTGCCCAGCACCTGTGTTGGCCAATGCATCGGGTCGCGATAGGGGGCCGAGGGAAAGCCCAGCACGATATGCACCTGGTCCAAATCGCGGTCTTCGCGGAATTCGCCGCCGGCATAACGCGCCGCTTCCGGGCTTGCGATATCCACCTTGGGAAGATCAGCGAAATGCTTGCCGACCAGATCGAGCAGCGCATCATGATCCAGCGCGCCAGCGCCGGCGACCACCATGGATGAAGGCCCGTAATGGCGGCCCATATAGCCCCTCAGCGCATCGCGCGTCATGGCCTTGATCGATTCTTCGGTTCCCAAAACGGGCCGGCCCATGGGCTGATCCGGAAAGGCCGTGGATTGGAAATGATCAAACACGATATCATCCGGCGTATCATTCGCCTGGCCAATTTCCTGCAAGATCACACCGCGTTCGCGTTCAACTTCCTCAGGCTCAAAGCTTGAATGTGTCAGAATATCGCCGATGATATCAACGGCGAGTGCCGTGTCTTCCTTCAGCACCTTGGCGTAATAGGCGGTTTGTTCGCGCGCGGTATAGGCATTCAGGTGCCCGCCGACATTTTCAATCTCCCGCGCAATCGCTGCCGCATCGCGCCGTGCCGTGCCCTTGAAGGCCATATGTTCCAGGAAGTGGGAAACACCATT
Source organism: Roseomonas sp. (assembly GCA_020249925.1). GTDB lineage: Bacteria > Pseudomonadota > Alphaproteobacteria > Acetobacterales > Acetobacteraceae > Neoroseomonas. The sequence continues at coordinate 104,366 of JADCER010000012.1, read as the reverse complement.
GTCCTGTGGCGTTTCATGCCGCGTGCCGACCGAGACATAGGCGCCAAAGGAAACGGTTTCCACGCGCGGCATGTTTTCGGAAACTACGGTCAGGCCATTGGCAAGGCGGGTAACGCGGACGGCTTCGGTCATGGGTAGGTTGATCTTTTCAAGCTGCATTACGACGGGCATGGGCACGAACTGCGGCTTCCACCGCGCCGAGGTCATCGGCCAGGACGGAAAAGCGTTCTTCCCGATCATATAGGTCGGCAAGCCGCGCGGGCAGAGGGGGGCGGAGCCCTGTGGCGCGTTCCACCGCATCGGGAAATTTCGCCGGATGCGCGGTGGCGGCCACCACGACCGGAATGCCAGGGTCTTCCGGCGCCAAGGCGCGGGCGGCGGCAGTGCCAACGGCAGTATGCGGATCCGCCAAATACCCCGCCGCCTGATGCAAATGGCGGATTTCGGCGAGTGTCCCGGCATCATCCAGGGTGAAGCCCGCGAAAAGCTTGGTGGCTTCCCGCCACGCCGCATCCGCGATGGGCATGCGCCCTTCGGCGCGGAAGCGGCGCATGGCTTCCGCCGTAACCGCGCCATCGCGGCCCTGCAATTCGAACAATAGGCGTTCGAAATTGGAGGAAACCTGAATATCCATGGACGGCGACAGGGATGGTTCGACCGGCCGCGCCGTCATGTCATTGGCAGCCAGGAAGCGCGCCAGGATGTCATTGCGGTTGGAGCCCACGATCAGCTTGGCGACCGGCAGGCCCATGCGCATCGCGGCCCAGGCGGCCAGCACATTGCCGAAATTGCCGGTGGGCACGCTGAAGGCGACAGGCCGATCCGGCGCGCCAAGCGCCAAGGCCGCCGCGACATAATAGGGAATTTGCGCCGCAATCCGCGCCCAATTGATCGAATTCACCGCCGAAAGCCGCATTTCCTGGCGGAAGGGCGCGTCATTGAACATGGCCTTGACCAAATCCTGGCAGGCATCGAAATCGCCCTTGATCGCGATATTGCTGACATTGGGCGCCAGCACGCTGGTCATTTGCCGACGCTGTACTTCGCTGGTGCGGCCTTCGGGGTGGAGAATGACGATATCAACTGCCGCGCGATCCCGGCAGGCTTCAATGGCAGCGGAACCTGTATCGCCCGAGGTCGCGCCGACAATCGTCACACGCTCGCCGCGCTTGGTCAGCACATGATCGAATAAGGGCCCCAGCAATTGCAGCGCCATATCCTTGAAGGCGAGCGTCGGGCCATGGAACAGCTCCAGCGCGAAAGACCGCTGATCAAGCTGCACCAGCGGCACGATGGCAGGGTGGCCAAAGCCGGCATAGGCTTCCTGGCAGAGCGCATTCAGCGGCAGGCCAGACCCGGCGAATAAGCCGATGATGCGCGCCGCGAGTTCCGGATAGGAAAGCCCGCGCATGGCGCGCCATTCGGCGGGCGACAGCTCCGGCCAATGGCGCGGCACGAAAAGCCCGCCATCCTCAGCGAGCCCCGCCAGCAATACGCCTTCAAAATCCCGGGCCGGCGCCTGCCCGCGTGTCGAGATATACTCCATGGCGGGAGACATAAAGGGTGCGGCGCGAAAGCGCGAGGGGCGGGGGTGGGGCCATAGGCAAGAGCCGTCGTCGGCGTTAACCTTCCCGCCACAAGAAAGAGCAAATCAAGGAGGAAGCGCCATGCGTCATTCTTTGCCCCGCCGGGCCCTATTGTCCCTGCCCTTGGCCGCACTGGCCGCGCCGGCCCTGGCACAATCCTTTCCACAACGGAACATCACCATCATCGTTCCATCCGCCCCAGGCGGCACGCTGGATGCGCTGGCGCGCTACTTCGGCCAGGCCATGGCGCCGCTGCTGGGCCGCAGCGTGGTGGTTGAAAATGTCGGCGGCGCGGGCGGGCTGATTGGCATGCAGCGCGCCGCGCGGGCGGAAGCCGATGGGCAGACGCTGGTCTTCGGCAATATGGGTGTCATGGCCGTTGGCCATGTGCTGAACCCCAATGCCGGCTTCGATCCCCGGCGCGAATTGGCGCCGATTTCCATGGTGGCGGATGTGCCCATGGTTTTGGCGGCTTCCCCGCGTGGGCAAATTCGCGATTTACAGGGGCTGCTGGACCATATTCGCCGCAATGGCGACAAGGCTACTTTCGGTACAGCCGGTTCAGGCACCACAAGCCATCTTGCACCCGGATACCTGCTGCACCTCGCCGGGTTGAAGGCAACGCTGGTATCCTATCGCGGCGCCGGTCCCGCCATGGCGGATTTGGCTGCCGGCACTGTGGATGCGGTGATCGATCAGACCGTCACTATGATCCCAGCGCACCGCGGCGGAACGGCCATTGCGCTCGCGGTTTCCGCACCACAGCGCATTCCGCAATTGCCTGATGTGCCTAGCTTTGCTGAGGCAGGCCTGCCAGGTTTTGATTTAGTGATCTGGAACGCCTTTGCCGCCCCGGCGGCAACCCCGGCCCCTGTCATTGCGCGGCTTGCTGAAGCTATTGAAGGTGCTCAGCAAGATCCTGTCCTACAGGGGCGGCTACGCGACTTGGCCAGTACGGCCCCTGCCCCCGCAGCGCGCGGCCCAGAAGCGCTGAGGCAAAGGATCGCATCTGATATCGCCAAATGGACCCAGATCATCGGCGCATCCGGCATTAATCGAGAATAGCGGCGTCTCGGCAATCACGGGGCACCCCCCAAACAAAGCCCCCCCGCCGCAAATGCTGACCCGCCTCAGGGCAGATCAAACCGCACCGCAATGGCAGCGGCGGCGATCACGGCCTTGTCATGCGCCCCTTCTTCCGGGACATCCAAGCCGCCCTTCACCGCGCGCGCTGTCACGACGCCATAAGGCAGGGATTTCCGCACCGCTTCGATATCCACCTTATCGGGCTGCTGCACGCCGATGGTCACTTCCACCTGCATGGTCTTGATATCAAGCCCAAGGGTGCGAATGAAAGACAGCGATGAATGGTGCAAGGCATCCTGCACCGCGCGCAAGGCGGCCTTGGTGTAGTCGCCACCATGCAGATCATTGCCGCTGCCCATTTCCAGGATGATGCGCTTCAAGGCCATAATCGCTCTCCCCTCACACATCCATGCGCACAATGGCGCAGCAATTGGCGATCACGGTGCTATTGGTGCCCTCATCATTCGGAATTTCGAGGCCACCTTCCACCAAGGTCACCCTGCCGGTGCCATGCGGCAGAATGGCCAATACCTGGTCCTTATCCACCAGATCAGGCTTCGGCACGCCGATCAGCACTTCCACCTGCATGGCATCAGCATCCTGGCCAACCGCGGCACCGATGGTGAGTGAATTGTGCCAAAGCGCATCGCGAAGTGCCCGCACTGCTGCCTTGGTGTAATCCGCGCCGCGAATATCGGTGCCCATGCCAATTTCAAGCACCATGCGTTGCAGGGCCATGATCCTGTCCTTATCCAATTCCGAAGGCAGCGTGATCCTTTTTGCCGAATCGCGCCATAGGCAGCATCATCGCCGGATCAGCGCGGCAATCGCCTCCAACCCGCGATCACGCACGCCCATCTCCCCCAAATGATCGAGCGTATTAAACAGATAATCCCGGTTCGATCCCATCTGCCCATGGCCCGTATCAATGGCGCGGGCCAAAACCTCAGCCGGCTGCTTGCCGCAATAAAGCCGGCAGGCCCGGTTCGCGACATAGGCAATGGCCGGCACGCGCCGCCCATGATCCAGCAGTGTCAGCGGCAGAAGCCGGCGGCGATAGACAACCTCTCCCCCATCCGGCAATTCGCGCGCGTCCAGATAGGCCAGCGTCTCCGCCGCCGCGCGACCTGGTACGCGAAACACGGCACCGCGGCAGGCGCCGCCGCGATCCAACCCCAAAACCAGCCCTGGGCGTTCCGGCGTGCCGCGATACCGGTGGCTCCAGAGGCAAAAACGCCGGTGAAAGCCGCGCAGCAGCGCCGGATGACGCGCGGCATGGTCAAAGCCTGGCCGCCAGATCAGCGAACCATAGGCAAAGACGTAGAAATCCCCATCCGGGGCCAATAAGGATGCGATATCGGTTGTCATGGCGGGCGCACTCAAACCCCGCTATATCGGCGCATAGCATGAACGCCAAGCGATCCCCCTCCACCCGCGCGCCGATCCTTGGGCGCTTCCTCTTTGCCGTGCTCATGCTGCTCGCCGCGCTGGTGGCTGGCCAAAGCCTGCTCTGGCGTTGGAGCACGGGGGCGCTGGCGGAAGGCTTCAGCGATTGGGTGATCAAGCACCGCGCCCAGGGCTGGAGCATCAATCACGACATCCCCGACCGCAGCGGCTGGCCTTTCGCCGCGCGGCTCACTATCCCTCGGCTTTCCATCGAAAGCCCGGGGGATGAAGCCTCGGGCCAGGGCATGGGCTGGGAAGTTCAGACCCTGACGCTTGCAACCCCCCTGCCCTTGCCGGATGCGCTGAGGCTGGAGGCCACTGGCCCGCAGGCGATCAGGCTTGGTGCCACGCGCATTCCCTTCACCACGGAAAGCTTCACGGCGCTGCTACCGTTGGAAGCGGGCCAGCCGCCGCGCCGGGCCAATGCGCTGCTGCAGGGCCTGGTGGCGCAAACCCCGGATGGGGTGCTGACCATCAATCGCCTGGGTGGCGATGCGAATTGGGTGCGCACGGCCGAAGCCACGCTGACCCTGCAATTCGCCGCCGAGGACGCGGCGCTGCCCCAGGCCTGGCTGCGCGCGCCAGCCCTTGCCGGTTTTGGCCCAAGGCTTTCGCGGCTTGAATTTGATGGCGCGCTTTATGGCAGCGTGCTGCCGCTGCCGAGCCTGCGTGAGCAATTGGACGCCTGGCGCGCTTCAGATGGCAAGCTGGATGTGCGCCAATTGCGCCTGGCCTGGGGGGATTTGGATGCGGGCCTTCGGCTTTCCGCGCGGCTTGATCCCGCGCTTCAGCCGGCGCTTGCGGGCACGCTTTCGGTCACCAATCCGAATGCGGCGATCGATTCCCTCGCGCGGTCCGGCCTGATCCAGCGGCGCGCCTTGGATGGCACGAAATTCGCCGTTGGGATGCTGACGCGTCGCCCGCCCAATGGCGGCCCGCCGGTCGCGGAAATTCCGATCAGCCTGCAAAACGGCGTGGTGAGCGTGGTGCAAATCCCGCTGACGCGCCTGCCGCCGATTGTCTGGCCGCAGCATTGAATCCGGGTGGTTATACCCGCGCCGCATCCACAATCTGAAACCCAACGCTCACATCGCCATTCCAGCTTTCCGCGCGCAAATGCCCGCAGAGATGCAAGGGCGTACGATCGGGCGAAAGCAATGCCTCAGCGAGCGGACCTTCCTTGGCGCGAAAGCAAATGGTCTTGAGCCGCCCGCCACCTTCACCTTCGACAAAGGCGCGGATTGTCGCGCCTTCCTTGCCGATGCGATCCGCGCGCACCACGCGGGCACGGGCGAGGGCAAAGATCGGCTCCTCATTCCCCGCACCAAAGGGGGCGAGGCGCCCGATATCCTGCGCCAGCGCCGCCGTTGCGGCGGGCACGGTGATGGCACCTTCCACCAGCAAATCCGCCGCACTCGGCAGGCGCGCGGCATGGGCAAGGCGTTCTTCCAGAAAGGCGTGGAGTGCTTCGCCCTTCGCGATATTGTAGGAAAACCCAGCCGCCATCGGATGCCCGCCGCCGGTTTCCAGCAAGCCCGATTCCCGCGCGGCAATGATCGCCGCACCCAGATCAACACCGGTGACAGACCGGCCCGAACCCTTGGCAATGCCGCCCGCAATGCCCGCAATACAGGCGGGGCGATTGAATTTTTCCTTGACCCGGCCGGCGACAATGCCAACCACGCCGGGGTGCCAGCCTTCCGCCGCCACCAGCAGCACGGCATGGCCGGCCTTGACCTGCGCTTCCGCCATCGCAAGTGCGGCGCCCAGCATATCGCCTTCCACTTCCTGCCGGCGCTTATTCACCTCATCCAATTTTTCCGCCATGGCGCGCGCTTCAATGGCATCTTCCGACAGCAAAAGCCGCAAGCCCAAATCCGCTTCCGCAATCCGGCCTGAGGCATTGATACGCGGCCCCAGCATGAAGCCGAGCGTATGGGCGCTTGGCATATCCTTCTGCCCCGCGACATCCAGCAAAGCGGCCAGCCCAATCCGCCCGCGCTTGCCCAATACCTTCAACCCCTGCGCCACCAAAGCGCGATTGAAACCCGTGAGCGGCATGACATCGCACACTGTCGCGAGCGCCACGATATCAAGCAGCGCGAGAAGATCGGGTTCCTTGCGGCGCGTGAACCATCCCGCGCGACGCAATACGCGCAAGCTTGCCGTTGCCGCCAGAAACGCCACCGCCGCGGCGCAAATATGGCGCAAGCCGGATGGGCAATCCAACCGATTGGGATTGACCACGGCAAGCACCCCCGGCAACGCGCCTTCCGCCTTGTGATGATCCAACACCACAACATCCGCGCGGCCATCAGCGGCGGCCAAAGCGACACCCGCCGCAATGCCGCAATCCACGCAAATGATCAGCGACGCACCGGCATCACAAAGGGCTGCAATCGCCGGTGCATTCGGCCCATAGCCTTCCTTGATGCGATCCGGCACATAGGGTGTGACTTGGCAGCCAAGATCACGCAAAAACCGTGTCATCAACGCGCCAGCGCAAGCACCATCCACATCATAATCACCAAAGACCGCGACATGTTCGCCGCTCCGCACCGCAACGGCGATGCGATCCGCCGCTGCCTCCATATCGGCAAGCCTTGCGGGGTCCGGCATCAACGCGCGCAGCTTCGGTTCCAGAAAATCCGCCGCATCATCCAGGCCAATGCCGCGCGCGGCGAGCAAGCGCCCCAGCATCTCAGGCAATTCCAAACGCTGCGCGATGCCAAGGCCGATGCGCGCATCGCCCGCGCGCCATTGCCAGCTTCGCCCGGTGACGCTGCGCGTGACACCCAATACGGGGCCTGTCAGCGCGCGATCATCCATGAAATACGCGCGCCCTGATCAAGCGATGAAGGCGCTGGGCTTGCGCGCAAAATTATGGTGCCCTTCCACATAGCGCACCGTGCCGGATTTGGACCGCATGACGATGGAATGCGTGTAAGCCCCACCAGCAAAACGCCGCACACCGCGCAGCATGGCGCCACTGGTGACACCTGTGGCGGCGAACATCACATCGCCCTTAGCCATTTCCTCGACACTGTATTTGCGGTTGGGATCACTGATGCCCATGGCCCGCGCGCGCGCGATCTGATCCTCATTCTCAAACATCAGCCGGCCTTGCATCTGCCCGCCAATGCAACGCAAGGCCGCGGCTGCCAGCACGCCCTCAGGCGCGCCGCCCGAGCCCATATAGATATCAATGCCCGCTTCCGGCTGGCTCACCGCAATAAGCCCCGAAACATCGCCATCGCCCAGCAGCATGATGCGCGCGCCGGCAGCGCGGCAGGCGCGGATCATTTCCTTATGCCGGTCGCGATCCAGCGTGCAGACCATCAGATCGCCAATGTCGCATTTCTTGGCGCGCGCCAATTCGCGGAGGTTTTCCTCAGGCTTCGCATCCAGATCCACAATGCCTTCCGGCAGCCCAGGCCCGATCGCGAGCTTATCCATGTAGATATCGGGCGCGTGCAAAAATCCGCCCTTTTCCGCCAGCGCCACGGTCGCAATCGCATTCGGCCCGCCCTTGGCGGTGATGGAGGTTCCCTCCAGCGGGTCAACCGCAATATCCACTTCCGGCCCGCCGCCTGCCTTGGCGTAAAGCCCGACCTTTTCGCCGATATAGAGCATCGGCGCCTCATCCATCTCGCCTTCGCCGATCACCACCGTGCCGGTGATGGCGACCGTATCAAAGGCCTTGCGCATGGCTTCCACCGCGGCGCCATCGGCGGCGTTCTTGTCGCCCCGGCCGATCCAGCGGGAAGCAGCGAGTGCCGCAGCTTCCGTCACGCGCACCAGTTCAAGCGCGAGGTTGCGATCAACCACCAGGCCGGGCGAGGGGGTGGGTTTGGACATGGGCAGGGCTTCTCCGATTCGTTCAGGCAGGATTTAGCATGGCGTGGGGCGGTGCGCCCCGTCAGGCAGAAGCTTCCACCAGGAAGCCCTGCACCGCCTGAAACAGCGCGCCGCGATTACGTTCCATCACAATGGTATGCGTGCCTTCCCCCAGCACCACCAGGCGCTTGCCGGGGCTATTCGTCAGCAGCGGGAAGATCGCGAGCGCCATGCTGGGCGGCGTATCGCGGTCCCATTCCGCCACCACCAGCAGGGTGGGTGCCGTGACCTTGGCCGGGTCCCAGAAGGGCCGGCCGGCCTGCGCATATTCCCGGCTATCCAGCAGCACACCATTCGGCGCGCGCAGCGTCTGCGGATTGCGCCGCATGCCTTCCGGATCGGTCGCCCAGGTGACACCCGCCCAGTGTTCAAACCAGCCGGGCGGGATCAGGCCAGCGCGCTTGGCCTCCGGCACGCCGGTCATCCAGCGTTCCCGCGCCTGCGCCTGGGTCACGGTACGATAAGCACCAAGCGTCGCGGCGGCGGGGCCGGCAGCGAGGCTCGGTCCCTCGCGCAGCCAGGGCGGCGCGAATAGCACCAGGCGTTCCACCAAGGCGGGGTTATCGGCGGCAAAGCGGCCCATCAGTGTGCTGCCCCAGGACCAGCCGATATGCACCAGCTTCGCGACATTCCGCCTTTCGCGAATGAAGGCGGCTGCGGTGGCAATATCCTTCACCGCGGTCTCACCGCGCACGATGGGCGGATTGGCCTCTGGCGGTTGGCTCATTTCCGCAGGGCGCGTGCTGCGACCGTAGCCGCGAATATCCAGGCACCAAACGTCAAAGCCTTGACCGGCGATGTAATCCATCCAGGACAGGCCCCCCAAGGGCAGGTCAAAGGCCGTATGCGCCGGATAGGTCGCGCCATGCACGAAAATCACCGTCCGCGCCGGGGTGAAACTCGTCAGGTTTTCCGGGCGCTTATTGCGCAGAAACAGCTCAATCCCCGCATCGCCGGCGGGGATCATGAATTCCTCGGTCACCAGCGCCGCCTGGGCCTGGGCGGTGCTGGCGGCAGCGAGCAGCGGCGCGGCCAAGGGCGCGGCCAGCATGGTGCGTCTATTCATCGGAAACCCCCTGTCTTTTGCCGGGACATATAGCCCCGGCCCGCCCGGAAATCAGCCTGCCTGATCAATCCGAGTCAGGCGGGATGACATTTGTATTCAGCCCCTCCACCAGCACATCGCGCATGGTCTCGGCACTTTTCAGGCGAATATCATCCCAGGCTTGCGGCGTATGAAAGGCGATATGCGGCGTGATGATCAGCCGCCCCGCGAGCCATTCTTCCTGATTGCGATAGGCTTGCAGGAGCGATGGCACGGGCTCCACCGGCGGTTCCACCGGGATCACATCAAGCCCAGCCGCCGCCACATGCCCATCGCGCAGCACCCGTTCCAAAGCATCAATATCCAGAATGGGGCCGCGCGCCGTATTCACCACCACCGCGTTTTTCGGGAGCAGGCGCAATTCACGCTCCCCAATCAAACCCCGCGTTTTGCGCGTGAGGGGACAATGGATGGAAAGCACATCGGCTTGCGCCAGCATCTCATCCATGGTGCGGCAGCGCGTCACGCCAATGGCGCGGTCTGACCCATTGGGCAGCGCCGGATCATAAAACACCACGCGATAGCCCAGCGCCTTGGCGCGCAAGGCTGCGGCCGTGCCGATGCGCCCCAGGCCCAGAATCCCGAAGGTCTGCACATCCTGCCGGCGCACGGCCGGGTGGGGCATCACCGCCCATTTCGCCGGGTTCGGGCCGCGTTGTGTGTCATGGTAAAGCGTCAAGCCCCGACGCAGCCCAAGCGCCAGCAGCACAGCGAATTCCGCCACTTCCTGCGTGCCGTAATCCGGCACATTGCAAACCTTGATCCCACGCGCCGCACAGGCTGCGCGATCCACCCTATCATACCCAACCCCCATGCGGATCACGACCTTGAGCTTCGGGAAACGCGCAATCTGATCCGCGGGCACCGCCATGCGCAGCGTCATCAGCCCTTCCGCCTGCTGGCAAAGCTCATCCGGCAATTCCGCGAGCGAGGTCTTGCACGCCCCCTGCAGGATGCGCACGCCTGGCCCCATGATGCGCTGTTCCAAATCCGTCTCGGGATAGAGCCCTTCCGGTTCAAGCACGGTCAATGTCATCTGGCATTCCCTTGGCAGGTTGATTGCGATCCAGGATGGGGCGCGCGGGCGGGGCTGGCAATGGCGCCGCGCTGGCTTATCCTGCCCCCAAACAGGAAAGGTGCGGGACCATGGCAGCAAGACGCATTCTGATTACCGGGGCAGCCAGCGGGATAGGTGCGGCAACCGCCCGCGCCTTCGGTGCCCCCGGCGTGGCGCTGATGCTGCACACGCGGGCCAATCGCGACGCCCTGGGGCGGGTTGCCGCCACCGCGCGGGATAAGGGCGCGGAAGTTGCCGAAGCCTTTGGCGATTTCACCGAAGCCGAAGCCCCGGCGCGGCTGGTTGCAGAAACCATCACCGCACTCGGCGGCTTGGATGTGGTGGTCGCCAATGCCGGCTTTGCTGATCGCACCCCCATCGCAACCCTCACCGATGCCGGCTTCGCCAAAAGCCATGAGGCGATTACCTTCAGCCTGCTGAGGCTTGCCCGCGCCGCCGCACCGCATCTGGCAGCGGGAAGTGATCCGCGCCTGATCGCGGTTTCTTCCTTTGTCGCGCACCTGTTTCGCAATGATGTCACCACCTTCCCGGCCTCGGCCGCCGCCAAGGCCGCGGTTGAGGCTCTGGTCCGCGCCCTTGCGATTGAATGGGCGCCGAAGGTCACGGTGAATGCGGTGGTGCCTGGCTATACGCGCAAAGACCCCGGCGCCCATGCCGCGCTATCGGCAGCGCAATGGGAGGAGATCACCGCACGCATCCCCCTCCGGCGCCTTGGCACGCCCGATGACGTGGCAGCGACCATCGCCTTTCTTGCCTCAGCAGGCGCGGGTTACATTACCGGGCAATCCATTCATGTCAGCGGCGGGGTGGTGATATGATGCGGCGACTTTTTTGGGTCTTCCTGCTGCTCGCCGCCCCCGCGCTGGCGCAGGATTTGTCCGGCCATGGAGGCCCTGTCCGCGCCGTTTTGCCCCTGCCCGATGGGCAGCACATTGTCTCCGCCGGCTTCGATCATGCGGTGATCCTTTGGGATGTGCGCGCCGGGCAGGCACGGGCGGTCGCGCGCTGGCATCGCGGCAGCGTCAATGCCCTGGCCCTTTTGCCCGATGGGCGGATCGCCAGCGCCGGTGAGGGCGGGCGCATCGCGCTTTGGGCGCCGGGGCTTGGTGCGGCGCCAGCGCAAATTCTGGAAGGCCATACGGGGCAAATCGCGGGGCTTGCGGCGCGCGATGGGTTTTTGGCCTCAGCCGCCTGGGATGGCTCCGTGCGGCTTTGGAACCTTGGCGATGGCAGCGCGCAAATCCTGGAAGGCCATCGCGGCAATGTGAACGCTGTCGCCTTCCGCCCTGATGGCGCGCTGGTGAGTGCAGGCTTCGACGGCACCATCCGCCTTTGGGCCGCCAATGGCAGCAACCGGATCATCGCCGAAGCCGGCCTGCCGCTGAATGCCCTTGCTGCCCTGCCTGATGGCGGACTCGCCGCCGGCGGCGTGGATGGTGTGCTGCGCCTGATCGCGCCCAATGGCGCCATGCGCGAAATGGAAGCGGGCGCGCGGCCCATCGTGGCGCTGAGCCTTGATGCCGCCGGCGCGCGGCTGGCGGTTGCGTCCCTCGGCGGGAGTGTGACGATCTGGGGCGTGGAGACAGCGCGCCTGATGCACACGCTGGAAGGCCCCGGCCTGCCGGTTTGGTCCGTAGCCTTCGCGCCTGATGGGCGCTTGCTATGGACAGGCGGCGCCGATCGACAAGTGCGCCGCTGGAATGCGCTGAGCGGCCGCGCCATCGGCCCCATCGCCGCGCCCGCCACCACTGACCTGCCACCAGGGCTTGATAGCCATGGCGCGCAAGTCTTTCGCGCTTGTAGCGCCTGCCATGCGCTCACCCAAGATGCCGGCCCCATGGCCGGGCCACATCTGCATGGCATTTTCGGCCGCCGCATGGGCTCGCTCCCCGGCTATGTCTATTCCGAACGCCTGGCGCGCGGGGATATCATCTGGGACGCGACCACCATCGGCGACCTGTTCACCCGCGGCCCCGATGTGGTGACGCCAGGGACGAAAATGCCGGTGCAACGTGTGGATAATGCGGAGGATTTGGCGGCGCTGCTGCGGTTTTTGGAACAGGCAACGAGGTAGAGGCGGCGTTACAAGTACCGGGCTCTGCCGGAACTGCCAGGATGGCGGCGTTGCATTCGGATGGATTATCTGCCTGCACGCTACGGGCCGAGCCGATTTTTAATGTGGCCTTCCCAAAAAAAGACACTTTCCCAGCCCCTAATCTTCTGGTCATCTACGGGAAATGTCTCAGTAGGGGGTGGACGTGAGCGTTCGTCATTTGCCGCAGATCAGTCTAGCGCTGGGGATGGGGTTATTCTTGGCCGGGTGTCAGCAAAACACCAATTGGGCCAACGAATACGCCATGGTGGCTGGCGCCCCCCCAGCCAACGCAGCACAAATACGCGAACGCGAAACCGCGCGCTTCGCCCTGCGGGATGAGACGACCCTGCTGGTAGAGGCGACTGCCGTGCTCCAGGATCTCGGCTTCACCATAGAAGAAAGCGCACCTCGTCTGGGTGTTCTTGCCGGCGCCAAGGATCGCGACGCCACGGAAGCCGGCCAAGTCGCAGGGCAAATTGCCATGACGGTCGGTTTGGCGCTCCTGGGGGTCCGCTACAATCCCGTTTGGGATAAGGATCAACTTATCCGCGTAACGCTGACCACCCTGCCTCTAAGGTCGGAAGGCGCAGTCCAAATGCGCGTGAGCTTTGAGCGAATCGTCATCAATACTCAGGGCCTTGCCAGGGCGGAACGGCTCATTGCGCCGGAATTCAGCTCAGGGTTCTTTGAACAAGTACGCAAAGGCCTAGCAAGCCGGGGGATCAGAGCATGAGGATACCCTCATTCGCCGCTTTGGCTGCGCTTCTGGCACTAGCCGCCTGCGCGCCGCAACAAGCCGCCGATTCCTTCGTACCCAGCACAAAACCAGCCACCGAACTTCGCGCCATGCAGACGCGGATCGTCGATGCCGATCGTCAGACAACCGCGCGTGGTGTGGTCGCCACCTTGCAGGATCTGGGGTATCGCATCACGCGTGCTGATGCCGATACGGGCACGATTTCCGCAACCAGGCTCACGGGGTTACGTTTGGCCGCGACCGTGGAAGAAAGGGGGCGCAACCAATCCACCGTTCGCGCCAACGCGAGTGTTCTGGGGGTAGGCAGGGAAACACAGGTGGATGATCCCAATTTCTATCAGTCCAATTTCTTTGTTCCGCTTGGCAATACAATGGCGCGCACCCTGATGGCTGCACCACCTGATGGATCAGGCCCCGCCGCGCCGCGCCCTGCTGCCGAACGCTTGCCAGGGCAAAGGCGGGCGCCAGTTGCCCCCGCCGCGTCCGGCGAACCGCCGCCAGCGCGTCCTTGAATGTTTTGGAAAGGGTTTGATCTCATGGCATCGCTCAAAAAGACTTCCTTGCTTTTGGTGTGTGGCTTCAGCGCCGCATTGTTAGGGTGCCAATCACCATCCCAGCAGGCTGCTGAGGTTGCTGCGGCGAGCGAGGCTGGTAGCCGTTTGACCGTTGGCACCGTGCAGCGTGACATTCGTGTCGGCATGAGCGGTGACGAAGTTGCGTCTATTCTTGGTTCCCCGAATATCGTCACCACAGATGAGCGGCGCCGCGAGACATGGGTTTATGATCGCGTGTCCAGCGACCGTGTATATTCGGCCAGCGGCGGAGGAGCAGGTATTCCACTCATAGCCGGCGTCAGCGGTAGTTCCGGTGTCGCACGCACATCGCAACGCACCCTCACGGTCGTGATCCGCTTTGATGAACGGCGTTTGGTGCGCGATTTCTCCTATCGATCCAGTAGCTTCTGAACATCATGAAGTGGGTTGGCATCATCTGCGCCATTCTTCTGATCGGCCTTGGGAGCACTGGTTGCGGCCCCCAGGGCGAAAGGCACGCAGCAGCGCTTGCGCCGACTGAGTCGGTTAGCAATCTGCGCGCCATTCAGTCCCGCCGCTTCGATACCGTGAATACCAGGCTGCTGATGCAAGCTTCCATCGGTGTCTTGCAGGATATGGGATATACGGTGACCGAATCGCGCGAGGAATTCGGAGTGGTCGTCGGATCAAAGGCAACACCTGTTCCTGTCAGGGTTCAGATCGTGATACGTCGCGTGCCGGACCAGGCGTCAAGCATTGCGCGCGCCACCTTTCAATTCCCGACGCCACCGCAAGTAGCAAACTTCATGCCGGAGACACGAACAGATGCGCTACTTTACCGCGAGTTTTTCGATAAGCTCTCTCAATCGGTGTTCCTGACGGCCCATGACATCTAAATCTATTCACCCAAAGATATTGTGCGTCCTGCTATTGGCACCCATGGCGCCGCTCATTGCGGGGTGCCAGATGGATAGTCGGCAGCAGGTATTGGCAAGTTCAAACACCCAAGCGGCGCAACGGGCAATTTCCACGCGAAGCTTTGATACAGGTGATCAAGGGCGCGTCTTTCAAGCAACGATCGCTGCGTTGCAGGACCTTGGCTTCGTGGTTGATCGCGCGGATGCGGTCCTTGGCACTGTCAGCGCCACGCGTTACGGCAGCAATCTGATCCGTTTGACCATCAGTCTTCGCCAGATTTCACCGCGACAAACTGTGGTGCGTGTTTCCGGACAAATCAACCAAGTCGCTCTCTCGGACCCGGAGCCATTTCAGCGCTTCTTCGAAGCGCTTTCGCAAGCATTGTTTTTGGCAGCCAATCCGGTCTAGCAATAGTGAAGAACTGGGGCTGCGTACCTAAGCATCCAGAAACCGCAACACCGCCGCGTTGAAATCCGCCGGATTATCCGCCTGCACACTATGCGCGGCGCGGGCAATCGTCACGCGCTGCGCATTCGGCATTGCGCCTTCCAAGGCATCCAGAATGCGCCCGAATTGCGGTTGGGATTGATCACCACCCACCAGCAGCGTGCGCGTCTTGATCCCCGCTGCCTCCGCCCGCGCATAGGGCTTGCGCTGTTCCTTGATCTGCCCAAGCAAGGTTGTCGCATTGTCGCGATTGACTTTCTTGCGCGCCTCTGACCGCTTCGCCCAGGCGCCTGGCCCGCCGGTATGCTCGGCAACAACCGTCAGGCCTTCTTCCACCTTGCCCTCGGCAATCAAGGCCGCGCCGCGCGCAAAGGCGGATGCCTGATTGCCCGCGGGCGGCGCGCCACCGAGGCTTTCATCCAATTCACCGCCCGGTTCCAACAACACAACTGAAGCCAGCAATTCCGGATGATGCTGCGCCACACGAAAGGCGATATGCCCGCCGCGCGAATGGCCAATCAAATGCACGCGGCCTTTGCCGAGCCCACGAATGAAGCCCGCCACATCCGCCGTATGCCGCGCAATGGTGAAATCCCCATCCTCCCGCCACTTGTCAGGCCAGCAATGACGGAGGCTGATGGCGATAGCGTGATACTGCGCGCCAAAGGCTTCCATCTGCCCCGTGAAGGAACGCTGATCCCCAAGGGTGCCATGCACCATCACCACAGGCGTGCCGCTGCCGGCTTCGGCATAGGCAATCGGATAACCATCAACACTCATTGTCGGCATCAGATCCTCCTCAAGCGCCGCGCGCCGTGGCGATCAGCGTCTTGAAGCGCCGCACCACAGCCGGCAGCCCTTCAAAAACGCTCTGCGAAATCAGGAAATGCCCGATAGAGATTTCCGTCACCTCCTCCATCCGGGCAATATCGGTCACGGTTTCATAGGTCAGCCCATGGCCGGCATGGCAGAGCAAACCCGCGCGCCGCGCCGCAACCACACCCGCCTGTAAGCGCGCCAATTGCGCGGGCCGATCCGCCACCGGCCCTTCCGCATAGGTGCCGGTGTGCAATTCAATCGCCAACGCGCCAATCGCCGCAGCGGCTTCGATTTGCGCTGCATCGGCTTCGATGAAAATGGAAACACGCACATTGGCGGCACGCAGCCGCGCCACGGCCTCACGCAAAAACGGCCCGGCGCGCAGCACATCAAGTCCGCCTTCGGTGGTCAGCTCCGCACGTTTTTCCGGCACAATGCAGCAATAAGGCGGGCGGATACGTTCCGCGAAGGCAACCATTTCCTCGGTCGCCGCCATTTCGAAATTCAAGGGTGCCGCGATCTCGGCACGAATACGCTCCACATCGCGATCCTTGATGTGGCGCCGATCTTCGCGGAGATGCACGGTAATGCCATCAGCGCCGGCTTCCACGGCAAGGCGCGATGCCTCCACCGGGCAGGGATGCGTCCCACCGCGCGCATTGCGCAGTGTCGCCACATGATCAACATTCACCGATAGGTCGAGATGCTTCACGCCAAACCTCTTTTCTGAGCAAGTTCGCCGGCCAGCCTGATGGCCGCAATCAGCGAAGCGGGATCGGCCAGGCCCTTGCCGGCAATATCCAAGGCCGTGCCGTGATCAGGGCTGGTGCGGATAATGGAAAGCCCGAGCGTCACATTCACGCCGCCCGCCATATCAATGGTCTTGATCGGGATCAGCGCCTGATCGTGATAAAGGCAGATCGCCGCGTCATAGCCAGGCCGCGCCAGCGCGGTGAACATGGTATCCGGCGGCATCGGCCCGCGCGCATCAATCCCTTCGGCGCGGAGCGCCGCAATCGCGGGGGCGATGATGTCAATTTCCTCCCGCCCCATGGTGCCGGCTTCCCCGGCATGGGGGTTCAAGCCTGCAATCGCCAAACGCGGCGCCGCAATACCGAAATCGCGCTTGAGCGCGGCATCCACAATCCGCGTAGTCTCCATAATCAGCGCGGGGTTCAACCGCGCGATAGCCTTCGCCAAGGCTTCATGCACCGTCACCGGCACAACGCGGAGTTCCGGGCAGGCCAGCATCATCACGGGCGGCACGCCGGTGCCGGCCAATTCGCCCAAAAATTCGGTATGGCCGGGATGCGGGAAGCCGGCGGCGGTCAGGCTCGCCTTCTGGATCGGGTTGGTCACCACCCCCGCCGCGCGGCCTGATTTGGCAAGCGCCACCGCTTCCTCAATCGCACCAATCACCGCCCCGGCATGGGCCGGGCTTGGCTTGCCGGGCACCACGGGCACGGCAAGGGGCCGATGCAGGATCGGCAGCGCCCGCGCGAACACCGCCCCCGCTTCTTCCGGCGCGCTGATCCGCGCCACCGGCACGCCAAAATCGCGCGTGGCATCGTCAATCAGCGCAAAGCATGGCCCGCTGACGCTAAGGGCGCGCCAGGCGCCGGCGGTGATTTCCGCGCCGATCCCGGCGGGCTCACCCATGGTCAGGATCAGCGGCTTCATGTCAGCTTATTAGGCCGAAAGCCGGCGCGGCGAAATCACCCTGCCTGCTGCCGGCTGAGGCTTTCCGCCGGCGTCACCACAATACGGCTCACGCCAATCACCTGGCCAAGATTGCCGGCAATCAGCGCCGCCACGCCTGGTTCAAGATCATCGCAGGCGATGGTGATTTCCATCTCCTCAGCCCCTTGGCGGGCCTGGAAAAAATCCGGCGTCACATCGCGCTTGGCGAAGGGCTGCAAAAGGCGCGGCAGCAGGCCCGGGCTGGGTTCGGCGCGCAGATCAAAGCGCGTGGTCAAAGGGCTCGATAACATGGGTCGGTTCCGGTTCAGGGTGGCGGGACAATGCGGCGGCGGCCAACCGGCAGGCGCGCAGGCCCCATGCCCGGCGCCCTAGGCGGCCGCGGCGGTAATTCGGAAAAAGGCAACCCTCAAAACCATGAAGCCAATCTAACACATCCTGCCACCTGGTCAAAAAAATACGGCGCGGTTGGGGGGAAGCCGCGCCGTAAGAGTCTCACGTCTAAGGAGGAGAAGCTATCCGCGGGTCGGAAAATTGCGCCGCCCGCCTGATTCTTGTGGCGCGAAAATGCCAAGCCGCTATTGATCTGGCGCAAATACCCCAAACTAGACGGCTGCCATGGGGCGGCCTGCCCGACACCAGCAATTGAGGAGAGAGATTTCATGGCGCGTGTTGCACTTGTCACCGGAGGCCAAAGAGGCATTGGGGCCGCCATCAGCGAAGCGCTGCAAGCGGCAGGCCGGACCGTGGTTGCTTCCTATGCCGGCAATGATGCCGCGGCGCAGGCCTTCACCGAACGCACCGGCATTCCCTGCTATAAATTCGACGTCGCCGATTACGCGCAATGCGCCGAAGCGATTGCGAAAATCGAAGCCGAAGTGGGCCCGATCGAGATCCTGGTGAACAATGCCGGCATCACGCGCGATGCCACGATGCGCAAACTGAACCGCGACATGTGGGATGCGGTAATCGATACAAACCTCGGCTCCTGCTACAATCTTTGCAAGCTGGTTTGGGAAGGCATGAATGCGCGCAAATTTGGCCGCATCGTGAATATCGGTTCGGTGAATGGCCAGGCCGGGCAATATGGCCAGGTGAATTACGCCGCCGCGAAATCCGGCATTCACGGCTTCACCAAGGCGCTCGCTCAGGAAGGGGCGAAGCTTGGCATTACCGTGAATGCGGTGGCCCCCGGTTATGTGGATACTGAAATGGTGCGCGCCGTGCCGCCCGATGTTTTGGAAAAGATCATCGCGCGCATTCCGCGTGGCCGGCTTGGCCGGGCAGAGGATATCGCCCGTGGCGTGGTCTTCCTGACCGCCGAGGATGCGGATTTCATCACCGGGTCCACGCTGTCCATCAATGGCGGGCAGCACATGTATTGATGCGGGTGGGGGCGGATGTGGCCCCCCCCTGTCATAGGCCTCCGCCCATGGCATGCTGCCCTTTTCACAAAGGGGAAATGCCATGGGCTACGCCATACTTGCTTTCGATGGTGCCGATAAAGCCCGCCGCGCCGCGGCGATGGACCGCCACCGGGCGGTAATCAGCCGCTGGGCTGAGGATGGGCGCATGCCCTTCGGCACACCGCTTTTCACCTCTGCGTGGGAGGCTTCCGGATCGCTGATGATCCTGGCGGTACCGGATATGGCGGGCGTCAACGCCTATCTCGCGGAAGAACCCTTCTCGGTTGAAGGTGTTTGGGGGGATGTGCGGGTCCTGCCCTTCCGCATCGCGCCCCTTCCCTATCAGCGCCTGCCCAGGCCGGGCGATCCGGTGGCAAGTACGCGCACCCATACGGTTGCCATCGCCTATGACGGCACGGATGCCGAGGCCCCGGCGCGTCGCCAGGCCGCGCGCCCTGCGCATATCGCCCGCATGCAGCCCATGGCCGCCGATGGCACGCTTGCGATTGGCGGGGCCATTCTGGATGAGGCCGAAAGCCGCATGATCGGTTCCATCACCGTCACGCGCCACGCAAGCGATGAAGCCGCGCGCGCCTGGATAGCCGAAGACCCCTACATGAAAGGCGGCGTCTGGCGTGACATTACGCTGCATGCCACGCGCCTGGCGGCGCTGCCCTATCGGCCCTTGCCCGGGGGTGCCTGATGGCGCTGATTGAATACGCCGATGCCGCGCCCGAAGTGCGCGCGGTGTTTGATGACATCAAGGCCGCGCGCGGGGTCGCTGATGTCAATAATTTCTGGAAGGCCTTGGCGGTGCATCCGCCAACGCTCAAGCGCACCTGGGAAAGCCTGAAGCAGGTGATGGCGCCGGGAGCACTCGATCCACTGACGAAGGAAATGCTCTACCTCGCGGCTTCAGCCGCGGCGGGCTGCGCCTATTGCACGGCTTCCCATACGGCCGCCGCCCGCGCCAAAGGCATGACGGAAGCGATGCATGGCGAATTGCTGGCCGTGCTTGGCATGGCAGCGGAGACCAATCGCCTTGCGGAAGCGCTGCGTGTGCCCATTGATCAGGGTTTGTGAGCAGGCAAAAAAAACCCCGGGGTTTCCCCCGGGGTTTCTGATCAAGACCCGAAGGCCGTGATCAATCGCTGTTGCGCTGACCCATGAAGGAAAGCAGCAGCTGGAACAGGTTCACGAAGTTCAGATAGAGGCCAAGCGCATCCATCACACTCCGCTTGCCGGCTTCATCCGTGCCTTCCGCATAGGCGAATTGCACATAATCCGCCTTGATGCGCTGCGTGTCATAGGCCGTGAGGCCAACGAACACGACCACGCCAATCACACTGATCGCGAAGGCCAGCGCGGGGGAAGCCAGGAAGATATTGACCAGACCCGCGATCAAGATGCCGATCAGGCCCATGATCATGAAGCTGCCAAAGCGCGTCAGATCCGCCTTCGTCGTGTAGCCATAAAGGCTGACGGCCGCGAACATGGACGCGGTGATGAAGAAGGTGCTGGCGATGGACTGGCCAGTGTAGCGGATGAAGATATTCGACAGGCTGGCGCCCATACAGGCGGCGAAAAGCCAGAACAACCCCTGCGCCGCGGGGCGCGAAAGCTTGTTGATGCCGAAGCTGAAGACCAGGATGAAGGCGAGCGGCGAAAGCATCGCGGCCCAGCCCAGAATGGTCGGGGAGACGATGCGCGCGCCATTGGCCGCGCGGCTCACGGACCAGAACATCTGCTGCAGCTCAGGCGAATTGCCGATCACGTAAGCGACAATGCCGGTAACCAGCAGGCCAGACGCCATCCAGTTATAGACGCGGAGCATATATGCCCGCAGCCCGGCATCAATCGCGGCCGCATCGGCTGCGACGGGGCGACCCCAGCCGGTGGTAAAACGCGTGTCGGGACCAAAGGCCATGACGAGTGAGACTCCTGTTGATGGGGAGGATTCCCCGTTCGCTGATAATATGGAGATTTCGTAATCTAGATCAATAGGGGGGCGCCCGCTGCCTGGCGGGCGCCCAGACCCGTCACCGCTCGGCCGGTTCCACCCGAATGGCCACAGCTTCGGCGATGGCAACATCCACCCGGTCACCCACGCTGAGCGTCCTCAGGAATGCCTGCAATTCGGGGGCGCGGACCGCCACGGTGCGCTCCACGCGGGATGGGCCGACGAAGCTTACGGTGTTGTTTGCGGTATCCAGGGCGGTGATGCGCACCTGGGCGCGGGTCGCGGCGGCAGCACCGGCGGCGGGGCGAGCGCCAGGTTCAGCGCGGGCGGCACCAACCACGGTTTCAGGTTCCATCCGGCTGCCGCGGGGGGCCATGCGCACGGCCACGGCTTCCTCATAATGCAGCCGCACACGGTCACCACGGCGGATTTGATCGAAATTGCGGATTTCCGGGCCAAGCTGCAGGGTTTGCGGCTTATTGTCCGGCCCACGCACCACAATGGTCCGGGTGCGGGCATCCACCCGGTCCACCGCCGCCACCATTTCCCGGGTGGAAGACGCCACCACAGGCGGTTCGGGCGTTGGCGTGGCGCAGCCGATCAGCGCCAGAAGCGGCAGGGCAAGCACGGCGCCGTGGCGCAGGCGCGCGGACAGGGTTGCGAACATGATTTGGCTTTCCTTCCTCAATTGCCGTCAATCAAAGGCGACGGATTAACGCATGCTCATGAAACAAAGGCAATCGGCCGGCAGCGCTTCAGGCCGCCCCTTCCTGCCAATAGCCCTGATGCGGCACGGCACCTTCTGCTTCCAGGCACGGCCCAACCACCGCCACCTTCTCCGCCGCCGAATCCAAAACCGCCCGGCAGGACAGCGACAACCCCGCCGTATGGGGCTGCGCATTGCGCAGATGCAAAATGGCACCGGCTGAAAGCCCATAAACCGCGCGCCCGATCCCTGTGTAGAAAATCGCCGCCGAACACATCGCGCAGGGCTCGCCCGAGGAATAAATCGTGGCCCGGCGCAGCACATCGCGCGGCAGCCCGGCGCGCAGCACGGCCTGCAAGGCATTCATTTCGGAATGCGCCAGCGTCCCGCCGCCGCCCTTGCCCTGGGTGGAACCGGCCTCGGCCAGCACCTTGCCCTTTTCATCGGCGATCACGGCGGCAAAGGGGCGATCGCCGCGTGCCCGCGCCTCACCGGCCAGGGCAAAGGCGCGGCGGAGCAGCATGGCATCAAGCTGAGAGAGTTTGTCGTCTTCGGCCATCACAGGCTTTCTATTCGTTGCGGAGCAAGGGTGCCGCCTTGGCGCGCAGCGCAAAGGCCGTGCCGACATAGCCAAAACCAAGCGTGATGGCCATGCAGGCCAGCACCGTAATCGCCAATGTCCCCGGCAGAAACACCCAATCCGCGCGCATCACAAAGCGCACCACGCCCCAGGCCGCCGCCGTGCCAGCCGCCGCCGCCAATAACCCCGCCGTGAGGCCAAGGAGGCCGAATTCCACCAAGAAACTCGCGCGGATTTGCCCACGTGTTGCGCCGATGGTCTTCAGCACCACAGCGTCACGAATGCGCCGCCTTTGCCCCGCCGCCACCGCGCCCGCCAAAACAAGCAAGCCCGCGAGCAAGGTAATGCCGGCCACCGCCGAAAGCGCGAAGCCGATCTTCTCCAACAGCCCCACCACCTGATCCAAGGCATCGCGCACCCGAATGCCCGAGACATTGGGGAAGCGATCCGTCAGCAAGCGCAGCAGCGTCGCTTCCTGCGCCACATCATTGCGCATGGTCGCGATATGCGTATGCGGCGCGGCCGAGAGCAATCCGGGGGAGGCGACCAGCACGTAATTGATGCCAAGCCCGCGCCAGGCGATTTCTCGCAAGCTTGCGATTTTCAACGTGATGTCGCGGCCCAGCACATTCACGGTGATGCTATCGCCAACGCCAATGCCCCAACCGCGCGCGAGTTGCGCATCGAAGGAAACCAGGGGCGGGCCGGTGTAACTTGGCGGCCACCATTCACCCGCGACCAGCCGCGCGCCTTCGGGTGGCGTGGCGGCGTAAGTCAGGCCGCGATCACCGCGCAAGGCCCAGGCGGTTTCGGGCGTGGCATTCACCTGTTCCGCCGGCACGCCATTCACCGCGACAATACGCGCGCGCAAATTGGGCACGCTGCGGATTTCCGTGACACCTGGCTGCGCGCGGGCGAGTGCCTCAAAGGCCTGGATCTGATCGGATTGGATATCAATGAAGTAGAAATTCGGCGCGGCGGCGGGCATTTCATTGGCCAATTGCCGGCGGAGATTGCCTTCAATCAGCGCAATGGCGGCCAGCACCGTGAGCCCAACGCCGAGCGAGACCAGCATCAAAGGTGTTGGCGCGCCGGGGCGATGCAAATTGGCGAGCCCCAAGCGCAAAGCCGGGCGGCGCGCATGCGGCAGGCGCCGCGCAAGGGCCATCAACGCCCCCGCGCCAAGGCGGAACAGCAATAGCGTGCCGATCACCGCCACGATGAACATGGCCGCGAAGCGCGGGTTTTCTGCTGTGCCGATCACCAAGGCGGAAAGCGCCCCGGCGGCAGCAATGATTGCCGCCAGAATGCCAAGGCTTGGTCTGCCGCTACTGGGTGCCACCACATCGCGAAACAGCGCAGCGCCCGGAATGCTGCCCGCGCGGCCAAGCGGCCATAGCGTGAAGGCAAGCGCTGTCAGCAAGCCATAAGCCGCCGCCAGTAAAAGCGGTGTCGGATAAGGCAGGATGCGCGGCGCCACCGGCAGAATGGAAGCGAGCGCCGCCGCACCTGCCCAGGTCAGCGCAAAACCAATCACCAAGCCAAGCGCAATGCCAAGCAACGCAAGCGCCATCACCTGTACAAGATAGGTCAGGAAAATCAGCGATGGCGGTGCGCCAAGGCACCGCAGCGTTGCGATGGTGCGCGCGCGTTGCTCCAGCCAGGCCGAGACGCCGGTGGCAATGCCAATCCCGCCCACCAGCAGCGCGGTCAGGCTTGCCAGCGTCAGGAAAAACGCCGCGCGATCCAGGAAGCGATTGACCCCGGGGGCAGCGACATCGGAACTGCGTATCCGCCAGCCGGATTCCGGAAAATCCCGGCGCAAATCGGCAATGAAGCGCTGACGATCCACCCCCGCCGGCAGCGCCAGCCGGTATTCATAGGTCACCAGACTGCCCGGCTGGATCAGCCGTGTTGCCTCCAGCGACGCCAAGGCGATCATGGCGCGCGGGCCGAGCAAGGAGGGGCTGGCGACCTTATCCGGTTCCTGCGTGATGGTGGCGCGGAAGGTCAGGCGCGCTTCACCAATACGCAGCACCGCGCCCGGCGCCACTTCAAGTTTTTCGGCAATGAAAGGATCAAGCAGGATCTCACCGGTGCCGAGCGCGACAGGCGGCTGCACTTCAAGCGTGCCGAACAGTGGATAGGCGCCATCCACCGCCTTCACCTCCACCAGCATGCGCTGGCCCGATTCCGCCACGGCCATGGCGCGCAGCGTCACCACTTCCGAAACCCGCGCGCCGCGTGCCGCAAGCCAGGCGCGCGGTGCCTCCGCCAAAGGCCGATAGGGGGAGGCGATTTCAACATCGCCGCCCAGAATGCGCGCACCATCGGCGGCAAGCCCGGCATCCACACCTGCGCGCAGCGTGCCAACAGCCGTAATGGCCGCCACACCAAGCGCCAGACACGCCAGCACAATACGCAAGCCGCGCAAGCCGCCGCGCAATTCGCGCCGCGCGATCCGAAAAGCGAGTGACAAATTGCTCACGCCGCCAGCCTTTCGTCGGAAACGATCAGCCCATCCTCGATCCGCAATTGCCGCGGGCAGCGCGCCGCCAGCGCGGGATCATGCGTGATCAGCAACAACGTGGTGCCAAGCCGCGCGCGCAAATCGAAAAGCAGCGCCATGACTTCCTCACCCTTGGCGCGATCGAGATTGCCAGTGGGCTCATCCGCCAACAGCAAGCGCGGTTCGGCGACAAAAGCGCGCGCCAGCGCCACGCGCTGCTGTTCACCCCCCGAAAGCTGCGCCGGGTAATGGCCCAAGCGATGGCCCAGCCCAACCGCGCGCAAGGCTTCGGCTGCACGGTCAAAGGCATCGCGCACGCCGGCGAATTCCAAGGGCACGGCCACGTTCTCAAGCGCCGTCATGGTCGGGATCAAGTGAAAGGCCTGAAAGACAATGCCAAGCCGCTCACGCCGGAAACGCGCCAGCGCATCTTCTTCCATGGCGCCGATATCCGCGCCATCAATCAAAAGCGTGCCGGATGTTGGGCGTTCCAGCCCCGCCAGCAGCATCAGCAGGCTCGTTTTGCCCGAACCCGAGGGGCCGACGATCCCCACCGCTTCCCCAGCCGCGACTTGCAGATCAAGGCCGCGGAGGATGTTGATCTCGCCCTCCCCCGCCCTCACTTTGAAGCCAAGGCCGCGCGCGTCGATCAGGGGTTTGGTGACCCCGGCGCTGGTCGGTTCAGTCATGTGAAGGGCATCCATGGTATCGCAAAGCTCCTATCCTGCCCGCGCATATGGTCGCAGATGGCTCGGGCGCCAATCGCTGGCGCTGCTGGCTTTGGGAACAATTCCCGCTCAGGCGGCGGAACTCCGGCTGATGATGCTGGGGGATTCCATCACCGCCGGGTATGGGCTGGCGCGGGGCGAGGCCTTGCCGGCCAGGCTGGAAGCCGCCTTGCGCGCCCGCGGCCGGGCTGTGCGCGTGATTGATGCCGGGGTTTCCGGCGATACCACGGCCGGCGGGCGGGCGCGGCTTGATTGGGCCTTGGCCGATAATCCCCATGCGGTGATTGTGGCGCTTGGCGGGAATGATGGGCTCCGCGCATTGGAGCCCCGCGCCAGCCGCACCAATCTGGCCGCCATTCTGGATGCCCTGGCCGCGAAGCGCCTGCCCACCATGCTGACGGGCATGCTGGCGCCGCCCAACCTCGGCGCCGATTACGGGCGGGAATTCGCCGCGAGTTTCAGTGACTTGGCGCGCGAAAGGCCAGGCGTGGTCTTCTACCCCTTCCTGCTGGATGGGGTGGCGGGGGATCTTTCGCTCAATCAACCGGACGGCATTCACCCAAATGTCGCTGGCGTCGCGGAGATGGTTCGTCGCATGCTACCCTATGTCGATTCGCTGCTGGGGAAGGTTGCTGCCCCTTAGGCGAGCCGCCGGACCGCACCAGGAGGGCCCCCGCCATGCTGCGTCTTTTCGTCGCCCTTGCCTTGCCGGCCTCACTCCGGGCGGAAATCGCGGGGCTTGCGGGGGGCATTCCGGGCGCGCGTTGGGTGCCGCCTGAGAATTACCACCTGACCTTGCGCTTCATTGGCGAGATTGAGCCCTGGCGCGCGCAGGAAGTGGATGACGCGCTGGCGGCGATCCGCGCGCGGCCCTTCACCTTGCAGCTTGCCGGCGTTGGTACTTTTGAAAAGGCCGGGCGCATCCAATCGCTTTGGGTGGGGGCGGAGCGCAATGACGCGCTGACCCATTTGCAGACCAAGGTGGAAACCGCGCTGCAACGCGTGGGCCTGGCGCCGGAACGCAAGCGCTTTTCGCCGCATGTGACCTTGGCGCGCACGGACCGCGCCGCGCCGGAAAAGCTGATGGCCTTTGTGCAGGCCCATAATCTGTTCCGCGCCACCCCGGTGGAGGTGGAGCATTTCACGCTGTTTTCTTCCCGGCTTGGGAAGGAGGCTTCGGTCTATACGCCGGAAGTGGATTACGATTTGGTGGCAAGGGTGGCGGCTTGAGGGGCTGAGGCGTCACTTTCGAGGCGATGCCGCTCGCCGGGCGTAAGAAAAATCTTGCCAAATATACGCCAATGGCGTAGTTTTCGACATGCAGATTGTCCGTTCCGGGCTCTATGTTCGTCAAATGAAGCGCCTAGGCGCTTCAAGCGCAGATATGGGGCGGCTTGAGGCAGAAATCGTCCTGAATCCGCTAGCTGGGGACGTGATCCCAGGCCTGATGGGGCTTCGAAAAATCCGTTTTGCGCTGGGCAATAAGGGCAAAAGGGGTGGCGGCAGGGCGATCTATTTTCTGATGGTGTCTGACGATGTGGCGGTGATGATTTTTGCATATGCGAAATCCGCTCAGGAAGATTTGACGACGGAGCAGCGCAAGGCGGTACTCGCTTTACTTAAGGAGATGACCGATGGCCGGTAAAAGCAAAGAATTGAATTTCGGTGAAGGTTTGCTGGAAGGGCTGCGTGAGGCGGTGGCCTGGAAGCGCGGCGAAATGGCGCTTGAGGTTGTGAATATTGATCCCATGCCGCCTACCCGCATCCGCGCCATCCGCAAACGCGTGGCGCGTTCCGCCCGAGAATTTGAACAGCGCTTTGGGATCCCAGCGGCGACCATGAATAACTGGGAACAGGGGCGCCGCAGCCCCGACCCCGCAGCGCGCGCCCTGTTGCTGGTGATTGAACGGGAACCTGAGGCGGTTTTGCGGGCCTTGCGTTAGTTTAGGCGCGCTCACCGCTTCCGGCGTTCGTCGCCGCAACATCCCTCAAACCACCTTGGCATCCGCTGGCCACCAGATTAAGCATGTGCTCGTGAAACGCCCCGCCACCCTCCTCGCGCGCCTGATTGCGGCATTGCTCCTGGTGCAAACCGTATTGGCGCCAGCGCTTTGCCTTGCCCATACCAGCAATGCGGGGATGGCGACGGTCATCTGTTCCCCGGATGGGGATCGCACCGTGCATCTGGGGCCGGGTGGGGAGGAATTGCCCGCGCCCGAAGCCCGTAGCGGCTTCTGCCTCGCCTGCCATGCCCTGCCGCAGGCTGATCTCCCCGCCGCGCCCCTGCTTTCCACCCCGGCGGAAACCGGCGCCGCGATCCTCTGGTTCGCCACCGGCGATGCCGGCTGGCGCCCGGCGGCGCGCGCGCCGCCTTACGACCCAACAGGTCCGCCAGCCTTCTCCTGAGGCCGCCCGGATGCGGGCGGCCAAAAGCCGTCCCGTTATGCGACCTCAGGAGATTTTTCGTGTTCCACACCCATCATGCGCGGCTTTTCGCCGCCGCGGCCGCCTTGGCGGCCAGTGCCTTTGCAGCACAGGCGCAAACCAGCCCCCCAGCCACACCCAGCGCCACGCTGCCACCCACCATCGTCACCGCCGCCCCAATCGCGGGCAGCCTGACCCGGCCATCCGATGAACAAGCCGCCGAGGAAGCGCGCCGCAACCCCGGCAATGTCACCATTGTCCCGGCCAGTGATTTCCTCGAAAGGGCGGGGGCCACCAGCATTCGCGACATGCTGCTATACACCCCCGGCATCTTTGCCGAGCCGAAATGGGGCGAGGATTCCAGGCTTTCCATTCGCGGTTCAGGTGTTGCGCGTAATTTCCATTTGCGCGGCGTGCGGCTTTTCCAGGATGGGCTTTCCGTCAATCAGGCCGATGGCAGCGGGGATTTCCAGGAATTGGACCCGCTGACCTTCCAGCGGGTTGAGGTCCTGCGGGGCGCCAATGCCTTTGCGCTTGGCGCCAATACGCTTGGCGGGGCGTTGAATTTCATCACGCCAACAGGGCGCACCGCCCCTGGCACCATCCTGCGCGGGGAAGGCGGTTCATTCGGCTTTGCGCGTGGCCAGGTGGCACATGGCTGGGCGGAAGGCGCGCATGATGCCTGGGCCAGCTTCAGCGGCATGACCCAGGAAGGCTATCGGGATCACAGCGCCGGGCGCGCCTATCGCCTGAATGGCAATACCGGCTGGCAATGGGCGGATAATGCGGAAACGCGCATTTTCATCGCCTATAACAATATCTGGCAGCAGATTCCGGGCGCGGTGACGCGGAGCCAGGCGCTGAATAATCCGCGCGCGGCCAATAGTGCCAATCTGGCAGCGAATGCCATGCGCAATCTGGAAAGCACGCGCCTGGGCACCATCACCGCTATCCGCCCGGAAGAAGGCATTCTGGTAGAAGCAGGCGCTGGGTTTGTCAGCCGCGAATTGGATCACCCGGTCGCCTTCGCGCCTGGATTCTATCAGTACATTGATCAGCGTACGTCGGATGTTTCCGCCTTTGGCCGTAGTACCTTTGATCGGCAACTCTTTGGGCACGACAATCGCACTATCATCGGCGTGAATGCTGCCAAGGGCCGCACGCGGTCACTGCGCTTTTTCAATAATGATGGGCGCCCTACGATCATGTCAGCCAATTCCATAGATCGCGCCACCAACCTGGATGCCTATCTGGAAAACAGCCTGGAAGTACTTCCGGGATTCGCCTTCATCGCCGGCGCTTCCGCAGGCAGATCATGGCGTGAAAGTGATGATGGCTTCCTCTCCGATGGCGATGATTCCGGCAAAGGCGATTGGGGCTGGGTCAATCCGCGCTTTGGCGTGTTGTGGCAGGCAGCGGAGGGGGCGCAGGTTTTCGGCAATCTTTCCTGGACCACGGAACCGCCCACGCTTTCCGATCTGATCCCGCAAGCAAAGGATGTGCAGGGCTTTTCCAAGTTGGATGCGCAGCGCAGTGCCACGCTTGAAATCGGCACGCGGGGCCGCCGTGGCGATATCGCCTGGGAAGTCGCAGCCTATCATTCCCGACTGCGTGATGAAATCCAGTGCCAGACTGTGGGCTTCAGCCAATGCGTTGCACTCAATCTGGATCGTTCCATCCATCAGGGCATCGAAGCCGGGGCGGATTGGGTATTCCTGCGCGATATCGGCGCGAAAGGAGATCGGTTGAGCTTCCGCCCCGCCTATACCTTCAGCGATTTCCGCTTTGATGGTGATGCCACCTTCAAGGATAATGAACTCCCCGGCGTGCCGCGGCATTTGTTCCGGGCAGAGATGCGCTACCGCCACCCCTCTGGCGCCTGGTTCGGGCCGACGACGGATTGGGTGCCGCAGGCCTATTATGTGGACAACGCCAATACGCAGAAGACCGATAGCTATGTGCTGTTCGGTCTGCGCGCCGGTTGGGATTTCGAAAACGGGCTTTCGGCTTTCTTGGAAGCGCGCAACCTCGCGGATACGCGCTACATCGCCTCAGCCTCGGTTGCCGCAAGCGCCACGCCCAATTCCGCGCTTTACGAACCCGGCACGGGACGCGCCGTCTTTGCCGGCCTGCAATATCGCTTCTGAGGGAAGGTTTCGCATCATGAAGAAGTTTCTTGTTCTTGCTGCGCTGCTGCTCGCCACGCCGGCGGCAGCGCATGTCACCATTGACCCGCCCCAGGCCCAGGCCAATGGCTATTTGCGCGCGGCATTTCGCGTGCCGCATGGCTGCGGCCAGCAGGCCACCATCCGCGTGACCGTGACGCTGCCGGAAGGCACCACCGTCGCGCGGCCCATGCCGAAGGCCGGCTGGCGCATTGCCATCACGCGCCAACCACTCGCCACCCCAGTTTCCGATGGCCATGGCGGCATGATCACCCACGCGATCACGCAGATTGTCTGGGAAGGCGGCCCGCTGCCCAATGAACATTATGATGAGTTTGTCATCGCCATGCGCACGCCGAACCGTCCGGATGAAGCCATCTGGATTCCGACCGTGCAGCATTGCGATGGCGGCGGCATCGCCGCTTGGGTAGAAATCCCCGAAGCCGGGCGGCGGAGCACCGATTACCGCTACCCCGCGCCCTCACTCCGCCTGACCCCACCCCGCACTGCCGGAGGCCACTGAGAATGCACCCCATGCTGAAAACCCTGCCGCTTGCCGCCCTGCTGCTGGCCGCACCCCCCTTGGCGCGCGCCTGCGATATGGAAGCGATCAATGCGGAAATGACCACGATTTGCCTGGGCGCGCTCAACCCCACCCGCGCAGCGGCTGAAGCGATCATGGCGCAACTGCCTCCGGCGGAAAAAACCGCCCTGGCCGCTGCGCTGGCCCGTGCCGGGGATGCCTGCGAAACCGGGGACCCCGCCCAGGGCACCCGCGAAGCCGCCGGCATCATGCGCCTGATTGGCCATATCGAAGCAAGGCTGGGCCTGGCCCCGCCCCCCATCACGCTGCAACGCCTGGGCGGCATTGCCCCTGCGCCGCGCGGCTGAAACCCTTGAAAAGAAGGAAAACCCAATGTCCTCCCTGAACCGCCGCGCCCTTGGCGCCCTGATCCTGGCCCTGCCGACCTCCGCCGCGCTGGCGCATCATGATGTCACCAAGGGCGACCTTGTGATCGGCCATCCCTGGACCCGCGCCGCCGGCGCCAATGCCAATGGCGCGGGCTTCATGACGCTGCGCAATAATGGCGCAGCGCCTGATCGGCTGGTCTCCGCCGCCAGCCCTGCCGCCCGCGTCGTGGAACTCCATACCCATGTGCGGGAAGGCGATGTGATGCGCATGCGCCCGGTGGCCGATATCCCGATCCCGCCGGGCCAGACCGTGCATCTCCGCCCCGGCGGGCTGCATATCATGCTGATCGGGCTGAATGAGCCGCTGCGCCAGGGCGCAACCGTGCCGCTGACCCTCAGGTT
Source organism: Roseomonas sp. (assembly GCA_020249925.1). Lineage (GTDB taxonomy): Bacteria > Pseudomonadota > Alphaproteobacteria > Acetobacterales > Acetobacteraceae > Neoroseomonas. The sequence continues at coordinate 73,109 of JADCER010000012.1, read as the reverse complement.
CGAACGGGCCGGGGAAGTGCAGGTGACACTCGGCGTAGAAGCCGCCGGGGCGCGCGGCCACACGCATTGATCCAAGCGCAGAAAGGAAGCCACCTTCATGTTCCGCTACCTCGCTGTATCGGCGCTCGCGCTTGCCGCCGCGCCGGCCCTTGCGCAGCAGCAAGTCGCCATTCGCTTTGCCGCCCAGGTCAATGGCGCCGCCTTTGCCTGCGGGCAAAGCTACCCGGGCTTGGGCAGCACCCATGCCACTGCCACACCAACCGATTTCCGCTTTTACGTGCACGACGTGCAGCTGCTGCGCGCGGATGGGAGCGCCGTACCCATCAGCCTGAGCGAAACGCCTTGGCAGCGCGATGGTGTTGCGCTGCTCGATTTCGAAAGTGGCCAAGGCCCCTGCGCGCAGGGTGGCAATGCGCCAATGAATGATGCGCTTCATGGCAGCGTTGCCCCCGGCAGCTATACGGGCATCCGCTTCACCCTTGGCGTGCCGGAGCGTCACAATCACCAGGATGCAACGGTGGCGCCCAGCCCCTTCAATCTGACAGCCATGTTCTGGAATTGGCAGAATGGCTATAAATTCGCAAAAGTGGATTTGCGGGTTGGTGAGGCAATGCCAAGCGCCACAACCGCCCCGGCGCATGGCGGCGCTTCCGGTGAGGGCGGATTCTCGCTGCATCTTGGCAGCACGCAATGCGCCGCCGCGGCGCCCACCCAGCCGGGGCGCGATTGCCGCAACCCGAACCGCCCCATCATTACGCTGAGTGGTTTTGATCCCTTGGCTGCGCCGGTCATTGCAGACATTGGCCCTGTGCTGGCGGGCGTGGACATCACACGCAATACCCAAGGCACGCCACCGGGCTGCATGTCCTTCCCCAATGATCCGGAATGCCGCACGGTGCTACCCGCACTCGGCCTTCCCTATATGGATGTGGCCGCCGGGGAGCAGCGCTTCTTTCGCGTGCAGCCCATGCGCCAAGCCGCAAGATGATCGGGCGCGCTGCGATCCTTGTCGCGGCGTTGCTGCTTGGTGGTTCGTGGACCGTGACTGCCACGCCCAACCTTTGGGAGTGGCGGCTACCTGCCTGGGTGCCGCCCCCCGCGCTTCAGCGCCCTCTTTCCGTGGCGGAAGTGGAGCTCGGCCGCTGGCTATTTCATGACACGCGCCTATCGCGCGACGGCAGCATGTCTTGCGCAACATGCCATGAACAGGCGCGCGCCTTTACCGTAAACCGCGCAACCATGCCCGGGGTGGACGGATCGCCCGGCGTCAAGAATCCCATGAGCCTGGTGAACCTTGCCTGGGCGCCAGTGCTGACTTGGGCGAATCCGGCCCTGCGGCAGCTTGAAAGCCAAGCGCTGATCCCGATTTTCAGCGATCATCCGGTGGAGCTGGGCATGTCTGGAAGAGAGGCTGAGATTTTCGCGCGCCTTGAGGCCGATCCGCGCTATCCGCCGATGTTCGCCGCTGCCTTCCCTGAACGCGAAGGCGCCATGACGCTTGAAACCCTGACCCGCGCCTTGGCCGCATTCCAGCGCGCCATCGCTGCCTTTGACAGCCCCTATGACCGCTATCGGTGGGGCGGCCAGCGCAATGCAATCTCGGCCTCCGCACGACGCGGAGAGCGGCTTTTCTTTGGCGAAAGACTGGAATGCTACCATTGCCATGGCGGTTTTCTATTTTCCGACAATGTCATGCACCAAAATCTGATCGCGCCAGAAATTGGCTTTCATGACACGGGCGTTGCGCGCGATGGTGGCATAGGGGAGCAGACCGGCAATGCCGCCGAGCTTGGCAGCTTTCGCACACCATCCTTGCGCAATATCGCCATCACCGCGCCCTATATGCATGATGGCAGCATGGCGACATTGGATGAGGTTATTCGCCATTATGAACGCGGTGGCCGGCAGCGTGGCCCCCATACTTCCCCCCTATTGGCGGGCTTTCGTCTGACACCCCAGGAAAGGCGCGATCTTATTGCTTTCCTGGAAAGCCTGACCGATCAGAAGGTCACGGCCGACCCGCGTTTCAGCGACCCTTTCAAGGAATAAGGAGACACCCCCATGAGGCGTTGGCTGCCTTTTGCCGTCGCAATCTTTATGCTCACCCCCTTCGCGCTTTGGCTGGGGCTCGGTTTTTTTGGGCCAGGTGGCGGGCAGGTGAGAATAGACTCCCGGCTCGGCGCTGTGCTGCTCGCCGCTTCCCTGCCGCTGGCGGGGCTGTTTTGGATCCAGAATCTGCGACAGCTTGGGGATTCGATGGGGCCGGCTTCCCGCCTGCGGCTGGCCGCCCGCCTGACCGCCTTCTTGCCCTTGACCATTCTGGGCATTGGCGTGCTTGGCGCCGCTTGGCTTCTGATGGCCGGAGAGGGCAGCCTGGCTCCGTTTCTTGCCTTGCTGGGGAGTTTGGCCATGGCGGGTTTGGGGTGGCAGATTGCCCGTAGCCCGGTGGAGCCCGGTTCGGTGATTGCCGTCGCGCCCGCCACAACCGATGATGGTGAGGCCGCGACGACAGGGCTTTTCCTGCTTGGCAATATCGCCCTGACCTTGGCCTTGCTGGCACTTTTCTGGACGCCCTGGGTCTTGTTCTGGGCCGTTGTTGCTTTGGTCCCCGTGGTGTTTTTTCTGATGGTGAGGCTCGCCTGGTGGGCGGCGCAAGGCGATGTCCAGGAAGCCCCCCTCAGCCCCGCGCCCCCAGCGGCGGCGAATGACAAGGATAGCGGGCCCCATGGCCAGCGTCGCGCGCCATCCGGCGATGGACGTAAGGAGGCGCACCGGCGGTCGGATAACGCGATGGTGGCCTGAGGGTAAGTCAAGGCTGCGGCGCGCAAAGGAGTTGGGGGCGGCAACAAGCGTCGCTCCCCCAAACGCTCATCATGGCTGAGGATTTGCCAAAAATACGCCCTTCGCTTGCCTTTGGCCCCCTTTCGGGCCAAAGAGCCCCCTGATCCTTCACTCCTGATTCTGCATGGAGGGCCTCGCATGGCCTCGTCCTTCGACCGTATCGCCGATATCATCGCTGAAAACAGCGAAGTCCCGCGGGACAAGATCCTGCCCGATAGCCATGTGATCAATGATCTTGGCATTGATAGCCTGGATTTCCTGGATATCGTCTTCGCCATAGACAAGGCCTTCGGCATCAAGGTGCCGGTGGAAGCCTGGACGCAGGAAGTGAATGCGGGCAATGCGCCGGCGGAAAAATACTTCGTCATGAAGAACCTGGCCGAGCGTGTGGATGAGCTGGTTGCGGCCAAGGCCGGCTGACCCCATTCCCGAGCCACGCGCCACCGAAACCACGGATCCCTGACGCGATGCGCCTGGAATATTTCCAGATGATAGATCGGGTGGCAGCGCGCGAAGGCGATGCCATCATTGTGGAAAGCCGCATCCCGGATGCCTCCCCGGTGTTTGAAGGGCATTTCCCCGGCCATCCGCTGATGCCCGGTGTGCTGTTGGTGGAAACCATGGCGCAGGCTTCCGGCTGGCTGCTGCTTGATCTGATGGGTTTTGCGCGCATGCCCTTTCTGATGGCGGTGAAGGAAGCGAAGTTCCGCAGCTTCATCGGCCCCGGCACTCTGGTGCGCGTGCATGCCAAGCGCCTGCATGATGGCTCGGGCTTCGCGGTGACCGAGGCGCGGATCGAAGCCGATGGCAAGCGCATCACCGATGCGGAACTGACGTTCCGCATCATGGATTACCCCGCGCCGGAATTGGCGGATGCCATGCGCGGGCGGGGCCGGGAATTGGGGCTGCTATGACAAGGCGCGACGTCGTCATTACCGGGATTGGCTTGGTATCCTCCTTGGGCGAAGGTCCTGAGGCGCATTGGGAAGCTTTGACCAAGGGCGCGAAGCCCGTGGTGGATGCGGCAAGCTTCGCGCCCTTCCCGGTGCATCCGCTGCCCGCCCTCAGCCTTGATGCGCAAATCCCAAAAAAGGGTGATCAGCGCCAGATGGAACCCTGGCAACGGCTTGGCACCTATGCCGCCGGCCTTGCGATTGACCATGCCGGGGCGCGCGGCCTTGTTTCCGATATGCATTTGGTGGTGGCCGCCGGCGGTGGGGAGCGTGACATCGCGGTGGATGAGGCGATGACGGCGGCGCTGACCAGCGCCACGCCGGAAACCTCCGGCGCGTTGCTCAATGAAAAGCTGGCCACTGAATTGCGGCCCACGCTGTTCCTGGCGCAGCTTTCCAATCTGCTCGCGGGCAATATCTCGATCGTGCATGGCGTGACCGGATCATCGCGCACGCTGATGGGCGAAGAGGAAGCGGCGGCGGACGCCATCCGCATCGCTGCCGCGCGGCTTGCTGAAGGGCGCGGCGAGATCGCTTTGGTGGGTGGCGCTTTCGCGTCTCAGCGCTGGGATATGGTGCTGCTCTATGCGCCGGGTGGCGTGCTGTGGCAGGGCGATTACGCGCCGGTTTCCGCGCGTGGCGCAGCGGGCGGCCTTATTCCGGGCGGCATGGCGGCGTTTCTGGTGCTTGAGACTGCGGAACATGCGAAGGCACGCGGCGCCACGGCACTCGCGCGGATTGGCGGCATTGCGACGGATGCGGCGCATCAGCGTGCCGGCGGCGGCAGCGCCGCAGCGGCCAAGGCGCTTTGGCAGGGCATGGCAGCGCCGCAAGCCGGGCTAGGTGTGATTTCCGGCATGACCGGCGTGGTGGAAGCCCGTGTTGAAGAAGAAGCCTTCCTGGCCGGGCTTGGCAGCGTGCCGGTGCGGCGCAGCGCTTCCTTGTTGGGGCATGGAGTGGAGGCGAGTTTCCCGGCCAATGTTGCGCTGGCTGCACTCGCTTTGTCGCGCGGTGATTTTTATCCGGCGATGGATCCCGCTGATGCCGGCGATGGCACGGTGGAGCGCATTCTGGTGACCGGCTTCGGCCAATGGCGCGGTGAAGCGCTTGCCCTGCTGGAGAAAGCGCCATGAAGGATCATCTTGGCCGCCCCCTGGTGGCGGTGACGGGGATTGGGCTGGTGAGCCCGCTCGGCTGGGGCTTGGATAAGAATTGGGCGGCGCTGCTGGCGGGCACTTCCGGCATCACACGCATTCGGCGTTTCGCCACCGATCATCTGAAAACCACCATGGCCGGCACGGTGGATTTGCCGGAAGAAATCGCGGGCGCCGAACCCCTGCCCGCGCCGGTGCGCGTGGAACGCATGGCCGCTGCGGCTATTGCGGAAGCGCTGGCGGCGGCGGGCATGAAGGAAGGCGAGTTTGACGGCCCGCTCATGCTCGGCATGCCGCCGGTGGAGATGGAATGGCCGCAGCGTGTGGCACTCGCCCGCCGTGCAGGTGGCAATGGTCATGCCGCGCTTTCGGTGGCGAGCATTGGTCAGCGCGATTTGTATGAGACGTTTTTGTATGGCGGTGTCGGAGAAAGGCTCGCTTTGCGTTTCGGCACCAAGGGCGCGCCGATTGCCATCACCACCGCCTGCGCGACCGGCGCTTCCGCCATTCAGCTGGGTGTTGAAGCCATTCAGCGCGGTGAGGCGAAATCAGCCATCGCGCTCGGTACGGATGGATCGGTGCAGCCGGAAGCGGTGATCAGGTTTTCGCTGCTCTCCGCGCTATCGTCCCGCAATGAAGACCCCACCAAGGCATCGCGGCCTTTCGAGAAATCGCGCGATGGTTTCGTGATGAGCGAAGGTGCTGCGGCACTTATCCTGGAAGATCTGAACCATGCCCGCGCGCGGGGTGCCACCGTGATCGGGTTGGTGAGTGGTTGCGGCGAAAGGGCGGATAACTTCCACCGCACGCGATCAAACCCTGATGGGTCATCCATTATTGGCGCCATGCGGAACGCTATTGCCGATGCCGGCCTGCAGCCTGATGATATCGGCTATGTGAATGCCCATGGCACCAGCACGCCGGAGAATGACAAGATGGAAGCCCTTGGCATGCGCGCTGTATTTGGTGAGGCGCCGCCGCCAATATCCTCCAATAAATCCATGATCGGCCATACGCTTTCCGCCGCCGGCGCGATTGAAGCCGCCTTCAGCCTGCTGACGCTGCGTGATCAAATCCTGCCGCCCACCATCAATCATCTGGAACCGGACCCGACCCTTGGGTTGGATGTGGTGCCGAATGAGGCGCGGCGTGTTTCCGGCTTGCGCCATGTGCTGTCAAACTCCTTCGGCTTTGGCGGGCAGAATGTCTGTCTCGTGCTGAGTGCCGCGCCATGATGCGCGCGCTTCGCCTGCATGGAGATCGCGATCTGCGGCTGGAGAATGTGGCGCCGCCACCGCCGCCCGCCGCGCATGAGGTGCAGATTCGTATTCGCGCCGTTGCGCTGAACCATATTGATGTCTGGGGCTTTCGCGGCATGGCCTTCGCCAAGCGCAACCTGCCGCTGACGGTCGGCGCGGAAGCGGTTGGTGAGATTGTCGCAGTTGGGTCCGGCGTGACGGGCTGGAAGATTGGCGATCATGTCGCGCCTTATGGCGCCGCGACCTGCGGCGTCTGCAAGGCGTGCCGCGAAGGGCGCGATAATCTTTGCGAAGATGTTGGCGGCGTGAAGGGCTTCCATCTGGATGGCTTCGCGCAAGAGCTGATGAACCAGGATGCGCGGCTGCTGGTGCGTGTGCCGGATGGGCTTTCCTTCGAAGATGCGGCTTGCGGGCCGATCACCTTTTCCACCGTTGAGCACATGCTGTTCGACAATGCGAAATTGGAAGCGGGTGAAACGATCCTGATCCATGCCGCCGGTTCCGGCATCGGCACGGTGGCGGTGCGCATTGCCAAGTATTTGGGCTGCACCGTGATCGCGACCGCGGGCGATGATGAGAAATGCGCCAAGGCCAAGGCTTTGGGCGCGGATCATGTGGTGAATTACTCCACGCAGAATTTCCCGACCGTGGCGCGGCGCGTCACCGGCAAGCGTGGCGTGGATGTGGTGTTTGAACATGTCGGCGCGTCCACCTGGTCTGGCAGCTTGCTCTCTCTGAAAATGGGTGGGCGGCTGGTGACCTGCGGGTCAACATCCGGCGTTTCGGCGGAAACTAATCTGATGATGCTGTTTCAACGTCAGCTCCGCATCTTCGGGTCCTTTGGCGCTTCCATGCGCAATATCGCCGATGGATACGCAAAAATGGCGCGTGGCATTCTGCCCGTGCTGGATACGGTGGTGCCGCTGGAGCGTTTCTCGGAAGGGCTGGAACGGCTGGAAAGTCGCCGCGTCTTCGGCAAGATCGTGGTGACGCTGTGAAGCGCGTCACGCCGCGCGGATGAATTTTCTGATCGGGCTTTTGCTGCGCGCCGGCTTCGGCTTTTTGCGCCTGCTTGGGCCGCGCCTTGCCCCAGCACTTGGGGCGTTTCTGGCGCGCAATCTGGGGCCGATTACGCCCGCGCATCGCATCGGGCGGGACAATATCGCCGCCGCCTTTCCTGAAAAATCAGCCGCCGAACGCGCCGCTATTTTGCGCGAAGCTTGGGACAATCTGGGCCGCACCGCCTGCGAATATGTCCATATGGATCGGATTTGGGATTTTGATCCCGAAAACCCGAAACCGGGCGGGCATATCAGCGCCTCCGCTGACACGGTCGCGCTTTATGAACGGCTGCGCGATGACGGCAAGCCCGCCATCGTCTTTTCCGCGCATCTGGCGAATTGGGAATTGCCGGCGGTGGCGGCGGCCAAGCATGGCATTCACAGCGCGGTTCTGTATCGCACGCCCAATAACGCCGCCGTGGCGCGGGAAATCCTGAGGCTCCGCAAGGATAGTATGGGCGTTCTGGTGCCGGCCGGCATGGGCGCGCCGTTGCGTTTGGCGCGTGCGCTGGAAGCGGGGCAGCATATCGGCATGCTGGTGGATCAGCGCTTCGGGCGCGGGCCGCGCGTGATGTTCCTGGGGCGCGAAGCCACCGCCAATCCGCTGCTCGCGCAATTGGCGCGGCGCTATGACTGCCCGGTGCATGGCGCGCGCGCCATTCGCCTGCCGGGCGGGGGCTTCCGCCTGGAACTGACCGAGGAAATCGCCATGCCGCGTGATGCGGAAGGCTTGATTGACATCAACGCCGCCACGCAAAAAATGAATGAGGTGATCGAGGGCTGGGTGCGGGAATATCCCGGCCAATGGCTTTGGATGCATCGTCGCTGGCGGTGATGCGCTTCGTGTGAAAGGCGGGGTCTCATGCTCAATATCCGGCGCGCCAAGCCACTTGCCGAACTTGATCGCGGTGAGGTGTTCGAAGCGGAAGACCGGCTCAATGCTTCAAGCGTCGCGGCGTTTTCCGTATTGTTCGGCCTGGATGACAAGGCAGTGCCGGCGCGCGCCGCGGGCGCCCTGATTGCGCATGTGATCACCACGCGCTTTCCCGGGCCAGGCAGCCGGATCGTCGCCGAAACTCTCCGCTATGGCGGCGGTATGGCGGAAGGCGATGCGCTGACCACAAAGCTTGTTGTTCTGGATGTGGATCGCGGCGCGGGGCTTGCGCGGCTTGGCTGCCGCGTGACCGGGCCTGAGGGCGTGGTGCTCGCAGAAGGTGAGGTTGAGGTACTGCCCCCCACCACCGCCGAGGAACGCGCAATGCCGCAAATGACCGGGCTTGGCCCGCATGCCGGCAAGGTGATGGCCGCACTTTTCGCACGCTGCCGCGCCTTGCCGCCGGTGCCGACGGCGGTTGCCCATCCCTGCGATGCGGAAAGCCTGCGTGGCGCGATCCTGGCCGCGCAGCAAGGGTTGATCACGCCAATCCTGACGGGGCCAGAGGCGCGGATACGCGCGATTGCGGCCAAGGAATCGCTTGATCTTTCAGGCATTACCCTGATTGGCACGGAACATAGCCATGCCTCGGCCGAAGCAGCGGTGGCGCTGGTGCGGGAAGGCCGTGCGGCGGCGCTGATGAAGGGCAGCCTGCATACGGATGAGCTCCTGGGCGCGGCGATTGCCAAGGAAGCGGGGCTGCGCACCGAAAGGCGCGTAAGCCATGCCTTTGTGCTGGATGCGCCGCTTTACCCCCGCCCGCTGATCATCACCGATGCGGCGGTGAATATTGCGCCCGATCTGGAAGCCAAGGCGGATATCATCCGCAATGCCATCAAGCTGGCGCAGGCGATCGGGATCGAAACACCCAAGGTCGCCATTCTGGCAGCCGTGGAAACCGTCACCCCCAAGATGCAGGCAACGCTGGATGCCGCCGCGCTCTGCAAAATGGCGGAACGCGGGCAGATTACGGGCGGCGTGCTGGATGGGCCGCTGGCCTTCGACAATGCGATAAGCCCGGTTGCGGCGGCGGCCAAGGGTATACAATCCCCGGTTGCAGGGCAGGCGGATATCCTGCTGGTGCCGGACCTTGAGGCTGGGAATATGCTCGCCAAGCAATTGGCCTATCTGGGGGGCGCGGAATCGGCCGGCATTGTGTTGGGATTGCGCGTACCCATGGCGCTCACCAGCCGGGCGGATAATGCCATGGCGCGCCTGGCCTCGGCGGCCTTGTTGCGGCTGATGGCGCCGGCGTGATGCGCTAAAGCTGCGGCTTGCGGTTTCTCTTTTCAGTCCAAGGCTGGATGCGCTAGAAGGCACCTATGAAGAATCCCCGGACCCGCTTCCTTTCACCGCGCGTCGCCTTGCTGCTGCCGCTTGGGCTGATCATGGCAGCCTGTAGCGGCGACTCCTCCCAGGTGCGGGAAGTGGAGCGCGACGAATACAATACTGGCAGCAGGCGAGAGCAATTGCTGCGCGCCACCTCGGCTGCCGGTACATCAGGCGGTATCACGATATTCGGCGGCGGCACGGAAAAAGGCCAGGAGAGCGGCGCGGGCGGCGGTGGGCTTGGTGTGAATGCCTTCCTTTGGCGCGCCACGTTGGATACGCTTTCCTTCATGCCGCTGGCATCGGCCGATCCCTTTGGCGGTGTGATCATCACGGATTGGCATGCGCCGGGTGGCGTTTCCAATGAACGTTTCAAGGCGACCGCCTATGTCCTTGGCCGGCAATTGCGATCCGATGGTGTGCGCATTGCCGTTTTCCGCCAGGTGCGGGGGCCGGGCGGCTGGGTGGATGCGCCGGTCAGCACCGCAACGGCAGCGGAACTGGAAGACAAGGTGCTGACGCGTGCCCGCGAATTGCGGAGCCAATCGGCCGGGCGCTGAGAGCATTTTCAAGCCAAGTGGCAGCATTTGGCGTCTCGGAAAATGCGACCAAAACCAAGCATTTTCAAGCCAAGTGGCAGCACTTGGCGACTCGAGAAATGCGACCAAAACCAAGCATTTTCAAGCCAAGTGGTGACATTTGGCGATTCGGAAAATGCGACCAAAACTCACCATTTTCAAGCCAAGTGGCAGCACTTGGCGGCTCCGCAACGGTTTGCTTCCCCCCGTCAGTCCCCAACCACGTTCAGGCTATTGACGGGGATGTTCACAATGCCCGGCACCGTGAGCGTCACAGGCGTCGCCAGCGGCGCCCATAGCAGCGGATTGCCCGCGGTCAGCGCGTCAAACACGCCGATATGCGTGAGCGTACCGGGGGCGCTGGTGAAGTTGAAGCGCACTTGCGAAACATTGTATTGAAGCCCCGTTCCAAAAAAGGTCACGGCCTGGCGGGCATAGCCCGTGCCGGAGGGTTCCCCGGAAACACCGCTTGCATCGGACCCCCCGGTACCCAGGGCAATGAAGACGGCAGAAGGCAGGGCGGGGCGCCGACCAACCACGGAACGGCCGAGCAAATTCTTCGTGTAATCTGTCATGGAGGTCATGTTGTTCTTCCTGAATGGATCAGTTGCGGTTGGCGCCTGACCCGCGCAAGAAAACTGCGTGGCGGATCAGGCACGAAAACATGCTTTCAAGATCAGGCAACAACCGCACCATCAGGCCAGCGCCAGCTTGCGCCATCGCTGATCGCAAAGCGCCGATTGGTCGCCCCATCCGCGACATAAATCATGCAGCGCGGATATGTTGCCGCAGGCGGCAGTGTCGCCACCGTAAAGCTTGGCAATTGCAGCGGAGAACCCGACTGCACCGCACCTGTGCCCTTGCCGAGCAGCAGAAGATTCACATTGGTATCGGTGCCCTGTGCGGTGATCTGCGGCGGCGCAGCAGCGCCCGAGCCATTGATGCGCACGAAATTCACCGGTGTTGCCACCGCATTGACTTCAAGCGCGATATTGCCGCGGCTGTTCAACCGCACCGGTGCAATGTTCTTAGCCGAAAGAGCAAGCGGGATATTCACATCCGTGCCTGTTGCCGCAAGGCTTGGCGTACCGCCAAGGGCACTGCCCGTAACCGTGACCTGATTGACCGTGGCTGTCGGCGTAGCGATAGCCAAAGAATGGGCACCTGGCGCACCACCCAAGGAGATATTGCCGGCCGCCACGCGCACTTGCTCGGCGCCACCGGCCGATAGCGCAACGGCCCCAACGGCTGGCTGAAATAGCCCGGTATCCTGGGCGCCTACCATCATGCCTGGCCGGTCAACTCGGCCAGCCGGCGCGGCGGAGGCAACAAAGCCATTGGTGCCTGAATTGATCAGCGGTCCGCCATTGCCATTCCCGAGCAAAGGCGGTGTTCCAAGATATACCTGATTGGGCGTGCCGGTCACGACATTGGCAAGATGAATCGCAGCCGAACCATTATTCAGGTAATTGTAGTATTCGGTACGGAAGGCGAAAATATCCAAACGGTTATTGCTGCCATTGACACGAATGGCGTTGTTTTCGGTGTCATCCACGCGGAGATTGCCGATCTGTACGCGCACATTGCTGCCATCAATCTGGATGCCAGCCGCGCCAGGAAGCGGTACCGACGCGCCTGCAGTAATCAACTCCCCTTGGGTCGTCATATTGGCGATGCGGCCTTCGACATCATTACCATCAATCCAAACGCCATATCGCGCAAAATCAGCATAGATATTGCTGCCATAGAATTTGGTGGTGACACCGAAAGCCGATGAACTGAAGCGCAGCGTGGAACGCGCGCCAAGGACAAAAATGTCATCCAGGAAGACACCATCCACCTTGCGGAAAACCAGCGCGTCCTGATTGTTCTGCTGCCAGGTGACGATATTCGCGTCATTCGTATGGAATGTCCAGAAATGCACATGTTCCAGGCGGCAGATATCCAGGCAGCGATCCACTTCAACCCCGCGCGTATAGACCTGCCCGCGCAGGCGCCGGATGTTCATGCGCCCGGAATTGTCGCACCAGATGCCGCGATTGACCGCAACCAGGAAAACATTGTCGAAATCCACGGCGCCAAGGCAATCCTGCACGCGGAAGACATAATCGTAATCGGTTGGCGCCCAGGTGGCGCTTGGATTTGGGTGAATTTGGCGTATCGCGATATCGCGCACGATCGAACCGCGCGCCATGGTGCCAGAGAAGGTGAAGGGCGTGAAACCGGTCTGGTCAATCCTGAACCAGGTTCCATGTGCCTCACTCGGGCCTTCGGTGAAGCCGGCACCCTGCAGAATGACCGTGACGCCATTGATCACGATGGGGCTCGCAATACGGTACAGGCGCGGGCCGAATTGCAGAATACCGCCGCCCACAAGCCTCATGGCATTGATGGCCGCCTGGATCGCCGGCCCGTCATCGGCAACACCATTGCCCACGGCCCCATAGTCCCGGACATGGAAGGGACGTTCCACGAACAGGCCGCTGCGCAGTTGTGCAAGGCTTGCACGGCGTGTCGCAATCGTTGCGCCACTTGTCTGCACAACGGGCAGCATATCCGCATCAGCGGTGTTGGAAACGCTGGGAAGCGCGCTGATCTTGGTGTCTGACATGGTTGACCTTTTCATGGTTGCTGCCAGGCACTTCGGATCTGCGGATCCAAAGCCTGGCGCTTTCTGGGTTGTCGGGAAAAAAAGAGGGTTCAGAACAGCAGCAATTGGCCGTCGTTTTCGAGCAGCAGGACACCGCCTTCTTCATTCAACAGTCGCGGTGCCATGCCGATGGCGAAGGGCGCGGAGAGGGCAGAATGATTGGTATCCGCCGCATTGCGCGCCAGGATGCGATAACCGCCGCCCGAGGCCTGAGCAGGAAAGAGTACGCTCGCCCGGCCATTGGCGACCGCGGAATCCTGAGTGGCAAGGACGGTCCCGGCTGCGTTACGGAGCTGGAAGGTGATATTGGTGATGCTGCCCTGGACCGTTGCGCCGACCGGAATGGAAGCGCCGGGCTCTATGGCATTTGGCATTGGATCAATGGTGATGGCACGCGCCTCGGCCGTACCGGTAAGCGTCTGGCGGAAGGGCAGATTCGCCGAACGCTGGATGGTTGGCGGTGCGCCGAGCGAATCCAGCACAACCGCGGCGCCCGTCAGATTACCCGCACGGACCGGCAACATGGTGGTGCCGTCATTGGCCTGCACCAGGATGATGTCACCGACACGTACCCGGTCAGCGGCGGGGGCAAAATAGCCGGGGGCCTCGGTCTCGGCGCGGGTATCGCTGGTGCGATAATGCCAAAGGGTGAAGCCGTTCGCGGCGCTGAGCGGCGAGAGGCTGGTGGCAATGAAGGGCATGGGCGCTCCTGCTGGCGGCCAGGCAGCAGGGCGCGCGCCCGGCTGGTGGCAAGCTTGGGTCAAGGTTCGTGGAGGGAGGGGAGCTTCGGGCGCAATTCGGCCCTTGATGCGATTTTAGATAAAGGAACAAAAGCCTAATGTCAAGGAATTTTTATGGTGTTGGCGAATTTTCTTCCTTTCCCCAAAATTGCCCTGCATTGCGCTACAAAAAGCCCATTGATTGCGGAGCCGCGCCCATGATCCGTCGCCTGATCGTCTTGTTTGCCCTGCTGCTTTTGCCAGGCCTTGTTGCCGCGCAGGAGCGTGTGGTGAATGTCTATAATTGGTCGGACTATATTGACCCCTATGCCGTGCAGCGCTTCACGCGCGAAACCGGCATTCGCGTACGCTATGATGTCTATGACAGTCTGGAAACGCTGGAAGGCAAGCTTTCTGCTGGGCGTTCTGGCTATGACATTATCGTACCAACCAGCGAACCCACCTTCGCGCGGCTGCTCCGCGCCGGGGCTTTGGCGCCACTTGATCGCGCACGTATTCCGAATTGGCGCAACCTTGACCCGACGCTGATGGCGCGTGTGGCGGAGATTGATCCGGGCAATCGCCATGGTGCGATTTATCTTTGGGGCACGGTTGGGCTTGGGCTTCGGCTGGATCGGATCAGGGCCATCGCACCTGACATGGCACTCGATGGCTTTGATGTTCTGTTCAAGCCGGAAAACGCAGCGCGGCTCGCGCGCTGCGGCATCATGGTGATGGATAGCCAGACCGATGTGCTGCCTTCCGTGCTGCGCTGGGCGGGGCGTGATCCCAATGCGCATAGCCTTGAGGATTTGCGTGTGGCGGAACAGGCGCTGATGGGCATTCGGCGCCATGTGCGCGCCATCCTACCCTCGGGGGCCATTCTGGATGCGCTGGCGAATGGAGAAGCCTGCGTGGCGCTGACCTATTCCGGCGATGTCATCCAGGCGCAGGCACGCGCCAGGGAAGCCGGGCGCGGCGTTGAGATTGGCTATGTCGCGCCGCGGCAGGGCGCGCAGCTTTGGTTTGACATGCTGGCAATCCCTGCCGATGCACCGAATAAGGAAGCCGCGCATGACTTCATCAACTTCCTGCTGAGGCCAGATGTGATGGCGGGCATCACCAATCAAGTGCGCTATCCGAATGCCGTGCCGGCATCACTCGCCGCGGTGGATGTTGCGGTGCGCGAAGACCGCAATGTCTATCCGGATGAGGCGATGCTGGCGGCGAGTTTTGTGGCCAGCACCCCGCCGCGCGAGATTGAACGCGCGCGCAGCCGGCTTTGGGCACGCTTCAAGGCAGGCCGCTGAACCGGTGCTGATCGCGACCGCGCTGGAAAAGCGCTTCGGCGCGGTGCGCGCACTCGCGGGGCTTGATCTGGCGATCAATCCTGGCGAGTTCTTCGCGCTGCTTGGCGGATCGGGTTCCGGCAAATCAACGCTGCTGCGCGTGCTGGCGGGGTTCGAGGCGCCGGATGTCGGCACGCTGACGCTGGATGGGCAGGATTTGCTGCCGGTGCCGCCCTGGGCGCGGCCGATCAACATGATGTTTCAATCCTATGCGCTGTTTCCACATATGAATGTGGCCGACAATATCGCTTATGGGCTGAAGCGTGCCGGCGTGGCCGCAGAAGAACGCCGCAGCCGCATTGCAGCGGCGCTTGATCTGGTGGGGCTGCAAGGGCTGGAAGCACGCAAGCCGCAGCAGCTTTCCGGCGGGCAGAAGCAGCGCGTCGCTCTCGCGCGCAGCCTGGTGATGCGCCCGCGCTTGCTGTTGCTGGATGAACCCATGGCAGCGCTCGATGCCGGCTTGCGTGAACGCACGGGGCTTGAGCTTCGTGCCCTGCAACGCAAGACCGGTGCGGCCTTCATCATGGTCACGCATGACCAACAGGAAGCACTCGCGCTCGCGGATCGTATCGCGGTGCTGGAAGCGGGGCGCGTCGCACAAATCGGCCCCCCGCAGGAAGTTTATGCACGGCCAGCGACACGTTTCGTCGCGCGGTTTCTGGGGGCGGCGAATGTGCTGGAAGGGCGCATGCGGGATGGCGTGTTTGAAAGCGCCGAGGCAGGCGCGGATATCGCAACGCGCTTGCCGGCGGCAACTCTCGCGGTTGCCCTGCGCGCTGAGCATATTCGCCTGACCAATGCCGATGAAGCGCCCTGCATCACAGGCATTCTGGAAGATGCGGCGTTTCGTGGTGAGGATTGGCTTCTGATCATTCGCCTGCCGGGCGGTGCTTCTGTGCGCGTGGTGCATAAGGCTCCGCCACCAGCGCAAGGCAGTATTGTTGGTGTGGCATGGGGGGCGGGCGCGGTGGTGCCGCTTTTCGCCTGATGTCGCGCGCCATCCTGCTTGCCCCCTTATGGGTTTGGCTGCTGATGCTGGTGGCGGCACCGGTATTGATTCTGGTGGTGATGGCCTTTGCGACACCTGCGGATGGTGTGCCGCCCTTCACGCTCGGGCTGCGCTTCGCCGCCTTTGCCATGCTGGTGGAGGATTTCTATTACGCCGAGGCTTTGCTCGCGGCGTTGCGCCTTGCCGCGACCACAGCGGGGCTTTGCCTATTGATCGCCTATCCCATGGCGCTTGGCATGGCTGCTGTGCGGCCAGGCTGGCGCCTGCCATTGCTGGCGCTGCTGATGCTGCCCTTCTGGACTGGGTTTTTACTGCGTCTTGGTGCCTGGATTGGGTTGTTGCGCGATGAGGGGCTGGTCAATCATCTGCTGCGCGGCTTGGGGATCACAGATGCGCCCTTGGCGTTGCTTTACACTGAAGGCGC
Organism: Roseomonas sp.; assembly: GCA_020249925.1. Lineage (GTDB taxonomy): Bacteria > Pseudomonadota > Alphaproteobacteria > Acetobacterales > Acetobacteraceae > Neoroseomonas. Next base: position 56,849 of record JADCER010000012.1, on the reverse strand, counting down.
GATGCTGGCCGGCATGGTGCATGCCTATCTGCCTTTTGCGGTACTGCCGATTTTCACCGCGCTGATCCGGCTTGATCCTGCGCTGTTGGAAGCGGCGGCTGATCTTGGCGCGCAGCCGGCGCGGGTGTTCTTCAGTATCACCTTGCCGCTCACCTTGCCGGCGGCGGCGGCGGGTTTTCTGCTGGTGTTCATCCCGGCGGCGGGGGAATTCGTCATTCCCGAATTGCTCGGCCCGCCCGAGGCGCAGGTGATTGGCCGGGTGCTCTGGCAGGAATTTTTTCAGAACCGGGATTGGCCCTTGGCGGCGGCTTTGGCGTTGGTGTTGCTTGCGCTGCTCATCCTGCCCATGCGCTGGTTCCAGAAACTGGGGGCGAGCACATGAAGCCGGGCCGGTTGGTGCGCACGGTGATGCTGGCGGGCTTCCTGTTTCTGTGGCTGCCCATCCTGCTGCTGGTGGGCTTTGCCTTCAGCGCGGACCGCATCCCCTTCCAATGGGGCGGGTTTTCGCTGCGCTGGTTTGGGGTGCTGGCGGCCAATGAAAGGCTGCTGGAAGCGGCGTTTCTGTCGCTTCGAATCGCTGCTGCTGCTGCGACGCTGGCCGTGCTGGTCGGCGGCGGCATTGCCTTTGCGCTGGCGCGGTTTGGCGCCTTTCGCGGACGCGCCCTGTTCGGCGCTTTGATCGGCGCCCCGCTGGTGCTGCCGGAAGTCGTGATCGGGCTTTCGCTGCTGCTGCTTTTTGTTGCCCTGGAAGGGCTGATCGGCTGGCCCGCTGGGCGCGGCGCCCTCACGATCCTGCTGGCCCATGCTGGCTTTGGCGCGGCCTATGTCGCGGTAGTGGTGCAGGCGCGCCTGGCCGAGGCCGAAACTTCCCTGGAAGAAGCGGCGATGGATTTGGGCGCGACACCCCTTGTGGCGTTTTGGACCATCACGCTCCCCCTGATCGCGCCCGCCCTGGTAGCGGGCTGGTTGCTGGCTTTCACGCTGTCGCTGGATGATGTGGTGATTGCTTCCTTCGTTTCGGGCCCGGCCGGCACCACGCTGCCGATTGCGCTGTTTTCCATGCTGCGCCTTGGCCTGACGCCAGAGGTGAATGCGCTCGGCGCCCTGGTGGTGCTGGTTGTGGGCAGCGCGCTGGCCCTGGCCATTTGGCTGCTGGGGCGGCGGCGGGCATGAGGCGCCGCCATGATTCAGCCCTGACTTTCCCGCTATAAAGCATCCATGCGCGCACTGCCCCTTGCCCTTGCCTTGCTGCTGGCCGCCTGTGCCGAGCGCTGGGAAAAGCCCGGTGCGACGGAAGCCGATTCGGATGCGGCGCAAGCCGCCTGCACCGCTCAGGCGGCGGAACAGATCAAGCCCGGCATGGTCTGGATGCAGATCCAGCCCGCCTATTGGGAACCAGGCGAGACCCGCTGCTGGACCAGCCCCAATGGCGTGACGAATTGCACCCGTCGCCCGCCGCGGCTCCGCCCGCCCATTTATGATTGGGTGGATGTGAATATCCCCATCCGCCAGGAAGCCCGCGCCAAATGCCTGAATGAACAGGGCTTCACATATAAGGGCCTCAGGCCGCTCAAGCTTTTTTGAAACCTGCGATGTGTTGACCGATTCCCTCTCTCGGTGGCGGTATATCCGGCCGGCGACCCGGATGCTTGCGCGAAGCCTTTGCATCTTGCGGCGCACAAATTTCGAGAAGGTCTCAGCCGGCAAGTCATGCCCTATTCTTGCGCGCAATTGCCTTGTTTTATCAGCGATCTTGCCTCTTTAAATAAGGCATCAGCGTCATCAATTTGCCAAGCATCCCGATCATGCTTCGGTCATGTGCAAACCCGCCTTATTTCTTCTTCTGTTCCTCGCAGCCTGTGCTGAACGCTGGGAAAAACCGGGCGTGACGGAAGCCGAGGCGGACGCTGCGCAAGCGGCCTGCACGAGATTTGCGGAAGCACAGATCATGCCAAACATTGTCCGCACAATGACCCGACCGGCAGGGCACGATCCCGGCGAGACATTCTGCTGGAAGAGCAACGGCATCAAGCAGTGCAGAGTTGTGCGCCGTCCAGGTTGGCGCGCAGCCGAATACCACACCTACGATGCGAATGCCCCTGCAAGGCGGGCAGTGCGCACAAATTGCCTGACCAATCGGGGTTTTACCTATGCAGGGCTCCGTCCGCTGCGGCTTTTTTAGGCTGAGCATTTTCATGCCCAGAGGGCACGTTTGGCGGCTTGGAAAATATTACCAAACAACGGGTTAGAGAATCGCTGCCGCCTGATTGGGCCGCGGAGATGATCTAACCGGGTTGATGCAGCAGGGGCGCGGGATTAGGTTGACCACCCTGCTGAAAAGGTTCTGTCCCACATGAAGCTCATCGCCGATCGTCTTGATCGCATTTCGCCCTCTCTCACCATTGCCATGACTGCCAAGGCGCGCGCGCTGAAGGCCGCGGGCAAGGACATTATTGGCCTTTCCTCTGGGGAGCCGGATTTCGATACGCCGCGCAATGTGAAGGACGCGGCGATTGCGGCGATTGAACGTGGCGAGACGAAATACACCGATGTCGCCGGCACGGTAGAACTCCGCCGCGCAATCTGCACGAAGTTCAAGCGCGACTCGGGGATTGAATATACGCCCGAGGAAATCCTGGTCGCGACTGGCGGCAAGCAGGTGATTTTTGATGCGTTGGTGGCCACGATCAATCCGGGTGACGAAGCCATTATCCCCGCACCTTGCTGGGTTTCCTACCCGGATATCGTGGCGCTGGCGGAAGGCACGCCGGTGATCGTGCAATGCGGCCAGAATTCCGGCTTCAAAATGACTGGTGAGCAGTTGGAAGCCGCGATCACGCCGCGCACCAAATGGCTGATCCTGAACAACCCCTGCAACCCAACCGGTGCTGCCTATAACGCGGCCGAGATCAAGGCGCTGACGGATGTGCTGATGCGCCATCCGCATGTGTGGGTCTTTACCGATGATATCTACGAAAAGCTCGCCTATGATGGCTTCAAGCCGGCGACCATTTTGGAAGTGGAACCGCGGCTGAAAGACCGCACAGTGACCATGAATGGCTGCTCCAAAGCCTATGCCATGACCGGCTGGCGCATTGGTTTTGCTGGCGCGCCGATCTCCTTGATCAAGGCGATGGATAAGCTGCAAAGCCAGTCAACCTCCAATACGTCTTCCGTGTCTCAGGCGGCGGCGGTGGAAGCGCTGACTGGGCAGCAAGACAGCATTGAAGATATGCGCAAGGTCTATGAACGCCGGCGCAATATGGTGGTGGATATGCTGAATGCGGCGCCTGGCTTGCGCTGCCACAAGCCGGAAGGCGCCTTCTATGTTTTCCCGGATATGCGCGGCTGCATCGGCAAGACCACGGCGGGCGGCAAGAAGATTGAAACCGATGAGGATTTCACCATCGCGCTGCTGGAAGAAACCGGCGTTGCCACGGTGCACGGCGCAGCCTTCCTGAGCCCGGGGCATTTCCGGATTTCCTACGCGACATCCGATGCCGCGCTCAAGGAAGCCTGCACGCGCATTCAGAAATTCTGCGCGGGCATGAAGTGACGCCTGATTTCCGCCTGCGCCCCGTTGCGGAGGCGGATTTCGAACCCTTGCTGACCCTGAGTATCCGCGTCTTGCGCGTGGATCTCGAACGGCTTGGCCGCTTCAGGCCGGAACTTCGGCGCGAGCGATTTCGTGCGGTTTTCCATCCCGCGACGCTTTCGGCGATTGACGTGGCTGGGGAATGCGCCGGCTGCATCGGCGCTGCACCGCGCGCTGATCATCTCCATATCCATGGCTTTTACGTGCAGCCTGAATTTCAGGGACGCGGGCTGGGGGCGGCAGTGCTGGCGCAGGTAACAGGGCAATACCCCGGCCTGCCTGTCAGGATCGAGGTGCTGAAGGGAAGCACTGCCTTAGGCTTTTGGCAGCGGCAAGGTTTCGGGAAAACGGGCGAAGAGGATTTCGACCTTTTGCTGGAACGGCCGGCGCCGCTTGGCGAAGCCGCAGGAGCGCCGTAATCTGCAACTGTCTCTAACAGGAAATTTGCTTCATGCCCGCCCTTGCCGAACGTCTTAACCGCGTTTCCATCTCTGCTTCCGTGATCATGACGATCAAGGCGCGGGAATTGGCCGCGCAAGGCATCAAGGTGATCAGCCTGGCCTCTGGCGAACCTGATTTCCCCTCGCCACCACACGCCATTGAAGCCGCGCATCAGGCCGCGCTTGCGGGCGATACTAAATACCCGCCGCAGGATGGCACCAAGCGCCTCAAGGAAGCGGTGCAGCGGAAGTTCAAGCGCGACAATAACCTTGATTACGCTTTGGATGAGATCATGGTCACCAATGGTGGCAAGCAGAGCATCTTCAACGCCTTCATGGCGACGGTTGATCCGGGTGATGAGGTGCTGATCCCTGCCCCCTATTGGGTCTCCTATGCCGAAATGGCGAAGGTTGCGGGCGGCGTGCCGGTGACCATCAACTGCCCGCAGAATAATGGCTTCAAGCTGCGGCCCGAGGATCTGGATGCCGCCATCACGCCCAAGACCAAATGGGTGATGCTGAATTTCCCGAATAATCCAACTGGTGCTGCCTGTTCACGCGCGGAAATGCAGGCAATTGCGGCAGTGCTGATGAAGCACCCGCATGTCTGGATCATGACCGATGATATGTATGAACACCTGATCTATGACGGGTTCGAATTCTGCACCATTGCTGATGTGGAACCGCGCCTGAAGGACCGCACGCTCACGGTCAATGGTGCGTCCAAAACCTATGCCATGACCGGCTGGCGCGTGGGCTTTTGTGGCGGACCCAAGGCGCTGATCAAGGGCATGATGAATATGCAGGGCCAGGCGACAGCGGGGGTTTCCACCATTTCGCAAGCTGCCGTCGCCGCCGCCTTGGATGGCCCGCAGGATCTGGTGCGCGAAAGGGCAGAAGAATATCGCCAGCGCCGCGATCTGGTGGTGGAGATGTTGAATGCCGCACCGGGCATTTCCTGCCATAAGCCGGAAGGGGCCTTTTACGTTTTCCCCAATATCGCCGGCTGCATCGGCAAAACCAGCAAGGGGGGGCGCAAGATCGAAACCGATACGGATTTCGCCATGGCGCTGCTTGAAGAAAAATATGTCGCAACCGTGCAGGGCACGGCCTATGGCATGTCGCCCTATTTGCGGATTTCCTACGCAACCAATACGGAAAACCTGCGTGAGGCCTGCGGCCGCATTCAGGAATTCTGCCGCGAATTGGGCTGAGCGCCCCATGCTCCGCGCCGGGCGCGATACGGATGCGGCGGGCTTCATTGCGCTGATACGCGATTGCTGGGCGGAGTATCCGGGCTGCGTTTTTGATCTGGATGGGGAGTTGCCGGAGCTTCGTGCGCTCGCCAGCCATTTCGCCGAACAGGATGGCGCGTTGTGGGTGGCCGAAGATGCGGGCGCGGTGGTCGGCATGGCCGCCGTGCATCCTCTGCCCGGCACACCGGATTGGGAGATTTGCCGCGTCTATGTCGCGGCCAGCCAGCGCGGCACCGGCCTCGCCTTGGCGCTGATGGAAGCGGCGGAAGCCCATGCGCGCGCAGCGGGGGCGGAGGTGATCCGGCTTTGGTCCGACACACGCTTCACCCGCGCGCATACATTCTACGCGAAGCTTGGCTATGTCCGGCAGGGGCCGATCCGCGTTTTGAATGATCTCTCCAATTCGCTGGAATTTCCCTTCATCAAGCCGGCGCGGGGTGTTGCGGTGCATCTGCTGGATGCCTCAGCCGCCGAACATGCCGAAAGGCCCTTGGCGGATATTCTGATGGCCTGTGTTGAAGCCGGCGCTTCCGTATCCTTCCTGCCGCCGCTGGGTGCCGAGACTGCGCTGGGCTTCTGGCGCCGCAGCCTGGCCGATATCGCGCTTGGCAAGAAAGCCATCTGGGTCGCCTGGGTGGATGGCGTGCTGGTCGGCACTGTCACGCTTGATCTGGCCATGCCGCCCAATCAGCCGCACCGCGCCGAAGTGGCGAAGCTATTGGTGCACCCAGAAGCGCGGCGGCGCGGCGTGGGGCAGGCGCTGATGGCGGCTTTGGAAGCGGAAGCTGTGCAGCGCGGGCGGCGGTTACTGACACTCGATACGCGCGCGGATGATGCTGGTGAGGCTTTGTATCGTCGCCTCGGCTGGCAGGAAGCCGGGCGCATTCCGGGCTTTGCGCTGAATGCGGATGGCAGCGCCGCGGCGACCGTATTTTTCTACAAGCAGGTAGGTGGCGCGTGATCTCACCCGATTGGTGCCGCATGATGGCGGCCTATAACAGTGAAATGAATCGCCGGCTTTACGGCGCTGCGGATGGGCTGGATGCCAGCGCGCGGCAGGCCGATGGCGGCGCCTTTTGGGGCAGTATTCAGGGCACGCTCTGCCATCTGCTCTGGGGCGATACCACATGGATGAGCCGCTTTGACGGCTGGGAGAAACCCGCTGCCGCCATGCAGCAAAGCCCTGTCATGATCACGGATTGGGCGGAGCTTAAATCCCGCCGTACGGCTGCGGATGCGAAGATTGAAGACTGGGCAGCGCGCCTAACACCCGAAGCCCTGGCCGCACCGCTAATCTGGTATTCCGGCATTGCGAAACGCGAAGTCAGCATGCCGCTTTGGATCACGGTCGGGCATTTCTTCAATCACCAGACGCATCACCGCGGTCAGGCGCATGCGTTGCTGACGCGCGCGGGCGCGGCAACAGGCGATACGGATTTGCCTTGGGTGTTGGATTTGCCGACGCTTGGATTTAGCTGATTTTGGCGGCAGGCTTCGGTGCGCGTGCTGATAGCGCAGCGAGGAAAGCACCAAGGCTGATCGCGATAGCGCCGAGAATTTCGAAGATGGTCGGCACTTCGCCCAGGATGAAGAAGGCCAACAGAAAACTTGCAACCGGCAGCAGCGCGAGGCTCATGGCCGCGGCCGGCGCGCCCAGCAGCATGGTTGAACGCCCGAGCGAGAAGATCGTCAGGGCGCCCATCAGGACACCCTGATAGAAGCCCTGAAACAGCAGGTCAGATACGGGGATTTGCGTGAGCTTGGACGATTCCCAAAAGAACAGCACGAAAAACGGCAAATAGATCAGCAGCGAATAGACGCTGAGCAAGGCAGCACCTTGCATGGCGGAAAGCCCGGAACGGCGCATGCGGAGCAGATAGACCGAGCCCAACATGCCCGCGCAAACGAACAGGATATCGCCCTTCCAGTAATCCAGATGGATGCTGGCAACGCTAACCCCACCAATGGCAAGCGCACCAAGCGTGATCAGCGCGAGCCCGTATTTGCGCAGGCGTGAAATCGCCTCACCCAAAAAATAAAAGCAGAGCAGGCTGGTGAAGAGCGGCATGAGTCCGGTGGAAAGTGTCAAATGCCCTGCAGGAGCAAGGGCAAGCCCTTGGGCTGTGAGCATCGCGAGCGGCGCGCCTTGCAGCAGCGCGAACCAAAGCCCCTCAAGCCAGGCATGACGCGGCATGGAACCCGCAAGCCGCAGCAGCACCGGCAGCAGGATCAACCCGCCAATGCCATAGCGCAGCAGGACAATATCAGCAGGCGTGACGGATTCGGTGACCGCAAGCCGGGTGAAGGCCGGCCAGGCGGACCAGACAATGACAGTCAGCGCGGCCCATAGCGTGCCATGCAATTTTGTACTCGTCATGACTTCGGCCGTGGCGCTTTGGGCATGGGCTGACATGCTTTGTTCACTCACGCAGGAGAGGTGAAGCTCGGCAATATCTCAGCCCTTCGGCACGCCGGCCAATTCCAACCCGCGCACGTAGTTATCGCGGTCTTCCTGCCGGGCGAAGGGGTAGCTCCCGATAAAGCGTGCAATGGTGAAATGTGGTTCCAGTTCCAGGAGCTTTTCGATGTAGGGTGCCGCCGCCTCACGACGACCGAGATGACCGAGTGCGGCAATAAGTGGCTTGTAGCCATTGGAGAAATCCGGGTTCTCACGCACAAAACGTCGGCCGTGGCGGTATGCTTGTTCGTAATCTCCCTTAAGATTGTAGGCTGTTGTGAATACGCTGTCCCAGAAGTGGGCTGTGGGATCAAGCGACGCCAGATATTGATACCGAGCGAGATTTTTGAGCGCCACGTCAGGCTGTCCCAAATAACAATATGTTGCAGCACTCATGGCCCAAAGGAATGCAATGTTCGGGTTAAGGCGAGAGGCCACGTCAAAATAGTGAACCGCGGAATCAAAGTCTTTCTCCAGGAACGCACACACATGGCCACAAACGGCGTGCGCTTCGGCGCTTTCAGGGTCGTTTTTCACCGCGCGAAAAGCCAATTCTTGCGCCATTTTACGATCTACCGAAGGCTCAGAAGTCCAGCCTTGGCCAACGTTGATAACGTGCCAGAGCGCCTTCCATGCGCCCGCCTTGGCATTCTGTGAGTCTTGCTTCAGCGCTTCGTCGAGAAGTTGCCCGGCTCTTTCAAATCGATCTCGTCTCATCAACAGTAAAAGGGGCAGCGCCTGAATTACGAGGCTGGTGGCCCCTGAACGTCGCTGAGCTGTTTGCTGGCCTTCAATGAACAGGATCGCCGGATCAATGCGCGCAACCACCGGCGCCACAACGCGGTCATGGAGTTGATCCATCATCGTGGTCGCAAGTTCAAACCGATCACTCCAGACCGGCCGAATATCCTGGCCGATATCCAACAGCCTGATGCTGATGCTGATCTTATCCGCCCCGCTGATCAGATTGCCTTCCACCGCGTAATGCCAGCCCTTGGCGCGGAGAAAGGCTTCGTCCCATTGCGCCGTCTGCGGCTGCGGTGTCAGCGCGGCAACCACATCAAACCAGCGGAACCTGGCAAGGGCCGAGCCGATTTCCTGGCTGAGTGAAAAGGCAAGTTGGGCATTCTCCTCGGTCGTTGCCTGGAAGGGAATGACACCAATGCGTAACCGCGACGCGATGGGCGCCACAACGGCGATGCTTGAATGTGGTGCGCTTTGCGCCTGGGGGGCTTGCGCCGCTTCATGCTTCGGGCACGTCGGCGCTGAACGCAGCCTTTCGTAAAGCGCCCTGGTCTCAGCTGCCGGTTCAACCTCGAGCCGGCTACGCATCGCCATACGGCAGCGTTCAAATTCGCGGAGCGCCTGCGCTTTCTCCCCCATATCGGCCAAGGCCGTCATCAGGATGCGGCTGGCGCCTTCATGTGTCGGGTCACAGGCAATGATTCGCCGCGCAAGGCCAGCGCGCCTTTCGGCGGGAACATCGGCCTGGGCGATCTGATGAAGCTCCTCATCAAATACTGCGGTAACCTCAGTCGCGAAGCGCGCACGCTCCATCAGCAGCCATTCGTCAAAGGCTTCCGAGATGCCGTTCAAATCCTCCAGCAATTCGCCTTCACAAAGCGCCGCGAGGTCGGTCCTGAGCAGATTGGCGGGGTGGGGGCCGGCCAGGATGGCAGCGCTATCCACCCAGCATGCCCGCTGGTTCAGGCGGACCATTTCGGCATCGGTTTCCAGGACCTCATCCGCCAGGGGACCGAAGGCAAGCAGCAACTCCCGCAAGGATTGCCGCAGGCTGGCGCGGGCCTGTTGGTCCGGCACCCGATCCCAGAGCAGGGCCGCCAATTTCGCCCTTGGCACCCGCTGCCCGGCATGAAGGCAAAGATAACCCAGGATGGCTCGGGCCTTGCGGCCGCGGGGCACCAAATCCTCACCCAGATAGCTGATGGCCCTTAGCGCGCCGAGGAGGTGGATGCGAACAATTGCCTGCCGGGCGCCGACATCCAGCGCCACAAGGTTGTTCTGATGGGCATTTTGTTGCGCCAATGCCACCCCCTGCGATTGTTCTTAAGGGAAGTTACTCAACCACCCTATAACCTACGGTTGTGGCATACAAGTGTTATTTCACGCCAAAATGCTTTTTTTTAACGCTGCGCTGATGCTCGCTTCACAGCCCCTTCACGCTGAGGCACCAAGCTACCCCGTATCGACGCTCTACAACGGTTACGGTTCAACCTCTGGTAGTCTTCAGATCGTAACCCAACACAGGAGATGGTAAAATGAACGGCATGCGCATGCAACAACTTCCTTCCATGAAGTCGGTCTCCCTTGGTGGGGTCGCGACCGCAGATGCCGGCAAGGTTCGCCTGGGTGGTTACGCACCAAGCCTGCCGCCGGTGCGCGTTTCTGCCGAAGCAGTGGCCGATGCGGGCAAGGTTCGCCTGGGTGGTTATGCGCCAAGCCTGCCGCCGGTGCGCGTTTCCGCCGAAGCAGTGGCCGATGCGGGCAAGGTTCGCCTGGGTGGTTATGCGCCAAGCCTGCCGCCGGTGCGCCTCTCCGCCGAAGCAGTGGCCGATGCGGGCAAGGTTCGCTTAGGCGGTTATGCGCCAAGCCTGCCGCCGGTGCGCGTTTCCGCTGAAGCAGTGGCCGATGCGGGCAAGGTTCGCTTAGGCGGTTATGCGCCAAGCCTGCCGCCGGTGCGCGTTTCCGCCATGCCTGTGGCGGATTCCGGCAAAGTTCGCTTAGGCGGCTATGCGCCGAGCCTGCCGCGCTGAAGCCAAAATCAATGGCATCCGGGGCACCACGCGCCGGATGGCGGTTTGGGGGAATTCGAGGGAGAGTTTCACCTCCCAAAACCTCGAACCACAGGACAGGCTAAACCGTGACTGAAGCCCGCAAGGCGGAAACCCCGCTTGCCACCTTCTACCGCATGATCCCTTCGGCGCGCCCGCCTCAGCGCGCCGATCGTTCTGCCGCAGGCAGTATTCCAACCAGAGCTTTCCGGTTTTGTGAGGCGATGACCACCGCATCTTCCTTCGGGTGGTACATCTTTCCACCAATTGGCTTCAAGCTGATGTGGGATGGATCAGATGTGATCTGGACCTATGATGGCGTGGAGGATTGGTTTCCCCTCACCGCCGCGCAATTCCCAAACTTCGCGCCACATTTCGATGATGCGGCCCCCGATGACATCAAGGGCTATTCGCCGCCCTTCCTCAGCACCTTCGTTGAACCAGGCCTGGTGCAGATCTGGAGCGGCCTTACGATGCGCACGGCGCCGGGTTGGGCGGCACTTATTCGCGCGCCGGCCAATTTCGTCCGCAATCGCGGCTATGAATGCTATGAAGGCATTGTGGAGACCAGCACCTGGTTCGGCCCGCTTTTCATTAATGTGCGGCTGACACGCACGCATCACCCAATCGAATTCGACCCGAATTTTCCCTTCCTGCAAGTGCAACCCCTCCCGCGGGAGGCTTATGGTGCGGCAGCGGAAAACTTCTCGATCATCGAGGATTTGTCCGGCTTTGGTGAGGCCGAATGGAATGATTTCCGCCAGACGGTCGTGCGCCCGAACAAGGACCCGCAACGCAAGCTTGGCGATTATGCCGTTTCACTGCGCAAGACACAGCGCGCCAGAGAACGGGACGATACGAATACGGCATAAAACCGAAGACCGCAGGTGGGATATCAGGGCATCCTGCCACAAGGGGCGGCCTGCGCATGCGCGAAATATCGTTTAATCAGAAAATTCCCTTATGAAGGCTTAGAAAATTTGTAAAATTTTGTTGCCTTATATCCGAATTTGCTTAAACTGTCGGCATCAAGGGTGAAGGAAATTCTGCCATGCCACGCGATGGTGAAAACACGATTTCTGAAAACATCATTACGCCGGAGCTTGAATTGGCGGTCCTGCGGCTTTGGGCGGCGGCCATGCATATGGAACGCAGCTTCAGCCGCCAGGAAATCGAAGCCTTGCCCGAATTGTCCCGCACCATTTCGGCTGCGCACCTGCTTCCGAGGGCGATCGGCTGGGAGGATGTCTTACCAGAACATCTTGCGCAGTTTTGAAGCTACTCAAATTTTCGTGACGGTCCGGGCGTTTGTTATCGCACGCTCATCACGAATAGTTCTTGATACGAAATAATTTTCATACCCCGTCACTTTCTTCCTGCTGCGCAAGGCTTTGCACCAGGACGGTGATGGAACGGCGCACCTCGGGGTCGGTGATCTGCGAAAAAGCCCGACCGATACTGTAGGCATCCCGCACAGGCTCCGGCAATTCCACCCCGGCAGGAGTGACATTTGCCTGACGTGAGGAAAAACCCTCCTCATCCAGCAGGAAAGTGATGGGAATGCCAAGCGCGTTCGCCACCATCAGCAACCTCCCGGCACCGATACGATTCTCCCCACGCTCATATTTTTGCAGCTGCTGGAAGGTGACACCCAGATGCTCCGCGAGCTTCTGTTGACTCATGCCGACCATGGAACGGTACAGCCGAATCCGTTCACCAACGAAACGGTCAACCTCATTGGTTTCCCGCCTTGCGGGCTTCCGCGGGGCATCAAGCCGGTTACCTTCAGGCCGCATGAAATCCGACATGGCATCTCTTTCAGCAAATCGCTGCCATCAGGGGCCGCGTGGTTGCACCGTCATCCAAAACATGTTGCGTTCACGTGGGTTCACGCAACACGCTCTACGTCCTTGTTTTTTTGGAGCATCTTCACACCTTCACATGATTCCATCCGAACGTGATCTGCTCTGGGATCAGCATGGCAGGCGTGAGTATGGGCGGCGTGATTTTCACGCATGATCCGTGTCAAATCTCAGGCTTTCTTGAGGAAAAAAGGTGAAAAGCCGTCAACGTCGCGTGAAAGCCGTGAAAACGCTGCGGCGAATGGCAGAACGCAAGGCGGCAGCCGGACCGGAAGGCGCTGGTCCGGCTGCGCATTTTCAATCCGCCGTCGCGCCGGAACTCCGCACCACTTCGGCCCAGATCTGCGCTTCCCGCCGCACGAAATCGGCCGCCGCCGCGCCGGCAAGCCCAGGATCGGTCAGCGAAAGCGTGGCCAAGCGCGCCTTCAATTCCGCATCCGCCATGGCGCGCGGCACTTCGGTCGCAAGCCGCGCCAATGCTTCAGCCGATTGCCGCACCGGGGCGAAAAGCCCGAACCAGGTGGAAGCGGCAAAGCCGGGAAAGCCCTGTTCGGCGACGGTCGGCACATCCGGCAGTGTTGGGTCACGCTCGGCCCCCGCCACCGCAATCGGGCGCACGCGACCATCACGGATCAGCGGCAGCGCGGGCGGCAGGCTGGTGCTGCCGATGGGTGCCTGATTGGCCAGCACCGCGGTTGCGGCCTGAGCGGGGCCGAAGGCAACGGGGGTTGCCTCCACCTTAGCTAGGGTGCGGAACAGCAATTCCGCCCCCAAATGCGGCGTGGTGCCGGTGCCGGAATGGGCATAGGCCATGCCGGGATTGGCCCGCATATGCGCCAATAGCTCGGTCAGGTTGCGCGCCGGCACGGATGGGTGGACGAAAAACGCATTGGGCGCTGTCGCCACCACGGCGATGGTTGTGAAATCATCCACCGCGTAGCCCGCCGCGCGATAAAGCGATGGGTTCACGCAAAATGCCGTGCTGTGCATCAGCAGCGTATGCCCATCAGTCGCGCCCTTTACCGCCTGTGTGGCGATATTGCCCCCGGCGCCGCCGCGATTTTCCACTGCCACGGATTGACCAATCAGCACTTCCAGCCGCGCCGCCAGCGCACGCGCCACCACATCAGTGGAACTGCCGGGCGGGAAGGCCACGATGATGCGAATGGGTCGCTCCGGCCAGGCGGCGCGGGCCAGGCGCGGCACCGCCAGAAGCGCCCCGCCGGTGATGAGGGCCGCGCGGCGGCCCCATAGGTACTTGGTCATGTTGTCCTCCCCTTTTCGGCAGCATCACGCAGTTCAACCATGACGGTAAAGGCCGAAACGCCAGAATCACGCCCAATCGCTGATCAGGGGCTATGCCGATCTTGCGTGTCCCTATAGCCTTGTCCCAATGTAAATAACTGAGGAAAAGGCGCCCCTTCAGCCGGGGTGTCACAGACAAGGCAAGGACAATAGGAACGCTCATGACAGATACTCGATATTTGGCGCCGCAGACGCTTGATGAAGCGGTCAGCGCCTTCGCCGCGGCCCAGGGGGCGGCGCGGATTCTGGCGGGCGGTACGGATCTGCTGGTGCAGATGCGCGCTGGCATCGCGACGCCCGGCTTGATTGTGGATATCAAGAAAATCGGCGAAATGAACCGCATTACGGAAAATGCCGATGGCAGTTTCACGATTGGTGCGGCGGTATCCGCTGCCGCGCTCGCGGATCATCCGCGTTTTGGCAAGGTCTGGCCTGGTGTGCTGGAAGCGGTGAACCTGATCGGGTCAAAGCAGGTGCAGGGCCGCGCCTCTCCGGGTGGGAATCTCTGCAATGGTTCGCCCGCCGGCGATAGCGTGCCGGCGATGATCGCCGCCGGCGCGGTGGTCACGATCCAGGGGCCCAATGGCCGCCGGCAAATGCCGGTGGAAGCCTTCCCCGCCGGCCCGGGCAAGACGAACCTCGCCCCCGGTGAAATCCTGGTGAGCTTCACCCTGCCCGCGCGTCCCGCCGGCTCAGGCGATGCGTATCTGCGCATGATCCCACGCACGGAAATGGATATTGCCGTGGTGGGCTGCGGTGTCAGCCTGACCATGAAGGATGGCGTTTGCACCGCCGCGCGCGTTGGGCTTGGCGCCGTGGCGCCGACCGTGATGCTGGTGGCAGACGCCGCCAAGGCGCTGATCGGCAGCCGGCTGGAACCCGCTGCGGTGGAAGCCGCGGCCGCTGCCTGCCGCGCCGCTTGCCGTCCCATCAATGACAAGCGTGGCACCATTGCCTATCGCACCAAGGTTGCGGGCGTGCTGTTGAAGCGCGCCGTCGCCATTGCCGCTGAACGCGCGAGCCGGAGCTGATCCCATGTCCAAAATGCATGTTTCTACCACCATTAACGGGGAACCGATGGAGTTCCTCTGCGACGCGCATGACAGCATGCTGGATGCGCTGCGTGGCCCGCTTGGCCTGACCGGCGCCAAGGAAGGCTGCGGCACGGGCGATTGCGGCGCCTGCTCCATCACCGTGGATGGCCGCCTGGTTTGCGCCTGCCTGATGCTGGCGGTGGAATCCGAAGGCAAATCACTCGGCACCATTGAAGGCATGTCGCAGGGTGGCGATCTGCACCCGCTGCAGCGCAAATTCCTGGAAATGGCCGCGCTGCAATGCGGTATCTGCACGCCGGGCGTGTTGATTGCCGCGAAATCGCTGCTCGAGAAAAACCCGAACCCGACCGAAACCGAAGTGCGCTTCGGCCTGGCGGGCAACCTGTGCCGCTGCACGGGTTACGACAAGATTGTTCGCGCCGTGCTTGAAACCGCCGCTGAAATGAGGGGGGCCGCCTGATGAACGATATGTCCAACAAATGGATCGGCAAGAATACGATCCGTCCCGATGGCGCGGAAAAGGTGACGGGCCGCGCTGCCTATGCCGCCGATACCAATATGCCCGGCATGATCTGGGGCAAGGTACTGCGCAGCCCGCATCCGCATGCGCGCATCATTTCCATCAATACTGCCAAGGCGGAAGCGCATCCCGGTGTGAAGGCCGTGGTGACGCATAAGGATGTTGTCGATTTCCCGCTCGACAAATCGGTCATGCTGGGGATCCAGGATATGCGCTGGATGTGCCGCAACATCATGGCGCGCGAAAAGGCGCTATTCCATGGCCACCCGATTGCCGCCATTGCGGCGATTTCCGAAAAGGTGGCGGCCGAGGCGCTGAAGCTGATCGAAGTGGAATATGAGGTTCTGCCCTTCGTGATTGACGCGGAAGACGCGATCAAGCCCGATGCGCCGATCCTGCATGATTTCATCAAGTTTGACGGCAAGCCTTCCAACATCGCCGGCAAGCTGGAACATAAGCTTGGCGATGTGGATGCGGGTTTTGCGGAAGCCGAAGTGGTGGTGGAACGCAGCTTCCGCACCGCGCCCGTGCATCAGGGCTATATCGAAACCCATGCCTGTCTGGTCAGTGTTGCCGATGGCAAGGCGACAGTCTGGAGCTCTAGCCAGGGCCAATTCATGGTCCGCGCGATGTGTTCTTACCTGACTGGCCTGCCGCAAAGCGATATCCGCGCCATTCCGGCGGAAATCGGCGGCGGCTTTGGCGGCAAGACGATTGTCTATCTGGAACCGGTGGCGCTGCTGCTTGCCAAGAAATCTGGCCGTCCGGTGAAGATGGTGATGACGCGCGAAGAAGTGATGCGCGCCACGGGCCCGACTTCCGGTTCCTTCAGCACCGTCAAGATCGGTGCGAAGAAGGATGGCACCATCGTCGCGGCGCAAGGCACTTTCTATCTGCAAGCTGGCGCGCTGCCGGGTTCGCCCATTCGCGGTGCGGCGGGTTGCGCCTTCGCGCCCTATAACATCCCGAATGTGCATTCGCAGGGCTTTGATGTGGTGTCCAACCGCTCAAAGGTTGCGGCCTATCGCGCGCCGGGTGCGCCGATTGGCGCTTACGGCGTGGAATGCGTCTTGGATGAATTGGCCGAAAAGCTGGGCATGGACCCGCTGGCGCTCCGCCTGAAAAACGCGGCGCAGGAAGGCACCAAGGCCGCGCATGGCCCGGTCTATCCGCGCATCGGCTTCAAGGAAACCATTGAAGCCGCCATGGCGCATCCGCATTACAGCGCGCTGCTTGGCCCCAATCAGGGCCGCGGTGTCGCGAGCGGCTTCTGGTTCAATGCGGGCGGCGAAAGCTCCGCGCAGGTGAACATCACGGAAGATGGCAATGTTGTAGTCACCACCGGGCATCCGGATATTGGTGGCTCACGCGCGTCCATCGCCAATATCACCGCGGAATTGCTTGGCATTGATTACAAGCGCGTTTCCGTGCTGATCGGCGATACCGCGACGATTGGATATTCCAACCTGACCGGTGGCAGCCGCGTGCTATTCGCTTCCGCGATGGTGGTGACGCAATCTTCCGAAAAGGTCATCACGCAGCTCAAGGAACGCGCGGCCAAGATCTGGAAGATCGACCCCGAAGCGGTGATTTGGGACAATGGCGAAGCGCGCCCCGCGGGCGCCAATGCGGGGCAATTCCCGCCGCTCAGCCTGAAGGAAATCGCCGCCAAGGCGTCCGAGACCGGCGGGCCGATTGGGGCTGGCGTGCAGTTGAACACGACCGGCGCCGAAGGCGGTTTCGCGACCCATATCTGCGATGTGGAAGTAGACCCGGAACTCGGCACCGTGAAGGTGCTACGCTACACTTCCTTCCAGGATGTTGGGCGCGCGGTGCATCCGGCCTATGTGGAAGGGCAGATGCAGGGCGGTGCGGCGCAGGGTATCGGCTGGGCGCTGAACGAAGAATACATCTACAACGCCAAGGGCCAGGTGGATAACCCCGCCTTCCTTGATTACCGCATGCCGGTTTGTTCGGACCTGCCGATGCTGGATGCGGTGATGTTGGAAATCCCCAATCCGAAGCACCCGCAAGGCGTGCGTGGCGTGGGCGAAGTGCCGCTGGTGCCGCCGCTGGCCGCGATTTCCAACGCCATGTATCGCGCGACGCACAAGCGCTTCTACGCGCTGCCCATGTCGCCGCCGCGGGTTTTGGAAAAGCTGGAACAGGCGGCTGAATAAGCCGCCTTTCTGCGCAAGGTTTCAGGCCCGGAGGCTTCGGCTTCCGGGCCTTGCTTTTTGTGAGACGCTGAACAGGAGAAAACCATGATTGACACGAAACTCGGCACCGGGGCCGAAGCGACACCAGGCCAGCACATCACGGTGCATTACACGGGCTGGCTGTTTGATGGCGCAGCCCCCGAAAACAAGGGTCGCAAATTCGATTCTTCGCGCGACCGCGCCGAGCCCTTTTCCTTCCTGCTTGGCGCCGGGCATGTAATTGGCGGCTGGGATCAGGGTTTTGCCGGCATGAAGGTGGGCGGGCAGCGCACGCTGATTATCCCGCCGGAGCTTGGCTATGGCGCGCGCGGCGCGGGTGGTGTCATTCCGCCAAATGCGACGCTGATTTTTGAGGTTGAATTGATCGGCGTTGAGTGAGTCCAATTGTTATGGCGTGATCTTTCTTGGCAGATCACGCCATTATTTGAGCCGACCTCATAAACCATATCTCAGCGGGGCGCCCAAGGTACTGGCCGGTCCATCCGTCATCCAAGCGGATGGGGATCAAGCGCCGACTTAACCTCAACGCCGCCCGGAATATCATCTGGGGCGGTTTCGCGCGGCAGGCAGATGAGGTTGAAGGAAACCATGCCCGGAAAGATATTCTCGCTATCGCCGGCGAAGTTTGCGGGATTATAGAGCCAAGGCATGTGCCACCACATGCGGTAGTCAAGATCGAACAGGGTTGTGACCAATTCAGCGTGCTTGTCGCGACGATCATCCTCGACATACAGATAAGGCCGGAAACGCGTAATTGTCTCGCGCGCGCCATCCAGTACCTGTTTTTCCATACCTTCAACGTCAATCTTGATCATGTGGCAGGCCGGCAGCATGAGGTTGTCAATGGCGATCATTTCGACCACATCGCCATCATCCCCGCCTAGTGCGACGCTGCCAAAGTTATTGTCACCACGATAATCCATCCGTGGCACCACAATCTCACCCGGGGCTGCACCAACGGCCAAGCATTTGGCGTCCGTATTTTCGATACCATTCAGCGCCAGATTGGCACAGAGCATTTGAAAGATGACGCGTTGGGCTTCAAAGGCCACAACCCCGCCATTCTCTCCGACCAGTTTGGCAAGATGAACAGTATGTGCCCCGATATTTGCGCCGATCTCCAAAACCAGCATGCCCGGATTGATGAGGCCGGAGAAAAGCTGGGCCTCAAGCTCGGAGAACTCGCCATAACGATCGAGCGAGCCTCCCACATATTTGTCGCGCGCACTGTACAGCATGACACCATGGCGACAGTTTTTCAGGCGCAAATGCGGGCTTGGCAGGGCAATACTGTCCAGTTTTTCACTCATCAATTCCGGCTTTCAAATCTCGACACTTTGCTAAGCTATCAGCCCTTGGCACCCCGTGCCAATCTCTTCCTTCAAAATGCTCTCAAGGACCGCTGATCAAATGTCCCCTAGCCCAAAACAGCGCGCCGATCTCTTGCTTGTCGCCACCGGGCTTGCGGAAAGCCGCGCCCGGGCGCAGGCGCTGATCCTGGGTGGCAAGGTCTTCACCGATGGCAAAAGGGTGGAAAAGGCGGGCGATCTGCTGGCTGATGGCGCGCCGCTTGAAGTGCGCGGTCAGGATCACCCTTGGGTATCCCGCGGGGGGCTTAAGCTTGCCCATGCCTTGACCCATTTCGGCCTGAAACCGGAAGGGCGGGTTTGCCTTGACCTTGGCGCCTCCACCGGGGGCTTTACCGATGTGCTGCTGCAACATGGCGCGGCCAAGGTCTATGCGGTGGATGTCGGGCATGGCCAATTGGCCTGGAAGCTTCGGCAGGACCCGCGCGTGATGGTGCTGGAAAAGACCAATGCCCGCTATTTGGACAGCACCACCATCCCGGAACCGATCGGCGCCCTGGTTTGCGATGCGTCCTTTATCGGGCTGAGAACGATTTTGCCGGCCCCCTTGGCGCTCTGCGCGCCGGGCGCCTTTGCGGTAGCATTGATAAAACCGCAATTCGAAGCGGGGCCCGGCCAGGTCGGCAAGGGCGGCGTGGTGCGCGACCCTGCGCTGCATCAGGCGATTTGCCGCATGATCGCCGATTGGTGGGCGGCGCTGCCGGGCTGGCAGGTGATCGGTGTTACCGAAAGCCCCATCACGGGGCCGGAGGGGAATAAGGAATTCCTCATCGCTGCGCGCCGGGAAGGCTAGCGGTGCGATTCATGCTGACCTATCCCCTGCCCGAAAAGCCCCCGCGCACCACTAGCCGTATACTTGGTGGGCCGATTCACGCCGCTGTCGGGAACCGACAGCGGCGATCGGACCACTAGGCAGGGCTTGCGCAAGCCGCCCATCCCGCCTATCCGCCCCCTTCCTTTTTCAGACATTCAGGGGTTTGCCACCATGGCCATCGAACGCACCTTCAGCATCATCAAGCCGGACGCCACGCGCCGGAATCTGACCGGCAAGATCAATGCGGTGTTCGAAGATGCGGGCCTGCGCATTGTCGCGCAAAAGCGCATCCACATGACAGAGACCCAGGCCGAGACCTTCTATGGCGTGCATCGCGAACGCCCCTTCTTCAAGGATCTGGTGTCCTTCATGACCTCTGGCCCCGTGGTGGTGCAGGTGCTGGAAGGCGAAAATGCCGTGGCGCGGAACCGCGAATTGATGGGGACCACCAACCCCGCCAATGCTGCCCCCGGCACCATCCGCAAGCTTTTCGCTGAAAGCATTGAAGCCAATTCAGTGCATGGCTCCGACAGCCCGGAAAACGCCGCCATCGAAATCGCCTATTTCTTCGCCGGCAGCGAAATCTTCGCCTGATCGGCTGTCACTTCCCACTACGGCGGTAACCAGACCGTAAGCAGTTTGGGTGTTTACTGCGCCCTCAAGCGATTGAGGGCGCGGGCATGAGCGAGAGTTTCGGCTTTGATGGCGATCGGGCGGCGGCAGGGTTGGAGCTTGCCCATTCGCCGGCGGAACTCCGCCAGGGCATAGCCGAGGCGCTTGCGAATGATGGCGCCGGCCTAAGGCTTGATCTGCAGCCGGTCTGCAGCGCCAATGGCCTGGAAACCGTGGGGTATGAGGCGCTGCTGCGCTGGGTCCACCCCGATCTCGGCCCGATCCTGGCCATGGAAACGGTGAATGCCGCTACCCAGGCGGGGCTCGCGGCCGCGCTGGATGCCTGGGTCTTTGCCGAGGCTTGCCGGATCAGGGCGCGCTGGCCGCGCTCTGCGCCCTATATCTCCGTCAACATCACGGCCGAAGCTTTTTTGCGCGGTGATGGCACTGCCCTGATGCGCCGCGCCCTGCAGGACGCGGATACGGACCCGCGTGGCCTCGCGGTGGAAATGCCGGCCAATGCGGTTTCCCTTTGGCATGATGCGGCGGCCAACCTCGCGGCCGGGCTGCGCGGGCTCGGGGTTGTGGCTGCCCTTGATGATTTCGGCGTGGCGCGCGGCACCATCCTGGCCCTGCGCGCGATTCCCTTCCCCATGGTGAAGCTGCACCCGAGCCTTTGCGCCGGGCTAGATGGCGAAAACCTCTCCGCGCGGCGGGCGCTGGCGCTCACCACCGGCCAGGTGGAAACTGCCCATGCGCTGGGCACTATCGTGGTTGCGAAAAGCGTGGAGACGCTGGCACAGCTCCGTGCCCTGGAGAAAGCCGGTTGTGATGCCATGCAGGGCTGGCTGCTCGGCCGGCCCGGCAAGGTGCCGAACCTGACCGAATAGCCACCGCGGAAGGGGCTTGCTTCAGCCCTTCACATCCATCGCCTGCCTGAGGCCATCACTCACCAGGTTGAAGCAGATGGAGGTCACGAAAATGCACGCCCCCGGCAGCACGGCGATCCAAGGCTGCACGTAAATCGCGGTACGCAGCGTATTCAGCATCAAGCCCCATTCCGGTTCCGGCGGCTTGGTGCCAAGGCCAAGGAAGGAAAGGCCGGAGGCCAGAATCATCGAAACGCTGATCAGCGATGTCGCATAGACAAAGATCGGCCCCAGCACATTGCCCAGCACATGCACGCGCACAATGGTAAAGGCATTGGCGCCCGAGGCGCGCGCCGCATCCACGAAATCCAGATTGCGCACACCCGTGGTGACGGTTTCCGCCACGCGAATAATGGGCGGGATGAACACCAGCGTCAGTGCCAGAATGGCATTCATGATGCCCGCGCCAAGCGCGCCGGAAATCGCCACCGCCAACAGCACGGATGGGAAGGCGTAGAACACATCCGTCACGCGCATGATGGCCATATTGGTCTTGCCGCCGGCATAGCCCGCCAGCACGCCCAGCACCGTACCAATCACGAAAGCCAACGCGACGGGTGTGATACCCATGAACCAGGAAAGCCGCCCGCCATAAAGCAGGCGCGTCAGCATATCGCGCCCAAGCTCATCCGTGCCCAGGATGTAATTCGGCGTGCCGATCGGGCGCAGTCGCCGGATCATGCTGCCCTGATAGGGATCATGCGGCGCGATCAGCGGCGCGAAAACAATCGCCAGCAGCATCAGCAGCAGCACCGAAGCGCAGAAGATTGTCACCGGATCGCGCCGGACACGCTTCCATACCCCGGCCCAATAGCCGGTGGAACGCTCCGGCGCCTGTCGCGCCTGAACGGCGAGTTCGGCTTCCGCCGCGGATGGGGTGGTGGCGCTATTGGACATGGCGTCAATTCCGCTTGATGCGCGGATCAAGCGCGGTCTGCATCAGATCCACCAGAAGATTGAGAATGACAAAGAACATGGCCAGCACCAGAATGGTGCCTTGCAGCACCGGCAAATCGCGCTGGAAGATGGCGTTGTTCAGCAAAAGCCCCGTGCCCGGCCAGGAAAACACGGTTTCCACCAGAATGGACCCACCCATCAGATAGCCAAGCTGCAAGCCCATCACCGCCAGCGCGGTGGGCGCAGCATTCTTCACCACATGCAGGAATACGCCACCACGGGTGAGCCCCTTGCCGCGCAAGGCGGTGACAAATTCCTGGTTCATGATCTCGGCCACAATGCCGCGCACCGTGCGCGTCACAATGCCCATGGGAATGACGGAAAGTGTGACGGTTGGCAGGATCAGATGCTTGATGTGTTCCCAATCCCAGACCCAATCGGAAGACCCGCCCGGCCCCGCACCCATGGCCGGCAGCCAATTCAATTGCACGGAGAAGATCACCACCATCACCATGCCAAGCCAGTAATGCGGCACGGAAACGCCGCCGACGGCAATCGTCACCGCCACGCGATCCAGCCAGGAACCGCGGAAAGTGCCCGCAAGCCCCCCCAGTACACAGCCCAGGATAAAGCCCAGCAAAGACGCAGACGCCGCCAGCATCAGCGTATTGCCGATGGCACTTGAAAGATCAGACCAAACCGGCCGCCCGGAAGCGAGTGACCGGCCCAAATCCCCCTGCACCACCTTCATCAGCCAAAGCCCGAATTGCACGGGCAAGGGCTTATCCAGCCCATAATCACGCCGCACCTGTTCCACCACATCGCCCGGCGCATCGGGCGGCACAATGGCATTGATGGGATCACCGGGCGCGATCTGCACCAGCATGAAGCAGACAAAGCCGACCGCGAGTGCAATCGGGATGCCATAGGCAATGCGACGGATCAGGTAGAAGAACATTGTCTCTCCGGCAATCGCCGGGCGGTCGTTGCCGCCCGGCGATCAGGGGTTACTGGATGAAAGGCAGACGCAGATCAACAAACCAGCTCTGCGGCTGCACATAGCCACGCACGCGCGGGCTCATGGCACGCGGTGACACGTCATGCGCAATCCAGATGAACAGCGCCTCATCCACACCGGCGGCATGCAGGCGGGCGAGTGCAGCGTCGCGCGCGGCGGGTTCGAAAGCGTTGCGCGCTTCGGCGATCATCGCGTCAAAACGCGGATCGTTGAAGAAGCCCCAATTGTTGGACACCGGCGGCGCCATTTTCGAATCCCAGAAGCGCACCATCGCAAAGAAGGGGTCCATGGCCGCGAAGGAGACATTGGTGGCATGCGCCCCGCGTGCCGAGGCATGGGTGCAGCCCTGGCGCCAATTGGCGAACAAGGTGTTCCATTCCACGACATCGAATTCGATATTCACGCCGATTTGCTTGAGGTCCTGTTGCAGGAACTCATTCATCGGCAGCGGCTGCATCTGGCCCGAACCGGAAGCCGAAATCTGCACCTTCAAGGTCAAGGGACGCTGGGCCGTATAGCCCGCTTCCGCGAGCAGGCGGCGCGCCTCGGCCTTGTCGGTGCGGATATTGAAGCTTGGGTTGCCGAACCAGGGATGGCCACGCGGCACGGTGCCGACGGGGATGGACATCATGCCCCCCAGCAGGGTGCGCAGCCCTTCGCGGTCAATGCCAAGATTGATGGCGCGCCGCACGCGCACATCACGCAGCGGCGAGCCTTCCGCGAAACAGGGCTGCCAGGGCCAGACATGCGGCTGCGCATTGCTGGTGATCACCATGCCACGCTGGCGCAGCTGCGGAATGGCATCGGGCGCTGGCGCTTCGATCCAATCCACCTGGTTGGACAGCAGCGCCGCGGTACGCGCATTGGCTTCCGGGATCGGCAGAACCACAATGCGATCAAGCTTCGCCTTGTCGGACCAATAACCATCAAAACGCGCATATTCCGCACGTTCACGCGGGACAAAGCGCGTCATGCGGAAGGGGCCGGTGCCGGATGGCTCACGCGCAAAAGCGTTCCAGGTCGCTTCCGCGCTGGGATTGGCGGCGCGCAGCCTTTCCCATTGCGTCGGGCTTGCCATGAAAAGATTGGTCAGGTTGATCGGCAGCAGGCTGTCCGGCTCCGCCGTGAACAGCGCCACGGTGTGATCATCAATCTTTTCCGCGCGGCGCAGCGTGGGCATACGGGTTGCGGTAATGCCGACCTGACGCGGGTCATAATGCGGCGCTTCGCGATCCAGGATCTTGCGCACATTCCACACCACGGCATCGGCGTTGAAATCCGACCCGTCATGGAATTTCACGCCGCGACGCAGGCGAAATACCCAGCGCGTCCTGTCATTGGCATCAACGGCCCATTCGGTCGCGAGACCCGGGATGACCACGGAAGGCCGATCAGCCGAGGACAGATCCCACATGGTCAGGCTGTCATACAGCGGAATACCGGTGAAACGGTTGCCCTCAAAGCCCTGGTCGGGCTGGCCATGCGTCAGCGGGACATCCGCCGCCGTCATGCCGATACGCAGCGTGCCCTGCGCCTGCGCGACAGACGCGCCAAGGACAGGCAGCGCCACCAGGCAGGCTGTCATCAAGAATTTCTTCAATCGCATCGCGTCACTCTCCCTTCGTCGCGTTTGGGCAGTCTCAGAGGAAACTGCCGCCTGAACTTCATTGCCGCGCGCGCCCCAACGGGGGCAGCGCGAGCAGTCATCAGCATCCGATGGCAGCAAAGCCCGTGCCACCCCCCGGCCTTAGGCCAGCGGTCAGGAATATTCATCCCTGCCTAATTTGGTGGCAGCACTGCCCGACCATGCGGCGCCGCGCGCCAAGGCGCAATAGGCAAAAAGCCGCCCGCCCCCACCCTTGCCAGGGCCAGGGACAAGGCGGCAGAAGCGCGCCATGCGCATCCTGCTTCTGAACGGCAATACCGACCCCGCCATCACCGCCCTGATCGCCGCCCGCGCGCGGGAAGCCCTGCCCCGGCTTGGCCTGCCTGCCTGTGATCTGGTGCCGGCCACAGCCCCCTTCGGCGCGCGCTACATCGCAACCCGCGCGGCGGTTGCCATTGCCGGCCATGCCGTTTTGGCAGGCTTGGCCGAGCATATCGGTGCGGAGAACCCGCAAGGCTTTGGCGCTGCCATCATCGCCTGTTTCGGCGAACCGGCCATTGAAGCCGCGCGCGAATTGCTCCCCATTCCGGTGATCGGCATGGCTGAAGCCTCCATCACGCTTGCCCTGGAACAGGCGCCGCGCATTGCGCTGCTGACTGGGGGGGCCGCCTGGGTGCCGATGCTGGAAGAATTCGCGCTTATCCGCGGCCATGGGCGGGACCGCGTGCAGGTGCGCTCCGTCCCGCCCACGGGCGATATGATCGCGCGCGAACCGGAAAAGGCGCTGGCGCTGATCGCCGAGGAAGCGCGGCAGGCCGTGGCCGCAGGTGCGGGCGTGGTGGTGCTGGGCGGGGCAGGCTTGGTCGGCTTGGCGCCGAAGCTTGCCGCCCTGCTGCCCGTGCCGGTGCTGGATAGCCTGGATTGCGCCCTGGTGATGGCCTGTCGGGGTGGGCAGGCGCCCGCCCGCGTGGCGCAGGCACCGCAAACCGGGCTGGAACCGGGCCTTGCACGGTTTATGACCGGAGAAATCGCAAAATCTAAGTAAGGACTACTTACCTTTTTTTGCGTCCGAGGCTAATCTCACGCAAGAAATCAAAACCCCGAGGATACGCAGCAATGGCTTCCTTCCCGATCACCCGCACCACCACCCCCAAGGTGAAGCCCGCCGATGATGAGCTTTCCTTCGGCAAGGTGCTGACCGATCACATGTTCCTGATGGATTATCAGGAAGGGAAGGGCTGGCATTCGCCGCGCATCGTGCCCTATGGGCCGCTCAGCCTCGACCCCGCGACCTCGGTTTTGCATTACGGCCAGGCGATTTTCGATGGGCTGAAGGCGTTTCGCGGCGATGATGATCAAATTCGTCTTTTCCGCCCGGATCGCCATGCGGAACGCTTCAATCGCTCCGGCCAGATCATGTGCATGCCGGAATTGCCGGTGGATATCATTCGCCAAAGCTTTGATGCGCTGGTCGGGCTTGAACATGAATGGGTGCCACGCAAGCCGGGTACCGCGCTTTATCTGCGCCCGACCATTATCGCGACCGATGTGATGCTGGGCGTGCATCCGGCGCATAATTACCTTTACTTCCTCATCCTTTCGCCCGTTGGCACCTATTACAAGGAAGGCGTGAAGCCGGTGAAAATCCTGGCCTCTGACACGCATGTGCGCGCGGTCAAGGGCGGCACCGGGGAAGCCAAGACGGCCGGCAATTACGCCGCGAGTTTGGCTGGCCAGCGCGATGCCGCGAAGGCTGGTTATTCGCAGGTGCTCTATCTGGATGGCGTCAATCGCAAATACCTCGATGAGGTCGGCACGATGAATATCATGCTCCGCATCGGGGATGAGGTGATCACGCCGCCACTGACCGGCACCATCCTGGACGGCGTGACACGCGCGAGCACCATGCAATTGATGCGCGATTGGGGGCTGAAGGTTACCGAACGCCAGATCGCGATTGAGGAAGTGATGGCCGCGGGCCGTGACGGCACACTCAAGGAAATGTGGGGCACGGGGACGGCGGCGGTGGTCTCCCCGGTCGGCACGCTCGGCTATAAGGGCGAGGATGTGCTGATCAATGGTGGTGAGATCGGCGATGTCACGCGCCGGCTTTATGATGCCATCACCGGCCTGCAATATGGCCGTAGCAATGACCCGCATGGCTGGATGAGCATCGTCCGCAAAGGGTGAGGATGAAGCTCCTCGTCCTTGGCGGCACGGGCCGCGTTGGGCGTGAAATTGTCGCGCAAGCCCTGACGCGCGGGCATGGCATCACTGCACAAAGCCGCAGCACCAGCCCGCATGGCCTGTCGCCCTCGGTCACGATGGTGCAGGCCGACCCAAGCGACAAGGCAGCGCTGGCCGGTGCCTTGGCCGGACAGGACGCCGTGATTTACGCCCTTGGCTTTCGCGCGCGGGGCGAGGTCTCTTTTTTCTCGGCAACCACCAAGGCGCTGATTGCCGCCATGCAGGCCAGCGGGCCGCAGCGCCTGATTGCCATCACCGGCGTTGGCGCGGGTGATACCAAGGGGCATGGCGGTTTTTTCTATGATTATCTGATCTATCCGCTATTCACGAAAAACCTTTACGCCGACAAGGACCGGCAGGAGGCACTCATCCGCGCGAGCCGCCTTGACTGGACCATTCTGCGCCCGGCGCCCTTCACATCACGGCCTGGCAATGAGCCGTTTCACACCCTGACCGCCATTGCGCCCGGCACGCGTTTATCCAGCGTCACGCCAGCGGAAGTCGCCGGCCTTGCGCTTGATTGCGCAGAACAGGGGCTGCATCGGCGTGAGGCTGTATTTTTTGGCCACGGTGTCGCGGCTTAACGCCAAGCAGGCAGCGCCTAGTCTTCCTTCTTCGCCCCATCGATCATGGCGCGCAGCTTGGCGCTCTCAGCCGCAAGCCGTGCGCGTTCGGCTTTGGTCTGCCCATATTTGGCACGGTTTTCCGCTGCCTTGGCGCATTTTCGTATGCGCCGCGTCGACGCGAGGCTTCGGCGCCCAGGTCCCCCTCACTGTAGCTGCGGGGACCACGTTTCAGGCCACTGTTCGCATTTTTTGGTTGAAGTCTGGGGTGCGACCAGATCAGGTATCACCGGGTTGGGAGAAATGGAGTGAATGGCCGTGATCAACGATGCTGTGCGAGAGGATATACGCAATTCGGTTCTGTGCTGGCTCGCGACCGTGGACGAGAAAGGCCAGCCCAACGTAAGCCCCAAAGAAATCTTCACCGACCACGGCGATGATGCGATCCTTATCGCTGATATCGCGTCGCCGGTGAGCGTGCGAAACATCGCCCGCCAGCCGCTCGTCTGCGTCAGCTTTGTCGATGTGTTCCGCCAGCGCGGGTTCAAGATTGCCGGACGGGCGCGCCTGATTCCGCCAGAGCATCCAGACTTTGCCGCTACCGGCGCGCGCCTGCAGGAGATGGCGGGCACGGACTTCAAGGTGCGCCGCGCGATTCACGTCACTATGAACCGGATCTCGCGCATTTGGGCGCCAAGCTATGCGCTGTTCCCCGACCGTAGCGTCGAGGATCAGCAGGCTCGTGGCTACGCTACCTATGGGGTCCGCCCCGTCTGATACCTGGCGCACAAAGGCCCAATACTTGAAGTTGCGCCGAACCGGTCGGTCGTGATCCAGAGCATGGGTATCGCGACGGCGGCGATGTAGGTTCGGAGCTTAAGGGAGCGGGCAGCGCCTAGTCTTCCTTCTTCGCCCCATCGATCACGGCGCGCAGCTTGGCTTTCTCAGCCGCAAGCCGCGCGCGTTCGGCCTTGGTCTGCCCATATTTGGCGCGGTTTTCCGCCGCCTTGGCTTCGGCGGCTTCGCGCGCCTTCATTTTGCGTGCGTGCTTCAGGTTGACGATTTCAGCCATGCCATCAGGATAGGCACATCTCACTTGGAAGGAAAACGCCCATGCCGATGATCTCACTTACCGCTGCTGATGGTTTTCGCCTGCAAGCCTATCGCACCGGCCCGCAGGATGCCGCGCGCGCCCTGGTGGTGACGCAGGAAATCTTTGGCGTGAACCGCCACATTCGCAAGCTCTGCGATGATTTTGCCGCCGCCGGCTATGCGGTGATCGCGCCGCAGCTTTTTGACCGTGCCGAGCGCAATGTGGAGCTTGGCTATGACGCCGCCGATCTGGCGCGCGGGCGCGAATTGCGCGGCAAGATTGATGCCGGCAAGACCGTGCTGGATGTGCTCGCCGCCGCCGCCGCCCTGCCCCGCCAAGCCAAGCGCGGCATTGTCGGCTATTGCTGGGGCGGCACGGTCGCCTGGCATGGCGCGACGCGGACCAGCGCCTTCTCAGCTTCCGTCGGCTGGTATGGCGGCGGCATTGCGGCGGCGAAGGATGAGGTGCCGAATTGCCCGACGCAGCTTCATTTCGGCGAAACCGATGCCTCAATCCCCATGAGCGACGTGGAAGCCATCCGCGCCGCGCGCAAGGAAGTTGAAATCTTCGTCTATATGGGCGCGGGTCACGGCTTTGGCTGTGATGAGCGCGGTTCCTATGTGGCGAAGGATGCGGCCCTGGCGCAGGAACGCACGCTGGCCTTCTTCGCCAAGCATTTGGGGTGATGATGGCGGCGCGGGGCATGCCCCCGCGCCACGCACATCACGCCTTCTTGTCGGTGGAGAGGTTTTTCACTTCCTCCATCGCCTCGGCAAAGCGCTTATGCAGTACCGATAGCGCTTCGCCGCTTGATCTTTGAATCAGATCAGCCAATTCCTGCATCTGCCCAACGGCGCGTTCATAAGCGGCCTTGGCCATTTCGGCGCGCTTCGCGGCCTGTTCCTGCATGTCGCCCGGGCTTGCCATGGCGCGCATGGCATCCTGCATCTCCGCGACCGATTGCTGCACGATTTCCATATGCCGTTCGGCAACCGCGCGCGCCCCTTCCAGTGCCACCTTATTGGCCGCCGTAATGGCTTCCAGGTTCTTCTGCTGCGCCTTGGCGAGTTCGGTCATGTCCGGCATGGCGGGCAAGCGAAACTCGGCCATGATTTTGGTGATGTCGAGGTTGGGCTTGAAGCTGAAGGGGTCGGTCATGGGGGGCCTCCATTGTGATGGACGCCCAGTATAGACCGCCCAGGCCCAAGGTCACGAAGTTTCGGCAGCTTCCGCAGAGGGGGGCGGCGCGGCTTCGCCCCGGAGCAGGCCAAGCGGGCGAGCGATCCGTTCCGCCCGATCAAGCGCTGAATCAAGCGCTGCCATGGTCGCACCCATATCCGGGCTGTCATCGCCCACCCAAGCGCGAATGGTCGCCAGCCACACGCCAGCAAGCCCGAGCGCCAATAGCCGCGCTTCGCAGCTTTTCGACTCAACCTCGGCCGCTTCCAGCATCCAGCGCATGGCAATGCCGATATGGGGCGCGAGTGCCAGCGCCAGCGCGGGGTCGCGGCGCATATCTTCGAATAGGCGCAAAATGCCTTCCCGATGCGGCTGCATGGCATCCAGCCGGCGCATCAGCACATCGAAAATCCTATCGCGCGCCGAACCGCCCTGGCCTGGAATGGTGCCCGCCAGCACGGCCTGATCCATCATACGGCCATGCAGCAGCAGCACATCCAGCCGGGTCGGGAAGCGTTCGCGTAGGGTGGCGACTTCCACCCCCGCCTCAGCAGCAAGGCGGCGCATGGAAAGACCGGGCCAGCCATGCGCGGCAATCACGCGCCACAGCGCGGCGATCAGGCGTTCATCGTCAGAAGGCTGGGACATGGCGGGAAGATAAGCCAAAACGGTCACCCCGCGCCAGAGGAAGATCAGGGCAGCCGCGCTGGCCTGCTGAACGACTCTTCGCCGTCGCGGCCATCAACAAAAGACCGGATCACGTCAAAGCGCCCCGAAAGCACGGAAGGCGGCAAGAAAGCTGGCCTCTGATTTGGCGGGCGAATAGGCGGAGGCGGTTTCGCGGCCAGCGGCGATCATGGAGGCTATCAAGGGATCATTCTGGCGCTGCCCCTCCAAAACCTCGGCGAGAGCATCAATGACGCCTTCCACCTCATCATGGCCGAACCAGCGGCCATTGGAGGCGTTAGCGTAGTCCAGCCCGCCCCAGCCATGATAGCCGACAACAGCGCAACCTGATGCCATGGCTTCCATGGGCGTCAGACCAAATGATTCTCGGTGGGATAGGCTGAGAAAAACGGCGCTGCCCGCCATCGTCTCGGCGACGGCGCTTTCAGGCATGTTTTCAATACGCGTCACGGGGATGGAGGCAAACTGCGGGTGCAAATGCCTGAGGCCAGCGATGATTGCCTCATAATCGGATGGGAGTTTGCGCGGAACCGTGCAGATGCTTAGCCGTTTTGCACCAGGGCGGAAGATCGCGCCATTGACCGACACCTGGACAAGATGGGTGGAAGCCGCGCCGCTCACGCGCCTGACAAGCCTGGCGCTGCCAGCACCGACGGTCATGACGCCATCCCAGACAAAAGGCGCCGGATCAGCAAAGCGCGTCCTGAGGTAATGAAAGGGATTTTGACAAAAAAGAATTCGCCGTGGCCCAACACCTTCCAGCAATTGCAGCGCCGCAGATACCGGGACATCTTCGGGCAATACCACAAGGTCATTGGCCGCAAGAGGCGGGCGATCATGGCAATGCGGCGCGTCGGATGCGAACCAGCCAGGGCGTCCGTGGCGCTGCCAGACCACCGCATCAACGCCATGGCGCGCCAGCATGCCGGCGGCCTGGTAGATCATCTTCTGACCGCCAGAAACCACATTGCTGCGGAATGGAAGCGCGAAAACGACACGCGGCATGCCGAAAGAACCTTTGCCAAAAACAAACAGTCAATTTTCTGAAGACTGATGGGTTTTGCGGCCGGGCGCCAGGGTCTTCGCGGGCGTGGTCGCCCT
Source organism: Roseomonas sp. (assembly GCA_020249925.1). Lineage (GTDB taxonomy): Bacteria > Pseudomonadota > Alphaproteobacteria > Acetobacterales > Acetobacteraceae > Neoroseomonas. The sequence continues at coordinate 25,234 of JADCER010000012.1, read as the reverse complement.
GGCGCTAGCCCGCCAATTCCCGCGCCCTGTCCGTCGCCGCTTGGATGGCGCGCGACATTGCCTTGGGCCAGGCATCCGGTTCCATCAATACCGCAAGCGCGCGCTCCGTCGTGCCCTTGGGGCTGGTCACGGCGCGGCGGAGATCGGCAGCGTCCTGTTCGCTGGCACCCAAAAGCGCACCAGACCCCGCCACTGTGGCGCGTGCCATGCGCCGCGCAAGATCGCGCGGCAGGCCCTGTTCCACCGCGGCGGCTTCCAACACCTCGGCCAATAGAAACACATAGGCCGGGCCACCGCCGGAGACCGCAGTGACGGGATTGATCTGATCTTCCTGATCCACCCAGGCCACTTCACCAATCGCGGACAGCAATGCATCGGCCAGCGCGCGTTGCGCCGGCGTCACCCCAGGCCCGGCAAAGGCCGCCGTGAAACCTTGGCGAATGGCGGCTGGCGTATTGGGCATGGCACGCACTACCGCCGTGCCGGTACCAAGCGCCGCCTGCATGGAAGCAATGGACCGCCCGGCCATGATGGACAGGAACAAGGCCCCCTGCCCGGCAAAGCGCGCATAGGCCGGCAGGCTTGCGGGCGCTTCCTGGGGTTTGATGGCAGCCACCACCGCTGCCGGGCGGAAATCGGCCGGGATCGCCCCGGCATCCGCCACCACGCGCACCCGCCCGGCAAAGGCAGCCACTGCCGGCGCATGGGGCTCCACCACCACGGCGTCAGACAAACCTTGCTCCAGCCAGCCGGACAGCATGGCGCCGCCCATCTTGCCGCAGCCAATAAGAAGGATCGGGGGGAGTTTTTCGCTCATGCCCCCAGATTGCCTTTGAAATCAGGCGCGGGCAATCACCCCCGCGCCGATACCCTTACGCTTCGCCCACGCAATCCAGCATGGCGGCGGCCAGCGCATCGGCCGGGCTTTTCCCGCCCCAGAGCACGAATTGGAAAGCCGGGAAAAACCGCTCGCATTCCGTGAGCGCGATATCCACCATATCTTCCAGGCTTTCGGCCGAGGCCCCCGGCGCGCCGCGCAGCAGTACGGAATGGCGAAACACCGGCACGCCTTCTTCCGATTCAATGCCGAAATGCCCGATCCACAGCCGGTCATTGGCAAGTGCGAGCAATTCATAGAGCTTTTCCCGCCGCGCCGCGGGCACTTTCAGGTCAAAGGCACAGGTAAAGGCCATGGCGCTCATCTCAGAGGACCAGGAGAAATGCAGCCCGTAATCGCACCATTTCCCCGGCGCTTCGGCGGCCATTTCTTCGTCAGACCGGCGTTCAAACACCCATTCATTGCCGGCGATAATCTGCTCCAGCACGTCCAAGGGATTGATGACGCGGTCAATTTCAGTATGCAGAGAGGCGGACATCGGAAACTCCCCCTTTCCGATCAGCCAGCCTGCACCCCAACATCTGGTGTGCGAATCGGGCCGGCGACCACAAGCGGGAGATTACGCAGGTGCGGAATCCCACCGCAAGGGCGAATAGGTTACAAACCCGTCTTCACGTACCGGATGAGGATTTGCCACTGCTTTTCGGGGCTGGGCGGGCCTCCAAGGCCGCAACACGCGCGGCCAGGTCTTCCGCCTGTTCCCGGGCGCGCCGGGCGACATCCATGGCGGCGTCCAATTCCTCCCGCCGGACCAGGTCCAGCCGGCGGATAATCGCCTCAGCCTGGGCCTTCGCGATGGCCTCAATCTCTGCCCGAATGCCGGTCAGCACCGAAAAGGCGCCGCCCGCCATGCCCGCCAGGTCATCCATCACGCGGGCGCGCCCGCTTCCCTGATCCTTCATCGCCATGCCCTTTCGGCCCTTGCTTGCCGGTCCATCCACCCACGGCCTATACGCTTGAGAGGTATCGCTCAAGGCCGAGGGTAAAAAGACCGCCCATGTATATTGTCACTGGCGGGGCCGGTTTCATCGGCTCGAACCTGGTTGCCGCGCTTTGCGCCCGCGGGGCAGAGGTGATGGTAGTGGACCGCCTGCGCCAGGGGGTGAAGTGGCGCAACCTGGCCAAGCACCCGATTGCCGGCGTGATCCCGCCTGAGGGGCTGTGGGATTTCCTGGGGGCTGGGGCGCCGGTGGAAGCGGTGTTTCATATGGGCGCGATCAGCGCCACCACGGAGTCCGATGGCGATCTGGTGGCCGCAGTGAATATCACCCTGTCGCAACGCCTATGGGATTGGTGCGCCAAGCGCGGCGTGCCCTTCATCTATGCATCTTCCGCAGCGACCTATGGCGATGGTGCGCTTGGCTTTGATGATGATGGGTCGGAAGCGGCACTCGCGAAACTACGGCCGCTCAATCTCTATGGCTGGTCGAAGCTCGCCTTCGATCGGCGCGTGGCGCAGATGCTGACGCGCGGGCGGGCGCGGCCGCCGCAATGGGCGGGCTTACGCCTCTTCAATGTCTATGGCCCGAATGAACACCATAAGGGCCGCATGGCGAGTGTGGTGTTGCATAAGTTCCGCCAGATCATGGGCGGGGATGCCGCCACACTTTTCGCCTCAGACCGCGACGGCATCGCCGATGGCGAACAACAGCGCGATTTCGTGCATGTGGATGATTGTGTGGCGGCAATGCTCTGGCTGCACGACAATCCCGGTGTTTCCGGCCTGTTCAATATCGGCAGCGGCCAGGCGCGGAGCTTTCTTGACCTGACACGCGCCATTTACGCGGCCTTGGACCGTGCGCCCGATATCCGTTTTGTGCCGATGCCGGATGATCTGAAGGGCGGCTATCAGTATTTCACCGAAGCGCGCATGGAACGCCTGCGCGCGGCGGGCTTTCGCAAGAACCCAATCACGCTGGAAGCGGGTGTCGCTTCCTATGTGCGTGATGTGCTGCTGCGGGCCGAGGACCCCTTCGCCTGATGTTCTTCGCCATGCCCTTTCCGATGATTGACCCGGTGCTGGTTCAGATCGGCCCCTTTGCCATTCGCTGGTATGCTTTGGCTTATATTGCCGGGATTGTACTGGGCTGGCGGCTTGCGCGGCGGCTGGTGGTGCTGGGGCCGAAGGTGGCGACCCCCGAACAGGTGGATGATTTCGTCACCTGGGTGACGCTTGGCATTATTCTGGGCGGGCGCTTTGGCTATGTGATCTTCTATCGCCCCGATATTTTCCTGAGGGCGCCTTGGGAGATTTTCTATTTGTGGCAGGGCGGCATGTCCTTCCATGGCGGCGCGCTTGGGGTGATTCTGGCGCTGTATTTTTTCACCCGCCGCCAGGGGCTGGATTGGGTGGCGTTTTCCGATCGCGTGGTCTGCGTGGTGCCGATTGGAATCTTCCTTGGGCGCTTGGCGAATTTCATCAATGGAGAGCTTTGGGGCCGGGTGAGTGACGTACCCTGGGCCATGGTTTTTCCGGGCGCAGGGCCTGATCCCCGCCACCCATCGCAGCTTTACCAGGCAGGGCTTGAGGGGTTGTGCCTGTTCATCCTGCTGATGGTGCTGGTTTACCGCCCAGCGGTGCGCGCGCGTGCCGGCGTGCTTTCAGGCGTTTTCCTGGCCGGCTATGGCTTCGCACGTTTTACGGGTGAGTTCTTCCGCCAGCCCGATGCGCATCTGGGCTTTCTGTTCGCCGGCGCCACCATGGGGCAATTGCTGTCGCTGCCCATGATTGCGGTGGGGGCTTGGCTGGTGCTGCGCGGGGTCAGGCGCAATAGGCCAGCCTGACGCCTGAAACCCATTCCCTTATTCGCAGCTTCGCCAGGGACGAGTTTCCCACTTCCACCCGAAAGCAGCTTTCGGCATCAGGCAACCCGCGCGTCTGACACGGAAAGCTTTCCATGGCAGCAGAGTCGCGGCGCGGAATGCTCAGACCGCGTCAGGCGCGCAAGATACCGCGCCGCGCCGGGCGCACTACGCGCAGGAACATGATGCCCCAGATCAGTACGGTCGCAATGCCAAGCGCGCCCGCAATCGGCCGGCTGAAGAAGGCGATCAGATTACCATCCGTCTTGATCATGTTCTGCACAAAGGTCTGTTCCAGCATTTCGCCAAGCACCAGGCCCAGGATCAGCGGCGCTACAGGGATGCCGTGGCTTTCCAGGAACCAGCCAAACAGCCCCATGGCCAGCATGATCGCAACACCATAAAGGCTATTCGTCATCGCGAAGCTGCCGACAATACAGAACAGCAATATCACCGGCAGCAGGATATTGCGCGGCGTGCGCAGCACCTGGCGTGCGCTTTTGATCGCGGCCCAGCCCAGCGGCAGCATGATCAGATTGGCCAGGATGAAAATCAGGAAGACGGCATAAATAAGCTGCGGGTTTTCGGTGAATACGGTCGGCCCCGGATTCATGCCCTTCATGTAAAGCACGCCAATGACAATGGCCGTAATCGAATCACCCGGAATGCCAAAGACAAGCGCCGGTATCCAGGCGCCCCCCAGCGCCGAATTATTGGCCGATGTGCTGTCCACGATCCCCTCGACATGGCCAGTGCCGAATTTCTCCGGCTCCTTCGAAAAGCGCTTGGAAACGGCATAGCTGATCCAGGCCGCGATATCGGCGCCAGCGCCGGGAAGCGCACCAATGACCGTGCCGATCGCACTCCCGCGCAGGAAATTGAACCAATAGCGCCGCGCAACATCACCAAGGCCGCGAAACATATTGCCGACCTGCTGCACCACTACCTGCCCCGCTTCACGGAGAGAGGTCACGCCACGCAGCAGCTCGCTCACCGCGAACATGCCGATCATGGTGGCGATGAAATTCACGCCCTGCATCAGCTCCACCTCACCAAAGGTGAAGCGGGGAAAGCCTGCCGATGGATCAATCCCAATGGTTGCCAGCAACAAGCCAATGAAAAGGCTGAGGAAGCCCTTCACCGGATCGGCATTGGTGAGAAACACCGCGCAGGTCAGGCCAAGACAAGCGAGCCAGAAATACTCGAAGGACGAAAAATTCAGCGCGAATTCCGCCAGCACCGGCGCGGCTGCGATCAGCACCGCAACCCCGATCAGCCCACCCGCCACCGAGAAGACCAGATTGACCCCCATATTGAGGTTCAACTGGCCCTTTTGCGTCATGGCATAGGATTCATCGGTATAGGCGGCCGAGGCCGGCGTGCCCGGCATGCGCAGCATCGCCGCCGGAATATCGCCGGCAAAAATCGCCATGGCTGTCGCCGTGACAATCGCACCAAGGGCAGGCACTGGCGGCATGAAGAAGGTGACCGGCACCAGCAGCGCGGTTGCCATGGTGGCGGTGAGCCCTGGCATCGCGCCGACAAACATGCCGAATACCGCCGAGACCGCAATCACGGCCAGGACAAAAGGATCAAAGACAAGGCCGAAGGCCTGGATCAGCGGTTCCATGGCGTGCCCCTCATAGGAAGCTGTCCATCAGGCCGCGCGGCAGCGGCACGCGCATCAGCCCGGCGAATAGCCAATGCATCAGCAGCGTCATCCCGGCTGCCACCGGCAGCGCCACCACCGGCCTTGCGCGAAACCACAGGAACAGCGTGAGCAGCAGCGCAAAAGCGGTTGGAATGAAGCCAAGCCAATCCGAGAAGAAGATGTAGAACAGCACCGCGCCCGGCAGCAGCAGGAAGGACAAAAGCCGGGCGGGATCGCGCACCCAATCTTCCAGCGTGATCAACGGCCCGCGCGCCCGCAGGCCGCGCAGCACCAGCGCCGCACCGCAAAGACCGATCCCCGCGGCCAGAATGCGCGGAAACAGATTTGGCCCGTAATCCTGGCCGGGGAAGCGCGGGAAGAAGCCCGTCAGCCACCAGACCCAGCCGGCGAAGCCAATCAGCACTGCGCCGAGGAGCGCATCGTTCAGACGCAACGCGGCGCTCCCCCGGTCAGTGGTCAGCTACGCGCGAGGCCAGCGCCGCGCATCGCCTCGCCCATGGCGACATCGCTCTGCGCCATGAAGGTGGCGAATTGCGCCGCATCACCCCAAACCGTGCCAAAGCCGCGTGAGGCCATGAAGTCCTGGAATTCGCGATTATCAAAGGCGCGCTTCAAGGCGGCGCCCAGCGTATTTGCGATTTCGGCAGGCATATTGCGCGGCCCGGCAATGCCGCGCCAGGCACCGACCGAGTAATTGATGCCGAGTGTTTCATTCAGCGTCGGCACTTGCGCAAACATTGGGTTGCGTGCCGGCGCCATGATGGCCAGCGCGCGGGCGCGGTTCGCATCAATCATTGCGCGCGCTTCGGGGATTGAGCAGGTGACGATATCAACGCCGCCAGCGGCAAGTTCCTGCATGGCCGGCGCCGCGCCGTTGGAGGGTACCCAACGCACATGGTCACCGCGCAGCCCCATCGCCTGCAACCAACCCACCAGCGCCAAATGCCAGATGCCGCCCTGGCCCGTGCCGGAGGCGCGGAAGCTGCCAGGCGGGCGTGAGCGGATAGCCTCCGCCAGGGCACGGATATCGGCGAAGGGTGCGTTCTGCGCGACGGTTACGCCAGGCGGGTCCGAATTCATCAGCGCAAGCGGCGTGTAGCTGGTGGGCTTGAGGTCGGTCAGGCCCTGCCAATGCATCATGGTGATCTCAACCGTGATCATGCCGATAGTGTAGCCATCAGCCGCGGCGGTCGCGATGGCGCTATGCCCCACGACACCCGAACCGCCAGTGCGGTTGACGACATTGATGGGTTGGCCAAGGTCGCGTTCAAGCAGGCTGGCGACGATGCGGGCGGTGGCATCCGTGCCGCCACCAGCCCCCCAGGGGACAATCAACTGGACGGGGCGGCTTGGGTAACGCGCTTGCGCCAGCGCGGGCGCAGCCAGCCCAGCGGCAAGCCCAGCGCCAGAGGCCGCAAACAGGTTGCGTCGAGTAAGGCGAGCCATGTGCTTCTTCTCCCATGCGTTGCCGGGTTATCCGGCATTATTTCCAAAAACTTATGCCGCGCGCTTGGCGCCCGTCAAGCATTTCAAGGCTTGGGCTGAAAGGCGGCCGCTACCGCGATCAGGCAAGGCCCTTCGGCGCGGCTTCCCTTAGCCCCAGGCCGGGGCGTCCCGTGACCCCTTGATGGCAGGCGCGATGGTGGGCGCTTGGCTGGTGCTTCCGGAGGAGGTGGCGGGCGTAGGTAGCGCCTTGTCTTTGAGTTTACTTATGTAATTGCGTTAGACGCCAGTGGCGTCAGACTCGCCGGTCTTGCTATAAGGATTCGACAGAGTTGGTGAAAGTTAAGCTTCGATCGTGTAACCAAGAGGACTGGATATGGCAATTAACGAAGAACTTGGCCGAATTCGGGCGCGTGCAAGCAAGGCGTCTGATCTGGCAACCGAAGAAGCCGCAAAAAACGCTCTCGTTATGCCTTTGCTTCGCACCCTGGGTTTTGATGTATTCGACCCGGAGGTGGTCATTCCCGAATTCACGGCGGACGTTGGCACAAAAAAGGGCGAGAAGGTCGATTATGCGCTTCGGGTGAACGGGGAACTCGCCATCCTTATTGAGTGCAAGCCAGCAAACGTGGATATCAGCCAAGCGCATGCCTCACAATTGTATCGCTACTTCACTGTTACACCTGCCCGGATTGGTATTGTGACGAATGGGATCGATTGGCATTTTTTCACCGATCTTGACAAGCCAAACATCATGGACGCCAAGCCGTTTTTCCGTTTCAATGTTCTAACATATGTTGACGTCGACGTGGTGCAACTGGAGAAGTTCCAGGCTTCGAATTTCAATCTTGCCAACATCCTATCAACTGCCAGCGATCTGAAATTCAGTTCCCTGATGACAGAGGCGTTGAAAAAGGAATTCACAACGCCTTCCGAAGAGGTCGTGCGCCTATTCACCCGACGGGTGTACGATGGGCAGATTACTTCTGCGGTTCGCGAGCGTTTTTCGGAAATATTTCGTTCCTGCGTACAGGAAGTGATCCGCGAAGAGGTCAATCGGCGCTTACTGGGCGCCATTCAGCCGCCCCCGTCGCTTTCGCCTGCCACAACGCCCGCCGACAAGGCCGCGGCCGTCGATGAAACTGTGCAGCCACCAGGCACAAGCGACCGCGCTACAACAGATGATGAACGAGAGGCATTCCGGATTATTCGCAGTATTGGACGGCAGGCTATGGCTGCTTCACGTATCACCATGCGCGACGCACAGAGCTATTGCGCCATCCTTGCTGACGACAACAACCGACGCCCCATAGCACGCCTCTATTTCACTGGTACGCGGCTTCGAATCGGCATATTTAATGCCTCGAAAATTGAAGAGCGGCTGGAACTCTCGTCGCTCGATGATCTGTACAATCACGCTGATCAGCTACTAATTGCCATCTCGCAATATGCAGACAAAAGCACCTGAGTATCAATTCGCAAGGGGCCGAAAGACCACAAAGGGGCTTCTAGGCTTGTCAATACTTGCGGTGCCGAAGGGATGCGACATGTTCCCTTCGGCAGTGGAACGCAGCGGTCTTTCCAGATTCGCGTGGCTTACTCCACGGCGCCACGAGGGCGCCGGGCTCGTCCCTTCAAAAGATGGTGCTGTTGGAGAGGATTGAACTCTCGACCTCTCCCTTACCAAGGGAGTGCTCTACCACTGAGCTACAACAGCCAAGGCCCTTCGGCGCGGCTTCCCTTAGCCCCAGGCCGGGGCGTCCCGCAACCCCTTGATGCCGGGCGCGCCTGCTGCCAAGTCCATGGCCATGGAAAAGCCAGGCAAATCCCCGCCCAAACCCGCGCCGTCGCGCGAAGAAAGGCTGGCCGCAGCGCTGCGGGAGAATCTGCGCCGCCGCAAGGCCCAAGCACGGGCCAGGGATGCGGCGGAAGCAGAGCCCCAGCCGCACAGCCCGGAAAATCCCAGGGAATAAAGCCGGGTTTCCCCCAACGGCCCATCTGGGCTATTTGCCAGCCAAAGGGGCAACGACCCCAAGCTTAAGGATATGCCATGAACTGGATCAGCGATTGGGCCCTGCCGAAGATCCAGGGCCTGTTCAAGCGGGAGGCGCCGGAAAATCTCTGGCACAATTGCCCTGCCTGCCAGCAGATGATTTTCCACCGGGACCTGGAACGGGCTTTGCGCGTTTGCACCCATTGCGGGCATCACATGCGGCTCGGCGCCGCACAGCGGCTGGAAGCCACACTCGATCCCGGGTTTTCGCGCATTGAATTGCCCAAGGCCCCGGCTGATCCGCTGCGCTTTCGTGACCAGCGCCGCTATGCGGACCGGCTGCGCGAAAGCCAGACCAAGACAAGCATGGATGATGCGGTCGCGGTGGCACATGGCACCATCAATGGCCAACGCGCCGTAGTTGCCGCTTTCGAATTCGCCTTCATGGGCGGGTCCATGGGCGCCGGCGTGGGTGAGGCGATTGTCACCGCCGCCAAGCTTGCCGTGTTGCAGGATGCGCCGCTGATTGTGTTTACCGCCTCGGGCGGGGCGCGCATGCAGGAAGGGGCCATCAGCCTCATGCAAATGCCGCGCACGGTGATTGCAACGCGCATGGTGAAGGAAGCGGGCCTGCCCTTCATCACTGTGTTGTGTGACCCGACCACGGGCGGTGTCACGGCCAGCTTCGCCATGCTGGGCGATATCCAGATCGCCGAACCAGGTGCGATGATCGGCTTCGCCGGCGCGCGCGTGATTGAACAGACCGTGCGCGAAAAACTGCCCGAGGGCTTTCAGCGTGCCGAATACCTGCTGGAACACGGCATTCTGGACATGGTGGTGAAGCGGGGCGACATGCGCGAAACCCTTGCGCGCGTTATCTCATTGCTGCGCCAGCCGGTACTTGCGCAAAGCGATGAGGAAGCCGAAGCCGCCGCGGCGCCGGCGCCGTAACGCCCTTGTCCCGCGCTGAAGCGATTGTGGAGCGTCTCCATGCGCTCCATCCCAAGCTTATTGATCTTAGCCTGGGCCGGATGGAGGCGCTGCTCGCCAAACTCGGCCATCCGGAACGGCGGCTGCCGCCGGTCATTCACGTCGCTGGCACCAATGGCAAGGGCTCGACCTGCGCCTTTCTGCGCGCGATTGGCGAAGCGGCGGGGCAGCGCGTGCATGTCTATACCTCGCCCCATCTGGTGCGGTTTCATGAACGGATCCGGCTGGCGGGCGATTATGTGACGGATGAGGTTTTGACCGCGACACTTGAAGAAGTGGAAGCGGTGAATGCTGGCGCGCCGATTACGGTGTTTGAAATTACCACCGCTGTCGCCTTTGTGCTGTTCAGCCGCGTGCCGGCTGATTTGCTGGTGCTGGAAGTGGGCCTGGGTGGGCGGCTTGATGCGACCAATGTCGTGCCGCGCCCGGCGGCATCGGCGATTACCTCCATTTCCATGGATCACATGGATTTCCTGGGCGATACGCTTGGCAAGATCGCCGGTGAGAAGGCGGGGATCATGCGCGCGGGCGTGCCCTGCGCCACGGGCGCGCAAGCCACGGAAGCGCTGGCGGTGATCAGTGCCACCGCAGCCGAACGCGGCGCGAAGCTGCTCAGGCGCGGTCAGGACTGGTTTTGTGAGGCAACGCCAGAGGGCCTGCTCTACCGTGATGCCGCGGGCGCGCTCAGCCTACCGCCACCAGGGCTGATCGGCCCGCATCAGGCGGATAATGCCGGCATTGCGATTGCCGCTTTGCGCGCCGCGGGCCTGCCCTGGCTGAATGACGCAGCGATTGCGCGCGGCATTGCGCAGGCATCCTGGCCCGCGCGCTTGCAGCGCCTGGAAGGTCGTTTGGCCGCGTTGCTGCCAGCAGGTTTTTCGCTCTGGCTTGATGGTGGGCATAATGCGGGTGCGGGGCAGGCCCTGGCGCAGCATTTCACGCAATGGCGCGATCAGCCCTTGCACCTTGTGATCGGCATGAAGCAGGGCAAGGCGAGTGCGGCATTCCTCCGCCCTTTGCTGCCCTTTGCCACCAGCATCCATGCGGTGGCCGAACCCGGCCAGCATTTGGCGATGCGCGTTGAGGATATCATCGCCGCGAGTGGCGGTATCGCCGAAGCCGGGCCTACGGTCAGCGCGGCGCTCGGTAAAATCGCCGCCGAGGCCAAGCCAGGGCGCGTGCTGATTGCGGGCAGCCTTTATCTGGCAGGGGAAGTGCTGAAGGCTGATCTCGGCTAAAGATCAGCCCTTCTAGCGAAGCGCCCTACTGTGTGCGGCGCGACAGCGACACCGCGTAGGAAGAAGCACGCGCCTGCAAGACTGGATCATCGCTCATTTCAATCCCCGGCGCCTGATCCAGGATCATGAAGCTGATCGGATCACAGGGCCCGCCGGGGCCGGCTGAAACTTCAGTGATGGTCAGCCTGCCCACAATGGCGCGGGGCCGATCATCCGGCCACGCGATGGTCGCGTTCAGCAAATCATCGCCCTGCCCCGGGAATTGCAGCACCATGTCAAATTCCACAGGCGCAGTGGCGACACGCCGACGCAGCTCATCAGCCAGGAAGTTGTTGCCCAGGCTTTGCATTTGCTCCGCTGTCAGGCGTTGCACCCCCGCGCGCGGTTCAAACACCCAGCGCGCCGGGCGCACCTGCCCATCCTGCCCACGAAACATGAAGGTATTCACCCCCCAATAGGGCGTGGTGGCGAAGCTTGCCGGCGGTGCATTGGCCGCCAGAAAGCGCCCCTGATTGCCGACAGAAGGGTTGGCCGCGACAAAAGCCGCGAAGGCGGCAGCCCGTTCCGGATTGGGCCGCCCAGTTGCCGGGTCATTCGCGCGCGACAGCAGCCCATCCACCAGGGCTTGCGGCGTGGGCGAGCCGAAAACCGGTGCCGAGATATTCGCCATTTCAAACAAATCGCCGGAAGGCGCTTCGAAGCGGATGGAAAGGCCGCGTGTCCCACGCGCAGTGTCCGACGCATTGGGATTGGCGCCCGCCACGCCAAAGCGGATCAGCGCCGTATTGCGCTGGCCACTGAATACCGGCGCCACGGAAAGCCTTGTGCCTTCTGCGGTCGCTACGAAATGCCCCGCCGCGCAAAGGCCCTTGGGGTGGCTTGGGCGATGGGTACGCACGGGCCCGAGCACGGCTTCAAAGGCGTCCACAATAGCCTCAGGGCTTGGCTGCGCAGAGGCCGGAACGGATGTAGCGAGAAGTGCCGCCAAGGCAGCACCAGCAGTTAAGGCACGCAAGCTTGGGCGCATGGCGGACATGATGTTTTCTCCCAGGCCAATGATTGAGGCAGCCAAGCTTCGGGCGAGCGCCTTGGCTGCGCTTCAGCCTCACCCGTTTCGTTTATCAGAGTCAAGAAATTTCGCTGTATTGGGCTCGGCTACGCCTGCTTCCGTTCAATCAGGCTACGCCTGATCTTCCGCCCGCGCTTGATGCGGTCTTCAATGAAGCCTGCCTCCCCCCAGCGAATGGCGCGGCCAAAGGCATGCGCATCCTCGGCAAAACGCGACAGCATCTCAAGCACCGCTTCGCGATTATTCAGAAACACATCGCGCCACATATCCACATCCGATGCCGCGATGCGCGTGAAATCCCGAAAGCCGGAGGCAGCGAATTTCAGCACGGCTTCCTTGGTTTCTTCCGCCAAATCATCCGCCGTGCCGCAAATGGTGAAGGCAATCAAATGCGGCAAATGGCTGACGATGGCGACAACCTTGTCATGCGTCACCGGGTCCATGGTCTCGATCATGGAACCGCAGCGCCGCCAAAGCTCCTTCACCTTTTCCACCGCTTGCGGATCGCTTTCCGGCAAGGGTGTCACGATGCAATAGCGGCCTTCGAACAATTCCGGGAAACCCGCATCGGGGCCGGAATGCTCGGTCCCCGCCATGGGATGCGCCGGCACCAGTTGCACACCCGCTGGCAGCAGCGGCGCCAAGTCTCGCACCACGCTGCCCTTGGTGGAACCGACATCGGTCAACACCGCACCCGGCGCCAGATGCGGCGCGATATGGCGCATCGCTTCGGCATAGGCACCTACGGGGATGCAGAAAATCACGCCATCGCAGCCTTCAACGGCGCGCGCGGCATCGGCTTCCACCACATCCGCCAGGCCCAATTCGCGTACGCGCTGGAGTGTCTCAGCCCGCCGCGTGGTGACCACAATCGTCTTCGCGATATCGCCGCGCTTTTTGGCGACCCGCGCAATGGAAGACCCGATCAGGCCAATGCCGACCAGGCACAGCCGATTGAACAGCGGTTCAGCCATGTTGCGCCATGAAGGCCGCAATCGCATCCGCGACCATCTGGCATTCCTCACCCGTGCCGATGCTGATGCGCAGGCAGGCCGGCAGCCCATAACCACCCATGGCGCGCATGATCAGCCCGCGCGATTTCAGCGCGGCATCGGCGGCCTTGGCCTTTTCTGAAGAGCCGAAATCAGCCAGCAGGAAATTGCCTTCACTCGGCCAGACCTTCACGCCCGCCGCCGTCAGCGCTGCCGCCAGCTTGCCGCGCCATTCGGTGTTATGCGCGATGGATTTTTCGATCCATCCCGCTTCCTGCACCGCGGCAATGCCCGCCGCCATGGCCGCCGCATTCACATTGAAGGGACCACGCACGCGTGAGAGCACGCCCACCACCGCCGCCGGCGCATAAGCCCAGCCAAGCCGCATGCCGCCAAGCCCGAATATTTTGGAGAAGGTGCGCGTCATTACCGTATTGCCGCCACCCGCATCCACCAGCGCCGCGCCCGCATCATAATCCGGCCGCGTGACATATTCGGCATAGGCGGAATCAAGCACCAGCAGAATATCATCGCGCAGCCCCGCGCGCAGACGCACAATTTCGGATTGCGGCAGGATGGACCCCGTTGGGTTATTCGGATTGGCAAGACACACAAGCTTGGTGCGCGGCCCCACCGCGGCCAGCATGGCATCCACATCCACGGTCAGGTTGCGTTCCGGCACCTTGATCACACGGCAGCCAGCCCAGCGCCCGGTGATGTCATACATCATGAAGCCATGGGCGGACATCACAAGCTCGGTCCCCTCACCGCCATAGGCAAGGATCAGCAATGCGAGCAATTCATCGGAGCCATTGCCGCAAACAATCCGCGCGGGATCCAGGCCAAAGCGTGCGCCAATCGCCTCCCGCAGCGCGGTCACGCCGCCATCGGGGTAGCGATGCGCCTCACTGGCGACAGCACGGATGGCTTCAATGGCGCCAGGGGGCGGGCCGAAAGCGCCTTCATTGGATGAAAGCTTCACCACGCGATTGACGCCGGGGATTTTCGATTCGCCCCCGACATAGGGCTCCACCGAAAGGATCGAAGGGCGCGGCATCACGGTCATGGCAGATCTCCAGTAACTGGCACGGCATAAGCGCCCAGCAGAACAGCATTAAGCCCGGCAAGCCGCGCATCACCCGCGGCGATAAATCCATCAATTTCAGCAAGCGCCAGGCTACGCCCGCCCTGCCGCGCCAGGCACAGGATTCGCCCTGCAAGTCCGGCATCGCTCAACATACGGACAAAACTTTCCCGCGATGCCTCGGCGCTGGCTTCGAGGCGGAGCACGCTGCGATCCTCGCCTGAAGCATCGGGCGGCACGGGTGCCACCACCAGCGCCGCATCCGCATGCGCCACATCTACGACGAAGGGCAGGCGCGCTACCACGGAAAGGCGGGGCGCTTCCAGGCTTTGCCACCAGGCGCCCTCCCCTTCGCCTGCCGGCGCTGGCAGCACCGCGACTGATGCCTTGCCCGCACTCAACGCCGCCAAAGCCTGCGCGGGGGACGCAAAGGGCGTCAGCGGCGTGGCGGTGCCGAAATGCTCACGCGCCAAGGCGAGCGTCTGCGCGGCTTCACCTGAAGCCGCGACAGCAGCCGTAAAGGCGCCCTGGATGGCGGTATGGGCCATGATGATATGCCGCCAGATGCGCACCACTGCGCCACGAGAAAGCGCGCCAGAATGCCGTGCGAGAAGGCGACGCAACACGGCCGCTTCCCGCCCCGGACGAAAGGGGGACCCCGCGCCCGCCTTGACGCGGCTCGCGGCCATGCGCGCCACAACGCCAGCGCGGCGCATCAGCAGATCATGCATCGCATCATCCAGCGCATCTATCTCGGCGCGCAGCGCCAGAAGGGCGGGATCGGCAGCTTGGGAGGTAGGGGGCTTATCGTTCATGCGGGACCAAATCTTCGGGGAAGCAATAACCCCCACATCGCCGCGCGCCAAGCGCCCTTCCCACATAAGCGAAGGTTGCGCCGGGGGGACGGGGCAGCGTAAAAGCACCCTTATGAGCCAAACCATCGCCCCGCTGCCCGATGTGGATCATCAGGCCGCCCAGTTTCCCGATGGGCTGGCGTTGGAATGCGGCGCGGTTGTGGCACCCCTCACGGTCGCCTATCGCACCTATGGGCGGCTCAATGCGGCGGCCAGCAATGCGGTGCTGATCTGCCACGCGCTGACGGGCGATCAATATGTCGCCGAAACCCATCCCATCACGGGCAAGCCCGGCTGGTGGGAGAATATCATCGGCCCTGGCCGGCCCCTCGATACGGATCGCTATTTCCTGGTCTGCGCCAATGTACTCGGTGGCTGCATGGGCTCCACCGGGCCACGCAGTGAAATGACCGATGCCGCCGGGCGCGGGCTTGGCCGGCCTTGGGGGACGGATTTTCCCTCGGTCACCATTCGCGACATGGTGCGCGCACAAAAACGCCTGATGGAAAAGCTTGGCATCAATCGCTGGCTCGCCGTGATTGGCGGGTCCATGGGCGGGATGCAGGTGCTGGAATGGGCGGCAACCTACCCGGAAGCGGTCTATGCCGCTGCCCCCATCGCCACCGCCGCGCATCATTCGGCGCAGAATATCGCCTTTCATGAAGTGGGGCGCGCCGCCATTCATTCCGACCCCGATTGGCGCGGCGGGCGCTATTGGGAAGCGGGCATCATCCCGGCCAAGGGCCTGTCCGTGGCGCGCATGGTGGCGCATATCACCTATCTGTCGGAGAAGGCGCTGACGCGGAAATTCGGCCGGCGGCTGCGCGGTGCCTCCGCACTCACGTTTCTGGAAGATGTGTTTGAGGTGGAAAGTTATCTTCGCCACCAGGGTTCCACCTTTGTGCGGCGCTTTGATGCCAATGCCTACCTGACGATCACGCGCGCCATGGATTTCTTTGACCTGGCCGCCGATCATGAAGGTGATCTGGCAAAAGCCTTTCGCGGCACGGCGACGCGGTTTTTTGTGGCGTCCTTCAATAGCGATTGGCTTTTCCCCACCAGCGAAAGCCGCACCCTGGTGCGCGCGCTGAATATGGCCGCAGCGAATGTCAGTTTCGTTGAGATTGACAGCGACAAGGGCCATGACGCCTTCCTGCTGGAAGAACCGGATTTCCATCGCGCGCTTGGCGGTTTCCTCGCCGGTTGCGCCGAACGCCTTGGGGTTTAGGTCGTCACCATGGATGGCGTGCAATATGTCGCGAAGAATATGCGCCTTGATCTTCGCCTGATTGCGGAGATGATTCCCCATGATGCGCGCGTGCTTGATATTGGCTGCGGCGATGGCGCGCTGATTGAATATCTGGCGCGCGAAAAACGTGCCGATGCGCGCGGCATTGAAATTGACATGGCGCAGGTGACCAAGGCGGTCTCGGCCGGGCTCGCGGTCATTCACGGCGATGCGGATCATGACCTGGCCTTCTACCCCGATGGCGCCTTTGATTATGTGGTGCTGTCGCGCACGCTGCAGGCGGTGGAAAAACCGCGAGAGGTGCTGCGGCAATTGCTGCGCATCGGGCGGCACGCGATTGTATCCTTCCCCAATTTTGGCCATTGGCAGATGCGCTGGCGGTTGCTTTGGGGCGGGCGCATGCCGGATACCGAAACCTGGAACCGCCCCTGGTATGAAACGCCCAATATCCACCCCTGCACGATTACGGATTTCACCGCACTCTGCGCCTTGGATGGTTATGCGGTGGAACGTTGGCTCGCCGTTGATGAACAGGGGTTGCGGGCGCCGTGGCGGCGTTCCCTGAGGCTCGCCAATCTGTTTGGCGAACAGGCGCTGTTCATGCTGCGCCGGGCGGGGCCGAGCGGCTGACGCCGCCCGGTAATGGCTTGGATTATTCTGTCGGCGCCAGGCTTTTGATCAGGTCAAAGACCCGCTTGCGCACGGCCGGATCGGTGATGCGGTAATAGGCGCGCACCAGCTCCAGGGTTTCGCGCTTGCCCATATTCTCGTCTTCGAAACCATCCTGGGCTTCGGCGAAGCCATACAGCGCGGGGCGGCTGCGCACCGCGACATTGCCACCCATCTCCGGGGGCAGATCATCGAAAAAGAAGCCGATTGGCACATCCAGCACCCGGGCCAGATCAAAAAGGCGGCTGGCCCCAATACGGTTGACGCCGCGTTCATATTTCTGGACCTGCTGGAAGGTGAGGCCGAGTGCATCGCCCAGCTTCTCCTGGCTCATGCCCAGAAGCGTGCGGCGCAGACGAACCCTGGCGCCCACATGGGCATCAATCGGGCTGGCCCGGTGTTCACGTTCGCCCTTGGCGGCAAGTTCATCAAGGTCATTCATGGCAACTACCGATTTCATATCTTTCCCCTCCTTGCCGTGAAGGCAACTTTCACGCGTTATTCTGGATCGCAGCCGCGGGTTTTGGTTGCATGCGGCATCAAGAACCTATCCCCACCAGCGATTGAAGTTAGTTGAGAATAACTTAAGGAACGAAGGTAAGCTACAAGTTTTTCTTAATTCTCAAAAAAGAAACAATATTTTTCGAGATGTCACGCAAAACTGAAATATCATCGTTGATTTCGTGCCGACAAAATCCACCCAAAGGCGAAAATGGCCATGGCAAGGCCAAAAGGCAAGGCCAGGCCAAGATAGCCATAGAAGGTCGGCGCACGTGGCGCGGGCAGCAAGGCCCGGATAATGGCCGACTCGCCAAGGGGGCCCCGCGTCACCAGGCGCCCACGCGCATCAAAAACCGCCGATACACCCGTCTGCGCCGCCCGCGCCAAAGGCAGGCCTTCTTCCACCGCCCGCAATCTGGCCGCGGCCAAATGCTGCCAAGGCCCGGCGGTAATGCCGAACCAGGCATCATTCGTCACATTCACAATCCAGGAAGGTCGCCGCGCCGGCATGATGCGCCCGGTGAAAATCACCTCATAACAGATCAGCCCGACAAAGGGCGGCAGCCAGCCCGCGACGACCAGGCGCCTTTCCTCAGCCGCCGTGAAATCCCGCGTGCTCTGCACCAGCCGGATCGGCAAAAGCCCGCGCAAGGGCATGAATTCGCCAAAGGGCACCAGGTTCACCTTATCGGCTGACGCCAGCACCTGCGTATTCGGGCTGATCACCACAAGGCTATTGAACAGATCCCGCGCAAAGCCCTCAGGCGTGAAATCGCCGCGCACGGTTCCGGTCAGCAGCAGGGCATTTTGCGGCAGCGCGCCAGCGACCAGGCGCCGTGCCTCGGGATCATTGGGCAACAGGAAGGGCACAGCGGTTTCGGGCCAGATCACCGCCAACCGATGTCCCGGCGGCAATTCGCGGATAGCCGCCAAGGCTGCCTCCCGCGTTGCTTCCACATAGCGGCGCAGGATTGGCACGCGGGATTCCTCGCGCCACTTTACCTCCTGCGCGATATTGCCCTGCACAATCAGCAAACCGACCGGCTGAGGCTCGGGCTCGGGTGCCCAAAGCCGGGCGAAGCCAAAGGCGCCGCAAAAGGCGAGCACTGCGACACCGCCTAGAAAGGCGCGCCGATCCAGAATGGGCGTGGCCGCCACCGTAAGCGTGATCAGCGAAAGCCCATGCACGCCAATCAGCGCCGCCATCTGGATGGGCAGCGCATCAAAGGCCCAGACCGTGCCCATCAAATTCCAGGGAAAGCCGGTCAGGATCGTGCCGCGCAGCAATTCAAAGCCGACAAAGCCGCCGGCAAAGACCAGCACACGCGGCCAGCCGGGCCTCGCCGCCCACGCAATGGCCGCCGGCACCGCCACAAACAGCCCAAGCGGCAGCGCCAGTGCCGGCACCGCGATGGGCACCAGCCACCAAAACCGCGCCACATCGGTCAGAATGGCGGAGGTAATCCAGTAAAGCCCACCGGCAAAGAAGCCAAAGCCCCAGGCAAGTCCGATCCAGAAGGCGGCGGTCCAGCTTGCGGCGCCGCCAATCATGGCGAGTAGCCCGGGGATCGCGAGGAACAGGGCCGGGATGATGTGCAGTGGCGGCAGGGCGAGGACCGCCAGCATGCCAAGCCCGAAGGCGGTCACCTGCGCGCGCCATCCATGCCGCGAAGCGAGTGCCCGCCAAATCCGCCCCATCCGAAACCGAGCCTTCCTATTCCGCTGCGACGCGGGAATTGGCACCTGGCCGGCGCACGCGCAAGCGCCGGATGCGCCGCGGATCGGCTTCCAGGATGCGGAACTCAAGCCCCGAGGGGTGGGAGACCAATTCGCCCTTGGCCGGCACGCGCCCCGCGAGTGTGAAGACAAGCCCGCCCACCGTATCAATATCGGCGGCGCGTTCCTCATCTGTCAGCACATTGCCGAGCTTTTCTTCAAAGGCGGCGATGGGCGTGCGTGCATCCAGATCAAGCGCGCCATCGGGGCGTTCGGTGATCTGCTGCGCCTGCACCTCATCATGTTCATCGCTGATATCGCCGACGATGGTCTCGACCAGATCCTCAATCGTGATCAGGCCATCTATGCCGCCATATTCATCCACCACCAGCGCCATATGCACGCGCGCCTGGCGCATTTGCAAAAGCAGATCGAGCACGGGGATGGATGGCACCACAAAAAGCGGCCGGCGCAGAATATCAGCCAGTGCGAAGGCTTTGTCTTCCTTGCCGACAGCAGCGAAGACATCCTTGATATGCACCATGCCAATGATGTCATCCAGGCCATCGCGATAGACCGGATAGCGGCTATGGCCTTCGGTCTGGATCAGCGCGATGGTCTCAGCCAATGAATGGCCTTCGGGGATCGCCATGATATCGGCGCGGGGCACCATGACATCATAGGCGGTGATGCCGCGCAGCCTGAGGACATTGCCGAGCAGCGCGCGTTCTTCGGCATCAAGGCTCGTGGTCTGGCCATCGCCTGGGCGCGCTTCGCTTGGCACCTCATGGCGTTCGATCAGTTCTTCCACCTGATCGCGAATGGATTCCGCTTCCTTGCGGCGCAGCATGCCCTGGAGCTTCCAGAACAGGCCGGGTTTCTGGCCGGCCTCGCTCATGTTGCGCCCCGCCAGGGATTGGGCAGGCCAAGCCGGCGCATCACACGCGCCTCGGCGCGTTCCATCCGCCGCGCCTCACCGGCCTGCAAATGATCATGCCCGGCCAGATGCAGCGCGCCATGCGCGACAAGATGCGCGAAATGTGCCGCCACACGCCGCCCATTGCCGCGCGCTTCGCGCCGCACCACCCCAAGGGCAAGCGCCACATCGCCAAGATAGCCCGGTACGCCGCCCGGAAAGGACAGCACATTGGTGGGCTTCGCCTTGGCACGATGGGTGCCATTCAGCCGCTTCACGGTGGTGTCATTGGCCAGCAGCACGGTAACCGCGCCTGCTGCCCCCGCTTCGCGCAGGGCTGCATCTGCCGCACGGCGCGCCAGCGCCTCAGGCTGCTTGATGGCGGCGCGCCAGCCCGGCGCCGCAAGGATCACGGAGATATCAAGCCCCTCCGCCGATCCGCTCCGAAGCCCAGCCGAGGCACCCTTGCGGCGCCCCTGGCCGGGACGGCTACTTCCCGGTTCCATATTTCTCCTTCTTCGCCCGGTTCTGCTCATCGGCCCGCCCATAAGCGGCCACGATCCGGGCAACCAGCGGATGCCTTACCACATCCTGATCAGAAAAGCGCGTAATGCCGATACCTTCCACCCCGGAGACAATCGAAAGTGCCTCAACAAGGCCAGAAGGCTGGTGGGGCGGCAGGTCAATCTGGGTGGGGTCGCCGGTAATCACCATCCGGCTCCCCTCCCCCATGCGGGTCAGGAACATCTTCATCTGGGCGGGGGTGGTATTCTGCGCCTCATCCAATATCGCGTAGCAATGGGCGAGCGTCCGGCCACGCATGAAGGCGAGTGGAGCGATTTCAATCTCACCGGCCGCGATCCGCCGCGCCACCTGTTCGGCGGGCAGCATGTCATGCAAGGCGTCGTAAAGCGGGCGGAGATAGGGGTCCACCTTTTCCTTCATATCGCCGGGTAGGAAGCCCAGCCTTTCGCCAGCCTCCACCGCCGGGCGGGATAGCACAATGCGGTCCACGCGGCCGGATTGCAGCAAGGCAACCCCCTGGGCCACCGCCAGATAGGTCTTGCCCGTACCGGCGGGGCCGATACCGAAGACCATGTCGTTGCGCGAGAGCATGTCAATATAGGCCGCCTGGGCCGCGCTCCGCGGTGCAATCGCGCCCTTGCGGGTGCGGATTGCCGGCAAATCCTGCAAAGGCAGGCGCGGTTCGCCCTGCGCCGCACCGCCTTCCGCGAGCCTCAAGGCCGCTTCCACTTCCGCCGTGCCGACATGTTCCCCCCGTTCCAGCCGTTTCCAAAGCGCGAGCAGCGCCGCTTCCGCCATTTCCGTCCGTTCCGCCCCGCCTGAGATGGCGATGCGATTGCCGCGTGAAGCCACGCGCACGCCAAGCACCTGTTCGATCCGCGCCAGATGACGATCATGTTCGCCATGCAGCAGGGGCAGCAGCGCATTGTCGTGGAATTGCAGCGTGATGGAACGCTGGTCACTGGATTGGCGCGGTTCCGCAGCGCGGAGGCCAGGGGTTTGGATGTTCAAGCGGCGTCTCTCTCCGATGCTTGGGGTTTGGCCCCGGCGAGGTGTTCCCCGCCGAGGGAATTGGGATTGGTGGCAGTCACGCGGACCGTCACGATCTGGCCCGTCAGGTCACCAGGGGCCGGGAAATGCACTGGCTGCAACCAGGGTGAGCGCCCGGCCATTTGGCCCGGATGGCGGCCTGGGCCGGTGACCAGCACGGGAATTTCCATGCCCGCGCGGCTTTGATTGAAGCGGTATTGCTGATCGCGCAGCAGTGCCTGGATTTCCTGCAAGCGTTCGTCCGCCACCGCTTCATCCACCGCCCCCGCCATGCCAGCGGCCGGCGTGCCGGGGCGCGCCGAATAGCGGAAGGAAAAGGCCGAAGCGAAGCCGATATCCTCAATCAGTTTCAGCGTGGCGCGATGATCCGCATCAGCCTCCCCCGGATGGCCGGCGATGAAATCGGAAGACAGCGCCAGATCAGGCCGCGCCGCGCGCAGCTTTTCGATCAGCGCTAGATAGTCGGACGCGGTGTGACCACGGTTCATGGCCTTCAGAATGCGATCCGACCCTGATTGCACCGGCAGATGCAAAAACGGCATCAGCGCGGGGATGTCGCGATGCGCCGCGATCAGATCATCGCCCATGTCGCGCGGGTGAGAGGTTGTGTAGCGCAAGCGATCAAGCCCCGGGATTTCCGCCAAGGCCAGCAAAAGCCGCGCCAGAGACCAGGTCGCGCCATCCGGCCCTTCGCCGTGATAGGCATTCACATTCTGGCCGAGCAGGGTGATCTCCCGCGCACCGAGCGAAACAAGGCGCTTGGCTTCTGCGATCACCGCCGCCGCCGGGCGCGAATATTCCGCGCCGCGTGTGTAAGGCACCACGCAGAAGGAACAGAATTTGTCGCAGCCTTCTTGTACGGTCAGGAAAGCGGTGACGCCCTGGGGTGCCGCCTGTTCCGGCAAATGGTCGAATTTCCCCTCCACCGGGAATTCGGTTTCGATCACGGCACCTGCGGCCCGGGAGGCGCGCGCCACCATCTCCGGCAGGCGATGATAGGATTGCGGCCCAAGTACAATATCCACCCAGGGCGCACGGGCGGTGATTTCCGCCCCTTCCGCCTGCGCCACACAGCCGGCTACGGCGACAATCATCTCCCCCCCGCGCGCGGCCTTGGCTTCCCGCAAGCGACCCAGGTCGGAAAACACCTTTTCGGTCGCCTTTTCGCGGATATGGCAGGTATTGAGGATGACCATATCGGCTTCCTCCGCCACTTCCGTCGGCGCATAGCCAAGGGGTGCGAGCACATCGGCCATGCGGGCGCTGTCATACACATTCATCTGGCAGCCCCAGGTGCGGATCAATAGCCGCTTCCTTGCGGGGGTGCCTTGGCGTTCAGTCATGAAATCCGGGCCTCCGTCGCCCCAGCACAGGGCGAAACGGGGGAAATGAGCAGGCCGGCTGCGCTGGTCAAGCGCGTCAAGACCCGAAAGCGCGAATCAAGGAGCCAAGGATCATGTAACGAGCCTGGAGTCTCCGCCCGCGTCGGGTCAAGGGCTTATCGCTGGCCATTCAGAATAAGCGGCGTGGCGGGACGATTCTGCCGCAGTTGCGCGGCCCCGGCGGCGACCACATCACTCACCGCCGCGGTCAGGGCCTTGCGATCCGGCAGCGTGGCGGGGTCGGCCACTTCATGCAGCAGCACGGTCGCCCGCGCCCCGGAACGGCGCGCGATGCGCCAGAAATGGGAGGCGATGTCCATATCCCCATACCAGGCAAAAAGCGGCCGATCCCGCCGGCAGGCTGGCAGCCCGCCCAGGCGATCATAAACCAGCGAGACCGGTTGCACCGCCTTGGCATCGGCGGCGGCGGCCAGAAAGGCAGACCGGAAGGGCAGCACCCGCGTGCCGTCATTGCTGGTGCCCTCAGCGAATAGGATCAGGCTATCGCCGGCCTGCAGCCGTTCGCGCATGGTGTCCGCCTCGCGCAGCACCGTTGAATTGCGCTTGCGGCTGACAAATACCGTCCGGCCCAGCTTGGCGATAATGCCGACCACGGGCCATTCACCGACCTCGGATTTCGAGACGAAGCTCGCCCTGAGCACGGAGCCCAGCACCAGAATATCAAGCCAGGAGGAATGATTGGGCAGGAAAAGCGTGGCGGGCTTGTCGGAAACCTTCCCCACCACCTGCACCTTAAGGCCGATCAGCCAGCACAGCACCCGATGATAAAAGCAGGCAAAGCTGATCTTGGCTTGGCCTGGCAGCAGCATCAGCACGGCTTGGATGGGAATGGCGATCAGGGTCCAGATCAGGGCAGTAATGATGCGGCGAATGGCACGGACCCGCCCACCCAAAGGGCGCGGTTCCATGATATCGGCCCAGGCGTCACCGCGCATGAAGGGTTTGAAGCTCAGCGGTTTTAGCCGCATCTGGCGCCGCGGCTTCAGCGCTTCTTCCGGGTTACGCGATATGGCTTCCATGAAGGCCGGTTAGCGCGCGCTTGATGGCGCCGCAATGACGATTTCGCGAAGAATGCGTGAAAGCAAGGCGTAGCCTGCCGGAAATGGCCGGAAATTGAGCCGGTTTTGCTTGAAGGCGCCCCGCGCCGCTTCGGTGCCGCTTGGCAGGGCTGAGTGTTATGTTATATCAACGCGCATGCCCTTCCCGAACCCCTTGGCGCTTTCTGCCGGCATTGCCGCGCGGCTTGGCCTTTCCGCCTTGCTTGCCGCAGCGCTTTGGGCGGGTGTTGCCTGGGCGCTTGCGACATGACGCAAGCGGCTTTGACCCTGGCGGACCTCACGGTCTGCTACGGCCGCCGGCCGGCGGTGCATCATGTTTCGGGTCGGTTTGCGCCGGGCAGCCTGACGGCGATTGTCGGGCCGAATGGTGCGGGGAAATCCACGCTGCTGCGCGCGCTGGCCGGGCTGCAAAAGCCGGAATCAGGGCGCATTGCGCAGGAAGGGGTGGCGCGGATTGCGCTGCTGCCGCAACTCGCGGCCCTGGACCGCGCCTTTCCGATTGCCTGCCGCGATGTGGTGATGCAGGGGCTTTGGCCGCGCATCGGCGCCTTCCGCGCCGTGCCCGCCGATGAACAGGCGCGGGTTGACCAGGCGCTGGCGGCCGTTGGGCTGGCGGGGCTTGCGAAACGCCCCGTGGGCAGCCTTTCTTCCGGCCAATTGCAGCGCCTGCTTTTCGCGCGCTTGCTGGTGCAGGATGCCGATATCCTCCTGCTGGATGAGCCCTTCAATGCCGTGGATGCAAAAACCGCCGGCGATCTGCTGCGGCTGATCCGCCAATGGCATGGCGAAGGCCGCACCGTGATTGCGGTTTTGCATGATCTTGATCTTGTCGCGCGGGAATTTCCGGAAACGCTGTTGCTCGCACGCGATCTGATCGCCTGGGGGCCGACCGAACAGGCGCTCTCGCCCGCCAATCGCCTCAAGGCGCGGCAAATGGCCGAGGGCTGGGCGGAAGAGGCTGAGGCTTGTGAGCGCGCCGCATAAACTAGAGCGGTTTCCGTTCACCTTCGTTCACGGCAACCACTCTAGATTATTGTTTGGTCGCATTTTCCGAGCCGCCAAGTGTGCCACTTGGCTTGAAAACAAGATTTTGTTTGGTCGCATTTTCCGAG
>JADCER010000011.1 GCA_020249925.1 Roseomonas sp. | reverse complement strand
CATGGACGCGCCGTCTGACCTCGCGCTTCCCGGCGTCGCGCCGTCGCCGGTGATGCGCCGGATCCGGCTCGTGCTGCGCATCCTGTTCGTCGCCGCCGCCGTCGGACGCTGACGGCCGGACGCAGGCTGCGCGGAATCGACGCGGCGGCGCCAAACGGACACACGGAAATCGTCCGGCGCAGAGCCGCCGCTGGCTGGCAGGGCGAAGCACTTCATTCACCCACACAACTTCCCGACGACCCCGCTCAAGAAGGGGCCTGCTTGGCCCTGAGTCTCGCGCGAGTCGATAGCAACAAATTGGGGAGCGCCAGAGCTATCGACGTCATGAACATCCAGAATACAGGCACCAAGTATCTGGGGCTGGCTCCTTGCCCGAAAATGAGCTGAGGCACCAGCAGGCCAAAGCCTGCGAGGGCTGCGCAGAGCGCCATCAATCGGTCCTGCGCGCGCACAAGCACTGCGAGGCACAACACGGTTGCAACCGCGAGGATCCATATCCAGCCACGCTGCACGAGCCATGATCCACTTAAAAGAGCGTACAGCACCATCGGATGCTGAGATGGATCCGGTGGTGCAGCGACCCCAATGTGCGGCCCGCCGGTAAAGTCCAAGCCGACTCCATAGCAAGTGTCGTAGCTCCAAAGGAGAAGTGCGCTCGCAAATCGCGCCTTGACAGTCCAGTAGGCCATGGGCTCTGAACTGATCGTCGTCCACCAAGCTTGCGTGAGTTCGGAGGCCTCAGCCTCCGTCTTTGGTCGATTAAATATGGGCCTTCCTCCAACGCTCCAGAACATGGGGACGCAGTTTCTCGCATCGTAACTCGCGACAACGTCGCCCGCTGACAGCCCCGCAGGTACACACCAATTAGGGATCCATTGCCTCCCAGTCAACTGGTAGATGCCGGCCATGTCAAACAGTTGGGATACGGAAACGGTACTAGTTGACGACGGCGCTCGAAGGACCAGCTTAGGAACTAGGTATGACATCGCTTGAAAGCCAACGGCCATGAGCGCCGCAAGCCCAGCGATCTTCGCAATTCGCCACGATGGTAAACTGGCCTTGGCGCAAAACAAGGCGACCCAAAAGAAGGCGGCGACAGTTCCATATCGCCCTACAAACCCCGCCCATAGCATGGGAGTTACCCACAGCAGTAAAGCCGGTCGACGCGCCGTCATGCAGAGCGCCATGCTCAGTCCCCACCACACAGCCACCTGCATGTTGCTCTCAATTGCGATCGAGAAGGCAAAGAACGGCGGAGAGAAAGCGAGGGCGACGATGAGCGCTGCGACGGAAGGGCATTGTTGTCGCAGTGCGTTCCAAGCAAGCAATCCGAAGGTCAACCAATAGCCGAGCGCCTGCAGCGCGAACACAAATGCAACTGCCGTAGGCATGTCGAAGAAAAGAAGCGGGAGCTTCCACGCCACGGCAGCCATGGGGTCGTAATGCCCAGCATAGCGCGAGTCAAATCCTTCTCTAATTGTCTGAAACATATCGATCGAAACGGCTCCGGGCCAGCCTAGCGCCCAGGAGGCGGCGTAGCCGAGGGCGCATGTGATAAACAGCAGTCGAGTGCTTATTGTCTTCATCGTTACCCTTCTCTCAAGCGCGTTACATGGAGGTCGAATAACTTGCCTAACCAGCTCCCCTGCCAATGCATATCCGTGCTGGGCTCAATTGCCATATCCAGGCTTACGCATGGCTCCGATCTGCGTCGAATGACGGCAGCCTGAATCATATAGGCACATCGAGGAGCGGACTCTGATTCTGCGCGCCCGTCATCAGGCGCCATGTGGAGAGCGGCATGCGACATTTCAAATGCGCGCGACTGGCTTGCGGTCGCGTCCTTGCGCAGGCGCTGATCCCTAACTTTGCGTACGTTTGCGTATTCTGCAGGCACGGATCCGTCAAGTGTCTTCCTTGGGGTCTGCATTTGATGGGCCGCAAAAAGTGATGTCATCGGAAATGCGGAGCCGAAACTGCCCCAGGATCATCTGACCCATGGTGCGGCCGAGGCCTGGGGTGTGACGGATGGGCGACCAAGCGCAAAACAGCCTGAATGCGGCTCAGGCGGTGGTGGCCACGCTGGATGCGAGACCGGCGAACGCGCGAGTTGCCACACGCAGCCGGTAGGCACGGTGCGGCCATGTGTTCTTCATGTGTCTGGGGCAGGGGCCCCCGATATGCAGTTCTCGGATGGGGCCGGACCGCGACATTCGGCATCGGCCACCTGGGATGCTCGGGGTGTAGGGGATTCAAGCTGGCGGGGCGGACCGGGTTGCGCACGGCGCGCGACAACCGCTCCCGCAGCGCGTTCGCAGTGATGCCACGGTGTGCGGCGATCGCCGCGTTGTCGAGGCCGTCGAGCCGCGGTTGCAGTGCGAGCCGGTACGGCTCGACGAGCCCGGCGATCGGCTGCCGCCGCCGTGCGCGGTCATCCTGCGCCTTGATGTCGACGCTCGGCGTCGCCTGGTTCGACGGCAGGCTCTCGTGCGGCGGCTTGGCGCCAAGCTCGCCGGCGCGCACCTGATTCCGCCGCGCCTGTTGCATCTGCCATTGCGCCAGGATCGCGTGCACGAATGTGAGGAACTCCGGCCACGAGCCGATGCGGAACTGGTAGATGTTGCGCACCAACTGCAGCAGGCATTCCTGCAGCAGGGCCTCGGAGTCGATCATCGCGCGCAGCGCGCTCTCGGGCGGCGAGTGCTGGCGCGCCATGTTTCGCAAGCGCGGCAGGAACTCCCGCAGTGCCAGGGCGTCCGGCGCGGCCCCGAGGGCGCGGGCGGCGGCGAGCAACTGCAGGAGTTCTTCGGGCGGTTCGTTCGGTTCAGGCATCGGGCACGCAGCCGGCGCTGGCGGTCCAGCGGCGGTCGGTAGGGGCATCGCGGGGACGGCTGCGCGCTGGCCGCAAGGGCGGCAGCCCACACCTCTCACAGTATTCGTCAATGAGTGCGCGAACTCACCTCTTGTGACAGGAATCCCGGAATTCTGTACGTGCCGCGAGAGCGACCCCATCAAGGCTTCGGTTTCCGTAGTCGGACCCATGTCGTCACGAGACCTTCCGACGCCCCGTTCGCTGCGTTCGCGGCCGATGCCCAACCTCCACGCTGCAGCCCTTGCCGCCGTCGCTACCT
>JADCER010000010.1 GCA_020249925.1 Roseomonas sp. | reverse complement strand
GTTGGCGGCGCCGGGTTCGATCACGCCGCACACGAAATTCAAGGCGGAAGCCTATGTGCTGACGAAGGAAGAAGGCGGGCGTCATACGCCGTTCTTCACGAATTATCGTCCGCAATTCTATTTCCGCACGACGGATGTGACTGGCGTTGTGTCTCTGCCGGAAGGCGTTGAGATGGTGATGCCGGGCGACAATGTGTCGATGGATGTGGAATTGATTGCGCCGATCGCGATGGATGAAGGCCTGCGCTTCGCCATTCGCGAAGGTGGCCGCACTGTCGGCGCCGGCGTTGTCGCGAAGATCACGGCGTAAGAAAGCTTGGGGGCGGAGAGGTTTCGGCCTTTCCGCCTTTGGTTAGCGCGGCTAGGGTGGTGTTTGTCCAGGCCGTGTTTAGGGGTGTAGCTCAATTGGCTAGAGCGCCGGTCTCCAAAACCGGAGGTTGGGGGTTCGAGACCCTCCACCCCTGCCAGTTTAGATAGTTTTTCGTCTTTGGGTGGGGGTCTGATAGGGCTGCCACCCTTGGTTTTTTGAGGGGAACCGACATTGGCCAAGCTCGATCCCGCGCAATTTGTTCGGGAAGTCCGTCAGGAAGCCTCCAGGGTGACCTGGCCGGCGCGCAAGGAAACCCTTGTCACCACGGGGCTGGTGCTGGGGCTTTCGACATTGGCTGCGATTTTCTTCCTGGTGGTTGATCAGCTGATTCAGTTGGCCATGCGGCTGGTCTTTGGTATCGGCTGAGCAAGGTTTTAAGGAGGTACGGCACCGTGGCCGAGAAGAAGTGGTATGTCGTGCACGTCTATTCTGGCTTTGAGCGCAAGATCGCTGAGCAGATCAAGCAGCAGGCTGCGCAAAAGGGCCTGGCCGACAAGTTCGATGAAGTGCTGGTGCCGACCGAGCAGGTAGTTGAGGTGCGGCGCGGCCAGAAGGTGGATACGGACCGCAAATTCTTCCCCGGCTATGTGCTGGTGAAGATGGAAATGACGGATGATGCCTGGCATTTGGTGAAGGACACACCAAAGGTCACTGGCTTTCTTGGTGCCCGCAACAAGCCGCAACCTGTCCCGGCTTCTGAGGCTGAGCGTTTGCTCAAGCAGATGCAGGAAGGCGTGGACAAGCCGCGCAAGCCCGCTGTGGTTTATGAGGTTGGCGAGCAGGTGCGTGTGGCCGATGGCCCCTTCACCTCCTTCAACGGTGTTGTCGAGGAGGTGGACGAGGAAAAGGGCCGCCTGAAGGTCAGCGTTTCCATCTTCGGCCGTTCGACCCCGGTGGATCTGGAATACGGCCAGGTCGAAAAGCTTTAATGATGGATTCCAAAGGCCTTTCGGCCTTTGGCGGGTGGTCCGGAGGGCAGAGCCCTCCGGCCTTTCTTAATTGTCTGTGATGCCCCCCACTCGCGCCGCTGGCCTTGCCCGCCTTGCCGCTTTCACCCCCTTGATGGGCCGCGCCTATGCCGATGGCCGCAATCACGACCCCGGCCCCGGCAAGCCCGGCTATGTCTCAACGCTTTCCCCCTATATCCGCCACCGCCTTATCACCGAGCAGGAGGTGGTGTCTGCCGCCATTGCTGCGCATGGCGCGGAGGTTGCCGATAAATTCATCCAGGAGGTTTTCTGGCGGAGTTATTGGAAGGGCTGGCTGGCGCAGCGCCCGGCGGTGTGGGATGCCTATCGCGGGCGTGTTGCGGCTGGCCTTGAGGCCCCACCGGATGGCTATGAAGCCGCGATTGCGGGGCGTACCGGCATCGCCTGTTTCGATGCCTGGGTGCAGGAGCTGATCGAGACCGGCTATTTGCACAATCACGCGCGCATGTGGTTTGCGAGCATTTGGGTTTTCACGCTGCGCTTGCCTTGGGAATTGGGCGCGGATTTCTTTTTGCGGCATTTGTTGGATGGGGATGCGGCGTCCAATACGTTGTCCTGGCGTTGGGTGGCGGGGCTGCATACCAAGGGCAAGCATTATGTCGCGCGCGCCGAGAATATCGCGCGCCATACGGGCGGGCGCTTCGCCCCGCATGGTGTGTTGAACGAAAAGCCGATGCCCTTGCAGGAGGCTGATCCGCCCGCACCACGCCCCATCCCTGCCTTGCCGGCGCCGCCGCGCGGCCCGGTCGTGTTGTTGCTGCATGAGGATGATCTCCATCCCGAAAGCCTGCCGCTGGCGGGGCTTCACGTGCGGCGCGTGATCGGCGTGTGCGGTCCTGAGGCGCGTTCACCGCTTGGCGCCGCACCGCTGGTACAAAGTTTCGTGGCTGGTGCCTTGGAAGATGGGCTGACCCGCGCCGCGCAGCATTTCGGCGTGCCGGCTGAGCGTGTGGCGCTAACGGATTTGCCTGATCTTGTCTCGCGCGATGCGGTGGTGATGCCTGAAGCACCCATCGGATGGCTCGCGGATGCCCTGCGCCCCTTTGGTGTTGCGGCATTGCGCCGCCCTTGGGATGAAGCGTGCTGGCCCCTGGCCGGGCGTGGCTTCTTTCCCTTCGCGCAACATATTCCTCGGCTATGTGCGGAATTGATCCAGGGCTGACGCCTAGGAAGCAGCTCGCTTGCGGATGAATCTATGGCTCTCAAGCCGCGATATGACGTCGGCAAAGAAAACGCGCATCACCTCCGCATCGTTCGTACCATTCATTGGTGCGCCGACCTTATAGGTTGCGGTCCAGAGCAACCTTCTATCGGCTATCAAGGAAACGTTCACTCGCAAAGACGCTTGGCAAACCACATTCATATTACCGCATTCCACCGTGGCGCCAATCGGCGCAAATGAAAGAAGAGGGATTCCTCCACCGGTCCCGGTACCGGGCTGCACAGTCACATATTTTGACAAGGCCGACTTTAGGTCCGTATTTGCACCCTGCTTTAAAAGTTGCTGAAGCAGCGGTATTTCAGACTGCGCTTTTTCCCTTGGTTGGTTCTGATTGATAAACCCAGGACTGTAGGTAATTCCTACCCTGGTGATCTGAGTATCTGAAACCATGATGCGCAAATTGTCGAAAGGTTGCGCCGGAACAGAAGTAACAGTTTCCCGTTCGCGAAACGAGGTACAACCCGCTAATACCAGCACCCCAAGAGTGAGCAACAATTTTCGCATCACGGCACCTCTGGCATTTGAGAAAAATGTAACATTCTAAATAGGGTGTCGGGAAAATTTTCCCGCTGTCAAGCGTTCACCGAGGCATGAAATGTCCGGATCGTCTTCCGCTCAATCGGCATTCTATCGAGAGGTAAAAGCGATGTTCAGTTGCTGAATTCTTGTGATGCAAAAGGCCTGTTCCAACACAATAAATCGCGCAACAGTGAGATTGCGTCGTCAATCCTCCCCACGCCCTTGCAGGTTTTCAAACACCTCCTCGGCGCGCTTGAAAATCTCTTCGGCATTCTGGCGCTTTTCGGGATCGGTCTGCCGATCAGGGTGATATCGTCGCCGGAAGGCGCGGCGTACTTCCACAATCAGCCATAGCGGCGCATTGGGTGCCAGATAAACCCGCGCATGCGGGCTGGCATCCGCCGGCGTTTCCTTGAGCTTTTTGAGCTCCGCCTCCGCATCCTGCAAACGCTTGCGCAGTACGGCGATTTCCTCGGCAGCGATAGCCAAGTAGCGGCGCATCTCCTCAGGCGGCGCGCCGCGGCCTGGCAGCTTGGTCAACACATTCGCAAGGTGATTTTCGATCCGCCGCGCAATCAGCTTGGCGCGCGCACCTGGCCGTCGCTCCGTTTCAATGAGCAGTTGGGAAAGCAGGACACGATCACCCTTATGCTGCGCCGCATGTTCGGCGAGCTGATCCAAGGGCCATTCCCTGAAAGGCCTGTCATCGGCCATGGCTGACAAGAATCCTTGTTTAATGATCCATGATGGCCAATGCCGCCCCGGATGAATAGGGGCAGGCGGCTTCGCAGAAGCACCGCAATAGGCAAAACTGGCGCCATTACCATCCGGGAGACCGCCTGATGACCCCTGCCCTGCCCCGCCGCGCCCTTCTGGCCGCCGCCTTGAGCCCGCTTGCCGCCCCGGCACTGGCCCAGGCGCCCTGGCCCGCCCGGCCGGTGCGAATCGTCGTGCCCTTCCCGCCCGGTGGCTCCAACGACGTGGTCGCCCGCCCGCTGGCGGAGCGTTTGCAAGCCCGCCTCGGCCAGCCCGTGGTGATTGATAATCGCGCCGGTGCGGGCGGCGCCATTGGCGCCACCGCCGTCGCGCAAGCACCCGCGGATGGCTATACGCTCATGGTCTCCTCCTCCTCCTTCGCCACCACATCCATCACGCAGCGCGTGCCCTGGGGTGTGCTGGAGAATTTCACGCCCGTCGCGCTACTCGCGCGTTCGCCCTTTATTGTGCTGGTGCATCCCGATTTCCCGGCGCGCAGCGTCGCTGATCTGGTGCGCATGGCACGCGAAAGGCCGGGTGCGATTGACTATGGATCCTCCGGCCCTGGCGGTATCAATCATTTCGTCACCGAATATTTTTGCCTGCGCGCCGGCATCAAGATGAATCACGTGCCCTATCGCGGCATGCCGCCCGCCGTGACGGACCTTGTCGCTGGCCATATCCCCGTGCTGATCACCACCATGCCAAGTGCGGCCGGCGTGGTGCGCGAAGGCCGTGTGCGGCTTTTGGCCTATACCGCGCCGGGTGCGCCCGATGGCTCACCCCCCGGCCCCACCGTCAAAGAAGCCGGCATTGATTATGAAAGCGATATCTGGTGGGGACTTTTCGCGCCGCGCAGCCTGCCGCCTGAAATCCTCACGCGCCTGAACGCGGAAGCCAATGCTGCCTTGGGCGATCCGGAAATGGCGAAGCTGCTGCAAAGCGAAGGCGCCCGCCCATCACCCGCCACACCGCAAGCCTTTACCGAGCTTCTGCGCATCGAACTCGCGCGCTGGCGCGAAGTGGCCACCGCCGCCAATATCAAGCTGGACTGATCCCATGGCCGCAATGCATCGCAAAAGCTTCGACCCCAGCGCGAAAGGGGCGATGGATGGTGTGCGCGTGGTGGACCTATCGCGCCTTGTCGCCGGCAATATCCTGACCAAGGTTTTCGCTGATCACGGCGCGGAAGTGATCAAGGTGGAACCGCCCGAAGGCGACACACTACGCGCCTGGCGCGTTGGCGGCGTGGAGACAAGCTGGAAGACCATTTGCCGCAACAAGAAAAGCATCTGCCTTGACCTGAAAAGCGCTGAGGGCATCGCCGCCGTGCGCGCCCTTGCCCAGGGTGCCGCCATGCTGGTGGAAAGCTTCCGCCCCGGCGTGCTGGAAGCCATGGGGCTTGATCCAACAAGCCTGCTTGCCGCCAATCCGCGCTTGGTGATCGCGCGTGTCTCCGGCTGGGGACAAGACGGTCCCTATCGCCACAAGCCGGGCTTCGGCACTTTGGTTGAGGGCTATTCCGGCTTCGCCGCCATCAATGGTTTTGAAGACCGCGAACCGGTGCTGCCGCCGATGTTCATGGGCGATGCCTATGCCGGGCTTTATGGTTCCGCCGCCGCCATGATCGCGCTGCGCCACGCAGAAGCCACCGGCCAGGGGCAGGTGATTGATATATCCCTATTCGAGCCACTCTTCAGCGTACTGGAACCGCAAGTGGCGAATTGGCGCATTACACGCAAACGCAAACCACGCACCGGCAGCCGTAGCACCAATACCTCGCCGCGCAACGCCTACCGTACCAAGGATGGCGGCTGGGTCTGCCTTTCCGCCTCAACGCAAGGCATGACGGAAAAACTGCTGCGTTCCATCGGCCAGGAAGTCCTGATCACCGACCCGCGCTTCGCCAATAATCCTGCCCGCGTGAAAAACTGGCAGGAACTTGATGCCATCATCGGCGGCTTCATCGGCGCACGCGACCTGGCTGAAAACCTCGCACATTTCGACAAGGCCGGTGTCACCATCGGGCCGATCATGGATACCGAAATGCTCGACAAGGACCCCTACGCGATTGAACGCGAGGCACTGATCGAAGTGCCAGACGCCGATATGCCCGGCGGCTGGCTGCCCATGCATGGGATGGTGCCGCGGCTTTCCGCAACACCGGGGATTCTTGCCCGGCCTGCGCCCAAGCTCGGGGAACATAATACGGAAGTGCTGGAACCGGCTTTGGGCGCGGCGCATTTCCAGAAATTACGTAATGGCGGGGTGATACGCGGATGAACAAGCTATTCGACCTAAAGGGAAAAACAGCGCTCGTGACAGGGTCCAGTCAGGGGATTGGCTTTGCACTTGCAAAGGGGCTCGCAGAAGCGGGCGCACGCGTCATCATCAATGGGCGCGATCCGGAAAGACTCAAGAACGCCCACAAGAAACTTCAAGACGCGGGCATCGAAACCATCACCCGCGCCTTCGACGTGACCGATCCCAAAGAAGTCGAAAACGCCTTCACGGAAATGGAAAGCAGCATCGGGCCAATCCATATCCTCGTCGCCAATGCCGGCATCATGCGCCGCGCCCCCGCCACCGAAATGCCACCCGAAACCTGGCGCGAAGTGCTGGGCACCAACCTCGACGGCGTATGGTATTGCTGCCAGGCCGCCGGTAAACGCATGGTGCCGCGCGGCGCGGGCAAAATCATCACCATCTGTTCCGTGCAGAGCGAATTGGGCCGCCCCACCATCGCGCCCTACGCCGCCAGCAAAGGGGCGCTGCGGATGCTGACCCGCACGCTTTGCGCCGAATGGGCGAAACACGGTGTCAATGTGAATGGCGTCGCCCCAGGCTATTACGCCACCGAACTCACCAGCGCACTCGTGCAAAATGCCGAGTTCAGCGATTGGCTCTGCAAACGCGTCCCGGCCGGGCGCTGGGGCAAGGTGGAAGAATTGGTGGGCGCTACCGTCTTCCTTGCCGCACCAGCCTCAGACTTCGTCCACGGCCATCTGCTTTACGTGGATGGCGGGATGACGGCGGTGGTTTAACCTGAACGCGCGATCAGCTTCTTCGCGCGCTCCACAATCGGCTTGTCAATCATATCGCCTTCAAAGGCGACCGCGCCCTTGCCTTCTGCCAAAGCGGCATCAAAGGCGGCAACCAACCGCCTGGCGCGCGCAACCTCCTCGGGCCGCGCGCCATATTCCTCATTGATGATGGCAACCTGAGATGGATGCACGCAGGACGCACAAGCAAAGCCAATCGCACGCGACCGGCGCAGCATGGCGCGATAGCCATCCAAATCCTTCAACCCCGCGACGGTGCCGATGAAGCCGAGCGGCAAAATCCCCGCGCTACGCGCAGCAATCAGCCCCATGCGCTTGGGCAAATCCAGCGCATCCGGCGTGGGTTCGGCGCCAAGATCGGTCGCCAAATCCTCACCACCAACACCCAGCGCCACAATGCGCGGATCAGCCGCGGCAATCGCATCCGCATGGCGCAAGGCAGCGGCATCTTCGATCAGCACAATAAATTTCAGCGACCCCAGCGGGCGCCCCGCCGCCATTTCCGATTCAGCGGCGAGTTCTGACAGCAAGCGCACATGATCCGCCCCCATCATTTTGGTGCAAATCAGCCCATCCGCACCTGCCGCAGCGGCAGCAGCGATATCCTCAGCCGCCATCCGCAGCGGGCGATTGATGCGCACCACAATATCCGCGCCATTCTGCCTTGCGCTGGCTGCCGAAGCCGCCAGCCCTGCCCGAGCACGCGCCTTGGCATCCGGCGCCACGCCATCTTCCAGATCAAGAATAATGGCATCCGCACCGCGTTCATGTGCCTTGGCGACAAATCTTTCTTCGCTGGCCGGCACGTAAAGCAGCGAACGCCACTGCGGCAATTGGCGGTTCATGGCCGCGTCTCCGACCCCGGCACAATGCCCTTGGGCAGGCTCGCGGCATGGCGCGCGACCTCTCCGGGGCGGGCGAGCCAAATCTTGTCGCGCTGCGTCAGGATATGCTGCATGGCGCGGCGGAAGGGGCGCAGCCGGAAGGGCTGACCGATGATGAAAGGATGCAGCACGATGGAACAAACGAGCGGCATATCGCGCGACCGATCCAGCATTTCGTCAAACTGATCCACCACCATATCGGCGAAATCCCGCGCCGCTTGCTGGCGGAAAATCGCAACAGGGCTGTCATTCAATTCCACCGAATAGGGCACGGAAAGCATCGGCCCGGCGCGCGTTGTCATCCAGAAGGGTTGGTCATCCGCCGGCCAATCCATGACATAGCTGAAACCTTCTTCCTTCAGCAGATCAAGCGTTGTCGCCGATTGCGTGATGTAGGGGCCAAGCCAGCCATCAGGCGCCTTGCCTGTGTGGCGGATGATGGCGTCTCGGCTTTCGGCAATCAGCCGGCGCTCATCATCTTCAAACAGGATATCCTGGCGTTCCGCATTGGTTCGCCCATGGCCAATGAATTCATCGCCGCGCTTCAAAAGCGCCGGCGCGATTTCGGGGCAGGTATCCAGCACCAGCCCATTCACATTATGCGCGCAAGGCAGGCCATATTCATCGAACATCGCCAGCATGTTCCAAAGCCCAACGCGATTGCCGTAATCGCGCCAGGCGTAATTGCGCTGGGATTGCGGCGCGGCGGCGCCGGTGCTGTCACTGCCAAGCCCGGCACGAAAGGCAAAGGCTTCGATATTGTTGCACAGCACCACCGCCAGCCGCGCCCCATTGGGCCATTCATAGGTGGGGCGATGGGGGATGGCGCTGTGCTGATAGCGCCCATGCGTTGGCAGTTTCATGGCCGGTCTCCGGTAATTTGACCGGGACGCTAGGGCCGCGGCAGGCCTCCGTCAAAGCCGCCCCACCCCCTTTGCAGGGCCGCCCCGCCATGCGCTACTTGTTCCGAGAAGACTGGAGGAACGGCTGATGCCAGACGGGAGCACCACGGACCGGATCGCCTATTCGGCGCCGATCGGCGATGAGGTGAAGACCACCACCTGCTATATGTGCGCCTGTCGCTGTGGCATTCGCGTGCACCTGAAGGATGGGCGGGTGCGCTATATTGAAGGCAATCCTGATCATCCGGTGAATAAGGGCGTGCTCTGCGGCAAGGGCAGCGCCGGCATCATGACGCAATATAGCCCCGCGCGCTTGCAGGCACCGCTGAAGCGGGTGGGGCCGCGCGGTTCTGGCGAATATGCCGAGATTTCCTGGGATGAGGCGATGGATATCGCCACCAATGCGCTGAAGAAGGTGCGCGAAACAGACCCGAAGCGCCTGGCTTTCTTCACTGGGCGCGACCAGTCCCAATCGCTCACGGGGTTTTGGGCCGCGCAATTCGGCACGCCCAATTTCGCCGCGCATGGCGGCTTTTGTTCCGTCAATATGGCCGCCGGCGGGCTTTACACCATTGGCGGTTCCTTCTGGGAATTTGGTGAGCCTGATTGGGAACGCGCGAAATATCTGCTGATCCTGGGTGTCGCTGAGGATCATGATTCGAACCCGATCAAGACAGGCCTGGCTGCGCTGAAACAGCGCAACGCAAAGGTGGTTTCGGTCAATCCCGTGCGTACCGGCTATTCCGCCATTGCCGATGAATGGGTGGGTATCCGCCCCGGCACGGATGGGCTTTTCGTCATGGCGCTGATCCATGAATTGCTGCGCCATGATTGGGTAGATGCAGAATTCCTAGTGCGCCATACCAATGCGCATTGGCTGGTGGTGCGCAATCCGGGCGGCGCGGATGACGGGCTTTTTGTCCGAGACGCCGATGGCAAGCCGCAAGCTTGGGATCGCGCGCGCGGTGCCATGGATGCCGCCGCCGCTGATCTTTCCCCCGTGCTGGTCGGTGATTTCACCCTGGCGGATGGCCGCATAGCGCGCCCAGTGTTTCATTTGATGGCGGAACGCTATCTGGGTGCTGAATATGCTCCGGAAGCGGTCGCGGAACGCTGCGGGCTGGATGCGGACCGCATTCGCCGCATTGCCGCCGAAATGGCCGATGTTGCCTTCAACCAAACCATCACGCTCGATCAACCCTGGACCGATACGCTCGGCCGTCGGCATGAGAAAATGGTCGGCCGCCCGGTTGCGCTGCACGCCATGCGCGGCATTAGCGCGCATTCCAACGGGTTTCACACCTGCCGCGCGCTGCATATTCTGCAAATGCTGTTAGGCGCCATCGATACGCCGGGTTCCTGGCGCTACAAGGCGCCCTTCCCGCGGCCCATTCCGCCCGGCCCGGGCCCGGCGGGCAAGAATTCCAAGCCGAATACGCCGCTTGCCGGCAATATCCTGTCCTTTACCCATGGGCCGGATGATTTGCTGGTGAATGATGATGGATCGCCCATTCGCATTGACCATTCCTTTTCTTGGGAAGCGCCGCTTGGTCTGCATGGCATGATGCATACCGTGATCGGTAATGCCGCGAAGGGCGACCCGTACAGGATTGATGTACTGTTCATGTTCATGGCCAATATGGCCTGGAACAGTGCGATGAATCCGCTGGAAACCATTGAATGCCTAACCGCGAAGGATGCGTCAGGCGAATACGTGATCCCAACCGTGATCTATTCCGATGCGTTTTTCAGTGAAACCGTGCCCTATGCCGATCTGATCCTGCCGGACACGACCTATCTGGAACGCTGGGATTGCATTTCCATTCTGGATCGCCCGATTGGGTCTTCTCATGGGCCGGGCGATGCCATTCGCCAGCCGGTATTGAAACCGGATCGTGATGTGCGGCCCTTCCAGGATGTGCTGATTGAATTGGGCGCGCGGCTTGGCCTGCCCGCCTTCACCAAGGAAGATGGCAGCCCACGCTTCAAGGATTACGCGGATTACATCGTCAACCATGAACGCATGCCGGGTGTTGGCCCACTCGCTGGTTGGCGCGGTGAGGATGGCAGCGCGAAGGGTGTCGGCAAGCCCAACCCGGATCAATTGCAGCGCTATATCGAAAATGGCTGTTTCTGGCGGCATGATTTCTCGGCCGAGGAAAGCTACTTCAAGCATTCCAACAAGCTCTATCTGGAAAACGCCAAGGCGATGGGGCTGATTGGCAAGTCTGATCAGATCGTGTTGCAAATCTGGTCAGAGCCCTTGCAGAAATTCCGCTTGGCTGCGGAAGGCCATGGCGCCAAGCAACCGCCGGAAGCCTTGCGCGAACGTGTGCGCACCTATTGCGACCCGCTGCCCATCTGGTACGCGCCGTTGGAGCAAGTTGCGCATGACGTATCCGGCTTTCCTTTCTCGGCCGTCACGCAGCGCCCCATGGCGATGTATCATTCCTGGGGTTCCATGAATGCCTGGCTGCGGCAAATCCATGGCGCCAATCGGCTCTATATGAGCCGCGCCAGAGGCGAAGCCATGGGCATTGCGCAGGATGATTGGGTCTGGGTCGAAAGCCGCAATGGCCGCGTGAAGGGGCAGGTGACGCTGATGGAAGGCGTCAACCCGGACACCGTCTGGACCTGGAACGCGATTGGCAAGCGTGCCGGCGCCTGGATGTTGAGCCCTGATGCGGCGGAAGCCGAGCGTGGCTTTTTGCTGAATCACGTCATCAGCGAATGGCTGCCCGCGCAAACCGGCCCACGCCTTGCCAATGCCGATCCCATTACCGGTCAGGCCGCCTGGTATGATCTGCGCGTCAATATCAAGAAATGCGCCCCCGGCGAGGAAGGTATCACGGCACCCCATCCCAGCACGCTAACGCCACCACCCAATATGCCCGAACCGCCCAAGATTCTGCGCTTCAATGCAGGAGAGCAAAAGCCATGACATCCCTGCCCTCACCCGCACCGGGCGCGAAAAAGCTCGGCCTTGTGATTGATCTGGATACCTGTGTCGGCTGCCATGCCTGTGCGACGAATTGCAAGGAATGGAACACGAGCGGCCATATGGCGCCCTTGCCGGATCACCAGCCTTATTCGGCGGCGCAGGAAGGCGTTTGGTTCAATCGCGTGCATGCCTATGAAGCCGGTGATGGTGATGAAGGCCGCACGGTGCATTTCCCGCGTTCGTGTCTCCATTGCGAAACGCCAGCTTGCGTGACCGTGTGCCCGACCGGCGCATCCTATAAGCGCGCGGAAGATGGCATTGTGCTTGTGAACACCGATATGTGCATCGGCTGCCAGCTTTGCGCCTGGGCCTGCCCCTATGGTGCGCGCGAATTGGATGAAGACCAGGGCGTGATGAAGAAATGCACGCTCTGCGTTGACCGCATCTATAACGAAACCATTCCGGAAGACCGCCGCGTGCCGGCCTGCGTTTCCACCTGCCCCGCCAATGCGCGGCATTTCGGTGATCTTGGTGATCCAAACAGCGATGTCTCCAAGCTCGTTGCCGAACGCGGCGGGTATGAGCTGATGCCCGAGATGGGCTATCAGCCCGTCAATCGCTATCTGCCGCCGCGCAAGGCATCAAGCCAGGTGAAGACCGCGCCGAAGGAAGCCGGGCCCTTGCCGAGCCAAATCACCAACCCGCTGCTGCGCTGGATGGATAAGGTGCTGTCCCGATGAAACCCGCCCCTTCCATCATTTTCTTCACGGTCGCTTCCGGTGCGGGATATGGGCTGCTGTTCTGGCTCGGTGTGTTGAAACCGCTCGGCCTTTTGCCCGCCAGCACCTTGTTTGGTGCGACCGCGGCCATCATCGCGCTCGCGCTAATCACGGCGGGGCTCTGTTCATCGCTGCTGCATCTCGGAAGGCCGGAACGCGCCTGGCGCGCGCTCAGCCAATGGCGGTCTTCCTGGCTGTCGCGTGAAGGTGTCGCGGCGGTGATCACCTTTCTACCGGCCACGGTATTCATGATCGCGCTGGCGCATGATGAGAAACGGCTGATCCTGATGGCCGGTTTGCTCTCAGCCTTGGGTGCAGCCATCACGGTTTATTGCACGGGCATGATCTATGCGTCGCTGAAGCCGATCAAGGAATGGCATCACCCCATGGTGGCGCCGGGCTATTTGCTGTTCGCCAGTTTCTCCGGCGCATCCCTACTTGCCATGCTTGCCATCTTCTGGGGCGGTGGTTTCTTTCCCGCCTTGGTCGCAGCCGCGCTTGGCCTCGCGGCGCTGATGTTCAAGCGCGCCTATTGGGCGAGTGTGGATGCCGCACCGGCCGGCAGCACGCGCGAAAGCGCCACGGGGCTTGGTTTCATCGGCAAGGTCCGCCCGCTGGAAAGCCCGCATACGGAAGCGAATTACCTGTTGCGGGAGATGGTGTTTCGCGTGGGCCGCGTGCATGCGGCGAAGCTGCGTGCCATCGCGCTGCTGCTTGGTTTTGCCCTGCCTGCGCTATTTTTCTGTCTTGCCATCATCATCGGCGGTGGCGCCGCCATGGCCTTTGGCTTGCTGGCCGCCACCAGCGCGCTTGCTGGCCTAATGGTGGAACGCTGGCTGATCTTCGCCGAGGCGACGCATACGGTGGCGCTATACTACCCGACGCAGCGCTGACCCCCCTCAGCGCATCCGCCAAAATCGCGCGATCAGCGGCCATAACAGCCCGATAGCGGTGATGGAAAGCAGCGTCATCGCAATCGGCCGCGTGGCGAATTGGGTGACATCATCGCCAAAGATGATCAGCGATTGCTTGAGCGTTTCTTCCATCTTGCCCCCCAGAACCAGCCCCATGATCAGGGGTGCGGGCGAAAACCCAGTCCGGCGAAACAGAAAACCCACCACCCCCGCCACAAGCATAATGACGACATCGCCCATGGATTGATCCGGCCCATAGGCGCCGATGATGGAAAGCACGAATACGGAAGGCCAAAGGATCGCCGGCGGCACGAGTGAGATGCGCGCGAAGAACTTCGCCATGTAAAGCCCAAGCCCAAGATAGAACAGATTGGCCGCGAGCATTGAAGCGAATACCGCGTAAAGCAAAGTTGGCTGTTCGGTAAAAAGATGTGGGCCGGGCCGCACCCCCTGCACAATCAGCCCGGCCAGAATAATCGCTGTTGTCGCACTGCCGGGAATGCCCAAGGCAAGCGTCGGCACCATGGAACCACCGACCGCGGCATTATTCGCAGCCTCAGGCCCCGCAACACCTTCAATGCTGCCCTTGCCGAATTCCTCCTTATGCTTGGACCAACGGCGGGTTTCATTATAGCCAATCAGCGCTGCCGTTGTGGCACCAAGCGCCGGCAAGGCCCCGATGAAGGTGCCAATCCCGCTGCCAATCCAGATGGAGCGATTGCATTTGCGAAACTCCGCCAGGCCCGGCACGCGGGCTGCATCCATGGCGATGATCTTCGCCTTCTCCGCCCGGCGCACCACCTGATCGAGCATTTCGCCCACCGCGAAAAGCCCGATCAGCACCGGAACAAACTTGATCCCATCGGCCAGTTCATCAATGCCGAAGGCGAAACGCTCAATCCCCGTGGTCAGATCCATGCCCACCGTCGCAATCAGGACACCAAGGGCCGCCGCAATCAGATTCTTGACCGCGCTATCCCCGCCAATCGCCGCGCACATGGAAAGCCCGAAGACGGCCAGCGCGAAATATTCCGGCGGCCCGAAGGAATAGGCCGCACGCGCCAATAAAGGTGCGGCAATGATCAGCACAATGATCGAAAATATGCCGCCAATCGCCGAAGAAACCGCTGACATGCCAAGCGCCAGACCCGCCTGGCCCTTTTCCGCCATCTTGTAGCCTTCAAGCGCCGTCGCACTTGCCGAAGGGTCACCCGGCGCATTCACCATAATGGCGGTGATGGACCCGCCGAAATTCGCCGCGCAATAAATCGCCCCCAGAAAACAAATCGCCGGAATGGGCCCCATCGCGATGGTCATGGGCAGCATCAGCGCAATGGTGGTGCTGCCCGAAATCCCCGGCAGCGCGCCGACAAAAATCCCCAGCACGGTGCCAAGGAACACCATGAACATCACCCAGGGATCAATCAGAATGGCAAGCCCGCCCAAAAACCCTTCCATCACTCAAAACCCCAGCATGGTGACCAGCCAGCCCTTGGGCAGGGTCAGGCGAAAGACCTTCACGAAGATCAGCCAAATGGCGATCCCCATGCCAAGCGCTGAAAGCACCAGCATGAGCCAAGCCGTACCCCCCCAGAGCAACCCCACCACCACCAGAAAAATCGGGATCGCCGGGATCATGCCAATCACCTCAACCAGCGGCAAAAACCCAAGGCAGAGCGCAAAAATCAACCAGGCGCGAGGAGAAATGCGCGGCGCTTCCTCCTCACTTGCGGGCGATGCCGCGGTCAGCCCCAGGATCAGCGCCAACAGCAAAAGAATGGCCGAAACCAGGCGCGGAAACTCCACCGCGCCAAGACCGGGCAGGCCGGGCGGCACAGGTTCAAAGGTGAAGGTCGCGGCGATGGCTGAAAGGGCTACCGCCGCAATGCTCGCGGCGATGGCGTGATTCGGATTACGCGCAGGGCGCATCAGCGCAGCAAGCCAAGCGCCTGCAGCGCTTCCCGCCCGCTATCATGGAAGGCCTGAAGCTGCGCGCCCCAGGCGGCGCGCCCCACTACGCTATCGGGCGATTGCCCTGTGTTTTCCAGATAGGATTTGAAGATCGGGCCGGACATGGCGCGAAGCAATCCTTCCTCCAACCGCGTCACGCGGTCTTCCGGTGTGCCCCGCAGCACACAAAAGCCGCGCACGGTGGAAGCAACGCAATCAATGCCGGTTTCCTTGGCGGTCGGCAGATCCGGAAAATTCGCAAGCCGCTTTTCGGAAAGTGCCAGCAGCGGGCGCAATTCACCGGAACGGAGTTGCGCTTCGGCCTCCGCCGGATTGACCAGGGCTGAATCGGTATTGCCGCCGACTAGATTGATCACAATCTCGCCACCACCTCGGAAAGGTACCAGGGTTGGCTGCTGCATGCCCGCAGCGCGACCGAAGGAAAAGATCGCAATATGATCAACGCCGCCCACATGCGTGCCACCAAAGCGCAAGGAACGTTGTTTGCCGGCGGCAACAAGATCAGCCGCGGTGCGGAAGGGGCTTTCGCGCCGCACCAGCACAAGCTGCGGGTCATCGGTTGCGCGCACCAGCGGCACAAGCTCGGAAAACTGCGGCACATTGCGGTTGCGCAGCT
Source organism: Roseomonas sp. (assembly GCA_020249925.1). Lineage (GTDB taxonomy): Bacteria > Pseudomonadota > Alphaproteobacteria > Acetobacterales > Acetobacteraceae > Neoroseomonas. Next base: position 192,787 of record JADCER010000010.1, on the reverse strand, counting down.
GGGTCAGCAAATGGGTCTGCGTCACCAGGATAATCGTATGCCCATCAGCGGGCTTTGAGGCCAGATATTGCAGCGCCTGCGCGCCACTGCCTGCGGTGCGATTGACGACGACGAATTCCTGTTTGAATTCGCTTGGCGCCTGCACCATCATCATGCGCGCGGTGATATCCGTACCACCACCAACCCCGGCATGCGTCACCACTTCAATGGTGCGTTCGGGAAAATTGCCCTGCGCGCGCCCAAGACCTGGCGCGGCCAAAACGGCGCCCGCCCCGAAACCAAGGCGCGCCAATGTGCGACGTTTCATCATGAATGTCATGAAGCCCTCCTCCGGCTTTGGGATCGCTACCCATCCCTTTTCGGGAAGCCTAGCCCTGATGCCGATACTCTCCAAGGGGTTGGCTTGCGCGCCGCCCGGCGCCACGACATGCTTAGCCCACCAGCAAGGAGCCCTGAGCCATGATCGCACGCCGCCCATTGCTTGCCGCCACGGCCGCCGCACTCGCCGCGCCGCGCTTCGCCACCGGCCAGACCGCAGCGCGGACCCTGCGTTTCATTCCGCATGCCAATCTTTCCAGCATGGACCCGGTCTGGAGCACGGCGGTGGTCGTCCGCAATCACGGCCTGATGGTCTATGATACGCTGTTTGGCTTGGGCGCGGATTTTCGCCCCAAGCACCAGATGCTGGCGGGGCATGAAATCTCGGCCGATGGCCTGACCTGGACCATGACGCTCCGCCCCGGCTTGCGCTTCCATGACAATGAACCCGTGCGCGCAGGTGATTGCATTGCCTCCATCAATCGCTGGTCCAAGCGCGATGTGCTGGGCCAAAGGCTTGGCGTGCTGCTGAATGAAATGCGCGCGCTGGATGACAACCGTTTTGAAATTCGCCTGAAGCAGCCTTGGGCGGGCTTGGCCTGGGCGCTCGGCAAGCCATCGGCCAGCATTTGCGCCATCATGCCCGAACGCATCGCCGCAACCGATGCCTTCCAGCAAATCCGCGATTTCACGGGCAGCGGCCCCTTCCGCTTCCGGCAGGATTTGTTCCGTTCCGGCGATATCGCGGTGTATGATCGTTTCGAAGGGTACCAGACGCGCCAGGAAGCATCGGACTTCATGGCGGGCGGCAAGCCGGTGCATTTTGATCGCGTGGAATGGCGCATCATGCCCGACCCTTCCACCGCATCCGCCGCGCTGCAGAACAATGAAACGGATTGGTGGGAACAGCCGCATGCGGATTTGCTGCCGCTGCTCCGCCGGCATCGCGACATTGTCGTGGACCGTATCAATAATGCCGGCAATTTGGGCGTGCTGCGCTTCAATTTCCTCCATCCGCCCTTCGACAATGTGGCGGTGCGCCGCGCGCTTTTACCCGCGATTGATCAGCGCGTTTTCATGGATGCCGCCATCGGCACGGATCAAACACTTTCCCATGTGCCAGCGGGTGTTTTCACGCCCGGCACACCGCTTGCCAATGATGCGGGGCTTGAGGTGCTGACCGGCCCGCGCAGCCTGGATGCGGCGCGCGCTGCGCTGGCTGCTTCCGGCTACAGGAATGAACGTGTGGTGATGATGTCTGCCACCGATCTGCCGGTTTTGCAAAACCTGGCCGTGGTCGCATCCGATCTCATGCGCCGCATCGGCTTCAATGTGGATTTCATTTCCATGGATTGGGGCACGCAAATCCAGCGCCGCACCAATCGCGGCCCGGTGGACCAAGGCGGCTGGAGCGCCTTTTGCACCACCTGGGAAGGGCTGGATGTCTCGGTACCTGGCAGCCACATGCCGATTCGCGGCAATGGCGCCAATGCCTGGTCCGGCTGGCCCACCATGCCAAGGCTTGAGGAATTGCGCGATGCATGGTTCGCCGCGCCTGATCTGGCGGCCGAAAAACGCATTGCCGAGGATATTCAACGCGTGGTCTGGCAGGAAGTACCCTTCATTCCGCTGGGGTTAGTGCTGCCGCCGCAAGCCTATCGGCGCAGCATTCGCGATGTGGTAAAGGGCGGACCGGCCTTGTTCTGGGGGGTGAAGCGCGCATGAGGAAACTTGTCGCCACGGCGGCGATCATTGCTGCACTCATGGCGCCCGCGGCGGCGCAGGCATCCGATGCTGTCGCGACAAACCCGAAACTGCCGATGGCCGGCAGCACGGAACCGCTTCTGCCGAAACATGCTGTCCCCGAATCACACACAAGCTATGCCTGTATGCTGGGCCAGGCGGGCGGGGCAGCGCTTTCGCTGCTGCTTGGTTCCGGCAAGGTCTGGGAAGCTTTGGCGGATGCCATGGCCGGCCGTCCGCCCAGCGCCGAGCAACGCGCCTTCTGCGCCCTGGGTGAAGCGCTGGCACCCCATGTGAGCGCGGCTGCAGAGCGCCAGGCCGAAGCCGCGCAGGAAGTGATGGCCGCGGGCAGCGCGCAGATCGGGCAAGCCTGGGCCGGCCTGCGCGATGCCGCGAGAGACTCCGGCAGTGACCTCACGCAGCTATGCGAAGCCTCGGCAGGCTGCGCATCGCTGCGCGACAGCTTGGCCCATGCCTGGTCACGGCTTTGGCCCATGCGCTGACAAAAAAGCCGGCGTCAGAGGCCGGCGGAAGCACGATCAATTTTCGTAAATGGTCGGAGCGGCGGGATTCGAACCCACGACCCCCAGTCCCCCAGACTGATGCGCTACCAGGCTGCGCTACGCTCCGACTTGGCGCTGCTTAGCACCCAAAATCCTGGCTTGCCACCCCTTGCGATACAATCCCGCTTCAGGTAGCGCCCCCTTGGACGTGGAAACTTACCAGTGTCGCTAATGCTCCGCCCTGCACAGCGTCGGATGTTAGACGTTTTCAACCAGACTTCTCATAGTATAGGCTGCGCTGTTATGAACGACCCGTTTGATGTTGAACGCTTCGTGGTGGCACAGGCCACTGCGATGGCGCAGATCCGGCGCGAACTCGAGGCTGGCCGGAAGCAGAGTCACTGGATCTGGTTCGTGTTTCCGCAACTGCGCGCGCTGGGGCGGAGCTCCACCGCCCTACACTACGGCATTGCCTCTTTGGCCGAAGCGCAAGCCTACATGGCCCATCCCGTTCTAGGGCCTCGCTTGATCGAGTGCACAAAGCTGGTGAACGCGGTTCAGGGCCGATCGGTCCACGAGATCTTCGGCAGCCCGGATGATCTGAAATTTCGATCGTCGATGACGCTCTTCGCGGCGTGCGGCGCCGAACCCGCTGTGTTCTCCGACGCAATCGCTCGGTACTTCGAAGGAATCCCGGATCCGCTGACGCTCGAGCTGCTGTCAGGACGCTAAGAACGCTATGCCGCCAGCCGATGCAAAGCGCGCGCAATATCCTCAAGCTCGGCCAAAGCCGCCTTCAGCGCCAAGCCTTCGGAAGCCTCAGCGGCAGGCGGCGGATCACCCAAGGGCAATTCCAGCGCCACGGGGCCTGGGCCTTCATCCGTCCCGTCACGCAGCAGCCGCTGCACACCCTTGATGGTATAGCCCTGATTATAGAGCAGATCGCCAACACGCTTCAGCAGCGCGATATCCTCAGGCCGATAATAGCGCCGCCCACCGCCACGCTTCAGCGGCTTCAACTGCGGGAATTTGCTTTCCCAGAAACGCAAGACATGCTGCGGAATATTCAAATCATCGGCGACTTCACTGATGGTGCGAAAGGCCGTTGGCGCCTTGCGCGGGCGCCCCTTGTCATCCGCATCATCAGTATCGCTCATGCTTCGTCTTCCACTTCTTCATTGTTGATCCGCGCCTTCAAAACCTGCGATGGGCGAAAGGACAGTACCTTGCGCGGCAGGATCGGCACTTCAACGCCGGTCTTTGGGTTGCGGCCAATGCGCTGTCCCTTCTGGCGCACCAGGAAGGTCCCGAAGGAGGATATCTTCACCGATTCACCTGATTCCAGCACGGCAGAAATTCGTTCCAGCACCGATTCCAAAAGATCAGCGCTTTCATTGCGCGAAAGACCAACCTGCGCATAGATCGCCTCGGCCAGATTGGCCCGCGTGATGGTTTCCATTGACCCCGCCCCAGTTTATCCCTGTTACATACAGCAAACCGGCTTCAAGCGCAGCCGTCAACAGCCCGCTTCATGAAATCTCAGAAACGCGCAATGGCCGACCCCCAGGTCAGCCCCCCGCCAATGGCTTCCATCACCACCAGATCGCCATTCTTGATCCGGCCATCACCCCGGGCTTCCGCCAGCGCCAGCGGAATGGACGCGGCCGAGGTATTGGCATGGCGATCCACCGTCACTACCACACGCCCTGGTTGCAGGTGCAGCTTCTTGCCCATGGCTTCAATGATGCGTTGATTGGCCTGATGCGGCACCAGCCAATCCACATCGGCATGGGTCAGCCCATTGGCGGCCAAAGCCTCATCTACCACAGCGGCCAATTTGGAAACGGCATGGCGGAACACTTCCTTGCCCGCCATGCGCAATAGCCCCGTGCCGCCGGTGGAACCGGCGCCGCCTTCGACCACCAGAATATCGCCATGCCGGCCATCGGCGTGCAAATGGGTTGAAAGCAGGCCGCGATCCTTATTGGTGCCCGCACCCTCACCGGCGCTCAGCAGCACCGCACCGGCGCCATCGCCAAACAGCACGCAGGTGCCGCGATCGGTCCAATCCAGGATGCGCGTATAGACCTCAGCGCCGATCACCAGCACGTGGCGGGCATGGCCCGCGCGCATCATCGCCTCAGCGATGGAAAGCCCATAGATAAAGCCAGTGCAGGCCGCCGTAATGTCAAAGGCAAAACCGGGCCCGGCGCCGATCTTGGCCTGCACGCGCGCAGCGGTCGCGGGAAAGCCGGAATCAGGCGTGGTGGTGGCAACGATAATGCCATCCACCTTGGAAGCCTCCACCCCCGCATCCGCGAGTGCCGCGCGCGCAGCCGCAGCGGCCAGATCGGATGCCGCTTCATCAGGTGCGGCGACATGGCGATATTTGATCCCCGTGCGTTCCTGGATCCAGGCATCAGAGGTTTCAAGCCCGTGGCGCGCCGCCAATTCATCATTGGAAAGCCGCAAGGGGGGAAGGTAGCCGCCGCAGCCGGCGATCAACGCACGCATGACCATGGCGCTAAGCTACATCAAGTTGGCGAAGGCGCCAGCCTGTTGCGGCCCGCAAGCCGATCAAATCCGTCCCGAATGCGATCATTATAGCCATGGGTCACCATATCCATGGCCACATCCACGGCATGGGCGAAGCCAAGCGCATCCGTCCCGCCATGGGATTTCACCACCACGCCATTCAGCCCAAGCAGGATCGCGCCATTGTAACGCCTGGGGTCCATCCATTCGCGCAGCCGATCCAAGGCGGGCCGCGCCAGCAAATAGCCAAGCCGGGCGGGCACGCTGCTGGTAAAGACCTGACGCAGCAAATCGCGCATGAGCTTGAGTGCCCCTTCGCCGGTTTTCAGCGCGACATTGCCGGTAAAACCATCCGTCACCACCACATCCACGGTACCGGCGGTGATGTCATGGCCTTCGATGAAGCCGCGGAACTGAGCGCCAACATGCGAATCGCGCAGAATTTCGGCAGCCGCGCGCACGCGGTCATCGCCCTTCAATTCCTCACTGCCCACATTCAAAAGACCGATGCTGGGCGTGGTAAGCCCCAGCGCCACGCGCGCGAATGCATCACCCATGATGGCAAACTCCACCAGGTTGCGCGCATCGCATTGCACATTGGCACCAAGATCAAGCAGCACGACATCACCGCGCGCGGAGGGACCAATCGCCGCCAAGGCAGGCCGATCAATTTCCGGCATGGTCTTGATGACGATTTTGGCGAGCGCCATCAGCGCCCCGGTATTCCCAGCCGAAACCACGCCCGCCGCTTCCCCCGCCGCCACGGCATCAATCGCCATGCGCATGGAAGACCCGCGCATGCGCAAGGCTGCTGTCGGCTTCAAATCACCGGAGATAACTTCAGGCGCATGGCGCAGGCTACAGGCCCGAGCAGCCCGCTTGCGCCGCGCCAAGGCGCCACCCACGCGCGCCTCATCGCCCACCAACAGGAAGCGCGCCTGCGGATGCCGCTCGGCGGCCAATTCCAGGCCATCGAGCACCACCTCAGGCGCCGCATCCCCACCCATGGCATCTATGGCCAGGGAAAAGGCGGAACCCGTATCAGCCATCGCGGGAGCCTCGGCGCCCTGGGATGCGCGGGATCAGAGCCGGACGGCCGGCTTCAGGCGATCCGCCGCCACCACTTCACGGCCATCATAATAGCCGCAATGGGAGCAGACATGGTGCGGGCGCTTCAATTCGCCGCAATTCGGGCATTCATGATGCGCGGAGGTGGAAAGCGCTTCATGGCTGCGGCGCATGCCGCGGCGGGAAGGCGAAGTCTTCTTCTTAGGAACGGCCATGGCGCCGGGTCTCTTTCACTCAAGCGAAAATGTGGAATTGAACAAGGGCGGGCACTTAGCATCAGCTTCCGAGCGGCGCAAGCATGGGGCTGGCTCTGAGCCGAGGGAAGCCGCCAAAGAAGCAGCAAATGCCCGCCCGCCGGCGGGCGACTGAGCCTTAACGGCCAAATGCATTCATGATGGCATGGCCCCCTTGCCGAGGCCGAACTTGGGCGCTAATACCGCGCCTCTTCCCCGGGGGGCCATAGCTCAGTTGGGAGAGCGCTTGAATGGCATTCAAGAGGTCAGGGGTTCGATTCCCCTTGGCTCCACCAGCTACCAGCCCAGAAATTTTGGTCTGATTATTTCTGCGAAGTTGACGATCACCCTTCCCTCGCCGCCCATCCCCGCAACCCCTCCCCCAACCGCGCCTCGGCCAAGAGCGCTTCCCAATCATCGGGCGGATGGCCGCTTTCCAGCATGCGGCGAAAGACCCGGTACGCATCATCGCGGCTTTCATCAGCGCGCCTGGTGCCCTCATCATTCACCCAGGCGTAAACCAAAAGCCTGCTTGCCGCATGGAAGCGAAAAAACAGCCGGTATTGCTGAAAGAACTTGGCGCGGCGCCAATGCTTGTGCTCATCCCCAAGCGTGCCGCCTTGGCGATATTCCGCACGCGTCGGGTCTTCTGGAATGACTTCAAACGCGAGTTTCGTGATGGCCGCCAGCCGCTTGCTGGCATTCCGGTTCCGATAGCCCACCGGGTCCTTTTGCCGCAGCGCCTCTATCTGCCGCGCCAGCGCTTCAAGCTGCGCAAGGAACAGCGGATGGGCGAATACCGTCCAGCCATGAACCACCAGCGGCGCTGGCTTGCCGGCCTTCATTCATCATCGGCCGAAAGGGCGGCATCAAGATCAACCTCAACATCGCCCACCAGCGCGTGAAGCCGCGCGGCAAGGCCAGCATCCACCGCCTGCAAGCGTTCCGGGTGGCGCGCGATATCATTGGCCAGAAAGCCGAGGAATTGGCCGAGCAAAGGGTCCTCAGCCTCGGCGGGCGCGGCACGCGTCAGCACCACCTCACCGCCTGGACGGATGGAGTAATGCAGCTTGTCGCGTTTGCCGAGGCGAAGCGCACGGCGCACCGTCTCTGGCACCGTGGTCTGATAGCGGTCAGTCAGGGTGGATTCGACTTCAAGCGCGGCGGGCATGGCACGTCTCGGGTTAGGGCGGGGATGGCTGGTCTATGTAATGCAAACGCATTGTCTTGTCAATGCAATTGCATTACCGCATCGCGTCGCAGCCCCTCACAAGGCCCCCACCCCCACAATCCGGTAATCAAACACCCCGCCATCCACTTCGGTGATGGTCACATATTCCCCGGGCCGGATCGGGCTGCTGCCGGGGTCGAAATGCGCCTCGGGCGCGTCAAAGCGCTCGGCCAGGCTGCCGCTGAAGCGGATGAACCAGCCATTATCGCCATCATATTGCACATCGCCCTGTTCGGGTGGCGCATCGGGGCGAATGCGCCGCGCGCGCCAGGGGGCAGGGTCTTCCGCCCAGGCTTTCGCATCCGGGTGCCCCGCCGCATCCAGCGCAAGCTCAATCTCATAGCGGTGATCAACGCAGCCCGCCGGAAAGCCCGGCCCCGCCACAAGGGAGAGTGTCACCAGCATCCGCTCCATGCACATCTCCTCCATCAGGGGCGCGCAACCTGGGTCAGATCGCGACCTTCACGCCCAATTCTACCACACGGTCAGATGGGATGCGGAAGAATTCCGTGGCCGAAAGGGAATTCCGGCTGAGCACCACAAACAGCCATTGCCGCCAGCGCGACATTTTCGGCACTGCGGCTGCCACCACCGTCTCCCGCCCCAGGAAATAGGAGGTCTGCATGGGTTCGTAAGGAATGCCCAATTCCGCCAGCGCTTCAAGCTCACGCGGGATATTGGGGCTTTCCTGGAAACCGTAGCGCAGCGCGATGCGATGGATATTGGGCGCCAATTCTTCCACCGCGCGGCGCCGATCAGCGCCCACTTGCGGCACATCCTCATTGGTGACGGTCAGGAACAAAACCCGCTCATGCAAAACCTTGTTGTGCTTAAGGTTATGCAGCAGCGCGCCGGGCAGGAATTCCGCCTGGCTGGTCATGAACACCGCGGTGCCGGGGACGCGCACGGTGCGTGATTGCGGCAGGCGCGCAATGAAGGATTTCAGCGGCAGGCCATCCTGGCGGATACGCGCGAACAGCAATTCCCGCCCGCGATGCCAGGTCAGCATGATGGTGAACAGCACAACGCCCAACACCAGCGGCACATAACCGCCATCGGGGATTTTGAGCACATTGGAAAGGAAGAACGCCAGATCAAGCGCCAGCAGCGGCAGGAAAACGCCAAGCACGCCAAGCAGGGGCCAGCCGAATTTGCGATGAAACACCACCATGGCGAGGCAGGAAGTGCAGACGAAAGTCCCCGTCACCGCAATGCCATAGGCCGCCGCCAAACGCTCAGAATCGCGGAACGTCACCACCAGGATCAGCACGCCGATCAGCAGGGCGAAATTCACCTGCGGCATATAGATCTGGCCTTCTTCCGTATCGCTGGTATGGCGCACCACCAGCCGCGGCAGGAAGCCAAGCTGCACGCATTGCCGCGCAATGGTATAGGCACCAGAAATCATCGCCTGGCTTGCGATAATGGTGGCGGCGGTTGCCAGGAACACCAAGGGCAGGCGGAACCATTCCGGCGCCAGCAGGAAGAACGGGTTTTCGAGTGCGGCCGGATCGCGCAGCAACAGCGCACCCTGGCCGAGGTAATTCAGCACCAGCGCCGGCAGCACAATCACCAGCCAAGCCCAGCGAATGGGCCGGCGGCCGAAATGTCCCATATCGGCATAAAGCGCCTCGGCCCCCGTCACCGCCAGCACGACGGAGCCAAAGGCAATGAAGGCCATCAACTGGTAATGCAGACAGAAGGTAATGGCCCAATGCGGTGAAATCGCCGCGAGTACGCCGGGATTGTGCAGCACTTCCCAAAGCCCAAGCAGCCCCAACACCAGAAACCAGGCGGCGCAAATGGGCCCAAAGATTGCCCCCATTTTCGCCGTACCGCGATACTGCACCAGAAACAGCGCCAGCAGGATCACGACTGAAATCGGCAAAACCGCCTTTTCCAGATGGGGGGAGACAACCTTGAGCCCCTCCACCGCCGAGAGCACGGAAATCGCCGGCGTGATGATGCCATCACCAAAGAACAGGCAGGCGCCAGCAATGCCGATCAGCGCCAAGGTCCAACGCAGGCGTGCATTTTCAACGCTGCGCTGCGCCAGCGCCATCAACGCCAGGATGCCACCTTCTCCGCGGTTATCCGCGCGCAGCACAAAGGCGACATATTTCACCGTGACGGTCAGGATCAGCGCCCAGATGATCAGGCTGAGCAGGCCAAGGATTTCCCAGGCCTCCACCCCGCCTTCCTCAAAATGGCCGGCGGCAGCGCGCATGGCGTAGAGCGGAGAGGTACCGATATCCCCATAGACAACGCCCAGAACTGCCAGGATCAGCGCAAGCGAAGGCGCGCCACGCCCAGTAGCGGCAGGACTGCTCATGGCTTGCTTGCCTTCCAAGGGATCATTGCCGTGCAGTCTGCCCCGTCAGCCAAGGATTGCAAGGCATTTGCCCCGCGCCCTGCGCATGGCGGGCATTCAATGCCCGCGCAGGATCTGGCTCAAAAACAGCTTGAGCCGGTCGGTCTTTGGCGCATTGAAGACCTGATCGGGGGTGCCGATTTCCACCACCTCACCCTGATCCATAAACACCACGCGGTCCGCGACCTGGCGGGCGAAGCCCATTTCATGGGTCACCACCATCATGGTCATGCCCGTGCCGGCCAATTCCACCATGACATCCAGCACTTCCTTGATCATTTCGGGATCGAGGGCAGAGGTCGGTTCATCGAACAACATGATCTTGGGGCGCATGCAAAGGGCGCGGGCAATGGCCACGCGCTGCTGCTGCCCGCCCGAAAGCTGGCCCGGATATTTCTTCGCCTGTTCAGGGATTTTCACGCGCGCCAGCAATTCCATGGCCAATTCTTCCGCATCCTTCTTCGGCATGCGGCGCACCCAGATCGGCGCCAGGGTGCAGTTTTCCAGCACCGTCAGATGCGGGAAAAGATTGAAGGACTGAAACACCATGCCGACTTCGCGGCGGATCGCATCCAAGGCGCGCACATCATCAGTCAGTTCGATCCCTTCGACCGCGATACGACCTTCCTGGTGAACTTCCAGGCGGTTGATGCAGCGGATCATGGTGGATTTGCCCGACCCTGATGGCCCGCACACCACCACGCGTTCACCCGGCGCCACAGCCAGGTTCACATCGCGCAGCACATGCAGTGCGCCGAACCATTTATTGACACCGGCCAATTCAATGGCTGGCGGCGCATCGGCCTGGGCGGCGGAAGCGACATGGGCAAGATCAGCGGAAGCGCTCATGATGTTGTTTCCCGGGATTCAGCGGCGGCGATGGCGGTTCAACTCCGCCTCCAACCCGCGACTGTATTTGGACATGGCATAGCAGAAAACCAGATAGATGCTGCCAATAAAGACATAAACCTCAACGCCGAAGCCCTGCCAGGCGGGCTCCACAATCGCGGTCTTGCCGGCGGTCAACAGGTCAAAGATGCCAATGATCAGCACCAGCGACGTATCCTTGAAGAAGCCGATGAAGGTATTGACCAAGGGCGGGATCACCATGCGCAGGGCCTGGGGCAGGATGATCAGCCCGGTCTTCTGCCAGAAGGACAGGCCCATGGCATCAGCGGCTTCATATTGTCCCTTGGGCAGGGCTTGCAGGCCGCCGCGCACTACCTCGGCCAGATAGGCGCCGGCGAATAGGATAATGGCGATCTGTGCGCGCAGCAGCTTATCAATATTCATCCCCTCCGGCAGGAATAGGGGGAACATGACGCTTGCCATGAATAGCAGGCTGATCAGCGGCACGCCGCGAATGAGCTCCACATACAAAATGCACAGCACCTTGATGGCCGGCAGGGATGACCGCCGGCCAAGCGCGACCAGGATGGAAAGCGGGAAGGCGAAAGCAAGCCCGAAGGTCGCCAGGATCAGGGTAATCGGCAGGCCGCCCCAGCGTTCCTGCGGGACATAGGGCAGGCCGAAAATACCGCCCCACATCAGGACACCAATCGCGGTCAGCATCCCAACCCAAATCAGCGCCAATTCCCAGCGCCAGAAGCGTCGCATGGCGGAGATGATGTAAAGCACCACGAACAGCACACAGGCCAAGGCCGGGCGCCAATGCTGTTCAAAAGGATAGGTGCCAAACAGCATGAAGCGGTGCTTTTCACCAACAACCGCCCAGCAGGCGCCCGAGCCCTGCAAATCCCGACAAATTTGCGTCTGCGGCCCCTGCGCATTGGAAGGCACCGTCCAGATCGCCTTCACAAAGGCCCAATCAATGAAGGACAGCGTGAATTTGACCAGCAGATAGCCCATGGCCAGCGTCACGGCCGTGGAAAGCCAGCCCGAAAACAAATTAGCCCGGGCCCAGGCGATTGGCCCCACCGCCGTGATCGGCGGCTTGCGCGGACCGGAAGACATGCTTGCGTCGCTCATCCGCCGGCTCCCTTATCGTTCAACCAGCGCTATGCGCGCATTATACCAATTCATGAAAAGGCTGATCGAAAGACTGATCGTCAGATAGACCGCCATGATGATGGCAATGCCTTCAATCGCCTGCCCTGTCTGATTGAGCGTGGTATTGGCGATGGAGACAATATCCTGATAGCCGATCGCGACCGCGAGCGAGGAATTCTTCGTCAGATTCAGATAATTCGATGTGAGCGGCGGGATGATGACGCGCAGCGCCTGCGGCATGACAATCAGCCTGAGCACCGACCGATGGCGCAAGCCAAGCGCCTGCGCCGCTTCCCATTGCCCATGATTGACCGACATGATGCCCGCGCGCACCACTTCCGCGATGAAGCCCGCAGTATAGGTAACCAGGCCAATCAGCAGCGCGAAATATTCGGGGCTGACATTGATCCCGCCGCGGAAATTGAAGCCGCGCAACACGGGGTATTCAATCTCCCACGGTGCGCCGAGCGCATACCAAACCACCACCGGCAGCACGAGGATAAGCCCAAGCGCGGTGGGCCAGACCTTGCGTGGCTGGCCATCTTCCATCTGCTTGGCGCGCGCCATGCGCGCATAGACCCAGGTCGCCAGAATGCCGAGCAGAAAAACCACCAGCGCCGCCGTATGCGCATTTTCCCAAATCAGCGCCGGCAGCTTAAGGCCGCGATTGGACAGCACCACGCCTTCAACCGGCTTCAGCGCCTGGCGCGGCCCGGGCAGGCCTTGCAGGATGGTGTACCAGAACAGCAATTGCAGCAGCAGCGGCAGGTCGCGGATGATTTCAATATAAGCGCCAGCAATGCGCGAGAGCAGGAAATTCTTGGACAGCCGCGCAATGCCAATCGCCGTGCCCAGAATGGTCGCCAGCACCACGCCCACCACCGCGACCTTCAACGTATTCAGCACCCCCACCAGCAGCGCGCGGGCATAGGTATTTGTGGGATCATAGGGGATCAGGCTTTCGGCGATGGGCAAGCCGGCTTCCCGGTCCAGGAAGCCAAAGCCGGTCGCAATCCGCCGCACCGCCAGATTGTGGGAGGTATTGCTCCAGAGCCAATAGATCACGCTGCCAACAGCGGCGACGACGATGATTTGCCAGAAAATGCCACGCACCCGTTCATCGGACCAGGAAAGCCGAAGGGGGCGCTTGGGCGGCCTGCGCTTATAGCGCGGATCGCTCGTCGTATCTGACATTATGCGCCTCTCCTGCCAATTGCCCTGGCCTTCGGGGCCGGGAAGTGCCGCGGCAGCGCACAATTTGCTGCAAACGGCGACAAAGCGTTACCGGATAGCAGGCCATCCCCGCAAGCGGCGCGCTTGGGTAGCGCTGCCCATTCCTGCCCTGGCCTTGGAAGTACAGCGTCTAATGGCTTGATCAAGCGCGGTTCTCTCCTTTGGGGAGGCTGCCCCATGCCGGAGGCTCAGCAATTCCCGCGCCACAGCTTCCCTTCGCCTTCGGGCAATGCCACATGCGGGCGATGAATGGCGGAGGCAGAAGCATGCGGCAGATGGACAAGGCAGCAATCCGGGCGGCCTTACCCTGGGACAGGCTGATCGAGGCCCTGGCCGAAATGTTCCGGCAGGGCTGCGAAGCACCACTGCGCCACCGCCACGGCTGGGCGGATGGGACAGGGGCGCAAAACACCCTGCTGCTGATGCCGGCCTGGCGCGCGGGCGGGCATTATGGTGTCAAGATTGTCCATGTCGCGCCTGGCAATGATGCGCGCGGCCTGCCCGCCGTCCATGCCAGCTATTTGCTGTCAGATGCCACCACTGGGGCGCCGCTTGCCATGCTGGATGGCGGCGAATTGACGGATCGGCGGACGGCAGCGGCAAGCCTTTTGGCCGCGCGCTATCTGGCCCGGCCCGAGAGTTCCCGCCTGCTGCTGCTGGGCAGCGGCAAGGTCGCCCATGCCCTGGCGGAGGCTTATGCTGCCTGTTTTCCGATCAAGGATATCGCGATCTGGTCGCGCAAGGGCGAAAACGCGGCGCGCCTGGCCACGCAGCTTGCCACGCATGGCCTGCCGGCGCGGGCGGTAACGGTGCCCGATTTCGCCGGCGCCGATATCATCAGCGCCGCCACGCTGGCGAGCGACCCGCTCATCCAAGGCGCGGCCTTGCGGCCGGGCGTGCATCTTGATCTGGTGGGCGCCTATCGGCCCGATATGCGCGAAGCCGATGCGCTGGCGCTCAAGCGCGCGCTTTTGGTGGTGGATACCCGCGCCGGGGGCCTGGCCGAGGCCGGCGATGTGGTGCAGGCCATCGCGGAGGGCGCTTTTACGGCAGACCACGTGGTGGCGGATTTGGCCGAGCTTTGCCGCGGCACCCATCCCGGCCGGCAAAGTGCCGATCAGATCACCGCCTTCAAATCCGTGGGCTGGGCCGGAGAGGATTTGGCGGCGGCGGTGCTGGCTTATGGGGGGTGAGCATTTTCCAGCCAAGCGGCCTCGCTTGGCGGCTCGGAAAATGCGACCAAAGTCACCGGGCGCGTTTCACGTGAAATTATTCCTATTACCTACCGCCGCCCAAACATCCGCTCCAAGGCCGCCGCATCCAGTTTCAGCACCGTGGGCCTGCCATGGCTGCACGTCGCGCAATCGCCGCATCCAGCTTGCGTTCCAGGGCGATACTCTTCGCGTCTTCCGCCAATTCCTCTGCTATGTCGCGGAGTAGAGGCCCGGGATCAGCGCCACCAAGCAAGGCAGGCGGGCTTCGCATCAGCACCGCGCCGGTACCAACGCCTTCAATTTTCAAGCGAAGCTCAAAGCCGCCTGAGGCCTGCTTCAAATGCGCTCACTGTCAGGGGAATATCGTAGGTGTACAGCCGTATGACGTCTGCTTACATCGCGCTTTTACACGTAATATATGAAAAATTTACCGAGTCATTTTCTCCTCAATACAACGCACCACCAAAGATTTTTGTATCGAGGTTCCAGATTTTATCAATGTTCTACAATCCGGAGCGATTTCGAAATCTAAATTTATCAGTCGGATTACAAATATTTTTTCTTTGATGGTGGCAATAATCGTTATTTCGCCGCTTGGTGAGACCGTGATGTCTTGAATAACTTCGATATGAAGGCGGTGCTCGCATTGACCAAGGAGCCTTGCCGCTGCGTAGCGGACGATCTGAGATGATTTATCTTCGAAAATGCATCCTCGAAATTTTTCGTGATGTATCCTAAAATTTAACTCACTTTTGATGATATCAATGATATCGCTTCCCTCAAACTTGCCGTACATATTGCCTGATGGAAAAACGATTCCTGTACCAGCGAACCTGTCGCCACCTAGATGCGAGCATCTGAATATCTCTACCCCGTCCTTTTTGTTATACTTTTTGCTTGCTTCTACAAATGAATTTTGGCCAAAAAGGGCGCAGCACGCATCACGCTTACCGTGCACACATATGAAAACGAGTGTATTTCCAGGGGTATCGAGAACCCTAAAGCCAAAACTCCTTAGATTTTCGATCAAGTTTCCTGAATATTTCATTCTGCTGAAGAAAAACGCTCGGTCTTCTGGCAATTCCTTTGGGTCGTAGAGACGGACACGTATTCCTTCTTCTGTTATTTCATCTATGAGTTTTTGCATGTCAGGGGAAGCCCACCTTCCATTGATTGCATTTCCTCCCCATGCGTGGATCGGCACCGGAAGGAATAAGTAACCGTTGCCAATAGTTGCGGTGCCATAAAGTGGCGCACCGCTGCTCCGAAAAACCGTTGAGCAACGCATCCTAGACCTCCCCCCTTCTCAAAATCAAAAGTCCTTGGCCATCATCCTGGTAGGAGAACTCTCTCTGCATAGTCCAGGCTTCATTCAATCCATATGTGTAAACCTACCGCCGCCCAAACATCCGCTCCAACGCCGCCGCATCCAGCTTCAGCACCGTGGGCCGGCCATGGCTACAGGTCGCAGCACGCGGTGTCGCTTCCATCTGGCGGAGCAGCGCATCCATTTCGGCGGCATTAAGCCGCCGCCCAGCACGGATGCTGCCATGGCAGGCAAGCCGGGCAATCGCCGCATCCAGCTTGCGTTCCAGGGCGATACTCTCAGCGTCTGCGGCCAATTCCTCCGCCATGTCGCGCAGTAGCGGCGCGGGATCGGCGGCGCCGAGCAAGGCCGGCAGGCTCCGCACCAGCACCGCGCCGGCACCAAAGCCTTCAATTTCCAAGCCAAGCCGGGCGAGCGCTTCCGCCGCCCCCAACAAGCGCGCCGCATCGGCTTGCGGCATATCCACCACCGCCGGCACCAGCAAAGGCTGGGCGCGCACGCCGCCTTCAAGCAGCTGCGCACTCAGCGCCTCATGCGTCAGGCGTTCATGCGCGGCGTGCTGATCCACCAGCACCAGCGACCCATCCGACGCTTCCGCGATGATGAAGGTATCGAGTATCTGCGCCACGGCACGGCCCAAGGGATGCGCGGCATCCATCGGCGCGGCTGCGGGCGGCGGCGGCAGGCTGGGCGGGCGTAACCCCAAGGGCAGGCGCGGCTGAGGCAACCCCGGCGGGCGCGGCATGGATTGGGGCAAAACGGGCAAAGCTTCGCTGAAACCACCCGCAGGCGCGGCGCCCGCTAGGGAGGGCACCGCCACCACCGTCCCAGCGCCAATCGCCAGCGATTTGCGTAAGGCGGAAATCATGGCCCCGCGCACCGCTTCCCCATCACGAAAGCGAAGCTCGGTCTTCATCGGATGCACATTCACATCCACGGTCTCCGGC
Source organism: Roseomonas sp. (assembly GCA_020249925.1). Classification (GTDB taxonomy): domain Bacteria; phylum Pseudomonadota; class Alphaproteobacteria; order Acetobacterales; family Acetobacteraceae; genus Neoroseomonas. Next base: position 176,054 of record JADCER010000010.1, on the reverse strand, counting down.
GGTACTTGCAAGAATAGCGCGGCGACAGGGTGGCGCCCCTGCGGGATCACATCGCGATAGGCCACCCGCAAGGCCACGCGCAGCAGCGGGTCGCGCACCGGGCGGCGGTTCACCACCAAATGCTGGCCGAGCGTGGTGGGCCGATGGTGCGAAGGCAGCGCCGCCAGCCCGCTGATATCCAGGTTTTCGGAAACCGCTTCCACCGGCACCGCCGCGGCGGCAAACTCCGCCCCCAGCACCTGCCGGATGCGCCCTTCCTGATCCGTGGCGGGCAGGGACAGCACGTCACGCCCATCGCTTTGCACGCGAAACGCCACTTCCGGCCAGGCGAGTGCCAGGCGGCGTACCGCTTCCACCGCGTGTTCGGCTTCCGTGCGGGGATGTTTTAGGAATTTCCGCCGCGCCGGGGTGGCGAAGAATAAATCCCGCACCTCAACCCGCGTGCCGGGCGCGCCGGAAGCGGGCGCCACATCGCCCTTCAGCCCGCCCTCCACACTGATCCGATGCGCGGCACCACCCTGCGGGCAAGACGTGATGGCAAGCCGCGCCACCGCGCCGATGGAAGGCAGGGCCTCCCCCCGGAAGCCCAGCGTGGCGATACGGAACAGGGTCGCTTCTTCCGGTAATTTGGAGGTGGCGTGGCGTTCCACGGCCAGTGCCAGATCATCCGGCCCCATGCCGAAGCCGTCATCTTCCACCAGAATGCGGTCCATCCCGCCGCCTTCCAGCGTCACGGCAATGCGCCGCGCCCCGGCATCCAGCGCGTTTTCGACAATTTCCTTCAGCGCGGCAGCCGGGCGTTCCACCACCTCACCAGCCGCAATGCGGTTCGCGGTGGTCTCCGGCAGCAGGCGGATGGCCGGGCGCGGGGCGGTGATGGGGGCGGCGGACATACGATCTTATAGCACGCCCCACGATTCGCCGCGCCAGCCCTTCCCGCAGCGCAAATGAGCGGTTAGAGAGCCCCAGATCGGCAAGCATTGAGGATAAAGGGCGCATGAAGAAAATCTATCCGGATGCCAAGGCAGCGCTTTCGGGCCTGCTCCGCGATGGCATGGTGATCCATTCCGGCGGCTTCGGGCTTTCCGGCATCCCGACCCTGCTCATTGAAGCCATCCGCGAGTCCGGCGTGAAGGATTTGACGGTGGTCTCCAATAATGCCGGGGTGGATGATGCTGGGCTCGGCCTGCTGCTGAAGACCCGCCAGATCCGCAAAATGATCTCAAGCTATGTCGGCGAAAACGCTGAATTCGCCCGCCAATACCTGGCTGGTGAGCTTGAAATTGAATTCAACCCGCAAGGCACTTTGGCCGAGCGTATTCGCGCCGGCGGCGCCGGCATTCCCGCTTTCTTTACGAAGACCGGCGTTGGCACGGAAGTCGCGAAGGGCAAGGAAACGCGGGAATTTGATGGCGAGACCTATGTCATGGAACGCGGCATCATGGCCGATCTTGCCATCATCCACGCTTATATGGGCGATCATGAAGGCAATCTGGTCTATCGCAAGACAGCGCGGAACTTCAACCCGATGATGGCAACGGCGGCGCGCGTGACCGTCGCGCAGGTGGAACACCTGGTCCGGCCGGGAGAGATTGACGCGGACCACATCCACACGCCGGGTATTTTCGTCAAACGCATGATCACCTGCCCGCCCGGCTACGAAAAGCGCATTGAACAACGCACCGTCCGCAAGCACGCGCCCGCTGCCGCGGCCGGCGCCGAGTCCCAGGGATAAGGAGAAAAATCATGGCCTGGAACCGCGATCAAATGGCCGCCCGTGCGGCGCGCGAATTGCAAGATGGCTTTTATGTGAACCTTGGCATTGGCATTCCGACGCTGGTCGCCAATCACGTGCCCGCCGGGTTTAATGTGCAGCTGCAAAGCGAAAACGGCATGCTGGGCCTTGGCCCCTTCCCTTATGAGGGCGAGGAAGATGCCGATCTGATCAATGCCGGCAAGCAGACGATTACTCAGTTGCCCACCAGTTCCTTCTTCGATTCCGCGCAATCCTTTGGGATGATCAGGGGCGGTCATATTGACCTTTCCATCCTGGGCGCCTTGCAGGTGGCGGAAAATGGCGACCTCGCCAATTGGATGATCCCGGGCAAGATGGTGAAGGGCATGGGCGGCGCCATGGACCTCGTTGCCGGCGTCAAGCGCGTGATTGTGCTGATGGAACACACGGCCGGCGGCAAGCCCAAGCTTTTAAAGCAATGCGCCCTACCGCTGACCGGCAGCCGCGTGGTGGATATGGTGATCACCGATCTTGGCGTGTTTGAAATCGCCCGGCGCGGCCCGGCCGCGATGAAGCTGGTGGAACTCGCCCCCGGCGTGACCGAGGCCGAGATGCGCGAAAAGACCGAAGCGGATTACACGGTGGCCCTTTCGAAATAGCGCTTTCGCGCCGTTTTGCTGCCAAAATCATGCCCGCGCCGGGATCGCGCTTGACCCGGCGGGGGCATAGGATCATTTTGCGCCGCAATCCTGTAACCCCGGCGCACCTTGCGCCCTACCATTGAGGCCCGATGCCCAAAGAAGATATGATGGAGTTCAGCGGAGAGGTGGTGGAGCTTCTGCCCAACGCCATGTTCCGCGTGAAACTCGATAATGACCACATGGTCCTGGCGCATACCAGCGGGAAGATGCGCAAGAACCGCATTCGCGTGCTGGCCGGCGATCGCGTCAATGTTGAAATGACGCCCTATGATCTGACCAAGGGCCGCATCACCTTCCGCTTCAAGTAACGCAGCGCATATGGATGCCGCGCGCTTGCCGCTGGTATTGGCGAGCGCCAGCCCCCGCCGCCTGGATTTGCTGGCGCGGCTTGGCATTACGCCCGCGCGCGTGATCGCGACCGATATTGATGAAACGCCCTTGAAGGCCGAGGTCCCGCGCGCCTTGGCCGCAAGGCTGTCACGCGCCAAGGCGGAAGCGGCGGTGCCCTTGGCCGAAGGTGCCTTGGTTATGGCGGCCGATACGGTGGTCGGCGTTGGCCGGCGCATCCTACCCAAGGGTGAGACCGAAGCCGATGCACGGCATTGCCTGGCGCTGCTGTCTGGCCGGCGGCATTGTGTGACCACGGGCGTGGTGCTGGCCTTGCCCGATGGGCGGCGGATCCAGCGCATGGTCGAAACCAATGTCACCTTCCAGCGCCTGACCGATGCGCAGATGGAAGACTACATCGCTTCCGGCGAATGGCAGGGCAAGGCCGGCGCCTATGGCATTCAGGGCCGGGCGGAGGCCTTCACACGCTTCATCTCGGGCAGCCATTCCAATGTGGTCGGCCTGCCCCTGTTCGAGGCCGCGCAAATGCTGCGGGGGATCGGGTGGCTGAAGCCCTGATCCTGGCCGAGGCCTCACCGGGCGAGGTGCGGACCGCGCTGCTCCTGGGTGGGCGGCTGACGGAAGCCTGGGTGGAACGCCCGGCACGGCCTGATGGCGTTGGTGATTTGCAGCGCGGGCGGGTGGTGGCGATTTCGGCCGCCATGTCAGGCGCCTTTGTGGCGCTGGCGGGCAATGAAACCGGCTTCCTGCCGGAAAGCGCTGCCAGTGCGCCGCGTCAGCCGATCAAACAGGCGGTGCAGGAAGGGCAGATACTGGGGCTGCGCGTGATGCGCGCCGCGCAGGGCGGCAAGGGGCCGAGGCTTTCCGCCTTGCTGACGGATGCCGAAGCCGCGCTGATCGCCGCCGCACCGCAAGGCGCGCCGCGGCTGGTGGCGCGCGGGCCATGCGCCATTCAGCGCCTCGCAGCGCGTTATCCGCAGGCCGATATTCGTGTCTCCGGCGCGGCGCTGGTGGCGCGGTTGCGTGCGTCGCTCGGGGATCGCGTGCAGGCGCAGCATGGCGCGGTATTCGATGAAGCGATTGAAGGTGAATTCGCCGCGCTTGCAGAAAACGCGGTCGCTCTACCGGGCGGCGGTGTGCTGCATACCCAAACCACGCGCGCGCTGACCGCGCTTGATGTGGATAGCGGCGGCGCTGGGGATGGCCTGGCGCGCTTCAATGAAACCGCTTTGCCGGAAATTGCGCGGCAGATCAGGCTGCGCAATCTTTCGGGCGCCATTTTGCTTGATGTCGCAGGGCTTTCCGCCAAGCGCCGGCAGGCATTGCTGGAACCGCTGCGCGCTGCGCTGGCGCCGGATAAGCTGGCGCGGTTGGTCGGGCTGACCGGGCTTGGCTTGATCGAGATGGTGCGCGACCGCATCCACCCGCCCCTGGCCGAAATCCTGCACACGCCGCTTGCGGAAGGCTTGGCAGCTTTGCGTCAGGCCGCACGTGATGCTGCAGCGCGCCCTGCGGAACGCTTGATGCTGGAAGCGCGGCCAGAGGTGATCGCCGCCTTGCGCGATTTTCCCGGTGCGTTGGATGAATACGCGGCGCTCACGGGGCATGCCTTGGCATTGCGCGCCGTGGCATCCGGCACAGCGCAGATACGGGAGGTGCCGCGTGACTGAAACCGAGAAAAAACCGCGCCGCCCGCGCTGCCCGATTTGTGGCCGCGCCCCAGCGCCAGAACAGCACCCCTTTTGTTCCGATCGCTGCCGACAGGTGGATTTGGGCCGCTGGATGACCGAGGCCTATGCCATCCCTGCCGCCGTCACGCCGGAAGAAACCGAGGATTAGCCCTTTCCGCTAGCGCCAACCCGGCCTAGCCTTCACCAAAAGGTTGAGGAGATGGGTCCATGGAAGAATTCGACTATGTGATTGTGGGCGCGGGTGCCGCTGGCTGCGTGCTCGCCAATCGGCTGACGGCTTCGGGCAAGCATAGCGTCGCCATTCTGGAAGCGGGCGGCAAGGACAATAACATCTTCATCAAAATCCCCGCCGGCTTCAACAAGACTGTCTATAATCCCAAGCTGAATTGGGGCTATGAAACCGCGCCCGGTCCCTACATTGATAATCGCAAAATCCCTTTCCCACGCGGCAAGGTTTTGGGCGGTTCCGGTTCCATCAATGGCCATCTCTATGTGCGCGGCCAATCCGCCGATTACGATATGTGGGCGCAGCTTGGCTGCCGCGGTTGGGCCTGGGATGATGTGCTGCCCTATTTCAAGCGCGCGGAAACCCGCGGCAATGGCGGCGGCGATCCCGCCGTGCGCGGCAATAATGGGCCGCTTTCCATCGAAGATCAGCGCGACCCGCACGAGTTGTCCGAGGCTTATATCGCGGCCAATGAAGCACTCGGCCTGCCGCGCACACCGGATTACAATTCCGGCAATCAGGAAGGCACGTTTCTCTATCAGCAAATGATGCGCGGTGGCCGGCGCTGGAGCCCCGCCGATGCCTATCTCCGCCCTGCCCTGTCGCGGCCCAATCTGAAGCTGATCCAGCGCGCGCTGGCGGAAGCGATTGTCTTTGAAGGCAAGCGCGCGGTTGGCATTCGCTATACGCAGGAAGGGGGCGCGTCCATCACCATTCGCGCGCGGCGCGATGTTATCCTTTCCGGTGGTGCGATCAATACGCCGCAGCTGCTGCAAATTTCCGGCATTGGTGATCCGGAATGGCTTTCAGGCATTGGCGTTGACGTTGTCCATGCGCTGCCAGGGGTCGGCAAGAATCTGCGCGACCATTACGCGGTGCGAGTCTCCGCACTCGTGAAGGGTGCCGGTTCGCTCAATGAGCGATCGCGCGGTGTGCGTTTGGCGCTTGAGGTTTTGCGCTATGCCTTCACGCGTAAGGGGCTGCTGACGGCAAGCCCAAGCCATGCGGGCGGCTATTTCAAGACGCGCGAGGGTTTGGCGACCCCCGACATGCAGCTTTACTTCGCCCCCGCCAGCTACCCGACCGGGCGCTATGGCGTGACGGATTTGGACACGAAGCCAGGCATGACGCTTGGCTGTTCTCAGTTGCGTCCGGAAAGCAAGGGCTGGCTGAAGGCGCTATCGGCGGATCCGCGTGCAAAACCGGAAATCCAGCCGAATTACTTGCAGGATCAGATGGACCGCGATGCGTTGCTGGCAGCGATGAAATACCTGCGGCAATTGCTGCAAACACGCCCGCTGGCGGATTACGTGGTGGCCGAGAATTTCCCAGGGCCTTCGGTACAAACCGATGAGCAATGGATGTCCCATGCGCGCGCCACGGGTTCCACCACCTATCACCCGATCGGGTCCTGCAAGATGGGCATTGATCCCATGGCGGTGGTTGATCCGGCGACCATGAAGGTGATCGGGCTTGAAGGGCTGCGCGTGGCCGATGCTTCCTGCATGCCGACCATGGTTTCCGGCAATACCTATGCCGCCACCAATATGATTGCCGAAAAAGCCGCTGATCTGATCGCGGCATAATTTTTTGGGGAGAACACAAATGAGATTTCGTGATCAAGGCGTTTTGATAACCGGTGCCGCCAGCGGCATTGGTCGGCAATTGGCCATTGCCTTCGCCGAGGAAGGCGCGCGGTTGGCAATAGCCGATATTGACAAGGCGGCAGTGGAAGCGACGGCGGCCGATATCCGCAAGCGCGATGGCGAAGCCCATCCCTTTGTGCTGGATGTGGTAAACCCCGATGCGGTGCGCGACTTTATTGCGGGCGCTGAGGCCGTGCTGGGCCGGCTGGATGTGCTCGCGAATTGTGCCGGTGTGCGGGAAATCAGCCCACTGCTCGATCTCTCCTTTGAGGATTGGCAGCGCACCATGAGCATCAATGTGACCGGCAGCTTCCTGCCATCACAAGCCTTTGCGCGGCGGTTGATTGCACTCGGCAAGACAGGGCGGATTGTGAATATCGCTTCAACGCTCGGCCTGGTCGCAACGCCGGAACGGGTCGCTTACGTGACTTCGAAGCATGCGGTGGTGGGGCTGACCAAGGCGCTGGCGATGGAATTGGCGCCGCGTGGCATTCGTGTGAATGCGGTCGCACCTGGCGTGATCCGCACGCCCATGACAGAGCGCTATTTCCAGGATGCGGATGTTGCGCGGAAGATTCAGGAACTGCACGCCATGGGACGTTCCGGCGAAACCCATGAAGTCGCCAAGGCGATGATGTTCCTGGCGAGTGAAGAAAGCTCCTTCACCACCGGCGCGGTGCTGACGGTGGATGGCGGCTGGACGCTCGGCAAGAAAATGACGTGAGGCGTATGTTCTAGGCTTCATCGCCACCCGGCATCAGCCGGATAGGATGTGTGGCGCGGAATACGTCACAAACCTGCTTTTGCAAGGCCAGATCAGGCTTCAACAGGCCGAGCGCTGCCGGCACACGCAACAGCGATACCGGATGCAGCAAGTTTGCCCCGCCGCGCCGAAAGGCCCAGCTTGCCGCACGCTGCACCGCGCGTTGCAGCGCGAAGCGGCGGAGCTTCGCTGGCAATTCCGGATGGCGGCGCAAAAAACGCAGCAGCGCCAGATTGATGTCGTGCAGGATCTGGCCCTCATTATCGGAAAGCCGACCGGGCGCAGAGGCGGGTATGAGCAGCAATGGCCCCCGCGCAATGGCTACCTTACTGGCCAGGGCGATTTCCAATTCCAGAGAATAATCCTGGATGAATACACCAGGATCACAGCCCTTGATCTGCGGCAGTAGCGCTGCTTCGAACATCCAATGGGATGGAGAAGCCTGAGCGCGGCGCAGGCTTTTTTCCAGAAGCGAACTGGCTGCCGCGGGTATTTCATCAGGCGCTGGTAATGCCGCGATGTCATCGGCGCGGGTTTCAGCCGGCGCATAGGTTGATTGCTCATCCCCCTGCGCCAAGGCCGCGCCTGCCTTGGTGCCAAGCATGGCCTTCAGCATACGCTCTGACGCCCAGGGCAGCAGGATATCATCGCCATCCATCGGCTTGATGTAGCGCCCGCGCGCCAGCGCCATGCCGCGATTGAGCGCCGGCGCCGGGCCTGTATTCTGCTGGCGAATGATCAATACCTCGGGCCAAGACGCGATGCGTTCGCGCAAGGCTTCCGGCGTGCCATCGCTGGAGCCATCATCAATGAAGATAAACTCCGCCTGCATCCCGCCACGCTGCGCCTCAAGCCCCGCACAAAGAAAAGGCAGGAAGCTGAGTTTCTGATAGAGCGTCACCACATAGGAGATATCGGGCGTGGCTGCACCTTCCTGACGATTGGAGAAGAAGATATCGCCTGTCATGAGGCCCCCCGAACCAATAAGCGCCGCACCACAAAGCCACCCACGCCACAAAGCGCAATCACCAGCGCCATTGGCAGTGCCGTGCCGTTTTGTAGCGCACCAAGCGCCACGCCGGCCAGCGCGCCTGCGCCAAATTGCAGCGTGCCCATCAAGGCCGAGGCATTGCCCGCAATCGCGCCATGCGGCGCCATGGCGCGCGCGGCGGTGAGTGGCATCACTGCGCCGATCATGGAAACATAAGCAAAAAGCGTGACGATGAGCGCGCCAAAACCGCCAAACCCTGTGACGGTGACACCAAGCAACGCCAGCCCAGCCACCGCGCTGATGGTAAGCGCCATGGTCAGCATCCGCGCTGGCGGCACGTGATCCACCAGCCGCGCGGTGATTTGCCCAACCAGCATGATGCCAATGGCATTGGCACCGAAATAGAAGCCGTAATCTTCGGCCCGCACGCCATGCAATTCCATGAACACAAAAGGCGATCCCGCGATATACGCGAACATCCCCCCGATCACGAGGCCGCCTGCCAGCGCATGGCCCATGAAATAGCCATCGCCGAGCAAGCGCCGCCAAACACCAAAGACCTGGCGCAAACCATCGCGGCGGCGGCGTTCAGGGGCCAGGGTTTCAGGCAGGAACAGCGCAATCACCAACAGCAACAAGGCGCCATAGGCAGCCAGGCACAGGAATATGCCGCGCCAGCCAATCACGCCGAGCAAGGCACCACCGACAATCGGCGCAATGATCGGCGCCACCCCCATCACCAGCATCAGCCGCGCCATCAGCCGAATCGCACCGCGTTCATCCGCAACATCGCGCACCACGGCCCGCGCAATCACCATGCCCGCACAACCACCAAGTGCCTGCATCAGCCGCGCCGCAATCAGGCTTTCGATATTGGGCGCCAGCGCACAAATCAGCGATGCCGCGGTGTAAACCCCAAGCCCGATAAAGAGCGGCAAGCGCCGCCCATACCGATCCGCAATCGGTCCGTAAAAAATCTGCCCCAGCGCCATGCCCAGGAAAAATACCGCAAGGCTTGCCTGCGCCGCCCCCGCCGTGGTGCCGAGTGATTGGCCCAGCATCGGCAGTGCCGGCAAATACATGTCAATCGAAAACGGCCCAATGGCCGCCATCGCGCCCAGGATGAAGGGCAGGCGCTTTTGCGGAATGCTCAGGCCCTCAGATTTCGGGCACGGCGGCAAAAGCCTCCGCCGCCAGCTTGAGCGCCGCTTCGACCGCAACGCGCCCTTCAGGCGACAGTGGCGCTTGCGGCAAAATAGGATCACCCACCGCAAAACCCTGAATTTGCAGGGCACCCTTGATGCAGGCGGCCAACGAATGCGCAGCAAACAGCTCATTCACCCGCCACAGCGCGCGTTGCAGCGCCATGGCCGCATCCCAACGCCCGGCGCGGCAAAGCTCATAAAGCCGCACGCTTTCGCGCGGAATGGCGCAAGCCGGCCCAGCCATCCAGCCCTTGCCACCAATCAGCATGACAGCGGCCGGAATATGCGCAGAGGCCGCAAAAACCCCGATCCGCCCTTGCGTGCGATTGATGATGGACAGCAAGCGCCCGGTATTGGTGGAGGCATCCTTGATCAGGCAAATGCGCGGATGATACGAAAGCTTTTCAATCGCCGGCAGGGAAAGATCGGAACGCTGAAAATTCGGATTGGTGTAGAGCACCGTCGGCAATTCAGTCGCATCCGCAATGGCGGTGAAATAGGAAACCACCGCAGCGTCATTCAACGGGAAATAGGCTTCCAGAATGGCGAGGATACCATCCGCCCCTATCGCCGCGTAATCACGCGCCTGGCGTTCGGCATCCGCAATCGTGGTCGCCGCCACCCCGGCCACCACCGGCACGCGGCCCGCGGTTTGGGAGACGACAATTTCCACAATCCGCCGCCTTTGCGCGGTATCCAGATAGGCGAACTCACCCGTACTGCCCAAAGGTGTCAGCCCATGCACGCCGGATGCGATCAGATGATCCACCAGCCGGCGCAATTCGCCCTCCAGCACCGTGCCATCGGGGGCGACGGGCGAGACAAGATAGGGGAAAACCCCATGAAATTCCTGCATGTTTGGCTATTTCCTACTGCGCCCGCGCCTCAGCGCGCAACACATGCTTTTGGATCTTGCCCGTTGAGGTCTTCGGCAATTCCGCAAACACAATATGGCGCGGCAGCTTGAAGGCCGCCAAATGCTGGCGCGCGAAATTGATCAGTTCCTCAGGCGTTGCCATCATGCCTGGCTTCAATTCCACAAAGGCGCAGGGTGTCTCACCCCATTTCTCATCGGGCTTCGCCACCACTGCCACCACGGCAACGGATGGGTGCTTATAGAGCGCATCTTCCACTTCAATGCTGCTGATATTCTCCCCACCTGAGATGATGATATCCTTCGACCGATCCTTGAGCTGAATATACCCATCCGGATATTTCACCGCGAGGTCACCGGTATGAAACCACCCACCCGCAAAGGCAGATCGCGTGGCGGCGGCATCCTTCAAATAGCCCTTCATGACAACATTGCCGCGCATCATCACCTCACCCATCGTGACACCATCCGCAGGGACGGGCGCCAAGGTTTCGGGGTCCATCACATCAAGCCCTTCAAGCGCCAGATAGCGCACACCCTGGCGCGCCATCAGCGCGGCCTGCTCCGGCGCGGGCTTGGCACCCCATTCGCTGTGCCATTCATTCACCACGGCCGGGCCATAAACTTCTGTCAGGCCATAGACATGGCAGACAGCAAAGCCCGCTTCCTTCATGGCGGCAAGCACGGCTTCGGGCGGCGGCGCGCCGGCCACCACGAATTGCACCTGATGCGACAGCGCGCGCTTATCGGCCGCTGGTGTCGCGAGCAAAGTCGCCATCACAATCGGCGCACCGCACATATGCGTCACCGCATGTTCCGCCATCAGCCACCACATGTCAGGGCCACGCACGGCACGCAGGCACACATGCAGACCGGCCTGCGCTGTCACCGTCCAGGGAAAACACCAGCCATTGCAATGAAACATTGGCAGCGTCCACAAATAGGATGGATGCTTGCCCATGCCGGCGGAAAGCACATTGCCGGTCGCCAAAAGGCAGGCGCCGCGATGGTGATAGACAACGCCTTTCGGCTTGCCCGTGGTGCCGGAGGTATAATTCAGCGTAATGGCATCCCATTCATCGCCTGGCATCGCCCAAGCGAAATCGGCGCTGCCTTCCGCGATGAAGCTTTCATATTCCTGCCCGCCCAGGCTTTCGCCATGCACCGCTTCCGGTGCCAGCGCATCATGCACTTCAATTACCATGGGCTTAGCGGCACATTCGGCAAGTGCGGCGCGCAGCACCGGCATGAATTCGCGGTCCACCACCACGGCCTTGGCTTCACCGTGATCGAGGATATAGGCAATGGTTGGCGCATCCAGTCGCGTATTGATGGTGTTCAGCACAGCACCCGCCATGGGCACGCCGTAATGGCATTCCAGCATTTCGGGGATATTGGGCAGGATCGCTGCCACCGTATCGCCACGCCCAATGCCGCGCTTGGTCAGCGCATGAGCAAGCTGCACGGAACGATTGCGCAGGCTGGCGTAATCGCGCTTCACCGCACCATGCACCACGGCGGGATAATCCGGATAAACCTGCGCGGCGCGTTCCAGAAACAATAGCGGCGTCAGCGGCTGATGATTGGCCGTGTTCTGCTCAAGCCCGTTTTCGTACTTGTTCAAGGCCATCTTCCTCACCTGTCTTCCCAATGCGGATGGCGCTTTTCCAGGAAGGCGCCAATGCCTTCCGCCGCATCCCGCGCCATCAGATTTTCCGTCATCACCGAAGCCGCTTCGCAATAAGCCTCTGCCAGCGGCAATTCGATTTGCCGGTTGAAGCCGCGCTTGCCCATGCGCACCGTGATCGCCGAATGGGCAGCGATGCGCTCGGCCAGGCCCAGCGCGGTTTCCATCAAAGCCTCACGCGGTGCCAGGCGGTTCACCAGGCCGAAACGCTGCGCTTCATCTGCCGGCACCATTTCACCCAACAACAGCATTTCCATCGCGGCCTTGCGCGGCACGGCGCGCGCCAAGGCCACCGCCGGTGTTGAACAGAACAACCCGATATCCACGCCCGGCGTGCAAAAACGCGCATCTTCCGCCGCCACGGCCAGATCGCAACTTGCGACCAATTGGCAGCCGGCGGCGGTCGCCACCCCTTGCACAGCCGCAATCACAGGCTGCGGCAGCCCCACAATCCCCTGCATCACCCGCGCGCAGGCCGCCATGGCATCGGCGTAAAAGCCGCGCCCGCCATCCGCATCGGTGCGATGCGCGGTGATTTCGCGCAAATCATGCCCGGCGCAGAACACCGTACCGGCACCCGCCAGCACCACCACGCGTGTGGTGCTATCTGCGGCGATATCAGCCAGCACATCTTCCAGCGCCTGCAATAGCGCGCGCGAAAGGCTATTGCGTTGGGCAGGCCGGTTGAGCGTGATGACGCAGACCCCGCCCGGGCGATCTTCCCGCAGCAGGATGGGGGTGTTTTGCAGCTCTGTCTTGGACATGGCGGAATATTCCTGCCCCGGACGGGGGATTACAAGGTCTCGGAAGCCGTATAGCCTGACCCCAGGATGAAACACCAAGAGGAAAACGCGTCCGCCGAGACCACCGCGGCGCTGGAACAGCGGCTCGCTGCGGTCAAGGCCAAGCGCGGCTATCTGCTGCCCCATCACGGGCTGCTGGCACTCGCCTTCCCCCGCCTGCTGGAAGGCTATGACGCTGCCTATTCCGCCATGGCCTTGGATGATCGCGTGCTCACGCATCATGACCGCGAATTCGTCTGGCTTGCCGTGCTGGCCGCGACTGATGAGGCTTTGGCCACGCACCACATCGCCAAATTCCGCGCCGCCGGCGGGGATGATGCGCTGATCGGTGCCGCGTTCAGCGCCGCCGCGCTCGCCATCGGCGCCGAGGCATTTGATTTCGCCGCCCATCGCTGGGGCGCGCAATTGGCACCCTTTGATCCCCGCGCTGCCTATCTGGATGCTGTGGCGGCCATCGCCCCCGCCGCCCCGCGCCGCCTGGTGCATTTGGCGCAATGCGCCGTGCAGGTCTGCCGCGCGCGTTGGCGGGTGCTGGAATGGCAGATCGAAGCCGCCTATGCGGACCAGGTGCCGGAAGATGAGATCGCGGAAGCCATCACGCTTGCGATGTTCCCCGGTTCCATCCCGCGTTTCGTTGAAGCCTGTGGCGTGTGGCGCGGCATGATCGCGGCGGGGCGTGTTGCGGCATCAGAGCGCTACCGCGCCTGGGCGGCGCTGACCGGCCAGGGCGGCTTTGACGAGGTGCTCGCGAAAACTTCCAAGGATAAATGAGGAAACCAATGGCCTGGACAGCAAAATACATCATCCAGAACGGCAAGAAGATCGCCTTTGATGAAGCACGCGTGCATCCCTTCTCGGTTGGGCATGCCTATGGCGGCACGGTGTTTGAAGGCATTCGCGCCTATATGAATTACAGCACTGGCAAGCTTGCGGTCTTCCGGCTGGAAGAACATCTTGTGCGGCTGGATCAGGGCATGAAATTCATGCGCTTCGACAATCCGCCATCGCGTGATGAAATGCGCCAGGCGGTGCTGGATGCAGTGCGCGCCAATGAACCGGATGATGACGCCTATATTCGCATCCAGGTGCATATCGAAAGCCTGGGTTCCATGGCTTCCACCGGCAGCGTCGGTTGGGCTTGCGGTGCCATGCCGCGCGAACGCAATGCCAAGCGCAGCAGCGGGCTTTCCGTGCATGTATCCTCCTGGACCCGCATCACGGATACCACCATGCCGCCGCGCATCAAGGCGACAGCGAATTACCATGCCGGGCGCATTGCCATGCTGCAGGCCAAGGCGGATGGCTATGACAATGCGCTGCTGATGACCCGTGCCGGCAAGATCAGCGAAGGCACTGGCGCCTGCCTGTTCATGGTGCGCGACGGGAAGCTGATTACGCCATCACGTGAAAATGACATTCTGGAAAGCGTCACGCGCGATACTGTTATTCACCTCGCCGCCGAACATGGGCTGAGCGTGGAACAAGGCACTATTGACCGCACGGAACTCTATATCGCCGATGAACTATTCTTCTGCGGCACCGGCCAGGAATTGCTGCCGATCACGAGTGTGGATCGACTCCCTGTTGGTGATGGCAAGCCAGGCGCGATCACCATGCGCTTGCAGGAAGCCTATGAAAGCGTCGTGCGCGGCACCACCAATGCGCATGCGGAATGGCGCACGCCGGTTTAATCCCTGCCTTCGTCGGGGATGGCAAGCCTTGTCCCGCAGGCCTTGCAATGCACCGCATCCGGATCATGGCGTTGCAGCCCACAGCTTGGGCAGGGAAAGCGCACCTTGCGCGGGCGGAACAGCGCCTGCGCCAGGCGCAGAAACAGCGTCACGCCGCAAATCATGATAAACACGGAAAGCAGCTTGCCGAATTTGCCTTCCAGCGTGATGTCACCAAACCCGGTCGTGGTCAGGGCTGTCACGGTGAAATAAAGCGCATCGGCGTAATCGGCGATTTTTGCATTGATGGCGCGCTGGCTTTCATAAACCACCGCCGTCATGACAAAGACAAAGACTGTCAGATGCACGCCGGCAATCAGCGCTTCCTCATGCCGGCGGAAGAAGGGCATATCCTGGCGGAGTTCCATCAGCGTCCGATAGGTGTGCAGCAGCCGAAGCGTGCGCAAAACGCGCAGGAACCCAAACCCTTCCCCGGTCAGGGGTGCCAGGAAGGACAGGATGGCAACAAGATCAATCAGGCTTGAAAATGTCAGCGCCTGACGCCCCGGTGCGCGATGCGCCGCCAGATGCGCGGCGTATTCGGCGGCCAGGATCAGCCCGATCACCACATCCACCACGCCAATCCAGGGCTCGCGCGGTACGAAGGACGTGCCGATCACGAAGAACAGCGTCAGCAGATCAAAACAGATGATCCCGTAGCGAAAGCGCCGCGACATCACGGAACTGCCGAAATAAAGCTCTCGCAGCTTGAGGCGCCAGCCCTGGAACTGCACCAACCCCGCCATGGAAAAATCGCGTCAGCGCGTCGGCGTGGGCGGCGTTGTGCTGTAATCGTAAAAGCCGCGGCCGGATTTCCGCCCATACCAGCCGGCTTCAACATATTTCGCGAGCAAGGGCGAAGGCCGATATTTGGAATCGCCCAAGCCTTCATGCAGCACCTTCATGACCGAATAGAGCGTATCGAGGCCGACGAAATCAGCGAGCTCCAGCGGCCCCATCGGGTGATTGGCGCCAAGCTTCATGCCGGCATCAATCGCCGCCACATCGCCCACGCCTTCCATCAGCGCCTGTATCGCCTCATTGATCATGGGGCAAAGGATGCGGTTGACGACAAATCCCGGCCAATCCTGCGCCATGACCGGCGCCTTGCCCATGCGCTTCGCGAGCGCTTCCACCGCCTGATAGGTGGCATCTTCCGTGGCCAGGCCACGAATGATTTCAACCAGCTTCATCATCGGCACGGGGTTGAAGAAATGCATGCCGATGAAGCGGCCTGGCCGATCGGTTGCTGCCGCCAGCCGCGTGATCGGAATGGAAGACGTATTGGAAGCGAGCAGCGCATCCGGCTTTAGAATCGGGCAAAGGGCAGCGAAGATCTTCTTCTTGATCTCCTCATTCTCAGTTGCCGCTTCAATCACCATGTCGCAATCGGCGAAGGCGCTGTTATCGGTCGCGGTGACAATGCGCGCGAGTGCAGCATCACGGTCAGCGCTGCTCACGCTGCCCTTGCTCACTTGCCGGTCCATGTTCTTCGCCATGGTCGCCAGCGCGCGATCCAGCGCCTGTTGCTGCACATCCATCAGCACCACCGGAATGCCGGAAAGCGCCGCCACATGGGCAATGCCATTGCCCATCAGCCCCGCGCCAATCACGCCGAGTTTATTGATTGCCGCCATGATGGATGCTCCTGTTGCTGTAATTCTCGGGGCAGCGCATCAACCGCGCGCCCCGAGCAGGCAAATCACTTCTTGTCGAGTTCGGCTTCCAATTCCGGCATGGCCTTGAACAAATCGGCCACCAGCCCGTAATCGGCCACTTGGAAAATCGGCGCTTCTTCATCCTTATTGATGGCGACGATCACCTTGCTGTCCTTCATCCCGGCCAGATGCTGGATGGCCCCGGAAATGCCGACCGCGATATACAGCTCCGGCGCCACAATCTTGCCGGTCTGGCCCACCTGATGGTCATTCGGCGCATAGCCTGCATCCACCGCGGCGCGCGAAGCACCAATGGCGGCGCCAAGCTTATCGGCAACCTTTTCGACAATGGCGAAATTCTCTGCCGAACCCATCGCACGCCCGCCCGAGACCACAACCCGCGCCGCCGTCAATTCCGGGCGTTCGCTTTTCACAATCTCAGCGCCCAGGAAGCGCGAAAGCCCCGGATCGGCTGCAGTCGCCGCCGCTTCAATCGGCGCCGAACCGCCTTCGGCGGCGACAGGATCAAAGGACGCCGCGCGTACCGTGATCACCTTCTTGGCATCGGCCGATTTCACCGTGGCCAAGGCATTGCCGGCATAGATCGGCCGCACAAAGGTATCGGCATCCACCACGTCGGAAATATCCGACAGAATCTGAACATCCAAAAGCGCGGCAGCGCGCGGCATCACATTCTTGCCACCGGCGGAAGCCGGCGCCAGTAAATGCGAATAGCCAGGCGCAAGCCCGACCAGCAAAGCGGCCATCGGTTCAGCCAGGCCATGGGCGTAGATCTCAGCCTCGGCGGTCAGCACCTTGGCAACCGATGGCAGCTTGGCAGCGGCCGCAGCGGCAGCGCCAGTGGCACCGCCCGCGACAAGCACATGCACATCGCCAAGCTTGGCGGCAGCGGCCACCGTGCTGCGGGTTGGCTGGGTCAGCGCGCCGTCCTGATGATCGGCAAGAACAAGCACCGCCATGGTCAAATCACCTTCGCTTCATTGCGTAGCTTTTCAACAAGTTCCTGCACGGAACCCACCTTCTTGCCGGCTTGGCGCTTGGGCGGTTCTTCCACCTTCAGCACGGTCAGCCGCGGCGCCGGGTCCACCCCCAGATCGGCGGGCTTCACGGTTTCAATCGGCTTCTTGCGCGCCTTCATGATATTGGGCAGCGACGCATAGCGCGGTTCATTCAAGCGGAGATCGGTGGTGATAATCGCCGGCAGCTTCAGCGCCAGCTTTTCCAAGCCACCATCCACTTCGCGCGTGATGTTCAGCGTGCCATCGGCGACCTCAACCTTGGACGCGAAGGTGCCTTGCGGCCAGCCCATCAGCGCCGCCAGCATCTGGCCGGTGGCGTTCATGTCATCATCAATCGCCTGCTTGCCCAGGATCACGAGGTCAGGCGCTTCCTTGGCGATGATCGCCTTCAGGATTTTGGCAACCGCAAGCGGTTCCAGCGCGCCATCATGCTCCACCAGTATGCCGCGATCAGCACCCATGGCGAGTGCCGTGCGGATCTGTTCCTGCGCCACGGCAGGGCCTGCGGATACCGCGATGATTTCGGTGGCGATGCCCTTTTCCTTCAACCGCACGGCTTCTTCCACCGCGATTTCGTCAAAGGGGTTCATGGACATTTTGACATTGGCTGTTTCAACGCCCGTGCCATCCGCCTTCACGCGGACCTTGACGTTGTAATCCACCACCCGCTTGACGGGGACCAGAAGCTTCATGATGCAACTATAGCCTTCAGGAAATGGGGGGACGATTGGCGCCGGAATGCCAGGTGCCAGGGTTCTTCTGACCCCCTCACCCAGCCATTCGGGTAATATAGCCCCGCGCCGGACCGGGCAAGGCACGGAGGAGTATTTTCAAGCCAAGTGGCTTCACTTGGCGGCTCGGCAAATACGACCGAACTAGCTCTTCAGCAGCAAAAGCAGAATGACAAAAAGCCCGACCGCGATGAATTGGAAGATAATGCGCCAGCGCATCAGCCAATTGGAGGTGCGCGGATTGGCCTTGCCACCCGCCATGCCGAGAATACCGGCAAAAAGCACGCCAACCGTGGCCAGCATGGCAAGCGCAACCAGAATGGTGAGGATTGTCGTCATTCGACTAAGCTACACGCTTTCAGCGGCGGGAGACAGCCCCGCCCCGCACGGACCAAGCCAGCGCCGCCCCAATCAACGCCGTTATCACGCACAGCGCGAATCCGGCCGCATAGCCGCCCGTCAGGTCCACCAGCAGGGAAAAGAAGGGGGGTGCAACCAGCATGGAAAGGCCAAAGACAAACCCCGCCGCGGCCGTGGTGCCGCCCACCTGCCCCGCCGGCGCCAGCCGCGCCATCTCGGCCAAAAATACCCCATTCCAGCCAATCGCGGTGGCACCCATCAACATGCCGGCCAGAATGATGACAAAGCCCGGCCAATCCGGCCCGGCCAGCAATAACGCCAAACCGGCCACCGCCGCGCCAATGCCAAGCCCGGTAAAGACCGGCGCGGCGCCGGTGCGGTCCGCCACGACACCCCAAAGCACCCGGCCCGCCACCCCGGCGGCCTGGGCAAAAGCCAGGCGCAGCCCGGCCTCGGTCAGCGATGCCCCCAGGCTTGCCACCTGAAACACCACGAAAAAGCTCGAAAAACAGAATTGGGAAACGCCATAAAGCGCGGACATGATGGTCATGCGGCGCAAAATCGGGAATTGGCGGAGCAAGCCAAGGCTCGCAGCCGCTGCCCCCCAAATCTGCGCCAAATCCCGGATTGCGGCCTTGGGATTACGCTCGGCGTCGAGCGCAACGCGCAGCGGTTGCAGGCAAAGCGCTGAAATTGCAAGGAAAACCACCACCGCCAACACGCCCTGGCGCCAACCGGCCGCCACCGCAATGGGCGGCACGGCGGCGGCGATCAGCATAGCACCCGCCGGCACGCCGCATTGCTTCAGGCTGAAGATCAGGCCCCGCCGCCGCGCCGGGGTGCGCGCTGCGAGCAAATGGCTACCTGCCGGGGTCATCGGCCCATGGCCCAGCCCGGCAATGACGGCCGAGGCAAAAAGCGCCGCCGGATGCCCGAGCATGGCAAGCGCGATGCCAAAGGCCGAAATCAGCATCCCCACCTGCAAGACCCTGATGCCGCCAAAGCGATGAATGAAGGCCCCCGCCAGCGGCCCCGACACCATGGCCCCCAGATAGACCAGCGCGGTATGGACCCCAGCGAGCGACGCGGCGATGCCAAGCTCTGCCGCGATGGCGGGGGCGAGTACCGGCACGGTCAGGAAAACGCCCATCCCCGCCAAATGCGTCCCCAAAAGGGCGATCATGACGGTCCAGACAGAAGGCGCAGTGAGCATGCGCGCGGTGTAACGGCGCTGCCCCTTCCCGGCAATCGGCGCGCCGGAAAGACTTGACCCGCGCCCGGCAATAGGCTCGGAAGCCCCGCATGAGCATTATCCAAGGAATGCGGCGATTCATGCTGTTGCTGGGCTTCGTGCTGCTGGCAGGCCAGGCATGGGCGCAGGCAGAACCAGGCAATCCGGTGGCAGAACCGCCCCCAGTGGCGGCCGCCACCGCCAGCAGCGCGGCATCGCCGGAATTGGAAGCACTGCTCAAGATTTTGCAGGATGATGCGCGCCGCGCCGAATTGATCCGCGCGCTGCGCGCCGCCGCCGGCGAAGCGGAAGGCGCGGCCCCCGGCGCGCCCGCCAGCACGGAACCAGCTTTGCTCGCGCCCAATACGCTTGGTGCCCAATTGCTGCAGGGGGCATCGCAGCGCCTGGCCGGGGCATCGGATCAGTTGGTGGCCACCGTGCGCGCCATTGCCGATCTGCCGGCGGTGCTTGGCTGGCTCACCAGCATTGTGCGGGACCCGGTGACGCAAAAGCGCGTGTTGGATGCTTCGTGGAAGGTCATTCTGGTCCTTGGGCTCGGCTTACTGGCCGAATGGGCGGCAGCGCGTTTTCTTGGCCGGTTTCGTGACCGGCTGGATGCCCTTGCCCCGGTCGAGCTCACCGGCTGGGCAAGGTTGCAGCGCGTGCCATTGGTGTTGGCAAGGCTTGGGCTTGATCTGGTGCCGATTGCCGCCTTTGCGCTGATATCCTATGGCCTGATTACGGCGGTTTACCCGCTGCCCACCACGCAGCTTGTGATGTTGACCGCGAATAACGCCTATATGGCGTCCCGCGCGGTGATGGCGGCGGCGCGGATGCTGTTCTCGCCGGCTTCGACACATTTGCGCCTGCTGCCGGTGACGGATGAAACCGCCGCCTATGCAACCATTTGGCTGCGGCGCATCGTGATTGTTTTGATCACAAGCTATGCGGTGGCCGAAGCCGGGTTGCAATTCGGGCTGCCCTGGTCGGCCTATGATTCGATTTTGCGCATCGCGCTGCTTCTGGTCACGCTATTCCTGGTGATTATCATTCTGCAGAACCGGCAGGCAGTTTCGGATGTATTGCGCGCGCCGGAATTGGCGGAAACGGATGAACCGGACCGCGCCCGGCGCTTTTTCCGCATGCTGCGCGACCGCGCCGCCGATATCTGGCATTTGGTCGCCATCGCCTGGCTGATCGCTGCCTGGGGGGTCTGGGCGCTGGAAATCCATCATGGCTTCTGGCGCCTGATGCGCGTTTCAATCAGTACCTTGCTTATTCTCACGCTTTCGAAACTGGCCGATTTGGCGTTACGCCGGGTCATCACCCGCGCCTTTCGCATCACGCCCGAATTATCCGCGCGCTACCCAGGGCTGGAGGCACGGGCCAATCGCTACCTGCCCGTATTGAAGGGCAGCGCGAGCATGGCGATTGGCGGCATCGCCCTGCTGTTCCTGCTGGAAAGCTGGGGGTTGGAGGCCTTTGCCTGGTTCGGCCATGGCAAGCTTGGCAATCGGTTGGTGTCGTCCCTGGTTTCCATCGCGCTCACCATCACACTCGCCTTGGTGATCTGGGAAGGCATCAATGCCGCGATCCAACGGCATCTGGAACGGCTCTCGCGCGATGCCAAGGCAGCGCAGAGTGCGCGGGTGCGCACATTATTGCCCATGCTGCGCACCGCGCTGCTCGCAGTGATCCTGATTTTTGTCGTGCTGTCGGTGCTGACGGAAATCGGCGTGAATGTCGCGCCACTCATTGCCGGTGCCGGGGTGGTCGGCATTGCGGTTGGTTTTGGCTCCCAGCGGTTGGTGCAGGATGTCATCACCGGGATTTTCCTGCTGTTTGAAGATGCGGTCGCGGTGGGCGATGTTGTGCAATTGGGCGGGCTGAATGGCGTGGTGGAACATCTTTCCATCCGGTCCATCAAGCTCCGCGCCGTGGATGGCAGCCTGCACATCATCCCCTTCAGCGCTGTCACCAGCGTGACAAACCAGACACGCGACTTCGCCTTTGCGGTGATTGATGTGAATGTGGATTACCGCGAGGATACCGATAAGGTCTCCGACACGCTGCGCCAGATCGCGAGCGAAATGCGTGAAGACCCGCGTTGGCGGCCAGTGATACGCGATGATCTGGATGTGATGGGCGTGGACAGGTTGGGCGATTCCGGCGTGATCATGCGCGTGCGGCTGAAGACCGAACCATCCCAGCGCTGGGCTGTGGCGCGTGAGATGAACCGGCGCATCAAGCGGCGCTTCGATGAGCTTGGGATTGAGATTCCCTACCCGCATCAGAAGCTGGTGCTGGAAGAAAAGCACCCGGCACAAACCGCAAGCGCGGCGCCAGAGCCCCCGCCGGCGACGAGTTAACTCCCCTCCACCGCCACTTCCAGCCTGAGCGGCGGCACATCGCGCCCGATCCATTGTTCTGAGCGGATCAGCACGCGATCGGCGGCGCGAAACCAGAAGCGATTGGTGAAAGCCGCCGCGCCCTCGCAAATCTCAACGCGTTCGATCACGCCGCCAATGGCGGGTTCCTCAGGCTCCAGCCGGCATTGCACCACCTGGCCGAAGCGCATCTGCTCCGGCCGGCCATCCGCGCCCGCCAGATCAAGACTATGCGAAAGCCGCAGCGGCGCGGGACCAAGCGGCGCAGCGCGGCGGAGCGGATCCTCACCAATCGGGGCGCTAGCCAGCAGCATGGTCGGCAGCCCGGCAGTCGCCACCACCCGCGCGCCCTCAGTCACGAAAACAAATCCTTGATCCATGCGCCAGAAGCGGCGTGGCCCTTCTGCGCGCACCGGGTGGGCGGGCCCGGCATCCTGGCCAAGCTCTGCCCAAAGCGCGCGGCCCGGCGGCGGCGCGGCCAGGGGGGCCAATTGCTCGGGCGGGACCATTTGGCCCGTTGGCGGGGCGCTGCCGATCAGCCCCGCGCCCCCCAAGACGCCGCAACCGCCCAGCATCAGGGCCCATGACAATGCCGCAGCTTTCATGAGATCAGTGTCGCATATTCGCCGAGCGGTTGCGAGAACCCTTGCCATTGACCTGCGTCAAGAATCGCCCGCGCCAATCCGGCTAGACAAGCCTCACAAGCAGGAGGTTCAGCCCATGTCCAATCTCACCGCCCGTGATCTGATGACGACCGATATCGTCACGGTCCCCCCCGAAACCCCCGTGATCGCCATGGCGCGATTGCTGGCCGAACGCGGCATTTCCGCCGTGCCGGTGCTTGGCGCTGACGGCGCCTTGCTTGGCATGGTCACGGAAGCCGATCTGATCCGCCGCCTGGCCGGGGAAGAAGACAAGCCCGCTTCCTGGTTCAGCGGCCTGTTTGGCGACCCGGCGCGCGGTGCCGAGCATTACGCCCGCACCCATGGCGCCAAGGCGCGCGATATCATGACCGAAAAACTGGTCACGGTGGAACCGGACGCGACCGCCGCCCATGTGGCGCAACTCATGGAAAAGCATGGCATTCGCCGGGTATTGGTGGTCTCCGAAGGGCGGCTGCGCGGCCTGATCAGCCGGGCCGATCTGCTGCATGCCCTGCTGCTGCCGCCCGAAAAGGCCGATGGCATCCCGGATGAGCGTATTCGCGCCGCGGTGATCGCCGCCATGCGCAAGGAACCCTGGGCCGATACCTATTACATCATGGTGGATGTGAAGGATGGCGCCGTGACCTTTCACGGCTTCTCCCGCTCGGATGCCATCAAGCGCGGGCTTAGGGTGTTGGCCGAGGGGGTGCCCGGGGTGAAATCGGTCGCGGATGAGACGCAGCCGCTGCCGATGTATCTTTACGCCGCGAGCTAGGCGGGCAACGCTTTCTTGCAGGAATCTTGACCAAACCACCCTCGCCAGCCTGATGCCTCCTCGCCGCGGAAACGCGGCAATAAGGCATCAGGCAGTGAGTTGATCGCATTTTCCGAGCCGCCAAGTGGTTCCACTTGGCTTGAAAATGCTTTGGGTCATTTCCCGCGCGCAGGGCTCGGCAAATGACCCAACCCATCTAGAATCGCATTTTCCGAGCCGCCAAGTGGTTCCACTTGGCTTGAAAATGCTCTAGGCCACCGCGTTAGCCTATGTTAAGGCGACGCCGCCGGGCGGGATGGGGCGCGAGTCTCAGGCCATCGGGCAGCCAGCCGCATTGTTTTTGGGGAGCGCGGGCGAAGCCCCGCCAGATGGAGAGTTACGCGATGAGCGATACCGCCGAGAAGGTCAAGAAGATCGTGGTCGAACACCTTGGCGTCGAAGAAGCGAAGGTGACCACTGAGGCATCCTTCATTGATGACCTGGGCGCGGATAGCCTTGACACCGTTGAACTGGTGATGGCGTTCGAAGAAGCCTTCGGCGTGGAAATCCCGGATGACGCCGCGGAAAAGATCACGACCGTGAAGGACGCGATCGACTATATCGAAAAGCACAAGGGCGCCTGAGCGCCCTTTCGCTGGTCCAACGGGGAAACGCGCGTGTTCCAAAAGGGTTTCTCGCCACGGCGTGTTGTCGTGACGGGCATGGGCATTGCCTGCCCGCTGGGTGTTGGCGTTGAGCATGTGTGGAAGCGCATGCTTGCCGGCCATTCCGGCATCGGCGCCATCAAATCCTTTGATGCCTCTGGCCTGCCGGCCCGCATTGCGGGGGAAATTCCGCTTGGTGCGAAGGCTGATGGCGGGCTCGACATCAATGAATGGATCCCCATCAAGGATCAGAAAAAGATGGATCGCTTCATCCAATTCGCGATGGTCGCGGCGGATGAGGCAGTCATCGATTCCGGCTGGATGCCGCAGGATGAAGATCAGCGCTACCGCACGGGCGTGATGATCGGCTCTGGCATTGGCGGACTTGAGACGATTCACGAAGCGGCCTCACTGATCCTGCAAGGCAAGGCCAAGCGCATTTCGCCCTTCTTTATCCCCTCGGCGCTGATCAATCTGGCTTCTGGCCAGGTTTCGATCCGTTATGGCTTCAAGGGTCCCAATCATTCTGTGGTGACGGCCTGTGCCACCGGCGTGCATGCGCTGGGTGATGCGGCGCGGCTGATTTCTCTCGGCGATGCGGATGTCATGGTGGCCGGCGGCGCCGAAGCCGCCGTAGGCGAAATTGGCATGGCCGGCTTCTGTGCCGCGCGCGCGCTTTCCACCAGCTTCAACGATACGCCCACCGCTGCCTCCCGCCCCTGGGATGAGGCGCGTGATGGCTTTGTCATGGGCGAAGGTGCCGGCGTTGTCGTGCTGGAAGAATTGGAACACGCCAAGGCACGCGGGGCCAAGATTTACGGTGAGGTGATTGGCTATGGCATGAGCGGTGATGCCTATCACATCACCGCCCCGGCCGAGGGCCATGATGGCGCCTTCCGTGCCATGAAGGCGGCGCTGGCCAGCGCCGGCGTCACGCCCGATCAGATCCAATATGTGAATGCGCATGGCACTTCGACGCCGCTTGGGGATGATCTGGAATTGGAAGCGGTGGAACGGCTTTGGGGCGATGCCGCGCGCGGCCTTGCCATGTCTTCCACCAAATCTGCGGTTGGGCATTTGCTTGGCGCAGCCGGCGCGGTTGAGGGGATATTCTCGATCCTCGCCATTCGTGACCAGGTGGCACCCGCCACGCTCAATCTTGAAAAGCCATCGCGGGAAAGCGTGATTGACCGCGTGGCCAAGGAAGCGCAGCCGCGCAGGATTGAGATTGCGCTGTCCAATTCCTTTGGCTTTGGCGGCACCAATGCCAGCATTATCTTCCGCGGCGCACCCTGATCACAAATGAGTGAAACCACCCCCGCGCCGCGCAAACGCCGCGGGCGGGTGGCGCTGTTCCTGCTTGGCCTGATCCTGGCTGTACTGATCGGCCTTGGCGCGGCGGCGAAATGGGCGCGCGATATCTATGAGGCGCCCGGCCCGCTGGCCGCTGAGCGCGCCCTGGTGATCCCGCGCGGCGGGACGGAGGCGATTGCAGGCGCGCTCATGGAAGCAGGCATTATCGCCGATGCGCGCCACTTCCTGATCGCGAGCCAGCTCACGAAAAGCGCCGGGCCATTGCGTGCGGCTGAATTTGCCTTTCCGGCCGGCGCGTCATTGAAGCAGGTGTTGGACATCCTGCGCCAGGCGCGGCCCGTGCAGCGCCGCGTGACGATCCCTGAGGGGCTATCGGCCCTGCAAATCCAGGCATTGCTGGACAGGACCGAAGGGCTGATGGGGGAGGCCGAGCCGATTGCCGAAGGCAGCATCCTGCCCGAGACCTATGCCTTTGAATGGGGCGATAGCCGCGCCGCGCTGATCCGCCGTGCTCAGGCTGCGATGAATACCGCGCTGGCCGAAGCCTGGCGGGACCGCGCGCCCAACCTGCCGCTGCGCAGCGCGCGGGAAGCGCTGATCCTTGCTTCCATCATTGAACGCGAAACCGGCAAGGCTGAGGAGCGCGCGCTGGTTGCCTCGGTCTTCATCAACCGGCTTCGGCGCAATATGCCGCTGCAATCGGACCCGACCGTAATTTATGCGGCAACGGGCGGGGCAGTGCTGGAACGCGCCATTACGCGCGCTGATCTGGACCGGGACAGCCCCTTCAATACCTATCGCAATCGCGGCCTGCCGCCGGGGCCGATTGCGAATCCGGGGCGCGATTCGCTCCGCGCCGCAACGCGTCCTGCAACGAGCAATTTCCTCTATTTTGTGGCGGATGGATCGGGCGGCCATGCCTTTGCGGAGACGCTGGAGGCGCATAACCGCAATGTCGCGCGCTGGCGGGAGATTGAGCGGCAGCGGGGGGCCAGGCAATAACAGAAAACCCGCGGAAGCTGCCCCCCGCGGGTTTGAATGGTGCGAAAGTGAAGGGCTTCAGGCGGCCTTGGCGGCCTGGGCGCGTTCCAGGCGGCGCTTCAGCGCCACGGCATCAACCGTCAGCTTGCGGTCCGGCGTGCCGAGCAGGAAGGCATCAAGCCCGCCATTATGTTCCACCGTGCGGATGCCATTGGTGGAAAGGCGCAGCTTCACCGGCGCGGCCAGGATTTCGGACCAGAAGGAGCTTTCCTGCAGATTGGGCAGGAAGCGACGGCGGGTCTTGTTATTGGCGTGGCTGACATTGTTACCCGTCAGAACACCCTTGCCAGTAATGACGCAGCGGCGAGACATGGCGCAAATCCAAACATAAAGGCGCGCAAGCCAAGCCTGCGCGCGGGTTCAACATGAAGGCGCGCTTTTGGCGGGAAGTCCCGCGCGCGTCAAGTATCAAGCAGGCGGCGGGGCGCGGAATTCGCCGCTTTCCACCGAAGCGAGCGCCTGGCGCAGCACCCCGGCCACGGCGCGGTCATCCAAGGTCCGGGTCAGCACCCCAAGCGCCCCACCCAGCAGGGCGGAGGCGATGGAAATCGGCTGGATTTGCTGCTCCATCATATATTCGATCGCCTTGTCCACGACCGAACCGGCATGGCTCAAATCCTCGGGCGCTATGCCTTCCGGGTCCATCTGCATGGGTCACTCCTGATTGTAACAGCCAGATAGGGAGGCTCACGTGCCAGTGGAAGGGGGGAGAGCATTGGGGCGCTGCCGCGGCATGGCCAAATCGGCAGCGGCCTGGGCGCGGGCGGCGGCCTCGGCCGCGGCCATGGCTTCCGATTGGCGACGCCACATGTCAGCGTAAAGCCCGCCAGCGGCGATCAAGGCGCCATGGGTGCCGCGTTCGGCAATGGCACCTTCTTGCAGCACAATGATCTCATCCGCCTCCACCACCGTGGAAAGCCGATGCGCGATCACAAGCGTGGTGCGGTTGCGCGCAACATCACGCAGCGCCGCCTGAATTTCCTGTTCGGTGCGGGTATCAAGCGCGCTGGTCGCCTCATCCAATATCAGCAGGCGGGGGTCTTTCAGGATGGTGCGCGCAATCGCAACCCGCTGCTTTTCGCCGCCCGAAAGCTTGAGGCCACGTTCACCAACCCGCGTTGCATAGCCATCGGGCAGGCGCGTGACGAAATCATGCACCTGCGCAAGCTTCGCCGCGTTTTCAATCTCCGCATCGCTCGCCCCTGGCCGCCCATAGGCGATGTTGTAGCGAATGGTGTCATTGAACAGCACGGTATCCTGCGGCACGACGCCGATAGCCGCGCGCAGGCTTTGCTGCGAGAGGCCGCGCACATCCTGCCCATCCACCAGGACGCGCCCGCCTGTCGTATCGTAAAACCGGAACAACAGGCGAGAGATGGTGGATTTCCCCGCCCCCGTTGGCCCGACAATGGCGAGCATCCGCCCCGGTGGCACGGTGAAAGAAACGCCCTTCAGAATCTCGCGATCCGGCCGATAGCCAAAGCGCACATCCTCAAACCGGATTTCACCTGCGCCCACGGCAAGGGGCTTCGCATCAGGCGCATCGCGCACTTCGGCGGGCACATCAAGCAGCGCGAACATCTGCTCCATATCCGTCAGCCCCTGCTTGATTTCGCGATAGGCGAAGCCAAGGATGTTCAAGGGCTGATAGAGCTGGATCAGATAGGTATTCACCATCACCAGATCGCCAATGCTCATGCTGCCATCGGCAATGCCGCGGCCTGCCAAAAGCATGGTGATGGTCAGCCCAACCGCCATGATGGTGGCCTGGCCGGCATTCAGCATATTGAGTGTGGTTTCGCTTTTGACATAGGCGCTTTCGTAGCGCGTCATGCTTTCATCATAGCGGCGTGATTCATGCGCTTCATTACCGAAATACTTGACCGTCTCATAATTCAGCAGACTGTCCACCGCCTTGGTATTCGCTTCTTCATCCGTCTGGTTCATCTGGCGGCGAAAGCGCAGCCGCCAATTGGTGAAAATCAGCGTGAAGGCGACATAGGCGATGATGGTGCCAAGCATGGTGAGCGCGAAGGAAGCCGCGAACATCCACCAGAGAATGACGGCAACGAAGAGAATCTCGACTATTGTCGGGATGATATTGAACAGCAGGAAATTGAGTGATGTGGCGATGCCGCGCACGCCCCTTTCAATCACGCGCGAAAGCCCGCCCGTGGCGCGGTCCATGTGAAAGCGCATGGAAAGCGCGTGCAAATGCCGAAACACCTGCAAGGCCACACGTCGGCCGGCGCGCGCCTGCACCTTGGCGAAGACGGCGTTGCGCAATTCCCCAAGCGCTGAGGCCATGACGCGGAGCAAGCCGTAGCCCACCAGCAGCGCAATCGGCACGGCAATCACCGCGCCAGCGCCCGATTGCGGCGCAAGCGCATCCACCGCACGGGCATAGGCGATGGGTACCAGCACATTCGCCGCCTTGGCGGCAGCGAGCAGCAGCAGTGCCGCCACGACGCGCAGCCGCAGCATCGGCTCACCCACCGGCCAAAGATGCGGCGCGATGCGGCGCAAGGCCGGGAAGGGCATACCAGGGCGTGGAGCATTGGGGGCGGCGGGCGGGGTCATGATTGCCCCTGTCATGGGGCAGGGCGCCCCTGCCCCGCAAGCCCCAGACCCCGCCTCGCCTAGCCGTGGCGCCCGGTGTTAGATGGCGCCATGGACCGCTTCGCCCGGCATGTCGCCGCCTGCAACAATATCGCCTCCCCCGCCGGCTTCCTTGGCTTTCACATGGGCGGCGTGCAGGTGGGGTTCGTGACACCCGAATTGGCCCGCGCGCTGACCTTCCGCCCGCGCGATTTCCACTTCGATCAGCATGGTGTCGCCATGGCCGGCCGCCTGAAAACCAGCGGGGCGCGGAGCGATGCGCTCGCCGCCGCGCTGCCGAGCCTGGCTGAGGGTGGGTATCTCCGTATCCGGCGCGAAGCCTTCGATGTGCGCCAAACCAGCGATGGGCCGGTGCTGGCGAGGCTGGATCGCGGGGCGCTGCCAGCCTTTGGGGTCATGTCTCAGGGCGTGCACATGAATGGCTTGGTGCGGCGTGCCGATGGGCTGCATGTCTGGGTTGGTATCCGCGCGCGGGACAAGGCGGTGGCGCCGGGGCAGATGGATAATCTGGTGGCAGGCGGCATTCCGGCAGGGCTGACGCCAGCAGAGACCCTGGTGAAGGAGGCCGCCGAGGAAGCCTCCCTCCCCCCAGAATTGGCGGCCCGCGCGCGCCCGGTGGGGCGGGTTTCCTATATCCTGCTGAATAATGAGGGGCTCCGGCGCGATGTGCTGCATTGCTACGATTTGGAATTGCCCGAAGGCATCGTGCCGCGCCCCAATGATGACGAGGTGGAGCGCTTTGAATTGTGGCCAGCGCGGCGCCTGTTGGAAGCGGTTGCCGATTCGGATGACATCAAATTCAACGTCAATCTAACGCTGATTGATCTTTTCCTGCGCGAAGGCTTGCTGGCCGATCCTGATGGTTCCTTGCGCGCGGGGCTTGATCAGGGGCCGGCATAACGCACCATCTGGACAAGCCGCATTTCCCTTTTACACATGGCTTTTAAGAAGGTTGAGGATTGATAGCGTTATGGTGGACCTAACACGGGTCTGGGATGTGCTGGTCGCGGGCGGTGGCAATGCCGCGCTCTCTGCCGCCATTACGGCGCGCCGGGCCGGGGCAAGCGTGCTGCTGCTGGAACACGCACCACGCAGCATGCGGGGCGGCAATAGTCGGCACACGCGCAATCTGCGCGCGCTCCATCCCGCGCCGACCGAGGTGCTGACCGAATCCTATCTGGAAGAGGAATATTGGGACGATCTGCTGCGCGTGACCGGCGGCAAGACGGATGAACATCTGGCGCGCATGTGCATCCGCGCATCGCAGCACGCGCCGGATTTCCTGAAATCCTGCGGTGTGGTGTTTCAGCCATCGCTTTCCGGCACGCTTTCCCTTTCGCGCACCAATGCGTTTTTCCTGGGTGGTGGCAAGGCGCTGGTCAATGCGCTGTATCGCACGGCGGAACAGCTTGGCATCGGCATTTTGTACGATACAGAAGTGCAGCATATTGAAGTGCAGGATGGCTTCGCGACGGAAGCGATCATTTCCCATCATGGCTTTCCGGAACGCGTGCGCTTCAAGGCGCTGATTGCCTCATCCGGCGGGTTTCAGGCCAATCGCGATTGGCTGCGCAAATATTGGGGCGATGCGGCGGATAATTTCCAGATTCGCGGTACGCCTTATGCGCAGGGGCGGGTCTTGCGTGATCTGCTGGATCAGGGCGTGCAGGAAGTGGGCGATCCCACGCAATTCCACGCTGTTGCCAATGATGCGCGCGCGCCGATGGAAGATGGCGGGCTTGCCATGCGGCTGGATTGCGTGCCGTTTTCCGTGGTGGTGAATCGCAATGTCGAGCGGTTTTATGATGAGGGCGAGGATGTCTGGCCCAAGCGCTACGCCATTTGGGGCCGGCTGATCGCGCAGCAGCCAGGGCAGGTCGCTTTTGCCGTGACGGATAGCAAAGCTTTGCATAATTACCTGCCGAGCGTCTTCCCGCCCTATCAGGCCAATAGCATTGCGGAGCTTGCCGGCATGGCGGGCATTGATGCGGGCAAATTGGAAAAGGTGATTGCGGATTACAACGCGGCGGTGCGCCCCGGCACCTTCCAACCCATGAAGCCCGATGATTGCCGCACCGAAGGGCTGACGCCCCCCAAAAGCCATTGGGCGCGGTTGATTGATACGCCGCCCTTTTACTGCCACCCGCTCAAGCCCGGCATCACCTTCACCTTTTTGGGCGTGAAGGTGAATGACCGCGCGCGGGTGATCATGGCTGATGGCAAGCCTTCGGCGAATATGTTTGCCTCGGGCGAAATCATGGCCGGCAATATCCTGGGTCAGGGCTATCTCGCCGGTTTCGGCATGACGATCGGCACCGTATTCGGCCGGCTGGCGGGTGAGGAGGCAGCACGCAATGTGCGCAATTGAACAAGGCAGGGCGCGCTGATGCTACCGGAAAACGAGACCACCGCCGAAGCCCGCCGCCACATGGCGGTGTGCAATGCCTGCCGCTACTGCGAAAGCTATTGCGCGGTGTTTCCTGCCATGACGATGCGGCGGGAATTTTCCACGGGCGATCTGACGCATCTCGCCAATCTCTGTCACGGCTGCAAGGGCTGTTATCACGCCTGCCAATATGCGCCGCCGCATCCCTTCGGCATCAATCTGCCGGTGACCTTTGCGGAGATTCGCGCGCAATCCTATGCGCATTACGCCTGGCCGCGCGCCATGGGCACGCTGTTTGAACGCAATGGCACGGTGGTGACCTTGGCGGCAGCGCTTGGCGTGACGCTGGTGCTGCTGCTGACTATGGCTTTGGTTGATCCTTCCATCCTGTACACGGCGCAGCGCGGCGAAGGCGCCTTCTTTCGCGTCATTCCCATGTGGCTGATGGTGACGCTGGCGGGCAGCACTTTCGGCTATGCCATCATCGCCATGATGATTGGCGGCATACGCTATTGGCGCGAAGTGGGTGGCGGTGCGCCGGCGCCCGCGCCCTTGGTGGATACGGCCGTGGATATCCTGACGCTGCGCAACCTTGGCGGTGGCGGGCATGGCTGCAATGATGTGGATGACAGTTTCTCAAGCCAAAAGCGCTGGCTACATCAGGCGGCTTTCTATGGCTTCATGCTGTGCTTCGCCGCCACCACAACTGGGGCGATCTATCATCACTTCCTTGGGCTGCGTTCGCCGCATCCCTTCTGGTCCTTGCCGGTGCAATTCGGCACTTGGGGTGGCGTGTTGCTCTGTATCGGAACAGCAGGCCTGATCCGACTGAAGATCATCACGGACCCTGTGCCGGTGGCGAAACGGCTGGTGGGCGGGGAATACGCCATGTTGTCGCTGCTATTCCTGGTGAGCGCATCAGGGCTTTTGCTGCTGGCGCTGCGCCATACCGGGGCGATGGGCGTCTTGCTCGCCTTGCATCTTGGCCTGGTTTTGGCGCTGTTTGTGGCCCTGCCCTATAGCAAGATGGTGCATGGCGTGTATCGCGGGCTCGCGTTGTGGCGGCATGCGCGGGAGAAGCGTGGCAGCGCGATGGTTGCGGCGGAATAGAGCATTTTCAAGCCAAGTGCTCTCACTTGGCGGCTCGGAAAATGCGACCAGACAATTGGTCAAACCCTTGTGGCGCGCATCGCGCGCGCCATTTCAGGGCGATGAACGCCATTGCCCCTGCCCTGCCCGATATTGCCATTGCCGAGATGCCCGCCTGGCTGATCGGTGAATTGCGTTCCGACCATGCCGGGGAAACCGGCGCGGTCATGATCTATCGCGGCATCCTTGCCTTCTGCAAAGACCCCGCCATTCGCGAATTCGCCGAACGCCATGGCGCGACGGAACAGGGCCATCTTGATCTGTTGAATGCGCTGCTGCCGCCGGAACAGCACAGCAGGCTTTTGCCGATCTGGCGCATCGCCGGCTGGCTGACCGGCGCCATCCCCGCCATTTTCGGCCCGCGCGCCGTCTATGCCACGATTGATGCTGTCGAAAGCTTTGTGGATCACCACTACCAGCAGCAATTGGATAGGCTTGAGGCGGAGGCGCTTTTCCCGCCATTGCAAGCGCTGCTCCGCCATTGCCAGGAAGAAGAAATCCACCACCGGGATGAGGCGCGTGAAGCCGGCGAAGGCCGCGCCTATGGCCCGCTGATTGGTGCCTGGGCCTGGGTGGTGGGCGCGGGGTCCAAGGCTGCGGTGGCGGCGGCCAAGCGCATTTAGGAAAGCGCTATCGCCGCAGCAATTGCCGCTCTCGCCACCACACCAGAAGCCCGCCGGCCAGGATCACGCCTGTCCCTACCCAAGTCCAGAAATCGGGGAAGGTGTGAAACACAAGCCAGCCAACCAGTGCCGCGACCACAATCTGCACCGTGCTGAAAGGCGCCAAAAGCGACGCGGGGGCACGGCGAAAGGCTGAAATCAGCAAAAGCTGACCGACCAGGTTGAACAGCCCCGCTGCAGCGAAGATCGGGATATCCGCGGCATCCGGCATGCGCCAGACCAGCGGCACAAAGGCCGCCGCCAGCAAAAGCTGGATCACCGATGTCCAGATCAGCGTTGTCATCGCGCCATCGCGCGGCATCATGCGCGTGATCACCAGCGCAAAGGCCCAAAGCACGGCCTCAGACAGCGGCCAGAGCGCCGCCGGGCCGAAAACGCCCATGCCGGGTCGCAGCACAATCAGCATGCCAAGAAAGCCGATCACCACCGCAAGCCAACGCTGCCAATCCACTTTTTCCTTGAGTAGCCATACGGAAAACAGCACCACCGCAAAGGGCGAGATATAAGTCAGCGCAATACAATCCGCGAGATCAAGCAGGCTCAACCCCTGCACGAAAAGCAGCGTGCAGACAAAAATGCACGCACCGCGCAGCGTTTGCAGCCCGGGATGGGCGCTTTTCACCACGGCGCGGCCTCGCCAGGCGATGATCAGCAGCAGGGGCAGCACCTGAAACACCGCGCGACCAAAGGCGATTTCAAGCGTGTGATAATCTTCCGTCAGCAGTTTGGAAGCTGCGTCCACGCCGGTGAAGACCGAAAACCCGGCGAGCAATAGCCCAACCGCCAAGGCGCTATTCTGGGCGGGATGCGTCATGCGGCCCCGAAAAATCTACGCGGCGTGGCGCCATCGGCAGCAAGGATCAGCGCCGCAAGCCGCGCCATCTCTGCCTCACCAATCACCGGCCCGGCAAAGCGCTGGCATTTTGCGAGCACGGCTTCGGCATTGAGCGCCTGCCCCGGATCACCCACCATGGCACCGATGGATGCGTGATGCGTTTCACCATCAGCAAGGGTCACGATCAGCCGCGCGCCGCGCTGTTCCGCCTTGGTCAGCGCTGTGTCCTCCGTGAATTCCACCAAGTCTTCCAAGCGCCGCAGCGCAGGATCGGCCAGCGCGGCATCGGTATAGGCCGAAGGGCCAAGATCACCCTGGATCAGCGACGCCGCCACCGCCCAAGACAGGCTGAATTGCGCCTGAATGGCGCGTGCGGGCGCGCGATTGGCGGCATAGCGCAAGGCCTCGGCATAGGTTTCAAGGCGGAGCGCCGAGATATCATCCAAGCGATCAGCGATAGAAGCGCGCAAGGCCAAGGCGGCGGCTGCGGCGTAATGCGCGTGACGCACGCCGGCGAAGGGTTTGATATAGGCTTGCTCGATCAACCATTCGCCCGCTGGCGCGCGCGAGGCTGGCGCTTCATGGAGCAGCGCGATGCGCCGCGCCTCCGCCAAACCATTCGCAGGCGCATCCATCCCAGCCCGCGCTGCCGCCGCAGCCATGGCACCAAGCAAGACAGCGTGGGCAGGGTAGCTGTTCCGCCCATCCAACCCAGCAGCAATCGGCGCGTAAAGCGCAAAGGGGATTTGGCAGGCGGCCAGACGTATCGCGCGCGCCACTTCCGCCGCATCGCCACCCGCCAAGCGCGCCGCCGCGGCAGCGGCGCCGAGGGAATGCCAGGACCCATCCACATGCATGCCAGGGCGAATGCGCCAAATCTCTCCAGCGCGGGCGGCGATTTCATAGCCAAGGGCGAAAGCGGCATGCGCGGCGCGAGGAGAAACACGCCCTGCCGCCAGGGCCGCGATGCAGAGCGGCGCGACCGCCAATCCAGGGCGACCATGGGCGCGCGCCAGCCCCTCATTCGCTTCATCCCAGCACATGGCGGAAGCCAGCACCGCCGCTGCGCCCGCTTCTGAAAGCCCAGCGCCGCATCCCGGTAAGCGTACCGCACCCGGCATGGTGATCGCCAAAGCCTCAGCAAAGCGGCGCGGTGTGGCATGGCCAAGCCCGGCGATCATGCAGCCAAGACCATCCAGCAGCAGCAAGCGCGCGGATTGCGCGACCGCGCCTGCCGGCCCATCCCAGGCGAAGGCGATTATATCATCGAAATCGCCAGCATCCTTCATGCGCCGTTGGCGTCCAGCGGCACAAAACGCATTCGCCCAATCGCCTGCAAAGCCACCATCAGGGAAGCGACATGCGCCGCCTGCATAAAGGCACCGCTGCCAATCAGCGCAGGCATTTCGGCAAGCGGCAATAATTCCACCGCGATTTCCTCACCCAAATCCAGGCTTTGTGCGCCATCGGCATAAGCGCCCAGCGCCAGCACGATATGAATGCGATTGGTATGCGTGGCTGAATTGGGGCTGAGGCTGGTGATATGGCGAAATTCCCGCGCGGCAAACCCGGTTTCTTCGCGCAATTCGCGCGCGGCGGCTTCAAGCGGGCCGGCATCCGTTGCATCCATCACGCCGCCCGGCAATTCCAGATGCACACAGCCGGCGCCATGGCGATATTGGTGGTTCACGACCAGCCGATCATCATCGGTCACCGCCACCACATGCACCCAATCGGCATATTCCAGCACGTAATAGGGATCCAGCACCGCACCTTCCGGCGTGATGCAATGATCCGCGCGCAGTCTGATCCAACGATCGGCATGGATCAGGCGGCTACCGGCCACGCGCCAGGCACCTGGCCGGCGCATGATTATTCTGCCGCGATTTGCTGAGCGTAGCTTTCCAGCGGCGCGCAGGTGCAGACCAGATTGCGGTCGCCATAGACATTATCCACGCGCTTCACCGGCGGCCAATATTTGCGCGCTTTGACGAAGGGCAGCGGGAAGGCGGCTTCTTCGCGGCTATAGGGGTGGAACCAATTCTCCGCCAAGACCTCGGCCGCCGTATGCGGCGCGTTTTTCAGCGGGTTATCGGCCTTATCCATCCGCCCTTGCTCAACCGCCCGAATTTCGGCGCGGATCGCGATCATCGCATCAATGAAGCGATCAAGCTCGGCCTTCGGTTCGCTTTCGGTTGGTTCCACCATCAGCGTGCCAGCGACCGGCCAGGACATGGTGGGCGCATGGAAGCCGTAATCCTGCAAACGCTTGGCGATATCTTCCACCAGCACACCGCCGCCTTGCTGGAAGCCGCGGCAATCCAGAATGCATTCATGCGCGACCATACCATTGGCGCCCTTATACAGCACCGGGAAATGCCCATCCAAGCGCTTGGCCATGTAATTCGCGGAAAGGATCGCAACCTCGGTCGCGCGACGCAAAGCCTCAGGCCCCATCATGCGGATATAGGCGTAGGAAATCGGCAGGATGGAAGCGGAACCGAAAGGCGCAGCACTCACAGGACCAAAGCCTGTGGCAGGCCCGGCTTCCGCCAGCATGGGGTGATTGGGCAAATGCGGCGCGAGATGTGCCGCAACACCAATCGGCCCCACACCAGGCCCGCCGCCGCCATGCGGAATGCAGAAGGTCTTGTGCAGGTTCAAATGGCAAACATCGGCACCAATCGCACCGGGGCTGGTGAGCCCCACCTGCGCATTCATATTGGCGCCATCCATATACACCTGCCCGCCCTTGGCATGCACCAGGGCGCAGATTTCCTTGATCTCGGCTTCAAAAACGCCATGCGTGCTGGGATAGGTCACCATTAGCGCGGCAAGCTTGGCGCCGTGCTGACCAAGCTTCACCTTCAGATCATCAATATCCACATTGCCATCGCGGTCGCAGCCCACCACCACCACCTGCATGCCCGCCATGACGGCAGATGCCGGGTTGGTGCCATGCGCGGAAGATGGGATCAGGCAAATGGTGCGATCCGCCTCACCACGCGAAAGATGCCAGGCGCGAATGGCAAGCAAGCCAGCATATTCACCCTGGCTGCCTGCATTGGGTTGCAAGGACACGGCAGCAAAACCGGTGATGCGCGCAAGCCAGGCTTCCAGCCGGCGGATCATGGTGATGTAGCCCGCCGCCTGATCAACCGGCGCGAAGGGATGGATATTGCCAAAGCCCGGGAAGGTCACCGGAATCATCTCGGCCGTCGCGTTCAACTTCATGGTGCAGGACCCCAGCGGGATCATGCTGCGATTGAGCGCGACATCCTTGTCTTCGAGCGACTTCATATAGCGCAGCATGCCATGTTCGGAATGATGGCTATTGAAGACGGAAGCGGTCAGGAAGGATGAGGTACGACGCAACGCCTCCGGCAAATCGCCAGCCAGTGCTAGCGCATCGAGCGAAGGCGCGGGCTTGCCTGCCGCTTCCGCCAAGGCACCAACCAAGCGCGCCAGATCATCGCGGGAAATCGTCTCATCCATGGCAATCGCCACGGCACCGTCATCCACACGCCGCAGATTGAAACCATGCTTCAACGCCGCCGCCATCACGGCATCGGCGCGCGCGCCGGCTTCCAGCGTGATGGTATCAAAGAAGCCTTGATTGCGCAGCGTGAAGCCAAGCCGTGTAGCGGCATCACCCGCCAGCCGCGCCAGTAGCCGCACGCGCTTCGCAATGCGCGTCAGCCCTTCCGGCCCATGCCACACCGCATACATGCCGGCCATCACTGCCAGCAGCACCTGCGCGGTGCAGATATTGGATGTCGCCTTTTCGCGGCGGATATGCTGTTCGCGGGTTTGCAACGCCAAGCGCATGGCGGGCGCGCCCGCGGCATCCACGGAAACACCCACAAGGCGTCCCGGCATCAGGCGCTTATGCGCATCCGTCACCGCCATGAAGGCAGCATGCGGCCCGCCATATCCCATCGGTACGCCGAAACGCTGCGCGCTGCCCACCACCACATCCGCGCCCATCTCACCCGGCGGCTTCAGCAATGTCAGCGAAAGCGGATCAGCCGCGACAATCGCAAGCCCGCCCACCGCATGCACGGCGGCGATCTCGGCGGTCAGGTCGCGCACTTCGCCCGTGGTGCCGGGATATTGCAGCACCAGCGCGAAGGGTTTTTCGGCAGCGCAAGCGGCAGCAATGCCAGCCACTTCCGCCACCACCACGCGATAGCCAAGCGGCGCGGCGCGGGTTTCCACCACGGCGCGGGTTTGCGGGTGCAAATCAGCCGCCAGCACAATCGCATTGCTTTTGGCGCGCGTTGCGGCATGGGCCAGCGCCATGGCTTCGGCCACTGCGGTCGCCTCATCCAGAAGGGACGCATTGGCAA
The DNA here is from genome assembly GCA_020249925.1 of Roseomonas sp. Taxonomy (GTDB): domain Bacteria; phylum Pseudomonadota; class Alphaproteobacteria; order Acetobacterales; family Acetobacteraceae; genus Neoroseomonas. The sequence goes on along the minus strand of JADCER010000010.1, from coordinate 137,808 downwards.
CCGGCAGCCCGGTCAAATCTGTCACCATGGTCTGGAAATTCACCAGCGCTTCCAAGCGGCCTTGCGCGATTTCCGCCTGATAGGGCGTATAGGCCGTGTACCAGCCGGGATTTTCCAGAATATTGCGCAGAATGACGGGCGGCGTCAGCGTGCCGTGATAGCCAAGCCCGATCAGGGATTTGATATCGGCGCGGTTCTGATCGGCCAGCGCGCGCAATTCGGCAATCGCCTCAGCCTCGCTCACGGCGGGCGGCAGAGCGGAAAGATCGGCTTCCAGGATCGCGGCCGGCACGGTGCGCGCGGCAAGCTCCTCAAGGCTGCGCGCACCAACCACCTTCAACATATCCGCGATTTCAGCTTCCGATGGCCCGATATGGCGCCGGTCAAAAGCGTAATGCGCTTCCAGCGCAGTCAATTCAGCGGCGCTCATGCCAGGCTATCCACGAAGGAATGATAGGCGCCTTCATCCATCAGCGCGGCGATTTCGCCGGCATCGGCGGGTTCAATACGGAAAAACCAACCGCCCTGAGTCGGCTCACGGTTCACCAGCCCCGGATCATCAGAAAGTGCCGCATTCACTTCAATGATCTTGCCCGCGATTGGCGCATAGACATCGGAAGCGGCCTTCACGCTTTCCACCACGGCGCAAGCCTCACCGGCGGCGACCATGCGGCCCACTTCCGGCAAATCCACAAACACCACATCGCCCAGCGCATTCTGCGCGTGATCGGTGATGCCGACCGTCGCGCCATCGCCATCGCTGCGGACCCATTCATGATCCTTGGAAAAGCGCATGTCAGCCATGATCAATTGTCCTTTCAACGAGCGTAGCGATGGGGGGCAAAGGGCATGGGCGCGACGCGGGCGGGAACCGCCTTGCCGCGCACCATCAAATCAAGGGCAGTGCCGTCTTCGGCAAAGGGGCGCGCGACATAGCCCATGGCAATCGGCGCACCCACGGAAGGGCCAAACCCGCCCGAGGTCACTTCACCAATCACCGCGCCATCCGCGCCCGCAATCGGCGTATGGCCGCGCGCCGGCTGCCGGCCTTCGGGGCGAATACCTACGCGCAGCCGCTTCGGCCCATTGGCCAATTCCTCGCGCACGCGCTCCGCACCCGGGAAATTCCATTCCATGCGGCGGCGCTTGCCGATGCTCCAGACCAGCCCCGCTTCCACGGCGCTGGTGCTTTCATCAATATCACTGCCGTAAAGGCAAAGCCCAGCCTCGAGCCTCAGCGAATCGCGCGCCCCCAGCCCCGCCGGCATAACGCCCGGCAGCGCCAGCAAGCGACGCGCAAAGGCTTCGGCCTGATCGGCTGGCACTGAGATTTCAACGCCATCCTCACCGGTATAGCCGCTGCGGGAAATGATGGCGTTGACGCCCCCGATATCGAAGCTGCCAATGCCCATAAAGGAAAACGCCGCCACACCCGGCGCCAAGGTCGCCAGCGCCGGCACCGCGCCCGGCCCTTGCAGCGCCAAAAGCGCGCGATCCTCATGCCGATGCAGCGTGACACCCTGCGGCAGATGCGCCGCGATATGGCCGAAATCATGTTCCTTCCTGCTAGCATTCACCACCAGAAAAATCCGGTCGCCCAGATTGGCGAACATGAAATCATCCAGAATGCCGCCGCTTGGCGATGTCAGTAGCCCATAACGCTGCCGCCCGGGCTTGAGCCCCGCGACATCGGCGGGCGTCAAAGCCTCCAACGCGGCCGCAGCGCCTTCGCCGCGCAATTCCGCCTGCCCCATATGGGAGACATCGAACAACGCAGCAGCGCTCCGGCACTGCAAATGCTCCGCCATGATGCCGGCCGGGTATTGCACCGGCAGCGCATAGCCGGCGAAGCCCACCATGCGCCCGCCCAATTCGCGGTGCAGCGCGGCGAGCGGGGTTTCCGCCAAGGATTCGGATGATGACTCGACCACGCTGCCTCCCGCCGCGTCGCGCGGCGAAATGGGTTCAACACGTGGTCCCCCTCTGTCTGATGACCTGAGAGATTCGGCGGGGGCGTTACCTCACCTTTCTCCGTCGGTGCCATGGCCTGCGCCATGGGCTTTCCAGAGGCCCCTTCCCCGCGCGGCCCTTTTTGCCTGAGCGTTTCCGGGGACCGGTTGCGCCTTCGGCGGCAGGCAGGCCTGCTCTCTCCCGCGCGGTGTCAACGGGGTAGCCGGTCAATGACAGATCGGACCGGGGCGCGCAATATGGAAAAACCGCGCCCGCAACGGCCTGGATTTAAGCCTTTGGTTAATCCGTTTCCCGCATTATATGCGCCATGAGTTTCCCGCCCGGAGCAGGCATGGACGGTTTCTTCCTCGGTCAATCCCGCGCGGCGCATCACCCTCCGGTGGCGCGGTTCGAGATGTGCGCCGATGCCCTGCTGGAAGCCCATGGCGGCGTGGTCTATCGCGATTCGGCGCTCCGCGGCCCCTGCCTGAACGGCATCAGCCTTGGCATGTTGAGCGCCTTTCTGGGCGAACCCGCCAGCGTGGGCCGCCTGATGCGCTTGGATGAGACGCTGACGCGGCGCATCTATCGCCGCCTGATTTGGGACGAACTCGGCGCGGACCGCCTGCCGCCGGGACTTGATCTGGCATTGATGGCCTTTGCGCTGGAAGCCGGGCCGCATGCCGCCATCCTGGCGTTGCAGGAAGCGCTGGGGGTGGCCCGCAGCGGCGCCTTGGATGAACCAATCCGCGCCGCCATGCAGGGGCTGGAAGCAGGGCCGGTCATTTCCCGTATTTTCGCGGCCCTTGCCGCGCATTGCCTGGCCTTGGGCCAGCTTCCAGGACGCGCCTTGGATGAATTGCGCGCCGCCGCGCTTGGCATGGCGGGGTCAGGCTGAACCTGCCTGATCCTCCAATACCTGCCCAGCGCGGTGCCGGCGCAACAACCAAAGCCCGATCAGCACCGAGACCACAAAAAGCGCTGCCGCGAGGCCCATCTGCCAGGCGCCATCCACCCTTATGCCCTTGCCGAGCAGCGCGAAAATCACCGTCTGCGGCACATAGCCGAGCGCCGAGGCCGCCAGGAACGCCAGCGGCGGCACTGCCGCCATGCCCGCCAGCAGATTGACGGCCAAATTATTGCCAATCGGCAGCAGCCTTAGCGCCAGCGTGGCACCGAAGGGGCTGCCCACCAGAACATCCCGCATGGGCCGCAACCTATGGCCGAAACGCCCGGCCAGCCGTGCCTCGGCCCAGGGGCGGCCAATCGCCCGCGCCCAGGCATAGGCCACGCCACAGCCCAGGATTTGTGCCGCCAGCGCAAGCGCCGTGCCTTCCACCACGCCAAAGGCATAGCCGGCGAGGAAGGCAAGGCCCTGTCGCGGCACGCCGGCCGCTGTCAGTGCTGCCCCGGCCAGCACGAAAACCGCATCGCCGAGCAAGCCCTGCCCCAGCACATATTGATCAACCCATTCCGTGCCCGGCGCAGCACCAAGGCTTTTCAGCAGGAACCCACCGGCCATCAGGCCAAGGGCCAGCACCAGCAACCGGATCAGCGCCGCCCGCCGCCGGGCGGAAGGCGGTGGGGTGGTCATGCCTCGGGCTCGATCACCGGGCGCTTGCCGCGCCGTTGCAGCCAGGCAACGCCGATCAGGTCAAGGAAACTCACCGCCAGCCGATCAAGCGTGCCGTAATTGGATTTACCGCGCACGCGTGGGCGGTGATTGACGGGTTCGCTGATCACCACACCGCCCGCGCGCAAGGTCAGCGCCGGCAAAAAGCGATGCATGTGATCAAAATGCGGCAGGCTGAGGAATAGCGTGCGGGAAAACACTTTCAGCCCGCAGCCGGAATCGGGTGTGGCATCGCGCAGCATCCAGGCGCGAAAGCGATTGGCAAAGCGGCTGCTGAAGCGCTTCACCGTCGAATCCCGCCGATTGACGCGATGCCCGGCAATCAGCACCGGCATGCCCTGCGCAGCCTCAGCCTGGGCGCGCGCCAAAAGCCGGGGGATATCGGCGGGGTCGTTCTGGCCATCGCCATCCAGGGTCGCGATCCATTCGCCCCGCGCGGCCTTCACCCCCGTGATCACAGCGGCCGATTGCCCGCAGGAAGTGCGGTGGCGCAGCACCCGCAAGGGCGCGCCCGCTGCCCGCGCCGCGGCCAATTCCTGCGGCGTCGCATCGGTGGACCCATCATCCACATAGACAATCTCATGCACCACACCCGCCAAGGCGGCGCGGATTTCGGCAATCAGCGGTGCGATATTCGGCGCCTCATTGCGCACCGGCACCACCACGGAAATGAGCGGCGCAGCCGGGAGCAGAGCATTGTCGGAAACCATGAGAATTTCGCGGTAGCAGGGCCACCAAGACACGGCAAGCAGGGGTGCATCGCCCCGCGATAGCCCCTATATGCGCGCCATGCCCTTCGACACACGCTCCCTGCCCGCCGATATCGCCGCCGCCGAACAACAGGATGCGCGCCGCGCCATTGCCTTTTGGCTGCTTGGCGTGGCCGGCATGGTCTGGTTCATGGTGGGGCTTGGGGGTGCGACGCGGCTCACGGGGTCTGGCCTTTCCATCATGGAATGGGCGCCGATTGCGGGTACCTTGCCGCCGCTCTCGCAAGCCGAATGGCAGCGGCTTTACGATCTGTATCGCACCATCCCGCAATATCAGCTGGTCAATCAGGGTTTTGGCATTGAAGGCTTCAAGGAGATTTTCTGGCTGGAATGGGGGCATCGGCTTTGGGGGCGGCTGATTGGCCTTGCCTATGTTGGTGGCCTGGCCTGGTTCTGGCTGCGCGGGCGGGTGCCGGCGGCGCTAAAACCGCGCCTATTGCTGCTGCTGGCGCTGGGTGGGCTGCAAGGGGTGGTTGGCTGGTTCATGGTGGCGTCTGGCTTTGATGCGGACCGCACGGCGGTTTCACCCTATCGGCTGGTGATCCATTTGGGCCTTGCCTTTGTGCTTTTTGGTATTCTGTTCTGGACCGCGCTGAGCCTATTGCGCCCGGCCCGAAGCGGCCCGGTGGATGCCGGGGCCTTGCGCGGCCTGGTGCATGCGACCGCCGGGCTTGCGGTGCTGGCCATGCTGGCGGGCGGCTTTGTGGCCGGGATTCGCGCGGGCTTCAGCTACAATACTTTCCCGCTGATGGATGGCCGGCTGGTGCCGGAGGGCTATTGGGACCTGACGCCCGCCTTGAAAAACTTCACCGCCAATATCGCCGCCGTGCAGTTCAACCATCGGCTTTTGGCGACCGCCGTACTGTTGGTGGCCTTCGTCGCTGGCTTCCTCGCCTGGCGCCGGCTGGCACCGGGCTTTGCGCGCGCTGCCGTGCTGGCGCTGACCGGTTCGGTCGCGCTGCAATATCTGCTTGGCATCGCGACCCTTCTGGCCGTGGTGCCGGTCTGGCTTGGCACGCTGCATCAATCCATCGCGGTCCTGGTGCTGGCCACCGCGCTTGCCGCAATTCACGGCTTGCGCCGGCCCCGCGCAACCGCTTCTCTGAACGCCTGATCTTCGAGGTAGATAGCCCATGAACGCGCTTGGCATCACGGATGAGCTTTTCTTCACACTGCTGGACCGCGCCGGCGCCGAACGCCAATTGCGCGACGCGACCCAGGGCTGTGAGGATGGCGAGCTGTTCCTGGAATACCGCGAAAGCGAGGCGATTTCGATTGATGATGGCCGCATCCGTTCCGCGAGTTACGACGCGACGCGGGGCTTTGGCCTGCGCGCTGTAGCTGGTGAGGCAGCGGGCTATGCCCATGCGGGGGAATTGTCGGACGCTGCGTTGTCGCGCGCTGCCGCCGCAGTAAAGGCGGTGCGCCAGGGCCATAGCGGGGCTTTGGACATCGCGCCGCGTGCCACCAATGCGCGGCTTTACACTGATGCCAATCCGCTGACGCAAATGGATTTCGCCGCCAAGACCGCGCTCTTGCAGGAAATTGACGCCTATGCCCGGGCGAGAGACCCGCGCGTGGTGCAGGTCATGGCCTCCATCACCGGGGAATGGCAGGCGGTGCAGATCCTGCGCCCGGATGGGCAGCGGCTTGCTGATCTGCGCCCACTCGTGCGCTTCAATGTCTCGGTCGTGGTGGCGGAAGGGGATCGGCGGGAGACCGGCAGCTTCGGCACCGGTGGGCGCTTTGCCTATGACCGCGTGCTGGGTAGCGATGCCTGGAAGCGCGGCGTGGATGAGGCCCTGCGCCAGGCGCTGGTGAACCTTGGCAGCGTGCCCGCCCCGGCGGGAGAGATGGAAGTGGTGCTTGGCCCCGGTTGGCCTGGCATTTTGCTGCATGAAGCGATCGGCCATGGCCTGGAAGGCGACTATAATCGCAAAAAAACCTCAGCCTTCGCGGGTCTGCTGGGTCAGCGGATCGCGGCGCCGGGTGTGACCGTGGTGGATGATGGCACGCTGCCTGATCGGCGCGGCAGCCTGACCGTGGACGATGAAGGCACACCAAGCGGGCGCACCACGCTGATTGAAGATGGCATCCTGGTGGGCTTTTTGCAGGATCGGCAGAATGCCCGGCTGATGGGAGTGGCACCCACCGGCAATGGCCGGCGCCAGAGCTATGCGCATAGCCCCATGCCGCGCATGACCAATACCGTGATGCTGGGCGGCGCCCATACGCCGGAAGAGGTTTTGGGTAGCGTGAAGCGCGGGCTTTACGCGGTGAATTTCGGCGGCGGGCAGGTGGATATCACCTCCGGCAAATTCGTCTTCAGCGCTTCGGAAGCCTATCTGATTGAAAACGGCAAGATCGGCGCGCCGGTGAAGGGTGCGACACTGATCGGCAATGGCCCGGATGCGCTGACGAAGGTGAGCATGGTTGCCAATGACATGGCGCTCGACCCCGGCATTGGCACTTGCGGCAAGCAGGGCCAGGGCGTGCCGGTTGGCGTTGGCCAACCGACCTTGAAACTGACCGGGCTGACGGTGGGTGGGACCGCGGTTTAGTTCGCGCCCGCTTCACATCCGTTCAGCGGAGACACACTAAAAAATTTTTGGGGTCGCATTTTCCGAGCCGCCAAGTGAAGACACTTGGCTTGAAAATGCTTGATCTGGTCGCATTTTCCGAGCCGCCAAGTGAAGACACTTGGCTTGAAAATGCTTGATCTGGTCGCATTTTCCGAGCCGCCAAGTGAAGACACTTGGCTTGAAAATGCTCCTAACTGGCTTTCGCCGCCGAGCGCATCAATTCATAAGCCCCGCGCTCACCCGTGCTAGGCACCAACCGCGTGGTGAGGCCGAGCACAGTTTCCGCACCACCCAGATAGACATAACCATCCGGCTGCAATTGATTGGCGATATTGGCGAGCACCTGAGTCTTGGTCGCCGCATCGAAATAGATCAGCACATTGCGGCAGAAGATGATGTCGAAGCGGCCCAGAATGGCCGGGCTTTCCAGCAGGTTGAAACATTGCCAGCGCACCATGCTGCGCAGCCCATCGGAAATGCGCCACTTTCCTGCATCCGGCTTGAAATACTTCACCAGCAATTGCACCGGCAGGCCGCGCTGCACTTCGAATTGCGAAAACACCCCTTCCTGTGCGCGCGCCAGCACATCGCGCGACAAATCCGTGCCCAGGATTTCGACACGCCGCCCACCCAATGCCGGCCCCAATTCATTGACGATCATCGCCACCGAATAGGCTTCCTGCCCCGTGGAAGCCGCCGCCGACCAAACGCGCAAAGCCTGCCCCGCGGGGCGGGAAGCTGCCAGCTTAGGCAGCACTTGGCGCAAATGCTCAAAGGGCCGGCCATCACGAAAGAAGGAGCTTTCATTGGTGGTGAGCGCTTCCACAACCTCGGTCGCGAGCGGCAGGGAAGGCGCGTTGCGCAGCCGCCCCGCAAGCGCATCCAGGGACACCAGCCTTTCGCGCTTCAGGATGGGCGCAAGCCGCGTATCCAACATATAGGCCTTGTCCGTATTCAGCACGATGCCAGAGCGTGCCTTCACAAGGCCTGTCAGGAATTGAAAGGATTCAGGGGTCATTGTTTTGTACCTGGCAATTTGAAGATTTCGAGAACCCGTTCCGCCAGAACTTCCGGCGGTGATTGGAGGCTGGCGATGCCGGCGCGTGAAACCGCCCCCGGCATGCCCCAGACCACAGAGCTTGCTTCATCCTGCGCGAAAACCGCGCCACCCTTGGCGACAAGGCCGCGACAGCCTTCCAGCCCATCCTGCCCCATACCGGTCAGGATCACCGCCAATACGCGACCGGAACAAATGCGCGCAGCACTTTGCACCATGGGGTCCACTGCGGGCCGGCAGTAATTCACCGGCGGCCCGGTATCGAGCCGCGCGATGAGCGTATCGCCCGCACCGCCTTCAACGATCAGATGATGATCGCCAGGGGCAAGATAGATGCGCCCAGGCTGCATCACTTCGCCATTTTTGGCTTCGGCACAGGGCATGATGCCAAGCTTGTCCAAATGATCGGCGAGCATGGTGGTGAAGCCCGCCGGCATATGCTGCACAATCGCGACAGGGATCGGCAGCGGGCGGAGATGCTTGAAGAAGGCCGCCAAGGCTTGTGGCCCGCCGGTGGAACTGCCCACCGCAAGCAAGCGCGGCGGCAGCATGGGCTTGCCGATGGGGCGTGAGATCGGCCGCGCGCTGATCGGTGCGGGTGGCGGCGGGCGCAGCCTTTGCGCCGGATTGCGCCGCATGCGCGCCCAGCCTTGCACCTTGGCGATCAATTCATCCCGGAATACGGGACTTGCCGCGCCCCCCAACGACCCTTGCGGCTTTGGCACGTAATCCACTGCCCCCGCGCGCAAGGCCGCCATGGCCGCCGCAGCACCGCGCTGTGTCAATGCACTCGCGACGATAATCGCAGTGCCTGGTGCCTGCTTCAGGATCAGCGGTATCGCTGTCATGCCATCCATGACCGGCATTTCCAGATCAAGCAGCACCACTTGCGGCTTCGTCACTGCCAGCGCGGACAGCGCGGCCTGACCATCACCGGCGCGATGGACAATCTTGATGCCAGGATCGGTTTCCAGAATGCGCGCCATGATGCCGCGCTGTACGGCGCTGTCGTCGCACAGCATCACACGCACTGGTTCCGTCGTGGTGGCGGGTGCCGGAAAACTCACGCCGCATCCGAAAGCAGGCCGGCCTGGACGAATTTATCGTGCAGGATGCCGGCATCGAAGGGCTTCATGATATATTCCTGCGCGCCGGCGGCGAGCGCTTCAACAATGCGGTCAATGCCCGCTTCCGTGGTGCACAGCACCACAATCGGCTGGGATGGCCCATGTTCCGCGCGACAATGCTTGAGGAATTCCAGCCCATCCATGACCGGCATGTTCCAATCCAGCAATACGGCTTCCGGCATGGCAGTACGGCAGGAAACCAGCGCCTCGGCGCCATCCTTGGCTTCACGCACGGTGAAGCCGAAGCCTTCCACAATGCGCCGCGCGGCGCGCCTGACCACCGGGCTGTCGTCCACAATCAGGCAAGAGCGATTCTGCATGGTTTCAATCATCCGATATTGAGAAGACGTTCGACATCAAGCATGACAATCAGCCGGTCTTCTTCGCGATAAACACTGAGGGATACATCACGCCACAGCGCATCAAGCGTTGGCGGATTGGGGCAGATGCCCGCGGATGGCAGGGGAATAACCTCACCAACCTGGTCAACGATCAGGCTGTATAATTCACCACCCTGTTCGACCACCACGCTCATGGCCTTGACGGCATTGTCAGCGGTAGGCAGGCCAAGGCGCTTGCGCAAATCAATCGCTGTCACGATGCGCCCGCGCAAATTGAGCCCGCCCGCAACTTCCGGCGGTGCCAGCGGAATGGGTGTGATGGCCTGCGGCCCCAATACATCGCGCACCAGCAGCACGGGAATGCTGCAGGTCTGCCCGGCCACCGTCAGGGTCAGAAAGACGTCATCTTCCCGTTCCGCCAGGGCAAGCGCGGCGATGGCAGGGCTGGAACGCTGGGTTTCGCTGATGCTTTGCATTTTCCCCTCCTCAGGCGGCAATCGGTGAACTCAGGCATTCGTGCAGCGAAGACAGCAGCGCATCCCGATCATATTTCGCGACGTAATCGGTAAAGCCCGCTTCCCGCCCGCGCGAGACATCTTCAGGTTCCGCGCGCGAAGAAAGCGCCACCAGCGGCAGGCGCATCCAGGCCCCCGATGCGCGGACATTGCGGGCGAAGCTCAGCCCATCCATTTCCGGCATTTCGATATCGGAAATCAGCGCTTCGAATTCCACGCCGGCATCGCGCAGGCGCAGCGCTTCGGCCGGGCTTTCCACCGCGGTCACGTCAAAGCCGGCAGCTGAAAGTGCTGGCACCACCAGATGGCGGAAGAAGGGGCTGTCATCAATCAGCAAAAGGCGCGGCTTTTGCGCGGAAGAAGATGATTTCCGATCACCGCGGAACCAATCGCCCCCCGCATGGGAAAGCCAATAGACCGTGTCAATCACATCCGTGACACGCCCTGCAATCACCGCGCTGCCCAGATAACCAAGCCGATCCGAACCAGGCTGAATGATCAATGGTTCTTCGACCACATCTAGGATTTCATCCACCATCAGCCCCATGCTGCGCTGACCTTCGGTGAAGACCAGCACCGCCTGGCGGCCGGATTCGGGCGCTTCCCAATGCCCGGCAATCGGCACCATCGGCATCAATTGGCCGCGATACTGCACCACCGGCGTGCCGCCCGACATTTCGATGCGTTCAACCGGAATATCCTCAAGCCGCGCGACCAGGCCAAGCGGCACGGCCTTCGGCGTCTGATCCCCGGCGCGGAACAGCAGCAGCGATGTGCTGGAATCCGAACGGATGCCGCCAGTGGCAGTGACGGTCTGCTGATCCTCAGCACGCCCTTCGGCGGTAATGCCCGCGCCGCGCGCCACGCCATTCGGATCCAGGATCATGATGACGCTGCCATCGCCCAGAATGGTATTGCCGCTGAACATGGTGATGTGGCGCAGGATGGGCGCCACCGGCTTCACCACGATTTCTTCCGTGTCAAATACGCGGTCCACCACAATGCCAAAGACATTGGCGCCCACCTGCATCACCACAACATAACCCTTGAGATCACCCACCGGCGCATCACGCAGCCGCAACAGGGAAGAAAGCGACACCAAAGGCAGCAAGCGATCACGCAGGCGCAGCACCGGCGCATCCTTGATCATTTCAATGCGCGTGCTGCCTTCATGTTCATCACCCACACGCACCAGCTCCACCACGCCGATTTGCGGAATGGCGAAACGCTCACCGCCCGCCTGCACAATGAGTGCGGAGACAATGGCCAGCGTCAGCGGGATCTTGATGGTGAAGGTGGTGCCGCGCCCTTCCTTTGACCGCAATTCGATGGTGCCGCCAATGCGTTCGATATTCGTCTTCACCACATCCATCCCAACCCCGCGGCCGGAGACAGAGGTGATTTGCTGCGCTGTCGAAAAGCCCGGGCGGAAGATGAAGCGCAGCACGTCATGTTCGCTCATCTGCGCCAATTCGGCCTCGGTCGCGAGGCCTTGGGCCAGCACCTTGGCGCGAATCTTGTCCACCGGCAGGCCGCGACCATCATCGCCGATTTCAATGATGATATGCCCTCCTTGATGATAGGCATTCAGCAGAATGCGCCCGGTTTCCGGCTTGGCCGCCGCGCGACGATCAGCGGGCTTTTCCAAGCCATGATCGCCGCTATTGCGCACCATATGCGTCAGCGGATCCTTGATCAGTTCCAGCACCTGGCGGTCCAATTCGGTCTCCGCCCCGCGCATCTCAAGATCAATTTTCTTGCCCAATTCATTGGCCAGATCGCGTACCAGGCGCGGCAGCTTCGCCCAGGCATTGCCGATAGGCTGCATGCGCGTCTTCATGACACCTTCCTGCAATTCGGAAGTGATGTGCGAAAGCCGCTGCAGGGGCACCGAAATCTGGCTATCGGATGAAACGCGCGCCAATTGCATGAGCTGATTGCGCGTCAGCACCAATTCACTCACCAGCGTCATCAGATCTTCCAGCACTTCGACCGAAACGCGAATCGTCTGCTGCGCCGCGGCCGATTCGGCCTGCTGGGCTTCGGCCGGTGCTTCTGGGGCGCGCGGCGCAGTGGGCGCCGCGGTGGCGATGGGGGCGGCGATCGGCGCGGCTTCAACCGGCGCTTCCGCCTTCACTTCTGGCCTTGGGGCCGGCACGACGGATTCGCCGCGCGCTGTCGCATCCAGGGCCGCGATCACGGCGCTGTCATCGCCTTCCGGTTCCTGACCATGCTGTTCCAGTTCCAGCACAATATGCCGAATGGCATCTACCGCAGCGAAAATCAGCGTAATGCCCTGGGGTGTGACCTTCAGGCTGCCATCACGGTAAAGCCCCAGAATGGTTTCCGCCGAATGCGCCACTTTCTCCAACCGCGTCAGGCCAAGAAAGCCGCAAGTTCCCTTGATGGTATGCACCTGCCGGAAAATCTCAGCGAGTGTCGGCGCATCATCCGGCGCGCGTTCCAGGCGCAGCAGCGCCTCATCTACCGCGCTAAGGCCTTCATGGGTTTCGGTGAGAAAATCAGCGAGCAAATCGTCCATAACCATCCCCGGGGAACGTCGTGTCCGGGGATTATGACGGAGCGCTTGCGAATAAAGCGTAAAGCCCAGGAGCGATTCAGGCTGGCAATGTCATAATCAAGGCGGCCGCGGCCTGACCAGGCGGCAGGGCAAGGTTCAGTGAAACGCCAGCGGCACCCGCGCTGACGCAAAGCCAAAGCGCCAGCGAGTCGCGGCTGGAAATTTCGGCCGGCAGCGCGGCGCCAGCAGCATGGCGGACCACAACAGGGCTCCAGGCGGCAGCAGCGCCGATGGGCAGAATCATGATCTCGCGCTGCAAATCGCCCGAAAGCCGCACCACGCCGCCACGCGGCAAGGCCTCACCGGCCACCAAAAGCCCGCTCAGCAATAGGGGCACCATGGTTTCGGAAAGCGGGGTTTCTTCCGGCAAATCGCCGATTTCAAGATGCGCCCGCCCGCCGGCAATCTGGCCCTTCAGCAGGCCAAGCACGGCGCCCAAGGTACGCGCTTCACCACTGCCCAGCACGGAACGCCACAGCAGCAGGCGCCGGCGCAGCATATCCGCGGCCTCTCCCGCCAGATCCGCCGCTTCCGCGCCGGCATCATTCAGCATTTCCAGCGCATTGCCGATGGTACCCGCCAAGCCGCCCAAATCATGGCAAAGCCTGAGCCCGATCAATCGGGTGAGGCGCAGATGAAGATCGGCGCCTTCGGCGCTATCAGGCTCAGGGTTCACTTGCGACATGGGGTGGGACAATATCCTCTTAAGCCTAGCGAGTGATTAAGAACGAAAGTGGATGGTGATGGCCTTGATAGAACCTGGCATGCGTGTGCGCCACCCGACCGAAGCGGATTGGGGCCTGGGCCAGGTCCAATCCGTGGCGGGGGATCGCGTCACCGTCAATTTCGAGCATGCCGGCAAGGTATTGATCAATGCCCGGCTGATTGACCTGATTATTGAGGCCACGCCCGCAAGATGACCGATCTGATCAATGCTGCCCTGCCGGTGCTGACCGATTGGCGCCTGCTGGCCGCTGCCCTTGCCACCGCCATTGCCGGCCTTATGCGCGGCTATGCCGGCTTTGGCACGGCGGTGATCCTGGCGCCGATCTATTCCGTGCTCTGGGGCCCCAAGGCGGGGGTGCCGGTCATGCTGCTGATGGAATTGATCGTTTCCATCCAATTGCTCCCCAGCGCCTTCAAGGATGCCGATAGGCGCGTGATCCTGCCCATTGGCGGTACGGCCGCGCTCATGACCCCCCTTGGCGCCTATATCCTGATCACCGCGGATGGGGAGGTTTTGCGCCGCGCCATTGGCGCCTTTGTGCTGGTTTTTGGCGGGCTGCTGATGTCGGGCTGGCGCTATAATGGATCCCGCCCCTTGCCCTTGAATATGGCCGTTGGGGCGGTTTCCGGGCTGCTCAAGGGCTCCACGGGCATGTCCGGGCCGCCGGTCATTCTTTACCTGCTGGCGGGGAAGGAAGCGGCCAAGACGCATCGGGCCAATCTGATCCTGTTCTTTTCGGTGATTTCCGTGATTTCGGTCTTCCCGCCCCTTTTTCTGGGGCTGATTGACCTGTCCGTGCTGATCCGCACTGCGGTATTGCTGCCCGTGATGGTGCTTTGCGTACCCATTGGGGCCAAGCTTTTCCATGTGGTGCCGCAAAACTGGTATCGGCCCTTCGCCCTGATTGTGCTGATCGGGGCAGGGTCCATCGCGCTTTTGGTCTGAACCAGGGGGGCTTGCACCTGACCCCGCTTCGCCCCCAAATCTCCCCCCATGAACGTCCAAACCCCGCAACCCGCGCCCTTGGTGGATCCCTTCGGGCGCCATGTGTCCTATCTGCGCGTTTCCGTGACGGATCGCTGCGATCTGCGCTGCGTCTATTGCATGGCGGAAGACATGACCTTCCTGCCCAAGGCGGAAATCCTGACGCTTGAGGAATTGGAACGGCTTTCCGCCGCCTTCATCGCAAGCGGTGTGGACAAGATCAGGCTGACAGGGGGCGAACCCCTGGTGCGCAAGAATGTGATGTCGCTGATCCGCGGCTTGGGCCAGCGCATCGGCCCTGGTGGCTTGCGTGAATTGACGCTCACCACCAATGGCACGCAGCTTGTGCGCTATGCGGATGAGCTTTTTGCCGCTGGCGTGCGGCGCATCAATGTCTCGCTCGATACGCTGGATGCGGATGCCTTCGCTGCCGTCACGCGTTGGGGCAAGATTGAACAGACCCTGGATGGCATTTTCGCCGCCAAGGCCGCAGGGCTCGCCATCAAGATCAATGCTGTCGCGCTGAAGGGCGTGAATGAGCATGAATATGACCGCATGATCGCCTGGTGCGGTGAGCATGGCTTTGATCTTTGCCTGATTGAGACCATGCCGATGGGCGATATCACCGGCGATCGCACGGATCAGTATTTGCCGCTGTCGCTTGTGCGCTCTCGGTTGAAGCAAAACTGGACCTTGGAAGATACGGATTACTCAACGGGCGGTCCCGCGCGCTATATGCGCGTGAAGGAAACCGGCCAGCGGATCGGCTTCATCACGCCGATGACGCATAATTTCTGCGAAAGCTGCAATCGCGTGCGGCTGACCTGCACGGGCACGCTGTATATGTGCCTGGGTCAGGATGATGCGGCAGAATTCCGCGCCCTGCTGCGTGACCCCAGCGTGGATGACGCTGCGCTGTTGCAGGCAATCCATGACGCCATTGCCCGCAAGCCCAAGGGCCATGATTTCGTGATTGACCGCCGGCGCAATCGCCCCGCCGTCGCCCGGCACATGAGCGTGACCGGTGGCTGAGGCGCTGCAAGCCCTTATTGCCGCCCTCACCTTTCCAGGACTGCCGGGTTGGACCGGGTTGATCCTGGCACTGCTGCTGGGGCTGCTGGTGCTCGCCTTCCTGGGCATGCCCTTCGCGGTTTATGGCGTGAAGTCCCGGCTGGAAGCGCTGGAAGTGCAATTGGCTGAGCTGCGCGCCGAATTGCGCCGCACCGGGCCTGCCGCCGCCCCGCGCGCCCAGGTGGAGCAGGATTGGGAAGAACCCGCGGGCTTCACCCGGCGAGAGGTTGAGGCCGGCCCGCGCCTCAGCGCACCTGTTCCACCACCGCCTGCCTATAGCGCGCCGCCCCTGCGGGAACGCCGCGCCGAACCGAAGCTGGATTGGCGCCCGCCGCGCGGCTGATCACGCGCCCCCTTGCGGTCCGGCCCCCTCCCCGGCTTGATGGGGGTGTTACATAGCGGGAGTAGGCGGATGCGCGTCAGCGTGATCCAGATGAACCAGGGCAGCAACAAGGCCGCGAATCTTGCGCAGGCCGAGGCGCTGATCGAAGCCGCGGTCGCTGCCGACCGGCCTGGGCTGGTGAGCCTGCCCGAGACCTGGACCAATCTGGGCGGTGGGCGCGATGCCCGCATGGCGGCGGCCGAAGTGCTGCCCGCACCAGGTGCTGAAGGTGGCCCTGCCTATGAGCTGCTGCGCGGCCTCGCGCGCCGGCATGGCATTACCGTGCATGGCGGTTCCATCATCGAAAATGGCGGCGAGAAGCTGTTCAATACCACGCTGGTTTTTGGGCCTGATGGGGTTGAGATTGCGCGCTATCGCAAGATCCATCTGTTTGACATCACCGCGCCCGATGGCACCGGCTACCGGGAAAGCGCGCTGTATGGCGGCGGGCGAGATCTTGCGTTGTTTGATGTCGGCGGCATCCGCTTTGCCTGCACCATCTGCTACGATATTCGCTTTCCAGAATTGTATCTGGCGCTCCGGCAAATGGGTGCCGAGGCGATTTTGGTGCCATCCAACTTCACGCTGCAAACCGGCAAGGATCACTGGGAAGCACTGCTGCGCGCGCGCGCGATTGACACGCAATGCTGGATCATCGCGGCCGCTTCCTTCGGCCAATATGAAGAACGCGGCGCGCAGCGCAGCGTCTATGGCCATTCCCTCATTGCTGATCCCTGGGGCCATGTGGTGGCGAAGGCGAGTGATGGCAAAGGCCATGCCACCGCACGCATTGACCAGGCGCTGACCGCACGCGTGCGGCGCGATATGCCTTTGCTGGAACACCGCGCGGCGGCGCAGGGTTGGCAAAGCGCATGAACGCCTTCGCGCCGCGCCGCGTTGCCATCCTGGCCGGCCAAAGTGCCGAGGCGCAAAAGGCCCGCGCTGCGCTGGTCGCGCGCTATGGCAGCGCCACCGAAGACGATGCCGAGGTAGTGGTGGCGCTGGGCGGTGATGGCTTCATGCTGGAAACGCTGCATCGCTTTTTGCGGCGCGGCCTGCCCGTTTATGGCATGAACAGGGGCAGTGTCGGCTTTCTGATGAATGATTATCGGGAAGATGATCTGCCGGCACGGCTGGCCGCCGCACAAACCGCCATTGTGCATCCTTTGCGCATGGTGGCGCTGCGCGACAATGCACCAGCAGTGGAAGCGCTGGCGATCAACGAGGTTTCCCTGCTGCGTGAAAGCCGCCAGGCCGCCAAGATCCGCATTCTGGTGGATGGCAAGGCGCGGCTGCAGGAACTGATTTGCGATGGTATTTTGGTGAGCACACCGGCGGGCAGCACTGCCTATAATCTTTCCGCCCATGGGCCGATTGTGCCCCTGAGTGCGAATCTGCTGCCGCTGACGCCGATTTCCGCCTTTCGGCCCAGGCGCTGGCGCGGCGCGCTGCTGCCCTCCGACGCGACAGTGGTGTTCGAGATTCTGGACCCCGAAAAACGCCCGGTCGCCGCAGTCGCGGATTACACCGAAGTGCGCGATGTGACGCGGGTTGAGGTGCGCGAAGCGCGCGATGTCTCGCTGACCCTGATGTTCGACCCCGATCACGGGCTTTCCGAGCGCATCATTGCCGAGCAATTCACCGTGTGAGCGACGCGCCGCGCATTGCGCCCCGGCTATTGTTCTGGGGCACCGCGATTACGCAGCTTGTCGGCTGGGGCTGCCTTTTTACCCCCTTCCAATTGATGGTCGCGCCGATGGAGGCGGAGCTTGGCTGGTCCCGCGTGCTGATCTCGGGCGCCTTTACCTGCGGCTTGTTGATTTCCGGCCTGGTCGCGGTACCGGCGGGGCGTTGGCAGGATCGCCATGGGCCGCGCGGCATGATGACGGGTGGCGCGTTATTGGGTGCGGCCTTGCTGGTGTGGTGGAGTTTTGTCTCTCATCCCATCCTATTCATCTTGATCTGGATTTTGCTCGGTATCGCCCATGCCACCTGCCTGTGGGGGCCGGCCATGGCGGTGGTGGTGGCGGAAGCGCGGGATGTGACGCGCAGCATCACCGCGATTACGCTGATCACGGGTTTCACCGGCACCATCTTTATCCCGCTGGTGGAAGTGCTGATCAATCTTCTCGGCTGGCGCGATGCGCTGCTGGTGCTGGCGGTGATCCAAACGGGTTCGGCTGCGCTGACGGGCTATATGCTGCGCCATGCCGGGCCGCCGAAGCGCGTGGCGGAGAGCCCGCCGCCAGTGTCCTTGATGCGCCGCTTGCGCGACCCGGTGTTTCTGGGTCTCGCCTTCTGCTTTGCAGCACACGCCTTCATCGGCACGGGGCTTGGCGCGCATCTGGTGTTGCTGCTGCGCGAACGCGGCTGGCCGGAAGCGACCGTGTTGCTGCTGGCCGCCGCGCATGGGCCGGGGCAGGTGGCGGCGCGGTTGGTGCTGTTCACGCTGGGCCGAGGTGTCGCCATGCGCCATGTCGGACGCTTTGCCTTACTGCTGCTGCCGATTGGCATGGCGCTATTCGCACTTGCGCCAAATAGCCTGGCGCTGACCATTGCCTTCATCATCGCCTGGGCGGTGGCGGATGGTTTGCTGACCATTTTGCGCGCTGCAGGTGTGGCCGAGATTATGGGCCGCGATGGCTTTGGCGCGACATCCGGCGCGCTTTCCGCCTTTGCCGTGCTACCGCGCACCGCAGCCCCCTTGGCGCTGGCTTTGGTGTGGGATGCAGCCGGCGGCTATGGCCCGGTACCCTGGCTGCTACTGGGGATTGCGCTTTTCGCGATGGCGAGTTTCTACGCGGCGTCGCGCCCGCGCGGCGGTAGCGCTGACTTAGTTTGACAGGCGATTGCCGCCCGCGCCGCCACCAATATAGCCACCGCGCGTGCCGCTGCCCTCACAAGCAGCAAGCCCAATCAGCAGCAGTGCGGCGAGGAGGAAGCGCATGGTCATTGGTCGTTCAAATGGCAGGCGCTGCGCTGGCCGGGTGCAATCTCTCGCAGCTTCGGCACTTCAACCTTGCAGCGTTCCATCGCGAGTGGGCAGCGCGGATGGAAATGGCAGCCACTCGGCGGATTGAGCGGTGACGGGATTTCCCCCTTCACCACGGAGAATGCGCGCTTGCGATTTTCAATCCGCGGCACGGAATCAAGCAAGGACCGCGTATAGGGATGGTTCGGCCGGCGAAAGACGGTTTCCGTATCCGCTTCTTCCACCACGCGCCCCAGATACATGATCACCACGCGATCCGAGAGATGTTCCACCACGCCAAGATCATGGCTGATGAAAAGATAGGTGAGATCTAGTTCTTTCCTGAGGCGCATGAACAGGTTCAGGATTTGCGCCTGGATCGAAACATCCAGCGCCGCCACGGCTTCATCGCAAACAATGAAATCCGGCTTTACGGCAAGCGCGCGCGCAATGCCGATGCGCTGGCGCTGCCCGCCTGAGAATTGATGCGGATAGCGCCGCTTGAAGGCCGGGTCCAAACCCGCGCGGCGCATTTGTTCATCCACATAATCATCAAAGGCCGCACCATCCAAAAGCCCATGCACGCTTGGCGCTTCGCCGACAATATCCTGCACGCGCATGCGCGGATTGAGCGAGGCATAGGGGTCCTGGAAAATCATCTGTGTGCGAAGCTTCATCTGCCGCGCTTGCGCCCCTGTCAGCGCCTTGATGTCGCGCCCATCACGCAGAATGGTGCCTTCCGTTGGCGGCAAGATGCCGGCCACCATGCGCCCCAAAGTGGATTTGCCGCAGCCCGATTCACCAACGAGGCCCACCACTTCACCCTTACGGATGGTGAGGTCCACGCGATCCACCGCATGCACCACTTCTTCGCGCACCGGCGCGCCCAGGCGCTGCGCGATACGGCCCGCGAAATCGAGCTTTTTTTCGAAACGGCGCGTAATGCCGCGCAGTTCCAGCATCGGTGCGGCGTTCATGCGGCCTCAGAAGCTTCAAGATGGGGGTGGATGCAGCGCACCTCGCGCCCGGGCAAAATCTCCGCCATGACAGGTTCCGCGAGGCAGGCTTCGGAAGCGCGCGGGCAACGTGACCGAAAGGCGCAGCCCGGCGGCAGGTTGAGAAGCGAAGGCGTCATGCCGGGAATTTGCCTGAGCGCCTCACCGCGCTTGTTGCGGCTCGGCACCGAACCGATCAGCCCATGCGTGTAAGGATGCAAGGGCTTATCCAGCACCTCCCCCACCGCGCCCTTTTCCACAATGCGCCCGGCATACATCACCGCAATATCATCCGCGAGGCCGGCGACCACCGAAAGATCATGCGTAATCCAGATCATGGATGTGCCGGTATTGGCGCAAAGCTTTTGCACCTCGGCCAAAATCTGGCCCTGGATTGTGACATCAAGTGCCGTGGTCGGTTCATCGGCGATGATCAATTGCGGTTCATGCAATAGCGCGATGGCAATCGCCACACGCTGACGCATGCCACCCGAAAACTGGTGCGGATAGGCCTTCAGCCTTTCATCCGGGGATGGAATGCCGACCATGCCAAGCGTATCGCGCGCGCGCTGGCGCGCTTCCTCGGTCGAGACCTTCTTATGCGCCAGCACGGTTTCGATCATCTGCGTATCAATGCGCAGCACCGGGTTCAGCGTCATCATCGGGTCCTGGAAGATCATGGCGATGCGGTTGCCCCGCAAATCGCGCATTTCTTCTTCGGACAGTTTCGCCAAATCACGCCCCTGAAACAGGATGGACCCGCCCGCGATGCGTCCCGGTGGATCAACCAGCCCAATGATGGAAAAGCCCGTGACGGATTTGCCGGAACCGGATTCACCGACCAGCCCCATCACCTTGCCGCGGCCAACGGAAAAGGAAACGCCATCCACTGCCTTCACCACGCCAGCGCGGGTGAAGAAATGCGTCTGCAGATCGCGCACTTCGAGTGTAGGTGCCGTCATGCGCTTATTTCCGAAGCCGTGGGTTCAGCACATCACGCAATTGATCGCCGACCAGGTTGATGGCGACAATCGTGATCAGCAGCGCAATGCCGGGATAGAAGGAAATCCAGTATTTGCCGGACAGCATATATTCATAACCATTGGCGATCAGCAGGCCGAGCGATGGTTCCGTGATCGGCACGCCAAGACCCAGGAAGGAAAGTGTGGCTTCCAGCGCAATGGCGCGCGCCACCTGCATGGTGCCGACCACAATCAAGGGCGGCAGGCAATTCGGCAGCAAATGGCGGAACAGCACGCGATGCGTCGGCAAGGCGAGGCACTGCGCCGCTTCAATATATTCCCGCCGCCGTTCGACCAGCGCGGTGCCGCGCACCGTGCGCGCATAATAGGCCCATTCCACCAGCACGAGCGCGATCACCACATTCATGATGCCCTTGCCGAGAAACGCCAGGATCATCAGCGCGGCCAGAATGGTCGGGAAGGAAAGCTGCAAATCCACCAGCCGCATGATCACGCTATCGGTCCGCCCGCCGGCATAGGCGGCCAGCAAGCCAAGGGACGCGCCAATCAGGCAGGCAATCAAAGCCGAACCCGCACCGACGGTCAGTGAAATCCGCAAGCCATAGATGATGCCAGAAAGCATATCGCGCCCCTGATCATCCGTGCCGAGCCAATAAGTGAACCCCGCACCACCCACCGTGCCGGGCTCCATCCGCCCATCCATGATGTCAAGTTCAGCCAAATCATAGGGGTTCTGGGGCGTGATCCAGGGCGCGAAAATGGCAAGCAAGGCGATGATGATGAAGACCACCAAAGCCCCAAGGGCGACCTTGCTTTCGGCAAATTCGGACACGAAGCGCCGGAAAGGCGTTTCCACCTTATCGGCGATTTTGGCGGGGATGACAGCGTCACTCATGTGCCTTTGCTCTCCAGCCGGACGCGCGGGTCAAGCATTGAATAGGTCAGATCAACAATCAGGTTGATCGCAATGAACATCAGCACGATCATCATCAGGTAGGCGACAATCACCGGCCGATCCAGCACATTGATCGAATCAATGATCAACTTGCCCATGCCGGGCCAGGCGAAGACGCTTTCCGTCACCACCGAAAAGGCGATGGTGCTGCCCAGTTCCAGCCCCACCACGGTGACAACCGGGATCAGGATATTCTTGAACACATGCACAAAGGTCACGCGCGCCGGGGAAAGCCCCTTGGCGCGGGCGAATTTCACGTAATCCATCAGCATCGTCTCACGCACGCCAGCGCGCGTCAGGCGAATGACCAGGCTGATCTTGAAGAGCGATAGATTGATCGCGGGCATCGCCATATGCCGCAGGCCATCCCAGGTCAGGAAGGACCATTGCAGGCCAAGCAGGGTGCCGGTTTCGCCCCGCCCGGTGGATGGCAACCAGCCGAGATAGACCGCAAACACCATGATCAGCATCAGCCCCACCCAGAAGGTGGGCAGCGAAAAGCCCAGAATGGAGCTTGCCATGATCACGCGGCTGAAGCGGCTATCAGGCCGGAGCCCCGCATAAAGCCCAAGCGGCAGGCCAATGATCAGCGCGATAATCGTCGCACCAAAAGCCAATTCCAGCGTCGCCGGCATGCGCTGCAAGATCAGCTTCAGCGCCGGTTCATTGTAAACGAATGACCGCCCCAAATCGCCCTGCAAAGCCTTGGTCAGAAACACCGCATATTGCTGCCAGAGCGGCAGATCGAGCCCAAGCGCCTGCACGGCACGTTCACGCTCAATCTGGTCCGCATCCGGGCTGATCAGGATTTCCACCGGATCGCCAATGGCGAAGACGCCGATGAAGACAATCAGCGACATCGCCAGCACAACAAGCAGTGCCTGCAAGACGCGCCGGACAAGGTAGACGGTCATCTGGTCCTATCCGGTTCAGCGCGCCGCCGGGCGCACATCCTGCGCGCGCGTCAGCTCATCATTGCGGGCATCATGCGCCAGATGGCGGCGCATGGCCCAGATATTGGTTTGAATATGCAGCGGGATCACCGCCACATCTTCCGCCGCGATGCGCTGCGCTTCAATCACCAACTGCACGCGCTTGGCCTCATCCAGCTCCACCAGGGATTGATCCAGCAGCCCATCCACCCGTGGGTTGGAATAGCGCCCACGATTGGAAGACCCCCAGCCCCTTTCGCGCGTTTGGGTCGCCAGGATATTGCGCAACGGATGCGAACCGTCGGGGTTCGACCCCCAGCCAATCAAATGCGCGGAGAAATCAGCGCGGCCAGCGCGGCCAACGAAAGTGGTCCAGGGCTGCGCTTCCACCGTGGTGCGTACGCCAATACGCGTCCACATCTGGCCAATCGCCTGAATGATGCGCGCATCATTCACATAGCGGTCATTCGGGCCATTCAATTGAATGCGGAAACCCTGCGGATAGCCCGCTTCCGCCAACAAGCGGCGTGCGCCATCGGGATCGAAAGGCGGCGGGGTCACGCCGGGCACATGCGTATAGACACCTTCAGGCAGGAATTGCCCCGCCGGCACCGCGGCCCCTTCCATCACGCGGTCCACAATCGCCTTGCGGTCAATGGCGATCGAAAGCGCACGCCGTACCCGCACATCCTGTAGCGGATTGCGCCCCAGCGGCCGGCCTTCATTATCCGTGATGAAGGGCGAATTCTCATTCGCCTGGCGCAAATGATCCAGCCCCAGGAAAATCAGGCGCAGCCCAACAGTCTCCGACAGCGTAATCCGATTATCCTGCCGAAGCTTCGCCAGATCGGATGTCGGCACCTGGTCAATGAATTCCACATCGCCGGCCAGCAGCGCCGCAGTGCGCGCCGCATCATTGGTGATCATGCGATAGATCACGCGCTGGAAGGGCGCGCGATCCCCCCAGTAATTGTCGTTCCTTTCGAATTCGATCCGGTCACCGCTGCGATGCGACACCACGCGATAAGGACCAGTGCCGATCGCCGCGCGCCCGGCATTGAATTCCTCGGTCGTCGCGTTCTGATGCGTCTCCCGATCCAAGATGCGGACATTGGTCATGTCGAGCGGCATCAGCGGATGGGGTGCGGCGGTGCGGAAGCGGATCGTCAGCGGGTCCACAATCTCCATGGCCTGGATGGGCCGCGAATAAGCCGCGAAGGATGAAGGACTATTCGGCACATTGGGCAAACGCTGCAACGTGAAGGCCACATCCTCGGCCGTGAAGGGATTGCCATTATGAAAGCGCACATTGGGCCGCAGCTTGAATTCCCAGACATTCGGTTCAACCGCGCGCCAGCTTAACGCCAGGCCGGGCAGGTTGTTTGACTTCGCGTCCGTATTCACCAGCTTGTCGAAAATGGTATCCGCCACCGCGTTATTGGGGGAAAGCTGATGGTAATGCGGATCAAGAGATGTGACCGGCGCGGCAACCGCCATGGTGACACTCTGCGCCAGCGCGCCTTGCGCCGAAAGGCCAATGAAAGCAGTGCCGGCGGCCAGCGCCAGCTTGCGAAGTTTTCCCGTCATCCCAGACCCCCTGTTGTTTTTGAGCCAGACCTCACTTCCTTCTAGCAGCCGTTGCGGGGCGCGGCTAGCATTGGGCAAAACCCGCAGCAGGAGAATGCCGCCATGCTCCCCTCATCATCCCGCCCCCCTCGTTTTGCCTTGGCCGCCTTACTGCTGGCCGGCATCGGCGCTTCCGGCGCATTTGCGCAAAATCTGACCATCGGCATTGGCGGGTCGCCCACCGCGCTTGATCCGCATTTCTACAATGCCTCGCCAAACATCAGCCTGACGCAACACATGTTCGACCGGCTGGTGGAACAGGATGCCGAGGCACGGCTGCAACCCATGCTGGCAGAAAGCTGGCGGGCGCTTTCCGATACCGTCTGGGAATTCAAGCTCCGCCCCGGCGTCAAATGGCATGATGGGCGGGATTTCACGGCTGATGACGTGGTCTTTACCATGGAACGCGTGCCCAATGTGCGCAATAGCCCCGGCACCTTCGCGGGCATGATCCGCGCCATCACCCGCGCTGAAATCATTGACCCGCTGACCATCCGCTTCCACACCGCCGCCCCACACCCCCTGCTGCCCACGGAACTGGCATCCGTGCAGATCATCTCCCGCCACGCCGGTACCGGGGCGGAGACCGAGGATTACAATTCTGGCCGCGCCGCGATTGGCACCGGCCCCTATCGGCTGGCGAATTACCGTCATGGTGACCGCACCGAATTCACCCGGAATGAGAATTACTGGGCCGGGCCGCAACCCTGGGCGCGGGTTTCATACCGGTTCATCGCCAATGATGCGTCGCGCACCGCGGCCTTGTTGGCCGGCGATGTGGATGTGATTGACCAGGTGCCGTCATCCGACCTGGAACGCCTGCGGCGCGATCAGCGCATCACGCTTTATGAAATCCAAGGGCTGCGCCTGATCTATCTTTGGTTTGACTATTCCCGCGCAGAAAACCCCGTGCTGGTCAGCGATAATGAAGGCAAGCCCTTCACGCGCAACCCCTTCCATGATGTGCGCGTGCGCCGCGCGCTTTCCATGGCGATAGATCGCAACGCGCTCGCCGATCGTGTCATGGAAGGCACCGCCAAGCCCACCGGCCAATGGCTGCCGCCCGGTGCCTTTTCCTACAACCCCGATGTACCCACGCCGCGCTTTGACGCCGACGGCGCGCGGCGCCTTTTGGCCGAAGCCGGCTTCCCGCAAGGCTTCCGCCTGACCCTGCTGGCGCCCAATGATCGCTGGCCGAATGATGCCCGAGTCGCGCAAGCAGTCGCACAAATGTGGACGCGCGTTGGGCTGCGCACCGAAGTGCAAACCCTGCCCTGGACCACCTATGCCGCACGCAATTCACGTCAGGAATTCAACGCCCGCATGGGCGGCTGGGGCAGCGTGACAGGCGAAGCATCCTACATGCTAGTCAATATCTTCGGCACCTTTGACCGCGAGAAACGCCGCGGTGCCGCCAATTCATCACGCTATTCCAACCCGGCCCTTGACGCACTCACCGAACGCGCCGCCGCCACGCTGGATGACGCGGAACGCGAAAAACTGCTGCGAGAGGCTGTGAAGATCGTGACCGTAGATGAACAGGTGATGATCCCGCTATTCCAATTGGTGAATGTCTGGGCAGCGCGGCGCGGCTTTGTCTATACGCCGCGGATGGATGAACGCACCACAGCAATGGCGGTGAAACCAGCCAACTAAAAGGTCAGGGAGGGCTTTGCCCTCCCTGAAACCCACCCACCAAAGGCCCGAGGCCTTTGGAAACCATTAGTTGGGGTCTCAATCTCCTCAAGGCTGCTCAAACTCACGCGCTACGGGAACACGCCTCAACCGTTCTCGTATCGAAATATAAATGGCACACGCAATCAGGATCGCCACACCAATAAACGTCCAGCGATCGGGCATTTCGCCAAAGAACCAAAAGCCGGCCAAGGTCGCCATGATCATTTCCGTATAGGCCAACGGCGCCAGCAATGATGCCTCGGCCATTGTATAGGCGCGCGCAATCAGGAAATGGCCGGCCACCGCAATCGCGGCCAGCAGCAGCAACAAGCCCCATTCAACGGTATCGGGCGGCTGCCACAAAAACGGCAGCGTCAGGCTCATCATCGCCGCACCCATCAGGCTGGTGTGAAAGGTTGTCATCAGCGGGTCTTCATCCCGCGCCAGCCGCCGCGTAATCAGCATGTAAAGCGCCATGCAGGTGCCAGATGCAAAGGCCAGCGCCATGCCGGGATTGAAGTCCTGAAAGCCAGGCCGGATGATGATGAGTGTACCACAAAAGCCAATCGCGACAGCCGCCCAGCGGCGCGGGCCGACATGTTCTTTCAACAAAAGCGGCGACAATGCCGTAATCAGCAAAGGCTGCACGAAGAAAATCGCCAGGCTATCGGCAATCGGCATGAAGGTAATGGCGCCAAAGAAAAACCCGGTGGACCCCACCAAAGCCGCCGCCCGCGCCGTATGAAAGCCAAGCCTTTCCGGCAGCAACCCGCGCGGCCCCACGGCCCGCCACGCAAAGGGCAGAATGAAAACCGCGCCAAAAAACATGCGCGCCCAGACGATTTGCAGAATGGGAATGCCGCCTTGCCCCAGGAATTTCGCGCAAACATCCAAAAGCGGCAGCACCCCCATGGCCACCACCATCAGCGCAATCCCCTGCCCTGTCCTGTTCTTCTCCAACGCCGCGCCCCAGATCCAAACCCGTGCAAAAGACGATCCCGCCCCCCTTGGCAAGCGCGCCAAACGCGCGTGGCTTGAAGCGGTGCCGATTAGGCCTGATACTCCCCGAAAAGGCCCATGAGGCCCAATAGCAAGGAGGTTCCATGTTCCGCCGGATTGCCCTGACCCTGATCGCCCTTTGCCTGCCTGGCCTCGCGCTCGCGCAGGGTTGGGTCCCTGAACGCCCGGTGCGCATCATCCTGCCCTTTCCGCCCGGTGGCTCCACGGACCTGGTCGGCCGCATCCTGGCTGATCGCGTCAGCCGCAGCGCGCCGCATCCTTGGGTGGTGGAAAATCGTTCGGGCGCCAATGGCAATATCGGCATGGATGCGGCGGCGAAAAGCGCGCCGGATGGCTATACGCTTGGCGCCTGCACCATCGGCAATTGCGCGATCAATCCGGCGATTTATGCCCGCATGCCCTATGACATCGAACGGGATCTGATCCCGGTTTTCTGGTCCGGCAGTGTCATGAATGCGGTCGCCGTGAACAATAGCGTGCCGGCGCAAACGCTCCAGGAATTCCTGGCCTGGGTGAAGGCCAATCCGGGGCGGGTGAATTATGGTTCCTCGGGCTTTGGGTCCTCAAACCACCTGATCCCGGAATTGCTGAATGGCCGGCTTGGCCTCACGCTCGTGCATGTTCCCTTCCGCGGCGGCGCGCCGGCCTTGCAGGCGCTGCTGGCTGGCCAGGTGCAGGTGATGATGGAAAACATCCCAACCAAGGTGCAGGCCATTCGCGCCGGGCAAATCCGTGCGCTGGCCGTCACGGGGCGGGAACGTGATCCATCCTTGCCCGATGTGCCGACCTTCGCCGAAGCAGGCGTGCCGGATATTGTGGTGGAGCCATGGTTCGGCTTCATGGCCCCGCGCGGCACGCCCGATGCGGTGATTGCGGGCCTCAGCCGCCTGTTGAATGAGGCAGTGGCCGACCCCGAAGTGCGCCGCAAATTCGCTGATCTTGGCGTGCGCCCCGAAGGTGGCCCGCCCGAGCGTTTCGCCGCCCATGTGCGGAGCGAAATCGCCCGCTGGCGCGAGGTTGTCGAAACCAACAAGATCGAGAAGCTGAACTGATGCCCTATCGCATTGTCCTTGGCCGGCCCTTGCATCCCGCAGGTGCGGCGGTGCTGGCGGCGCGCGCCGATGTTGAAACCATCGAAATGTTCGACCCGCCGGCGCCCGCGCTGCATGCGGCCTTGGCCAATGCGGATGGCCTGGTGGCCTGGCTGGAACGGGTGGACAAGGCGGCACTTGCCGCCGCACCGCGGCTGCGCGCGGTCTCGCGCATCGGGGTTGGCTTCGACACGGTGGATATCCCCGCCTGCACGGAACGCGGCATTGCCGTGATGGTGGTGAATGGCACCAATGATCTTTCGGTCGCCGAACACGCCATGATGCTGATGCTGGGCGTGGCGCGTCGGGCAGTGGATTCGGATGCCCACATCAAGCAAGGCGGCTGGTGGCCCAAGGATGGGCCGCGCATGGTGGATCTGGCCGGCAAGACCGCGCTGGTGGTGGGTTATGGGCGGATCGGGTCACGCGTTGCGGCCTATGCGCGCGCCTTTCACATGAAGGTCATGGTGCATGACCCGCTCTACCATCCGGCGCGCATCGCCTCTGACGGGCATATCCCGGCGCGGGATTTGCGGAAGGCGCTGACCGAGGCTGATGTGGTGACGCTGCATTGTCCCCTCACGCCCGAAACACGGCATTTGATGGATGAGGCAGCCTTCGCCGCACTCAAGCCCAGCGCCATTCTGGTGAATACGGCGCGCGGCCCGATTGTGAAGCAGGAAGCGGTGGTGGCCGCGCTGCAATCCGGCCGCCTGATGGGCTTTGGCACGGATGTGCTGGAAATCGAGCCCGCCACGCCGGGCAATCCGTTGTTCAGCATGCCCAATGTCATCATCAGCCCGCATTCGGCGGCGAGCACGGAAGAAGGCACGGCGCGCATGGCCGAAGCGGCGGCGCGCAATATCCTGGCGGCCCTGGATGGCGCGCCCGATCCCGCCATGATGGTCAATCCGGAAATCCTGCAACGGCGGTAAGTTTGATATCCGGTTGCACCCAGCGCTGCGCCGGGCGATAGCGGGGCTTAGATGACCCTGCTCGCTTTTCTGACCCATTTGGCGGTCGCTCTTGGCTTGGCGCTGATCTCGGCGCTGGTGGTGCGACTGATGATCGCCTATCCGATTCTGGATCACCCCAATGCGCGGTCCAGCCATAGCCGCCCCACACCGCGCGGGGGCGGGCTTGGCATTGTGGTGGCCTTCACGCTCGGCATGGGGATTTTGTATTGGCAGGCGGAATATGCGCGCCTGCCGGGGCCGCAATTCCTGGGCGTGATTGGCGCTGCGCTGGCGATTGCTGCCGTTTCGCTTTGGGATGATGCGCGGGATTTGCGCTTTGCGCTCAAGCTCGCTGCGCAGGCGCTGGCCGCCTTGGTCGCGATAGGCAGCGGCTTGGAATTGCAGCGCCTGGCCTTGCCGGGCCTTGGGCCGGTTGAGCTTGGCGCGCTTGGGCCGCTGCTGACGCTGTTCTGGCTTCTGGGCTGCACCAATGCGGTGAATTTCATGGATGGGCTGGATGGGTTGGTGGGCGGGACCATCTTCCTTGCGCTGCTGATCCTTTGTGCCATTGCCGAAAGCCAGGGTGGGTGGTTTGTCTATCTGGCGTCCCTGATGCTTGCGGCCGGCTTGCTCGGTTTTCTGCCCTTCAATCTGCATCCGGCGCGGATTTTCATGGGCGATGTGGGCAGCCAGTTCCTGGGTTTCATGGTGGCGATCCTGGCCGTGGCGGCAGCGCGGTTCGATGCGGTGGAGGTTTCCTTCATGCTGGTGCCGCTGCTATTGTTTGGCTTGTTCTTCGATGCCGCCTTCACGCTGTTGCGGCGCGCTGCCATGGGGCTGAACATCACCGCCGCGCATCGGACGCATCTGTATCAAATGGCGCAAAGAAGTGGCATGGGCGTGCGGCAAGTGGCCGCCGTGCATTGGGGCTTTGTGCTGGCCAATGGGCTGCTTGCCCTGGCGTTTCTCGGCCTTGACCCCGCGCATAAGGCACTGGTTTTTCTGCCCGCGCTTGGCCTGCAGGTGATCTGGCTGGTCCATATACGCGCGCGCATGCGCCGCGCCGGGCTTTCCTGGCGCGAGTGATTTACCGTTGCGTCGGGCGCGGCGCGGCGTTGGCTGTTTGCTGGCGCTGCGTATCGGGCCGTGGCGTATTGGCGCGTTGAGGATTGCTCCCTGCGCTACCCTGTTCCACGCGTTGAGCCGGCCTTGCGGCGGGCCGCGGTGGCGGTGCGGCCGGCGTTTGGCGAAAGGCAACGGGTGCGGCGTTTTGGCGATTGGGCGCAGCCGCCACTTGCTGCTGCGGGCGGGGCCGCTGTTGCGGCGCCACTTGCGCTGCCCGCGTATTGCCCTGTGCCACTGGCCGCGCAGCCGGCGCATTGCGCCTTGGGGCCGGCGCAGCGGCGGCCATCACGGATGAAGGCGCGCGCGGCGCCACGCCCATGCGCGAAAAACCTTGATCGAGCAACACGCCCATATGCCGATCACGCTCCACCCAGGAAGACCCGCCAAATGTGGCGCCGACCAGCCGCACGCCATCGCGCTGCGCCGAGGTCACGATATTGAAGCCGGAAGCATTGATGAAGCCGGTCTTGATGCCATCCGCGCCATCATAATCGCCAAGCATGCGGTTATGGTTGCGGATCTGCGCCCGCCCCCAGGCGAAATGCACCGTGCCGAAATAATGATAGCGATTGGGGAAATCAGTAAACAGCCGCCGCCCGAGCGTTGCCATATCCCGCGCCGTGGTCACCTGTTCCCAATCCGGCAGGCCAGAGGCATTGCGGAAACGCGTTTGCGTCATGCCAAGGCTGCGCGCGCGCATGGTCATCATTTGCGCGAAGCGTTCTTCGGAACCGGCCAGATGCTCACCCACCGCGGCCGCGACATCATTGGCGCTTTTGGTCACCAGCGCGAGAATCGCCTGTTCCACCGTAAGCCCGCCGCCCGCCGGAATGCCAAGCTTGGAAGGCGGGCGGGAAGCGGCTTCCTCGCTCATGACAATGCGGCTGCCAAGCTGCGTGCGGCCATCGCGCAGCGCTTCAAACACCATGTAAAGTGTCATCATCTTGGTGAGCGATGCCGGGAAGCGCGGTTCATCCGCGCCGGCATCTATCAGCACCGAACCGGTGCGGGCTTCGATGACAATGGCGGAATAGCGCGCGCTGCCGATTTGCGCCTCTGCCCCGCGCCAGGGCAAGGCGACCAGGGCCGCCCCGAAAACCAGCCCGGCGAATCGAACGGCAAGGCTTCCCAAGCCTTGGCGGCGAGTCTTCATTCCGCAAAAACCCCCTGATGGCCCAAGGCTGCGTCGCCCCGCGCCTGTCTTCCCCTATGGCGTTTATAGACTGGTGCCAGCATCCCGTCCAGCAAAAAAACGCAAATTCTGATTTTGATCAGAGGCTTAACAAAGGCGCTTGAGTCGCCAGTGCAAATACCCTTGCCGAGCCCGCCCGAAGCATCTCGGAAAATTTTTGTGCAGTGCAAAAAAATGCTTGCAAAGGCCCCAGCGCGGCGCGTAGAAGCTGGCCATGTTGCAGCGCAGCAAAACTTCCCGGCCCTTCCGGCCGGCGCTTAAGGCCCGGGTCGCTGCAGCCCGGCAAGGCAAGGAAAGGGTTGAGATCATGGCACAAAGCAAGAGCCAGGGTGTGAGCAAGGTGGCGGCGGAAACCGCGGCGCAAGCTCAAAAAGTGATGACTGACGGCGCGGCGCAGGCCCGCATTGCAATGGAGAAGAACATGGAACAGATGACCAAGGGTGCCGAGAGCATCTTCAAGGCGGCGGAAGAAGCCGCTGAATTCGGCCGCGGCAATGTGGAGGCCTTCACCAAGGCCGCCCAGACCTGGGCCTCGGGCTCTCAGGACCTCGCCCGCCAGTATATGGCGCTGGCGCAGGGCCTGACCGACCACGCCCTGGAAGGTGCGAAGGCGCTGGCTGGTGTGAAGAGCGTGAATGAAGCCGCTGAGCTGCAGGCGAAGTTCGCCAAGGCCGCGCTGGAGAAGATGGTTGCCGAAGGCACCAAGCTTCAGGAAGCTTCCGTGAAGCTCGCCGAAACCGCCTTCGCGCCCGTGAATGCGCGCATGACGGTGGCGATGGAAAAGCTGGCGAAGCCGCTGGCGGCCTAATTCTCGGGCGGGGCGCTGGCCCCGTTCTGGCTTGGCTGCTCCCCTCCCCCCCCTCCTCCCAAACTGGGGGGTAGCCGGCACATGGCGTGATCCATATCAATGGGTCACGCCATTTTTTTTCGTTGAACAGCAAGGTGTTCGCGCTAAACTTTTCCCTCAGACATG
Organism: Roseomonas sp.; assembly: GCA_020249925.1. Taxonomy (GTDB): domain Bacteria; phylum Pseudomonadota; class Alphaproteobacteria; order Acetobacterales; family Acetobacteraceae; genus Neoroseomonas. Next base: position 105,592 of record JADCER010000010.1, on the reverse strand, counting down.
TAACAAGGGCTTCACCTTCGGCCATTCGCTCCATATCCTATAGGGAGCGCAGCGTGGTGGCTGGCGCCTTGAAAGACCGAACCGAGAGCATGAGCGATCAGGATAAGCGCCCGAATGACGGGCAAGGTGGTGGTGAAGGGCCGCAGACGGGCATCGTTGTGAAGGCGCGCCCGCGCACCAAGAAGCCCGCCATGTACAAGGTATTGATGCTGAACGATGATTACACGCCGATGGAATTCGTCGTTCACGTATTGGAGAGGTTTTTCCAGAAAAATCGCGAAGAAGCGACGCGGATCATGCTGCATGTGCATCGCCGCGGAGTCGGTGTTTGCGGGGTCTTCACCTATGAAATCGCGGAGACCAAGGTGACGCAGGTGATGGATCTGGCGCGCCAGAACCAGCACCCGCTACAATGCACCATCGAGAAGGATTGAGGGGTGGGGCTCGCAGAATGCCCCCGGGGCGCCTAGATTAGTTTTCGAAATCGGCCATGGCGTCCTGCCTCGGCAGGGGCTCCGGCCAAGATGGAGCGTCGTTGATCATGTTGTCCCGTAACCTAGAACAGACGCTGCATCGCGCCCTGGCCCTGGCTGGTGAGCGCCGACATGAATACGCAACGCTGGAACATCTGCTGCTCGCACTTGGTGATGATGCTGATGCGACGGGTGTGCTCCGCGCCTGCGGGGTGGATGTTGAAAAGCTCAAGCGCGACCTGACCGAATTTCTGGATAAGGATCTGGCCGGCCTGGTGACGGAACGCGGCGGTGATCCGAAGCCCACCGCCGGCTTTCAGCGCGTGGTGCAGCGCGCCGCCATTCATGTGCAATCCTCTGGCCGCGATGAGGTGACCGGCGCCAATGTGCTGGTGGCGCTATTCTCGGAACGCGAATCGCATGCGGTGTATTTCCTGCAATTGCAGGATATGACGCGCCTTGATGCGGTGAATTTCATCAGCCATGGCATTGCCAAGGCGCCCGGGCGCTCTCAGCCCCGCGCGGCGAAGGGCGATGGCGCGGGCAATGAAGAATCGGGCCAGGAGCGTGAGGAAAAGGGCCGTGGCGCGCCGCGTGGCCAGGATGCGCTGGCGAATTACTGCGTGAACCTGAACAAGAAGGCTGAACAGGGCAAGATTGACCCGCTGATTGGCCGTGATCAGGAAATCGAACGCACCATCCAAATCCTTTGCCGCCGCACCAAGAACAACCCGCTTTATGTCGGCGATCCGGGCGTGGGCAAAACCGCAATTGCGGAAGGGCTTGCGAAGCGCATCGTAGAAGGTGATGTGCCGGAAGTGCTGGCGAAATCCACCATCTATGCGCTGGATATGGGCAGCCTTTTGGCCGGCACGCGCTATCGCGGCGATTTCGAAGAACGGCTGAAGGCCGTGGTTTCCGAACTGGAAGCCCAGCCTGGTTCCGTACTGTTCATTGATGAAATCCATACCGTGATCGGTGCGGGCGCGACCTCAGGGGGCGCGATGGATGCATCGAACCTTTTGAAGCCGGCCTTGGCACAGGGCACCATTCGCTGCATCGGGTCCACGACCTATAAGGAATATCGCACGCATTTTGAGAAGGACCGCGCGCTCGTGCGGCGCTTCCAGAAGATTGATGTGAATGAGCCGACGCTTGAAGATGCGGTGAAGATCCTGCAGGGCCTCAAGACCAATTACGAAAAGCACCACAAGGTGCGCTATACGCCGGAAGCGATCCGCGCGGCGGTGGAGCTTTCCGCGAAATACATCCATGACCGCAAGCTGCCCGACAAGGCGATTGATGTCATTGATGAGGTCGGCGCATCGCGCATGCTGCTGCCTGAAAACAAGCGCCGCAAGACCGTGACGCTGAAGGATGTGGAAGACATTGTCGCGAAGATCGCGCGCATCCCGCCGAAATCGGTTTCGACCGATGATCGGGAGACGCTCAAGAATCTGGAACGCGATTTGAAGGCAATGGTGTTTGGCCAGGATAAGGCGATTGAAGCGCTTGCCAGCGCGATCAAGCTGTCACGCGCGGGGCTGCGCGATCCGGAAAAGCCGATCGGGAATTATCTGTTCTCTGGCCCGACCGGGGTCGGCAAGACGGAAGTCGCCAAGCAATTGGCGAAGACGCTTGGCATTGAACTGATCCGCTTCGACATGTCCGAATATATGGAACGCCATAGCGTATCGCGCCTGATTGGTGCGCCGCCTGGCTATGTCGGCTTTGATCAGGGCGGGCTTTTGACCGATGCGATTGATCAGCACCCGCATGCGGTATTGCTGCTCGATGAAATCGAAAAGGCGCATCAGGATTTGTACAATATCCTGTTGCAGGTGATGGATCACGGGAAGCTCACGGACCACAATGGCAAGAATGTGGATTTCCGCAATGTGATCCTGATCATGACCACCAATGCCGGCGCTTCCGATATGGCCAAGCCCGCGATTGGGTTTGAGCGCGCCGCCCGCGTGGGTGAGGATGAGGAAGCGATCAAGCGGATGTTCACGCCCGAATTCCGCAACCGCCTGGATGCGGTGGTGGGTTTTGCGGGTCTGACGCCGGAGATTGTGGCGCAGGTCGTCGAAAAATTCGTCATGCAGCTGGAAGCGCAGCTTGCTGACCGGAATGTGACGATTGAACTTTCCTCGGCGGCAAAGGAATGGCTGGCGGAACGTGGGTATGACCCGCTTTACGGCGCGCGGCCCTTGGCGCGCGTCATTCAGGAATATGTGAAAAAGCCGCTGGCGGAGGAATTGCTGTTCGGCAAACTCGCCAAGGGTGGATCGGTGAAGGTTGGGCTGCGTGACGGCGCGCTGACCTTCGATTGCCAGGAAGCCGCGCCCCCTGCGCTGCCCAAGCCTGAGGAAGATCGGGATGCGGAGCGTGAGCCTGAGAATGTGGAGTAGATGGAGCCTTAAGGCGTACAGGTCGCTAGTGGTTTTTGGGAGGAAGTGATGGCAGTTGGGGAAGGCGCAGCGGAGAGCGCTGTTGGAGCAGCAGGCGAGGACGAAAAAATCTCGTTTGACTATCTCAAAAGTCAATTTTTCAGAGTCGTTCATGCGGATGGCGCAATTGGTGGCATCACGCCATCTGGATACATTCATTTTTCGTTTTACAGTGAACGCCAAGCAATCCCACAGCGGCAGACCTTTACGCTTAATGAAGATGGATCACTTGGGCAATCTATTGCTGAGAAAACCATTATACGAAATGCTGTAGTGCGCGAGCTTGACGTTGATGTGGTCATGAATGTCGACGTTGCTCGGTCCTTGGCGATTTGGCTTAGTCAACAAGTCAAATTGTACGAGGAAAAGGTTGAGGAAGCCCGGCAAGGTCAGGTTGTGTCATGAGTGAGGCCTTAGCACTTGAACGGTTCACTGGATCAATTCGGAAAAATTACGCATTGGGAGAACCTACCTCTACAGCCGTGTCGACAAAAAGCTTTACGACTGCCCATTACGTTACGCCCCGTCCCAAAGAAGGGTTTTGGACTTCCGCTTTGGCTGAACGGACTCCTGCAAGTTGGTCATTCGCGACACCTCGAGCCTATCAGCTGCGCCTCAGATCATTAACTTCTGCTATTGATCAACCGATTCCGATAAATTGGTCAAATCAGTTCCTCGAGGACCTAAAATCACTAGATGAAGCAAGCAATTTTTCGCCTTTATTTACGGATAATGCGATTGTTGAGATTGGCACGGACGCAAATTTAGAAGCCAAGCTGGACGAATTAGCGGCCCGCTGGCGGCAGGAGACCTCTTTTTTATCAAGTATCACCGCCAAAGTAGATAATCAGTGGTACCAAGAAATTATTGCGCTTGGCCCACCAGTGGTTCCTTTTCTTCTCAGAAAGTTGCGACAAAGACCTGATTACTGGTTCGAAGCGCTTCGGAAGTTAACCTTGGAAAATCCGCTTAGAAATCGCCCTGAGATCCGGGGCGATATTCGGGCTATGGCGGACTGTTGGATCGCATGGGGAGAGGAGCGCGGTTACTTTTGAGTATTAAGCTAGATGACGACAAGCCTGTCCTCTACGCTTTCCCGGTTTTGGGATCACCGGGGTCAGGGTACAGGCGAACAAGCCCCCCATGCTGGCGATATAATTGCATTGCTTGGGCTGCGGGAGACACTGAGCATTGGTGGTGGCCGCACGAAGATAGTTATTGGCCCCCCAGAATCCCGATCGAAGAGACGCTTGATGCGTTCACAAGAGCTTTCGCGACGCTAGGATATCGAACCTGCCAAGAATCTGATGTGCACGAAAAATTTGAAAGAGTCGCCATATTCGCCTTAAATGGAAGACCGACCCATGCCTCTTATCAGTTACCCTCGGGACTATGGACAAGCAAGATGGGCGAGGAAGTGGATTGCGAGCACAAGCTTCATGCCGTCGGTGGGGCTATTTATGGCGAAGTCGCAATTCTTTTGAGAAGAAAATGCCACGTGAAGCGGCGTAACCATCCGGCTATCCGTTCATAAAATAATACGAATCCCTCTGAGTTTCCTTTCACTCCGCCGCTTGCGCGGAAGCCTGCCCCTGCACGGTAAAGAAGCTCGCGGATTTGGGCTGTTGCGGCAATTCCACGCGGGTCTCCGTAATGCGCGCAAAGCGCGCCGGCTTGCCGCGAATAACCTCACCCTCATGCGTGCTTGGCATCGGGTTGCGCGCCAGGGGCACCGCATCTGCGGCGGTATAGACGCAAATATAAAGCCCGCGCGGCTTGGTGCCGGCATTGGGTGCTGATCCATGCGCCAGCTTGGTATGCATCAGGCAGACCGACCCAGCCGGGCCATAGCAGGGGATGCTTTGCGCCAGCAGCGCCTTTTCATCCGCATCTGAAACCGCGCCGGTGAAACGGTCCCCATCAAACAGCGAATACATCGGCCCCTTGTGCGAACCCGGCACAATGGTCAGCGCGCCATTGGTTTCATCCACATCATCCAGGAACAGCAAGGCAGTGATGATGTCGTCATTCGTGTGCGGCGTATAGGCGAAATCCTGATGGTACAGCACCTCGGTCTTCGCGCCCATCAGCTTCAGATTGATCTTGCAATGATGGAATTTCACATCGGGGCCGATCAATTCGGCCACCATTTCCGTCATGTCGCTGTCACGCATCGCTTCCAGATAGGCGGGCGAGATATCGGATGGGTTATTGATCCGCCGCAGCGCGGGGTTTTCGGCAGAATGTTCCTTGCCCATGTCAAAACGCGGGCGGCCATCCACGCAAGGCGGGCCGAAGGGTTTTGTATGCGCGCGGCTTTCTTCCACCCAGCCAGCGATCTCGGCGCGCAGCCGCGCCAGCAGATCGGGCGAGACAGCATTCGGCACCACCAAGCAGCCATCGCGCCAGAAGGCATCCTTCTGTTCCTGCGTCAAAACACCCATGCTGCGTCTTCCTTTGCCAAATCGCCGCCAGACTTAAGCGCAAAATCCCTGCGCCGTCATCCCGCGCGCCTCAGGCCCCGCTTGACCCGAGGCGGCCAGGCGGAAAACACTGAGGCCACAAATAAAACCATCAAGGAAACCCCATGACAGGAAAGCTCACCCGCCGCGCTGCCGGGGCGCTCGCGCTCTCAAGCCTTGCCGCGCTGCCGCGTGCCGCCCGGGCGCAGCAGGGCCGGCCGATCCGGCTTGTGGTGGGCTTCGCTGCGGGCGGGCCCACGGATGTGATCGCGCGTGTGCTGGGGCAGGAAATGCAGGGGCTGCTCGGCCAGCCCGTGGTGGTGGAAAACCGCGCCGGCGCCAATTCCCTGATCGCGACCGAAGGCGTCATGCGCGACCCGCCGGATGGGCAAAGCCTGCTGGTGACGACGCTGGCGCATAGCGTGAACGCCATTCTGCTGCCCAACGCACGTTATCGCCCGCTCGAGGATTTCGCGCCGGTTTCCCTGATTGCGACCCTGCCGCTGATCGCCGTGGCGGCGACGAATTCACCCTATGCCAATATCGGCGCCGTGGTGGCGGCGGCCCGGGCTCGGCCTGGTTCGGTGACCTATGGTTCGGCCGGCAATGGCGGGTCGGCGCATCTCTCAGCCGCGCTGCTTGCTGTGATGACGCAGACGGAAATGACGCATGTCCCCTTCCGAGGCAATGCGCCCGCTTTGGCCGAGGTAATGTCAGGCCGGCTTTCCTTCATGTTCTACCCCATGGTCGGCATTGCCGAGCATATCCAGCGCGGCCAATTGCGCGGCCTGGCCGTCAGCACCGCCGAACGCCACCCGGATTTCCCGGATGTGCCCACCATGGCGGAAGCGGGCTTTGGCGGGTTTGAACGCTATATTCAGGGGGTTGGCCTTGTGGCACCTGCCGAAACGCCTGCGCCGGTGGTGGAGCGCCTCAACAATGCCGTGCGCACTGCGCTCGCGAAGCCGGAGCTGAATGCGCGGCTCCGTTCCCTTGGCGCCGTGGTGGTGGGTTCAACGCCTGAGGAGTTTCGCGCCTTCTTGGTGGCCGATCTGGAACGCTGGCGGAGCCTGATCTCCGCCGCGCGCATCACGGCTGAGGCGGGGTGACCATCAGGCGCTCTGGCTCCAGACACGCATAGACATCGCCGCTATTGGCGCTGGCCGGCAGTGCCGCGATCCATGCCTGCATCGCCGCCGCATCACAGGGCGCGGGCAAGGCGAAGCTGAGGCTTTCCCCGAGGCTCGCCTGGAAATGCCGATAGCCAAGCTCTGCCAGCAGCCCCAGGCATTCCGCGGCCACATCGCGCTGGATGGTGGTGAATTCGAAGGAAAGCGCCCGCGGCGGGCGGGAAAGGCCGCGCAGTGCCTCGGCCTCAAAACCCTCGATGTCCAGCTTGATGAAATGCGGCATGCCATGGGCGGCGATCAGCGCATCAAGGGTGGTCACGGGCAGGGTTTCGGCCTGGTCCCATTCCTGCCCCTCCCACCCAGGCGCACCGGCGGCGGCGGCGATGAAGGCAGGGCTGGCGGTGGCGACGGTTGGATTGGCGGTATTGAGGCGTAGTTCTGCCTTGCCCGCCTTGGCGCCCACCAATTGCGACACCAGCGCTACACCCGGATCACGCCGCAGCAATAGGCGCAACACGCGGGCCAGGGCGGCTTGCGGTTCCACCGCCACCACACGCGCGCCAAGGCGCCGGAAACAGAGCATCCGGTCGCCGACATGCGCGCCGACATCGAAAGCGATGTCTCCGGAATCAAGGAAGCGCCGATAGAAGCCATCCAAGGCCGCGGCGCGGCCAGGCGCGTGGTAGATGCGCAGGCTCCGGCTGATGGCGGCTCGGTTCACGTGAAGATCAGTGCTGCGCCGGCAGCGTATTCGGGCGGCACCATGATGCCTTCCGGCGCTTCCCGCGCGGGCATGCCGGCCAGGATGCGCCGGGCTGAGGCCGCGCCATCGGCAGTGCGCACCACCATCCCGGCCATGAAGGGAGAGGCCGGCGGCACCACGCCGGGCAGTACAGAGGCCAGCGCTTCCGGCGTCAGCACCCTGACGCGCGTTTCAAGCACTGGCGCCTTCGGGCCGGCGGCGCGCGCCGCGCCTGGCAGGCGGAGCAGAAAGCCCCCCGCCGGGTCCGGTTCCACCGGCAGGCCGGATAGGCGCGAAAGCCGGGCTGCGGTTTCAGCCGGGTTGTCGGCGCTCAAGATGGCGGCTTCCAGGATTTCGGCGCGATTGGCGTGGTCCATCCAGCGATCCTGCCAGACCAATTCGGGCGTGAGATGCCGGATCAGTTGCACGCGGCCCTCTGGCGGGTCCGGGAAGGGGAGGCGCGCAAAGCGCGCAATCGGTCCGCCCGCTTCGACAGGTCGTTCCAGATAGGCAACGCCTGGAACATCAAGCCCCGCCTGACGCAGCCGTGCCAGATTTGCTTCCTCATCCAACATGGCGAGTGCCAGGATATGCATCCCCGGATAGCGCGCCAGAAAGGCGTTGAGGTTATTGTCGAATAGCGCCGGATCAAAGATCGCGATCAATTCGATATAGCCGTGCTTGAGGAAAGCACAACGATTGCCGGAGCCGTATTTTTCCACCGGCAGATCAGGCCGCCGCCGCCCGCTTTGCTGCGCAATGGGCGAAAGCGTGAAGCCGAGCCTTTCATAGGCCGCGCACATGGGCGTCAGATCGCGCGCCGCGACGCCAAGATGGTCAAGCGCAAGGGCGGTATTCATGCGGGATTCTCATAACGATCAAGCAACCATCCAGTGGGCTCCGCGGCGGCTTCATCATACCAGCGCGCGACTAGGGGATGCGCGCGAACTGCGGCCATATAGCGCTGCGAGGTTGAGGAAAGCGCTGGCTGCCAGGTGATGAAACGTGCCACCACCGGCGCATACATGGCATCCACCGCGCCGAATTCGGCACCCATCAGGAAAGGCCCGCCATGGGCGGCGATGGCTTCGGCCCAAATCGCCTCTACCCGCGCGATATCGGCAAGGCATTCTGGCGTGCGGCCACGGCCGGGAAAGCTGCGGCCCAAATTCATTGGCATGGCCATGCGCAGATTGCGAAACCCGGCATGCATTTCGGCCGCGATGGACCGCGCATGGGCGCGCGCGGCGCGTTCCGCCGGCCAAAGCTTGGGCGCGATTTCCGCGCAGTATTCGCAGATGCTCAGGCTTTCCCAAATCCGCGCGCCGCGATGTTCCAGATAGGGCACCATGCCGGCCGGCGTCGCGGTTTTGAGCGCGGTGGTCGCCCCCCCGCCCGCGAGCGGGATCACCACTTCCTCCACATCAAGCCCGGCCAGATGCACGGCCAGCCAGCCGCGCATGGACCAGGATGAATAACGCTTGGTGCCGATGACAAGGCGGCCTTCGGGCATGGGGGGACTCTCCTGCAACAACGCGCCGGATTATGCCCTGCTTGGCCGTGCTTCGGCTACCTATTCATTGGGCCTCAGGTTATTGCGGCGCGCCACGGCACCCCAGCGGTCAAGCTCCGCGGCCACAAAACCGCGGAAGGCATCGGGGGACATCGGCGTAGGTTGCGCGCCTTCATCGGCCAACCGCGCCAGCACGTCCGGATTGGCAAGGGCGGCATTAGTTGCTTCCGCAAGCTTCGCCACCACTTCGGGCGGCGTGCGGGATGGTGCCACAATGCCGTACCATTGCATTGCCTCAAACCCAGGAATGGTTTCGCTGATTGCTGGGATATCCGGGGTTTGCGCCAGTCTTTCCTTGGCGGTGGTGCCAAGGGCCGCAACGCGCCCAGCGCGCAATACAGGCAGGGCAGCAGGCGTGCCGGTCATGCCGGATTGGATATTGCCGGCGACCAGATCAATCACCATCGGCCCCGATCCGCGATAGGGCACATGCACCATCTTGAGCCCTGCAGCTTCAAGAAACGCAATCATGCCGATATGCACATTGGAACCGGCGCCGGCACTGCCATAGGTGATGGTATCGGGTGCGGCCCTGACGCGGGCGATAAAGCCGGCCAGCCCGCCTTCCGCCAGATTATGTTGCGCCAGCAGCACCATGGGCACTTTGGCGATCATGCCGATATGCGCGAAATCCTTCATCACATCGGCGCGCATGCGATAGACATGCGGATTAACGGCTAGCGTACTGATCATGCCAATGCCGATGGTGTGGCCATCGGGTTGCGCGGCTGCAATTGCTTCGGTCGCGATCACGCCGGCGGCGCCGCCGCGATTTTCCACCACGACCGGTTGGCCCAAGCTGCCCTGCATGGTCTGCGCCATGACGCGCGCGAGGATATCCGTGGCCCCACCGGGTGCAGCGGGTGCGATAAAGGTGATAGGCCGGCGCGGCCAGGGCGCTTGGGCCAAGGCAGGGCTGGCCAGCAATGCGGGGGTCAGGAGCAGGCTGCGGCGTGTGGTGTGCATGGCAATTCCCTTCGACACGAAAGCTGACGCCCTGCCCGCGTCTTTGGCAAGGGGGAATGCCACCTAGGGTTCGTGATCCGCATGCGCGGATCACGCCATTCCATCAGCCCTGGGCTTGGCCCTTTTCTGCCCGCGCAAATTCCGTCGCACGCAGCGCCAGCCGCCCATGGATTTCATCCAGCTTCAAGCCCTGGCGCAGCACAGGCAGGCAAGCCATGTGGTCATACTCGCCATTCGAACGGCCGCCTTCGAAATCCAGGAACAGCCCGGTCAGCGCCGCATTGTTGAAGGCATGGCGATTGCCATCATCCAGATAACTCTCGGACCAGGTGCCTTCTGACAACAACAACCCATGCGCTTCCAGTTCCAGATGGAAGTAGCGCACGCGCTTGCACCAGATTTCCTGGATGATGCTGCTGCCATTCACCAGATGCTTCGCCGGGATCAGATGGCCATCAATTTCCATCGCGTGATCCGGGCTGACCCGCAAATCACGCGCCGGCATGCCGGGCGCAATCGCACCGGCCTTGATCAGAATGGGCGCGGTTTTCGCCGCCATCACCGCATTGCGTGGCACAGCGATATCCATGAAGCCAACCCAGCGCAGCGGTTCAAACCCCGCCTGACCGTTGCGCATCGCCAGCACCATGTCACCGGCGCGGAGGTTTTCCACCTCAATCTCGCCAGCGGGTGTAACAATTCGCGTGCCTTCGGCGAAGCACACCACCTGTTCCCAACCCTGCGCCCAGATAGTGTCAGCATTATCCCGATAGAGTGAGAACCCGCCGCTCGCGCTCAGATATGACCAATTCGACCCGAGATCGAGCGTATCACTCCCAAGCCCGCCAATCAGCGTGTCATTGCCGCTTTCGGCTACGCCGCGCAGAAACCTCTCATTCCCAGCGCCGAAATCCAGCCAGTCATTGCCGCCGCCGCCAGAGATATCATCTACGCCATTACCGCCATAAAGCGTATTGGCGCTGGTATTACCCTCCAGCCTATCGTCGAAACCGGAACCAATCAGCCCTTCAAAGCCGATCAATTCATCATTGCCTGCCCCGCCAGAGGCATCTCCAAAGATCTGAACACTTACCCCTGCGCCCGCATTGGCGTAGCTTGCAAAGTCATTGCCTTCGCCGCCATCCAGGAAGTCATCGCCATTGCCGCCATCCAGCGTGTCGTTCCCAAGCCCACCACGCAGGGATTCGGCGGCTCCGGCGCCAAAAAGGCTGTCATCACCGGTTGCCAAAGGATCAACTTCGGAATCTCCGATGAGCAGCTGACCGCCACCACCACCGGCAACCAGCGTGTCATTGCCGGCGCCACCGCGATACTCGTGGTTGTCGCCGGAGCCCCCTTGAAGGCTATCGTTGCCAGTGCCACCGCTCAAGAACTGGTTATTCGCAATAGAGGCGATCAGCGTGTCATGACCATCGTCGCCGAATAAGTTATGCAACTCACTTGTTGAGGCTGCTCCAGCAAGGATCAAATCGTCTTCATTACCGCCACGGAGGCTTGTATTGACGTCATCACCACCCCGCACCGTGTCGTTGCCATCGCCGCCGAAAAGAAGATCATCTCGGCCGCCCGTGGCCAATAGGCTGTCATTGTCTGTGCCACCATCAAGTTGATTTTGGTTACCATTGCCGGCAACGAGCGTATCATTGCCTTCGCCGCCCAATAAATTCTCTTCCCTCTCGTCAAAAGCAAAAAAGTCGCCCGCGACGATCGAATCATCACCAATGCCGCCGATAAGTAAATTGACGTCTGCGGGGTTCCCTACGCCACCAAGAATGGTGTCATTAGCCGCGCCACCATCGATGGTGTCACTGCCGAGATTACCATCAACGCTGTCATTGCCAGTGTTATCGACGCCAGGACCCGGCCAGGAGTCATTGCCTGTACCAAGAATTGTGCTCACACCACTCATGACAAATCTCCTTCCTCACCCGGCCAAGAGGCTGAAACACCGGCAGTAGCGCGAACTTCGCCCAAGGCTGTATCTTGTATATCAAAATTTACGACGTTTTCCTAATTTGGGTCATGCATTTTCGCACCACCCTTAAGCGGCCATCTGACAAAAGCAGGAAATTCAGAAGATTAGCGTCTAAATTATGAGCAAAACTTGAACGGATGGCTTTAATGAGCGCCAGCAATAGACTGAATTGCCGAGAAACTTGCTGCTTTTGGCTCCAATGTTTATAAAATTTATTGATGACTGAAAATTACTACCTATGGTTGTTTTTGCAACGCAAGCACAATCCAAGGTGATAAGCGCTGAACGCGCTTCTGCTTCACACCATTGAAGCCGAGTTTCAGAATCGCCAAAACGCCCAGCACGCCAGCGGCACCGATCGGGCGTGACGCCTGCTTGAATGCGGTTTCCATTCACTTCAGTTTGAAGCAAGCGCTCGGCCTTTTTCCTAGAGCATGTTGCGTTCACATGGGTTCACGCAACACGCTCTAGATCTCTGTTTTTCGAGCATCCTCACATGTTCAGATGTTGCCATCTGACCGTGATCTGCTCTAGGACCTCCCGGCTCGCCATATGGTGCCACGTGGCGCAGGAATGGCGCTAACGCCCAAAAACAGCATAGCGTGCGAAAAAACCAGCGATCTCACGGCCCCGCAAAGGACCAGGTGAAAGTCAGGGGTGGCCATGCCTGAAATTGATCAGGCACTTGGCGCACCCCGTAATCTTTGGCATCACTTCAACCGATCAGCCGCCCCTTTCCCGCCCGTGCCAGTTCCTCAGCACGCAGCGCCAGCCGCCCATGGATTTCATCCAGCTTCAAGCCCTGGCGCAGGACAGGCAGGCAAGCCATGTGGTCATACTCGCCATTCGAACGGCCGGCTTCGAAATCCAGGAACAACCCGGTCAGCGCCGCATTGTTGAAGGCATGGCGATTGCCATCATCCAGATAGCTCTCGGACCAGGTGCCTTCAGACAACAACAACCCATGCGCTTCCAGTTCCAGGTGGAAGTAGCGCACGCGCTTGCACCAAATTTCCTGGATGATGCTGCTGCCATTCACCAGATGCTTCGCCGGGATCAGATGCCCATCAATTTCCATCGCGTGATCCGGGCTGACGCGCAAATCACGCGCGGGCATGCCGGGGGCGATGGCACCGGCCTTAATCAGAATGGGTGCCGTTTTCGCCGCCATCACCGCATTGCGTGGCACGGCGATATCCATGAAGCCAACCCAGCGCAGCGGTTCAAACCCCGCCTGACCGTTGCGCATGGCCAGTACCATGTCACCGGCGCGCAGGTTTTCGACCACATCCTCGCCGCCGGGGGTAACGATGCGTGTGCCTTCGGCGAAGCAGACAACATCCTCCCAGCCCTGGGTGAACATGGTGACGGTTTCGGCGCCATTAGTACCAGCAATGGTTCTCTCGAAATTGATCCAGTCATTGGTGGTAACGATACCACTCGTCCAACCATCGCCAAGGTTCAGGAAGTCATTGGCACCGCCGCCACCAACCAGCGTCAGATTGCCAGGCGTGAGGGCCCGATCCCAGACAAAGGTATCATTGCCAGCGCCGTAATCGAGCAGGTCGCCACCATTACCGCCGCCGGTGATCAACGAGTCCGAACCAGCACCGCCATAGAGCGTATTGGCGTTGGCATCACCCTGCAGCGTGTCGGCAAAATTCGAACCGATCAGCCCTTCAAAGCCCTGCAATTCATCACTGCCTGCCCCGCCAGAGGCATCGCCAAAGATCTGAACACTTACCCCTACGGTCGCATTGGCGTAGCTGGCAAAGTCAACGCCATCGCCGCCATTCAGTAGGTCATCGCCATTGCCACCATCCAACGTGTCATTGTCGGCGCCGCCATCCAACGTGTCATTGCCATTGCCGCCATCCAACGTGTCATTGCCTTGGTTGCCATAGAGACTATCGTTACCAAGATCACCAATCAGCCGATCATTCCCAATACCACCATCCAGACGGTCAATGTCGTTACCGCCATTCAGCGTGTCATTGCCATCACCGCCGGCCAGCGAATCATTGCCCCGCTCACCGACCAGCGTGTCATCGCCGATGCCACCCCCCAGCGTGTCGTCGCCGCGGCCGGCATTGCTGACCGTGTCATTGCCGGCGCCCCCGTCGAAGGAGTCGTTGCCGTCTTCGGATGACAGCAAGTCGTTGCCATCGCCGCCCAGGAGCGTGTCGGCACCACCTGCCGAAATCAGCCTGTCGTTGCCGCCGCGGCCTTCCAGGAGCTCTAAGGAGACGCCGCCGCCAGCATCGAGGATGTTGTCTTGGTCACTCCCCCTCAGCGTGTCGCTTTCCGCGCTGCCGATCACATTCTGGAAGCCGGAGATGCTGTCGCCGGTAGCGTGGTTGTTGGAATTGCCGGCGCCAGCGCCGGCGCCAATGACCGTCTGCGCCCCAAGATCCACCACCACCCCGCCGGGAGCGTTTATGTTACCATTCTCGAAATAGCTGAGGGTATCGTCGCCGCCGCCGCCCACCATCGTGTCACGCCCGAAGTTGCCTTGGATCGAGTCGTTGCCGATGCCGCCGAGAATACTGTCGTTTTCGCTACCACCATTGAGATTATCGTTACCATCACCTCCGACCAGGGTGTCATTGCCCCAGTTCCCGTTGAGGTTATCGTCGCCGACACCGCCATCCAAGGAATCATTGTTAAATCCGCCCGCCAAACCGTCGTTGCCGCCATTCCCGATCAGGGTCCATGCGGAAACGCCCGGAAGGAAGACGCCAAAATTCATAACATCGGCGCCGGCGCCGCCAATAATCGCTTCTATCCCGGACAAGCTGTCCGTGCCGCCTCGCCCGTCGCCGCCCGTAACGTTGCTGCCCCCAGCCAAGCTGATGCCCTGGTTGGATGCGTTCGCGCTGTAGTCCGCGGTGTCGGCGCCGGTGCCGCCGATCAGCAGGTCGCTGCCGTTGCCGCCAAACAGGAGATCGCGGTCCGCGCCGCCATCCAGCGTGTCATTGCCAATATTGCCATCGAGCGTGTCATTGCCACTGCCGCCGACAATCGTGTCATTACCGGCAAGGCCATTGATGGAGTCAGGGCCTATGTTGTCCGTGAAATTGCCACCCGGAAAGGTATCGTTGCCCGTAGTAAGGTTGATGCTGACACCACTCATGGCCATTCTCCTTCAACGCAATGCGCATAGGTCACGTATTAGCCGAGCGGTTTGATCCAAATGACCAGGTTGCGCTGGAGACCCCGCCGAAGCCGGCGGAAACCTCCAAAGCCTCTGATACCAAGCCAAGATGACCATTGGCTTAGCAACGAAACCTGACCACGGATCGAACCGCCGAGTATTGTTCGCTAATTTTTGGTTAATGCGCAAGTGAAACACGCATGAAAACCGCGGAGATATTACAAATCCTTACACGCTGCACAAAACAATAAATCATTTTTGATCACATGCCACAAAAAACAACCCATGGTTGCGTTTCGGCATCGGATGCCCGTTTAGCCTGTACCGCCAGCGCTTCCGCCGGCATCAGAATCGCCCAAGCCGCCACAGCGCCAGGATGCCCTTTGGCTTACACTTCACGCTTCATCCCAAAGGCCCCTATTCGCCCTTTGGCAATAAAGCTGTCCCAGGGCGCAGCAAAACCAAGAATTCATGGCAAGATTTTCATTTCATTTGCCGGTTTTACCGGATATAGTCCCGCCATGGACGATATAGACCGGAATATCCTGCTGGAACTGCAAGGCAATGGCTCGGCAGGGCTCGCGGAACTCGCGAAAGTTGCGGGGCTTTCTGTCTCGGCCACGGCAGAGCGCGTGAAGCGCCTGGAAGAACGCGGCACAATCAGGGGCTGGCGGGCGGATCTGGACCCGGCGGCGGTGGGCTGCCCGCAACTCGCCTGGGTTTTCGTGATGCTGCAATCAGGCACGGAAGCGGGCTTCATCGCCGCCATGGCAGCAGATGAGGCTGTGCTGGAATGCCACGCCATTTCCGGGCGCTGGTCCTATCAGGTGAAGCTGCGGCTGCCGGATCTTGCGGCGGTGGATAGCTTCACCAATGCGCGGCTCCGCGCCCTGCCTGGCGTCATGCGCACCGAAACCCTGGTGGCGCTGGCGACGCATAAGGAAAGCAGTGCACTCCCGATCGCCCCGGCGGATGAGGAAGAATAGCGCGGCGCCCACCCTTGCCATAGGGTCGCGCGCATGAGCCGCCGGCCGCTGGAAATCACGCCCGAATTGATGCTGCGTGCCTATGGCGCCGGGCTTTTCCCCATGGCGGAGGGGCGGGAGAGCAAGAAGCTCCATTGGCTTGATCCGGCGCTGCGCGGCATTTTGCCGTTGGATCAAGGGTTTCATCTGCCGCGGCGGCTGCGCCGGACTGTGCTGTCTGGCCGTTTCACCATCACCGCTGATCAGGACTTCGCCGGCGTGATCGCGGGCTGCGCGGAACCCGCGCCAGGGCGCGCCGATACCTGGATCAATGACGAAATCGAAACCCTTTTCACAGCGCTACATCGCATGGGGGCGGCCCATTCCATCGAAGTCTGGCAGAATGGCGCGCTGGTCGGCGGGCTTTATGGCGTGCGCATCGGCGGTGCGTTTTTTGGGGAGAGCATGTTCTCCCGCACCACGGATGCCTCAAAAGCGGCTTTGGTGGCGCTGGTGGCGCGGCTTCGGCTGGGCGGCTTCACGCTTTTGGATACGCAGTTCCTGACCGCGCATCTGGCGCGGTTCGGCGCGGTGGAAGTGCCGAAGGCCGAGTATAAGCACCTGCTGGCAGCGGCCATTGCCGTGCCGGCGCAATGGCTGGCAGCGCCCGATCCCGCGCTGCTGGAAGCGGAAATTCGCGCCATGTGAAGGGCACCAAACCCGGATTGCCCGTTCCATTTGACCTTTCGCCAAGCCGTGCCAAGCTTCCAGCAATTCGTGCCCATCAGGCGCGATGGAAAAGGGGAGAGAGATATGCGTCGTCGTGACTTTCTGGCGAGCACCGCCGCCATCGCTGCCGCACCCGCAGCACCCGCCCTGGCGCAAGGCGCGCGTGCGCGGACGCTCCGCTTCGTGCCGCAAGCCAATCTGACTTCGCTTGATCCCATCTGGACCACGGCAGCGGTGACTGAAAACCACGGCTGGCATGTCTATGACACGCTTTATGGCATGACGGATGATCTGCGCGTCGCGCCGCAAATGGCCGAAGGGCATACGGTTTCCGATGATGGTCTGACCTGGAGTATACGGCTGCGTGAGGGCTTGCGTTTTCATGATGGCGAACCGGTACGCGCGCAGGATTGCGCGGCAAGCCTGGCGCGCTGGTCCAGGCGCGATACATTCGGACAATCATTGGGCGCAGTGGTGGATGAATGGGGCGTGGCGGATGACCGGACCATCCGTATCAAGCTGAAGTCTCGCTTTCCGTTGCTGCGTGAGGCGCTTGGCAAGCCTGCCGCCGTGGTGCCTTTCATGATGCCGGAACGCATGGCCAAGACCGATCCCTTTCAGCAGATCACGGAACATGTGGGCTCCGGCCCCTATCGCTTTTTGGCGAATGAATATGTCTCCGGCAGCCGCGCGGCTTATGCGAAGTTTGATCGTTACGTGCCGCGGCAGGAAGCGGCATCGCGCACGGCGGGCGGCAAGGTTGCGCATATGGACCGCGTTGAATGGACCATCATGCCCGATAGCGCCACGGCAGCCGCGGCCTTGCAGGCGGGCGAGATTGATTGGTGGGAACAGATCAATGCCGATCTTGCGCCGCTGTTGCGTCGCGCCCGGGGTGTTGAGGTGAAGGTGCTGAATACGCTTGGCTATATTGGCGTCTCCCGCTTCAATGTTCTGCACCCGCCTTTCGACAAGCCGGCCATTCGCCGTGCCTTACTTCAGGCTATTCAGCAGGAAGATTTCATGCGGGGTGTGACGGGCAACGACCCCTCGGCCTTCCGTGATTGTCATTCCATGTGGCCTTGCGGCACACCTTATGAAAGCACCACCGGCAATGCCGCGCTGAAAGGCTCGCGCAACCTGGATGCCGTGCGCGCCGCCATTCGGGCCGCAGGCTATAATGGTGAGAAGGTTGTCATCATCAATCCAAGCGATTTCCCGACCATCGGTCCCTTCGGGCATGTCATGGCCGATCTGCTGCGCCGGCTTGGGATGAATGTTGATTTGGTGGAAACCGATTGGGGCACGGTGGTACAGCGCCGCGCCAGCCGCGAACCGCCGGAACGCGGCGGCTGGAGCATTTTCCATACCTGGTGGCCCAGCGTTTCCATCATCAACCCGGCGGTCAGCGCCATTTTGCGTGGCATGGGATCACGTGGCTGGTTTGGCTGGTATGAAAACGCCCGCGTGGAAGAAGCGGCGGCGCAATGGCTGGTCGCGGAAACCGAAGTCGAGCAAAAGCGCCTGGCAGATGTGATCCAGCAGGAGAGTTTTGAAAACGTGCCCGTGCTGCCGCTTGGGCAATTCTTCATCGCCAGCGCCTATCGCACCGGGCTTTCCGGCTTTGTGCCCGGCACCGGCGCCTATCCCTGGAATATTCGGCGGGGTTGAAGGCAATGCCCAGGCTTTCAAGAGACCAGATGCGCGGCAAGGCGCAAACCGTGCAGGGCTTGGTGGATCCCGCCGTGCTTGGCTCGACGCTCATGCATGAGCATTTGATTTGGGATCTGCGCCCGCCGCCATTGCGGCAGGGGCATCAGGGCGAGGAACCGGGGCTCGCCAATCATTGGGGCATGACGACTTCGGTGGCCGGTTCGCCCGCCAATCTGCATCAGCCAAGCGTGGAGGTCGCGATTGAAGCGGTGGCGGAAGCCGTTGCGCATGGCTGCCAGACGATTGTGGAACTGACGATTGGTGGCATCGGCCCCAATCCGAATGGGCTGAAGCAAGTGAGCGACGCCACGGGCTGCCATATCGTGATGGGCTGCGGGCATTACGTGGAAGAATACCAGCCGCCGGAAAACCATCACCGCAGCATTGATGATTTCGCTGCCGAGATGGTTTCCCAGGTGCAGGAAGGGCTTTGGGGCACCGAAGTGCGCGCGGGGCTGCTTGGCGAGATTGGCTGCCAGAACCCCTGGACGCCGCTTGAACGCCGCGTGCTGGAAGCTGCGCTGATTGCGCAGAAGGAAACCGGCGCGGCGCTGACCATCCATCCCGGGCGGCGGCAGGATCAACCGCAGGAGGTGATGGATTTCATCAAGGCGCGCGGCGGTGATCCTTCACGCACCATCATGGATCATATTGACCGCACCGTGTTTGATGAGGATGCGCTGTTTCGCCTGGCTGATACGGGCGTGGTGCTGGAATGGGATTTGTTCGGCCAGGAAAGCTGCCTCTATCCGCTCAATCCTGATGTGGACATGCCCAATGATGCCGGGCGGCTACGCGCCATGCGCAAAATTCTGGATCGCGGCCATAAGGGGCAGATCGTGATTGCGCATGACATCTGCCACCGGTCGCATATGACGCGCTGGGGCGGTTGGGGTTACGCGCATATCCATCGCATCATCATCCCGCTAATGCGCCGGCGCGGTTTTTCGGAAGCCGAGATCAAGGAAATTCTGGTGGATACACCAAGGCGCCTGCTGACCTTCATTTGAAGGCGGCGGCAGGCTGATCTATCTTTGGATCAGCCCGCTCATGGGGCTTGATGCATCCGCGCTGTAATTGCGCGGCATACGCCCCGCGAGGAAGGCATGGCGCCCGGCTTCCACTGCGGCCTTCATGGCGCGCGCCATGCGCACCGGGTTTTTCGCATGCGCAATCGCGGAATTGAGCAAAACAGCATCGCAGCCAAGCTCCATCGCCAAGGCCGCATCGGATGCCGTACCAATGCCGGCATCCACCAGCACCGGCACCTTGGCCTCCCGCTTGATGGCGCTGATCATATAGGGGTTCACGACGCCCATGCCGGAGCCGATGGGGGCGCCTAAAGGCATGATGGCAACACAGCCCATGTCTTCCAGCCGCTTCGCCGCCAGCGGGTCATCGGCGCAATAGACCATGACCTGAAAGCCATCGGCGATCAGCGCCTCGGCCGCTTCAAAAGTCGCTGGCATATCGGGATACAAGAAGGGCGCGGGGCCGAGGACTTCCAGCTTCACCAGGTTCCACCCGCCGGCTTCGCGCGCCAGGCGCAGTGTGCGCACCGCATCCTTGGCCGTGTGGCAGCCGGCGGTATTGGGCAGATAGGTATAGCGCTTGGGGGAGACATAATCCTGCAGCATCGGCGCCTTGGGGTCCGACAGGTTCACCCGGCGCACCGCCACGGTGACGATCTCGGCGCCCGAGGCTTCGATAGCGGCGGCGGTTTCCTCGAGGTCCTTGTAGCGGCCGGTGCCCACGATCAGGCGGGATTGGAAGCGCTGGCCGGCGACCTGCCAGCTATCATCATCTGTGTGGGACATGCTCAGCCGCCCCCGATGAAGTGAACGATTTCAAGCTTGTCGCCCTCATGCAGCGCGACCGAGGCATAGGTGGAACGGGGCACGATTTCCTCATTACGCTCAACCGCCACCTTGCGGGTATCAAGGCCAATGGCGGCCAAAAGCGCGGCCACGGTGGCGCCTTGGGGCATTTGGCGGGGTTCCCCGTTGACGGAAATGGCGATGGCAGACATGGGCCCAATGTGGCGGGGCGGGGGCGGAAGGGCAAGCGCCCGCCCGGCTTGCCGGGCTTGGACCCCCCGTGCTAGCGCAACGCCTTCTGATAAAGCCGCAAGGGAAGCGTCGTGACCCCGCCTTTGATCGCCGTGCTCAACGGCCCGAACCTGAACATGCTGGGCGTGCGAGAGCCGGAGAAATACGGCACCGCCACCCTTGATGATGTGGAAGCGCTTTGCGCCGAAGTGGCAGATGAGCTTGGCCTTGCCATTGATTTCCGCCAGACCAATAGCGAAGGCGAATTGGTGACCTGGGTGCAGGAATGCCGCGGGCGCGCTGCCGGCATCATCATGAACCCGGCGGGCTATACCACCACCTCCATCGCCGTCATGGATGCGCTGCTGGCCGTGGATGTGCCGGTGATTGAAGTGCATATCACGAATATCCACCGCCGGGAGGAATTCCGGCATCACAGTTTCATCTCCAAGGCCGCGACCGGCGTGATTTGCGGGCTTGGCGTTGAAGGCTATGCGCTGGCGATCCGCGCCATGGCGGGGCTGATCGCACAGGATGAGGAAGCATGACCAAGGACCTGCAATTCGACCCGGCGACGATCCGGGAATTGGCGCAAATCCTGCGCGAGAGCGACCTGACCGAGATTGAGCTGGTTGACAATGACATGCGGGTCAAGCTGGTGCGCCAGGTGACGGTGGCGCCCATGGCGATGCCGGTGGCCGCCGCTGCCCATGCCGCGCCTTCTGCCGCCCCGGCTGCTGCTGCCGCGCCCGCGCCCGCCGCGCCTGCCGCTGAGGTGGATGCGGACCATCCCGGCGCAGTGAACAGCCCCATGGTTGGGGTTGCCTATCTTTCGCCCGAACCGACCTCGGCCCCCTTCGTCACCATTGGCAGCAAGGTGACGCAAGGCCAGACCCTGATGCTGATTGAGGCGATGAAGACCTATAACCAGATCAAGGCGCCGCGCGCCGGCACGGTAACGCGCATTCTGGTGGAAAGCGGCACGCCGGTCGAATTCGGCGAACCGCTGATGATTGTCGAGTAATGGCGCGCTCGGCCGGGGGTGCAAGCCATGTTCGGTAAGGTGCTGATCGCCAATCGGGGTGAGATTGCGCTGCGCGTCCATCGGGCGTGTCAGGAAATGGGCATTCGGACCGTCGCGGTGCATTCCACCGCCGATGCCACGGCGATGCATGTGCGCTTTGCCGATGAAAGTGTGTGCATCGGCCCGCCGGCGGCGCGCGATTCCTATTTGAACATGGCGGCGGTGATTTCGGCCGCCATGGTGACCGGGGCGGATGCGATCCACCCGGGTTATGGGTTCCTTTCGGAAAATGCGCGCTTTGCCGAAATGGTGGAAGCGCATGGGCTGAAATTCATTGGCCCCGCGCCCGAGCATATCCGCATGATGGGCGACAAGATCGCGGCGAAGGACGCCATGCGCAGCCTTGGCGTGCCGCTGGTGCCAGGTTCCATGGGTGCCTTGGAAACCCTGGAACAGGCGCGCGAAGTGGCCGAAGCCGTGAAATACCCCGTGCTGATCAAGGCCGCTGCCGGCGGCGGTGGGCGCGGCATGAAGGTGGCGCGCAGCGCTGAGGAGCTTGAGGAAGCCTGGAGTGTCGCGCGCACCGAAGCCAAGGCGGCTTTTGGTGATGACAGCGTCTATCTGGAAAAATACCTCGATCGGCCGCGGCATATCGAATTGCAGGTGCTGGCGGATACGCATGGCAATGTGGTGCATTTCGGGGAGCGTGATTGTTCCCTGCAACGGCGCCATCAGAAGCTGGTGGAAGAAGCGGGCAGCCCGGCGCTGGATGCCGAAGCACGCGATGCCTTGGGCGCGACCGTGACGGCAGGGCTATCAAAACTTGGCTATCGCAATGCCGGCACCTTGGAATTCCTGTGGCAGGATGGGCAATTCGCCTTCATTGAGATGAATACGCGGCTGCAGGTTGAACACCCGGTGACCGAGATGGTCTGCGGCATTGATCTGGTGAAGGAACAGATCCGCATCGCGGCTGGTGAGGCGCTGGGCTATGGCCAGAAGGATATCCGCTTCTATGGCCATGCGATTGAATGCCGCATCACGGCAGAAGACCCTGAGACCTTCGCGCCCAATCCCGGCAAGGTGACGACGTATCACGCGCCGGGCGGGCTTGGGGTGCGCGTGGATAGCGCGCTTTATTCCGGCTATGTGGTGCCGCCGCATTATGACAGCTTGGTTGCCAAGCTGATAGTGCATGCGCCGACGCGGGCCGAGGCCATTGGCCGCATGCGGCGTGCGCTTGGTGAAATGGTCGTGGCGGGTATCAAGACGACGCTGCCGCTGCATCAGGCGGTGATGGAAGCGCCCGAATTCCAGGATGGAGATTATACGATCCATTGGCTGGAGAGGTTTGTCGCGGACAGGAATAGCGAAGCGGCGGGGTGACAGGGGAGGTCTGGGCCGGGTTAGTTCTGCCCATGCGACCATGGCGCTGTAGGCCGACATTCTTGTGTGGAACAGTAAATGTTTTTTGATACCGAGCTTGGAACACCCGAAGTAACTGACTATCTTCGATTTCTCCTCTGAAGCTGGAATGGTTGGTGATAGGAGACCATCTTGCGGCCCGCAGATATTCAGATTTTCGGTGATGCCAGCTTATCGCCCCTTGCTGGATATCTTTCGGCAGCACTTGAGATAGCGCTTTCTGACCCTTTAGCCTCAGCGCCTGAGGTTCAGGCGCTTATCGGCATGTCCGGGCAGCGCTATCGTGTCTTGATAAATCACCTTGTCAAGCTGGTTCCGGAGCCACGCTATCTGGAAGTTGGTTCCTGGCTGGGGTCCACGCTCTGTTCCGCCATCCATGGCAATAGCGTTGAGGCTGTCGCGATAGACAATTGGTCGCAATTCAATGGACCGAGCGCAGAGTTTTTCGGGAATTTGTCGAAATTTGTGACTGCACAAACCCAGGTTAGCGTGCTGAGCAAGGATTTTCGAAAAGTCTTTCTTCCGGCTATCGGGAAATTCAATATTTATCTTTTTGATGGCCCTCATTCCCCGAGGGATCATTATCATGGGGTGGCGATTGCGCTTAAGGCCCTGGATGACGAATTCATTCTCATTGTTGATGATTGGAATTGGAAACACGTACGAGCCCCCACGCTCCAGATCATCCAGGATTTGAAGCTTGAAATAGTTTATCGCATTGATGTCAGATCAACCCTTAATGACGAGCACCCGGGGCTTCAAGGCATGCCCGTTGATCAGGATAGCGAGTGGCACAACGGATATTTTCTTGCAGTTCTGCGCAAGTAGGGGCTGAGGCAAAGAGCAAGGGGCCAGCCTATATCCCGTGATCTGCTTGCATCAAAAGACCCTGCCGCTGCATCGGGCCGTGATGGAAGCGCCTGAATTCCAGGATGGGGATTATACGATCCGTTGGCTGGAGAGGTTTGTTTCGGACCGGAATACTGACGCGGCGGGGTGAGGGTTTGGCCGGCGCTTAGCAGGCTGATGCGCGCACCCTTTCGCTTTTTTTTGCAATCGCTGCGCCCCAAACTATAATACCCAGTGCTATAGATGTGGTTTGAGCTCAGGTCCGCGTCTTCAAGACCAAGCCCTTTACCCGCTTCGCGTTGCGCGAGGGCATCAGCGATGCCGCCTTATGTGACGCCGTTGCGCGAGCGGAAAGCGGCCTGGTGGATGCTGATCTGGGGCGGGGCGTGATCAAGCAAAGGCCGGCGCGGCCTGGGCAGGGCAAGTCCGGCGGGTTTCGCAGCATTATCTTGTTCCGGCACGGGGCGCGGGCGTTCTTCGTTTTTGGCTTCGCCAAGAATGCGCGGGACAATATTGATGCGGCGGATTTGCAGGCCTTTCGCCGACTGGCGGATGAGGTGCTTGGCCATGATGATGCCTCCCTGGCTTTGGCGATGGCGAATGGAACGATGACGGAGGTGATGTGCAATGCCTAAGCGATACCGGAGCGACGCGCTGGCGGCGGTGCATGAAGTGGCGCAGGGGCTGGCTGAGGTCAGGGCGATGGACAAGCGCAGCTTGCGCGATTTTGATACGCTCTGCCTGACGCCGGTGGAGCCGCTTTCGCCCGAGGAAATCCGCGCGCTGCGCCTGCGGGAAGATGCATCCCAGGCGGTATTTGCGCTGCATTTGAATGTGACAACCGGGCTGGTGAGCCAATGGGAACGCGGCGAAAAACAGCCGAGCGGGGCTTCGTTGAAATTGCTGACGCTGGTGGCGCGGAAGGGGTTGCAGGCGGTGGTTTGAGGGGGTGATGCGTCGCCTTTTTGGCTTTGTCACACAACACAATGGGAGAATGTGATAAAGGCTACTGTTCCCTGCAAGTAACAGCCAAGGGAAATCGGTCCCCAGGGAGCAGAACCACGCCATAGATAAGGCGGGAACACATAAAACGTGTTTCTTGTTGATTTCACTTAATTTGCTGCTAAACTCAACGAATTCGCTCTCCACTTCAGAGGCTGGACTCCGCATCAATGACCCAAGCCGAAACTCCACATCCTCTGATTGCCAGTCTCGAGGGCGAGATAAAACAAATTATTTCTCTTTGGCAACATTTTGATGTTGCGCTCAATCAGATTCGCGATCCAAATGGCGTGGGCTTGGATCGTAACGCAGCGTTGCAGTGGGGTGGGACGCTCGACGACTTTTGTTCACAATTTTTAAGCTTATTGTTGATTTTGGAGACGATTTCTCAAGCAAAAGTCACCACGCTAATTCCAGTAGATTCGAATGAAATCATACGCGAGAAACTACGAAATCTTCGCGTATATCTAGAAGGAGTTTTGCAAACTTTGAATCAATCTATCGAGGGCGGCGTGAATCAAGTTATGCCAAATTCGGTATCTTTTATTCAAAACAATGGGTCTAATATTGATTTAGACCCACATTTTAGGGGTATGTTCCAACTCATTTCAAGTCTATCAGTTCTCCTGTTCCCCATCGTTGAGGCAGTGAAGCTCGAATTTAACTTGGGGCACAGCATCGACGAGTTGCGCAAAAGTTTCACAGAACTCGCGAAGATACTTGCTGATTCGCGCCGTATCGCTTTGGACACTAAAGCGGTTTACGTAGACGCTGAAAACTCGGCAAAAGCCGCTGCTGACCTTAAGGGCCAAATAGAGGCTGACAAGTTAGAGACGCAACGCAACAAAACCGAATCTGGTGATGATAGAAACACCACTGCAGGGTACAAATCAGAGGCGAGCACTCGCCTTGCCGAGATAAGGCAGGTAGCTGAAAATGCAGCCAATCTTAGTAGTCAAGTGACCGCCTATGATGCGCAATTTGCGGTCTTTAAAGACCAACTTGAGGAACGAGACAAAAGGTACGCAATACAAAGTGGAAAGCTGGATGATCTAATTAAGAAAAATGAACTTAGCGCCGCAGAGGTTGAGCGACTTACTAAGGATGCGAACGCAATGCTCACGGGCGCTACTGTTGCTGGACTTGCATCAGCTTACGCGAAAATAAAAGATGATTTAAGTGAGCAGTTAATCAGAGCACAGCGACATTTCGTCTACGGGATCGGATTCTTGACGCTGTCCCTGTTTCCGCTGGCAGCCTACACGATTCCCTTTCTTGGGAACTGGCTTGGACAAGCACCCCCTCCACCTGACCTTAGAGTCGATTCCTATGCACTGCAGATTTTGGCACGCCTAGCCTTATTGCTCCCAGCTGCGTGGTACTTGCGCTTTGCTGCTAACCGGCACGCCGCGCTGTTCCGGCTACGTGAGGAGTACGCTCACCGATATTCGTTGGCATCTTCGGTAGAGGGTTTCAAGAAGCAAGCTGAGGAATTCAAGGATCATATCGCAGCTACAACCTACGAAAATATTTCCATTAACCCCGCGTCTGCATTGGACAAGTCAAAAAATTCTAATGATGGGGATCCGCCAGCCCCGCTCATGCGATCTCTTTTAGATACCTTTGAAAAAACAGTGGGGCCTAAAGGCGGTAAGAATTGATACCAATGTCTTCGTGCGTGACAAAGAATTTCGCTACCCAGTGTGTCGGTTTTGGGCCACAGCCCCACCCCCGGTTTCCAAAGGCCTCGGGCCTTTGGTGGGTGGGTTTCAGGGAGGGCAAAGCCCTCCCTGACCTCGCCCTGACCTGCCCCCCCCAGCACAAACCCCTTGCCTTCCCACCCCCTCCCCCCCTAAACTCCGCCCATGCGTGAGGTTTCGCGTCGTTTCGGCCTGGATCATGGGGTTTCCGCCCCTGCCGGCCCCTGCGCGCTACTTGGGCTTCGACTTATCCGCCCCTGGGCGTGAAAGCCTGCCGCCTGCGGCGGGCATCGTTCAGGGGAAGCCTTTGTCTGACCACGCAACCCATTGATTGCCCGAGGAAATCCTCATCATGGCCATAAATCACCCGTCTTTCGGCAAGCTCGCCGATAATCGCATCATCATGTTCGACACCACGCTCCGCGATGGTGAACAATCCCCTGGTTTTTCCATGAACCTTCAGGAAAAGCTCCGCATGGCGGAAGCGCTGGCGGAGTTGGGGATTGATGTGATGGAAGCGGGCTTCCCCATTGCCTCGCCCGGGGATTTTGAAAGTGTGCTGTCCATTGCGCAGCGTTTTTCCAAGGATGGGCCGGTGGTTTGCGGCCTGTCGCGCACGGCGCCGGCTGATATTCTGCGGGCGGCTGAGGCGGTGAAGCCGGCGGCGCGCAAGCGTATTCATACTTTTGTCTCGACCAGTCCTTTGCATATGCGCGTCAAGCTGCGGCTTGAACCGGAACAGGTGCTGGAATTGGTGACCAGCAGTGTGGGTCTCGCCCGCCAGCATACGGATGATGTGGAATGGTCGGCGGAAGATGGCACGCGGACGGACCCGGATTTTCTGTGCCGTTGTGTGGAAGCCGCCATCAAGGCGGGGGCCACCACCATCAATATCCCCGATACGGTCGGTTATGCGTTGCCTGAGGATATGACGCGCATTTTCACCATGGTGCGGGAACGGGTGCCGGGTGCGGATCAGGTGGTCTTGTCCGCGCATAATCATAATGATCTCGGCCTGGCGGTGGCGAATACGCTGGCGGCCATTCGCGCCGGCGTGCGCCAGATTGAAGCCACCATCAATGGCATTGGCGAACGCGCGGGCAATGCCTCGATCGAAGAAGTGGTCATGGCGCTGCGCACGCGCGCCGATGCGATCCCGGTTTCGAATGGGATTGTCACGCAGAATATCCTGAAGACCAGCCGGCTGCTGGCGACGATTACGGGTTTTGACGTGCAGCCGAATAAGGCGATTGTGGGCCGCAATGCCTTCGCGCATGAATCTGGCATCCATCAGGATGGCGTGCTGAAGGACAAATCAACCTATGAGATCATGACGCCGGAATCTGTCGGCTGGTCCACATCTTCGCTGGTGATGGGCAAGCATTCCGGCCGCGCTGCCTTCCGCGACAAGCTGAAGGCCATGGGGTATGAGATTGGCGATAATCAGCTGAACGACGCCTTCCGCCGCTTCAAGGACCTCGCGGACCGCAAGAAGGTGGTTTACGACGAAGATATTGTGGCGCTGGTGGATGATGAGGTGGTGCGCCAGAATGATAGGCTGAAGCTGGTGGCGCTGACCGTTGCGACGGGGATGAATACCCGGCCCACGGCCTCCATCGCCTTGGAAGTGGATGGCGAAAGGCGCGAAGGGGTGGCGGCCGGCGATGGCGCGGTGGATGCCACCTTCAATGCGCTGCGCCAGGCCTTCCCGCATGAAGTCAACCTGAAGCTCTATGCCGTGCAATCCGTCACAGGGGGCACGGATGCCCAGGCGCGGGTCACCGTGCGGCTGGAAGAAGCCGGCAAGCTGGTGGATGGCCAGGGGGCGGATACGGATACCATTGTCGCCTCGGCCCGGGCCTATGTGCATGCGCTGAACAAGCTTTTGGTGAAGCGCGAACGCACGGCCCCGCCGGCGGTGCTGCGGGCCTGAAGCGCCGGGGGTCTGGCCCCCGGGGATTACGGCTTGAGGATCAGGGCCAGGGGGGGTAAATCCCTGGTCCTTCTGGCTGGCTGGGAAGCCACTTCCGCCACCTCGGCGCCCTGGCGTCGGGGCCTAATCTGTTTGCAAAGGGTTTCAGCATGTTCGGACGCCTATTCGGCTTCCTGTCCGCCGATATGGCCATTGACCTCGGCACCGCGAATACGCTGGTCTATGTGAAGGGCCGGGGCATCGTTTTGAATGAGCCGAGCGTGGTCGCCATTTCCGATCAGCGTGGCCGCAAGCAGGTGCTGGCGGTGGGGGAAGAAGCGAAGCTCATGCTGGGCCGCACGCCTGGGAATATCTCGGCCATCCGCCCGCTGCGCGATGGTGTGATTGCGGATTTCGAAGTGGCGGAAGAAATGATCAAGCACTTCATCCGCAAGGTGCATAATCGGCGCGGCTTTGCCTCCCCCATGATCATTGTGTGCGTGCCTTCGGGGTCCACGGCGGTGGAACGGCGCGCCATTCAGGAAAGCGCGGAAAGTGCCGGGGCGCGCAAGGTGCTGCTGATTGAAGAACCCATGGCGGCGGCGATTGGGGCCGGCCTGCCGGTGACGGAACCCTCGGGCTCCATGGTGGTGGATATTGGCGGCGGCACCACGGAAGTGGCCGTGATCAGCCTAGGCGGCATTGTCTATGCGCGGAGTGTGCGCGTGGGCGGCGACAAGCTGGATGAGGCGATCATTTCCTATATCCGCCGGCAATTCAATTTGCTGATTGGTGAAAGCACGGCGGAACGCATAAAACTCGAAATCGGCGCCGCCGCCCCGCCCGAGGATGGGGAGGATGGCCCGACCGCCGAAGTAAAGGGCCGCGATCTGATGAATGGCGTCCCGCGGGAGGTCATTATCAGCCAGCGCCAGGTGGCGGAAGCGCTCGCCGAACCCGTGGGCCAGATCGTGGATGCGGTGAAGACCGCTTTGGAAAACACGCCGCCTGAACTCGCTGCCGATATCGTGGATAAGGGCATTGTGCTGACCGGCGGCGGGGCCTTGCTCGGCCGGCTGGATCAGGTGCTGCGGGATGCGACAGGCCTGCCCGTGGTGGCGGCGGAAGATGCGCTTTCCTGCGTGGCGCTCGGCACCGGGCGCGCGCTTGAGGATATCAAGCGGCTGCGCCACGTGCTTACCTCCATGTATTGATAAGGGGAGAAAGGGTAGCGCCGCGTGATCAGGCTCAGCATCCCTCTCCGGCAGGCATTGGCGCGGCTTTCGCTGCCGATCATGATTGCCGTGGCCTTTGGGGTGATGCTGCTGGGCAAGGCGGATACGCTGCTGGTTGAAAGGCTCCGCAATACGCTGTCTGACGCGCTGGCGCCGATTTATGCCGCGATTTCCCAGCCCGTGAACGCGGTTGAGGAGGCGATCTCGGAAATCCAGAGCCTGGCGACACTCCGCAGCGACAATGCCAGGCTGCGTGAGGAGAATGAGCGCCTGCGCCGCTGGCATGCGGCGGCGCTAGGGCTTGAGGCTGAGAATACGCTGCTCCGCCGCCAGCTTGGCTTCATGCCTGAAGGCGCGCCCAATTTCCACGCCGCCCGCGTGGTGGCCGATGGCGGCGGCACCTATGCGCGCGCTGTGCTGCTGGCGATCCCGCCGCAGCACGCCATCCGCAAGGGGCAGGTGGCGCTGGATGAACGCGGCTTTGTGGGCCGCGTGACAGAAGTGGGTTCACGTTCGGCCCGTGTGCTGCTGGCGACAGACATGAACAGCCGCGTGCCGGTCACACTTGAAGCCAGCCGCGCGCGCGCGGTGATGGCCGGTACCAATGGCGCGCGGCCTCGCCTTGCGCATTGGCCGGAAGGGGTCATTCCGCAGGAAGGCGAAAGGGTCGTCACCAGCGCCCAGGCCAATGCCTTCCCCGCTGGCCTGCCGGTGGGCGTAGTGCGGCGCAACGCGCAAGGGTCTTTGGAAGTGGAGCTTTTCGCGCGGCTCGATAATCTTGAAATGGTGCGGCTGTTTGACTTTGGCCTTTCGGGCATTCTGCCGCCAGAAGCGGTGGCGCGCCCGGAACCGCGCGCGCCTCGGCGTTGAGCCCCGCAGATGAGCCTTGCACCAAAACTCCGCGCGCCGCCCCCCGGGCGCCCGGAACCGCCGCAGGATTTGCCGAGGCGGCTTGAAGCGCTGCTGCGCCTTGCCTTTCCTTTGCTGTCCACTGCGGTGGTGCTGATCCTCTCGGCGACACCCACCGGCCTGCCGGCCTTGGCCTTTGCATTGGCCATGCCGGCGATTGCCTTCTGGACGGTGTTTCGCCCCGCTGGCATGGCGCCGCCCATGGTCTTCGTGCTCGGGCTATTGTTGGATTTGCTGACGATGGCGCCGCTTGGCGTGCATATCATCGCGCTGCTGGCGCTGCATGGGGCTGCGATGCGGCTGCGTTTCTGGTTGGCGCGGCAAGGCTTCTTTCTGGTTTGGTTGTGTTTTTGTGCCGGTGCCTTGGGTGCCACGCTGCTCGCCTGGGGGTTCACGGCGCTGTTGCTGCTGACCTTGCCGCCCTGGCAGCCCATTTTCCACACGCTGCTGCTGACAACAGGGCTTTATCCGCCCATCGCCATTTTGCTGTCGCGCGCGCATGAAGCGATGCGCCGGGCGGAGAATGCGCCATGAAGCTCTGGCCCGGGCGGCGCGCTTCCGGCTTTGGCGCCAATACGAATATCAAGCGGGAAGAAGAACGCCGCCGCACGATCTTCACGCGTCGCGCTGCCTTTCTTGGTGCGGTGCAATTGGGCGCACTCGGCTTTCTTGGCCATCGGCTCTATCGCTTGCAGATTGAAGAAGGTCGGCGCTACGCCACCCTCGCAGAAGAAAACCGTGTCAGTGCCAGGCTTTTCGCCCCACCACGCGGGCGCATTTTGGATCGGCGCGGTGAAGTGGTGGCGGGCAATCGGCTGAATTGGCGCGCTTTGCTGGTCGCGGAACAGACCGCCGATGTCACCGCCACGATCGAAACCTTCTCCCGCATCGTGCCCTTGCAGGATCATGAAAAGGCGCGGATCGAACGCGACATCAGGCGCAATCGCCGCTTCGTGCCTGTGATCCTGCGCGAATTCCTGAGCTGGGAGGAAATGGCGGCGATTGAGGTGAATGCACCCGATCTGCCTGGTGTTTCGGTGGATATGGGCACCACGCGCATCTATCCGGAAACCGAACATCTGGCGCATGTGCTTGGCTATGTCGGCACGCCGACCGAACAGGAAGCGGGCGATGAGGGCATTGTCAACCTGCCCGGCATGCGTGTTGGCCGCGCGGGGTTGGAGCGTTTCCATGACCGTGTGCTGCGTGGCCGCGCCGGCGCGGTGCAGGTTGAAGTCAATGCGCTTGGCCGTGTGATCCGCGAATTGGATCGGCGCGAAGGCATTCCGGGCCAGGATGTGCAAATCTCGGTCGATGCCGGGCTACAAAAGGCCATTCGTGACAAGATTGATGAAGGCACCACGGCTGTGCTGTTGGATGCACGCAATGGCGAAGTGCTTGCCATGGCGACCAAGCCTTCCTTTGATCCCAATATCTTCAATTCCGGCGTCAGCGCGGCACAATGGCGGCAATGGACCGCATCGCGTTCCACACCGCTGATCAATCGCGCCACCAATGGGCTTTATGCGCCAGGGTCCACGTTCAAGATGGTGGTGGCCCTTGCAGCGCTGGAAGCCAAGGTCTGCCGGCCCGGCGATATCGTGCATTGCCCCGGGCATTTCGACTTTGGCGATAATCGCTTTCATTGCCACAAGCAAAGCGGTCATGGCGGCATGAATATGCGCACTGCCATATCACTGAGCTGCGATGTCTATTTCTACGAAATGGCGCGGCGTACGGGCATGGATCGCATCGCCGCCATGTCCAATCGCTTCGGCCTTGGCGTCGATCTGGACATTGAATTGCCCGGCACGCGCCGCGGGCTGGTGCCAACACGCGCCTGGCGCCAGGCGCAGGGGCATCCCTGGAATATCGGCGATACGATTGTGCATGGCATTGGCCAGGGGTTTTATCAGCTGACCCCGCTTTCCCTTGCCGTGATGACCGCGCGGCTTGCGACCGGGCGCGCCGTACAGCCGCATCTGACACGCGCCATTGCCGGCCAACCGGTGCGCGGCAGCAGGCCAGAGGATTGGCCATCCCTCGGCATTCCGGAAGCCGATATGCGCGTCGTGCGCGAAGCCATGTGGGCCGTGGTGAATGGCGGCGGTACGGCGGGCGCGGCGCGGCTGCCCGGCCAATTGGGCGTCATGGCGGGCAAGACCGGCACAACGCAGGTCCGGCGTGTTTCCCGCGAACAGCGCGAAAGGGGTTTTAATGTCGCGACCCTGCCGCGCGAGTGGCGCCCGCATGCCCTGTTTGTCGCTTACGCGCCTTATGACAATCCGGTCTTCGCCCTTTCGGTGATTGTGGAACACGGTACCAGCGGTTCGGGCGCCGCCGCCCCCTTGGCGCGCGACATATTGGTCGAAGCCTTCCAACGCCTGCCCATCACGCCCCAGCCGCGTGATCCGCGCGTGGCGGAGCTTGGCCGATGATTTTCGAACGCCGCCTGCTCACGGAAAGCCGCGGTGCTGGCTTGGTTTCCAAGCTCTGGCGCGTGCCATGGCTATTTGTGGTGCTGCTCGGCGGTATTGCCGCCATTGGCTATGTCGCGCTGTGGACTGCGGGCAGCGGCAATGCGGATGCCTATGCGCAGAAGCATGCGCTGCGCTTTGGCTTTTGTCTGGTGATCATGCTGAGCATTGCCTTCATTGATATCCGGATCATCCTGCGCTTTGCCTGGGTGGGCTATGCCTTTGCGCTCGGCCTGCTGGTGCTGGTGCTGTTTCACGGCAATGTCGGCAAGGGGGCGCAGCGTTGGCTGGATATCGGGCCGGTACAATTGCAGCCATCGGAGTTGATGAAGATCATGCTGGCTTTGGGCTTGGCCGCTTGGTTTCATCGCGCATCCTGGGAACGCATGGGCAATCCGCTCTTCCTGATCCCGCCCGCGCTGATGGTGCTGGTGCCGGTCGGCCTGATCCTGAAACAGCCCAATCTGGGTACCGCCTTGATCACCGCCATGATCGGTGCTGCCGTTTTCTGGGCGGCCGGCATGCGTTGGTGGAAATTCGCGCTCGTCGCGGGTGCTGCGGCCATCGCCGCGCCCATCGCCTATGATCATTTGCGTGATTATCAGCGCGCGCGCATCACCACCTTTCTTGATCCGGAAAGCGATCCGCTGGGTGCGGGCTACAACATCATCCAATCCAAGATCGCGCTTGGTTCGGGCGGGATGTGGGGCAAGGGCTTCCTGCAAGGCACGCAGGGGCATTTGAACTTTTTGCCCGAAAAGCAGACGGATTTCATCTTCACCCTGATCGCCGAGGAATTCGGCTTCATCGGCGCCATCGCCACCCTGTTCATGCTGCTATCGGTGATTGTGTTCTGCTACATTGTCGCCTTCAGATCGCGCCATCAATTCGGCCGGCTGCTCGCGATTGGGCTTGGCACCAATTTCTTCCTCTATGTCTTTGTGAATGTCGCCATGGTCACCGGCGCCATTCCGGTGGGCGGCGTGCCGCTGCCGCTGATCAGCCATGGCGGTTCGGCCATGCTGACGGTGATGATCGGCTTTGGGCTTTTGCTTTCAGCCTATGTGCATCGAGACGCCGAATTGGGACCGATGCGTGAGTAAGGCGCGGCTGCTGCTGGCTTGGGTGTTGGCCGGGCTGGTGGCGGGCATCGTGCTGCAGCTTTCGGGCAATAGCGCTTACGCCACCATTGCCTGGGCAGCGGCTTCCCTGCCGGTTGCGCTGCATGTCGCGATTGGGGTCGTCCGTTCCCTTCTGGGTGGGCGGCTTGGCGTGGATGTGATTGCGCTTTTCTCCATCCTTGGCGCGCTCGCACTTGATGAAGCCGCTGCGGCGGCGGTGATTGCGCTGATGGTCGCGGGTGGCGAGGCTTTGGAAGCCTGGGCCGAGGGCCGCGCGCAAGGGGCGCTGACCGATCTTCTGGCCCGCGCCCCGCGCGGCGCGGCACGCATCCACAATGGCGAGATCAGCGACATCACGCTGGATGCCATCGCGCCCGGTGATCTGCTGCTCGTCCGCCCCGGCGAAACCGTGCCCGCCGATGGCACGCTGGAAGATGCTGGCGCGACGCTGGATGAAAGCATGCTGACCGGCGAACCGCTGCCCGTTTCGCTGGCCCAAGGTGCAAGGCTGCGGAGCGGTGCAGTGAATGCCGGCGGTGCCTTTCGCATGCAGGCGACAGCGGGGGCGGCGGGCAGCACCTATGCCGCCATCATCCGCCTGACCCAAGCCGCTTCACAATCGCGCGCGCCTCTCGTGCGGCTTGCGGATCAATGGGCCATTGCCTTCATTATCCTGACCTGCTGCTTGGCCGGCGCGGCCTGGTTGATTTCCGGCGATCCGCGCCGCGCCCTGGGGGTGCTGGTGGTGGCGACCCCCTGCCCGCTCATTCTCGCTGCGCCGATTGCGCTGGTTGCCGGCATTGGTCGCGCGGCGCGGCGCGGCATTGTGGTGAAGGGTGGCGCCGCGCTGGAACGGCTCGCGCGCATTCGCACCGTGATTTTCGACAAGACCGGCACCCTCACGCCCGGCCGGCCGAGGCTGGCGGGGATTGAGGCCGATCCCGCCCTTGGCCGCGATGCCGCGCTCCGCCTCGGGGCCGCCTTGGCGCAGGCTTCCACCCATCCGGTTTCTGTCGCGCTTGTGGCCGCCGCCCGCGCGCGCGGCCTTGATCTGCCCGTGCCCGAAAGCGTGGAGGAAACCCCAGGCGGTGGCCTCTCTGGCCTCGTGGAGGGCAAGGCGCTGACGCTGGGCAGTGAGGGCTTTCTGATCGGCCAAGGCATGGGCCCGGAGAACGGGCTTTTCGCCGCGGCCCTGGTGAGTGCCGCCGGTTCGGTTGGCTGGCTGGCGGTGGAAGGGCGCGCGGCAGCGGCCTTCATCATGGCCGATGGGCTCCGCGAAGAAGCGCCCCGCGCCGTGCGGGCGCTGCGCCAGCTTGGCATTGCGCGCATTCTGATGGTGACCGGTGACCGCGCTGCCGCCGCCACCCCCATCGCGGCGGCGCTTCGCCTGGATGCCATGCTGGCGGACCGCGACCCGGAAGGAAAGCTGATCGCCCTGCGCGCCGAGGCCGCGAATGGCCCGGTCGCCATGGTGGGTGATGGCGTGAATGACGCGCCGGTATTGGCCGCCGCTGATGTCGGCATTGCCATGGGCGCGCATGGTACCGCCGCTGCGGCTGAAGCGGGTGATGTTGTGCTGCTCGCGGATCGGCTGGACCGTGCGGCGGAAGCGATTGCCATTGCCCGCCGCGCGCGACGCATTGCGCTGCAAGCCATTCTGCTCGGCATGGGTTTGTCGCTGATGGCCATGATGGCGGCGGCTTTTGGGTGGCTGACCCCGCTGGCCGGCGCGCTGTTGCAGGAAGCGATTGATGTCGCGGCCATCCTTTATGCGCTGCGCGCCCTGCTGCCCGGGAAGGATGGCGCCGTGGCGCGATTGTCTGGCGAGGCCGGGCTTTCCGAACGCGTTGCCGAACATGCGGGGCTGCGCGACCTGGCCGAGGCGTTGCGCGGCGCGGGTGAGACACTCCATGAAGGCCCCGCGCAGCTTGCCGCATTGCGCGCGCTTGAACGGCGGCTCCGCGATGAATTGCTGCCGCATCAGGCGGCTGAGGAAAGCGCGCTTTACCCGGAAGCCGCCGCGCGGTTGGGCGGGCAGGACCCGCTGGGCGTCTTGCTGCGCATGCATACCGAAATCGAAGGGCTGGCAGATCGGTTTTCCAGCCTGCTGCCGCTTGCCGAGGCACCCGGCGGCTTTGCCGAAGTGGCACCGGCGCTAAGGCGCACCCTATTCGCGCTGGAAGCCTTACTCGCCCTGCATCTGACGGCGGAGGAGGAAGCCTTAGCCGGCCTGACGGGGCCTGAGCACGAGGCCGCGCATTCCCCTCGCTAAACCACTCGTTTCTGCGCTAAAGCCCGTTGTGAGATGAGTACGCAGCCCCCCGAATCCGAAGCGCCGAGCCGCGACGGGCTTTGGCCCATGCCACCCGGCCCGCCGCATGAGGAACGCCATTTTACGCAGAATGAGGTGGTGCGTGATCTGGTGATCGGCACTGCCGATGGCCTGACCGTGCCCTTTGCTTTGGCGGCCGCCTTGTCAGGCGCCGTCGCGGCCAATCCGTTGATTGTCACGGCGGGTCTTGCGGAAATCGCGGCCGGCTGTGTTGCCATGGGGCTTGGCGGTTACCTCGCCGCGCGTACAGAGGCCGAGCATTTCACCGCCGAACGGAAGCGCGAAGAAGAGGAGACCGAAATCTACCCGGATCGCGAACGCTGGGAAGTGGCGGCGATCCTCCATCGCTATGGCGTGCGCGGAGATGCTTTGCGCATGGCGGTGGATAGCATCTGCGCCGATAAGCGCCGCTGGGTGGATTTCATGATGCGCTTCGAATTGGATTTGAAGGAACCGCAGCCTGATCGCGCGGCGCGGTCAGCCATCACCATCGGCGGCGCCTATGTGGTGGGCGGGTTATTGCCGCTGTCGCCCTATATGCTGCTGGACAGCACGCAACAGGCTTTGGTGATTTCTGCCTGCATTACCGGCGTGGCGCTGGCGGGGTTTGGCTGGCTGAAGGCGAAAGCAACCGGCCTGCCCGCCACACGCGGCGCGGTGCAGACGCTGTTCATTGGCGGGCTTGCTGCGGGTGTTGCGTATACGGTGGCGAAGTTGGTGGGGGGTTGATACCCCCATTCAC
Source organism: Roseomonas sp. (assembly GCA_020249925.1). GTDB lineage: Bacteria > Pseudomonadota > Alphaproteobacteria > Acetobacterales > Acetobacteraceae > Neoroseomonas. The sequence goes on along the minus strand of JADCER010000010.1, from coordinate 68,460 downwards.
AAGGCCCGATTGGCCCGCGCCACCACCGCTTCAAACAGCACCTGGCAGCCGGCTTCGGCTTCTTCCGGCATGATGCTTTCGGCTTCGTTATGCGAAAGCCCATCCTTGCAGGGCGTGAAGATCATCGCGGTCGGCACGGAACGCGCAACGTACACCGCATCATGCCCCGCGCCTGAAATGATCTCACGCGAAGGCAAGCCAAGGCGCTTGGTGGCCTGACGCACCAGATCAACGCAAGACGCATCAAAGGGCTGTGCCGGGATGCGGAACAGCTCGGTCAATTCCAGCTTGCAGCCATTGGCTTCGACAAGCTTGCGCGCTTCTTCCGGAAAGCTTTCCGCGAGGCCCTGGATTTGCGCATCGGACGGGTGGCGGAATTCCACGCTGAAGCGCACTTCGCCCGGAACGACGTTACGGCTGGCGGGCAGCACTTGCAGGAAGCCAACGGTGCCGCGGCCATCCTCACCCCGCGCGCGCATCAGCGCGTCAACACGCTCAATCACGCGTGCCGCGGCCACCAGCGCATCGCGCCGCGCGGAAGGCGGCGTGGTGCCGGCGTGGCTATCCTGCCCGATGATCACCGCATCATACCAAACCTGCGCCTGAGCGCCGGTGACGATGCCAATCTGCTTGCCTTCGCGTTCCAGGATCGGGCCCTGTTCGATATGCAATTCGAAATAGGCATCCGCCGGAAAGGGTGCCGCCTTATGCGGGCCTTTGTAGCCGATGGCATCAAGCGCTTCGCCGACACTCACGCCATCCACATCGCGCAGCCCATAGGCCTTTTCCTGCGTATAGATGCCGGCCCAAACGCCGCTGCCCATCAGCGAATGGCCGAAGCGGCTGCCTTCCTCATCGGTCCAATTCACCAATTCAATCGGCGCTTCGGTCACGATGTTCAGATCATTCAGGCTCCGCATCACCTCAAGCCCGGCAATCACGCCAAGCGCGCCGTCAAACTTGCCGCCGGTGGGCTGGCTATCCAGATGGCTGCCGAGCAGCACGGGCAGGCGCTTCGGATCACGGCCTTCGCGGCGGGCAAACATATTGCCGATGGAATCCACGCGTACCGTCAGGCCAAGCGCCTCACACCAGCCACGAAAACGATCCCGCCCGGCCTTGTCCACATCGGTCAGCGTCAGGCGCTTCACGCCGCCCTTGGGTGTGGCGCCAATCTCCGCCATCGCCATCAGGCTGTCCCAAAGCCGCTTGCCATCAATGCGCTGATTTGTGCCGCTCATGTTCCGCTACTTTCCCGGTTTAGGTGCGTCCTGCCTTTGGCGCGCGAAACGCCCCCTGTCCAGGGGTGAATTGGCACCTGGGCGCCAAAGAAAGGGCGGGGCGCGGGCGTTGCATCTTCCTGGCCCCCATGTGCATCTTAGCGGCCGATCCTAACCCTCGCCTGCCCCCGGGAGAAACCTCATGGCCCATGCGCTTGAACCCTCCAGCCCCGCCACTTTGCGCAATTCCGAATTGGATGCGGAAGCCGTGCGCGCCGCGCGGGTGGATCTGGCAGCCTGTTTCCGTATGGCCGCACGGCTTGGCCTGCATGAGGGGATTTGCAACCACTTCTCCTTCGTGGTGCCGGGGCGCGATGATCTTTTTCTGGTGAACCCCTATGGCTGGGCCTTTTCGGAAATCACTGCATCGCGCCTGCTGGTCTGCGACTTCAAGGGCAATGTGGTAGCGGGCGATGGCGTGCCGGAAGCGACCGCCTTTTACATCCATGCCCGCATGCACCTGAACAAGCCGCGCGCCAAGGCGGCCTTCCATACCCATATGCCGAACGCCACCGCCCTTGCCATGCTGGAAGGCCCGCCCTTGGTTTGGGCCGGCCAAAGCTCGCTGAAATTCTATGGCCGCACCTTGGTGGATGAGGATTACAATGGCCTCGCTTTGGATGAGAGTGAGGGTGATCGGATCGCCGCTTCCATCGGTGATGCCGATATCGTCTTCATGAAAAACCACGGTGTCATGGTGGTGGGGGCGAGCATCGCCGAAGCCTGGGATGATCTTTACTACCTGGAACGTGCCGCCGAAGCGCAGCGCCTGGCGATGGGCACGGGGCGCAAGCTGAAGCCCGTGCCGGCCGAGATCGCCGCGCGCACCTATGCGCAAATGCGCGAAGGGGATCGTGAAAGTGCCAGGCTGCATCTGGAAAGCATCAAGCGTATCCTGACGCGTGAAGAGCCGGATTTCATGCATTGAACCCTGCCGCCACCCAGCGCGGTATTTTATTGCTGGTGATCACAACCGTCGGCTGGGGCATGAATTGGCCGGCGATGAAGGTGCTGCTCGCTGAATTGCCGCCGCTGACGACCCGCGCGATTGGTGGCGGGCTTGGCTTTCTGGTGTTGCTGGCGGTGGTGCTGGCGCAAAAGCAAAGCCTTGTGGTGCCGCGCGCGATTTGGGGCAGGCTTACGCTGATTTCGCTGCTGAATGTCACGGCCTGGATGGGGCTCGCGAGTTTTTCCCTGCTGTGGCTCTCGGCATCGGAAGCGACCATTGTTTGTTACACCATGCCGGTCTGGGCGGCGGTTCTCGCTTGGGTCGTGCTGGGGGAACGGCCAAGTCTGGCGCGTGTATTGGCGCTGGTGCTGGCGCTATCGGGCCTCGTCTATCTGGTGCTGGGCAAGGGGCTTGATCTTGGCATCGCCAAGCTGCCTGGTGTTGCCTTGGGCTTGGGTTCAGCCCTGTTGTTTGCACTGGGCACAGTGTTGACCAAGCGCATGCCGCTTGGCCTGCCGCCATCAAGTTCGGTTGCCTGGCAGGTGGGGATTGGCGTGGCGCCGCTTTTCGTCGCCGCACTGATTTTCGATCCGCTGGATTTCAGCCATGTATCCGCGCTGGGTATTGGGCTGCTGATTTATGGCGGCGTCTTCGCACTTGGGCTTTGCTATCTTTCCTGGTTCGCGGCGCTCAAGATGCTGCCGGCGTCCCTTGCATCGCTCGGCACGGTCATCACGCCTGTTGTGGGCGTTCTGGGTGCTGCGCTTTTCCTGGGCGAGCCCTTTGGCCTTCGCGAAATCCTGGCGTTGACCTTGGTCTTGTCAGGGGTGGTATTGGCCGTGAGGGGCTGAACGCGTCAGTTGCGCGGCACGTTCAGCTTGCTCAGGATTGGGCGCCATTGCGTATCGGACAGGCGAAGGAAATCGGCAAAATCCTCGGGCGAACCGCCGGCCAGGAATTGCCCTTCCGTGATCAGCCTTTCGCGAATGCGTTCATCTTTCAGCGCTTCATTTGCGGCGGCATTTACGCGCTGCACCATATCCGCCGGCGTGCGTGCGGGGGCGAGCAAACCAAACCAGCTCAAGACATCAAGGTCAGGCGCAAATTCCGCGATGGAGGGTACATCCGGCGTCGAAGCAATGCGCCGCCCGCTGGTCCAGGCGATCAGCCTGCCGCGGCCGTCACGATGCACCGGCTGGGCCGTGCCGCCTGACACCACCAGCACATCAAGATCACCCGCCATGAAGGCGGCAAGCTGCGCGGAATCGCCACGATAGGTGACATCCTGCATGGTAATGCCCAGCCGTTCCATCACCATCAGCATCGCAACATTCGTGAGCGTTGTCGGCCCATTGGTGCCATAGGTCATTTGCCCCGGCCGCGCCTTTGCCGCCGCAACCCAGCCCGGCACATCCACCGCGCCGCCACGCATTTGCGTAATGATGCCGAAGGGAAAGGTGGTTGCCAGCATCACCGGTGCGAAATCTTCAAGCTTATAGGGAAGATTGGGCACAATCACCGGATTGATCGTCAGCGTGGTGCCAGCGGCCATCAGCAGCGTATGGCCATCAGGCCGCGCACGCGCCACGAATTCCGCGCCGATGATGGTATTGGCGCCAGCACGATTTTCCACCTGCACGGGCTGGCCCAACAGGGCTGTCATGCGCTCGGCTAGCAGGCGGCTCACGATATCCGTGCTGCCGCCGGGCGCGAAGGGAACGACAATGGTGATGGGTCTTTGCGCCGTACCACTCTGCGCCAAGGCGGGGCTTGTCAGGCCAAGCGCGGCCATCCCGACGAGCAAGGGGCGACGTGCGATATGATGGGGCATGAGCCTTTTCCTCCCGACAGGCCGGGGCTTGGAATGCCGCCGGCGTAATTTCGAGAATGTCTAGGCAGAAACGCCCATATTGTCGAGCAAGCGGACCGACCCAAGCCTTGCCGCCGCCAAAAGCCGCATCGGTGCGGTGCTTTTCTGCGCCAGGGGCTCCAGCGTTTCCGCCGCAACGAGTGCCAGGTAATCCGGCGCGAAACCTGCGGCGGTCAGCCGAGCCTCGCCTTCCGCCAGAACCTGCGTGATGGGCGCATCTGCGGCAATCTTCCGGGCCACATCCTTGATGATCTGATAGAGCATCGGCGCCGTGGTGCGTTCAGCGATGTTCAGAAAACGATTGCGCGATGACATGGCAAGCCCATCGGCTTCGCGCATAGTGGGCACGGCTTCGATGTGGATAGGGATGTCCAGATCACGCGCCATACGGCGGACCACCTGCAATTGCTGCCAATCCTTCTCACCAAAGGCGGCGATATCAGCGCCGGTTTGCAGGAAAAGCTTGGCGCAAACGGTCGCAACACCGCGGAAATGTCCGGGCCGCGCATCGCCCTCAAAACCCTTGGATGGGCCGGCAACCTCAATCACGCTGGCGCTGCCGGGCGGATACATGGTTTCCACGGGTGGCAGCCAGACCAAATCACAGCCTGCGTTGCGGAGCTTGGCAAGGTCCCCATCCTCATCACGCGGGTAGCGCGCCAGATCATCACTGGCGTTGAATTGCAGCGGATTGACGAAGATGGAAGCGGCCACCGCGCCCTCCCCGGCAGCGCGCGCTGCATCCAGCAAGGCAAGGTGGCCCTGATGCAGGGCACCCATAGTCGGCACCAGGCCCAGGCGGCGGCCATTGCTGCGCAGCGCCGCGCAGGCAGACCGTAGCGAAGGGAGGTCTCGGCAGATCAACATGGGGCATTACTGGCGCTTTGCGCATTGCGGGACAAGCGTTGTGGCTTCATGGTCTGCCCATGAATAACGCCCCACCGCCCCTGATCCGCTTGCTCCCTGGCCGAGACCGCCGCGTTAAGTCCGGCCATCCTTGGGCCTTTTCCAATGAAATCGCGATGACCCCGGCGGCCAAGGCTTTGCTGCCGGGCAGTGTGGTGCGGCTGGAAGGCGATGATGGCGTCAAGCATGGCGTTTGGCACTTCAACCCGCATTCGCTGATTGCCGCGCGCAAGCTGGACCGTAACCCCGATGCCGCCTGTGATGCCGCCTGGTTCAAGCAGCGTTTGCAGGAAGCGCTGAGCCTGCGCGACAAGCTTTTCGACCGGCCGCATTACCGCCTGATCCATGCCGAAGCGGACGGCCTGCCGGGCCTCGTGATTGATCGCTACGGCGATGCGGTGACGATCCAGGCCAATAGTGCCGGCATGGAAGCCGCGACACCGCTGATCCTGGAAGCGCTGCACGCCCTGATCACGCCGCGCATGGTGATTGCGCGTAATGACAGTGCGGTGCGCGCGCTGGAAGGCTTGGCCGAGGAAACCAAGCTGCTGCATGGCGAAGCCGGCATGATTACGGTCGAGGAAAGCGGCCTGAGTTTCGCTGTTGATCCTTTGGGCGGGCAGAAGACCGGCTGGTTCTTTGATCAGCGCGAACATCGCGCCCGCGTTGCGCGGCTGGCGAAGGGGGCGACGGTGCTGGACGCCTTCTGCCACACGGGCGGCTTTGGGATTTCCGCTGCCGTCGCAGGTGCCGCGCATGTTACGTTGCTGGACCGCAGTGAGGCAGCATTGGCATTGGCGGTGGAAGCGGCGCGGCGCAATAACGTTGCTGATCGGGTAGAAACCCAAAAGGCCGAGGCTTTGGACGCCTTGGAACGCATGGTGGGCGCGGGCAAGCGCTTCGGTGTGGTGATCACGGACCCGCCCGCCTTCGCCAAGGCGCGCAAGGACCAACCGGCGGCGCTGCGCGCCTATGGCAAGTTGGCGCGGCTGGGTGCGACTTTGGTGGAAAAATCCGGGTTCTTCTTCATCGCGTCGTGCAGCCACCATGTGGCACCAGGTGAATTCGCCGATGCCGTTGCCTGGGGTGTGCAGCGCGCAGGGCGGGAAGCGCGCATCCTGCATGTGGGCGGCGCCGGGCCGGATCACCCGCTGCATCCAATGTTGCCTGAGAGCGCTTACCTCAAAGGCATGTTGCTCCAGTTGCGATGAAGCGGGCAGAGCAGCTTTTACGCGCCTATCGCGCTTCCCGCTATTTTGCGGGGGCGCATGCAGTGCGCATTGGTCAAGGCGCGCCGGCTTTGGACGCGCTGCTGCGCTGCTGGCGCGTGCCAGAGGGCGTGTTCATCGCTGCCGGCAATCCCCGCAGCCGGCGCATGCCTGCAGGCTGGAATGCGCAGCGCCATGCCTTGTTGCGGGAACGGTTGCGGGGTTTGCCCCATGTCGAAGGCAAAGGCGGCGCCAAGCGCTGGTGGGAAGCGCATTGCTTCATCGGCATCTGTGCTGCGCGGGGTAAGCGCTTGGCGCGGCTGTTTCGACAAACTGCCATGGTCGCGCTGCGGCGCGGGGCGAAGGCGCGACTGATATGGGTTTTTTGAAAACCGCCGCTGCGTTTTTGCTGGCAGTCTTCATCCTGCGCGCTGCCTTGGGCGCGATGTTCCAGGCACCCGGCGCCGCTGGCCCTGCCTTGGTGGAGGCCTTCGCACTGGATTGGGCAGGCTTTGGCACGCTGGTTGGTTTATTCTGGTTGCCGGGGCTTTTCCTTGCCTATCCGCTGGGCCTGGTCGCGCGGCGCTTGGGCGATAGGCGCGGCGTGCTGCTGGGACTTTTGCTGCTAATTCTGGGCGCCATGGTTTCGGCAAGTGCGGAGGAAGTTGCGCGGCTAATCGCGGGGCGTTTGCTCATGGGCCTTGGCACGCTGCTGGTGATCTTGCTGCTCACGAAAATGGTGCAGGATCGCTTTCTGGGCCGAGACCTTTTTCCCGCCATGGCCGTTTATGTGTTGGGCTGGCCACTTGGCATCGCTGCGGCGCAGGCGGCGCTCCCCGGCTTTGTGCCTGATCATGGCTGGCAATTTCCCTATCAGGTCGCGGCCTTTGCCGCCGGTATCGCCTTCATTGCGGTGGCACTCGCCCGCGGGCCGGAACCGCGCGCCGTGCCGATCAGCGCCAGTACCGCAAGCGGACTGACGCGTGATGAATTTCGCCGCATGTGCCTGGCCGGCGCCTGCTGGGCATTGGTGAATGGCGCCTATATGGTGCTGGTGAGCTTTGCGCCGCCCATGCTGATGGCGCGCGGGCTTGGCCTGGCGGAGGCGAGCTTCGCTGTTTCGTTGATTTCCTGGTCCAATCTGCTGGCGGTGCCGGCGGGTGCCTGGCTTGCGCGCCGCGCGGGCGTTGCAGGGCCGATGACGATAACCGCGAGTTTGGCTGCGATGCTGGCGGCACTTGCCTTGCCGATCGCCGATGTCGCTTGGGCACCGTTTCTCGGCCTGCTGCATGGCTTCTGCTACGCGCTGCCCATCACGGTGTTTTCCGCGCTCGCGGCCGAGGCTGTGGCGCCGGAACGCCGCGCGCGCGGCTTGGGCGTTTACTTCGTGTGGTTCTACGCTGGCTGCACGGGCTGCCCGGCCTTTGCCGGTTGGCTGCGCGATGTGACGGGCAGCGCGACAGCGCCGGTATTCTTTGCGGTGGCCGCACTTGGCGCGGCGCTGGCGCTTTATGTTTGGTTCCGTCGGGATTTGGCGCGGGGGTAGCGCGGTTAGGTTGCGAAGCTCCCTGAAACTGGATCTTTTTGAGTTAAGGGACCCTTGATTTAATCCCGCTCCCTTTAGCGTTTTATTGACTTTCTGATTCTATTTCGTTTCAATATTTCACGTATAAAGTACGATCCCTCTGCGGGAAGAAAACTTCTGCACCCTAGGCTTTGACCGCCCCCACAAGAAGATGCGGCGAGAATGCTTCCTGGGTGAGATGGACATCGTGGTTCCCTGGACCGCACTCTCTGCACTGATTGAGCCTCATTACACCTCAAGGGAACGAGTGCATAACCACCCGTCGAGTGCTAAGACTTTTTGATCTTCACATTGTGCTGTGCACAATGTTTTGCCGCTTTGCCAATTCCGGAGCAGAAATTCATGAGTTTGCTGCTGCGGCATATCGGCAATATGGGCCTGACCCGGCCAGGATTTCCTCGGCGGCCGCCAGCGTGGTGGTCGCAGTAGCACCCTGGTGAAAACCCATAATTCCCGGCCGATCAACCTCGGCAAAAGCCCATGATTTACAATCGAAGTCTGCGGCAACATAAGCCAACCCCAGGCTTTCCAGCGCGCAGCACAGAATGCGGGCGATGCTGTTCACATAAATCGGCGCGCTTTCGCCACGCCGTTCTGCGGTGACAGCCCCATCCGACGCGGCACCAACGCCGCAGACATCGTCACTCAGTCAAGCATCACGCCGTAGTGCCGCGCGATGCCTTCGCGGCTGAGGAAGCCCTCCTTCAGATCCTCGATCAGCGCGGCACGTTCGCGCAGCGCCGGGTCGCCATAGCCGCCGGCACCAGCAAGCCGAAAGCTGACGATGTCGCCGCGCTGCAGGCGCGCTACCTCCTTGCTGCCGAGATCCGCTTCCTGCCCGCCGCGGATAAGGACGGTACGCGCCTTGGTGCCCTCACCGCCGCCAAAGACACCCCAAGGCGCCGTCCTGTGCCGGTCGCCGAGCAACACCACCGTCGCCCCATCGGTCAGCATCTCGATATCCTTGCGCATGCCACAGCCGCCACGGAAGCGCCCAGGCCCGGAGCTGTCCTGGATCAGCGAAAGGGTATGGATGCGCACCGGGTTATTGGTCTCATGCACCTCGATCGGGACATTGGCGCAGTTGAAGACGGGGCAAAGCGCCTCCGCCCCATCCTTCGTTGCACGCCCGCCGAAGCCGCCCAGGATCAGGTCGTAAAGGATCCAGCGCTTGCCGGTCTCCGGGTCGATGCCGCCAAATTTTGGGTTGGCCCAATGCGTGAAAGCGCCCATGGCGCGCTCGGGTACCACCTGCGCCATGGCGCCGTTGATGGCATCGAAGATGCGCACCTGCAGTGAGGCGCGGCCACCGCCGGCCGCCGGGTAGCGCGGATCAAAGAAGCTCCCAGGCCGCGTCACCAGCTTGATCACGCGCTCGATACCGGCGTTGTTGGGCACGTCGATGCTGGCAAAGATGCGCATGGCAAAGCTGGCGTAGGCGCGGGTATAGTTGATGAAGCTGTTGATTCCCGCAGGCACAGCATCGCCGCTGCGAGAGAAGTCCACGGTGGCCGTGCCGTCGCTCAGCGTGATGTCAACGCGCACATGGATGGGCGGCGTGCCTGGCCCGTAATCATCCATCTGGTCGTCAAAAGAATAGGTTCCCTCAGGCAGGGCGCGAATGAGCTCCTTCGCCCGTGCCTCGGAGCGGTCGAGGATTTTCTCGATCGCCTCCTCGATCAGCGCCTCACCATAGTCGGCGAAGATCCGGCGCAGCCGCTGGCTGCCGACATGGTTAGCATTGCGCTGCGCCATCAGGTCGCCGCGCACCTTCTCCGGCAGGCGGACATTGCCGAGCAGGATGCGCATAATGTCCGGCTCGAACTCGCCGTTGCGCACAATCTTCACGGGCAGGATGCGGATGCCTTCGGCGAAAGCATCGAGCACGCCCTGAACCGCCTCTGAGCCTGGCTGGGCACCGCCGACATCGACATGATGAGCGGTGTTCACGACATAGCCGATCAGTGTCTCGCCCGCGAAGACCGGCGCGACCAGGAAGAAGTCCGGGAAGTGTCCGCCGCCAAGATAAGCGTCGTTGGTGACCAGCATATCGCCGGGGCGGAGCTGGTCGGGCGGGATATAGTCCAGGCAGTTCTTCACGGCGTAGGGCATCGCGCCAAGATGTCCGGGGGTAAAGTTACCTTGGGCGATCAGGCGGCCGCGCCGGTCGAAGAGACCGGTGGAGAAGTCGGCGCCTTCGCGGACCGCCTCCGAGAAGGCGGTGCGCCGCAAGGCTTCGCCCATCTCATCGGCGATGGAGACAAGGGTGTTCCAGACCACCGTGAGGGTGATGGGATCAACCGCCATGCTCATTGCACCTCCTGCAGATGCCGCGCCATGCTCATCTCCCGGCCCGGATATCGATGATGAGGTTGCCCGCCGCGCTGAGCGAGAGCACATCGCCCGGCGGCACAACGGTCGTGGATTCCCGTTCCTCAACCAGGGCAGGGCCTTGAATGCGGTGTGCGATGGTCAGGGCGTAACGGTCAACGATACGGGTAGGAACCATCCCGCCGCCTTCAGGGAACCAGGCCAGGCGCGTACCAGTCACGGGATCGCTGCCCGTCTTCGTTGCCGGAAAGCGCAAGCCAGCGCCGGCGTGCAGGTTGGGCAGGGTGGCAACAACGAACCAGTCGCTCACTTCCACGGGGGCCTTCGGGTCGTTGTATCCGTATTCGCGCTTGTAAGCAGCGTGGAAATCAGCGAGCACCGTCGCGGCGTAGTCGCCCTCAATCAGCCCGGCAGGTAGCGGGACGCGAATCTCGAAGCCCTGGCCGGCATAACGCATCGAGGCGCTGCGCTCGATCACAGGCGTCGCGCCTGGCTGCATGCGTTGGGCTTCCGCCGTGACCCGCGCCTCAAGCTCGGCAAAGATCGGCGCGATCTGCGCAGCCTCTGCCTCATTCAGGCGCGTGACGCGGGTCAGGCCGAGATCGACCTTGCGGTCCGCGACCAACAGACCGATGGCCGAACCGACGCCCGCGCCGCGGGGGATGATGACGCGCGGGACTTCCAACGCGCGGGCGAGCCGGCAGGCATGCAGCGGTCCGGCGCCACCGAAGGCGACCAGCGCGTAGCGGCGCGGATCACGTCCCCTTTCGATGGAGACAATGCGCATGGCGCGCTCCATATTCGCATTCGCCACCGAATGGATGCCCCAGGCCGCCTGCATGAGGTCTAGGCCGAGCGGCGCGCCGATTTCCCTTGCAATGGCCGCTGCCGCTTCATCGCGCCGGAGCGCCATGGCCCCGCCATTGAAAAACGCTGGATTGAGGTAGCCGAGTATGAGGTTCGCATCGGTGATGGTGGGCTGCGTGCCGCCGCGGTTGTAGCAAATCGGTCCCGGCTCCGCCCCCGCGCTGTCCGGCCCAACGCGGATCAGGCCCATGCCCGTACGGGCGATACTGCCGCCGCCGGCGCCAATTTCCAGCAGGTCGATCGCCATGATGGACAGCGGCAGGCCACTACCCTTGCGGTAGTTTACCGCGTCAACCTCGAAGCTTGGCGTCACCGCCGGGACGCCATCATCGATCGCGCCGAGCTTCGCCGTGGTGCCGCCCATGTCGAAGGTCATGACATGGGTGCAGCCCTCCTCTCTGCCGATCTCGGCACACATCAGCACGCCGGCGGCGGGGCCTGACTCGATGATCCGTACGGGCCAGGTTCGGGCGAGCTCGGTTGTCACCATGCCGCCATTGGACTGCATGATGGACAGTTCCGCCTGCACACCAAGCGCATGCAGCGACCGGTCGAGGCTGTCGAGATAGGTTCTCACCAGCGGCGCGACATAGGCATTCGCGACGGTGGTGCTGGTGCGCTCATACTCTCGGTACTTGGGCGCAATGACAGAGGAGAGGCTGACGCTACCGCCGGGCAAGTGTCGGCGTAGCGCTGCCTCCATCAGCCGTTCATGCACCGGATTGGCATAGGCGTGCAGGAAGACGACAGCAACACTGTCATAGCCGCCGATGGCGACCTGTGCGGCGAGCGTGTCGGCCGCCGCTTCATCCAGGGGCGTCAGCACCGTCCCATTGGGGGCCAAGCGCTCCTGCACCTCGAAGACATCGGCGCGAGGGATCAGGGGCTTCGGCTTGTCGATATGCAGGTTGTTGGTGTCGTAGCGCTTCTGCCGGCCGATCAGCAACACATCGCGGAAGCCGGCCGTTGTGATCAGCGCTGCGCGCGCGCCCTTGCGTTCGAGGATGGCATTGGTTGCGATCGTGGTGGCGTGCAGCGCATCGCCGATATCAGCCGGGCGAAGGTCTGGGTGGCGGAAGCGGGCCGCGAGCCCCTCCAGCACGGCGCGGGCTGGCTCACGCGGCGTGGTTGGCACCTTCCAGATCTCGATCGCGCCTGTCGCCGGATCGCGCAGGACGAAATCAGTAAAGGTGCCGCCGATATCGAAGGCGACCTGGATCACCGGTCAGAGCGCCAGCAGCTCGGCATGGGTCGCGTCCAGCGTGCGGCGCAGCCTGCGCGCGAGCTCGCGGATCTCCTCAGCCGTGATGATCAGGGGCGGCGAGAAGGCGACGCGGTTTCCGGTGATGCGCAGGATCAGCCCATTGGCGCGCGCATGGGCATCGAGCCTTGCGGTGAGGTTCGCCCCCGCCGGCCAATCCTGCTTCGTTGCCTTGTCGCGCACGATCTCAATCCCGCCGATCAGGCCGATGCTGTTGAAATTGCCGACCATCGGGTGATCGACCAGCGCGCCTATTTCCCGCCGAAAGACGGGCTCAACCGAGGAGACGTGGCCGAGAAGGTCCATCTCCTCGTAGATCTTCAGCGTTTCCAGCGCGACAGATGCGGCGACGGGGTGCCCGGCATAGGTGTAGCCGTGGATGAAGGCGCCGTTCTTGTCTGACTGCGCCATGACTGACTCAAAAATCCTTTCGTTCATCAGTACGGCGGAGATAGGCTGCATGGCAGCCGAAAGCGCCTTGGCGCAAGTGATCATGTCCGGTTGCATGTTGAAGGTCTCACAGCCCCACATGCGCCCAGTGCGGCCAAAGCCGCAGATCACCTCGTCGGCCACCAGCAGCACATCGTACTTCTTCAGCACTGCTTGGATTTTCTCGAAATAGCCGCGCGGCGGCGGCAGCGCACCGGCGGTGCCCTGCACCGGATCGGCCCATAGCGCGGCAATAGTCTCTGGCCCTTCCCGCAGGATCAGGGCTTCAAGGTTGTCGGCCAGGCGTTGGCTAAATTGTTCTTCGGTCTCACCAGGCAGCGCATCGCGGTAATGATTCGGCCTGTCGGTGTAGAGGAAACCTTCAAAGGGCAACCCGAAACCGGCATGATAACTTGGATTGCCGGTGAGGCTGATGGCAACGCAGGTGGAGCCGTGATAGCTGCCCATACGGGAAATGATCTTGCGCTTTTCTGGCTTGCCCTGCGCGCGCCAATGGTACCAGACAAGCTTGACCGCACTGTCATTCGCTTCCGAGCCTGAGCATTGCAGCAGTACCTTTGACATCGGCACGGGCGCGATGGAGAGCAGCTTTTCCGAGAGGTCAATCGCCGGGCCGTGCGAGGCATGGCGGAAGATCTGATAATAGCCAAGCGTCCTCATCGCCTCATAAGCGACCTTTGCCAGCCGCTCATTATTGTAGCCGAGTGAGCAGCACCAGAGCCCAGCGCCAGCATCGAGGTAGGAATTTCCGGCATCGTCTTCGACGAAAATGCCGCGGGCGCCTGTCATGATGGTAGGGCCAACCTCAAGATGCCTGCGCGCATTGGTCTGCGGATGCAGCACGGAGGCGATATCGCGTGCATGCGGGCTATTGGCGGTGAAGTGGTTCATCAAACGGGCCTCCCCTGGACTTGCGATAAGGCTAGGGTCTTGATCTGCCCGTCGTCAAATCCTTTGAAGGCATTTGGCGGTTTGGCTGGCGGTGTATCTTGCCAAGCTGCGGTTACCATCCGTTCTTGCTGACCGTCGCAGATGCTCCGTAAAGCCGCATCCCCAACTGACCGGTAGCGCTTGACGCCCCGTATCCACCCAATTAGCGTTCTTGATTACCAAGAAAGCCGGATAATTCCAGAGCAAACAGATGGGCGGATCCAGATGAATTTGGCCGAAATATTGGCCGTCAGTGCGCGGCGTTTGCCCAAGCACCCGGCTATCACCTTTTCCGGCCAAACAGTAAGTTATGCGATCTTTACGGACCGCGCGCTGCGTCTTGGGAGTGCGTTGCGTTCCAAGCCCTATAGCCTTTCTCCTGGTGATCGTGTCCTGCTATGCATGGAGAATTGCGGCGCCTTTCTGGAAGCATTATTCGCCTGCTGGGCTGCCGGGCTTTGCGCTGTGCCAACCAACGCCAAGTTGCACCCCAAGGAAGTCGCCTATATCGCTGCCGATGCACGCACACGGGTCACCATTACCACCAGAGCTCTTCAGCATGCCTTGGCGCCAGCGCTGGACGGGGCTGGCCCGATCATTGCCGCTGACGATGAGGCCTGGCAAAGGCTACTCCTGACCGATCCGCTGCGTGTGTTGCACCCATCTGCGCCGGAAGATGAAGCCTGGATCTTCTACACCAGCGGCACCACGGGGCGTCCCAAAGGTGCCATATTGTCGCATCGCAATCTGCTTTTCATGGCTCATTGCTACTATGCCGATATGGATCATGTTGACGAAAACCATACCAAGCTCCACGCAGCACCCCTGTCGCATGCATCAGGGCTTTATGGTCTGCCGCATCTTTTCCGCGGCAGCCATCAAGTGATCCTGAAGGGCTTTGATCCTCAGGAAATACTCGACCATATCAACCATTATCCGAACGTTACGCTATTTGGGGCGCCTACCATGGTGACGCGGCTGGTGAATGCGGATGGTGTCGAAAACGCAGTTACGCGTAATCTGCGCACGCTCTATTACGGTGGTGGGCCAATGTATGTCGCTGATCTTGAGCGCGCTCTTGCGATTTTTGGTCCCAAACTCATTCAGATTTTCGGGCAGGGTGAATCGCCCATGACCATTACCGCGCTTTCCAAAAGCCACCATGCCGAAACCGCACATCCCCGCTATCTTGACCGTCTGGCGTCCTGCGGCGTTGCGCGCACGGGTGTCGCATTTCGTGTGGTGGACGAAAATGACCAGGAGCTTCCGGCCGGTGAAATGGGAGAGGTAATCACGCGAAGCGATTGCGTGATGAAAGGCTATCTTGGCAACCCTGAAGCAACCGCAAAAGCGCTGCGCGGTGGCTGGCTGCATACGGGCGATGTCGGCTTTGTGGATTCCGAGGGCTTTCTGACGCTGCGTGACCGTTCGAAGGATATGATCATCAGCGGTGGCAGCAATATCTATCCGCGCGAGATTGAAGAAGTGCTTCTGCGCGACCCGGCGGTTCTAGAATGTTCCGTCGTGGGCCGTCCGCATCCGGATTGGGGCGAAGAAGCGGTGGCCTTCGTGGTTCCCGCCACCGGCCGCGGCGTGGATGTAAAGGCGCTGGAGCAGCTCTGTCTTGACAATATGGCGCGCTTTAAACGGCCGAAGGAATGGAGGGTCGTCGAAGCCTTGCCAAAAAACAACTACGGCAAGGTACTGAAGACGGAACTGCGCCACATGCTCGCTCGGGAAAGCAGTCAGGGTGAAAAGACATGAGGCAGGTTTCCATCCTTGGCATTGGTTCCACGGCCTTTGGGCGCCATATCGGAACACCCATTGAAGCCCTTGCAGTACAGGCTGCAGCCCAAGCGCTGGCTGATGCCGATGTGGCGCGTACGGAAATTGGGGCACTTTACCTGGGCAATTTCATCTCTGGTCCACTGAATGGGCAGGAGGTGTTGGCTGGCATGGTTGCGGACAGGCTGGGCCTGCCGAATATACCTTGCACCAAGGTGGAAGGTGCTTGCGCCTCTGGCGGCATTGCGTTTCGTCACGCCGCTCTGGCCATTGCCAGTGGTCAATGCGATGTTGCCTTGGTGGTCGGCGCAGAAACCATGACACATGCCAGCGGCGCAGAGGTTACGGCCGCGCTGAATTGTGCCATGGACAATCGCAGTGATGGGGCGAGCGGCCTGACCTTCCCCGGTCTTTTTGGCATGGCATGGCGTATTCACGCTTCACGTTATGGCACGACACGCCGCCAAGTCTCTGCTGTTGTTCGCAAGAACAAATCAAATGGAACCCGAAATCCGCTGGCTCAGATGGGCGCGGAATTGACCGACGATATCATCGAACAATCACCCATGATTTGTGATCCCTTGAAGCTATATGATTGCTGCCCGGTCAGCGATGGTGCCGCGGCACTTCTGCTTGTGGCGCGTGATCGTGCGAAAGGCGCCAGGCGCATGCCTGTGGATGTGCTTGCGAGTGTTCAAACCCGCGGTGCCTCCCGCATCGCGGGCCATGCTGATCTGTGTTGCTTCGACGCGACCGTGAGCGCCGCAAGAAAGGCTTATGAGATCGCCGGCATCAAGCCACAGGATGTGGATTTGGTCGAGCTGCATGATTGTTTTTCGATTGCAGAAATTGTGGATAGCGAGGATTTGGGCCTTATTCCACGCGGCCAAGGCGCGGCGTGGGCGGCTGAAGGCCGGACATCCATCAGTGGCGATATCCCGATCAATCCTTCAGGCGGGCTGCTTGCAAAGGGGCATCCGGTTGGCGCCACCGGCGTAGCGCAAATCCATGAAGCCGTCTTGCAACTGCGCGGCTTGCATACAAACCAGGTGAGGGATGCAGAGATTGCGATGACCCATAACCTTGGCGGCACAGGCATTGCGTGCACCGTCAATATCCTGCGCCGAGGTGATGCATGAGCGATGCAAACACCATCCTGGCGCTACGCTGCCGCGCCTGCGGTACCTTGGACCCTGGACCACGGGAAATCTGCACCGCATGCCTGTTGTCAGCGCTTGAGCCCGTTCAACTTCCAGGTGAAGGAAGCCTTGTTGCCTGGACCATTATCCGTCGTGCTCCAAAGAATTTTCGCACCGAAGCACCTTATGCCGTTTGTGTGGTGGAATTGGATACGGGAAGGCTACGCGTCACTGGGCGGCTGGCAGATCCTGCGGTCGATCCGCCGCTTGGTATGCGGATGCGTGCCATTGAACGTTGTGATGGATACAGTGTTTTTGTGAGTGTGGCATCATGAACGACCAATCCGATATTCTGGTTGAACGACACGGCCAAGTCTGGCTGATTACCATCAATCGGCCAGAGAAAATGAATTCCCTTGATTTCACTGCCAATGATGACTTGGTGGCAGTCTGGCGCGAATTTGACGCCGATGAGGATGCGCGCGTTGCTGTGGTGACCGGTGCCGGCAATAAGGCCTTCTGCGCGGGCGCGGACCTCAAGACCTATACCATGGCCTTTGCGCGTACACCTGCGCCGGAGTTTCGCCGGCGCTACACGAATGGTCCCGGATTTGGCGGCATCACACGGGGCATGGAAATCCTGAAGCCCATCATCGCGGCAGTCAATGGATACGCCATGTCCGGCGGGTTTGAATTGGCGCTCGCTTGCGATATTCGATTTTGCTCGCCGAATGCTGAATTTGCCCTCCAGGATTCGAAATGGGGTTTTCATGCGTGCGATGGCGGGTTGATCCGTCTACCCCAGATTGTTGGCCTTGGGCATGCCATGCATATGATCCTTTCGGGAGAACGTGTTGGCGCCGCGGAAGCGTATCGGATAGGCCTCGTAAATCGCATACTGCCGCAATCGGACCTTCTGCCTCATGCGATGGATTATGCGGCGATGCTGGCGCGTCGCGCACCACTTGCGCACCGCTTGGCAAAGGAAGTGATGCGCCAGACGGTTGGGATGCCGCTTGAGGAAGCGCTGCGTCTTGAATCGCGCTCTTTCCATGATCTTGGCCAGACCGAGGACCTTGCGGAGGGAACAGCAGCCTTCCGCGAACGTCGTGATGGAGAATTCAAGGGCCGTTGAAGGCGGCCAAGGCAAGCAACAAAAGGAAGGAAACAGAATATGTTCAAAACAAGAAGATTGATGGTGGCGGCAGGGACGATTGCCGCGTTCCTGGCGGCGTCGCCTGTCGCCACAAAGGCACAACAGCCAACCGTGCGCGTCGGTGTCATTCAGGGTTTGAGCGGCCCACCCGCAATCGTTGACTTTGGCGAGAGCTATCTTCAGGGGATTCGCCTTGCCCTGAAAGATTACGAAGCGCGCAATCCGCGCACACGTATCGAGCTGCTGGTCTATGATGATGAAGCCAATCCGCAACGTGCGGTTTCCCTGACACAACGCCTGATACAGAATGACAATGTTGCTGCCGTGATCGGTACAGTCAGCAGTGGCAATGTGCTTGCCTTTGCACCCATTTTGCAGCGCGCGCGCATCCCGCTGGTTGCCGGCCCTTCCATTGCCACCGACATCACGCAGCGCTTTATCAATGAACGGCCCTCCTTCATTTTTCGTTGCTCAATGGTTGAGCAGTTTCAGATTGATGCCATGCTCGATTGGGGTGTGCGCAACTTCCGGCGTATTGGCCTCCTGCACTCCACGACCGGATACGGGAATTTCGCAGCACGTGAGATCCAGGAAGGGCTGCGGCGCCGTAATGTGACGCTGGTTGCCACCGAAGCTGCTGCACCTGGGGTCAATGATCTCACCGCACAGATGATTCGTCTGCGCGACGCTGGCGCTGAATTGGTGCTGAACTTCCACGAAAGCTTCGAACTTCTCTATCGGCCGCTCCCAAGGATCAATTATCGGCCGGTCGTCGCAGGAAATTGGGGGCTTTCATCCCTTAAGGTGCTTGAGATTGTCGGTCGGGAGGCGATCGAAGGCACCGTCATGGGTCAGGCACTTGACCTAAATGATCCAAAAGCGCGCGCCTTCGATGAAAGAATGCGGGCTGAATATGGTAGCGCCTATCGCTGGCCGGTGGTTGGCGCGCTCGGGTATGATGCTGCTCAGATCATGTTTCGGGCCATTGAAAGGGTCGGGCGTTCTGATGCGGTTGCGATCCGCGATGCGCTTGAAACTTTAGATGGCGTTGAGGCCATTTCCGCAACGCCGGCGCGCCCCTTCAGCGCTGATGATCACGAATGCCTTGACCGCGAGCATGTTTTCCTTGGCGTCTGGCGGAACGGCCAGGTTGTTCGGCTAGAGCAACGCTGAGGCGACGCCGCGTGAGGCATCGCGCAGACGGAAACGCATCCAGCACCTGGATGACTGATGTCTGCGCGCGCCAGCTGCACTGCCCCATTGGCTTGCCCAAAGAAGAATAGCCGGGTGCTTCAGCCTGGTTGGAAAAGACTTCAGCGAAGGACCATCGGGGAATGACCCTGACGAATTTCATCCAGCTGCTTGTGACCGGCATGGCCATGGGCGCCATTTATACGCTGACGGCAAAGGGGCTCTTTATCGCTCACCTCACCACCAATCGGGTGAATTTCGGCCAGGGCGATTTTCTGATGGCAGCTTCCTTTCTGTCACTTGCAGCGATTGGTGCCGGGCTTCCCCTGCCGGTTGCCATTGTGGCTGTTATCATTGTCTTGTCCTTGATGGGCTGGGGCCTTGAGCGCTTCGCGGTGCGCCCGCTGGATCGTTTTGGTGCCGGCCGCGCCGGTGGTGCCTTGGCCTGGATCCTTACAACCGCAGGTGTGGCGCTTATTCTGCAGAATACCGTCGAACTCATTTGGGGGAAATCTTCCCAATACTCGCCACCCTTGTTTTCTGATCGTCGCGATAACGTGATTATGATTGGGCAGATCGGTTTTTTTCTTGAGGAGTTGTTGATTATCCTTGCTGCCCTCGCGGCGGTCGGTGGTTTTTGGTGGGCATTGTTCAGGACCCGCTGGGGACGTGATGTCTACACAGTGGCTTTTAATCCGGATGCCGCCGCCCTGTTCGGCATCGATGTACGTCGCACCGTGACATCGGTCTGGGTAATCGCTGCCATATTGGCGGCCATTTCCGGAATTCTGGTTGGGCCGCTTGTCACGGTTCACCCTCATATGGGACTGATTTTCACCATCAAGGCGCTTGCGGTCGCCTCACTTGGCGGCTTTGCCAATCCCCTTGGTATTCTTGTCGGCGGCATACTTTTTGGCGTCGCGGAAGCACTGGCCAATTATTGGGACTCAAAATACGGCGATCTCTATCCGCTTCTATTTGTCATGGCGATGCTGGTGCTCAAGCCAAGTGGTATCTTCGGCGAATCAAAGGCCGATGTCCGATGAGCGCACAAAACCCTCGCCGTCTGGCGCCTCTTGGCTGGCTGCTCGCGATAATTCTGGTGGCGGCATGGCCATCTCTCGCCCCCAACCCATTTTTTGTGCATCTCGGGCAAACCTTCGCCTATACGGCTATCGCGGTCATTGGCTTGAATATTCTGCTCGGGCTTTCCGGACAGATGTCGCTTGGCCAAGCAGGATTTTACGCCATCGGGGCCTATGGTTCAGCGATTACGGCCACCAGCTTTGGATGGCCGCTCTGGCTTTCCATGCCGTTTGGTCTGCTCGCCGCTGGTCTGGTGGGCGTTTTGCTCGGTCTCGTGGCATTGCGTACACGCGGCCTTTACCTTGCGATGGCGACACTTGCTTTCGGCTTCATCGTGGAAATCTGGGCACAACGTGCCGTGGACCTCACAGGCGGCACCATGGGGCTTTTTGGTGTACCACAGCTGGATTTCGGCGATTTTCGTAATGCCGCCGCCTATACCTTTTGGATTTGCGCAGCGGCACTGCTGCTGGTCCAACTCGGCAGCGATTGGGTTTTTTCTTCCGGTACCGGCCGTAAGCTACGCGCCATCAAGGAATCGGAGAGTTTCGCGCAGACAGTTGGCCTTAATGTATCGCTCTGGCGCACGGCGGTATTCACCGCAAGCGCCTTACTGGCTGGATTGGCGGGCATATTGTTTGCGCATCAATCGGGCTTTGTTTCCTCTGACGCGTTTTCGATCCGCCTTTCCATAGCGCTGCTGATTGCGGCAGTGATTGGCGGCCTTGGTGACACCCGCGGTCCGCTTCTTGGCACTGCAATTCTGGTCGCCATCGCCGAAGTCATTGCGGGCTTTCATACTATCGGACTCATTATTTATGGCGGCATATTGCTTGCTGTCTTGCTGCTGGTGCCAGAAGGAGCGGTTGGAATGTTGCGCGCGGCCATAAGGCCAATGCGTCGCGCTGCCCATCCTAGCCCGATAGCCGAGGCCGGCATGCCCCAAGCCGTGGTAACGCGGCCTCCGCCACCTGGTACACGCCGAGGCGGTTCGCTTGAAGTTGTCGGTCTGTCGAAATCCTATGCAGGTGTGGTCGCGCTACGTGATGTGTCCTTTTCGGTCGCGCCGGGCACTATTCATGCCCTGATCGGCCCCAATGGTGCAGGCAAATCTACCCTGATAAACTGTGTAGCGGGTCTTTATCGCGCGGATATGGGTTCAGTTCACCTTGGACAGAACGAGGTAACAAGCCTTTCCGCCCATCAGCGTGCGCGGCTTGGTCTGGCCCGCAGCTTTCAGAATCTTCAATTGATCAGCGGGCTCACGGTGATTGAAAATGTGATGCTTGGCCTTCGGCCGCAGGCTGGCGAAGGTGGTATCCGTGCCATGATGCGATGGGTTGCCGGACTGCCTCATGAGGAGCAGGAGCGCGCTCGTGCGCTTGCGGTGCTTGATGCACTGGCCATCGCGCATCTTGCTGATCGCACACCGGCTGAACTGCCCTACGGGCATAGAAAACTAGTTGAATTGGCACGGGCGCTTGCGCAGGACCCGTTGGTGATGCTGCTTGATGAACCTGTTGCCGGCCTCAATCCGCTGGAAGCGCAGCAGATTGCCACAGCGCTGCGACGGCTGCGCGATTCGGGAAAGACCATCCTGCTGGTTGAGCACAATATGGAATTCGTCATGGGCTTGAGCGACAGGGTAACCGTTCTCGATCATGGCGTTGTGATTGCCGATGATACGCCTTTGGCGGTGCAGGGGGACAAGAAGGTAATCGCAGCCTATTTGGGCGCTGAGGATACTGAAGCCCCCAATTCCGAAAAGGCAACAGCGCCGTGATCGCGGTAGAGGCAGTTTCGGCGCGTATCGGCGCGGTTGAAGTCTTGAAGGATATATCCTTCAGCGTTGCGCCAGGCGCCTTGTTGGCCGTGCTCGGCGCCAATGGTGCTGGCAAGACAAGCCTGTTGCGTGCCGTTTCAAACCTTCTGCCCCGCAGCGGCGGCCGCGTTGCTTATGATGGGCAAGATACCTTGGGCATCGCGCCACATGTTCTGG
Source organism: Roseomonas sp. (assembly GCA_020249925.1). Taxonomy (GTDB): domain Bacteria; phylum Pseudomonadota; class Alphaproteobacteria; order Acetobacterales; family Acetobacteraceae; genus Neoroseomonas. The sequence continues at coordinate 46,467 of JADCER010000010.1, read as the reverse complement.
CGCGTAAGGGTCTTGTCCATGTGCCACAGGGACGACAGATCGTTCCGATGCTGAGTGTATTGGACAATCTCCTCCTGGGTGCGGCGCATCTGCCACAAAACGATCCTGATGCGATCCGAAAAAGCCTGGAGGACGAATTCACGCGCTTCCCGGTATTGCGCGAAAGGCAAAGTATCCCTGGCGGCTCCCTTTCAGGGGGTGAGCAGCAAATGCTTGCGGTATCGCGTGCTTTGATGATGCGCCCAAAGGTGCTGATGCTGGATGAACCATCCCTTGGCCTGGCACCACAGATTGCGCGCGCCATTTTGCGTGCATTGCGAGACCTTACCCAGCAAGGGGTTGCGATTATACTGGTCGAACAGATGGCGCTTGGGGCACTCAGGATTGCAGATTACGGCCTTGTGTTGCGCAATGGGCAGATAGCCCTTCAAGGGTCAGCGACCCAACTCTTGAACGACAGGGGACTTGTAGAGAGCTATCTCGGTTAGTCCCTTGGTTGTTTGCCCCGCAATTCCGGTATTTTTCGAGCGGCTCTCGATTGCGCTGAAGCGAGCCCACCGGTCCTGACTGAGCCCTAACATCCCAGCCCGCAATCGGTATGGCGCCACCCCAAGGCAAGATTCTGGCGTCATCCTCAACGGAAGATCAGCGCTTCCAACGACTGGTTTCCGTTGAAATGCTGACATCATTTCAGATAGGATGTTTTTGATCATGGACCCGCCATGTTCTTGATCACCACCAAAGGGGAGAAAACAACCATGCGCCTCGGCCAGCCTTATCCCACTCGCCCGACAACTCGGCTTCGTACATTGATACGCGAAGCCGCGCCACTCATCATTCCTGGTTGCTTCAACGCCATGTCAGCACGCGTGCTTGAACAGGCCGGTTTTGAGGCTGTCTATATGTCCGGCTACGGATCATCGCTCTCCGTTACTGGCCTGCCTGATGCCGGACTGATGACCTTGACGGAGATGTCGGAAAATGCGCGTCGCATCGCCGCCGCTGTTTCGGTCCCAGTCATTGCGGATGCCGATACCGGCTTCGGCAATGCAATCAATGTTGTCCGCACCGTGGAGGAATATTGCCGTGCTGGTGTCGCTGGCATGCATCTTGAAGATCAGGTAGCGCCCAAACGTTGCGGGCATGTGGCTGGACGCGAGGTCATTGCGCGTGAGGAAGCCGTTCTAAAAATCCGTGCTGCCGCAAAAACACGTGACGCGATGGAGCCGGACTTTGTGCTGATAGCGCGCACCGATAGTCGCGGTGCCCATGGCGGCTCCCTTGATGAGGCGATCTGGCGTGCCAATGCTTTCCTCGACGCTGGCGCGGATCTTGCCTTCGTTGAAGGTCCGAAGGACATGGCGGAGGTCGAGCGGATTTGCCAGGAGGTAAAGGGGCCTGTCTTCTATAACATGACTGGCATTTCCCCCCGCATGGACCGTGAAACCATGGCGCGGCTTGGCATCAAGATCACTATTCTACCAGGCGCCATCATGCGCGCAGCCTTACTCGCGATGCATGACCTCGCTTCCGCCCTGCGTGAGAAAGGACCCATGGCGGAGTCCGAACTTGACGCTCGCTCCAAGGGGCACCCATTGGGCAATACCCATGTCTTTGCCGGCTTCGATCGCATTCGCGCCATGGAAGAAAGTTTCCTGCCCGCAGAAAGTGCAAAAAAATATGATGGCACGCTGGGCCATATGCCGCGCGCCGCGGCTGAGTGACCTGCAAGAATTCTTGACTCTCCGGCCAAGCCCTGACTACGCTTTTCAAAACGAAAAGTGATAGTGGAAACAGAGTGGCGGGAAAGCGACCGAGAGTCTTTGTGGATGATGGGCATGTGGTTAAGGTCGGCCTGGGCAGCTTGCCCGGGTCTCCCCCTGCCCTCAACCACCACTCTGGCGCGATGCTGTCACATAACAGACTTCCAGGGGGGACTCCTGCGCCATGGCCCAGCCTTCACTGACAATGTTCGAGAAAATCTGGCGTCGTCACGTGGTTGTTGACCGACCAGATGGGTATACGCTGCTCTATATTGATCGCCATCTGATGCATGATGGATCTGCCGGCAGTTTCGCACGTTTGCGCGCGCGCGGCTTGTCGTTGCGCCGACCGGATCGCAGCTTCGCAACACCGGACCATTATGTTGCGACCGGCGGACGCGGCCTTGGCGCCATTGAAGACAGCCATCACCGCGGCATCGTGGCAGCGATGGCGGATAACCATGCGCGATACGGCTTCACCGTTTTTGATATTGGCGATGAAAGGCAAGGTATAGCGCATGTTGTCGGCCCCGAGCAGGGAATCACGCAGCCCGGGCTGACCCTGGTCTGCGGCGATAGCCATACCTCCACCCATGGCGCGCTTGGCGCTTTGGCTTTTGGCATTGGCTCCTCTGAAGTTGTGCATGTCATGGCCACACAAAGCCTGTGGCAGCGCAAGCCCAAGGCTATGCGGATTGCGGTTGAAGGAAATCTGGGCTTTGGCGTCACGGCGAAGGATGTGATCCTGGCTATCATTGCACGCATCGGTGCCGGTGGCGCGATTGGTCATGTTGTCGAATATGCCGGCAGCGCCATTCGCAGCCTTTCCATCGAAGGGCGATTGACGCTCTGCAATATGTCCATTGAAGCCGGTGGGCGAGCGGGCATGGTGGCGCCGGATGATACAACCTTCGCCTATCTGCATGGGCGCGCCTTCGCCCCCAAGGGCGCCGCCTGGGACAAGGCGCTCGCCTATTGGCGCAATGTGCCAAGCGATGAGGGTGCCGTTTTCGACAAGGAAGTAACTCTGGATGCTGCGGCCATAGCGCCCATGGTCACTTGGGGCACCAGCCCCGAAGATGCAGTGCCGATCACTGCGCGTATTCCTGATCCCAACTCAGCGCCGGATGCGTTAAAACGCGAAGGGATGGAACGCGCCCTTGCCTATATGGGATTGCAGCCAGGCACGCCGCTTGAAGATGTTCAGGTGGATCGTGTTTTCATCGGCTCCTGCACCAATAGCCGCATTGAGGATTTGCGGAGCGCAGCCGCCGTGGTGCGCGGACGCAAGGCAGTGGTGCCAAGCTGGGCGGTTGCCGGGTCGGGCGTAGTGAAACGGCAGGCGGAAGCCGAAGGCCTTGATCTCATCTTCAGGGAAGCAGGCTTTGAGTGGCGAGAACCAGGCTGTTCCATGTGCGTCGGTATGAATGGCGATACCGGTAAGCCCGGCCAGCGCATCGCCTCCACATCAAACCGTAATTTTGTCGGCAGACAAGGACAGGGTGTGCGTACCCACCTTGTGAGCCCGGCAATGGCGGCAGCGGCTGCCGTAACAGGCCGGTTCACGGATGTCCGTAAACTGGCTTCAGCGTGAGAGGAGATCAGCAGTATGGAGGCTTTCACATCCCTCACAGCAATCGCGGTGCCGGTTGATCTGCCGAATGTTGATACCGACCAGATCATCCCCGCGCGTTTCCTTGGTCGCGCGCGAGAGGAACAGGCCCCGGCCATGTTTCATGACATGCGACGCGCGCCTGATGGAAATCTACGCCCGGATTTTCCACTGAATCAAGCAGGATTTGCGGGTGCGGGCATCATCGTGGCGGGAAGAAATTTCGCCTGTGGCTCGTCCCGCGAAAATGCCGTGACAGTCATGGTGGATAATGGCTTTCGTGCCTTTATCGCGCCGTCCTTCGGCGATATCTTTTTCAATAATTGCTTTCAGAATGGCGCTTTGCCCATCATGCTGCCAGAAGCGCGTGTGGCTGAACTGCGTTCGGAACTCCATGCAAGACCAGGAGCGCGCATTACCGTCGATTTGGCGGCACAGACAGTGACTGGGCCCGACGGAAAGATAGATCGTTTTGAAATTGATTCCTTCCGCAAGGATTGCCTGTTGCGTGGCGTAGACAGCGTCACGCTCACACTCAGCCATGAAGGAGAGATTGCGGCCTTCGAAGCCCGGCAGAAGGAGGAAGTTTCCTGGCTCTAGAATCCGCCTCCACCGCGCTTCTGGAAGTGGATGGTCTTGAGAAGCACTATCCTGTGCGTCAGGGCTTGCTTGCGGCGATGCTTGGTCGGCAACCCGCGCTGGTTCGGGCGGTGGATGGCGTCAGTTTCCGCATTGCACCAGGTGAGGTGCTTGGATTGGCTGGGGAATCCGGCTGCGGTAAATCCACCACGGGCATGGCCGTGCTCGACCTTGTGACGCGCACGGCCGGCAGTATTCGCGTTGCCGGCCGCGATGTTGACCTCAAGCGTGACCGCACCGCCCAGCTTGCATTTCGGCGTGATGTGCAGATTGTTTTCCAAAATCCCTTTGAGGCACTCAATCCGCGATTTACGGCGCTGGAGAGCGTACTTGAACCCATCGCCGTGCATTTCCCGGGCCGACGAGAGGAGCAGTTGGCGCGCGCACATCGCGCACTTGAACGTGCCGGCCTCGCCCCCGTTGAAACTTATGCCTCACGCTACCCGCATGAGCTTTCAGGCGGGCAGTTGCAACGCGTTGCCATCGCGCGGGCGATCGGTGTTGAACCACGCATCCTTGTAGCGGATGAGCCAGTATCGATGCTTGATGTTTCTATCCGTGCCGGCATCCTGGCGCTATTCCGCAGCTTCGCACGTGATATGGGCATGGCCATTCTTTATATCTCGCATGATCTATCGACCATGCGGTACCTTTGTCAGAACGTTGCGGTGATGTACCTCGGTCGTATTGTTGAATACGGTCCGGCAGGGGCGGTTCTCTCCCGTCCGGTTCATCCTTACGCCCAGGCGCTCATGGCGTCGGTGCCTGTGCGCGGTCGGCGTGGGCGCAAGCGTCTTCCCCTTTCCGGTCAGGTACCGAATGCCATGGCCATCCCCGCAGGCTGCCGTTTCCACCCGCGCTGCCCGGTAGCGATGCCAATCTGCAGCGCGGTTGACCCGCCAAAGGTGATGCTTGCCAGTGGCCAGGAAGTGGCCTGCCACCTTATGACAACAACAAATAGCCAGGAGGCCCAGGATGCATCAGACACCGGAACAAATCGCCTCGCCCTCCGTTGAACGGCGACAATTTCTGAAGCTTGCCGCGGTCACCGGCGGGCTGATGGCGGCGGAGGGATCGCAGGGATTGCTGCCGCGTGCCGCGGCGCAGGATGCGTCACAGATTCAGGTCGCCAATCCGGCATTCCGTCAACTTTATGCGGAGCAACGCGGCTATTACATGCAAAATCCGGCCTGGGTCCGTGATACGGTTGCGCGGCTCACCTGGCCGGCAGCGGGGACCAAAGTGCCGGAGCTCGGCGTACTGATTCCAACGACCCAGCCAGCCTGGCTCAATGCATTTCGTAAATGGTCGCGCGATGGTGGGCAGGTTGGGCTGCGCTACACGATGCAGCAAGTGTCGCAATCGCGCTGGCTTGAAGCGATCGTTACCCATATGCATGGCGACATTCAATTCCATCCTGCCGTGGCGCGACCGGAACGTGTTGATCCTTCCGAATGGCTCATCAGCCGCGCCTATGGCAAAGACCGTCGGAATTATGGAGAATGGGCGAATGAGGAATATGATCGGCTGATCGACCTTCAATCAGCCGAAAGTGATCCCAGCAAACGGCTTGAGCATGTGCGCGCAGCGCAAAGGGTGCTTGCCGAAGATCGCTACATCACCCAGCTTGGCTGGGGACCCGGCGTCATTGACCCCTATAATGCCGAACGTTGGGAAGGCGTAGTGCCAGTGACCGGCTTTGGCATTTGCTCCTTCGACATGTTCCAGACCTATCTGGGGCTGAAACCACGGCGTGCCAATCAGCGCCGGCGTGTCGTTGTTGGTACGCTTTCACTTGTCGAGACCCTGAATATCATCCAGGCGGCCAATCGTTTCCGTTCCATCGGACGCATGATCTATGATCGGCTTGCCTACCTTGACAAGGATTTGAATGTGATTCCCTGGGCAGCTGAGCGTTGGGAACGCCGCGATGAGCTGACCTATGATGTCACGCTGCGCGCCGGCATGAAGTTCCATGACGACCGCCCGGTTACGGTGCATGATCTGAAATTCACGCTTGACTTCCTGACCCGCTATGACCGCGGCTTCTTTTGGACAGCGAATCAATACCTCGCCTCCACAGAAATCCTTAGCGAAGAAAACCGCACTGTCAGGCTGCGCTTCAAGCAGCCCTATGGTCAGTTCGAAACCTACTTCCTGCTGCTGAATGTGATTTTTCCAAAGCATGTTTGGGAAAACATCCTACAGGAACAAAATGTGGGTGACGATCCACGCGCCTTGCGTTTTGAACGTCCGATCGGCAGCGGCCCATTTGCGATCGGCCGCTATCAAGCGGATACGCAGATGCAAATGATCGCACGGAAGGATCATTTCTCTCGTCCTTCGCTGGACGAAATCCAGGTCGTTGTGGTGCCGTCAACCGATGGTCTGCTTGGTCGGTTGCAGGGTGGCGATATTGATTTCGCAGAAGGCGTTGATTTCATGCCATCACAGATCGCGACCTTGCAGCGCGAAAGGCATATCCGGGTGGAAAGGACCACCGACATCAATTGGATGCATGCGGTGAAGCGGATATCATGGCTGCCCTGGCGCGATGTTGAGTTTCGTCGTGCCTGGTCCCATACAATTGACCGAGAATTTCTGGTGCGTGTGGTATGGGAAGGCAATGGCCGCGTGCCGCGCGCAGATACTTTCCTGGTTGATGGCAATCCTTGGACCAATCCTGATCTTCCGGCCCCTGCCGGCTTTGATCTGGCGAAGGCGCGTGAAATCCTGGGCGATGCGGGCTATTCCTGGGCGGCGGATGATCAGCGCCTTGTCTATCCGCGGCCCGATGATGCACGGTGGCGGGAGCGTGTGGAGCGGGTCTGTGTACCCGGATTTACCTGGGGCGGGCTCAAGATGATCGGGAGCTGAATTGCAGCGCTTGAACATTTTCAAGCAAATGTCGAGGAAAGCTGCGCTACGGCAATGGGCGCTTTGCACGTGCCTTGCGTGACCAGCGCTGACGCTTCAAGCGCCCAGGCCCTTCGGTTGCCATGTTGCCGGGTCAGTACCGCGGGTGCGGATTTCCACAATGTCTTCGGTGCGATGGCATGCGGCAAAATGGCCGGGCGCGACCTGCATAAGCTCCGGCTCTCGTTCGGCGCATAGCGGCATGACGAAGGGGCAGCGCGCGTGAAAGCGGCAACCCCTCGGCGGATTGAGCAAACTCGGCGGTGAGCCCGGTATCGAAATCAGTTCCCGCGCTTCACCATCCAGATCAGGGAAGGCGTTGATAAGGCCGACTGTATATGGATGAAACGGATTTTCCAGAACGGTATGACTGCCGCGTTCCATAACGCGGCCTGCATACATGACCACCACCTGGTCACAATTCTCGGAAACCACGGCGATATCATGCGTGATCAGCACCATCGCCTTGCCCATCTTCTCCTGTATTTCCTTGATGCGGAGCAAAATCTGATCCTGTACAATCACATCAAGCCCGGTGGTCGGCTCATCTGCCACAATCACATCGGGATCAAGCGCAAGAGCCATGGCGATCATGGCACGCTGGCGCATGCCGCCGGAAAGCTGATGAGGATGATCGGCAAGCCGCGCTGTCGAGATGCCGACAAGGTCAAAAAGTTCGTCCAGGCGTTGACGGATTTCGGCGCCATTCATCGGCTTATGCGCCAGAATTGCCTCGGCTATCTGGTCCCCAACACGATAGACAGGGTCAAGCGCATGCATGGCGCTTTGCGGCACCATCGCGATATGGCGCCAACGCACCTTGTTCAGCGCTTCCCGATCCAGCGCCAGGAGGTTGCTTCCCTCATACGAAATCGCGCCACCGGCACGCGCATTTTCAGGAAGTATGCCCATGATCGCTTTTGCGATGGTGGATTTGCCACAACCACTTTCCCCCACGATGCCGAGATATTGACCCGCTTGCAGGGCAAAGGACACCCCATCCACGGCGCGCGCCTCACCCGCTGCCGTGCGATAGGTGACTGTCAGATCACGAATTTCGAGCACTGCCATGCTCACCGCTTCCTGAGCCTTGGGTTGACCAACTCTTCATAGGCGCGGGTGACCATGAAGGTTGAGATCACCAGAATGGAAAGGCAGATGCCGGGTGGCAGCACCCACCACCAGGCGCTGCGCATGGCCCCTGCCCTGAAGGCATCGTTCAACATCAGCCCCCAGCTCATGACATTCGGGTCGCCAAAGCCAAGGAAGCTCAAGGCCGCCTCAGACATCACACCCGCTTGTACGCCAATCGCAACATAAAGAAAGCTGAGCGGCAGGACATTGGGTGCGACGTGACGAAACAATATGGCAAATTCACTCAAGCCAGCCGCACGCGCGGCCAAGACAAATGGACGTTCGCGCAACGTGAGTACCTGAGAACGTATGACCCGCGCTGTGGTCCGCCACAGGAAGGCGATGACCAGAATAATGATCAGTCCGATACTTGGCTGGACGATCGCGATGACAACAAGCGCAAAGGGCAAAAATGGGATGCCATAGGCGATATCGGTGAGCCGCATGATGATTTCATCTACCAAGCCACCGAAATACCCAGCCAGAAGCCCGATCAGCGTACCGAGCAGCACGCTTCCGAGCGCTGAGAGAACCCCTACCACCAGGGCGATACGCGCGCCCCATAAAAGCTGACTGAATACATCAACGCCGTGATTGGTTGTGCCTAACCAGTGCTGCGCCGAAGGCCCGGCCAAGCGTACCGGCATCTCATCCTGATCGTAAATCGTTTCAAAGGGGCCATAGGGTGCGGCCCAGGGACCGATGAGCGCCATGGCCAGGAAGACCAACAGAAAGGCAAGGGCCACGCTGCCCGACGGGTAGCGCATGATAGTACGCAGCAACCGTTTCATCTGCCATCTTCGAGTGGCATCAAGTGTATGGTCAATCATGTCATGAGCCATGCTGCCGAGGTTCGTTTCGGGTCATGTATAGGTCACCCGTGGGTCAATAAGACCATAGAGAAGGTCGGCGATGAAGTTAAGAACCAGAATGGTAAGCGCCATAAGGAAGAAGCAGGCCTGGACGATTGGATAGTCAAGGTTGTTCAATGCAGTCACCATCTCACGCCCGATGCCGGGCCAGGCAAAGATGATTTCAAGCAAGACCTGACCTTCAAAAAGCAGCGCGAGAGAGACAGCAACATCTGTGACAAGGGGTAGCATGGCGTTCCGCGCAGCGTGTGTGACCACCACCCGCTCCTTCAGCCCTTTTGCGCGCAAGATATCAACAAAGTCACTATTGCGGACCTCAAGCATGGTGCTGCGGAGCAAAAGCGCCGGGGTCGTGATTTCGCGCGACAGCAGCACAAGACCGGGCAGAATCAGGTGATAAAGATAATCGAAGGTGAGAATCCGGGCCAGAAAGGTTTCCCCATCATTATCCAGTGAGACCATGCCGCCTGAGGGCAGCCAGCGTAGCTGATAGGCAAAAATCATCAGCAGCAGAATGGCGACAAAGAATGATGGGGCTGAGCGCAGCGCGAGCAGCAAGGCAACCGAAGTACCCTCCCCCCTCGAACCGCGGCGCCAGCCCAGCATGGCGCCAAGTACGGCGCCAAGGGCAATCGCAAGTACAAGCGCCGGCAATACCATGGCCCAGGTATTCAGCAGTTTTTCGAATACGATCTCTCTGACAGGTACTGCTTGGAAGAAGGATTGGCCGAACTCAAAAGTCGCCATGTTCCAGATGTAGCGGGCATATTGCACAAGAATGGGGTCATCAAGGCCCCAGGCTGCGCGCTGCGCCGCGATCATCTCTGGTGCGAAATTGCTATCGACAAATATCGCCGTTGGGTCGCCAGGAAGGGTCTTGAGCACAATGAAAAGCAAAGTGAGGATGGCCCAGATAACGAAGACAAGCGTCAGTAGCCGCCTAAGGATATAGCGACGCAACCCCTGCATGGAACACTTCCTATCGTTTCCCCACGGCTAGCCCCATTCCTTGCGCGGGAAGCTTCACCGTCTATTTGGATTCCTAGCAGGGTCTCTTTGTGGTATGCAACAAGAACTCATGCAAGAAGGCGTGGCCAAGCTCTTTGTATCAGCCGCCATCGTAGCTTTTGCGCTTGAGTGGGCACGGGAGGTACCGTTTTGACACGACTATCTATAATTTGTTTTAACTGATCTCGTTCACTAACAAGCATTTTGCGCGGCTGCGACTTTTTGCTGCGCGTTGACGAGGAAACAGCGGCGTCAGTGCATGGCGCGGTGGCGTGCCGCGTGGAATGCGGTCAGGGCGGCTTGCTTGTCGGCATCATGTGAAATGCCGATGCGCTGGAAGGGTTCGAGCGTTACCCTGCGCCGGCGGTAATATTCGCCTTGCATGCGTGCCAGCCATCCAGAAAGCCCTTGTGCGACAAGGGCGTCGCTGGCGGCTTTCGCTTCCGCTTCGCTGGGCTCGGTGCGACCGAGGGACACATGCCGGCCATTAGTGCCCAGCACCATCCATGGGGTTTCAGTTTCTGCGTGCATCGTCACTTTCCGTCTTGCGTGACGGACGCTTCGCGCTGTGTTTCGCGCGAGCCAAGGGAATAAAGCGCCAGGGATCGCGATCATCCCTGGGCTATGCGCTGATAATCCAAACTGTGGCTGCGCAGCTTCATTCAGCGACGCGGTAGACGGTGTAGGACCCCTTGGCGCCCTGCTTGTTCGGGCCGACTTGGCGGATACGCTCAGCAATCTCCACCGTAATGCCCTGGCGCTTCTTCAGCCCGGCGAAAAACCCGCGCACCGTATGCTGCGCCCAGCCGGTGGCCTCTGCGATTTGCGCCACTGTCGCGCCCTCAGGGCGGCGGAGCATGGCCAGCACCACTTCCTGCTTCGTGCCCTCGCGCGGCTTGCGTGGCGCGCCTGTGGCGCGTGTGCCGCGCCGTGTCAGCGCGCTGCGCAGCATGTCCATCGCGTGTGCGACGGGATCCGTGCTGGTCGCGTTGTGGATCGCGGTGAAGGCGATCGGCCAGGCTTCTGCTGCGTGTTCGCGCATGGTGCCCCAAAAACCCCAGTCTTGGTTTTCGGTAGGAAGGATCTTGCTCATCTGTTTGTCTTCGTCAGCGGCAGGGGAAATTCCCTGCGCGTGACAGAGCATTCGCGCTGTGATGGGGGCTGAGCCAAGCGAAATAGAGCGTTATTTCATTGCTATGTTCAGCAGGGTTTGATCATGATGTGAGGGCCAAATGGCAGCACCATTCGGCCCTCGCTTTGCCTTATCGGCTGCGCTTTTGCTGCGCTTCGCGGCCGCTTGACCGGCGGCGTAGGCTTCCTCGATGGAGTTGCGGATCGACTAGACGGCGACATCGTGAAAGTCGAGCGCGTCGCGGTTTCTGGTTTCCAGCGTTTCAACCGAGGGCATGTGCCGCTTGGCGATTTCCAGGAAAAGCTGCTCGGTTGAAGGGGTATCGTTCATCTTGGTCTCCTTGCTGTGGCGCCGGGGCAATTCCCTGCGCCTGAGGGACCATTCGCGCTGTAGCGGGGGGCGAGCCAAGCAAGAATGCGCGTTAGTTCATTGCTATGATTCGGGCTGATTGGTTATAATCAAACGGGTGCCGAGGTCGCCAATAAAAACTTGCCAAAATTTGCCATACCAGCCATAGTTGCTCCATGAGCACCATGAACATTTCCCTCCCCGAAACGCTCAAGGCCTTTGTTGACGATCAGGTCACCGCGGGTGGCTACAGCACGAGCAGCGAGTATGTCCGCGAGTTGATCCGGCGGGATCAGGACCGCCAGCAACTCAAAGGGCTATTGCTGCAGGGGGCCAAATCAAAGCAAGGCGCTGTGGCAGACGCAGCCTATTTTGGCGGACTGCGTCAGAAGCTGAAGCAGCGCAAAAAAGCGTGACGATCAGGCCGGTTATCCTTCGCGTTCTTGCTGAGCAGGATATCGAGCAGGCAAGCCTTCATTACCTTGCGGAAGGTGGCGAAGCGCTGGCCCTGGATTTCATCGAGGAGGCTGAGCAGGCTTTTCGCCGCATTGGCCGCAATCCCGCGATCGGTTCCCCTCGCTATGCCTATGAGCTTGGCCTTGAAGGGTTGCGGGCGTGGCCGCTACGGCGCTTTCCCTATATGATTTTCTATATCGAACAGTTGAATGCACTTGATGTGTGGCGCGTGTTGCATGGCCAGCGCGACATCCCGTCCTGGATGCAGTCTTCGGAATAATCAGGCAGCTTTGCGCAGGGCCGCAACATCGGCAAGGGTTTAATCCTCACTATTCAGCACCGTATCGCGCGGCTTGCTGCTGTTGCGGATGGCGCGCTCGACCAGCGCCACCGGCTTCATCGTCGGGTGCAGATCGTTCCTCGCCGGTGTGTCAAAATACCAGATTTTTCCTTGATGGCGCACGCCGCACCAGCAATGCTGTGCGCCAGCCTTCCAGCCATAGAGCATCGCTTCGAATTGCTGATGGTAATCCTGTCGCGGTTGACGCAGTTAGCTAGTGGTCCGATCGCTGCTGTCGGTTCCCGACAGCAGCGTGAATCGGTCCACCAAATATACGGCTAGTGGTGCGCAGGGGCTTTTTGGCAAGGGATAGGTCAGCATGAATCGCACCACTAGGGTTGCAGCAACCGCCATTCTTAGCGGTGCATTGTCTTCCATCAAGCTTTGTCAGAAGCGCCGTCATTTCCACTACCGTCAATGCACAGGCGGAGACCAGAATAGCTTCAGCGAAGGCTAGCGTCATTGTTTAGTTAGGAGGTGAGCGCATTGCCACGCCCACTCATTGGATACCAATGGTCGCCGCTTTCCCCGCCTCAAGCGTTGCATCCCGCGCAATCGCGCCATGATTGGCAAGCATGTAGGCGACAATTGCCCATTTCTGCTCATCCGTGAGACGCGTTGGATCGTCAAAGGGCATCATCATCTGATTGTATTCAAACAGGCCAAGCGCGGTACCGAATTTCTGGATTTGTGTCCGCTCGCCCCAGATAGGGGTTTGGAAGCCGGCACCGCGCCGGCCATCATCGCCATGGCATGCTGCGCAGTTTTCGGCATACAGGCGCTGCCCCTCAGAAATTTGAAGCGAGGACGCAGGCTGCCCGGTGGCAGCGGAGACAAGCAGCGCAAGTCCAGCCAAGGCCGGCAGCGGCACTATCAAGAAACGCATGGCTTTGCTTCTCTATGTTCAAGAACCTCTGACAAGGGTACTGCGGGCGATGCACAGAACACCGCCCGCAGCCAGGCCTTCAGGCCACTTCGACACGGAATTTTGGAATGGCCCAATTCGCCATGCCGAGTGAGTTCATCGGAACGCTCTCCGGTTGCGTGGTGCCGGCATTATCCGTGGTGCGGGTTTCGATCACATGCCGCCCTGCTGGCGCATCCCACGGCGTGGAGAAGCGGACCCAAGTGTACTTGCCAAGATTCGGCTGCCGGATCTCCGCACGCTGCCAGGCGCCGCCATTGATCCTGACTTCCACCTGCCGCACCCCGTGTTGTGGCGCCCAGGCATAGCCGGTCAATTCCTGACGCCCGGCTGAGAGCCGCGGTAGTTGCCCGCGCTGCAATGGGTAATTCGCCGGCACGGAGGGGGATTTTTCCAGAACCAATGGAATGGTCAGGAAGGATTTCGGCGGCATCCAGGTGACCATCGGGCCCTGAATATCATCAGGGCCGACGCCAATGAATTCATCCTCGGTCGCGCTGAATTCTGGGCGCTGATAGCTCGGGCCGATGAATACCTCGCCGCGCGTATTCAGCCGGGACCAGATGCGCTTGTCGGAGACGCGGATTTCAGTCAGCCATTTGATGGAAGCCGTGCCGCCCCAACCGGGGACCACCATGCGGACCGGCGCGCCATGATCCGGCACCAAGGGGTTGCCATTCATCGCAAAGCACACGCCCATATCATGCTGTAGCGCGACCACATCGCTATAGGGCATCGGCCGGCCCATATCATTGCCATCCACACCGGACCAGAAAAGCACGGTGCGTGCGCCCGGCTTTATGCCAACGCGCGCAAAGATTTCGCTCATGGGCACATACTGCCATTCGGCCTGACCAATCGCGCCCAGCACCCAATTGCCACCTGCAACCTGCTGGCCCGTCAGCCCATCCTGTTCCCAGAATAAGGTACGGCCATTTCCGTGGCATTCCATGGTCGCGATGATGGAACGGCTGCGCATGCCGATCAGGTCATTGTAGCTGAGCTCCACCGGGCGCTCCACGGAAGCGCCGTGGATGCGGAGTTTCCAGTTCTCACGCAATAAGACCGGACGGGCTTCCACAGTCGGCGTCGGGTAGTGATTGCGGACATAGAATTCCTCAATCGGCGTCATGAAAGTCTTGAAGTTCCAGAAATTTCCGGACCGCACCGTGGCGCCGATATTCAGCACGCGGCTGTCATCCTTAAGGATGGCCCGGCGCGCAGGCGCGGCGGGGGCGGCAGGTGCTGCGGGCGCGGTCTGGGCCGACGCCGGTGTGGTGCTTGGCAGGGTCATGGCGGCCGCACCGAAGGCAGCAGCCGAGACGAAAAGTGACCGCCGCTGCGTATTGGTTCCGTGGCGCAGCACTTCGGTCGCGATAGCATCCGCCTCGGCGCGCTGCCTGGCTTCGCGCTTGACATCAGACATTGTGTTATCCTCCCTCTCGCAGCCGGACCTCCGGCTTCGCTGGGAGATGCTCAGCAATGTTGGTGCCATGCTGCACGCAGGGCGCAGTGCTCCAAGTCCTTGATCCCAAAGGACGGTCTAATTTTACTTGTCCGGAGGTTCGGATTCTATCCCTGCTACAGTCCGATTTTTCGGACCGGATCAAACGCTATCGCCGCGCAGGCCAAGCCGACGCAGCTTTTCAAACAGGGTTGAGCGCGACACCTGAAGCCATTCCGCCGCCCGGGTGACATCGCCTTGGCTTGCCGCAAGGGCCGCCGTGATGGCACGGCGCTCAGCGGCATCACGCACATCTGCCAGTCGCGGTACCGGCGTATCAGACCCTATGCGCAAGGCACGCTCAGGAAAAAGATCGCCCGCCGTGATCAATTCCCCATCGGTCAATGCGGCTGCGCGTTCAATCCGGTTGCGAAGTTCGCGCAGATTGCCAGGGAAGTCGTGATTGATCAGTGCATCCTCCGCCAGGGTCGTGAAGCCGCGCAAGGGCCGCACAAAGCCCGCCGCAAATTCGCCAAGAAACCGACGCGCAAGGGGTAGAATATCTTCGCGCCGCTCGCGCAGCGCCGGCATGGTGATGCGGATCACGGCAAGGCGGAAAAACAGATCCTCGCGAAAGCGCCCCTCGGCGATGCGCGTCTCAAGATCGGCATTGGTCGCCGCAACGATCCGCGCCCGGAACGGCAAATCACGTTCGCCGCCCAAACGCCGAAAAACGCGCTCCTGCACCAGGCGCAGCAGCTTTGCCTGCAGCGGCATGGGGAGTTCTGCGACCTCATCCAGGAACAAGGTGCCGGCGCCGGCCTGCTCGGCCAAACCCTCATGCCGCGCTGTGGCACCTGTGAAAGCGCCGCGTTCATGGCCGAATATTTCACTTTCCAGCAAATCCATGGGCAGGGCAGCGCAATTGGTGGCTACGAAGGGTAGCCGCGCGCGCGGTCCTTCAGCATGCAAAAGCCGCGCTGCAACTTCCTTGCCTGACCCGCTTGGCCCTGTCAGCAAAATGGTCGAGACAATCGGCGCCACGCGGCGGAGCGCGCGCTCCACGGCCAGGATGGCAGGCGCCTCGCCCAGAATGTAGCCTTGGCCACGCTGCCAGCGGGGCGCCAATAGCGCCTCAAGCCGCCGCAGCAAGGCCTCAATATCGAATGGCTTGGTGAGGTAATCAGCCGCGCCAGCCTGCATCAGCCGCACAGCCTGGGCGATATCGCCATGGCCGGTAATGAAGATAATGGGCGCCAATCCACAAGATAGCGCAAGCGCGCGATACACTTCCTCCCCATTCATGTCGGGCAGGCGTATGTCGCAAATCACCGCATCGGGCGCCGAACGCGACAAAGCGTTGACGGCATCGCTGCCCGAGCGGAACCAGCTGGCGCGATAGCCTTCCACCGCCAGCCAATCCGCCACCGATTGACCCATGACAGGATCATCTTCGATCAGTGCCACATGGGGCGCCGGATCAGGCAGCGGCGAGGAGGTGCGTGCGGCGTTTGGCATCTGGAATCCGGATGGTGATATGGGTACCGGGCGGATCGGCAAGCTGCAATTCGGCATGGAGTTCGCGCATCAGGCGCACCACCGTCCGAAGGCCAAGGCCGCCCGCCTGAGGCACTTGTTCGGTACGCCCATCCAGCAACAGTCTGCGCGCTTCCGCGGGCAGGCCGGGCCCTTCATCGCCCACAACCAAGGTCAGCAGCCCATCGGCAGCGTCAGCGCGCACGGTAATGCGGCCACCAGGCGGTGAGGCGGCGCAAGCATTGAGCAGCAGGTTCAGCGCAATCTGGCGTACTGCCTGGGCTGGCGCCGGAAAGCTGCCTTCAATCGCCTGCTGCCAATCAAGCACCAGATCACGGCGCCGTGCCTCGCTTTCGATCAGCAGGCGAAGATCATCAATGTCAGCCGCCGACACCAGTCGCGCATCCGCCTCTCCACGCCAAAGAATAAGCGAGGCACGAACGATGTTATGGATGCCCGTCAGGCCGCGTTCCAACAAGGAAGCCGCGCGCATGCGTCGTTCCGGATCATCACCATGGCGTTGGATCATGCGCACCGCATTGAACAGACCGCCCAGCGGGTTATTCACCTCATGCGCCATGGCCGAGGCGTACCGACCCACCAATGCGCGGCGCTCCTCCTCCGCGAGCCGGGTGAGCAGGGCTTCGCGTTCTGCAATAGCAATGGCAGCGGCATTGTAGCGGCGAAAGGCGCGGCCGGCTTCGGTATCTGCGGGTGGTAATTCCACCTCAGGGATCGGGTCCAGCCTGCCATCTGCGGCGCGGCCAAGGCGTTCAGACAATCTCAGCACCGGGCGCAGCATGCGCCTGACCAAAAGCCAGCCAAGGATCGCGAAAAACAGCGTGAGCGCAGCATTCACGCCGACGAGTGTGAGCAATGTTGCCCGCCTTTCACTGGCAAGCGCGGTCACATCCACTTCCGCCGCGATGCGCCCGACCGGCACGCCCCCTTCGCTCACCGCGCGATGGATCCAACTTGTCGTGGCACCAACCTGCAGCTGCAGCGGTGCCGCGGCCGCTTCTGCCGGCGATGCGGCACCAAGCGGATGACGAATGGGATCGGAGGCTGCCAACACCATGTCATCCGGCAGCATAACAAGTACACGGAGCGCCCCGACGCCGCGATAACGCGTGCGCGACCTGTCCAGGGCATCGAAGGCTTCCCATGGGTCGCGGCGAATCATCGCCGGCAGCAGCGCCGTTGAAAGCCCATCGAGATAGGCGCCGCTCAGTTCCTCAAAATGTACGGCCTGGGTTGCTTCAAGCCGAAGCAGGACAAGTTTGGATATGGCGGCGGCCACGCCCATCATGAGCAGCGTGATCAATAGCGGTACGCGCAACGCCAGTGGCCAGCGGCGCGGCGTAAGCGCACGCATCACCCAGCCGCCCGTGCGCGTCGGCTGAGTATTGCGATGCTGTCGAACAAATCGGACGATCCGATCACAAAGCCATCGAGACGCAAGGTGGCAAGGATGGCACGTCCATCGGGCGTTTCGGGCATGGTGAGCAACGCATCACGGATGGCGCGGGCCAGCCCAGGATCACCCTGGCGCGATGATGCAAAGGGCGGGAAGCCCATGGGCGCGGAAGCCTGCACGATACGCGTTGCGCCAACCAGCGCGGGCTCAATTTCAGACATCACATCCCAGACATAGCCATCCACCGAACCGGATTGCGCAAGCCCTGCGGCGACCGCGCGGATCACATTGCGATGGCCATAGGTGAAGAAGCTGCGTGCGAAAAAGGCACTGGGCGCCGTGCCAATATCGGCCAGCATGGCGCCCGTGACCAGGAAGCCCGAATTACTGTCCGGGTCAGAAAAGGCGTGAATATCACCGCGCAAATCGGCCAAGTCTGAGGCACCGCGATCCTGCCGAGCAATAACGTAAGCTTGGTAGAGTGGCGCCCCGCGATACAGTGGCACCGCCAGGATATCCAGCGCTTCGCGATGTTGCACGAAGGGATAGCCGCAAATCCAGGCGGCATCGAGTTGGCCTGCCACCAGCAGCGAGGTGACCTCACGATAGGTCCGGCGTTTGACCACTTGCACGGGCCTGCCGAGGCGGGAGGAGATATGGGCTTCAATTTGCCGCACCAGGACGATGTCCGAATCAAGAAAGACTGGCGTCAGGCCAAGGGTGACGGCGCGATTGGCCATAAGCGGTGGCGCCGCGAGTGCACCCGCCGCGGCAAGCAGCATGCGGCCAAAAACATGGCGTCGTCCCAACGGCGCGATACGGCGCATGGTGCCCGAGACCTTCCCAAGGGTTCTTGATTTCGTGAGGTCAAGGCTAATGAGGAACCGCCTTTCCCGTCAATGAAAGCCGGCCGCACCGGTCTTTTCTGGTTCCCAAAAGGGCTAGCCTCGGGATATGCCCAGGCTCAACTGTTCAAGGCACCCCTCCTCAATAGGGCTGCCATTCAATTTCGCGGTGGATCAGGCCGAGGTTGGTCAATGCCTGTCGGGGTAAGGTTGGGTGTAGGTTTGCAGCGCTATGCGCCTAGGTTTGCACCTAAGTCATTGAATTCAGTGCACCATAGTGCAAACTGCAACCCATATCTTCGGCCTGGCGCTAGCGATGTTGCGCGCGTTTGCTCAGCAAGTGACAAGCGGAGCAGCTCAATTGGCGCCTTGATGGCGAAAGTGCTGGCTCGAGGCGAGCCCTCATTGATGAGCGACAGGAAGACCAAGATGTGACCCAAGCACCGAGCCGGAGCCAATTTGGAGCGCTCTGGGGCGAGGCGGCCTGTCAAACTACGGAGTTCAGCCCCTTTTTCCGCCCCCAGCCCCCACCGCCCCACCAGTCCATTCCCCAACCACGCTGCACCGCAGCATAGCCAAAACCATTTCAGATCAACGCGTTAAACCTTGTTGGAAAAATCGGCCTACCCTCAAGCTTTGGAGAGAATTCGCCGGTTTGGAGAGAAAACGCCGAAACGTTCCGCTTGAGCACCCTCAAGCTCGCCAGAAAAAGCTTTGTTTTCAAGGGGATTTAGGTGGTCGCCTGGGGCGCTAAGCCGGTTCGGCTAGGTGGCGACTGGAGCGGGCGAAGGGATTCGAACCCTCGACCCCAACCTTGGCAAGGTTGTGCTCTACCCCTGAGCTACGCCCGCCCACAAAAATCCGGATGCCACGAATCTCGGCAGAAGGCAAGTGAACCGCCCCAGCTTTGCAGAGGACCCATTTGCTTAAGTTACGCGCCCCCCTTGGACCACCCCAGGTAAGCCATCCGCTCCAATCGCCAAATATGATGCAACCCTCATGAGCAGCACAATGCGCAAATTCTCCCCCGAAACCCGTGCGCGGGCGGTGCGGCTGCTGCGCGTAATGGTGTCAATCGGCCAGGCCGCGACATCATGCGCAGGCCGAAGGCGCCCTTGAGGCTTCTGAAAGGCTTCCCCGAAGCGTTGCACGCCTGGGGCGACAGAACTCTCTGACGCATTGTGCCGATCAGGCTGCGCGCATGCATGGGCGGGGCAAGATCAATGCGCATTGCTTTTATCGGGCAAGGGCCGCATGGCGCGAAGCTGCGCGGCAAGTGCCGCCTGCCCGGCCAATTCCGCAAGCAAAGCCGCTTCTTCCCGCGCCGCTTCAAACCCCAAGCGGTAGCCCGCATAGGTCGCCTGATCGAGGCTTTGGCCGAGCGCCTTTCCGATGGCTTGCATTGATCGCTTCTCCCGTAATCCTGGGGCTTCAACGCCCCTTGCAATACCCCGCACCAGCATGGCTGGTACCGGAAGGGCAGGAACCGCCCCGGCTCGGCACATATTCCGTCCGCCCATCCGTCCGGCAATAGCCCGCCCCCGCATGGCTGGTGCCGGAAGGGCAGGAACCGTTCTGCGCAGCGACAAACCCCGCGCCGGAGGAAGACCGGCAATAACCAGACCCCGCATGGCTGGAGCCCGATGGGCAGGACCCGTTGCGCGCCGGCACCATTTGCTGCGCCATGGCAGCGCTGGTGGTGATGAGTAGTGCAAGAAACGTGGCGCGCAGCAGCATCATCGGGCGATCCTTCATGTGCCTAAGGCAAGAAAAGCCACAGATCGCGGCTTCTCAATGTCGCCCTTGTGGCAGCAAAGGGTAAATCAAACCCTTTCCAACACTGTCGCGATCCCCTGCCCCACCCCGATGCACATGGTGGCCAAGGCGCGCTTCAGGCCGCGTTCCTGCATTTCATGCGTGGCGGTCGCGATCAGCCGCGCACCACTCATGCCAAGCGGATGACCAAGCGCAATCGCCCCGCCATTCGGATTCACACGCGCATCATCATCGGCAATGCCAAGCCCGCGCAGCACGGCCAGGCCCTGCGCCGCGAAGGCCTCATTCAATTCAATCACATCCATCTGGTCTTGCGTCATGCCAAGGCGCGCCAATAGTTTTTGCGTCGCCGGCACCGGTCCAATCCCCATCACGCGCGGCGCACAACCCGCTGTCGCCACGCCGACAAAACGCGCAAGCGGCGTCAGCCCATGGCGCTTCGCCGCCGCCTCGCTCGCGATAATCAGCGCGCAGGCGCCGTCATTCACACCCGAGGCATTCCCCGCCGTCACCGTACCATCCGCCTTCACCACCGGCTTCAATTTGCCGAGAGCCTCCATGGAGGTTTCGCGCGGATGTTCATCAGCGCTCACCACCACCGGATCACCCTTGCGGGAAGGGATGGTGACAGGCACGATTTCCTTGGCCAGCCGGCCATTTTTCTGCGCCGCCGCCGCCCGCGCCTGGGAACGAAGCGCCATGGCATCCTGATCTTCGCGCGCGATATTGTAGTCGGCGGCGACATTCTCCGCTGTTTCCGGCATAGAATCGGTACCGTAGCGCTTGTGCATGGCCGGGTTCACAAAGCGCCAGCCGATGGTGGTGTCATAAATCGCATTGCTGCGCGAAAAGGCACTTTCGGCCTTTGGCATCACGAAAGGCGCGCGAGACATGCTCTCAACGCCGCCCGCGATCATCAATTCAGCTTCGCCCGCGCGAATGGCGCGCGCGGCAATGCCCACGGCATCCATGCCTGAACCGCAAAGCCGGTTCACCGTACTGCCCGGGATCGCTTGCGGGAGGCCAGCGAGCAGCAGCGCCATGCGCGCGACATTGCGGTTATCCTCACCCGCCTGGTTGGCGCAGCCGAAAATGACATCATCCACCGCCGCCCAATCCACGGAAGCGTGGCGTTCCATCAGCGCCTTCAGCGGCACCGCGCCAAGATCATCCGTGCGCACGGCAGAAAGGCTGCCACCGTAACGGCCGATCGGAGTACGCAGGGCGGCGCAGATGAAAGCTTCGGGCATGGTTTCGTTTCCTCGATTCCTGATGGCGCGACCAAGTGTTACGGATCGCGCCTTGCACGCGCCATCATCATCCAGAAACCCTGCCTTGCCAATCAGTCGGCGCGGATATTCACCTCCCGCGCGATGCGGGTCCAGGTTTCGCGTTCCTTCACCGCAAGCTCTCGTATCTCGGCGCCCGGCGCGAAAGCCGGGAAGGTGGCAAAGCCAAGCAGGGTTTGCGGCAGGTCGGTGTTTTCCATGGTCCAGCGCATGGCATCTTCAAGGCGCCGCAAAATGGCAGGCGGTGTGGCCGCTGGCGCGGCAATGGCAGACCAGGAAGTGAATTCATAGCCAGGCACACCTGCCTCATCCACTGTTGGCACATCGGGCAAATTCGGGTGCCGCTGGCGAGATGTGATAGCCAGCACGCGCACGCGCCCCGCTTCATGCGCACCACGCATCAGCCCATAGCCATCCACCATCAATTGCACCCGCCCCCCCAGCAGATCCTGCAAGGCCGGTCCACTGCCGCGATAGGGCACATGGACAATATCAAACCCAACGCGCTGCTTCAGAATTTCAAAGGCAAAATGTGGTACCCCGCCTGAACCACCGGAACCGAAATTCAATTCACCGGGCCGGCGGCGCGCGATATCCAGAAATTCCTGCAGCGTACGCGCGGGGAAATCCGCCGGCACTGCAATCGCGAGTGGACCGATATGCACGCGGCAGATATAGGCGAAATCACGTATCGTATCGAAGCCCGGATTGGGAAACAGCGCTTGCGTGGTGAAATTGCCGACATTGCCAAAGAACAGCGTATAGCCATCGGCCGGTGATTTCGTGACATGATCCATGGCGATATTGCCGTTATTCCCGGCGCGATTATCAATCGCGATCGCCTGACCCAGCCTTTGGCCAAGCCGCTGAAAGGTGGGCCGCCCGATCGTGTCCACGCCACCACCAGGCGGGAAGCCAATCACCACGCGAATGGGCCGACTTGGATATTCGCCTTGCGCAAATGCAGGCAGGGGCAGCGCAGCGCCAAGCCCGCCCGCCAGTAGATTCCGACGATTGACTTTCCCGAACATTGCTTTCCTCCACTAAGACTTCCCTATTTTTCGGAAGGCTATGGGGCGGCGGGGGGAAGCGTCAATAGAATTCGTGCTGCCAGGGCAAGCGCTTCCTGCCAAAGCCTCCGCCGCGGCAAGCGCGCAATCCTGATGTCGCCTGGATGCGCGGTGCGTCATGGCACCGTTGCAAGCTTGGGCAAGACCCCGGCCGCGCGCCAATCGATCTTCATCAAAGCCATGGGCGAAGGCGCATTGGCGCCTCCGCCCAAGCTTTGTCACTCCGCAGCTACGGTCTGCGTTTTCGGACCACCGCCATTGCCACCGCGGGTCTTCCACAGCGACCACGCAATTCCAGCCGCAAGGATCGCGAAGGTAATGGAAAGCGACAAGGCAGGCGGGAACTTGCCTGTCTCCGGGAACGCAAGATCCGCGATGAAGATCTTGGAACCGATGAAGACCAGCAGCACCGAAAGCGCATACTTCAGGTAGTGGAAGCGATGCACTATGGCAGCCAGCGCAAAGTAAAGCGCACGCAGGCCAAGGATGGCGAAGATGTTTGAGGTATAGACGATGAACGGATCGGTCGTGATGGCGAAGATCGCCGGCACGCTATCAACCGCAAAGATCACATCGGCAACTTCCACCAGGACCAGCGCCAGGAAAAGCGGCGTCATGAACCACACCGCCTTGCCTGTCTGCGGATGGGCCTGCTTCACCCAGAACTTCTCGCCATGCAGCTGCTCCGTCACATTGAAGCGCCGGCGCATGAACTTCAGCAGCGGGTTCTTGGCGATGTCGGGCTTGGCTTCGGCCATCACCCACATCTTCACGCCAGTGAAGATCAGGAAGACCGCGAAGACATAGAGCACCCAGGAGAATTGGGAGACAATGGTCGCACCCAGCCCGATCATGATCGCGCGCAGCACGATCACGCCCAGAATGCCCCAGAAAAGCACCCGATGCTGATAGATGCGCGGTACCGCGAAATAGGTGAAGATCATCGCAATGACGAAGACATTGTCCATCGCCAGCGTCTTCTCAACGATGAAGCCCGTCCAATACAGCGTCGCGGCAGTGGCACCATCCAGCCCAACGCCCTCGGGCTTCAGATTGTCGAAGCTCCACCAGACCCAGAAGCCGAAGGCGAGCCCAAGGCCGATGTAAAGCGCGGAGAGGATCAGGCTCTCCTTCACTTCAATTTCCTTGGCCTCGCGGTGGAGCACGCCAAGGTCCAGAACCAGCAATAAGCCCACAACGCCGATGAAAAGCAGCCACATCCAGACGGGCGTGGCAAGAAAGCTACCTGTCAGGAACTCGATCATGCCAATCTCCAGTTTTCGAGGGATAAGGTTCTGTTCAAGCCGTGGCCGGCCGCGTGGCGCGGGGCTGGGTCCGAACAAGCGGTGAAGGGCGCGCAGGGTGCTGCATGCCGGCAGAAACTGCTGCGCGCAGCAACGCCATATTGCGCCGGTTGGCACGGAAGAAGGCGTCCGCGGCCCAGCCCAGCACGGGTACGGCGCCGATTGCCGCATCCAGCGCGATATTGCCGCACATGCGCAGCAGCAGGCTGCGGGGCACACCAAAGCGCCATGCTTCAAGGATCAGCCAGGCGGATACGCCCTTTGAAACCAGCGGGCCAAGGCCAGGCAGCAGGTTGGCCAGCGCATCCGCCCCCAGGCGGAAGGACGTGCCAGGCACACTGATAGCGCTGTCCAAAAGCCAGGCAAGACGCTCAAGCCGCGCAAGCGCAGCTTCGCGTTGACCATTACACCGAATAGGCTTTTCGGCGAGGCCATAGGGCGATGAAGGGTACTGATACGACATAGACATCTCCCAGGTGCAGGCTGCGCCTTCGTGCAGCCGTCAGATGGAAGGTGTCCGACATGACGGAATTTCTTTGACCGTCAGAGGGGCCCGGACCCCAACGAAGAGCCAGATGGGCCGCAAGGGCATAAAGTTCAAGATGTCACGACGCTGTTTTGCGAAAGGCGCCGCAGCGATCCGCAATGGCGCCAGATGATGATTTTACAGACTGTAACAGGCATCAACGCAGGAAGGCGCGCCCCGAAAGCCAGGGCGCGCCCAATGCCAAACCCCGCTTATTCCGGCCGCACGCCAGCGGCACGCAGTACATCCGTGTAATTCTTCACCCCTTCGCGCACCAGATTCATGATCTGCTCCGGCGTTTCAAACCCGGCGCGCGGCACCACCCCCGCCAATTCACCAAGGCGTGGCGCGCTTTGCTGAATGGCGGCCCTGAATGCGGTGCCGAGTGCCGCCACCGCCGCCGGCGGCGTGCCGGTTGGCGCCAGCATACCGCCCGGTTAGAAAGGCCCCAAGACAAGCGGACGTGGGTCAATTCGACGGTCTCCCATAATGTCCCGACGTCGTCGGTAGCGCTGGATCGCACTCCGTAAACGGGCCTTTTGTTTTGACCGGTCGAGCTTGGACAGTTCAGGAAACAAAACAGTGAGATTGGCTAGATCAACAGCGTCGCTTAGCCTGTCAGCGCGTTTGGCGAAGTACCAAACCTGAAATACCTGCGCCTCAATTGGCCAACTCGCCCCCGTATTGGCAAAATCATACCAACCAAAAAAGAGGTGATCATCGTTCGCTTCATCGGAGAATGTGCCAAGAATTTCGGCGTCATTGCGATCCTTTCCATTGTGTGTTGTTGCGTGCTTGAACGCGTTCCAATACTTATTGCGCAGCTCAGCTAGCTTGCGTTGATCAAACTCGGAAAATGTCGCGAGAATGTGAGCTTCAAACGTTTCAGCACCTGCAATTTCGGCGAGCCGGTGCGCTATTTCGCCGCCGCCGCGGGCAAGAACGTGCACAGCTACTGGATCTTTGTTGTCGAGAAATAGCGCTAACGCTGCCCCAAGTTGCCGTCTCGCTACTTCTCGTTTTGTCAATTCAGCACTCACATAGGGCTCCTTAGGCTTAGACGCGTACGCATTGGCTGGGATTCGCGTGCCTCACCAATTGCGTGCCGCTGCCTCAGAATACCAGCGCAACTGACATGAAATCCCAGGCCAATCCAGTGGTCGCCTGCAACTGAGTGAGTCTGATCCCCTCAAACAGCACCACGGCGTAACGACAGCACAGTAAGCAGCGCCTCTGTGCCCCCGGCGCAACCCCCATTACGCGGAACACGCCAACGTAATGGCGCCGCTTATTCCGGCCGCACGCCAGCGGCGCGCAGCACATCCGTGTAGGTCTTCACCCCTTCGCGCACCAGATTCATGACTTGCTCTGGCGTTTCATAACCAGCGCGCGGCACCACCCCGGCCAATTCATTCAGGCGCGGGGCGCTTTGCTGAATGGCGGTTTGGAAGGCTGCCCCCAAAGCGGCCACAATCGGGGCCGGGGTGCCGGCTGGCGCCAGCATCGGGAAGAATTCCTCAAAAATGAAGCCTGGAATGCCCGCTTCGGTCGCGCTTGGCACATTCGGCAATGCAGGGCTGCGCTGGCTTGATGCCACCGCCAGCGCCCGCAGGCCGCCGCCACGCACCTGACCCAGGGAGGATGCCATGGTGGGCGTGCCGAATTGCGCCTCACCACTCACCAACGCCGCCACACCTGGCCCGCCGCCGCGATAATGCACCATTTCGAATTGCGTATTGCTGATGCCGCGGAAGATCTCACCGGCCAAATGCACGCCGCTGCCAATCCCGGCAGAGGCGAAATTCAAGCGCCCCGGATTGGCGCGCAGCAGCGCAATCAGCTCCGCTGCACTCGTCGCTTGCGTGCGCGGATTGATCGCCAGCACATGCGGCGAAAACCCAGCCACAGCGATGCCTACGAAATCATTGATGGTGTCATAAGGCACGCGCGCGACCAGCGCCGGCACCGATGCATGCGCGCTATTGATCAGGATCGTATAGCCATCGGCCGGGGACCGCGCGGCATGTTCCGCGCCAATCACGCTGCCAGCACCGGCGCGGTTTTCCACCACAACGGGCTGGCCCAGAATATTGCCGGCCGCTTCGGCGATGATCCGCCCCACAATGTCATTCGACCCACCGGGCGCGAAGGGCACGATCAGCCGCACCGGCCGTGTTGGCCGCCAGGCCTGGGCGCGCGCCACATTCGGGGCAAACCCTGCCGCCAAGGCCAGGCTCAGCGCTGTTCTGCGTTGCATCATTGTTGCTTTTCTCCCTGTTCCTGACAGGGCGCCTATAGCGTCCCGCCTTGTGTCTTTTCCCGGCCATTCAGCCTTGATCGGGGGCTTCTAGCCGAAGCGGCGCCCTGGGAGAATAGCCAAACCCCTCGACGCCGCGCGCCCGCCGCCCCATCCTGTGACCATGACCGAAAACCCGCTGCTGACCCCCTGGACCACCCCCTTTGGCCTGCCGCCCTTCGGCGCCATCGAACCCGCGCATTTCCCGCCCGCCTTTGAAGCCGCCATGGAAGCGCATCGTGCCGAGGTCGCGGCCATCGGCGCCAACCCCTCCCCGCCCAGCTTCGCCAATACGGTGGAAGCGCTGGAAGGCTCCGGGCGCTTGCTCAGCCGGATCGGCGCCACCTTCTTCAACCTGGCCGCGAGCCACGCGACCGAAGCGCTGCAACAGGTGGAACGCGATATCGCGCCCAAGCTTGCCGCGCATCGCATGGCAATCGCGCTTGACCCGGCGCTGTACCGCCGCGTCTCCGCCCTGCATGAGGCGCGCGATACCCTCGATTTGGCGCCTGATCAGCGCCGGTTGCTGGAACGGCTCTATCTGCGCCTGACACGCGCTGGCGCGGGCTTGGATGAAACCGCACGCGCGCGGCTTGCCGAAATCTCAACCCGCCTCGCGACGCTGCACACCAGCTTTGGCCAGAATGTGCTGGCCGATGAGAATGAATGGCGCATGGTGCTGACCGAGGCCGATCTTGATGGCCTGCCCGATTTCGCGCGCCAGGCCGCACGCGAAGCCGCCGCTGCCGCCGGGCTTGATGGCTATGTCTTCACCCTGTCGCGGTCTTCCGCTGAGCCCTTCCTGACCTTCTCCGCCAGGCGCGATTTGCGCGAAAAACTCTGGCGCGGTTTTGCCGCGCGCGGCGCTTTGACCGAAGGCCGCGAAAACGCGCCGCTGATCCGCGAAATCCTCATGCTGCGCCGCGAACGCGCGCAATTGTTGGGGGAGGCCGATTTCGCTTCCTTCCGCCTGCGCGACACCATGGCGGGCTCGCCTGACGCGGCTGAGGGTTTGCTCCGCGCCTGTTGGGAACCCGCCAAACGCCGCATCGCGATTGAAAAGGCAGAGCTTGAAGCCTTCGCGCGCAATGCCGGCCATAACGGCCCGATCGAGCCCTGGGATTGGCGCCATTGGGCGGAACGCGCGCGGCAGGCCAAGCATGATTTCGATGGCGCTGCACTGAAGCCGCATTTCGAATTGGAAGCCATGCTGCGCGCCATTTTCGATACCGCGCGGCGCCTGTTTGGCCTGGTTTTCCAGGAACGCGCCGATATTCCGCGCTACCATGCCGATGTCCGCGGCTTTGAAGCTTTGGATGAAGCGGGCAATCATGTCGGGCTACTATTGCTCGACAATTACGCCCGCGCCGGCAAGCGTTCCGGCGCCTGGATGAGCAGCTTTCGTGTCGCCGATGGCCTGAACGGTCGCACCGCGCCCATCATCATCAACAACAATAACCTCGCCCGCGCAACGCCAACGCTGCTCTCCTTCGATGAGGCACGCACATTATTCCATGAATTCGGCCATGCGCTGCATGGGTTGATGAGCCGCGCGCGCTACCCATCCCAATCGGGCACCGCCGTGCTTGGTGATTTTGTCGAATTTCCCTCTCAGATCATGGAACATTGGCTGAGCCTGCCGGAGACCTTGCAAACCCATGCGCGGCATCACGAAACCGGCGCGGCGCTGGATGAGGCGCTGCTCGCGCGCCTGCTGGCCGCGCGCAATGATGGTCAGGGTTTTGCCATGGTGGAATATCTTTCCTGCGCCTTGATCGATCTGGCGCTGCATCGGCATAAGGCGCCGGAAGATCTGACCCTGGAAGAATTCGAAACCGCTTTCCTGGCCGAGATCGGCATGCCAGAGGGCATGGCGCTGAGGCACCGGCCGATCCATTTCGGGCATTTGTTTTCCGGCGATGGCTATGCGGCGGGCTACTATTTCTATCTTTGGGCAGAAGTGCTGGATGCCGATGGGTTTGAAGCGTTTGAGGAAGCGGGCGATCCCTTCCATCCGGACCTCGCAGCAAAGCTCAAAAGCATATTCGAAGCCGGCGATACGGCGGACCCCATGGCGCTCTACACCGGCTTTCGCGGCCGGCCGCCGCAGGTGGATGCGCTGCTGCGCAAGCGGGGGCTGGTTGGGGCGTGAGGCGGAAAGACCCGAACCTAAACCCCAAACCGCGCAAATTCCCGCGCCAAATCCTCATAAATCGCGCGCTTGAAGGCGACAGCGAGCGCAGGCAATTCGCCAAGCGGCGCCCAGCGCCAGGCGTCGAATTCCGGGTGCGGGTCAAGATCAAGCCTGATATCGGCGTCATCGCCCAGAAAGCGCAGCGCGAACCACTTCTGTCTCTGCCCGCGATACTTGCCGCCAAGCGCCTTGCCAATCAGCTCGGGCGGCAGATCATAGAATAGCCAGCGCGGATGTTCGGCCAGAATTTCGGCCTTGGCGGTGCCGATTTCCTCTTCCAATTCGCGGAAGATGGCGATGGCGGGGTCCTCGCCCGCATCCATCCCACCTTGCGGCAATTGCCAACCGCCCGCCGCCCCTTCGGCATTGGGCAAATCCGCGCGCCGCGCCACCAGCACCTGGCCCGCCGCATTGAATAGCAGCGCGCCGACATTATCCCGATAGGGCAGCGTCATTGCGTGCGGTTTTCCGCAGTCTCCGGCGGGCGGCGAATGAGGACGGAAACCGGCGCCAGCACCACGCCGCGCCGCTCCAGCCCCACTGCCCAGGCGACCAGCCGATCCACCACCACCGGGGTTGCGGCATTTGCCAGACCAAGCGCGGAACCGCGCGCCTTGGCGATTGTTTCAAGCTCACCAAGGCGCCGTTCGATTTCCGTCCTTGTGGCGGGTTCATCCAGAATCACATCCACCGCACGGCCCCAGGCGCGGGCCGGCCCGGCGACACCTGGGCGGGCATCCACAAACAACAGGCCACGATTGCGGAGCGATTCCTGCAGCGCGAAATAGCTTTGCTCCATGGCGGCGAAGCGTTCGCCCCGCATGCCGCCGACCACACCAATGGCGCCGACATAGCCCGGAAAGCGTGAGAGCACCCATTCCAAATTGGCGATATTCTCAGCCGAGGAACGCCCGGTCAGCAGGGCGCGATTGCCGGGGTCATTCAACGGATAGCCCGCCGGTTCCAGCGGCAGGCCGATCAGTGTCTCAGAACCCTTGGCGCGCAGCCGCTCCGCCACTTGGGCCGCACGCGGCGCATAGGGCGAAATCGCGAAAGTCACGGACGGCGGCAGGCGGCGGATCGCGTCTTCCGTTTGAGCATTGGAAATCCCGATATCGGCAACGATGATGCCAATGCGCGGCCGGGTATCCTGCCGGTCAAATTGCCCGGCATAGGCGCGAATGGAGGTCCGACCATCAGCCCCAACCCGCGGCAGCGTCCCAAAGCGGCCCTGTTCCAATAAGGCGGGATCGGGCGCGGCGATGGGCCGCGCAGGTGGGAAGTCAGGTGCCGCAACCGGTACATCCAGCGGCGGCGGCGCGGGGGCGGCGGGGGTTTGCGCGGCTGCCTCGGCAACCGGGCCTGGCTCATCTGGCGCGCCGGGTGTTGGTGCCTCAGCCTGTCCAGGCGGCGGCGGTGCTGCGGCGGGTTCTGGCGCTGTAGCGGTTGGGGTTGGCGTTTCTGCCACCGGCGCGGGGGCAGGCGGCGTTGCCGCCGCTTCGGGTGTTGCCGGCGCCTCGGCCAGGGTTTCGTGCCGTTCAGGCGGCCCCAATTGATCAAGCCAAAGCCCACCGCCGCCCAGCAGCAGCAGCACCAATACCCAAAACAGGCCAAGCCCGCGCCAGCCGGCGAATACCCGGCGCGATAATCCTTCTGCCATCACGCCCTCAGCGCTGCCCGCCGCGTGGCGCCGAGGCCATGCCGCGCAGCAGGATCAAAGCCTGCTGAAGTTGATGATCGGTTTCCGGCTTGGTCGGGTCAAAGGCCGGGGCGCCTTCCGCAGGCTGGCGCGCCACACGTTCCACGAGGCCCGCCGGCAGATTGAGCGGCGGCGGCGGGATCGGGGCGCGGGTTTCCGCCTGGGTCTCATTGCGGAGTGAACGGCGCAAATCCGCTTCCCGATCGCGCTGTTGCTGCCCAGCGCGCGTTTCCTCCCGCGTCGCCAGTACCTCGATATCGGGTTCAATCCCCGTGCCTTGGATGGACCTGCCAGAGGGCGTGTAATAGCGCGCCGTGGTCAACCGGATCGCGCCATGGCCGGGCACGGGCATCACGGTTTGCACGCTGCCCTTGCCGAAGGATTTCACGCCGAGGACAACGGCGCGGCGATGATCCTGAAGCGCGCCGGCGACGATTTCACTGGCACTCGCGCTGCCGCCATTGATCAGCACCACAATCGGCAGACCATCAGTGATATCACCGGCCTTGGCCTGCCAGCGCTGCGCATCTTCTGTCCGGCGTGCGCGGGTGGAAACAATTTCCCCCTGCGTCAGGAAATCATCTGTGACCTGCACCGCCTGATCGAGCAAACCACCCGGATTATTGCGCAAATCCAGCACAAGGCCCTTCAGCCCACCCTGCGCCTGCTGCTTCAATTGCTGAAGCGCGCGCCGCAACCCTGCTTCGGTCTGTTCATTGAAGGAGGTGATGCGGACATAGCCCAGATTGCCATCTTCCAGCCGGAAGCGGACCACTTGCGGGCGGATCACATCGCGCGTCAGCGTCAGTTCAATCGGCCGTTCCGTGCCCTGGCGGCGGATGGTCAGCCGGATTTGGGTGTTGCGCTGCCCGCGCATCTGTTCCACCGCTTCCTGCAAGGTCAGGCCCTGGACGGAAGTGCCGTTCAGATGAGTAATGAAATCGCCGGGCCGGATGCCGGCGCGCGCGGCGGGGGTTTCATCAATTGGGCTGATGACCTTGATATAGCCGCCTTCCTGCGTGACTTCGATGCCAAGCCCGCCGAATTCGCCGCGGGTCTGGCTTTGCATGTCGCGGAAGCTGCGCTGGTTCAAATAGGATGAATGCGGGTCAAGGCTGGACAGCATGCCCTGGATCGCGTTTTCGATCGCGTCCCGGTCATTCACCGGCTCCACATATTCGGCGCGCACCCGTTCAAACACATCGCCAAACAGGTTGAGCAGCCGATAGGTCTCCGCCCGGCTGCCTTCCTGTGCCCAGGCGGCCACCAGGGGGCCCACCACCACGCCGGCGGCAAAGGCCGCACCTATGCCCGCATAACGCAAAATTCCGCGCTTCATGCGCCGCAATCCTTCTCATCAATCGGCCCGAGCCGAACACCCCCCAATAAGATACGCCTTCATCGCGCTTTGCGCGACTCCAGAATGCTTTTCACGACCGAAAAATCACGCAGGCCGCTATTCCGCACCGCCAAGCCAGGGGTTGGGGTCCACCACCTGCCCATCCCGGCGCAGTTCGAGATAGAGCGCGCCGCGCCCATCCGGCCCCGCACTGAGCCGCCCAAGCGCCTCACCAGCCAGCAGCGCGGCCCCTGCTTCGGTATCCAGCGCCTCAAACCCCGCCAGGACCAGATGGAGCCCTGGGCCGCATTCCAGGATGATGATCTGCCCGAAGCGCCGGAAGGGGCCGGCGAATACCGCGCGCCCGGTACAAGGGCTGACCACCCGCGCGCCGCCCGCGGTGGCGAAGGTAACACCCCGCGCCGGCCCGGCTTCCCCCCTTTGGCCAAAGGCGATGCTGATCCGCCCATGCACCGGGGCGGGGCGAGTCTGATCCGCCACCGGTGGTGCTGGCTGAGGGGTGGCGACAGGGGTTGCCGGGCGAGGTTGGCGCGCTTCCTGCCGCGCCCTGGCCTGGGCTTCCTGGCGCGCACGCTGCGCGGCGGCGGCCGCCTGGCGCGCCTGTTCGCGTTCCAGCGCCGTCAGCATTTCCTGCAAATCATTGGCACGGGCAAGCGCTTCCTGCGCGCGCTGCGCTTCGGCCCTCTCGGTGGCGCGGGCCTCACGCTGGCGCAGCCTGGTCTCGGCGATTTCCGCATCCAAAGCCTCTGCCGCATGCCGAAGTTCCGCTTCTGCCGCCACAACCAGGCTCGCTTCTGCAGTGGCGATGCGATTGCGTCGCTCAGCCTCGGCATGGACCAGGTGGAGCACCTCAACCTCCGCCCGGATTTGCCGCGCAATGCCTTGCAGGACCAAAAGGCCGCGCAGGGCCTCATCCGGCGGGGCCGGCTGCGCAAGGAGTGTTTCCGCCGGCCACAAGGCCAGGCGCCGCATGGCCGGCATCATGGGCGCAAGGGAAGCCGCACGGGCGGCAGCTTCGTTAAAGGCAGCCGCTGCTTCAGCTTCGGCGTTCTGTTTGCGGTGCAGCGCGGCTTCCAGGGCGCGTTCGGCGTCCTGCACGCGCGCTGCCATGGCAACGCGCTGGCGCGCGAGGCCGCTTTCTTCCGCCGCCGCCGCTTCGGCTTCGCGTGCTGCAGCCTCCGCCGCCGCGCGGCTCGCGGCACCCGCGCGGCGGGCTTCTTCCAGTGCTTCGCGCGAAGGTTGCGCGAGCGCGAGGCTTGGCAAAGCCAGCAGGAAAAGCGCGAAAGCGGCGCGCGCCTTACGCAAGCAGCGAATGCCCCGTCATGGCGGCGGGTTGGGGCAGGCCAAGCAAGGCCAGCAAGCTCGGTGCAATATCCGCCAGCCGCCCATCCTTCAGCGCCGCACCCTTGGGGCCGCCCATCAGAATGGCCGGCACCACATTGGTGGTATGTGCGGTATGTGGCCCGCCGGTTGCGGGGTCTTTCATCAATTCGGCATTGCCGTGATCAGCGGTAACGAGCAGGCAGCCGCCCACATCGCGCAAGGCCGCGACAATGCGCCCAAGCCCGGCATCCACTGACTCCACTGCCTTGGTTGCAGCGGCAAGGCTGCCGGTATGGCCGACCATATCGGCATTGGCGTAATTCAGCACAATCAGATCAAAGGCGCGGCTTTTGATGGCATTCACTGCCCTTTCCGTCAGTTCCGGTGCCGACATTTCCGGCTTCAGATCATAGGTCGCGACATCCTTGGGCGATGGAACCATGATGCGTTCCTCACCGGGATAGACCGCTTCTTCCCCGCCATTCAGGAAGAAGGTGACATGCGGGTATTTTTCCGTCTCCGCCATGCGGAGTTGCTTGAGGCCGGCGCGCGCCACCACTTCCCCAAGCTTATCCGCCATGGATTGCGGCGCGAAGGCAGTGGCCAGATGCGCGTTCAGCGCCTCGCTATATTCCGTGAGGCCAACAGCGGCGGCAAGGCGCGGCAGGCGCGCGCGGGTAAAACCATCAAAGCCCGGATCGAGCAAGGCAGTGAGGATTTCGCGCGCACGATCGGCGCGAAAATTGAAGCAGAGAATGCCATCGCCATCCTGCATGCCGGCGTAATCGCCAATCACGCTGGCCGGGATGAATTCATCGGTTTTCTCGGCAGCATGGGCAGCAGAGATGGCGGCGGTGGCAGAAGGCGCCGCAATGCCATTGGCCTCCACCATCGCGGCATAGGCTTGCGAAACACGATCCCAACGCTTGTCGCGATCCATCGCAAAATAGCGCCCGATGATGGTGGCGATGCGCACACCGGCAACACCAGCAAGATCAGCTTCGAAACGCTTCAGGTAATCAGGCGCGGCGCGCGGCGGCGTGTCCCGCCCATCGGTGAAGGCATGGATGGCGACAGGAATACCGGCAGATGACAGCAATTTCGCCAAAGCCACCGCATGATCCTGATGCGCATGCACCCCGCCAGGGGAGAGCAAGCCCATCAAATGGCAGGTCCCGCCCGAGGCTTTCAGCTTCGCGATCAACCCCGTCAGTGCGGGCAATCGCGCGAAGGACCCATCGGCAATGGCGGCATCGATGCGCGGCAAATCCTGCATCACCACGCGCCCGGCACCGATATTGAGGTGCCCGACCTCGGAATTGCCCATCTGCCCTTCCGGCAGGCCGACATCCATGCCCGAGGTCTTCAGAAAAGCATGCGGGCAAGCCGCCCAAAGCGCGTCAAAACTCGGCGTCTTCGCCTGACGCACCGCGTTATCGGCGATGTCTTCCCGCCAGCCCCAGCCATCCAGAATGACCAGCATCACGGGGCGCGGCATGGCGGCGGCTTGCATGCGAGAGAACTCCAAAAACCATGCAGGCCGAAATACCCCCCGTGGTGGCCCGCATGCAAGCGCGGATCAGAAGGGCAGCAGCGCCGGCACGCCAAAGAAGCGCGCATGGAAATGCAGCGTCACGGCCCAGCCGATGACAGCGAGCGCGGGTGCGAGCCAGCCGATTTCCGCCAGCACCAGCCGATTGCGCCCGGCCAGGATGGCGCCGAAGGGCAGGATGGAGGTTGCGGCCTGCAGTTTTGCCGCAGCCTCCGGGTCGCGTGCGGCAAGCTTGCGATCAATGGAAGGCATGCCAATCAGGGCGCTGATGGCAAAGGTGCCGAAGAAGATCACACTCGCCAGATCGCCATTGCCGAGAACATGCACCAAAGCCCAAAGCGCGAAGGACCAGAGCATGGGGTGGCGCGTGATGCGCTGAATGCCGCGTATCTGTTGCCCAACGAGACCCTCTCCGCCGATCCCTGTCGGGTTGCGCAAAAGCCCAGCGGCAAAGAACAGAAAAGCCGGCAGCATGATCAGCGCAAGGACCAGGCGAAGCCAGGCCGGCGCGGTCCAAAGCGGCACGGGGTCTGCCGCGCCCGAGGCGCGCGCGAGCAGCACCAAGGCAACCACGGACAGGATGGAATAGAAAATGCGAAAGCCATTCGCGCCGAGGCCAGCGACCAGCCTGGCCCGCATCACACCACTGGCCAGGCCATGATGCGTCACGAACCAAAACACCGCTGCCATCAACAGGGGGAAGATGCCTTCCATGCTATTGCCTTTCCGGGGAGCACCCGTGTTTATAGTATAGAGCGTCTTGAGACATGCGGGGAGTTTCCATCGCGCTAGATTTTCGGCAATATGGATCAAATGCCCTCCGCGCGGAAGGTGGGGCCGAAAGGAAGTGGTCTTTGGAAAATCCGGCAAAAACGCTAACGCTCGTCCAATTTGCCGAAATGTTGAACGCTGGGCTGAACTTTCGGATAATAGCCCATTATGGCAAGAATCGACATTCGCTCTTGAACGCACTCTGTGATCAATATGGTTCCGACAAGGGCGAATTGCGGCTGGACGGTCACCCTTATCCCTGGCCGTCGCATAGTTATGCGGATTACTACGAGCGGCTGTTTGGTCATTGTCGCCATGGAATAACAAAGGTCTTTGAGTGCGGCTTGGGAACAAACAACCCGAACCTGGCTTCCTCAATGAGGGAGAATGGAAAGCCCGGCGCGTCGCTGCGCGTCTGGCGTGACTATTTCCCCAATGCCCAGATTTACGGCGCGGATATAGACCGAGATATCCTCTTCACCGAAGATCGGATCAGGACGCATTACATTGATCAGCGCGACCCTGCGGCCATTGATGCTTACTGGCAGCAGCTTGGCGAAACAGGTTTCGATTTCATGCTGGATGATGGCTTGCATGTTTTCGACGCCGGTAGCTGCCTCTTCACCCATTCAATCAAACATCTGGCGCAACACGGCATTTACGTGATTGAGGATGTCAACCCGCGTGACCTTTTGCGTTACAAGGAATTCTTCAGCAAAACTTCCTACATCGTGGATTACGTCACCCTATTGCGGCCCAACTTACCGCTTGGGGACAATAGCTTGGTCGTGATCCGCAAGGGCTGAAGGCCGCAAAGCTACAAATCCTTCAAGACGGCCCAAAGCGCCGATTTCGCCTCAAACCCAATGCCGGGAATATCGGGCATTTTGATCCGCCCATCCACCACCGGCGTGCTATCGGCAAAACCGCCAAAGGGCGCGAAAACTTCCGGGTAGCTTTCATTGCCGCCAAGCCCAAGACCGACCGCGATATTCAGCGCGAATTGATGCCCGCCATGCGGCACGCAGCGCCGGGGTGACCAGCCATGGCGCACCAGCATTTCAAGCGTGCGCAAATACTCAACCAAGCCGTAAGACAGCGCGGGATCGAATTGCAGAATATCGCGATCCGGACGCAGGCCACCATGGCGGATCAAATTGCGCGCATCCATCATGGAAAACAGATTCTCGCCCGTGGCGATTGGCGGCATATATTGTTCCGCAAGCGCAGCATGGGTTGAATAATCCAGCGGATCGAGCGGTTCCTCATACCAGCGCAGCCCAAAGGGTTGCAGCGCCGCGCCATAGGTCAGCGCCGCATGCAGGCCAAAGCGGCCATTCACATCCACCGCAAGGCGCGATCCATCACCGCCCAGCAATTTCACCACTGCTTCAATGCGTGCCAGATCTTCCGTGAGCGCATCCTTGACCGAGGTGCCCGGCGCACCACCGATTTTCATTTTCACGGTGGTGTAACCCATGCCGAGGTAGCGCTTCATTTCCTCAACCAGCGCATCCACGCCCTTGCCGGGATAGTAATAGCCGCCGGCTGCATAAACCCAGGCGCTTTCATCCGCCTGACCATTGCGATAGCGATCCGCAAGCAGGCGCCACAGCGGCACGCCCGCAAGCTTTGCCGCCGCATCCCAAAGCGCCATATCCAGCACACCCACCGCGACGGACCGATCACCATGCCCGCCCGGCTTTTCATTGCGCATCATGGCGGCCCAGGCGCCGGCGGCGTTCAGCCCGCCATTCTCAAGCGTCAATTCCGCTTCCGTCGCCCCTTGCAGGCGCGGGATAAAGCGTTCCGCCAGCAAGCCAGGCTGCGCATAGCGGCCATTGGAATTGAAGCCATAGCCCGTGGCCTTCTTGCCCGCGCCATCTTCCACCGTGATGGCGACAACACTCGCCGTCATTTTCGAAAAATCAATATAGGCATTGGCGATGGCACTGCTGATGGGCACCACGCCCTGGCGGATGGAGGTAATACGCATGACGTTTCCTGTCTCGTCTCGCGCGCCGTCAGGCACGCGTCCTGTTCAACCGAGCAATCTGCCGATCACGCGCGCGGTGTAATCCACCACCGGAATCACGCGCCCGTAATTGATGCGTGTCGGCCCGATCACGCCAATGGCGCCGACGATCTTTTCCTGCCCATTGCGGAAGGGGGCGACAACTACGGAAAGTCCCGCACTATCGAACAGACCGCTTTCGGCACCGATGAAAATCTGCACGCCTTCGCCGCGCTGCGCCAATTCCAACAGACGCAGCATGGTTTCCTGCGCTTCCAGCCTTTCGAACAGCCGCTGGATTTCTTGCACCTGCGCCGCCTGATCCAGGTTCTGCAATAGCCGCGACTGACCGCGCAGAATGAGCGACCCGCCGCCGCCGCCCGACCAGGTGGCCAGCCCGGCCGAGATCACCTGCTGCGTCAGCGCATCCAAAGCCGTGCGATCGGCAGCGATTTCCTCGGCGACCTTGGTCCGGGTTTCTTCCAAGGTGCGGCCAGCCAGCCGCGCATTCAGGTAGTTGGAGGCTTGCGTGAGCGCCGAAGGCGGCAGGCCGGCCGGCACTTCAATGACGCGGTTTTCCACCTGCCCGCCTTCATGCACCAGCACCACCAGCGCGCGGCCCGGACCAAGCGCCACAAATTCAATATGCCGCACCGGGTTTTCCGTTTTCGGTGCCACCACCAGCCCCGCCGCGCCGGCGAGGCCCGAGAGCATCAGCCCGGCCTCGGCCAGGGTTTCCTGCAAGGACCGGCCCGATGCCGCGCAGCGCGCCGCAATCGCATCCCGGTCTTCTTCACCCAGCGCGCCAAATTCCAGCAAGCCATCCACGAAAAGCCGAAGCCCGCGTTCGGTGGGCAGCCGCCCGGCCGAGGTATGCGGCGCGTAAAGCAGCCCAGCATCTTCCAGATCTGCCATGGCATTGCGGATGGTGGCCGGGGATAAACCGAGTGGCAGCCGGCGCGACAAGGTGCGCGACCCCACAGGTTCGCCCGTCGCGACATAGGTTTCCACCAATTCGCGCAAAATCAGCGCCGAACGGCTATCCAGCCCGGCCGCGGCCGGCAGCCCGGGGGTCAGCTTCGCGGGCGTATGGGTCACGGGTTGTGGTCCCGATTTGTCATGATCCGAGTATGGGGCCTGCACCGGGCGCGTCAACGGGTTAGCGCCGGCGCTTCGCCTGTGCTAACCGCGCGGCCCATGTCCAGACCCTCAGGCCGCGCCCCTGGCGCTCTTCGCACCGTTTCCATCCAACCCGGCGTCGCCCGCCATGCGGAAGGTTCCTGCGTGATCCGCATGGGCCTGACCGAGGTGCTGTGCACCGCAAGCGTCGAAGGCAAGGTCCCGCCCTTCCTGCGCGGCCAGGGCCAGGGCTGGGTTACGGCGGAATATGGCATGTTGCCGCGTGCGACCCATACGCGCGGGGACCGCGAAGCGGCGCGCGGCAAGCAATCCGGCCGCACGCAGGAAATCCAGCGCCTGATCGGGCGCAGCCTTCGTGCCGTGACGGATCTGAAGGCGATGGGCGAGATGACCATCACGCTGGATTGCGATGTGCTGACCGCCGATGGCGGCACGCGCTGCGCTTCCATCACCGGCGCTTGGGTGGCACTGCATCTGGCGTTTGAACATTGCAAGCGCATGAACATCATCACGCGCAACCCGCTGAAGGATCAGGTGGCGGCGATTTCCTGCGGCATCTATCAGGGCGTGCCCGTGCTTGATCTTGATTATGATGAGGACAGCAAGGCCGATGCGGATGCGAATTTTGTGCTGACGGCCTCGGGCGGGATTGTCGAAATTCAGGGCACTGCCGAGGGCGCCCCTTTCACGGAAGCCGATTTGCAGGCGCTGATGGGCCATGCGCGCGAAGGCACGGCAGCGCTTTTCGCCAAGCAGCGGCTTGCGGTTGATAAGTGATGGCGCATCGGCGCCTCTCACGCGGCGAGAAGATTGTGATTGCCACGCATAACGCCGGGAAGCTGCGTGAAGTGGCGGCCCTGCTGGCACCGCATGGCATTGAGGTGACCAGCGCCGGCGCGCTCGGCCTGCCGGAGCCTGAGGAGACTGAGACCAGTTTCCTCGGCAATGCACGGATCAAGGCGCATGCGGCAGCGCGTGCGGCAGGAATGACGGCGCTTTCGGATGATTCAGGGTTTTCGGTGGCGGCGCTGGATGGTGCGCCGGGCGTTTACACCGCCGATTGGGCCATGCGCCCGGAAGGTGGGCGGGATTATGCGCTCGCCATGGGCAAGGTACATGAACTTGCCAAGCATGCCGCAGATCGCGCGGCCTGGTTCACCTGCGCGCTCGTCCTCGCCTGGCCCGATGGGCATGAGGAAGGTTTTGAGGGCAAGGCAAAGGGCGTTTGGGTATGGCCGCCACGCGGCGCGCATGGCTTTGGCTATGATCCCATGTTCGTGCCTCAGGGACGCAGCGAGACCTTCGGTGAAATGGACCCGGATGAGAAGCACCGCATCAGCCACCGCGCCGCGGCTTTCGCGTTGCTGGCCGCTGCCTGCCTGCCGCCGGCGGCAGGTTGAGCTTCAAGGGCGGGGAAGCGGCGGGCGAGAGCCCGCGCTGCAATAGGCTCGCCCAGCCTTCTTCGGGATTGTCCACGATTTCAAACAGCTTCAGATCAGCCTCACTGATCATGCCTTCATCCACCATGGCGTTGAAATTCACCACCTTGGTCCAGTAATCGCGCCCAAAAAGCACAATCGGCACCGGGCGCATCTTTTCCGATTGCGCAAGCGTCAGCACTTCGAACAATTCGTCAAAAGTCCCGAAGCCACCAGGGAAAACCGCAAGCGCATTGGCGCGCATGGCAAGGTGCATCTTGCGCATGGCGAAGTAATGGAAGCGAAAGGTCAGCGCCGGCGTGGACCAGGAATTGGGCGCCTGTTCATGCGGCAGGGTGATGTTGAAGCCGATGGAAGGCGCGCCGCATTCGGACGCGCCGCGATTGGCCGCTTCCATGATCCCGGGGCCACCGCCCGTTGCAATCACATTATCGCGCGCCGCGCCCGATGCGGCGAGCGCGCCGCCGCGCATCGAGACAATGCGGGCAAAGGCGCGCGCATCCTCATAAAAACGGGACCGTTCCAGTGCCTTGTGGGCGGCGCGTTTTTCCGCCGCCCCGCGCGCCTTTTTGGCGAGTGCCGCGGCTTCCTCAGCGCTTGGGGTGCGGGCGGAACCAAACACCACCACCGTGGACCGCACCCCCCAATCGCGCAGCGCATATTCGGCCTTGGCGTATTCCATGCCGAAGCGGAACGGGCGCATTTCATCGCGCAGCAGGAATTCCTGATCCTCCACCGCCAGCAGAAAGCTGCGTGAGTGCTTTTGGGCGCCATTATCGGGCATTGGAAGCTTCTCCCCTCATCCGGCGCGCATCTTGGCATGAAGCGTGCCGGGGCGGCGATGGGGGCTGCGCTGGCCCAAAAGCGTGACTCTGCTGCAACGGTCACGAGTCGCCGCGAATCGGCATGCCGGCCTCACTGCAAAAAACCCTGGGCAAAGAACAGCTTCCGGCATAGAGTTCCTTTCCACTCTAAAGCGCTGTCTTGATGCCTCGCCTCTTTCTCCCGGCCGATTCCAGGCCCTCTGCTGAACCAGGCGCCGTCCGGCGGCGCTTTGC
This sequence comes from Roseomonas sp., assembly GCA_020249925.1. GTDB lineage: Bacteria > Pseudomonadota > Alphaproteobacteria > Acetobacterales > Acetobacteraceae > Neoroseomonas. The sequence goes on along the minus strand of JADCER010000010.1, from coordinate 5,269 downwards.
CTCAGCCGACCTGCGCGCGCTGCTCAGCCGGCGCCTGATGGAATTTTGCGGCCTGCTGGCGGCTTTGGTGGCGCTTGGGCTGGCGGCGGCGCTGCTGAGCTACGATCCCGCCGATCCTTCGCTGAATACGGCAACCGCACGGCCCGTGAGCAACCTTGCCGGGCCGGCAGGGGCGGTGGTGGCCGATATCCTATTGCAGGGCTTTGGTTATGCCGCAGCCTTGCCGGTGCTGGCGCTGCTCGCCTGGGCCTTTAGGCTGGCAACGCAACGCGGCCTTGGCTTCATTCCCTTCCGGCTTTTCGGCTTGGCCCTTGGGCTGCCGCTTGGCGCCGCCGCGCTGAGCCTTGCCCCCTTGCCGCCCGAGGCACCCAGCCTTGCCGGTGCGGGCGGCGCCATTGGCCCGCTTTTGGCTGATGGCGTGATTTCCTGGCTTTCGGGCAATTTCGGCGCCTATGGCGCCCTACTGGGTAAGGCAGGTGTGGTCTTTGGCGCGGTGGGGGCGGGCTTTATCGGCTGCGGCCTGACCTTCGGCGAATGGCGCGGCGCCGGCCGCGCGGCCCTTGGCGCCAGCCAAGCCGCCTTGGATGCGGCGCGGGCCGGTGCGGAAAGGCTGCGCCCCGCTGAGGAAGCTGAGCCCAAAAAGCCCGGCTTCTTCGCCCGGCTTGGTGCGCGCTTCAAATCCCGCACTGGTCGCCTATTCCGCCGCCAGGAACCGGAAATCCCGCTTGGCCCCATGCTCCGCGCCGCCGATGCGGCGGCCGAGGCCATGCCGATCCGCCCTGAGACGCCCGAGGCCCCGCGTGAAGCCCCGCCAGTGCGCCCTCGTAAACAGCCGGAACCTGCGCGCCGGCCGGCGCAGCAACCCGCCCTTGATCTTGGTGATGGCGCCTGGGCGCTGCCGCCGCTGGATCTGCTGACCGCCGCCCCCACGCAGCGTGTGGGCCGGCCTTCCGAGGAATCGTTGCAAGCCAATGCGCGCCTCCTGGAAAGCGTGTTGGAAGATTACGGCGTGCGCGGGCGCATTGTGGAAATCCGCCCTGGCCCGGTGGTGACGCTTTACGAATTGGAACCCGCCCCCGGCACCAAATCCGCGCGCGTGATTGGCCTGGCTGATGATATCGCCCGGTCCATGAGCCTGATTGCGGTGCGTATCGCAACCGTACCGGGGCGCAATGTGATCGGCATTGAAATGCCGAATGCCAAGCGCGAAACCGTGTTCCTTTCCGAAATGTTCAGCGATGAAAGCTGGCATCGCCATCCGGGCAAGCTGCCCTTGGCGCTGGGTAAGGATATTGGCGGTACGCCAGTGATCGCCGATCTTGCGCGCATGCCGCATTTGCTGATTGCGGGCACCACGGGTTCGGGCAAATCGGTCGGGATCAATACAATGATCCTGAGCCTGCTGTATCGCTTCAGCCCGGATGAATGCCGCTTCATCATGATTGACCCGAAGATGCTGGAGCTTTCGGTCTATGACCGCATTCCGCATCTGTTGGCGCCGGTGGTGACGGAACCACCCAAGGCAATTGGCGCGCTGAAATGGACCGTGCGGGAAATGGAGCGCCGCTACCGTGCGATGAGCCAATTGGGCGTGCGCAATATCGCCGGCTACAATGAAAAGGTGACCGCAGCCCGCCAGCGCGGCGATGTGCTGACCAGGCGCGTGCAAACCGGCTTTGATCCGGAAACCAATAAGCCGGTGTTTGAAGATCAGCCGCTGGCGCTGGAAGCACTGCCCATGATTGTGGTGGTGATTGATGAAATGGCCGATCTGATGATCGTGGCCGGCAAGGAAATTGAAGCCGCCGTGCAAAGGCTGGCGCAAATGGCGCGTGCCGCGGGTATCCATGTGATCATGGCAACGCAACGCCCTTCGGTGGATGTCATCACCGGCACGATCAAGGCGAATTTCCCGACGCGCATTTCCTTTCAGGTCACCTCCAAGATTGATAGCCGCACCATCCTGGGTGAACAGGGCGCGGAACAGCTGCTCGGCCAGGGCGATATGCTGCATATGCCGGGCGGCGGGCGCATTGCCCGCGTACATGGCCCCTTTGTGTCAGATACTGAGGTGGAGCGGATTGTTGAATTCCTCCGCGCCCAGGGTGAGCCCGCCTATGTGGATGAAGTGACCGAAACCGAGGATGAGGATGATTCGGTTGCCATGCTCGGCATGCTGGGCGGCAATACGGATGCGGAAGGATCGCTCTATGATCAGGCGGTGGCGCTGGTCACGCGCGAAGGCAAGGCGAGCACAAGCTTCGTGCAGCGGCATCTCAACATTGGCTATAATCGCGCGGCGAAGCTGATTGAGCAGATGGAAAAGGAAGGCGTGGTTGGGCCGGCCAATCATGTGGGTAAGCGGGAAGTGCTGGCGCCGGGACCGCGGGATTGAGGGGGCCGCGCATGGGTTGGGGGTTTTCGGTGCCGGCTGAAGCTTTGAATTCCATTACTACTCGAGAGTAGTGGCGTATGGTCCTCGAATCTCGGGGGGCTAGATCACCATCCGTCCTCATCAATAGAGCGGCGTCAGCGTACGCACGTGCGCCCCAAGCTTATTGAGCGAGACGAGAAAAAAATAACAGAATTTAGGTAACAAAACGAAATAATAATGACATACTCAAAGCGTCTTGAGTTGTCCTTTCATCTCGGTTATCGTGACAGAATCGTCCTATTGTTATGTTTTAGCTCTAGAAAAAATCGAGGCCTCGATGATAAAAAAGGATAAATTTCGTGCAGCCGTACAGATGGCAGTTCAAAATGTAATTAAGCATGGCGATACAGATATTTTTCCAAGAAGTTTTGAGGGGCATGCAATTTTTGATCGACAGAAAGAGTTCATTGATACAGTATGTGAATATGATCAAAATTTTAATGATTACCTTGCCCGATTTCCGCCATCCAATACAAATGCGTTGATTCCGGTCTCCTATTTTGGCTTCCGCTGGGGAACCCAGCTCGATCCCTTGTGGAATGTACATTTTCTTAGTTGTGTTATTGCTCTATCTTCAAAGATTGAAGCGGTTAGACTGAAAACTGATGCAAATTCAGTCTTTTCTTATCGCTATTTACCCGATGAAGAGACCGGTGATTTATTTGATCGGAAGTTCGGATGGTATTCCTTTATGAAGAAGTCAGAGGAATATGCCAAAGAGTATGAGTTCGTTACAATTTGTGATATCGGCGAATTTTATCCAAGAGTCAATCATCACAGGCTCGAAAATGCTCTCCTTCAAATTGATGCAGAGACGGAATACCCAAGAAAAATCATGTCCTTTCTCGCTAATTTTTCAAATACTCGTTCTTTTGGGTTGCCCGTTGGAGGGCCAGCCGCTCGTATCTTATCAGAGCTTACGATAAATCAAATTGATCGTCTTCTCCTGGGCCAGAGAATTAAGTTTACCCGCTTCGCTGACGACTTCCATCTTTTTGCGCGCACAAGGGAGGAAGCTTATCGTCAGACAATATTTCTCTCTGAGAAATTGTTCGAAAATCAGGGGCTCTCTCTTCAGAAATCGAAAACTAGAATTATGACGGCTAGCGAGTTTCGTGCGACTAGTCCGCTACAGATCCCTCCCAATGCCGGCGATGACGAGGAGGTGGGGAGAGCCATCGTAGACAAGCATGAGCGCTCCAAACGATTGATGCGATTTTCGCTACGCTTTGATCCATATTCGCCAACCGCAGAAAATGATTATGAGGACTTGAAGACGAAAATTCGCGAATTCGATATTATAGAGCTTCTACAGGATGAGCTAAATAAATCACGTATTCACATCGCACTTTCCCGAAAACTTGTTGCTGCTATAGAATATTTAGATGGCCACACAAGAGACAATGCAGTCTTATCGATTGTCGAGAATGCCGAGATACTGTATCCCATTTTTTCTTCAGCGCTTATGATGGTAGACAAAATTTTTGAAACGCTCGGAGAGGAAAAAAAATTTTTAATAACTGCTCGTATTATAAAAATGATTCAGTCGGACTCTCATGTCTTCCGAGTGGATGTTCATCTTTGTTTCGCCCTAAGGATTCTCCAGCGCACCAATACGGAAGAAATCCAACAATTATTGAAAGACTTATATATTGAAAGGAAATCAGACATTGTTCGTCGAGATATAATTCTCATTATGGCTTTGTGGGGCGAATGGTATTGGCTTTCTGATTTACGTAATGAGTATCGACAGCTTAGCGGGCCGCAAAAGCGATCATTTTTAGTCGCTTCCTATTCATTGAAAGACGAAGGTAAGCATTGGCGCGAGCATATAAAGAAGGAACTTAATCCTTTTGAAAAATTTATTCTTTCCTGGGCGGGTGATCGGGCGGGTCGCGGCAAGAAAGACTTTCCGCTATGATCGACGCGTCAAGTTTTGCTAACCTACATAACTCGTTCTGGACATCGCATGCACCTTCTTTAGAGCGCTTCGTGCGGCGCCTCAATCTCGAGTTGATTCAGCGATGGTCGCCACCCATTAATAAACCACCTGAGAAGATTCGCGCCGCGTTAGTATCTGAGACTGCGTTCAGCAGATTTTGTAATCTTGTTAGTTTGACTAATCTGGAGAAAATCGAAGAAATTTCTCTCTTAGAGGCAAAGAAAAAATTGCTTCCGCTAATGGGTGAAGAACAAGATTTAACCGCGCCGCTGTCCCTCGCTGAACAAGATCAAATTAAAGGAATTGAAAAAAATTTGATAAGTTTTTTCAGGCAGCGTGGCGAAGAAATGATAACACGTCCTTTGATTAATGGATGCGGCTATGTTGATGCATCAGAAGCTGATGTGATTTCAGGCGTAAGTCTCTTTGAAATAAAGGCTGTTGACCGGTCTTTTAAGGGAACGGACATAAAACAGCTAATAACGTACTGCGCCCTGAATCACGCTTCAAGGCAATTTGACATTCAAGATATTGCGATTTTTAATCCACGCCAAGGTATTTGGTTTCAAGTCAATTTGGATAACATTGCACGCGAAATTTCAGGGCAATCCGCTCAAGAATTATGCGAGCGCGTAGCGCTAACTATTTGCAGCGGCGATATTTCACGGTGAGCGAATCACGACATCAGATATTCACTTAGTCCACATTTCTTGAGAAGCACTGGAGTATACCGAGTGGAGTATTTCCTTTGACTTCATTATTGAATTTGTCGACCTGACCGCCATCGCTCCCTTGTTTCGACGCAAGTTTTTTGGCACAAATATTCGAACCCGCGCGAGCGTTAGCGTGAGCGTTACAAAGCAAGCGAATAGCGACCCCTACCCTGAACTTGC
>JADCER010000001.1 GCA_020249925.1 Roseomonas sp. | reverse complement strand
CGATGTGGGTAGTTACGCGATTAATCAGGGTGACCTGGCGGCGAGCAGCAATTATGCGCTGACCTATGTCGGGAACAACCTGACAGTAACGCCACGGCAGATCACGGTGCAGGCAACCAATCTCGCGCGGGATTACGGCTTCGCCAATCCGCCCCTGACCTATCGCATCACCAGCGGCAGTCTCGCGAATGGCGATAGCTTCGCGGGCAGCCTTGCGACCAATGCCGGGTTGCTGAGCCAAGCAGGCAGCTACGCGATCACCCAGGGCAGCCTGGCGCTCAGCGCGAATTACACCATGAGTTTCGTGCCCGGCACCCTTACCGTCAGGCCGACCGCGTTGATGTCAAATGGTGGGTTTGGCTCCACGCTGGCGGCCTGGATGAATGAGAATGGTCAGATGTTCTGGATGCGCCGGGGCAATACGCAACGGCCATTTTCCGGCACGGATATGAGTTTTGGCACAGCCTTCATGACCGGATTGCTGTCTTCAGGAGGGCTAAATGCGCAATAGCCATTTGGGTACCGCCTTGCGTAGGGCGGGCCTCGCGGTATTGCTTGGGCCGTTGCTTTGGGGGTCCGCGTTTGCGCAAGCACAGCGTGAGGCGCCGGCGGCAGCAACTGCGGCCCGGCCTGAATTCACCACGGCCGGCTTCGGCGATTGGATCTTGCGCTGCACCCATCCAGAAGGCCGCGCCAAGAATTGTGAGCTCGTCCAATCGCTCAATGCGCAGGGGCAGGTGGTGGCGCAGTTTGCGCTGGGGCGGCCGGAGGCGGGCCAGCCACTCAGGCTGACGCTGGCGATACCGCCCAATGTGGCGCTTGATACACCGCCGCGGCTGGTGCCCATTGCGGCGGGCGCCGATGCGCGCGGGGTGTTGGATTTGGCATGGAGGCGCTGCCTTCCAACCGTGTGCCTTGCCGATCTGGCGCCGTCTGAAGCGCTGCTGCAGCAATTCCGGCGGCAGAACGAGAATGCGCAAATCAGGTTTGTGTCAGGCGAGGGGAGGGAGAATACCCTTCCGATGTCTTTGCGCGGGATTTCAGCAGCGCTTGATGCCTTGGCGCGCGAGACCGGGCGGTGAAGCTGCGGCAGCGAAGTGGTGATTTCTGCGCCCAGGATTATAGTCTGATCTTAGAGTAGATCGCGTTCAGATGGAATCATCTGAACGGGTGAAGATGCTCGAAAAGCAACGACGTGCAGCGTATTGCGTGAACCCGTGTGAACGCAACATGTTCTAGAGTTTGTAGAAGGTCGGATAAGGTATTGAGGTCTGGTGGCGCGTTCCTTCAGTTTGTAAGTCGTAAGTCATTGAAAAGAATTGAGTTATCCACTCCACCAGGGCGCGTTTCAAAATCCAATTTAAATATTTGATTTTATTGAAATAAATTTCGGCGGCTCTTTCGTGTATTCGCACCCGCGGCTGCAAGACATAAGGCCGACCCCGGAGAAAGCCCGTCTGTTGGGCGGCTACCTGCGACGAAAGTACCTTGGCTATTTCCGTCCATCAGCGTGATGATCCCTCATGGCGCTGCGTTGCCAAACTGCGCGCAGCAGAGGTCAATCAAGCGTCACCCTTTCCTCACGCACCAACTGAGCTATGGCCGGCGCACGGGCCGCGATGAAACGGCCGAATTCGGCAGGGTCTGAACCGATCAAAACTGCGCCCATCCCCAAAATTCTTTCGCGAACCGTTGGATCCCGAACAGCCTGTAGAACGGCGGCGGAAAGCGCGGTCATGATTGGCCCCGGCATGGAGGCAGGAAGCAGCAGGCCATTCCATTCATCCATCTCAAAGCCCGGATAACCTTGTTCTGCTACGGTTGGAACTTCCGGAAGGACGGCAACACGCTGCACAGACGAAACTGCAATCGGCCGGGCGAGCCCACCACGGACAAGCGGCATGGCGGAAGCGACCGTTGCGAAAACAAACCCCAATCGGCCCGCAACCAAATCCTGAAGTGCCGGGGCTATGCCCCGATAGGGAGCATTCAACATTTCAAGACCGGCGCGACGCGAAAGCATAACCGCAGCCAAATGGGCTGCAGTGCCATTACCGGATGTGCCGAAGGCAATCTGGCCAGGGCGCGCCTTCACATGGGCGACCAGTGAAGCAACATCAGTGGCCGGTGAGTCATTTGGCACCAGCAGGACATGCGGTAAGGCGATAATGAGGGACAGAGGCGTAAAGGACGTGGCGTAATCAATCGGCAGCCGCATCAGCACAGGTGTTACGAAATGCGCCATGGCATCCATAAGCATGGTGTGCCCATCGGGCGCCGCACGCGCGACTTCCTGCGCGCCGAGGGAAGCGCCAGCGCCAGGCCGATTTTCCACCACGACTGGCTGTCCAAGCGCGTTACCCATGGGACCCGCGATGAGCCGCGCCGTTGTATCGGCGCCTCCACCGGGGCCATAGGGAACAACCAACCGGATGGGCCGCGCTGGTACCCAAGGGGTTTGCGCCACGCCAGCGGTAGGCGTCAAAAGCGGTAGCGCCAAAAATGCACGCCGCCCGCTCATTCCGGCCGCATCCCCGCTTCACGAACCACATCCGCCCATTTTGCGACCTCGGCCCTGATAAAGGCATTGGATTTCTCGGGATCGAGGTTCAGCACACGCTGACCCTGATCCACATAGCTGCGTAGCGTTTCAGGCTTCGCGAGAGCGGTTGAAATCGCCGCATGGATTCGTGCGATGCGATCCGCAGGTGTTCCCGCCGGCGCCAGCAGCGCATACCAATTCTCAACCTCAACACCCGCAAGGCCCGCTTCAATCAAGGTGGGGTAGTCTGGCAGCGCCGCGAGCCGTTGCGGGCCGGTAACCGCAAGGGCTCTCATCCGTCCATCACGCACATGGGGCATAAGGACGGCGGGATCGAGAAAAGTGAAATCCACTTCCTGAGCGATAATGGCGGTCATTGCCGGTGCAGCCCCACGATAGGCAATCGTGGTCATCTGTATATTGGCCCTTTGGCGCATCAGCTCCCCGGCAAGATGCGGTGCTCCTCCAGGACCTGAGGTGGCATAGGTCAGGCGGTTTGGCTGTGCACGCGCCAGCGCCAAGGCGTCCTGGATGGTATTCACCCCGAGCCCCGTGCGCGCGACCATCAGCATAGGCACCGCGCTTACTACCGAAATGGCTGTAAGGTCTCTTCGCGTATCATAGGAAAGATTGGGAATAAGGGTCTGATTGACTGCAAGCGATCCAGTAGAACCAAAATGCAGCGTATAGCCATCAGGCGCCGCGCGCGCAGCCGCTTCGGTACCGATGGACCCACCGGCACCTGCGCGATTTTCGATGACGACCGGCTGGCCTAGGCCTTCGGTCAGCGCAGGTGCCAGCAGCCTGGCGCCACCATCAACTGGCCCGCCAGGCGGAAAGGGGACGATAATGCGTATCGGGCGATCCGGCCATACGGCCTGCGCATTGGCCGCGTGGCCAAAAGAGGCAATGACAAATGCAGAAAGCAAAGATCGGCGTTGCATGGGCATCCTCACCAATTTGGTTTTCGTTTTTCAAGGAATGCGGTGACACCTTCCCGCGCTTCGTGGGTTGCTACCGCGACCGAGATCACGTCGGTCCCAACCGACAGCGCTGAACGGTAATCCGAATCCTCTGTCTTCCAGATGAGTTCCTTGGTGCGCGCCATGGCTTCCGGGCCATTGGCTATAACAAGCGTCAAGGTTGCCTCAATTTCCTGCCATAAGCTCTCTGGCGGGACTGAGCGAGTGACAAGGCCCATGCGTGCAGCATCTACACCGCGAATGTTCCGTGCGGTCAGGACAAGGTCCATCACTGATTTTCGATGGACGCCGCGGATCAGACCAATGGTGGTTTGCGTGGGCGGAATGCCAAGCTTCACCTCGGGATAACCAATCAGGCAATCATCCGTCGCGATGGCAATATCCGCCAGCGTGGCCAACATGATGCCAGCGCCCAGAGCATAGCGGTCCAAAGCGGCAATAACCGGCTTCGGGCAGTAGTAAATTGCCTCGTTCATTTCACCGAGACGATGATAGGCAGCATGGATGGTTTCCATGCCGGCTTTTTGAAGGGCCAGCAGGTTATCGATCTCTCGCCCGGCGCAGAACATGCCGCCGGCGCCCCGGAGTAGGATCGCGCGGCAGGACCTGTCACGCGCGAGCTTGATAAAGGCGCCAATAATGGCTTCGATCATTCCATTATTGAGCGCATTGCGATGTTCTGGATTGTCCAGCGTGAGCATCGCCACACCATCGGCGCGGCGTTCGATGTGCAGCCTGCCGTTGCTCATATCGCGCCCTCCGCCCTGAGCACCGCAATAGCCGCATCATCAAGGCCTAATTCCGTTCGCAAAATCTCATCAGTATGCTCGCCAAGATCAGGCGGCCGGTGACCAGGCTTGGGCGGCGTTGCGGACATTTCAATAGGAGGGGCGCAAAGGCGCAGCTTGCCTCCCTGGTCATCCTCAAGTTCATGGATCATTCCCATGGCTTCCATCTGTGGATGGCTGAGAAATTGCGCCACATCCTGCACCGGACTGCAAGGAACCTTCGCCGCATCGAAAATATTCGCCCATTCCATGGTGCGGCGCTTCAAGAAATAAGGCTCCAGCTTGGCGACCAGTTCCTCACGCCGAGTACTGCGGCCGCGCGCGGTGGCGTAGCTCTCATCAGCGGCCAGTTCATGTGCCCCTAGTGCCTCGGCCATACGCTGCCAAGCGGCGTCATTGGTCGCGCCGGCCAGGATCCAGCCATCAGCGGATTGGAAGCATTGGTAGGGTACAATATGCCAAACAGCGGAACCGGTGCGCTGAGGAACAATGCCCGCCATGGTGTATGCGGTGTAATGATACCCAAGCTGCGCAGCCGCTGTCTGCATCAGCGATGCTTCAACATGCTGCCCGCGCGCGCGGCCTTGCGTACGGGCGGTAAGTGCAGCGCAGGCACCAGCAAAGGCCAAGGCGCCGGTACCCAGATCGATGACTGAAGGGCCGAGGCGGGCAGGGCCGCGATCATGCTCGCCCGTCATGGCCATCATGCCGCTGAAGGCCTGAACCATATTGTCATAGCCTGGTCTGTCCCTAAGCGGCCCGCGGGAGCCATAGCCGGTGATGGAAACATGAATCAGATCAGGATTGATCGCTGACGTCCTTTCCCATGCCAAGCCTAGCCGCTTGCCTGTCTCAGGCGGAAAATTTTCAAGCAGGACATCGGCGCGCAGGATCAGTTTCTCAAGTAAGCGCTGCCCTGAAGGTGATTTCAGATTCAACGTCATGCCACGCTTACCGCGATTGACGGACATGAAATTGGCGCCGCGCCCATCAACAACCGGAAGCCAATTCCGATTTTCGTCGCCGCTGCGATCTTCGATCTTGATGACGTCCGCACCAAGATCGGCAAAAAGCTGGCCGCAGGATGGGCCAGCCAAGACACGGCTTAGATCGAGCACGCGTATGCCTGCAAGAGCACCTTCGGTCATCAGTCCACCCGCATGCCGGATTCACGCACAACTGGCGCCCACATTGCGATCTGATTGCGGATGTACTGTGCCGCAAATGCCGGTGTCGTATCGGGGGGAGGGATCATCCGCAATTCGGCGTAGCGATTACGCATGGCGGGATTACGCAGCGCTTCCGTCACCAGATCCGCGAAGCGAGCAGTGATCGCCGGAGGAAGATTGGCCGGCCCACCCAAGCAATTCCAGGAATCAACAACATAGCCGGGAAGCAGGCTGCCGATCACCGGTGCATCGATGCCCGGCATGGGTTCGCGTGACGTAAGCCCGAGGATGCGCGCGGTACCCGCCTGCACATGGGGCATAGCTGTGGCGATGTTGTCCACGATCATATCTACGCGCCCGCCGAGCAGATCGGTCCATGCAGCGCTACTGCCACGATAGGGCACGTGCATCAGGCGGAGCCCGCTTCGCATCTTGAACAATTCGCCGGCGGCATGGCCAGAAAGGCCATTGCCCGCACTGGCAAAAGTCATCTCGGCACTACGGCGCGACAGAAGATCGCCAAGGTCGCGGATGGGACTATCCTGTTTAACGGCGATGACAACGGCCTGAAGATTAAGCATGCAAATAGGCGTGAAATCAGCAATTGGGTCAAATGGCAGCCGTGGATAAAGCGCTGGGTTGATGCCGTGTGTGGCAACTGAAAGAATACCCACCGTGTGACCATCTGGCGGTGATTGTGCCAGTGCCGCCATACCGATATTCCCCCCAGCGCCTGGCCTGTTATCAATCACAAAACGTGGCGCATTCGGCAATTCGGACACAAAGCCGGTAATGACCCTTGTCGCGATGTCCGATCCCCCACCCGGAGTGAAGGGAACGATCCATCGCACCGGCCGTGACAAATCGAGTGATTGCGCGCGCGCAATGGCGGGTGCGGCAAGGAGCCCAGCAATGACCTGGCGACGAGAGAAAATCATTTTGACAACCACTCCGGTTTATCACCGCCTGGGATAGGTGTTGGCGTAGCCCAGTGCGGCGGGGTTTCAGACATGACAAGGGCAGGCTTAAGCGTTCGAAGGCGCCCATAAGCTGGCGTTTCACTGATAACGCGCAGTTGAGCCAGTTCTTCATCTGAAAGGCGTTCATCTGCCTCGAAGCTCTCAAGGATTCCCTGGCGCAGCACCAGCATGGCGGATTGGCAGAGCGAAACATTCACATGCCAGGACCCGCCTTCACGAATACGCTTTCCAAGCGCGAGCAAGGCGCCATAACCGCCAAGATAGCCTGTCAGATAATCCGCAACGGTCGCAAAAATCAGCTTTGGGACGCCATTATTCGTGTATTTCCCATGGGTATAGGCAATGCCGCTGACCGATTGGCCAACCTGTTCCCAGCCGGCGCGGCCAGCAAAGGGGCCTCCGGATCCGTAGCAAGAAATCGTCACATGGACATGGCCTTGCTTTTTTTTCTCGGCCAATTGTATCGGGTCCAAGCCCCAGGCTTCAAGCTTGCCTGGGCGATACCCGCCGACAACAACGTCCGATGTCAGTGCCAGATGTTTTGCGTGATCAAGCTCCGCGGGGTCTGAAAAATCTAGGAAGCTGCTGCGCTTACCATGGCTTGTGTCGCGCACATGTTCTGGCGTCTGTGGCAGATGCGGAGCTGTTACCATCAGCACCTCTGCCCCGTGTTCCGCCAGAGTGCGCCCGCAAATCGGCCCCGCAAGGATACGCGTGAAATCGAGTACGCGAATATCCGAAAGAGGACGAGGAGCAGCTTTTACTTCCAATGGCGGCGCTTCACCTATCTTGCGGATTTCCAGGATCGGCCGATCCGCTAGATATTTCCCTTGCGGATGGGACAACCATTCCTCAGGACTACGGATGCGCCCCCCGCAGGCGTGAACGGCCGCAATGGCCTCCTCCAGATCATCTGCGTTCCAGCGCCCGACAGCAGACCGGACCGCTACCGGGGTAAAGTCACATTTCAACACATTCAGCACACGTTCGGCCAAATGCGGCAAGTTGAGATGCGGCAGGAAGTAGGCGCCATCCTTCGTGGGCCAGGGTTGTGTGACTGAGATCATGTGCTTCATGGAGTGAGGAATATCGAGCGTTTCCCACGACCCGTCCGAGCGCTGCGCCTGCGTGTAATCCACTGTCCTGAGCGTGGCCGCTGCGTGTCGGAGATTGACCGAGACCTTCTGGCGCCGCCCGGTTCGCGCTTCCCAGATGTCATTGGATGCAACACCAATCGCGCCTAGCACCGCAGCGGCTGTTTCCCCAGCGCGCAGTGGGGTCCGCCAAAAGGGGTCAGCGCCGGTGATCGTGACCTCATCCTCCGGAGGCGGCCCCAGGTCGCGCGTGGCCATAAGTTCAATAAAAGCCTGATCTTTCCCAGGCATAGCCGTATCCATTGAGCGTTTCCCGAATCTGGACAGCACTTCTTTGGGCTGGCCTTTCGTGGATGTTGCGCCTTCTCTATTCATATGTGCAAATACAATTTATGAAAGACATCATAACCTGAAACTATGATCTTCACGCTACGTGAAATGGAAGTTTTTAGGCTGATTATGGAAAGGGGCTCGATTACCGGGGCCGCGGCGGTGCTCGGCGTTTCTCAGCCAGCTGTCAGCAAGACCCTGCAACAGGCTGAGGAACGACTTGGCTTCAAGCTGTTCACGCGCCAGCGCAAAAAGCTTATTCCAACGACCGAAGCCGATACGCTTTTTCCCGAGGCCCTAGGCGCCTTCGCGGCGATTGAGGTGGTGCAACGTCTTGCGGGCGACTTGCGGATGGGCCGATCAGGCCTGCTGCGTATTGCTGTAACCCCTACGCTTGCCCATGGGCTCGCACCACGGGCGGTGGCCCTGTTCTGCATTGAAAGACCAGGGGCAAAAGTTGATCTTCAAGTTGCGGGTATTCGTGAGGCGATCAGGCTGGTACTGGATCATCGAGTAGATTTCGGCCTCATCCTGGGAACGGTCGTGCATCCTCGCTTGCTTGTAAGGGATGTGATCGCCTTGCCTTTAGGATGCGTGCTGCCCAATGATCATCCCCTGTGCCGCAAAAGGGTCATTCGTCCCCTGGATCTTGCGGGCAATGCGATCATCAGCGTTTCGCGCGATAGCCCGGCTGGGGAGAGCATTGTCAGGGCATTTGAGGCGGAGAATGTTCCTCTGTCTCTGGCGGTAGAAACAAACCAATCCTCGGTGGCCACCGCTTTGGTTGCGGCCGGGGTCGGCGTTGCGGTGCTGGAGGGATTCAGTGTCCTTGCGGCCGCTGCGCAGGGTTTGCAGACACGCCCCTTCGCGCCCAGGGCCATGCTGAATGCTCGGATCCTTGTTTCTCGCCAAAAGGCGATTTCCAACTTGGCCAATGGGTTTCTTGAAGCCCTTGGGCAAGCAGCGCGCGTGGCCGGCGCTGGCGCGCGATTTGAGTAAGTGCGGCGCGTGAAATGATTATGGCTTTAAATCCAGCTTATCCGGTGAATGGTCGCGTAGTCGCTATGGGTTGGTATGTGCCGAATAATATGAAGATAGGCGCTTTCTTGAGTTTGTAATACACGCCCGTAACCCATTGATCCTCAATGTCGCCTTTGCTTGGTTTGTAAACTCCAAACCATTGAAAAAACTATACTTCTCCACTCCACCAGGGCGCGCCACCTAAAATCCACCGCGGTTCACGGTAGCCCCTGTTTTCTTGCCCGCTCCGGACACCTCACCAAGAACAGAAATCACCGGGGGACATCACCTTCATGCCTCAGGCTTGGGGCTGCCTGATCATTGGCCAACTGGACACCCCGATTGGCATCTCTAGAATAAAAAAAAAGACGCTTGGACCGTTTCGAATCGGGAAATTTCCCGACCAGGGAGGATGACTTGAACAGTACCGGCTTGTTTTCAGAGATTTCAAAAAAAATCAATCGACCCTCTGTAACGATTGTCTCGGTAATCATTGCTGTTTGGCTTGGCTATATGCAATTCCCTTTTGTTGAGCATCTGCAGCCAATAGGTAGTGTATTCATCGCGCTATTGCAGGTTTGCGTATTGCCATTCCTTATGGCGACCATACCCTTGGCCGTACGCTCCGCCTTCATGAGCGAGGTGGTGGGGCGCGTGGTTGGGCGATTGCTCGGTTGGTTGCTGGTGACAACGGGCCTGGTCATCCTGGTTGCGCTGCTTGTTCCACTGGCGCTGTTTCACCTTTCGCCCATGGATAATGAAATAGCGCGGCGCATTGGCGCAATCTTCGGCGGGGCAGGCGGCCATGTGGATCTTGAGTTTGCGCTGAGCCCTCAGCTTGCCAATGAGCATTTGGCAACTGGGGGCTCTGGGCTGTTGGCCATTGTGCCGAGCAATATTTTCGCTTCACTTTCGTCCAACAACAGCCTGCAGGTCATGGTGTTCCTGTTCCTGTTTGGTCTCGCCATGGTTCATAGCGAACGCCGCTCCGGCACATCCATCTTCAATGCACTTCGCCATATCCAAAGCGTTTGCCTTCTTATTTTTGAATGGTTCAACTTGTTCATGCCAATTGGAATCATCGCACTGGTTGCGCCACAGATCGCCCTTCTTGGCAATGATGCCTTCGTGGTACTGGCACCCTTTGCCATTGCCTTCCTCGTGACCAGCCTTGTACTTCTCACCATTCCGATCTTTGTCATGGCAATGGCGCTTCGTGTCAGCCCAAGGCGTGTCTTTGGGGCATTTGCGCAACCCTTGGCCCTTGCTTGCGCAACAAGGAACACTCTGGTCTGTGCACCGACGGCGCTTGAAACAATGATCAAGGACTTGAACGCATCAAGGCCGCCATGTGAACTTTTCATCCCTATTGCCTTCGCTGTGGTCCGTTTCGGCAATATCGTCCACTTCATCATCGCCGCTCTATTCATTGCCAATCTGACCGGACATGACTTCAGCTTTTCGGAACTGCTGCTTGTGGCGCTGTTCTCCCTTATCGCCTCATTCGCGACGATTGGTGTCAGCGGGGTTGCGGGCCTTGTCCCACTTGCGGCAGTGCTCCGCCCCTTTGGCCTTTCCTATGAACTTGCACTGCCCCTGATGATTGTTGTTGACCCGATCGTTTCCATGCTCCGCGCCATGCTGAATGTGGCCTTGAGTTGCCAGATTCCGGCTTTGGCGAGCTTGGGCAGCAAAAAATCTGCTGCTGCACCAGCGGAGTGAACGCCAATGGCAGGGATGGGACATTATCGCGCAGCGCAAGAGAAAATAGAGGGAGGAGAATTCTCCATGCAGGGACAGGTTTTTCTTGATATCGGCTGGATGCGCGGTCTGTCGCGTTTTTTTCACTTCACGGCTCTTGTGTTGGCCTTGATTGCTTTCTCCAGCGTCGCCGCACATTCCCAGAATCTGACTACCGGCCCTCAAACCCGAGATCTCAGGGATGTCATTGCGGCAGGCAGCCTTCGCGTCGCCATTCCCAATTTCGATGTGCCTGGATTTCGTGTGAGATTACCTTCTGGCGAATTCGAAGGTCCCGAAATTGATATGGCAAGGGGCATTGCGCGGGCGATTGGTGTCAATCTTGTTTTCGTTGATGGCGGCAATACCTTCAATTCACTCGCGAAGACAGTTGCCGATCTTGAGGCCGATATCGGCATCAACCGCATGTCCGCGAGTTTTGATCGTGCCCCTTTCGTGCGTTTTTCGGAACCCTATGTCAGGCTCCGCCACGCCATGGTTTACAATCGAGCAGCCTTGGCGCGGATTGCCAATGGGCGAAGTCCGGAAGATGCTCTCCGTAGCTTTGCAGGGCGTCTGGGTGCCATCCAGGCCTCATCATATGTGGAATTTGCCAGGCGATATTTTCCCGCAGCGACCATCATCGAAGTCCAATCATGGGAAGCGGGCATTCAGGCATTGAGGGACCAGCGGATTGACGTGCTTTATCGCGATGAATTTGAAGTAAGACGTGTGATTGAAAGAAATCCAGATATGGGTGTTCGGTTCGGTACTGCGGTATTCACGGATAGGATCGACATGAAGGTTGTTTATGTATGCAACCCTTGTGTCAATCTGCTGCAAGCGGTGAATTTGTATATTGAACTGAACGAACAACATCTTGCGCGGGCCATGTCCATTGAAGCACTTCTGCGCAATGCCCGGAGATAGTGCGGAAAGGCACCCCGAAACCGCCTCCTTGGGGCCACGGTTCATGAAAGGATGGCCTTTGCCCCCACCAATGATTTTGAAGGATCAGGGGCACCCCAGGGTCGAAAGCCCTTGGGTTTTCCACCGCTTGGGCTAAGCTTCGCTTCCGCGCAACAAGCGCCATCATCAGGGGGCGTCATTCACATGCGAAACATATCTCGGCGCGGGCTTGGCGCCATGGTCGCAACGGGGCTCAGCCTGCCCCATATCGCCCGCGCAGCGGAATGGCCGACGCGCACGGTGACACTGCTTGTGCCCTATCCGCCGGGCGGGCCTTCGGATGTTTCGGTCCGTCCGATGGTGGAACCGCTTTCGCGCATCCTGGGCCAGCCGGTGGTGATCGAAAACCGCGCCGGGGCAGGGGGAAGCATTGGCGCACAAGCGGTCGCGCAATCGCGCGATGGCCATACGGTGATGATCTTTCCAACCGCGGTGCTCACCATCAGCCCGCATGTCATGGCGCAATTGCCCTATGATCCTGCAACCGCCTTCATCCCCGTGGCGCGGATCACGCTTGGCTATAGTGTCATTGCATCCCATCCATCCTTGCCGTTTCGCGATGCAGCCGGGCTGATTGCCTATGGCAAGGCCAATCCAGGGCAATTGCGCTTTGGCTCCGCGGGGCCTGGCACCATCACGCAATTGACGGGGGAGCTTTTCGGCGATGTCACCGGCATCAGGCTGGAACACGTGCCCTATCGCGGTTCCGCGCCATCCTTGACCGATGCGCTGGCGGGGCGCGTGCAGTTGTTGTTTGATTCGGTCGCGGTGCCGGCGGTGAATGATGGCAAGCTGATTGGCATTGCGACGATTGGCGAGAATAGAAATCCTTCATTGCCCAATGTGCCGACCCTTGGCGAGATTGGGCTGGAACGCGCTTTGGCCATTCCCTGGTATGGCGTCGCCGCCCCCGCTGCCATGCCACCTGCGGCCGTGGCGCGGCTGACGGAAGCCTTGCGCCAAGTGACTGCCCTGCCCGAGGTTGCGAATGCCATGGCGCCGGCCGGCCTTGTGCCCGCTTTTGAAGGCGGCAATGTTTTTGCCGAACGTGTCCGCCGTGAAAGGGACATGTATGGCGCGCTTGCCAGGCGCATCGGCATCCAACCGCAATGACCTAAGCCAAGTCTTGTGCAGGATATCGCCGCGCATCTCGCGCTGATTTTTGATGGCATCAATATCTGGGCGGCGCTTGGCGTGACCTTCGTCGCGGGGCTGATGCGTGGCTTTGCCGGTTTTGGTTCGGCGATGCTGATGGCGCCCATCTTCGCCATGCTGTTTGGTTCGGCCGATATGGTGGTGACGGTGGTGGCGATTGAATTGATCGTCTCCTTCCAGCTTTTTCCGCAGGTGCGCCATCAGGCCGATTGGAAGCTGCTAACGCCCATGAGCATCGCGGCCTGTGCGGCCATGCCGCTCGGTGTCTGGTTGCTCGCGAATGTGGACAAGAATGCGATCATCACGGCGGTTTCCGCGGTGATCGTGTTTTTCGTGGTGATCATGTGGACCGGCTGGCGCTACAAGGGCCGCAGAAGCAGGCCGGCCACCATCCTGGTCGGCGCTGTTTCAGGGGCGATGATGGCGACCACCAGCGTGGGCGGCCCGCCCGTGCTGCTTTATCTGCTCTCGGGCAATGATCCGCCGCAGGTGAACCGCGCCAATATCGTCACCTATTATTTCCTGACGCAATTTCTGCTGATTGCGATTGTCATGGCCTCCGGTGTTGCGGGGGTCACGGCGCTGATCCGCGCGGTGATTTTGCTGCCGGTGATGCTGCTTGGCGCCTGGGTGGGGGGGCGCGCCTTTCAGGGGCTTGGCAATGAACAGCTTTATCGCCAGGTGGCTTTGACCATTCTGTTTTGTACTGGGATGTTCGGGTTGTTGCGCGGATTTCTGCTGTGACCAACTTTGCAAAAGCGCTTTACGGCCGGATCGCTGGCGTTTCCAGCACCATGCCGCGCGCCCTTTCCATCAAATAGGCTTCAATGGCGATGAATTCAGCCGACCCATAGGCAAAGGGCTCCGCGCGCACGCCGGTAATGCAGCCGCGTAGCCGGCGTTGCAGCGACCCCATCGCCTGCCATTCCAGCCGATAGATCGGATACCCCGTCGGGTGCCCTTGCGGAATGATGCTGCCGGCAAGCCTGCGCCCCGCATGATCATCATGGCATTGCGCGCAGGATAGATCGATCTGTCCCATGCGCGTCATGTAAAGGCGCTGCCCAACTTCACGCGTGGCGCGCATACCCGCATCTTCGGGTGGTGTGATCGGCAGGCCGCGCGACTGATGCGCAACAAAACTGGTCAGCGCCAACAGCTCCTGACTTTCCCGCGCCAAGGGCGTGCCGGCCTGACGCGCTTCCCGGCATTGGATGATGCGCCCGGCCAGATCAATCGCGGTACCCCGCGCTGCATCAAAAGCGGGATACCGCGCCGCCACACCGCGCATGCTGCCCGGCGCATCGCCATGGCAATCGGCGCAGGATTGTCCGGCGGTTGTGGGTTTGCGGCCCCACAGCGCCTCCCCTTCCAAAACCCACAACATGCCAGGGTTCATGCTGTCATCACGCTGCATCGCCTGCGCTTCGGGGCGCATATCCAAAAGGCCTGAACGCCTTTCCTCCGCCCCCGCCACTGAACAACAAGCCAGCAGCGCGAATAGGATGCGCTTCATGTGACGGTGATATGGCGCGTCTCTGTCTGCGCAAAGCCATTATCGCCTTCCCAGGTAAAGGTGATCAGCCCCGATTGCGTCGCGATGGTGGTAAAGGCGATGAAGGGATTGGCCGCGATGGCGGGCGATAGGGTCGCGTTGAAAACAACCTCCCCATCATAGCGGCAGGTGAATTTCCAGATGATATCGCGCGGCTGCACCACACCTTCGGCATTCGGGCGATAGCCGGTTTCCATGACATGCTGGATAAGCGCGCGCATTTCAATCACCGCGCCCTTTTCCGCCGATGTCGGCACCCTGAGCAGTACGCGCGCCATGGCCTAACCCTCAATACAGGCGGCCAAGGTGACCACCACCTCGACACGCTCCGACCAGAAACTGCCATCACTCATTTCCGCCACCGCCACCAAAGCTTGTGACGTCGCAAGGCGAATATGGGTTGCCAGATAAGCGCGGCCTGATCGCGGGCCGAATTGCGCGGTAATCACATTTGGCTGCGGATTGCGTTCATTGAAAACGCCAATGCGACGCACATGATCCGCCGCCGTCATCGGCGTGTCCACCGCAATCGAAATCGGCACCGCATTGCCGTTTTCGACAAGCGGCGAGACATCAAGCCTGACACGCCCTTCGCGCATTGGCTGACCACCGGTGAATTCCCGCAAGGCGGCTGCAAGGCTTTGCCGATCCGCAAGCGTTGGCGCCGGCAATAGCAAGGCGCCCGGTGCCGCCAGCAAAACGCGCCGCGTGATTTTCATGGCGCCTTCTCCGCCTTCAGCCCCATCAGAAAGGCCAGCACATCCTCAATCTCGGCAGCGTTCAAGATTGGTCGGTCACGCCACGCGGAACCCACGCGATTCAAGCCTGCGATCCGATGATAGGCCGGCATGATGCTCTCCGGATTGACGCGCTTATTGTCCATCAGGCGCAGCCGAAGCTGACCCTCAGTCCAGCGGCTGCCGGCACCTTCCAGGCTTGGCGCCAGATTGCCTTGCAGGGGTTCCTCAGGGAATGGTCCGCTATGACACAGCAGGCACAAACCCTTTTGCCGATCAATGATGATGGCGCGCCCACGCCCAGGATCGCCAGCGCTACCCGTGAGTGATTGCGCCACCGCATCACCTGTCACCTGAAGCGCCTGCGCCTCAGCCATGGCTGGTAACGCCATGGCCAGCAGCAGGCCTGCCAGAAACCGCGCTACCCTCACGCCCGCCTGAGGTCAGCATGCTTCAGCGGCAAATGCCGCACCCGCTTGCCGGTCGCGGCAAAGATCGCGTTCAGCACCGCGGGGGCAGCGACGGCAATCGTGGGCTCCCCAACACCGCCCCAGAAGCCACCTGATTGCAGGATGATGGTCTCAACCTTCGGCATCTCATCCATGCGCAGCACCTGGTAGGTATCGAAATTCTCCTGCTCAATCCTGCCGTTTTTCACCGTGCATTCGCTATGCAGCGCGGCTGAAAGCCCATAGACAAAGGATCCTTCCACCTGCATTTCGATCTGCTGCGGATTGACCGCATGGCCGCAATCAATTGCGGCAACGATGCGGTGGATTTTGAGCTCACCCTTGTCACCGACAGACACTTCCGCAGAGGCCGCGACATAGCTGCCAAACCCATGCGTCTGCGCGAGCCCACGGAAAACCGCCTGCCCATTCACCGGCGCCGGCGTGCTGCCCCAGCCGACGCGTTCCGCGACGGCGTTCAGTACTGCCAAATGGCGCGGATGATTGGCCATCAACGCGCGGCGAAACGCCAAGGGATCCTTGCCCGCCGCATGGGCCAATTCATCCATGAAGCATTCCAGATAGATCGCGTTCTGGTTCAGGTTCACGCCGCGCCAGAAGCCAGGCGGCACATGCGGGTTGCGCATGGCGTGATCAATCAGCAGGTTCGGGATGGTATAGCCAATATCCGCTTCCCCACCGCTGGCATTCAACCCCTGGAAGGCCACCGGGTCGCGCCCATCACGAATATTCTGCGGGAAAATACCGGCCACAATGGATTGGCCGGAAATCCGCATATGCAAGCCAACCAGATTGCCCTGCGCATCCAAGCCACCTTGCAGCTTGCACATCGTGACGGGGTGGAAGCGCCCTTGCAGCATATCTTCTTCGCGCGACCAGATCAGTTTGATTGGCGTGCCGGGAATTTGCCGGGCGATCGCGACCGCTTGCCGCACCCAATCATGCACCGCACCACGGCGCCCAAAGCCGCCGCCAAGATGGATCTTATGCACTTCGCACCGCGCCGGCGGCAGGCCTGCGGCTTCAGCAGTCGCCGCCAAAGCCGCTTCGCCATTTTGTGTAGGCGTCCAAACCTCACAACGCTCCGGCGTCCAAAGCGCGGTCGCGTTCATCGTCTCCATGCAGGCATGGTTCTGATGCGGATAGCCATAAACCGCTTCAATGCGCTTGGCGGCACCCGCCAGCGCGGCACGCGCATCGCCATTGCGATTGCCGACGGCCGCTTCCGGCGCATCAAGCCCGGCCTTGATCACCTCAGCGAATGAAGCCGAGGATGCATTGGCGTGCGGCCCCTCATCCCAGGTGATCTTCACCGCATCCAAAGCGGTCTTGGCGCGCCACCAGGTATCGGCAACCACCACCACCGTATGGTCACCAAGCCGGAGCACATGCTTGACGCCGGGCATGGCCTCGGCCGCCTTGCTGTCCATACTGCCAATCTTGCCGCCAAAAACCGGGCAGGCGCGGATGGCGGCATTCAGCATGCCGGGCAGGCGCAAATCCATGCCATAGATCTGGCTGCCATTCAGCTTTTCCGCCGTATCCAGCCGAGGGACCGATTTCCCGGCGATCTTCCAATTCTTTGGGTCCTTCAGCGGAATATCCGTGGGCGGTGTCAGCCGCGCCGCCGCCGCCGCCACAGCGCCGAAGCTGGTGCTGCGCCCGCTTGGGCCATGCGTGATGATGCTATTGGCCACGCTGCATTCGCCGGCTGCAACACCCCAGCCATTGGCCGCCGCCTGTACCAGCATCATGCGCGCCGCAGCGCCACCTTTGCGCACATAATCATGGCTGTCGCGAATGCCGCGGCTGCCGCCCGTAGACATATTCCCCCAGGCCCGATTGCGCGCGAGGTTCTGTCCCGGTGTTGGATATTCCGTGGTCACCTTGGACCAATCGCATTCCAATTCCTCGGCGACCAATTGCGCGAGGCCCGTCAGCGTCCCTTGTCCCATTTCCGACCGCGCTATGCGGATCACGACCGTGTCATCGGGCCGCACCACGACCCAGACATTGATCTCCGGCACGCCAGCGCTGCCTTGCGCGGCAGCGGATTTCACCAAAGGCGCATGAAAGCCAAAGGTGAAGGCACCAAGGGCGGAAGAAACCGTCGCAAGCAAACCGCGGCGGGAAGGGTTTGTGATGGCATTCATGATGCTGTTCCCCCTCAACCGCTTGTGCTGATGCCAGCGGCGCGCTGGATGCCAGCAATGACGCGATTATAGGTGCCGCAACGGCAGATATTCGTCATTTCCTCACGGATTTGCGCTTCGGTCGGCTTTGGATTGGCAGCGAGCAAGGCGCTTGCCGCCATGATCATGCCGGGCTGGCAGAAGCCGCATTGCGGCACGTCCAAGGCAAGCCAGGCCTGCTGGATGGGGTGGCTGCTATCGGGCGAAAGCCCTTCGATGGTGACAATCTTCTGGCCTTCATTGAAGGCGGAAACCGGCAAGGAACAGGCGCGCACCGCCGCTCCATCCACATGCACGGTGCAGGAACCGCATTGCGCCACGCCGCAACCATATTTGGTGCCTGTCAGGCCAAGCTGTTCGCGCAATACCCAAAGGAGTGGCGTATCCGCTTCCACCTGGATATCCATGACGCGGCCATTCACATTGAGTTTTGCCACTGCTGCCTCCGGTTTTTGTTGCCCCTGCGCGGGCATTGGAACCTTCAGCCGGGGGGAAAGCGCCCCCATTTCTCACCGGCCAGAGGCGCTTCAACGCCCATTGCGCGAAGGCTAACCTGAACTGGCCATGGATGAAAAGACATATTTGGCGTGAGAAGCCTCAGCCCCTCACGCCCCATCCCCACTCGCCCGATACCAGGCGGCAATCTCATCACCCTGCATCGCAATAACCCGCGGATCAGCCGCCAATTCCGCGAAAAGCGCCGCCAGTGCCTCAATCCGATGCGGCACGGCCGAGATATAGGGGTGGATCGCGATGCACATGATTTTCACGCCCGCGGAAGCCTCAGCCTCCGCGATCAGGCGCTTGGCGTGCAGCCGGGCGCGGCGGGGCAATTCTTCCTCATCATGGTGTTGGATCATCACCACGGGAATGTCGTTGAGCTCAACCGAATAGGGCAGGGACAGCAGCTCCCCATGCGCCGTCGCCACGCGCGCCGGCAGATCATCCACCACGAAATCACCAAGCCAGGTAACGCCAGCCTCTGCCAGTATTTCAGGTGTTTCGAGTGTTTCAGTCAGCCCCGGCCCGAGCCATCCCTGGCAGGCGCGGCCCGTGAAATCGGCAATGGTCTTCACGGTGCGCGTAATCGCTTCCCGCTGATCAGGCATTTTATGCGTGGGCACCTGCACCCAGCCATGGCCCATGAATTCCCAACCCGCATCGCGCGCCGCCGCCGCCACACGCGGATAGGCGCCAATCACGCTGCCATTGATGGAAAGCGTGGGGCGCATGCCGTGCTTTTCGAACATGTCCAGAAAGCGCCAAAAACCCACACGCATCCCATATTCATGCCAGGCCCAATTCGGCAGGTCCGGCTGCAAAACCGCAGCCGTTGGCGCCACCAGCACCTGCCGCGGCATGGGGTTTTCGATCAGCCAATTCTCGATATTCACCACGGGCCACAGGATCAGCTTCTGCCCGCCCGGCAGGCCATGGCGCGGCCGATCCGCAGGCGCAGTATAGCGCAGCCGCTCAACCGGGTTTTTCACGCCGCTTTCTTCCCATGATGGCTATGCAGCCGTGCCGAAAGATCACGCCGCACCGCATTGAATTCCGGTGAGGAAACATCGCGCGGCCGCGGCAATTCGATGCGATGCTCACTCGCAATACGCCCCGGCCCAGGTTCCATCACCACCACACGATCCGCCAGGAAAATCGCTTCTTCAATCGAATGCGTGACGAACAGCACCGTCAGCTTGGTGCGCTGCCAGATATCCAGCAATTCATCCTGCAAGCGCTCCCGCGTCATGGCATCGAGCGCGCCGAAGGGTTCATCCATCAGCACCATTTCGGC
Source organism: Roseomonas sp. (assembly GCA_020249925.1). Lineage (GTDB taxonomy): Bacteria > Pseudomonadota > Alphaproteobacteria > Acetobacterales > Acetobacteraceae > Neoroseomonas. Next base: position 337,765 of record JADCER010000001.1, on the reverse strand, counting down.
ATCATTCGCGAGCACACGCGCAATCGCGACCCGCTGCTTCATGCCGCCCGAGAGCTGATGCGGGTAGGCATCGGCAAAACGCGTCAGGCCGACCATATCCACAAAGCGATCCACCAGTTTGCGAAGCTCCGCCTTGGGGAGCCCGCGCGAAGAAGGACCAAAGCCAATGTTTTGCCGCACGGAAAGCCAAGGAAACAGCCCGTAATCCTGAAACACCATGCCACGATCGGGCGCGGGGCCAGAGATGGGCTTGTCCCACATCAGTGCCTGACCAGCACTGGGCGGTTCAAACCCCGCGACAATGCGGAGCAAGGTCGATTTGCCGCAGCCCGAGGCGCCGATCAGGCAGACGAATTCGCCTTTTTCGACAACCAGATTGGCATCGCGCAAGGCTTCGATACGCTGGTCATTCAGCTCATAGACCTTGCCGACATGGCGCAGATCAAGAATGGGAAGCTCAGGCATGGTGCGAAGGGCTCCAGCGCAGTAGACGGTTCATGATGGCAACAACGATGCGGTCGGAAATGAAGCCGGCAATGCCGATCACGATCATGCCGCAAATCACCAATTCGGTGCGCGACAGGGTGCGGCCATCCATGATCACGGCACCCAAGCCTTGCGGCACGCCGGTCATCTCACCCACCACAATCACGAACCAGGCAAGCCCAAGACCGAGCCGCAGGCCCGTGAAGATGGAAGGCAAGGATGCGGGCAGTACCACCCGGAAGAATTGCGCCGTGCCGGAACAGCCCAGCATGGAAGCCGCTTCAAACAGCCGCTTTTCCACACTGCGCACGCCAAACACCGTGTTCAGCAGAATGGGATAAAAGGCGCCAAGAAAGACCAGAAAAAAGGCCGACCGCGGCCCAAGCCCGAACAGGATCATGGAAAGCGGCAACCAGGCCGTCACCGGAATGGGGCGCATCAATTGCAGGAAGGGATCCAGCAGTGCGCGGACCTGTTCATTGCGCCCAATCAGCAGCCCAAGCGGCACCGCCACCAGCGCGGCGAGTGCAAAACCGCCATAAACCCGCTGCATGGACGCAAACAAATGGATATGGAGTGTGGCCGAAAACGCATCATCCCAAATGCCGCCAATGGCGAAATCCACCATATATTCTGCGACATCGGCGGGGGAGGGGATAAGCCGCGTCATCCCTGCCTTCACCGCGAAATGCCAGCCGAAGAGAAGCGCCACCGGCACCACCAGCGCGAGCATGACCCCCTTCACACGCGGCCAGATCACGCCGGCGGATCGAGATTTCCTTTCTTCCGCCGTGCTTTCGGCGGCCACACTCGCGCTCATTCAGCTAACTTTCAGGAAGTCGCGACTTCGTTGGAGAAGCGCGGATTGAGGAAGCGGTCGAAATTGGGCAGGGCGCGGATCTGGCGCATTTCCAGCATTTGCTGGGCATAGGCGCGCGCCTGCGTCATCACCGTATCGTCAAGCCGCCAGGTATATTCCACGTTGTTTTCAGCAAGCGCGCGGTCCACGGCGGCGCGCGGCGCGCCCAGGATGCGCACGGTTGCTTCCGCCACCTCTGCCTTATTGGCCATCATGTGTTCGCTGGCGCGGCGGTGGATGCCAAGCATGGTCCTCACCAAGGCAGGGTCCTGCGCGATCATCGCTTCCGATGTGGCGAAGATCATATTCAGGCCACCCATCGCAGTGCCATAGGGGAATTCGACCAACTCACCAACACCAGAGGAAAGCGAAAGCCCCGGACCCGGTTCGGCACCCACATAGGCATCAATATCGCCGCGGGAGAGCATGGCGTGCATTTCGCCAAAGGGTACGCGTACGCTGGTGATATCACGCACTGTCATGCCGTTCTGACGCAAGCGTTCCAGGATAAACACTTCCTGGGTGGAGCCCGGCCAAATGCCCACGCGCTTGCCGCGCAGCCCGGCAATATCCCGAATGCCGGACCCGGCCTTGGCAATCACGCCCATGCCGCGATTGCAGAAGGCGCCAACCACCACAACCGGCTCACCCGCTGCGGCGCCAAGCGTGGCGGCAGCAATGCCGAAGCCACCGAAGTCAACGCTGCGCGTCACCACGGCATTCTTGCCATCGGTCGGGCTGTCAAACGTGATGATTTCGATATTCAGCCCCGCCGGCGCAAAGCGCTGATAGAAATGCGGCGTCATGGAATGAATCAGCCGGAGCGATCCCATTTTCACTGTACGCGTCGCTTGCGCGCGCGCAATGGAAGGGGCGGCGAGGGGTGCAAGGGCGATGGCGCCCAGAAGATGACGACGTTGCATCATGAATTCTCCTTTTGTTGAAGCCTCAAGCGGGGGTTGCGATGCTGGCCATAAAGGCGCGCCAGCCACCAAAGCGGGTAATGTCTTCCGCGCCCTGCAAGCCTTCCGGTTCCACCAGAAAACCCTTGGGGCGAGAGCCATCGGCCAAAAGCAGCGTGCCGATGCCAAGCGGGGCAGGAATGCGGGACACAAAGCGGCCAAAGCCATCATCGGGCAGGGCCCAGACCTCGGTCGCAATCGCTGCACCGGTGCCAGGTGCCACACGCAGCAAGCCAGGCCGGCGCGGCGGTCCACCCGCCAGCGCGTAAAGCCGGTAGCAGGGCTCGGTCAGCACGGCGCGGCGCAGCACGCCGCCTTCGCTCACCAATTCGTGATTGAGCGGCAGGCCCGAAAGATGCGCGCCAACAACAATAATTTCGATCATGCGGCTTCAGCCTTTTCTGCTGCGGCCTGACGGCGCGTGAATTCCTGGGCGAGCGCCATCAATGCCGCATCGCTGCCGCGCGGGCCAATCAAGGTAATGCCGGCGGGCAAGCCATCCGGGCGCTTCGGCCCCGGCACGGCGAGTGCGGCAAGGTCAAGCAGATTGACGAAATTCGTGTAGACCCCAAGCCGCGCATTGGGCGCGAAGGGATCTGCCGCCAGCGCCGCCAGTGTCGGGAAACAGGGAACCGAGGGCACCACCAGCACCTCATGCGCCGCGAAAAAATCCTCGGCCACGCGGCGATATTCGGCGAGCTTATACATGCCGCGAAACGCATCCACGGCGCTGAAGCCGTTCGCGCCATCAATGATCTTTTGTGTCACCGGATGCAGCGCGCCGGGATGCGCGCGCGCAAAATCACCAAAGGCCGCCGCGCGTTCCGCGACCCAGGGTCCTTCATACAAAAGCTTTGCGGCATCCAGCATGTCGGTAATCGCGGCCTCTCTTGCTGAAGGCAACAAATCCAAAGCCGCCGCCCAGGCTGCGCGCCCCGCCGCATCATCCAAATGCGTATCGGCGGCGCGCGGCACGGCGATGCGTGCTGGCACTGCACCCGGTTCCTGCCAGGTGATCGGGCGGCTGAAGGGATCAGCATGATCCTCACCGGCCAAGGCCGCAAAGCCCGCCCAGGCATCATCCAGACAGGTGGCGAAGACCGAAACGCAATCCAGGCTCCGGCAGGCCGGCACCACGCCGCGCGTCGAAACCGCGCCCACGCTTGGCTTCAGCCCGACAATCCCATTCAGCGCCGCCGGCACGCGCCCTGAACCCGCCGTATCCGTGCCAAGCGCTAGCGTCACAATCCCGCGCGCCACCGCGACCGCGGAACCGGAAGATGACCCACCCGGCACATGCTCAGCCGACACGGCATTGCGCGGCACCGGATAGGGGGTGCGCACGCCGACCAGCCCAGTTGCGAATTGATCCAGATTTGTCTTGCCCAGAATGATGGCACCTGCGGTGCGCAGGCGCCGCACCGCCTCGGCATCCTCCACCGGCACATGGCTGAAAGCAGGGCAGGCGGCTGTCATGGGCCGGGCGGCCACGGCGATGTTATCCTTCACCGCGACCGGCAGGCCCCAAAGCGGATAGGCCACCGGGTCAAAGCCGGGCAGGGCGCTGATCGCCGCCGCAATGTCCTCGGGCGGCGTCACATCCAGGAAAATCCCGGGATCACCGGCGGCGTCCAGCCGGCGCAAAGCCTCGGTCATCACGGCTTGCGGCGTCACGCCGGCGCGATAGGCGGCATGCAAGGCAGTGCGCTGAAAGGGAAGGGCGATCAAATCCATGCACCCCTATCCGCAATCCGCGTGCCGCCCGAAAAGCGGGCTGGGGCGGCTGATTGTATACAGTTCTGCATACAATTTGAGCGGGTCGTGATGCATCTGCCCAAGCGCGTGGCGGGTTTCAAAACCGCGCCTCCTGCCCCGCCATGACGCCCAGGCTACCTTCGGTCGCCGCCAAATGGGCGCGCATCGCCGCTGCCGCCGCCGCGCCGTCACCCGCGCAAATCGCGGCAATGATGGCGGCATGTTCCGCGTGGGAAGCCGCCAGCCGATCCTTCCCCCCAAGCTGCGCGGCGCGAAAGGGGGCCAAGCGTCGGCGCGTCACCTCGGCCAATTCGGCCAAATAGGCATTGCCCGAGCCCTGATAAAGCGCCTCATGGAATGCAACATTGGCCGCGCGATACCCCGCCAGATCATGCGCGGCCACCAGCCGCGCCATCGCCTCATGCCGCGTCTTCAATTTGGTTTTTTCCTTGCGTGGCAAGGCTTCCGCGCAAAGCCGGGCGCAGATCGCCTCAAGCTCTGCCATCACGGCGAACATCTCGGCCACCCGGCGCGGTTCGGGTCGCGCCACTACCGCGCCACGCCTTGGGCGCTGCTCCACCAGGCCGGTTGCGACCAGCAGCCGCAAGGCCTCCCGCACCGGGGTGCGGGAAGCGCCATGGGCCAGGGCCAAGCGTTCTTCTTCCAACGTCGTGCCGGGCGGGATTTCGCCGCGCGTGATCGCCTCGGCGAGCGCAGCGGCGATCCCTTCCGCGCGGGTCGGGCGGGTTTCCGGGGCGGCGGGCAGGGCCGAAAGATCAAGCGGCATGGGGTGCGGTGTCCGTAAAAGACAAGGATGCTGAGCCATTGCTCAGCATGCCGCGTGCCGCGCCCGGCCACTGTTCACCGAAGCGGGTGCAATGTTATGCTATTGTGCTTGTTGAATGGATGCTTGGGGCAGACCAGTGGGCTTCAGTTTGAAGGGGATAGCCGCCGATGCGCGGGTGATGACCTCACGCGGGGATCGGCATGCGGCCAGGCTCGGGCCGGGCATGATGCTGCTGGCAGCAACGCCCGGTATCGCCCCATTCCAGCGTGTGCTCGGCATTCGCAATATCCCCTATCGGGGGCCACTCATCCGCGTCCTGGCTGGTGTGCTTGGCAATATGGCGCCGCGCGAGGATTTGCTGATGCTACCCGATCAAGGCGTGGTGTTTCAGGGCAACGCCTATCGCGTCGGGGACCTGGTGGATGGAATAGCCATCCGGCAGGAGGAAGCCCCCGAAAACTTCACCGCCATAGACATCCTGCTCGAAGGCTATGCGGGCATTCTGGTGCAGGGGGCAACCCTCGAAGTGGGGATGCCATCCTCCGCCGCGTCCGAATATTTGCGCCGGGTCCCTGTAGATGACGCCATCACCGCCCAAATCGCCCTGATCTCCGCCGAAATCGCGCTTGAGGCCGATGCGGGCGCCGAGGAACCCGCGGCCGCGGGGCCCTTGGTTTTCATGGCCCCAAAGGCCGCCGCAGGTCCATTGCCGTCCTTGAAGCTGCCCATGCAGCGAAAATCATGAGCGTTGTTTGACGCCCAGACAAATCGCTTGGCTGCGTGGGAAATGCGACCAGCCAAAGGCTTGCATCCTTTCCCCTGAAGAAAGCTGCGCGGAAACCGCTGCAAGTGCCATCGCGCTCTTCCAATCCGCGCCGTATTCGGCTTGGATCATAGCCGGTTTTCGGGAGACCCATGACGTGCCATGAAAGCACCTGCGCGACCGATTGATCCGATGCGTCCGCGGCCCGTGCGCAAATGCTTGGGGCTGAAAAAATGACTGCCCAAAACCGCATGAGCGGCGCTCGGCCCCATGACCCGCCGGGACATGGCTGGGCCAAATGAAAGAAGTTATTGAGGGAGGAAGAACATTCATGATGCACCGTAGAACAGCCCTTGGCCTTGCCCTTTCGGCAGGTCTGGCCCCCAGCATTCTCAGCGCACAGGGCAGCTGGCGCCCAACGCGGCCCATCCGGCTGATCGTGGCCGCCGCGCCGGGCGGTTCCAATGACATTGTTGGCCGCATCCTGGCCGAGGCCGTGGGCCAAATCCTGGGCCAGCCCGTGATTGTCGAAAACCGCGCCGGTGCCGGCAGCGTGATCGGGTCTGAGGCTGCGGCACGCGCCCCGGCGGATGGCTATACGCTGCTCATCAATAGCTCGCTCGCGACCGTGCCTGCCATGGTCTCGCGCATGCCCTACAACACGCTGACCGATTTCGAAGGCATCGCGATTGTAGGCTTTTCGCCGCATCTTTTGGTGGTCAATCCCCGCGTGGAGGCCCGCACAGCGCAAGAATTCGTGGCGCTGCTGCGCGCCAATCCGGGGCGCTTCAACTATGCCTCGGCCGGCATTGGCAGCGGCCCGCATATCGGTGGGCTGTTGTTCATGAACCTCATGAATGTGCAGGTGGAGACCGTGCATTACCGTGGCGGTGGCCCGGGCGTTGCCGCAATGGTCTCGGGCGAGGCGCATTTTGGCACGCCGACCATGGCGTCTTCCATCGGTCAGGTGCGCGGCGGCAATTTGCGTGCCTTGGCAGTCTTGTCAGACCACCGCAGCCCGGCCCTGCCCGATCTGCCAAACGCGCCGGAGGCGGGCATGCCCGGCGTGGTGTTTGAAGAATTCTTCCCCGTTGTCGCCCCCAGGGGCACGCCACCGGAAGCCATCGCGACGCTTGGCGCGGCCTTCCGCCAGGCCGTCCAGCAAACCGCCGCGCGGCTGAATGAAACAACGGGTGTGACGGCACGCCCCGGTTTTGAAACCAATGCGCAGGTCATGGCCTTTGTGCGCGAAGGGGTGGAGAAGTATACCCGCATTCTGCGCGCGGCTGGTATTGACCCGGAATAGGCCGCGCCTTGGATTACAAGGCCGGCCTGCTCTGGCATAAGGCACCTAAAGCGGAGACCCCATCATGACCGAAGCTGCAATCATTGGCTGGGCGCATAGCCCCTTTGGCAAGCTTGAAGCCGAACCCGATCTGGAAAGCCTGATCGCGCGCGTGGCCCGCGCCGCGATCGAGGATGCCGGGATATCGCCCGCCGAGATTGACGCGGGCTTCGTCGGCATTTTTGGTGAGGGCTTCACGCCCCAGGGCTTCCCGGCCTCGCTTTTGCTGCAAAGCGTGCCGGAAATGCGCTTCCGGCCCATCACACGCTATGAAAATGCCTGCGCCACCGGCAGTGCGGCCATCCATGGCGCGCGGGATTTCATCGCCGCCGGGCGTGGCCGCTTCGCTCTGGTGGTGGGGGCGGAGAAAATGACCGCGACGCCCGGCCCCAAGATTGGCGAGATTCTGCTGACCGCTTCCTATCGCAAGACGGAATCCGATATTGAAGGCGGCTTTGCCGGCGTGTTTGGCCGGATCGCTGAAGCCTATTTCCAGCGCCATGGCGATCAGTCTGATGCACTCGCCATGATTGCGGCCAAGAACCACAAGAATGGCGTGGACAACCCTTGGGCGCAGATGCGCAAGGATTTCGGCTTTGATTTCTGCCGCAACGAGAGTGAGAAAAACCCTTATGTGGCGCGTCCCCTGAAGCGCACCGATTGCTCATTGGTGTCCGATGGTGCGGCGGCCTTGGTGCTGGCCGATGCCGAAACGGCAAAAACCATGGGCAAGGCCGTGCGCTTCCGCGCCGCGGTACAGGTCAATGAATACCTGCCCATCGCGGCCCGCGACATCATCCGCTTTGATGGTGCGCGCACTGCCTGGCAGCGCGCCTATGAACAGGCCGGGGTTGGCGTAGGTGACCTTTCTTTTGTTGAGACGCATGATTGCTTCACCATTGCCGAGCTCATCGAATATGAGGCGATGGGTCTGGCCCCTGAAGGCAAGGGTGGCAGGGCTGCGCTGGAAGGCTGGACGGCGGCGGGTGGCAAGCTGCCGGTGAACCGCTCGGGCGGGCTGAAGGCCAAGGGCCACCCGATTGGCGCGACGGGCGTTTCCATGCATGTGCTGGCGGCCATGCAGCTTTGCGGGCAGGCGGGGGCGATGCAACTGCCGCGTGCCGAATTGGCGGGCGTCTTCAATATGGGCGGCGCGGCGGTGGCAAATTATGTATCAATTTTGGAACGTGCAGGCTAATTGACCGTCCAATCTCTGTGCAAATGGCGCCCAAAGACGTGGCACGTTTGATGCAAGGGTAATCGTGTCTGGTAGCGGGATAGCCCGCTCCTGGCAGCTTAGCCTTCCTCAACCTTGCCTAAGGGCCATCCCAATGGGGTGGCCCTCTTTTTTTGGCAATTTCTTATTGCATTTTGCAACGCATTTTCATTATGGGGTGGACAAATCAAGAACTTCAACCTATACGTGTATTTGTGCATAAAATTACACTCTCCACCCTTCCTTCACCTCCGTCGCTTATAGCGAATGGCGCCGCCTTGGCCTTGCTGGCCTTCCCTGAGGCGGAACCCTTCTGGAGTGAAGTGCATGAAACTGTGCTTGACCTGTCGCCCGCGCCCTTGGGACAAAGGCGGCTGCATTCACGCCCCAAGCGCCGGGCCCTTGGGTGGCTAAGCCTGATGGATAATCGCCTGACCTTTGACACGAGCCTACAGATCGGCGCGCTTGGCCAGGGCGCGATCGGTTTGCTCGGGCTTGGGCGCGGTTCTGCCACCCGATTCACGAGCCTTTCTGATTTGCTGGATAGCAGCCCCCGCCTTGAACCCAATGCTGCCGCGGCCCTGGTGCAGGCCTGCGCCGCTGCCACATGGAACCCAGCTGAGGCTGAACGCGAAGTCACCCTGGATGGCGCGCCGGGTCTTGGCTTTACCATTCGCCATGCCGGCAGCGGCACCTGGGCCTTGGCTGTTCAAACCAGGCACAACCTTCCAGGCGGCGGCGGCTTGGACACGGTCACGGGCCTTGCCGATTTCGCCATGTTTTCGGCGCGCGTCAGCACGGCGCTGGTCAGGCCCGGCCGTCGCCCGGCGCGCATCGCCGTGCATGTGCTTGATCTTGATGGTCTTCGCCATGTGACCACGAATCTCGGCCATGCCGCGCAGGAGGAATTGTTGCGCGCCGCTGCAAGGCGGCTTTCGGCCGCGATTCGGAGCACGGATCTGGTGGCGCGCCTGGCGGGCGATGAATTCGCCATTCTGCAGGCCGATGTTTCGACCGCTTCGCAGGCGGAAGCCATGGCCAAGCGCCTGACCCATCTGCTTGGCCACCCCTATCTGGTACTGGGCGAGACCGTGAGCGTGACGCCGCGGCTTGGCTTTGTGTTGGCGCCGGAAGATGGCAATGACGCGCCCCTTTTGCTGCGCTGCGCTGGCCTCGCCCGTTCAAGCCTTGAACATGATGGGCAGGCGACGCCGCGCTGGTGCCGCTTCAGTGCCGATATGGATGCCCGCGCCAAGGCGCAGCGCAATGCAGAAGCCGCGCTGCGCAATGCCTTATGCAGGCAGGAATTTGAATTGCATTATCAGCCGCTTATTGCCCTGCCTGCGGGTCGGCTGACAGGTTTCGAAGCACTGATCCGCTGGCGCCATCCTGAGGCCGGGCTGGTGCCGCCGGGCGATTTCCTGCCCTTGGCCGAAAAACTCGGCCTGATGGGGCGCATTGGCGATTGGGTGATCCGGGAAGCCTGCCGCGCAGCGGCGCATTGGCCGAAATCGCTTTCGGTTTCGGTCAATATCGCCCCGGCGCAATTCAGGGATGGGCGGCTTTTGGAAACCTTGCGCGGCGCGCTCAAGGAAAGCGGGCTGGCCCCGCAGCGCCTGGAATTGGAAGTGACCGAAACCGTGCTGCTGCCCGCAAGTGGCGATGCGCCGGCGCAATTGGCCGCCATAAGGGCGCTTGGCTGCCATATCGCCATGGATGATTTCGGCACGGGTTATTCGTCACTTACCCAATTGCGTTCCTTCCCCTTTGATCGGCTGAAGGTGGATCGATCCTTCATCCGTGATTTGCCGGAAAGCGCGCAAAGCCTCGCGATCCTGCGCTCTGTGGTCGGGCTTGGGCGCAGCCTGGGGATTGCGGTGACGGCCGAGGGGGTGGAAACCCCGGATCAGATGCGGCTTTTGATCCTGGAAGGCTGCAATAGCGCCCAGGGTTATCTGATCGGAAAACCGAAAGAAGCCGCTGCCTATGCCGAGCTGATTGCCAATCCGCCGGCGGAAGGGCTTGGCGTGGGGTAAAGCCGCGTCAGGCCGGCAGCAGAATGGTGGCTGCCGCCTGGGCGGCTATGCCCTCGCCACGCCCGGTAAAGCCAAGCCGTTCCGTGGTGGTGGCCTTGACCGATACCGCCGCCACATCGAGCCCAGCCAATTCGGCGATGCGCGCACGCATGGCATCCGCATGCGGGGCGATTTTGGGCCTTTCGCAAATCAGCGTCACATCCACATGCACCAGCACGCCGCCGCGCGCCGCAACCCGCCCGGCTGCGTGCCGCAGGAAGGCGGCACTATCGGCATCCTTCCAATCCGCCTGGGATGGCGGGAACCAGCGGCCAATATCGCCTTCGGCCAAGGCGCCATAAATCGCATCACAAAGCGCATGCAACCCGACATCGGCATCCGAATGTCCATCAAGACCAAGCTCATGCGGGACATTGATGCCACATAGGATCAAGGGGCGGCCCGCCACCAGGCGGTGTACATCAAAGCCGGTGCCGGTGCGCGGCACCATGCGGGCGATCATTTCAGCTTCCACGCGGGCAAGATCCTCGGGCCAGGTGATTTTCACATTACGCTCACTGCCCGGCACAATGGCAACCGACTGCCCGAGTGCTTCAAGAAGTGACGCATCATCGGTCACCGCCCCGGCGCGCGCCTCATGCGCCGCGCAAAGCGGGCCGTAGCGAAAGGCCTGAGGCGTTTGGGCACGGAATAGCCCCTCTCGCGGGACGGTGGCTTCAATCACGCCAGCGGCCACGCGCTTTAGCGTATCGGCCACTGGCTGGGCCGGTATGGCGCCGGGATAGGCCTCAAGCGCGGCGAGCAGGGCAGGGATGGTGCCTTTCGGGATAACGGGGCGGGCCGCGTCATGCACCAGGACATAGTCTGGCGCCTCGGCCGCGAGGGCTGCGAGCCCCGCACGCACGCTGTCTTCCCGTGTGGCGCCGCCCGCCACCACGGGCAGGCAGGGCAGGCCCTGCAATAGACTCGCGACAAAGGCTTCCTCGCCGGCGGGGGCGACGGGTTGCAGCGCGGCCACCAGCCCCTCGGCCAAAAGCGCCTCGGCCGCGTGGCGCAGCACTGGCCGGCCCAATAAAGGCAGAAATTGCTTGGGCTGCGCCGCGCCAAAGCGGCTGCCATGCCCGGCCGAGAGAAGAAGAGCCACGGTTTTCATGAGGGTAGTTTAGCGCGGGATGCGCGCCCGTGAAGTGACCGAAACCGGCGCGTACATCCCTGGCGTCCGCGTCCATTGGCGCAATGTCGCTTGGGGCTAGTGGTCTGGCCGCTGCTGTCGGTTACCCGGCGATCACGGCACGGGAGCACGCGCTATTTCAACCGACTGCTGAAGCTGCTGATAATCCGCACGTATCGCCTCCATCTGTTCCTGGAGCTGGAGCCGCATGGCGTTGGGCGACCCGTAGCCAAAGCCCGGAATGGTCACTTCTGCATCGTGATCCAGATAGAGCCGCGTCTCGCGGTTGAAACGGTCAAGCCGCTCGACCGACAAGCGCAGCGCTTCCTCGGCCGCCTTCTGATTGCCAAAGCTCTGCAGCGATAAGCGGGTCTCCGCCATCTGGGACGGCCAGAGCAAGGGCCGCGCCTGCTGCGCGACCAGCGTCGCGACCAGCATGATCAGCGTGACGCCCAACACGGCCTGCCATGATATGGCGGGGAGGGCGCTTGGCTGGCCGATTGGGGCCGGAGAGCGGAACCTGGCGTGGATATGAGCGAACATTGTGTCCCCTTTGTCGTTAATGCGGGTTTCTTGACGACTGACGGCGATGTTCCACCACATTCCGAACGCCTGATCAGTGATGATTGGTACAAAGCGCGCATTTTTCGGCGATGAAGGCCCGGCGCGCCTCTCGGATAGGTTAGGCCTGGGGCGTATTGCCGCCTGAGCTCCCAAGCGACACCCGCAGCAATGCTCGGCGCTTATCCGCGGGCGGGCCGCAGAGCGGTTCCGGCATGATTTATGCCTAATTCACAAGCAGGCCTTGTGGAGTGAGAGATTTTTGAGTAAATTGCTTAAAATAAATGCAGGAGAGTGTAAGAAAGCCATGTCATTGCCTCTTCTGAAGCCGATTGACCTTGGCGGCTTGGCCATTTCGGCGCCTGTCATCCTGGCCCCCATGTCGGGTGTGACCGATCAGCCCTTCCGGCGCCTCGCGCGTTCGCTCGGCACGCCCATGGTGGTGTCTGAGATGATCGCCTCTCAGGCCATGGTGCGGGAAAACCGCCAGACGCTGAAAATGGCCGAGCTGGACGGGTTTGGCGGCCCAGCCTCGGTCCAATTGGCCGGCTGTGACCCGACCACCATGGCGGAAGCCGCGAAGCTGGTGGTGGATCGGGGTGCGGCGGTGGTGGATATCAATTTCGGCTGCCCAGTCAAAAAAGTCGCCCTGGGGCAAAGCGCCGGCAGTGCGCTCATGCGTGATGAAATCGCGGCAGCGCGCATTCTGGAAGCCACCGTCAAGGCCGTGTCCGTGCCGGTCACGCTCAAGATGCGGATGGGCTGGGACCATAACAGCCTGAATGCCCCCAACCTCGCCCGTATCGCGCAAGCCTGCGGCATTCGCATGGTCACCATCCATGGCCGTACGCGCCAGCAATTCTATACCGGCCAGGCCGATTGGGCCTTCATTCGCCGCGTGAAGGAAGCCGTGCAAATCCCTGTGATTGCCAATGGCGATATCCTATCCATTGAGGATGCCGAGGAGGCTTTGCGCCAATCCGGTGCCGATGGCGTGATGATCGGGCGCGGCGCCTATGGCCGGCCTTGGCTGCTTGGCCAGGTCGCTGCCCATTTGATGCATGGTATCCGCACCGAGGAACCTGCGCTTGCTGAGCAAAAGCGCATCCTGCTGGAGCATTACGCGCTTATGCTGGAACACCACGGTGCGGAGCCCGGCATCCGTATCGCGCGCAAGCACGTTGCCTGGTATTCCAAGGGCTTGCCCGGCTCGGCTGAATTTCGCGTGGCGGTCAATCACGCGACCTCGGCGGAGGCGGTGCATGCCCTGATTGATGGTTTCTTTGACCCGCTGATCGAACGGGGTGTTATCGCTGTGCGCGATGCCTTCCGCGAAGCGGGCGATGGGCGGATTGCGGCATGAATGCGCGCGCAAGCCTTGGCAGCACCAATCGCAGCACGCCGCGGCTTGATAGCGCCATGGTGCTGGCCGCCCTGCCGGTGCCGGCAGTGGTGCTGAATGCGGAAGACCGCTTCACCTTTGCCAATGGCGCGGCCGAGCAATTCTTCAAGCTTTCCGCCGGCGCGCTCTGCCAATTGAAGCTGAGCGATATCCTGCCGCCGGATAACCGCGTCTTTGCCGTGTTGGCGCAGATCAGGCGCTTCGATTCGCCCGTTTCGGATTACGACCTGTTGCTGGAAAGCCCGCGCATCAATCGTCGGGGCGTTTCCGTCCATGGCGCGCCTTTGCATGAAATTGAAGGCGCTGTGGTGCTGACCTTGCAGGATGGCTCAACCGCGCAAATGCTCGACCGCCAGCTCAGTTTCCGCGGCGCGGCGCGTGGTGCCTCTGCCATGGCGGCGATGCTGGCGCATGAGGTGAAAAACCCGCTTTCCGGCATTCGCGGTGCCGCGCAATTGCTGGAACAGAACGCGCCTGAGGCGGATAAGGAGCTCTGCCTGCTGATCCAGGATGAGGTGGACCGGATTCGCGGTCTGGTGGACCGCTTCGACATCTTCTCTGAACGTCCCGTGGAATTGGGGCCGGTCAATATCCATCAGGTGCTGGATCATGTGCGGCGCATCGCGCAGACCGGCTTTGCCGCGCATTTGAAGGTTTCGGAAGAATATGATCCCTCGCTGCCGCCGGTTTGGGGCAATCGCGACATTCTGGTGCAGATCATCCTGAATTTGGTGAAAAATGCCGCTGAGGCGGTGGACCCGATCCATGGCGAAATCGTGCTTGCCACCGCCTATCAGCATGGTGTGCGCATCGCGGTGCCGACCGCCAATGAAAGGGTGCATCTGCCCCTGCTGGTGACGGTGCGCGACAATGGGCCGGGCATTCCTGAGGAAATTCAGGCAACGCTGTTTGAACCCTTTGTTTCCACCAAAAAGGGCGGGCAGGGGCTTGGCCTGGCGCTTGTCGCGAAGCTCGTCACTGATCTTGGCGGGTTGATTGAATGCGATTCCCGCCCCGGCCGCACGCAATTCAAACTTTCCATGCCGGCGCCCCCGGCGGGTTGGCAGGAGAGCGCCTGATGACTGATCCCCGCACCATCCTGATCGCCGATGATGATCGCGCCATCCGCACGGTCCTGAGCCAGGCCTTGGGACGGGCCGGGTATCAGGTGCGCGCCACATCCTCGGCCGCGACACTCTGGCGTTGGGTGGAGGATGGGGAAGGGGACCTTGTCATCACCGACGTGGTGATGCCGGATGAAAACGGGCTTGATCTGGTGCCGCGCATCCGCCGCGTGCGCCCCGAGATGCGCGTGATTGTGATGAGCGCGCAATCCACCTTCGCGACCGCCGTCAAGGCAACTCAACGCGGCGCCTTTGAATACCTGCCCAAGCCCTTCGATTTAAAGGAAGTTCTGGGTACGGTGGAACGCGCCTTGGCCGCACCGCCCGATGCACCGCCGCCCGAGGAAGCGGAAGGCGAAAAACTGCCCCTGATCGGGCGATCAGCGGCGATGCAGGAAATCTACCGCACGGTGGCGCGGCTCACGACCACCGATCTGACCGTGATGGTCACCGGGGAAAGCGGGACGGGGAAGGAATTGATCGCTCGCGCCTTGCATGATTACGGCAAGCGCCGCGCCGGGCCTTTTGTGGCCATCAATATGGCGGCGATTCCGCGCGAATTGATCGAAGCAGAGCTTTTCGGCCATGAACGCGGCGCCTTCACCGGCGCGCTCAATCGCGGCATTGGCCGGTTTGAACAGGCCGCCGGCGGCACGCTGTTCCTGGACGAAATCGGCGATATGCCGCCCGAAGCGCAGACCCGCCTATTGCGCGTTTTGCAGGAGGGCGAATTCACCACCGTCGGCGGGCGTCAGCCCATCAAGGCCAATGTGCGAATCGTGGCCGCGACCCATCGCGATTTGCGCCACCAGATTCGCCAGGGGCTGTTTCGCGAAGACCTTTTCTATCGCCTGAATGTGGTGCCGATCCGCCTGCCGCCGCTGCGCGAAAGGCTGGAAGATATCCCCTTGCTCGCGCGGCATTTTCTGGATCGTGCCCGCGCTTCCGGCCTGCCAGCCAAGCAATTGGCGCCCGAGGCTTTGGAAGCGCTGAAGGCCCATGGCTGGCCCGGCAATGCGCGCGAATTGGAAAACCTGATGCGCCGCATGGCGGCCCTTTACCCGCAGGAAGTGATCGGCGCTGATGCCGTGGCGGCAGAACTGGCCGAAGCCGCGCCGGTCGCCGGGCCCGATGGCCAGGCCGCGCCCATGACGCTGGAACAGGCAGTGGAACGCCATTTGGCCAGCTTCATGTCCGCCCATAAGGATGGCATGCCGGTGAAGGAATTATACGACCGGGTGCTCGCCGAGGTTGAACGCCCCTTGCTCCGCATGGCATTGAGCGCGACAAGAGGCAATCAGATCAAGGCGGCGGCCATGCTCGGGCTCAATCGGAATACGCTGCGGAAGAAGCTGCGGGAATTGGAACTTCCCGTAGTGCGCGGCGCGTGATGACCCGGCATCGCCGCATGAATTGACCATGCCCGCCGAGGGCCTGGGCGAAGCCGCACTGGGCCCGGCCGAAGCGCCGCGCCCGCGCGGGGTATTCACCCGGCTTGCGGATATTGTCACCGGCAGGGTTTTCACCGTCGCACTTGCGTTGCTGGCGCTTGGCGTTGGGCTTGCGACTTTCGCGGCGCTGTCGGGCGGCACGCCCATAGGCCCCACCGGGGCAGGGCAATTGGCGGGCGTTATCCTCGCCAATATTGCCTTCCTGTTGCTGCTGGTGGCTTCCCTCGCGGCGCGGCTCACGCGCATGTGGCTGGAACGCCGGCGCGGCGCGGCGGGATCGCGGCTGCATGTGCGCCTTGTGCTGCTGTTCGGCGTGGTGGCGTCGGTCCCGGCCTTGTTGGTCGCGGGCTTCGCCGCGCTGTTCTTCAACCTTGGCATTCAAGCCTGGTTCAGTGACCGCGTGCGTAATACGCTTGAAGCGTCGTTGGTTGCCTCCCGCGGCTATTTGGATGAACACCGCAATACGATCCGCGCCGATATTCTGTTCATGGCGAATGACCTCAATCGCGCCGCGCAGGTGCTGCTGCCGGATAATGGCGTGGCGTTTGCGCGCCTGCTGGCGACGCATACCGCTTTGCGGGGGCTGACGAGCTCCATTATTTTCGAACCCATCCTGGGGCAGGTGGTGGCGAATGCGGGTTTGGGCATATCCAACCTTGTGGATTTGCCGCCGGCCTGGGCGATGGAAGCCGTGCGCTCCGGTGAGGTGGTGGTACTGCCGAGCGAAGCTGAGGAAGGGCGCGTGCGCGCCATGGTGCAGCTCAATATCCCGCCGGGGCTCGTGCTGCTGATCACAAGGCCGCTTGATCCCTCCGTGCTGGGGCATATGCGGCGGACTGAGATTTCCTTCAATGAATACAATCAGCTCGACCGCAACCGGGAAAGCCTGCAAATCACCTTCTTTCTGATCTTCGCCATTGCGACCTTGCTGGTGCTGCTGGCCGCGGTGCTGATCGGGCTTTTGATGGCCAATCGCATTGCACGCCCCATTTCGCGCCTGATCCTGGCGGCGGAACGCGTGCGCGGCGGTGATTTGGCGACCAAGGTTGAGGAAGGGGAGGCGGATGATGAAATCGCGCGCCTTGCGCGATCCTTCAACCGCATGACAAGCCAGCTTGGTGCGCAGCGCGCCGAATTGATGAATGCCTATAGCCTGATTGATGAGCGCCGGCGCTTTACCGAAACCGTGCTGTCGGGTGTGTCAGCCGGGGTGATCGGCCTTGACAGCGAAGGGCGTGTGACCTTGCCCAATCGTTCGGCCAGCGCCCTGCTTGGCGTTGATCTGGATGCGGCGATTGGGCTGCCATTTGCCCGCATTGCGCCGGAATTCGCGGAATTACTCGCTGCCGCTGCGGCCAATCCGGAACGGTCAAGGGTGGCTGAAATCCTGATCGGGCCGGCCAATGCGCGGCGCACCTTGCTCGCGCGGATCGGCACGGAAACCCTGGGGGATCGGGTTGAGGGGTTTGTGCTGACCTTTGATGACATTACCGAATTGCAATCCGCGCAACGCAAGGCGGCCTGGGCGGATGTGGCGCGGCGCATTGCGCATGAAATCAAGAATCCCCTCACACCCATTCAGCTTTCCGCCGAAAGGCTGAAGCGGCGCTATCTGCGCCAGATCACGGATGACCCCGATACTTTCCGCCAATGCACGGACACGATTGTGCGACAGGTGGAAGATATCGGGCGCATGGTGGATGAATTCTCGGCCTTTGCGCGCATGCCGCAACCGGTGATCAAGCCAGAGGATCCCAATAGGCTGATGCTGGAAGCGCTGGTGCTGCAACGCAATGCGCATGCCGATATCACTTACGAAAACCATGCAGGGCCGGAGGGGCTGAAGCTTCCCTGCGATCGGCGCCTGATCGGCCAGGCGCTGACCAATCTTTTGCAGAATGCCGCGGATGCCATCGCCATGCGTGAAGGCGGTGAACCCGGCCGGATTGAAACGCGCATTATGGTGGACGGTGAGACACTGTCCTTCCAGGTGACGGATAATGGCATTGGCCTGCCAAGCGCCGAACCGCGCGAAAGACTGACCGAGCCCTATGTCACGCATAAACCCAAGGGCACCGGGCTTGGCCTTGCCATTGTCAAGAAGATCATGGAAGACCATGGCGGTTCCATCAGCCTGGAGGACAGGCCCGAGGGTACTGGCACCCGTGCGGTGTTGGTCTTGCCGCTGGGCGAGTCTCCCTGGCAGTCTGACGGCATCGCCGCCAAGGCGGCGCAAACAGTGAAATAAGGGGAAGCAAGGTCGCGCATGGCGCATGAGATTCTGATCGTTGATGACGAACCCGATATCAGGGCGCTGCTGGAAGGCATCCTGAGCGATGAGGGGTTTGAAACGCGTCAGGCGCATGATGCCGATTCCGCGCTGGCGGCCTTTCGCGCGCGCCGGCCTTCGCTCGTGATCCTCGATATCTGGTTGCAGAATTCGCGCCTGGATGGGCTTGGCATTCTGGCCGCCTTGCACGCGGAAGAACCGCAACTGCCTGTGGTGATGATCTCGGGCCACGGCACGATTGAAACGGCGGTGCAGGCGATCCAGCAGGGCGCCTATGATTTCATCGAAAAGCCCTTCAAATCGGATCGTTTGCTGCTGGTGGTAGCGCGTGCCCTGGAAGCGGCGCGGCTCAAGCGCGAAAACAGCGACCTCAGGCTGCGCGCGGGGGCAGAGACGGAATTGCTCGGTCGGTCTGCCGGCATTCAGCAGTTGCGCGGTGCGATTGAAAAAGTGGCGCCAACCGGTTCGCGCGTGTTGCTGACCGGGCCGGCGGGGGCGGGCAAGGAAGTGGCGGCGCGCAGCATCCATGCGCAATCGCGCCGCGCCGATGGGCCGTTTGTGGTGCTGAATTGCGCCATCCTGAACCCGGCGCGGTTTGAGGAAGAGCTGTTCGGTGTTGAGCCGGGCGCGGATGCGCAATCCCAGGCAAGGCGCGCGGGGGTCTTGGAACGCGCCCATGGCGGGACACTGCTTTTGGATGAAGTGGCCGATATGCCGCTTGAAACCCAGGGCAAGATCGTGCGCGCGCTGCAGGAACAGGGGTTTGAACGGGTTGGCGGTGGCACGCGCGTCAAGGTTGATGTGCGCGTGATTGCCACGACCAATCGCGACCTTGCCGCCGAAATCGCTGCCGGGCGCTTCCGCGAGGATTTGTTTTATCGCCTGGCGGTGGTGCCGATCCGCGTTCCGCCGCTCAAGGAAAGGCGGGAAGATGTGCCGCTTTTCGCGCGCTATTTCATGGCCCGCGCGATTGAGACCACGGGGATGGCGCCGCGCGACTTGTCGGAAGATACGCTTGCCGCCATGCAGGCCTATGATTGGCCGGGCAATGTACGCGAATTGCGCAATCTGATGGATTGGCTGCTGATCATGGCGCCGGGCGAAAGCCGGGAAGCGATCCGCCCGGAAATGCTCCCCCCCCAAATCGGCGCTGCCGCGCCCGCAGTGCTGACGCTTGATCGCAGTTCGGAAATCATGACGCTGCCACTGCGTGACGCGCGGGAAGTGTTCGAACGGCAATATCTGGAAGCGCAACTGCTGCGCTTTGGCGGCAATATCAGCCGCACGGCGAATTTCGTTGGCATGGAAAGAAGCGCCTTGCATCGCAAGCTGAAATTCCTCGGCGTACAGGCGGAAGACCGCACGCCTTCAACCCCCGTTTCCTGAGGTAACCCCATGTCGCGCATCGCCTATGTCAATGGCCGCTATGTGGCGCAGCCTGATGCTTCGGTGAATATTGAGGATCGCGGCTATCAATTCGGCGATGGCATTTATGAGGTGGTGCATCTGTTCGATGGCCGCTTCATTGATGAGGATTTGCACCTTGATCGCCTGGAACGGTCCTTGCGCGAAATTCAGCTACCTATGCCAATGCCGCGCGCATCCCTTCGGATGGTGCTGCGCGAAGTGGCGCGGCGCAATCGCGTGACCGAGGGTTTGCTTTACATGCAAGTGACGCGCGGCGTTGCGCGGCGTGATCATGCCTTCCCGAATAAGCCCATCGCACCCGCTTTGGTGGTCACGGTGAAGCGCATCGCGCCTTACCCCACCAATGTGGATCGCTGGGGCGCGGCGGCGATCACCATGCCGGATCTCCGCTGGGCGCGCTGCGATATCAAGACGGTCAACCTGCTGCCAAATTGCCTGGCGCGGCAGGCGGCGCGGGAAAAGGGTGCGATTGAAGCGGTGCTGTATGACGAAGCCTCTGGCATGGTCACCGAAGGGGCGGCGACCAGCTTCTGGATTGTAGATGCGTCAGGCACCATCCGCACGCGGCCCTTAAGCGACGCCATACTGCCCGGCTGCACCCGCGCGGCGCTGATGGCGGAATTGCGCGATGCCGGCATTGCCTTTGAAGAACGCGAATTTTCCATGGAAGAACTGCGCCATGCGCGGGAGGCTTTCATCACCTCAGCCACATCCTTCGTGAAGCCGATTACGAAGATTGATGGCGCGCCGGTCGGGGATGGGCAGGTGGGCCCCGTGGTGCGCAAGCTGTTTGAGATATTCGCCCGCCATGTGAAGGGGGCGATGCGCAACGCGGCATGAAAACCGCCCCGCGCGCCATCCTGTTCGATTGGGACAATACGCTGGTGGATGGCTGGGCCGCGATTGAGGCCGGGCTGAATGCTGCCTTCCGGGAATTTGGCCTGCCGCTTTGGGATCGCACCCAGGTGCTGGCCAATGTGCGCCGTGCGATGCGCGAAAGCTTCCCGGAATTGTTTGGCGCCGAATGGGAAAGGGCGCGCGATATCTTTTATGCGGAAGTGCGCGCCTGCCATTTGCAGGTGCTGACCCCGATGCCCGGCGCGGCGATGGCCTTGGAAGCCGGGGCAGGGCGCCTGCCCATGGGGGTGGTTTCCAACAAGCAAGGGCCATTGCTGCGGGCAGAGGCCGCGCATCTTGGCTGGGATCGGCATTTTGGCCCGCTGATTGGCGCAGGCGATGCAGCGGCAGATAAGCCCGATCCGGCGCCGATTCTCATGGCTTTGGAAGCGCTTGGCCTCAGCCCCGCACCGGATATCTGGTATGTGGGTGATACCGCGCTTGATATGCAGGCAGCGCGCGCCGCTGGCGTGCGCGCGGTGCTGATGGGGGATGCGGCGCATGATGGCGGGATTGCCTCCGTCGGGGCGGATCAAATATTTACAAATTGTCATGATTTGGCGGTCGCGCTTTCGTCACTTGTCAAACCTGCCTGACGTGCCAAACTATGCGCGCCGGCGGCCGGAAATGGTTTTCGCCGGTCCGCGTCTGGTCGGTGACCAGCAAAAAGAAGGACCGGTCCCATGGCCGCTGAAAAGTCCCAGAACGTGCAGGATGTCTTCCTGAATCACGTTCGCAAATCCAAGACGCCCGTCACGGTATTTCTGGTGAATGGCGTCAAATTGCAGGGCATTATCACCTGGTTTGACAATTTCTCGGTACTGCTGCGCCGTGATGGCCATACGCAGCTTGTCTATAAGCATGCGATCAGCACCGTGATGCCGGGCGCGCCGATTTCGCTGTTTGATGGCGTACCCGCAGCGCCTGGCGCCGCGGCACCGGCCGCGCCGGCATCTGAGACGCGCCTGACCTTGCAGCGAGAGGTGATTTCTGACGGCGGCAACTGAACAGGGCGCCGGGCGACCCACCCGCGCCGCCGTCATCCTTCCATTTGAGAAGCCCGCACGCAGCGCCATTGGCGATGTGGGAGGTAAGCGCGCGGCCGAAGCCAGGCTTGCGGAGGCGATAGGTCTTGCCGCTTCCATCGGTGTCACCATCGTCCATTCCGCGATCCATCCGCTGCGTGAAAGGCGGCCTTCCACCCTGATGGGTGAAGGCCAGGTGGAGATGGAAAAAAGGGCGCTGCATGACCAGCAGGTGGGCGTGGTGATTGTGGATGCGGCGCTGAGCCCCGTGCAGCAGCGCAATCTGGAACGTGCCTGGGGCTGCAAGGTGATTGATCGCACCGGCCTGATTCTGGAGATTTTCGGCGAAAGGGCGCGCACGCGCGAAGGCAGCTTGCAGGTGGAATTGGCGCATCTGGAATATCAGCGCACGCGGCTCGTACGGTCCTGGACACACCTGGAACGCCAGCGCGGTGGCTTTGGCTTTCTTGGTGGGCCTGGCGAAAGCCAGATCGAAATTGACCGGCGGCTGATCGGGGACCGCATTGTGCGGCTCAAGCGTGAATTGGATCAGGTGCGGCGGACGCGCGGCCTGCATCGCCGTGCGCGGGAACGCGTGCCTTACCCGGTGGTGGCGCTGGTGGGATATACCAATGCCGGCAAGTCAACGCTGTTCAATGCGCTGACCGGGGCAGGGGTTTATGCGCAGGATCAGCTATTTGCGACGCTTGACCCCACCATGCGCGCGATAAAACTGCCATCGGGGCGCAATGTGATCCTGTCCGACACGGTGGGC
The DNA here is from genome assembly GCA_020249925.1 of Roseomonas sp. GTDB lineage: Bacteria > Pseudomonadota > Alphaproteobacteria > Acetobacterales > Acetobacteraceae > Neoroseomonas. Next base: position 315,432 of record JADCER010000001.1, on the reverse strand, counting down.
TTCATTTCCGACCTGCCGACGCAGTTGGTGGAAGCCTTCCGCGCCACCTTGGAAGAAGTCGCCGCCGCCGATCTGATTTTGCATGTGCGCGACATTGCGCACCCCGATAGCGCGGCGCAGCGCGCCGATGTGCTGGGCGTTCTGGAAGCCATGGCCGATGGCGCGGACGCGACCTTGGATGAGGCCTGGCCGGACCGCGTTGTGGAAGTGCTGAACAAGGCCGATCTTTTGGGCGGGATTGATGCGGTGGAACGCCGCAGCCCGGATGCGGTGGCGGTCTCGGCCCTGACCGGGGAGGGGTTGCCGGCCTTGCGCGCCGCCATTGATGCGCGGCTTTCGGCGCAGTTGGTCGTGATTGATGTCGCCCTGCCGCCTTCTGATGGTGCCGCCATTGCCTGGTTGCATGCCCATGGCGAGGTATTGGAACGCCAGGATGCCGATGACGCGGTGCGATTAAAAGTGCGGCTTTCGCCCATGGACCGCGCGCGGTTCGAAAGCCGGGGGCAGAAATGAGCATTTCGGCCACGCAGGCGGCTGATCTTGCCTTGCTGCTTCGTGAGGCCTCGCGGGCGGAAATCCTGCCGCGCTTTCGCCGCCTGGGCGCCGATGCGGTGCGGAGCAAGACCGGCCCGCTCGATCTGGTGACCGATGCGGATGAGGCAGCGGAGCGCGTGATCACCGCCGGGCTGCACAAGCTTTTTCCCGGCTGTGTGGTGGTGGGGGAGGAAGCGACTGCGGCCGATCCTTCGCTGCTCGGGCGGCTTGCGGATGCGGAATTGGCCTTTGTGGTGGACCCGGTGGATGGCACGGCGAATTTCGCGGCCGGCGTGCCGCTTTTTGGCTGCATGGCGGCGGCGATACGGCGCGGAGAGATCATTGGCGCCTGGATCCATGATCCGCTGGGTGATGATACGGCGATGGCCTTGCGCGGGCAGGGGGCCTGGCTTGCCGATGCGGAAGGGCGCCGCTTTGCCGATTTGCGTGTCGCCGCCCCCGCCGCGCCGGGCGATATGGTGGCCGCCATTTCCTGGGGTTATATGCCCGAGCCGTTGAAAACCCGCGTGACGAGCCGCCTGCCGCGGCTGGCGGGCACGGTTTCCTATCGCTGCGCCGCGCATGAATATCGGCTGGCCGCGGGCGGGCATGCGCATTTGCTGGTCTATAACAAGCTGATGCCCTGGGATCATGCGCCAGGCTGGCTGCTGCACCGCGAAGCGGGCGGGCATTCTGCGCGCTTTGATGGCAGTGCTTACGGCCCGCATCTGACCAGCGGCGGGCTGATCTGCGCCCCGGATCGCACCAGTTGGGAAGCCGCTCAGGAGGCGCTTTTCACGCCATGAGTGGCGCCGATGAGGATGAGGAGGCCGGCCCGCCCGGCCTGCCCCCTGGCACGCCTTTTTACATGACCCCCGCCGGCGCCGCCGCCTTGCGTGCCGAGGTAAAGCGGCTTTGGGAGGATGAACGCCCGAAGGTGGTGGATATCGTCTCCTGGGCGGCGGCGCTGGGGGATCGGTCGGAGAATGCGGATTACCAATATGGCAAGCGGCGGCTGCGTGAGATTGACCGGCGCGTACGCTTCCTGACCAAGCGGCTTGAGAAGGTGCAGGTGGTGGACCCGGCGCAGCAGACCAGGCGGGATCAGGTGTTTTTCGGCGCCAGCGTGACCTATGCCCGCGCGTCGGATGATGCCGAGGTAACCATCACCATTGTTGGGGTGGATGAGGCTGAGGCCGAGGCCGGGCGGATTTCCTGGGTGGCGCCGGTCGCGCGGGCGCTTTTGGGCGCGCGCGTCGGCGATGTGCGACGGTTGCGGACGCCAGCCGGGGTGGAGGAGATTGAGGTGGTGGGGATCAGCTATCCTGAAGTTCAAAATATCATAAAATCAATAATTTAGAGAGTTTTCTTATTTTCGCGACGTTTCGCATGCACCCACAGCGCCTCCATCTCTTCAAGCGTCATGTCATTCAGATTTTTTCCTGCAAGATCAGCCTGTTCTTCGATATGCCCAAAGCGGTGCGTGAATTTCTGATTGGCGTGACGAAGCGCCGCTTCCGGGTCCAGATCGAGCTTGCGCGCCAGATTGGCCAGCACGAAAAGCAGATCGCCCACCTCATCCTGAAGTCTTGCCTTATCAGCGCCTTGCAGCTCGACGCGGAGTTCTGCTGCTTCTTCTTCAAGCTTATCCAAGACCGCGCCGGCATCGGGCCAATCAAAACCAACCCGCGCGGCGCGGCGTGTGAGCTTGGCCGCGCGGGTTAGGGCAGGGAGGCCATCCGGGATTCCCGCCAGTACACCGCTTTCCGCCCGCGCGGCGCGCTCGGCGGCTTTTTGTGCCTCCCAGGCCCGGGTTTGGGCAGCGGCGTCGCGCGCGGCTTCCTCACCAAAGACATGAGGATGGCGGCGGATCATCTTGTCGGAAATGGAGGCTGCGACCTCGGCAAAGCCGAACCAGCCGCGTTCGGCCGCCATTTGTGCGTGATAGACCACCTGGAACAGCAGATCGCCCAATTCATCCAAAAGCTTGTCCGGGTCATTGGCGGCGATGGCATCCGCAACCTCATAGCCTTCCTCAATTGTGTAAGGCGCGATGGAGGTGAAATCCTGCACCAAATCCCAGGGGCAGCCGCCATTGGGATCGCGAAGCTTGGCCATAATGGCGAGCAGGGCGCGGAGCCTGGCTTCAGGCGAATTTTGGCTCGGGGGTTCGGTCATATAATTCCCGCATAAGGTATATTATGGAAAATAAAGACCAGCCTAGAATTCCTCGACCTGCGCCACGCCCGGTACGACCCGCATGGCCTGCATCAGCCTTGGCCCGACATTGAAGCCGCCCGGTAATGCGATTTCAACCTCCTGAGCCCCACCCAGCCGCGGGACCAGGATCACCCGGCCACGCCCACGGCCTTCGCGCGTCAGCAAGGCGCGGATCGGGTCAAGCGACGCGGTCGCCTCCAACCACAGCTTGATGCCGCCGCCGGCATTGGCGGCGACCTTGTCCAGGCTTTCAAGTTCGGTCGCGGTCAGGCGCAAGGCTTCGCCTTCCATGCGCAAATCGGCGGTTACCAGAATGGCGCTACCTTCGGCCAGCAGGTCGCGGGTGCGGTTCAGCACCTCAGAAAAGCAAGTCACTTCGAAACTTCCATGGGTGTCGGAAACCCGAACCCAGGCCATGCGGCTGCCGGTCTTGGTCGTGCGTTCCTTGGCATTCACCACCGTGCCGGCCAGCTTGACGCGGCCGCCGCCGCGGCTCGCGCGGTCCGCAATGGCGGAAGATGGCACCACGCCAAGGCGCTTCAGCGCCTGACGATAGGCATCCAAGGGATGGGCGGAAAGATGAAAGCCAATCGCCTCGGCTTCCTGGGAAAGCCTATCCAAAGGCTGCCAATCCGGCACATCCGGCAGGCGCAAAGCCTCTGGCCGGCCTGGCTCGGCACCGAAAAGACCGATCTGGCCGCTTTCGCGTTCTTCGGCGCTGGCTTGGGCGCGACGCAGAATGGTTTCGGCCCCGGCCATGACGCGGGCGCGATTGCCATCCAGGCATTCAAAGGCGCCGGCGCGGGCCAGGTTTTCGATCTGCATCTTATTGAGCAGCTTGGGGTCCACCCGTGCCGCGAAATCCGCGAGTGAGGCAAAATCCCCGCCCGCATCACGCGCCGCCACCAGATCGCGCATCGCACCTTCGCCCACGCGCTTCACCGCAGCAAGCGCAAAGCGAATGGCCTGCTTGCCGTCATCCCGCGCTTCCACACGGAAATCGGCGCCGCTGCGGTTGATATCCGGCGGCAGCACGGCAATGCCAAGCCGCGCCGCTTCCTGCATATGGCCGGCGAGCTTATCCGTATTGGAAAGATCAAGCGTCATGGAGGCCGCCAGGAAGGCCACCGTATGATTGGCCTTGAGCCAGGCAGTTTGGTAGCTCACCAGCGCATAGGCCGCCGCGTGGGATTTGTTAAAGCCGTAATCGGCGAAGCGTTCCATCAGGTCAAAAATCTCGGCGGCCTTGGCCGGTTCTATCCCGCGCGCCTCCGCGCCATCGCAGAAAATCTTGCGCTGGGCTTCCATTTCGCTCCGGATTTTCTTGCCCATGGCACGGCGCAACAGGTCAGCGGCGCCAAGCGAATAGCCAGCGAGGTCCTGCGCAATCTGCATGACCTGTTCCTGATAAACCATGATGCCATAGGTCTCAGACAATATGTGCCGGATCGCCTCATGCGGCGGCTCCCACGCCTCACCATGTTTGCGGGAGCAATAGGCCGGGATATTTGCCATGGGGCCGGGGCGATAAAGCGCCACTGCCGCCACCAAATCCTCAAAGCGGTTGGCGCGCATCTGCCGCAGGCAGTCACGCATCCCCTGCCCTTCAAACTGAAACACGCCGGCGGCATCGCCACGCCCGAGCATGTCATAGGTTTTCGGATCATCCAGCGGGATGGCGGCGATATCTACCTCAATCCCCTGCCCTTTCAGGATATCAAGCGCGCGTTCAATGACGGTCAGTGTCTTCAGGCCCAGAAAGTCGAACTTCACCAGGCTCGCCATCTCGGCGTATTTCATCGAATACTGCGTGACCAGCATTTCCGAACGCGGGTCGCGATAGAGCGGTACGGTTTCGATCAAGGGCTTGCGCCCAATCACCAGGCCGGCGGCGTGGGTGGAGGCATTGCGATAAAGCCCTTCCACCTGCAGCGCGATATCCAAAAGCCGCGCGACTTGCTCATCGCCATCGCGCATTTCCTGCAAACGCGCTTCGCCTTCAATCGCCTGAGACAGCGTGACGGGCTTCGCCGGGTTATTGGGAATGAGCGAGGCGATCTTATCCACCTGCCCATAAGGCATGCCGAGCACGCGCCCGACATCGCGCACCGCGGCCTTGGCTTGCAGCTTGCCGAAGGTGATGATTTGCGCCACGCGATCTTCGCCATATTCGCGCCGGACATAGGCAATCACCTCGTCGCGCCGATCCTGGCAGAAATCAATATCGAAATCCGGCATGGAAACGCGTTCGGGGTTGAGGAAGCGTTCGAACAGTAGACCAAAACGGATGGGATCAAGGTCCGTGATCAACAGCGCCCAGGCAGCGACCGAACCCGCGCCCGAACCGCGCCCCGGCCCCACCGGAATGGGTGGCGTTTGCGCCTTGGCCCATTGGATGAAATCGGCAACAATCAAGAAATAGCCAGGAAAACCCATTTTCTCGATAACGCCGATTTCATAGGCCAGGCGTTCGCGATATTGCGTGCGCGTTGCCTCATCCGGCGCGGGCCGCATCGCATCCAGGCGTTGTTCCAGCCCGGCTTCGGCCATGGCGCGCAGCGTCTCGGCTTCCGTCTTGCCTTCCTGCACTTTGGGGCAGATCGGTAATTCGGGTTTGCGCGCTTCGGTCATCACCGCACTCATGCGCGCGATGGCGAGCGTATTGTCGCAGGCATCCGGCAAATCCGCGAATAATGCCCGCATGGCTTCTGCCGGTTTGAACCAATGCTCGGGTGTGACGCGCCGGCGGTCGCGTTCCGCCATGGTGCGGCCTTCGGCGATACACAGCAGCGCGTCATGCGCTTCATACATGGAAGGTGCTGCGAAATAGACATCATTGGCAGCGATGATCGGCAGGCGTGCGCCATGCGCCAAGGCGAGCAAGGCCGGTTCCAGCCGCGCTTCCGCATCCCGGCCATGACGGTTGAGTTCCACCGCTAGCCGATCCGGGAAGGCTTCCTTGAGCCGCGCGAGAAGCCTTTCGGCAGCAGGCTTTTGGCCTTCCAACAACAGGCGCGAAATCGGGCCAAGCGTGCCGCCCGTCAGCAGAAACAGCCCCTCGGCATGTTCCGCGAGTTGATCGAGCAACACAGCAGGTTTGCCCGAGGCATCTTCCCGCAGGAATCCAAGCGATGACAGGCGCTGCAAATTATCCAGGCCGCGCGGCGTGAGCGCCAGCGCCACCAGAGGGTCCGGCGGCAGCCTCAGCGCATCGGGCCGATCAGCATCCGTGCTGGCCCGCGAAAGCCCCAATTGGCAGCCCATGATGGGCTGCACACCCTTCTTTGTGCAGGCCTCGGCAAATTCCAAAGCGCCAAACAGATTGCCCGTATCCGTCAGCGCCAGCGCCGGCATGCCATCGGCGGCGGCAAGCGCGGCAAGCTTATCCGCCTTGATCGCGCCTTCCGAGAGCGAATAGGCCGAATGCGTGTGCAGATGAATAAAGGACATGCAGTTGGCGTTCCGGAATCGCGTGAACGATCAGGCTAGCACAGCCAAAAGCCCTTGCCTGCCGCCCGATGCGCGATCAGGATGGATTTTGGATCGTCACAGGAGCCACCCATGTCCCTGCCCCGCCTTGCCTTGACCGCCCTGCCCTTCCTGGCGCTTGCCTTTGGCGCGACCCCCGCGCTGGCCCATGCCGGGCATGAGCACGGGCTGGTTGCGGGTTTCCTGCACCCGCTGATGGGCGCGGATCATGTGGCGGCGATGGTGGCGATTGGGCTTTGGGCGGCTTCCCTTGGCTGGCGGCGCGGCTGGCTGCCGCCACCGGGTTTCCTGGTTGGTATGGCGGGCGGCATTGCGCTGGCACTCACTGGCGGCATTGGGCTTGGCTTTGGCGTGGTTGAAACCGCGGTGGCGGGCAGCCTGATCGTGCTCGGCGCCATGCTGGCCATGGCGCAGCCCTTCCGCCCGGTGGTGGCCCTGCCCTTGGTGTTGGTGGCGGGGCTGGTGCATGGCCTGGCGCATGGCGGTGAGATAGCCAGCGCGGCGCTACCGACCGCCTTCGGCATGCTGGCGGGTTCCGCGCTGCTACATGGGTTTGGTGCGGCGCTTGCCGTGGCAAGCGCGCGTTATGCAGGCGCGCTGCGTTTTGGCGGCGCGGCAATTGCGGGCTTTGGGGCGTTGTTGCTGCTGGGGTAAATCTACCCGCTTACGATCTTCCCATCACGCAGCGTCACCACCCGGTCCATCCGACGTGCAAGGTCCGGGTTATGCGTGGCAATCAGCGCTGCCAGCCCCTGGCCGCGCACCTGTTCCAGCAATTCGGCAAAGACGCGATCGGATGTGCCGACATCCAGATTGCCGGTCGGCTCATCCGCCAACAATAGCCGTGGCTGATTGGCAAGCGCGCGCGCAATCGCCACGCGCTGCTGTTCGCCGCCTGAAAGCTTGCCCGGGCGGTGATCCAGCCGCGCTTGCAGGCCAAAAATGCCGAGCAGATTCTTCGCCCGCTGAAGCGCCTCCGCCCGGCTTTTGCCGGCGGCAAGCTGGGGCAGGATGATGTTCTCGGCGGCAGTGAATTCCGGCAGCAGATGATGGAATTGATAGACAAAGCCGATGGTGGTGCGGCGGATCGTGGTGCGCGCCTCATCCGAAAGTGACCCGGCTGCCTGACCGGCGATGAATACCTCTCCGCCATCAGGCTTTTCCAGCAAGCCCGCAAGATGCAGCAAGGTTGATTTGCCGGTACCAGAAGGGGCTACCAGCGCCACAATCTCACCCGCCGCAATGGTCAGATCAGCGCCGAGCAGCACGGGCAATTCGCCCGCTTCCGTGCGGTAGCGGCGTTCAACGGCGGCCAGGCGCAGCGGCGCTTCATTCATTGCGCAGCATCTCCACCGGATCGGTGCGCGCCGCGCGCCAGGAAGGGTAAAGGGTTGCGAGGAAGGACAAGCCAAGCCCCATCGCCACCACCTGCGCCACTTCATTGTAATCCAGGATCGCGGGCAGGCGCGTGAGGAAATAGACCTCTGGGCTGAATAGTTCAGTGCCCGAGAGCGATTGCAGGAATTGCCTGATGCTTTCGATATTGAGGCAGAATACCAGCCCCAGCACAAAGCCGATCATGGTACCGAGTACGCCGATGGAGGCACCGCACAGCAAGAAAATCCGCATCACCGCACCCTTGGTCGCCCCCATGGTGCGCAGCACCGCGATATCGCGGCCCTTATCCTTCACCAGCATGATCAGGCTGGAGACGATATTGAAGGCCGCAACGATGATAATCAGTGTCAGGATCAGGAACATCACATTGCGTTCCACCTGTACCGCATTGAAGAAGCTGGAATTGGCATCCTGCCAGGAATGCACGATCACGCGGCTGCCCGCGGCTTCCTGAATCTGGCGCATAACGCCGCGCAGGCGCGTTGGGTCCTGTACGAACACCTCGATCTGCGTTGCGGCATCGCGCTGCTGGAAATAAAGCTGCGCGGCTTCCAAGGGCAGAAAGACAAAGCTGCTGTCATATTCATTCATGCCGACATCAAACAGCGCGACCACACGATAGGCGCGCACGCGCGGCACCGTGCCGAAGACAGTGGTACGGCCCTGGGGTGAGACCAGGCTCACATTGTCCCCCACCGAAACCCGCAAGCGGGAGGCAAGGCGGCGCCCGATGATGATGGCATCCTCACCTTCAAAAGCATCCAGGCTGCCAAGCCTTATGCCATCCGCAATCAGGTGCCGCGCGCGCAAATCTTCCGGACGGATCCCGCGCGCAAGGCCGCCCGTGGCGCCCCCGGCTTCCGAGGTGATCAGCACCTGCCCTTCCACAATCGGCGTGGCGGAAACCACCCCCGGCACGGCACGAATGCGCTTGGTCACATCATCAAAATCGGTAAAGGAAGACCCAACCGCATAGACGCCCAGATGCCCATTCAGGCCCAGAATGCGCCCGAGCAATTCCTGGCGAAAGCCATTCATCACGCTCATGACAATGATCAGTGTCGCGACACCAAGCGCGATGCCAACCAACGAGAAGATGGCGATGACAGAGACGAAACGCTCCCCCTTCCGCGCGCGCAGATAGCGGAAGGCGACCATACGCTCAAAAGCGTTGAACATGCTGGCTCAGCCGCCCTTGATGCGGGTGATGGCGTCTTCCAATGAGACTTCCTCACGCTCCCCGGTCATGCGGCGCTTCAATTCCACACGGCCCGCAGCGGCACCGCGCGGGCCGATAATCGCCTGCCAGGGGAAGCCCATGAGGTCCGCATCGGCGAATTTCTCGCCCGCGCGCACTGGGCGATCATCATAAACCGCGTGTTCCGAGCCAAGCCGCGCATAAAGCGTTTCACAAAGCGTATCGGTCGGCCCATCTCCGGGACGAAGATTGAGAATGGCCGCCGCCCAGGGCGCCACCGCATCGGGCCATTTGATGCCGGCATCATCATGATTGGCTTCAATCAGCGCGCCCACGAGGCGGGAGACACCGATGCCATAGCTCCCCATCTCAGGGATCACCGGCTGGCCATCAGGCCCCGTCACGGCCATGCCCATGGCCGCGCTGTATTTGGTGCCGAAATAAAAGATATGGCCCACTTCAATGCCGCGGGCGGAAACGCGCTTGTCTTCGGCAAGTTCGGCCCAGGCGGCTTCGTCATGCATTTCTTCCGTCGCGGCGTAATGGCTGGTCCAGAAATCCACCTGCGCGGTCAGATCGCTGTCGTAATCAGGCGCTTCGGCCAGTACATCGCGTTCCAGCAAATCGCGGCTGACGAAAACCTGGCTTTCGCCAGTCTCGGCCAGGATGATGAATTCATGTGACAGGTTGCCACCAATCGGCCCCGTATCGGCGCGCATCGGAATGGCCTTAAGGCCCATGCGCGCGAAGGTGCGCAGATAGGCCAGGAACATCTGCCGATAGGAATGCTGCGCGCCTTCCTTGGTCAGATCAAAGGAATAGGCATCCTTCATCAGGAATTCGCGCCCGCGCATCACACCAAAACGTGGGCGCACCTCATCGCGGAATTTCCACTGGATGTGATAGAGGTTGCGCGGCAGATCGCGGTAGGATTTGGCGAATTGCTTGAAGATATCGGTGACCATTTCCTCATTGGTCGGGCCGAACAGCATTTCACGTTCATGCCGATCACGAATGCGGAGCATTTCCTTGCCGTAATCATCATAGCGCCCGCTTTCGCGCCAAAGCTCCGCCGGCTGGATGGTCGGCATCAGGATTTCCTGCGCCCCGGCGCGGTCCTGTTCTTCGCGCACAATCTGTTCAACGCGGCGCAGCACACGTAAGCCCGCCGGCAGCCAGGCGTAAATCCCCGCCGAGGTCTGGCGGATCAAGCCCGCGCGCAGCATGAGGCGATGAGAGGCGATTTGCGCCTCGGCCGGGGTTTCCTTCAGTGTCGGCAAAAAGGCGCGAGAAAGGCGCAAGGCTCTGATCCTTCATCCTGGTCTGGTCGGGCGGCGCACCCTAATCCAGAAGCGCAAAGGGGGGAAACACCCTGCCCGCCGCGCAATAAAATATCGCATTTTTATTGTGCGGCGCAGCAATTCGTCATTTTGGGCGAGTTTATGGCATTTTCATGCTTGCCAGCGGGCAGGACAAACACTTACAAAAGAAAAGGCCGCCACCATCAGGCGGCGGCCCAAGTTTAGGGAGGAAACGCCAGTCACACGGCAGAGGAAGAAACCAATCTCCCTCTCGTTTGCGTAGAATGGCGGACCAGCTTCGAAGGCTCAATGAAAAAAGGCCAAGAGCGCGGTCGAAAAAGAAGCTACCAGACTTAGATTGCCCGGATATAAGGCAAAACCGACCCCAGGGTCGGTTTTTCGCTTAATTGGTGGGCATGGAGAGAATGCCGCTCCGGAAAGAGAGCCATTCGCTTTCAATCAGCCACCATAGAATGAGCCAAATCACCCCTGCCAGCGCCGTGGTGCCAAGCAGCTTCCAGCCCATCATGTGCTTTTGCGGCGCACCGCGCCAGCCGCCTTCTTCCAGCTTGCCTTGGGAATCGGGGCGCGTACCCACCGGCAGCACGCAAAACAGCGCGAGCCACCATAGCAGCAGATAAAGAATGACGCCGGTGAAGACCGACATGGCTTAAACCCTGATCACGTGAATTTCGACATTGGGCCGCTTCTTGAAGCGCCGCCCCAAAGCCTTGCGCAAGGCAGCGCGAAGCGATTCGCGTAAGCTTTCATCATCATCGCGCAAGCCCGCCGGCAGATCGGCAATGCTGCGGCGAAGCTCGGCAGCAACCAGGCCAGGTTCGGGGTCGGATTCGGCGAAAAGCCCGGGCGCGGTGATCATGGGATCGCCCAGCACCTTGCCCTGCCGGTCCAAAGCAAAGGAAGCCAGCACCACGCCATTGAACATCATGCGCCGGCGCGCGGCGATGACATCGCCATCCAGGGGCAGAAGGCGTTCACCATCCACGGCAAGGCGCCCGGTGGGAACGGTTTCAATCACCTCAGCCCGATTGCCGGAAAGGCGCAGCACATCGCCATCATTCAGCAAGACTGGCTTGGCACCGGCAGCGCGCGCCAGATCCGCATGTTCCTGCATATGGCGCCATTCGCCATGCACCGGCACGGCGATGCGCGGTTTCACCAGCGCGTAAAGTCGGCGCAATTCGTCACGCGCCGGGTGGCCGGAGACATGCACCAGCGCCTGTTCATCCGTGATCACGCGGCAACCGCGGCGCGCCAGCCCATCCTGCACGCGCTGAATCGCAATCTCATTCCCCGGTATCTGGCGGGAGGAGAAGATCACCGTATCGCCTTCACCCAACGCAATCGCCGGGTGCTTGTCTTCCGCGATCTTCGCCATGGCGGAACGCGGCTCACCCTGGCTGCCAGTGCAGATCAGCAAAATCTCATCATCGGGCAGGAAGCCCGCCTCTTCCTCATCCAAAAAGGGCGGGAGGGATTTCAGATAACCGCATTCCCGCGCCGAGGCTTCCATATTGCGCAAAGACCGCCCGAGCAGTGCAACTTGTCGCCCCGCCGCACGGCCCGCGACCGCAATGCTTTCCAGGCGCGCGACATTGGAGGCGAAGCAGGTGACGGCGATGCGCCCCTTGATGCCCTTGATCAATTCAGTGAGCGAGGCGCGCACCTCTGCCTCACTGCCCGAATGGCCTTCAACCAAGGCATTGGTCGAATCGCATACCATGGCGAGCACGCCTTCTTCGCCGAGCCTCGCGAAGGCGCCTTCATCCGTTGGTGCGCCGATCAGCGGTTGGGGATCCAGCTTCCAATCGCCTGTGTGCAGCACAAGGCCATAAGGCGTGCGCAGCACCAGGGCCTGGGCTTCCGGGATGGAGTGTGTGACGGGGATGAAACTGCAATCGAAAGGGCCAAGCTTCACGCGCCCGCCCGGCGGCAATTCATGCAGGCGCACTTCATGGATCATGCCCGCTTCGCCAAGCTTGCGGCGCAGCACGGAAAGCACGAAAGCCGTGCCATAGATCGGGCAGCGCAATTGCCGCCACAAATGCACCACTGCGCCGATATGGTCTTCATGCGCATGGGTGATGATCAAGCCAAGTAGGGTGCTGCGATGTTCCGCAAGCCAGGCCGCATCGGGCACCATGACATCGGCTTCCGGCTGATCCGACCCGGCAAAGCCAAGCCCGCAATCCACCGCCAGCAAGGCGCCATCGCAACGATAGACATTAAGGTTCATTCCGATCTCACCCGTCCCGCCCAGCGGGATGAAGGCAAGATCGCCAGTCATGACATTCATGGTGCTAGTCAGAATCCGATCTGAGGGGATCGCGGAGCGCGCTTTGGTGGAAGACAGATGAAGGATTGCGCTCGGCCAGCAGGCGCAACCCTTCCAGCGTTATGTCGGGATCGGTTCTTTCAATGACAAGGGTGCCCTCGGCGAATAGCGGTGCCAAGCCACCCGTACCAATCACCTTCATGGGCCCGCCGAATTCTGCCTTGATGCGGGAGACAATGCCCTCCACCAGGCCGACATAGCCCCAATAAATGCCCGATTGCATGGCGGGCACGGTGGCGCGGCCAATCACCGATTGCGGGCGGCCAATGCCGATGCGCGGCAGGCGCGCGGCGGCCTTATGCAGCGCTTCGATGGAAAGATTGATGCCGGGCGAAATGGCGCCGCCCAGATAGGACCCATCGCCATCCACCACGTCGAAGGTTGTGGCGGTGCCGAAATCAATCACGATCAGCGGCCCGCCATAGCGGGTATGCGCGGCGAGTGCATTCAGCAGGCGGTCAGCGCCCACTTCTTCCGGCCGGTCCACGCGAATGGCGAAACCCCAATCGAGCGGCGCGCGCGCAATCAGCGGTTCGCAATCCATCCATTCGCGGCAAAGCCGGCGCAGATTGTAAAGTGCCGCCGGCACCACCGTGCCGATGACGCAGCGCAGGATATCATCGGGCTTTACGCCGGCATGCTGGAACAGCGTCAGCAGCCAGACGGCGTATTCATCCGAAGTGCGGTCCGCGCGCGTGGCAATACGCCAGCGCCCGCGCCATTCCGTGCCGTCATGGACCGCGAAAACGACATTGGTATTGCCGGCATCAATGGCGAGTAGCATGGGTCAAATGATCTCCCCGGCCAGAATAAGCTGAACTTCGCGGCCTTTGGCAAGCTTGAGCCCGCCTTCAGGCGATAGCCCGGCAAAGGCGCCTTCCAGCAGCGCGCCATCGCGTTTCACCGATAAAGGCGCACCCATGGCGGGACCATGGCGGAGCCAGGCATCGCGGATGGGCGTGAAGCCTTGGGCAAGGCGGGTTTCGTGCCAAAGGGCCAGGTTGTGCAGCAGCGCTTTGGCCAAGATTTCAGGCGCGGGTGGATCGGGCAGGAATTGCGCAAGGCAGGAAGTGGCGCGGTCCGGCAGGCTTGGCTTGCTGGCGATATTCACGCCGATGCCGATGCAAATCCAATCAAGCGCGTTATTCGTGGCTACACCGGTTTCTACCAGAATGCCCGCGGCCTTGGCGCCATGCAGCAGCAGATCATTGGGCCATTTCAGGGTGAGCCTGGCGTCGTGAGGCAGGAGGGGCTTCAGCGTTTCCGCCAAGGCTACCGCCGCCACAAACGACCATTGCGGAGCCTCCCGTAGCGCCACGGCGGGACGCAGTAGTACGGAAAGATAGAGATTGCCCACCGGACTTTCCCACCCCCTGCCCTGCCTTCCCCTACCCGCGCTTTGGCGCCGCGCCAGAATGGCGCGCCCTTCGACTTCGCCGGCTTCGGCACGCTGCTTCAGCGCGGATGAGGTGCTCTCCAGCACCTCATGGCATTCAAGGCGAAAGGCGGTGGTGGGGGGCGGCGGCATGGCAAGATATGGGCCTCAAAGCCCAGCACTGTAAAGTCGGAACCGGATGTTCCTAAGCTTCAGCGCGTAAAGCCAAGAATCAGTTGAGTTGTCTGCTGAGTTCTCTTGCCTCCTTCACACCAAAGCTGGGATCAAGGAGCAGGAGTTGGAAGCGGCTTACATCAGTAGAGAGATAGCGCGCCAGCATCATGCCGTCACGTTTGCGGAAGACGGTGGTAAAGGATTCTTCCTGGGCTAAGAGAGTCGGGGCCAGGACAGGCCCATGCAAGATCAATGCAAACGGACTTAGTGTATAACCTAAATTAACCATGGCATCCCTGCAATCTTTGCGGATTACAATCGGCAGATTACCTGGGCCGATACTTCGCTCGGTAACGGCGGGGCTGCAGGCTTGGCTTGCGATTCCGGGATAGTCCCAAGGGATTCCGCTCGCGTGCATCACCGTGATGATCTGGGGCGAGAGGCTCCTCACGTGCCACCAGCTATACTCAGGAAGCGCGGATGAACGCAGATTGCGGTTAAAGAAAAGAACATCAACAGAGAAACGCTGCGTTTCCATCCGCTCGATAATTGGCTGAGCCGAGCTTCCTGCCGGCGACGGCGAATCCTGTGCGCAGCCCGCGAGGGTTAACGCCCCGACGATAACCATGAAACGGAGATGCCCCAACACTTGTGTCATTTTTTTCTCCTTTTTCGTCCGGCTTATCAAAAAGGATCATGGGCTGGCTAGGCAAACGGTGCTGCGACGCTTGCGCGCGCCAGGGCTTTACCCCATCAGCGCGGAAACCGCTTCCTGCGCCGCACGCACCAAGGGCGCCGGCATCAGGAAAAACAACGTGGTGAAAATGCCGGAAATGGCCATCACCATCGTCAGCGTCTGCGGGCGCGCATCCAACGGTGCCTGCACGTCATCGAAATACATCACCTTGACGACGCGCAGATAATAAAAGGCCGAAATCACGGAGGTGAGCACCCCAACCACCGCCAAAGTCCAGAACCCGCCCTGCACCGCAGCCAGGAAGACATAAAGCTTGCCGAAGAAGCCCGCGAGCGGCGGAATGCCCGCCATGGAGAACATGAAAATCGTCATCCACATCGCCATCGCGGGATCGGTCTTGCCAAGCCCGGCCAGGTCTTCAATGCGCGACACGGCCTTGCCCTGCCGACGCATGGCGATCAGCACCGCAAAGGCGCCGAGATTCATGGCAAGGTAGATCGCCATATAAACCATCAGGCCATGCAGGCCCTCATCACTCGCCACCGCAAGGCCCATCAGCGCGTAACCGATATGCCCGATCGAAGAATAGGCCATGAGGCGCTTGATATCGCGCTGCCCAACAGCGGCAAGCGCGCCGAGCACCATGGAAGCAAGCGAGATCAGGATGATCACCTGCTGCCATTGCGCGGCAAGATCAGCGAAAGGCCCGGCGAGGACGCGCGTGAGCAAGGCAATCGCAGCCACTTTCGGCGCGGCAGCGAAGAATGCGGTGACAGGTGTGGGCGCGCCTTCATAAACATCGGGCGTCCACATGTGAAACGGCACGGCGGAAACCTTGAAGGCAAGGCCCGCCAGGATGAAGATCAGCCCCACGGTCAGCCCCTGGCTGCGGCTTGCGGGATCAAGCAGCGCAAGCGCGATACGCTCAAAATTCGTCGTACCGGCAAAGCCATAGACCAGCGACGCCCCATACAGAAACAGGCCCGACGCCAGGGCACCCAGCACGAAGTATTTCAAGCCGGCTTCGGCCGATTGCTCATTATCCCGATGAAAGGCGGCGACGACGTAAAGGCTGAGCGAGAGCAATTCCAAGCCGATATAGACAGTCATGAAATCATTCGCGCTCAACATGATCAGCATGCCGAGTGTCGCAAACAGCAGCAGCACCGGGTATTCGAAGCGATCGAGGCCTTCGCGCGTGTTGAAATCAAGCGCCATCAGCATGCCAATCGCTGCCCCCAGCAGCACAAGCAGCTTCATGAAGCGCGCAAAGCCATCGGAAATCACCTGACCGGCGAAGCCCGTGCCATCCGGCACAGTCAGCACCAGCGCGGCGGTGATGACCAAAGCGCCGATGGAAGCCATGGTGCAGCCGAAGAACATATTCTGCCGCGGCAGCACGCCGATCATAAGAATGGCAAGGCCTGCGCAGGCCAG
This sequence comes from Roseomonas sp., assembly GCA_020249925.1. Classification (GTDB taxonomy): domain Bacteria; phylum Pseudomonadota; class Alphaproteobacteria; order Acetobacterales; family Acetobacteraceae; genus Neoroseomonas. The sequence continues at coordinate 299,253 of JADCER010000001.1, read as the reverse complement.
CACAATCTCGGGCAGGGCGAGCATCCAATTCATGATCTTACAACCCCGCGAGCCGTGCTGCGCCAAGCGCGGCGTGATGCCGTTCCACCAGCGCCGCGACTGAGGCTTCAAAGAAGGACAGGAAGCTTTGCGGATAAATGCCCATCCAGATCGTCAGCACGATCAGTGGCGCGAATACGGCATATTCGCGCGGCGAAAGATCAAGCAGGCCACGCAAATCATCGCGCGTGATGCGCCCGAAGACGACGCGGCGATATAGATAGAGCATATAGGCCGCCCCTAGAATCATGCCGAGCGCCGCGCCAAAGGCGACCCAGGGGCTGACCTTCCAGGCGCCCAGGATCACCAGCAATTCACCCGGGAAGCCGGCAAGGCCAGGCAACGCGACGGATGCCATGGTAAACAGCATAAACACCAAGGCATAGGCCGGCATGATTTTCGCCACACCGCCATAGCGCGCGATTTCGCGCGAATGCACCCGGTCATACAAAACGCCCACGCAGAGAAACAGCGCGCTGGAGATGACGCCATGCGAGAGCATGGTGAACAAGGCGCCCGAAATTCCCTGCTGCGTAAAGGTGAAGATGCCAAGTGTGACGATGCCCATATGCGCGACCGATGAATAAGCGATCAGCTTCTTCATATCCTCCTGCGCCAATGCCACCAGCGAGGTATAGACAATGGCCACGATGGAGAGCGCAAAAATCCAGGGCGCGAATTCTGCACTCGCGACCGGGAGCAAGGGCAGGCTGAAGCGCAGGAACCCGTAAGCGCCCATCTTCAACAGCACGCCGGCCAGAATGACCGAGCCCGCCGTTGGCGCTTCCACATGCGCATCCGGCAGCCAGGTATGCACTGGCCACATCGGCACCTTGACGGCGAAGGAGGCGAAGAAGGCCAGGAAAATCCAGGTTTGCAGCGATGGCGGAATGGTGAGCGTAAAGAGCTCCAGAATATCCGTCGTGCCGGCCTTGTACCACAGCAGCAGAATGGCGAGCAGCATGAGCACGGAGCCGAGCAAGGTGTACAAGAACAGCTTGAACGCCGCATAGACACGCCGCTGCCCACCCCAGACGCCGATGATCAGGAACATCGGGATCAGAACGCCTTCGAAGAAGATGTAGAAGACCACGAAATCAAGCGCGCAGAACATGCCGACCATCATGGTCTCAAGGATCAGGAAGGCGATCATGTATTCGCGCACCCGGGTCTGAACGGATTCCCAGGAAGCCAGGATGCAAATGGGCGTCAGCAGCGTGGCCAGCAGCACAAACAGCACCGAAATGCCATCCACACCCATGTGGTAGCTCACACCGAAATCCGAGAGCCAATCGAGCCTTTCGACGAATTGGAACTCAGCTTCGTTCTTGTCAAAGCGGAACCACAGCACGAGCGACAGCATGAAGGTGATCAGGCTGGTCCAAAGGGCGGTCCAGCGCGCATTGCTGGCGACTGTCTGCTCATCACCACGCACGGCAAGAATGATCGCCACCCCCGCCAAGGGCAGGAAGGTCAGCAGGCTGAGCAAGGGGAAACCGACACCCATCATCTTCAGCCCCCGAACAGCAGCAGAGAAACAAGCACAACAAGCCCCACAATCATGGTGAAGGCGTAACTCGCGACACGTCCGGTTTGCAGCGATACCGCCTGACGGGCTGCGCCGGCCACCGAAGCGGCCAAGCCATTGGGCACACCATCAATGATGCGCACATCGCCGATTTTCCAAAAGCCGCGCGAAAGCGCGCGCGCGGGGCGCACAAAGATCGCGTCATAAAGCTCATCAAAATACCATTTGTTGAGCAGGAAGCGATGCACGCCTGGCAGCGCATTCGCCAGCGCTGCCGGCAGATGGGGCACGAACATATACATCACGTAAGCGAGTGCGATGCCGCCAAGCCCGACAATGGTTGGCGCCAGCGGCACCCAGCCTGGCACTTCATGCACGTGATGCATGATGTGATTATGGGCCGCATTGACGATGGCGCCGTTCCAGAATTCTTCCCAATGATGGCCGATGAAGGAAGGCGCGAAGACTACGCCCGCAAACATCGCGCCCACCGCCAACAGCAGCAGCGGCACCAGCATCACCGCGGGGCTTTCATGCACATGTTCCATGGTGTGATGATCTGCCCGCGGCGCGCCATGGAAGGTCAGGATCAGCAAGCGCCAGGAATAAAAGGCGGTCAGGAAGGCCGCGAGCAAGCCGCAGATAAAGGCATACATCCCAACCCCGGAATGCGCCGCATAAGCCGCTTCCAGCACAAAATCCTTGGAATAATAGCCGGCGAAATAAGGCACACCCGCAAGTGCCAAGGACCCAATCCACATGACAGCATAGGTTACGGGGATCTTCTTCCAGATCCCGCCCATTTTGCGGATATCCTGTTCTTCCGACATGGCATGGATCACCGCACCGGCAGAAAGGAACAGCAGCGCCTTGAAGAAGGCATGCGTGAAAAGATGGAAAACCGCGCCCTGATAGGCACCAACCCCGGCCGCGAAGAACATGTAGCCAAGCTGCGAACAGGTGGAATAGGCAATGATGCGCTTGATGTCGTTCTGCACGCAGCCAATGGTCGCGGCGAATAGCGCGGTTGAAGCACCCACCACGGTTACGATGGCAAGCGCTATCGGCGCATATTCAAAGACCGGCGACATGCGCGCCACCAGAAACACGCCAGCCGTCACCATGGTCGCGGCATGGATCAGCGCGGAAACCGGCGTCGGCCCTTCCATCGCATCCGGCAACCAGGTGTGCAGGCCAAGCTGTGCCGATTTACCGCAGGCGCCGAGGAAGAGCAGGATGCAAATCACCTCATAAGCCGGCAGGCCGGCGAAGCGCGCATCCTTGTGCTGGTCAATGGCGCCAAAGATTTCGCTGAATTCGATGGACCCAAAGACCCAGAAGGTCAGGCACAGCCCCAGCATGAAGAACAGATCGCCAACGCGATTGACGATGAAGGCCTTCATCGCCGCCGCACAGGCGCTTTCCTTTTCATACCAATAGCCAATCAGCAGATAGGAAGCGAGACCGACACCTTCCCAGCCGAAGAACAATTGCACCAGATTATCCGCTGTTACCAGCATCAGCATCATAAAGGTGAACAGCGACAGATAGGCGAAGAAGCGCGGCGTGGTCGGGTCATGCGACATATAGCCGACGCTATACAGATGGATCAGCGTGGAAATGCAGGTGACCATTGCCACCATCACCACACTCAGCGTGTCATAGCGCAGCGCCCAATCCAGCCCGAAGGACCCGACATCCAGGAAGCGCAGCAGCACAACGGTTTGCGGCGCATGGCCCAAGGCCACTTCAACAAAGGAAGCCACACCGCAAATGGCGGCCAGCGCCATGCAGATCACCGTGACCCACTGCGAAGCCTTGTCGCCAATCCAGCGACCAAAGAAACCCGCAATGGTCGCACCCAGCAGCGGGAAGAAAACGGCGCCGACAAACATCGCGCTAACCCTTCAGGGTCGAGATATCCTCGACCTCGATCGAACCGCGGTTGCGGAAGTAGACAACAAGAATGGCAAGGCCAATCGCGGCCTCAGCCGCCGCCACGGTCAGGATGAACATGGTGAAGACCTGGCCAGCCAGATCATTCAAATGCGCCGAAAATGCCACCAGGTTCAGATTGACCGCCAGCAGGATCAATTCCACCGACATCAGAATGACGATGACATTCTTGCGGTTCAGGAAAATCCCGAAAATGCCAAGGACGAACAGGATCGCCGCAACGGTCAGGAAATGGGACAGGCCGATGGTCATGTCAGTGATGCCCCCCATGGCCGTGGTGATGCTCAATGGGCTTGGGCGCGACTTCCTCGGGCAGTGGCGGGCGACGAATGCCCAATTGCTTCAAGCCCGCCCCGGTTGGCACCGCGACATTCGTCACAGACCCCGCACGCGCGATCTGTTCCGCAATATTCTGCCGCTTGGAATTCGGCTTGTCGCGCAGGGTCAGCACAATGGCGCCAATCATCGCCACCAGCAGGATCAGGCCGCAGCCCTGAAACAGATAGATATAATCGGTATAAAGAATGCGCCCGAGCGCTTCCGCATTCGCGACATCCGTCGGCGTTTCATTGAGCCGTAGCGCCATCGCTCCGGGTGCCATGCGCCAGCCGATCATCACCATGACCAATTGCACCAGTAGCACCAGGCCAATCAGCGCGCCCACAGGTGCGTAACGCTGAAAGCCTTCCCGCAGTCGGGAGAAATCAATATCCAGCATCATGACCACGAACAGGAACAGGACCGCGACCGCGCCGACATAGACAATCACCAAAATCATGGCCAGGAATTCGGCGCCGGTTAGCAGGAACAACCCCGCGGCATTGAAGAAGGCCAGGATCAGGAACAGCACGCTATGCACCGGGTTCCGGCTGGTCACCACCATCACGGCGGAACCAATCAGCACCGCGGCAAAGGCGTAAAAGGCAAGAGCGGCAATCATCAAACGCCCCTTCCCTTACCGATATGGCGCATCGAGGCGTAGCCTCTCAGCCAGCATTGGTTCCCAACGATCGCCATTATCGAGCAGCTTTTCCTTGGTGTAGATGAGTTCTTCCCGCCGCTCGACCGCGAATTCCATATTCGGCCCTTCGACAATGGCATCCACTGGGCAGGCTTCTTCGCACAAGCCGCAATAGATGCACTTGGTCATGTCAATGTCGTAGCGCGTGGTGCGGCGGCTGCCATCTTCCCGTGGTTCGGCTTCGATGGTGATGGCCTGGGCGGGGCAGACAGCCTCACATAATTTGCAGGCAATGCAGCGTTCTTCGCCATTCGGGTAACGGCGCAGCGCATGTTCACCCTTGAAGCGCGGCCCAAGCGGCCCGCGTTCATAGGGGTAGTTCAGCGTCACCTTCTTCTTGAAGAAATACTTCAAGGTCAGCGCCATGCCGGAGACGATTTCCGTGAGCAGCAGGCTGCGTGCGACGCGATCGAGAGAAGCCATGTTCAGCGCCCCATCAAGCCGGCAGCCAGCCGGTCAGTTTCAGAACGGCGGCGGTAATCACCAGCCAGATCAGGCTGAAGGGCAGAAACACCTTCCAGCCGAGCCGCATCAACTGGTCATAGCGGTAGCGCGGGAAGGTGGCGCGCACCCAGATAAAGACAAACAGCAGGAAGCAGACCTTCAACACGAACCACACAGGCCCGGGGATCCAGGTAAAGGGCTCAATGCCGAATGGCGGGTACCAGCCCCCGAGGAACAGGATCGTCGTCAGCGACGCCATCAGGATCATATTCGCGTATTCGCCAAGGAAGAATAGCGCGAAGGACATGCTGCTATATTCAACGAAAAAGCCCGCCACCAATTCGCTTTCGCCTTCCGGCAAGTCAAACGGTGCGCGATTGGTCTCGGCCAGGGTCGAGATGAAGAAAATCACGAACATCGGGAAAAGCGGAATGAAGAACCAAAGATTCTCCTGCGCCTTCACAATGTCATTCAGATTGAGCGACCCCACGCACAGCAGCACGGTCACAATCACAAAGCCCATGCTGACTTCGTAAGACACCATCTGCGCGGCGGAACGCAGCGCGCCGAGGAAGGCGTATTTCGAATTGGAAGCCCAGCCCGCGATGATGATGCCGTAAACGCCCAGCGATGAAATGGCAAAAAGATAGAGAATGCCGACATTGATATCGGCAATCGCCCAGCCATCATTCACTGGGATCACCGCCCAGGCGAGCATGGCCAGCATGAAGGTCAGCATTGGCGCGAACAGGAACAGGACCTTATTCGCCCCTGTCGGCACAATGGTTTCCTTGAGCAGCATCTTGAGCGCATCGGCGAAGGGCTGCAGCAAACCGAATGGGCCAACAACATTGGGGCCACGACGCATTTGCATCGCCGCCAGCACCTTGCGTTCCGCCAGTGTCAGGAACGCAACCATCACCAGCAGGGGCACCAGCAGTGCCATGGCCTTGGCAACCGTCAGCGCCAATACACCAATGGGGGAAGCCAGGAATTCGCTCATCGCCCTACTCCGCCGCCAAAGCCTGTTGCGGCCCATAGACCGCGGCGCATTCCGCCATGACATCCGATGCGCGGCTGATCACATCGGCGCGGTGATAATCCGTGATCGGCAGCCGGAACGGTGCCGCATCCATCGCCATGGCCGCTTGCGGGCCTGACGTATCAGCGCAGCCCGCAGCCACAACTTCGCCAATGCGCGCAAAGACTGGGCTGACATTAGCCAGCCGCGCCCGCAGCGCGTCCAGATCATCATAGGCCAGCGTCTTGCCGACACCTTCGCTGAAGGCGCGGATAATGCGCCAATCCTCCCGCGCTTCGCCCGGCGGGTGAATCGCGCGATAGCTGCGCTGCGCGCGGCCTTCGGTATTCACCCAGGTCGCGTCCTTTTCAGTATAGGCCGCACCTGGCAGCAGCACATCGGCGCGCGCCGCCATAGCATCACCATGATGGCCCTGATAAATCACGAATGTGCTGGCCGCGATGCGCGCAGGGTCAAAGCCATCCGCATTCAACAGCCACAACGCATCCACGCCACCGCCGAGCATCGCGGCAAGGTCCTTGCCCCCCTGCCCCGGCAGGAAGCCAAGCTCCAAGGCGCCGACCTGTCCGCCGAAATGATGCAGCAGGTTGAAGCCATGCCAATCGGGCTTCAGCATGCCGGCCTCAGCCCCCAGGCGCCACGCGCTTGCCAGCACCGCCGCACCATCAGCGCGCGCAATCGCCCCACGCCCCAGGATCAGCATGGGCTTCTGCGCGGCCTTCAGCGTCGCGGCAAAAGGATGCGAACCATCCAGCAGCGCAGAAAGCACCGTCGGCCCTTCGCCCAAATGCTGGGCGCTATAGGTCAGATCAATGCCCGCCGGCCCGATGAAGCCGACCGGGAAACGCCCCAGCGCCCAACGCTTGCGAATGCGCGCATTCAGGACCGGCGCTTCCTTGCGCGGGTCAGCGCCGATGATCAGCAGCGCATCGGCTTCTTCAATGCCGGCAATGGTTGTGTTGAAGCGATAGAAATCAGGCCGCACGCCATCAATCGCCGCGCCATCTTCCCGGCAATCCAGATTGGCGCTGCCATAAGCGGTCATCAGATCCTTGAGCGCCAGCACGCTTTCCGCATCCGCAAGCGAACCCGCCACCGCGCCAATCCGGCCCGCCGGCGTTTGCGCGAGCTTCGCAGCAATGGCCGCGAAGGCTTCGGCCCAGCTTGCCGCGACCATGCGGCCATCCTTGCGGAGCCAAGGCCGATCCAGCCGACGGCGTTTCAGGCCATCAAAGGAAAAGCGGCCACGATCGGCCATCCATTCCTCATTCACCGCCTCATTGATGCGGGGCAGAATGCGCAGCACTTCGGGGCCGCGCGTATCAATGCGGATATTCGCCCCCACGGCATCCAGCACATCAATGCCATCCGTCTTGCGCAATTCCCAGGGGCGCGAGACGAAAGCATAAGGTCGGCTGGTCAGCGCACCGACCGGGCAAATGTCAATCAGATTGCCAGACAGCTCAGAGGTCAGCGCCTTTTCCACATAGGTGCCGATTTCCATATTCTCACCGCGATTGGTGCCGCCCAATTCCGGCGTGCCGGCAACCTCGGCGGCAAAGCGCACGCAGCGGGTGCATTGAATGCAGCGCGTCATCACGGTCTTGATGAGCGGACCGATATTCTTATCCTTCACCGCCCGCTTGGCTTCACCATAACGCGATTTGTCATGGCCATAGGCATAGGCTTGGTCCTGCAAATCACATTCACCGCCCTGGTCGCAAATCGGGCAATCCAGCGGGTGATTGATCAGCAGAAATTCCATCACACCGCGCCGCGCATTGCGCACCACGGGCGTATCCGTGAACACCTTCATCCCATCCATCACCGGATAGGCGCAGGAAGCGACCGGCTTTGGCGCCTTTTCCACTTCCACCAGGCACATGCGGCAATTGCCGGCGACGCTCAGCCGTTCATGATAGCAAAAGCGCGGAATTTCCTTGCCCGCCGCTTCGCAGGCTTGCAACACGGAAGACCCGTTCGGGACTTCCACTTCGATGCCATCAACCGTGACCTTCGCCATGGCGCTTACTCCGCCGCCTGCGGCAGCGCATGGCGCCGCTTGTAATCACGAATGCGTTCTTCCATCAGCGGGCGGAAATGCCGGATCAGCCCCTGCACGGGCCAGACGCCACCATCGGCCAAGGCGCAAATCGTATGGCCTTCAATGCGGCGCGTGACGTTTTCCAGCACGTCAATTTCCTCGATCTCCGCATTGCCTTCAACCATGCGGTCCATCATACGCTTCTGCCAGCCCATGCCTTCCCGGCAGGGCGTGCATTGGCCGCAGCTTTCATGCTTGTAGAAGGCCGCGAGCCGCGCAATCGCCTTGATCACATCGGTGGATTTATCCATCACGATCACGCCCGCCGTGCCTAAGCCGGAACGGTGTTCGCGCAGCGCATCAAAATCCATCAACACATCATCGCAGATGTGCTTCGGCAGCAGCGGCGTGGAAGACCCTCCAGGAATGACACAGAGCAGATTATCCCAACCGCCGCGCACACCGCCAGCATAGCGTTCAATCAGCTCCCGCATCGGGATGCTCATTTCCGCTTCCACATTGCAGGGATTGTTCACATGCCCCTGGATGCAGAAAATTTTCGTGCCGGAATTCTTGGGTCGCCCGAAGGAGGAAAACCATTCCGGCCCACGGCGCAAAATCTCCGGCACCACGGCGATGGTTTCAACATTATTCACCGTGGTCGGGCAGCCATAAAGACCGACCGCCGCGGGGAAGGGTGGCTTCAGCCGCGGCATGCCCTTCTTGCCCTCCAGGCTTTCGATCAGCGCGGTTTCCTCACCGCAAATATAGGCGCCGGCGCCGCGATGCACGTACAGATCGAAATCCCAGCCGGAGCCCGCCGCATTCCGCCCGAGCAGGCCAGCGTCATAGGCTTCCTGGATAGCGGCTTCCAGCACCACGCTTTCATTGTAGTATTCGCCGCGAATATAGATGTAGCCGGTATGCGCCCCCATCGCGAAACCTGCGATCAGGCAGCCTTCGATCAGCGTATGCGGATCGTGGCGAATAATGTCGCGATCCTTGCAGGTGCCGGGTTCCGATTCATCGGCGTTCACGACCAAATAGGACGGCCGGTCATCCGATTGCTTAGGCATGAAGGACCACTTCATACCGGTCGGGAAGCCCGCGCCGCCGCGGCCGCGCAGCCCGGAATTCTTCACATCCTCAATTACCGCATCGCGGCCACGCGCGATGATGGCCGCCGTACCATCCCAATTCCCGCGCATGCGTGCCGCCGCCAGATTCCAGGGCTGCCGACCATAGAGGTTCTGGAAAATCCGGTCCTTGTCTGAAAGGGCCATCTTATTCCTCCCCCCGCCCGGTCAAAACGGTTTGCTCACCCGCCGGCGCGCTGGCCATGCGGCCAATGGCGCTGCCTGGCTTCGGTCTTTCGCCGCGCTTGAAGGCTTCCAACAGTTTCACCGTACTCTCGTAATTCAGGTCTTCGTAGTAATCATCGTCAATCTGCAGAATGGGCGCATTGACGCAGGCGCCGAGGCATTCCACTTCCGTCAGCGTGAACATTCCATCCGCGCTGGTATCGCCAACACCCTTAAGCCCGCCCGCATCCTTGCAGGCGCGCAGCACATCATCCGAACCGCGCAGCATGCAGGGCGTGGTGCCGCAAAGCTGCAAATGATGCCGCCCGATCGGCTTCATGTTGAACATGAAATAAAAGGTCGCGACTTCATAAACGCGGATCGGGGGCATGGAGAGCCGATCAGCAATCACATCCATCGCCACACGCGGCACCCAGGCGCTGCCGGTCAGCCGCCCCATCTGGCGCTGCGCGACATAAAGCAGCGGGATCACCGCGCTGGCCTGCTTGCCTTCCGGGTAGCGCTTCAGAATGGTCGCGATCTTCGCTTCGCTTTCGGCATCAAAAGCGAAGCTGTCTGGTTCCTTGTGGGCTGGCGCGCTCACCGGTCAATTTCCCCAAAGACGATATCAAGAGAACCAATGACGGAAACCGCATCGGCCAGCATATGCCCTTTTGAGAGCACTTCCATCGCCTGCAAATGCGCATAGCCAGGCGCGCGGATTTTGCAGCGATAAGGTTTGTTGGTGCCATCCGCTACCAGATAAACGCCAAACTCACCCTTCGGCGCTTCCACCACGGAATAGGTCGAACCGGCCGGCACGTGATAGCCTTCGGTATAAAGCTTGAAGTGATGGATCAGCGCTTCCATCGAACGCTTCATTTCACCACGCTGGGGCGGCGCGATCTTGTTATCCATCAGCTTGATCGGACCCGGCTTTATCTGCTTCAGGCATTGATCAATGATCTTGAGGCTTTCGCGCATTTCCAACATGCGCACCAGATAGCGGTCATAGCAATCACCGCGCGTGCCGACCGGCACATCAAACTCCATCCGGTCATAAACGTCATAAGGCTGGCTCTTGCGCAAATCCCAAGCGCAGCCGGAAGCGCGCAGGCATGGCCCGCTAAAGCCCCAGGCCATGGCCTGTTCCGCACTCATGATGCCGATATCAACTGTGCGCTGCTTGAAGATGCGGTTTTCCGTCAGCAGCCCTTCCAGATCCTTCAGAAATTCCGGAAATTTCTTGGCCCAGTCGGCGATCTTTTCTTCCAGCCCCGCCGGCAAATCCTTCGCAACGCCACCTGGACGGAAGTAATTCGCGTGGTAATGGCTGCCCGACACTGCCTCATAAAACTCAAGCAAGGTCTCGCGCTGCTCGAAGCCCCAAAGTGCCGGCGTGATGGCACCGCAATCCAGCGCATAGGTCGTGATGTTGAGCAAATGGTTCAGCACACGCGTCAATTCGCTGAACAGCACGCGGATATATTGCGCACGCTCCGGCGCTTCGATCCCCAAAAGCCGTTCAGTACCAAGAGCAAAAGCATGCTCCATGCACATCGGGCTGACGTAATCGAGGCGGTCAAAATATGGCAGCGCCTGGATATAGGTTTTGTGTTCGATCAGCTTTTCGGTGCCGCGATGCAGCAGGCCGATATGCGGATCGGCACGCTCCACCACCTCTCCCTTCATTTCCAGGATCAGGCGTAAAACGCCATGCGCCGCCGGGTGCTGCGGGCCGAAATTGATGGTGTGGCTGTCGCCTTCAATGGTGTGGCGTACCGTCTCGGGCTCCGCGCCCGCAATGGCGATTGCCTGGCTCTGGCTCATGCCGGCCCCTCCAGACGGTTCAGATGCACTTTTTCATCCCCAGGCAGCGTGGTCATGCCTTCCCAGGGGCTCAAGAAATCAAAGCTGCGGAAATCCTGTTGCAGCGTGACGGGCTGATAAACGACGCGCTGCTGTTCCGAATCGTAGCGCACTTCCACATGACCCGTGAGCGGGAAATCCTTGCGCAGCGGATGGCCTTCAAAGCCGTAATCGGTCAGCAGGCGCCGCAAATCCGGCTGACCGGCGAAGACCACGCCATACATGTCCCAGGTCTCACGCTCATACCAGGTGGCGCTCGGCCAAATCTCCGCCACGGAGGGCACGGGCGCCGCACCATCCGTCGTGACCGAAACACGAATACGGCGGTTCTCGGCAAGGCTCAGCAGGTTATAGACAACCTCAAACCGCTCAGCCCGTTCGGGCCAATCAACGCCGCAAATATCCATGCATTGTTCGAAGGCAAAGCGCGGATCGTCACGCAGCATCAGCATCACGGCCAAAAGCTGATCGCGATTGGCATGGACAGCCAGCTCCGCCCCGCCACGCGCCAGGGTGAAGCCCGTCACAGCACCCTGCGGCGCCGCGGCAGCAATCGCAGCCCCCAGCGCCTTCAACGGATTTTCCGCAACCGCTTCTGCGGTTTCAGGCAATTGCTCAGCCACGGAGGATGGTCCCTGTCCTGCGGATCTTCTTCTGCAATTGCAGAATGCCATAGACCAAGGCTTCGGCCGTGGGCGGGCAGCCAGGCACATAGATATCCACCGGCACCACGCGGTCACAACCACGCACCACGCTATAGGAGTAATGGTAATACCCGCCGCCATTGGCACAGGAGCCCATGGAAATCACCCAACGCGGCTCAGACATCTGGTCATAAACCTTGCGGAGCGCCGGGGCCATTTTGTTCGTGAGCGTGCCTGCCACGATCATCACATCGGACTGACGTGGCGAACCACGTGGAATGATGCCGAAGCGGTCCAAATCATAGCGCGCCATATAGGCATGGATCATCGGCACCGCGCAGCAGGCCAAACCAAAGGTCATCGGCCACAAGCTGCCAGTGCGCGCCCAATTCACCACCTTGTCCAGATTGGCGACAACGAATCCCTTTTCGGTGATTTCATCGCCAACCGCCTTCACCACCGCATCCTGTGCGGCGCCGGGCGGCAGGGCCTGCTTGTTCCAGGAAAGTTCGGAAGCGCCGCTCATGTCATTCCCAATCCAGCGCGCCCTTGCGCCATTCATAGATGAAGCCAATGGTCAAAACGAACAGGAAGGCCATCATGGACCCGAAGCCAAGCCAGCCTATGCTGCCGAGCGATATCGCCCAGGGAAACAGGAAGGCCACTTCCAGATCGAAAATGATGAAAAGGATCGCCACCAGATAGAAGCGCACATCGAATCGGCGCCGCGTGTTATCAAAGGGCGCAAAGCCGCATTCATAGGTGGAAAGCTTTTCGGCATAGGGCTTTTGCCGCGCGGCCAGCATGGCGCCGGCAACCATCGCAATCGCGATTCCCGCTGCTATGCCCAGGAAAACGAGCACAGGGAAATACGTTGCCAGCAAAGGCTGGGTCATGGCTTCCTCAACTCTGGCGCCCCCATAAGCCTGGTTGCGCGTTATGGCCTGCCCACGGTTTTACCGCATTGCAGCGAAGCGAGATTAGCCCCGCTCCGCAGAATGCGCCATAGGGCATTCAGCCGTAATTTCAAGATGCTGAGATACAACATCCCGGTTACGGAAACATGATCGAAAGATGAGGAAAGTGGCGCGAGTGACGGGGCTCGAACCCGCGACCTTCGGCGTGACAGGCCGACGCTCTAACCAACTGAGCTACACCCGCTTACCAAGCGATGAAGGCTGATAGGACGCCTGCCCCGATGGTGTCAAGGCAAGGCTTGAAAGACTGGTGGGCGCTGACGGGGTCGAACCGCCGACATCCTGTGTGTAAGACAGGCGCTCTACCGCTGAGCTAAGCGCCCCACCCTGAAGAACATAACATAGGGGCCGGGCCTTTGTTGACCCGGCCAAGTTACAATAGCTGCTGGATTAGTTCACCGCGTCCTTCAGGCCCTTGCCCATCTTGAAGCGTACCGCGGTGCTGGCGGGGATCTTGAGCTCCTCACCCGTGCGCGGATTGCGCCCGATGCTGGCGGCGCGCTTGGCGGCGGCAAAGGTGCCAAAGCCCATCAGGCGCACTTCGCCATCCTGCTTCAGGCCGGCGGTGATCGAATCGAACACCGCATCCACGGCCTCGGCGGCCTTTTCCTTGGTCATATCAGCCGCCTTGGCGACAGCCGCGACCAGATCCTGCTTGTTCACGGGAACATCCTTTCCAATTGAGAGCAATGACTTGAGCGCGAAACGACCGATCAGCCATCAAGCCGGAAAGGGGAACGTGTCACGAGAAGCCTGCGCTTCTCTACACTTCCCCCTCCTCCGCCGCAAATGGCGAAAGGCCTCTATCCCGCCCGATTAATGCGGCAGGGCAGCGCCCGCAGCCGATTCGGGCTTTTGCGGCGGCGTTTCAACCGGTTCTTCCCAGGTGATCGCCTCGGGCTTCCGCGCCAGCGCGCGCATGATCACCTCATCCACATGGGATACCGGGTTGATCTCCAACCCCTTCTTCACGCTTTCCGGGATATCGGCCAAGTCCTTCTCATTCTCTTTCGGAATGAAAACGGTCTTGATGCCGGCCCGCATCGCGGCCAGCAGCTTTTCCTTGAGCCCGCCAATCGGCAAAACGCGCCCGCGCAGCGTAATCTCCCCGGTCATGGCAACATCGCGCCTGACCGGAATACCCGTGAGCACGGAGACAATGCTGGTCGCCATGGCGATGCCGGCGGACGGCCCGTCTTTTGGCGTTGCCCCTTCCGGCACATGCACATGCAGATCGCGCTTTTCAAACAGCGTCGGCTTGATGCCGAAGCTCGTGGCGCGGCTGCGCACATAAGACATGGCGGCCGAGACACTTTCCTGCATCACATCGCCAAGCTTGCCGGTCTGCTTCACATTGCCCTTGCCGGGCAGCAGCACGGATTCGATGGTGAGGATTTCGCCCCCCACTTCGGTCCAGGCAAGGCCGGTGACAACACCGACCATATCCTCAGCCTCGGCCTCGCCGTAGCGGAACTTCCGCACACCGGCGAATTTCTCAAGGTTCTTCGGCGTGATCGCGACCTTCTTCGCCTTTTTGGAGACGATCTCCTTCACCGCCTTGCGCGCCAGGCCCGCGATTTCGCGTTCCAGGTTACGCACGCCGGCTTCGCGCGTGTAGTAGCGAATGAGGTCACGAATGGCGGCATCGGCGAGCGTCCATTCGCCCTCCTTGAGGCCATTCGCCTCGCTCACTTTCGCGAGCAGATGGCGCTTCGCGATTTCGACCTTCTCATCCTCGGTATAGCCCGGGATGCGAATGATCTCCATGCGGTCCAGCAGCGGCTGCGGCATGCGGAGCGAATTCGCCGTGGTGACGAACATCACATCGGAAAGATCGTAATCCACTTCCAGATAGTGATCGGCGAAAGTGCTGTTCTGTTCAGGATCAAGCACTTCGAGCAAGGCTGACGAAGGATCACCCCGCCAATCCGCGCCCAGCTTGTCAATCTCATCCAGCAGGAAAAGCGGATTGGAGGTTTTGGCCTTCTTCATCCCCTGAATGACCTTACCGGGCATGGAGCCGATATAGGTCCGGCGATGGCCGCGCACTTCCGCCTCATCCCGCACGCCGCCAAGCGACATGCGCACAAAGTTCCGCCCCGTCGCCTTGGCAATGGATTTGCCGAGCGAGGTCTTGCCGACCCCAGGCGGGCCCACCAAACACAGGATCGGCCCACGGATTTTCGGCGAGCGTGACTGCACCGCCAGATATTCGATGATGCGTTCCTTGACCTTCTCAAGCCCATAGTGATCGGCATCGAGAACCTTCTCAGCCGCCACGATATCCTTGCGCACCCGGCTTTGCTTCTTCCAGGGGATGGAGAGCATCCAATCCAGGTAATTGCGCACGACCGTCGCTTCCGCGCTCATGGGGCTCATGCTGCGGAGTTTCTTGACCTCAGCCAAAGCCTTTTCGCGTGCTTCCTTGGAGAATTTGGTGGCTTTGATCTTGGCTTCGATTTCGGCGATTTCGTCCTTGCCGTCTTCGCCTTCGCCAAGCTCCTTCTGGATCGCCTTCAATTGTTCGTTCAGGTAATATTCACGCTGCGTCTTTTCCATCTGCCGCTTCACGCGGCTGCGGATGCGCTTTTCCACCTGCAATACGCCGATCTCGCCTTCCATATGGGCGAAGACCTTCTCGAGCCGTGCAGCGACCGAGGGCAGTTCCAGCAATTCCTGCTTTTCCGGGATTTTGAGGCCCAGATGCGATGCAATGGTATCCGCCAGTTTCGATGCATCTTCGATCTGATTGACCGAAACCAGCACCTCAGGCGCGATCTTCTTGTTCAGCTTGATGTATTGTTCGAATTGCGCGACCACGGTGCGTGCGAGCGCTTCCGTCTCACGCCCTTCAACCGGCGGTTCTTCGATCTTCTCAACGAAGGCTTCGAAGTAGGGCGCGGTTTCCTTATAGCCGGCCACGCGCGCGCGCCGCCCGCCTTCAACCAGCACCTTCACCGTGCCATCGGGCAGTTTCAGCAATTGCAGCACTGTGGAAATCGTGCCGATCTGGAACAGATCATCGGCACCCGGATCATCCTGGCCGGCATTTTTCTGGGCAACAAGCAGGATTTGCTTGTCATCCTTCATCACCGCTTCCAGGGCACGCACGGATTTCTCCCGGCCCACGAAAAGCGGCACGATCATATGGGGGAATACAACGATATCCCGCAAAGGCAGTACAGGAAGGATATCGCCACGCAGCGTTTCAGTCATGTGACCTCACTATGGACAGTCGGCACCCGGCCTGCCCAAGGGCGGCTCAGGCGGGGCGTCTCAGGCGTATATTTTGGTCCTTGCGGACGCCCCCACAAGGCCTTGACACGCTCAGCTCAGGCTGAGGATTGCTCAGCCGCACGCTCCCCATAAATGAACAGGGGTTGGGCGCGGCCTTCCGCCACTTCGCCATTCACCACAACCTCTTCCACCGTCTCAAGCCCCGGCAATTCGAACATGGTGTTCAGCAGGATGGATTCCATGATGGAACGCAGGCCGCGCGCGCCGGTCTTGCGTTGAATGGCCCGCTTGGCAACAGCGCGCAGCGCGTCTTCCGTGAAGGAAAGCTTGGCGCCTTCCATTTCAAACAGGCGGCCGTATTGCTTGACCAGTGCGTTTTTGGGCTTGGTCAGGATTTCGATCAGCGCCTTTTCGTCCAGATCCTCAAGCGTTGCCACCACGGGCAAGCGGCCAATGAATTCCGGGATAAGGCCGAATTTCAGCAAATCCTCGGGCTCCACCTCACGCAGGATTTCCCCGGTACGGCGCTCATCCGGGTCGCGCACTTCAGCGCCGAAGCCAATGCCCGAACCCGTGCCGCGGGCGCTGATGATCTTTTCAAGCCCGGCAAAGGCGCCACCGCAAATGAACAGGATGTTCGATGTATCCACTTGCAGGAATTCCTGCTGCGGATGCTTGCGCCCACCCTGCGGCGGCACGGAGGCAACCGTGCCTTCCATGATCTTGAGCAGCGCCTGCTGCACCCCCTCACCGCTCACGTCGCGCGTGATGGAAGGGTTGTCGGATTTGCGGCTGATCTTGTCCACTTCATCAATATAGACAATGCCGCGCTGGGCGCGTTCCACATTGTAATCCGCGGCTTGCAGCAGCTTGAGGATAATGTTCTCCACATCCTCACCCACATAGCCGGCTTCGGTGAGCGTGGTGGCATCCGCCATGGTGAAGGGCACATCCAGAATGCGGGCCAGCGTCTGCGCCAACAGCGTCTTGCCCGAACCGGTCGGCCCAACCAGCATGATGTTGGATTTGGCAATCTCAACATCGGCACCCTTACCGCCCTGCCCCAGCCGCTTGTAATGGTTGTGGACGGCAACCGACAGCACACGCTTGGCGTGTTCCTGGCCGATCACATAATCATCCAGAACCTTGCAGATTTCCTTCGGTGTCGGCACGCCATCGCGTGACTTAACCAGATGCGTCTTATGCTCTTCACGGATGATATCCATGCAGAGTTCCACGCATTCATCGCAGATGAAAACAGTAGGCCCAGCGATCAGCTTGCGGACCTCATGCTGCGACTTCCCGCAGAAGGAGCAGTAGAGGGTATTCTTGGAATCGCCGGACTTGCTCATACCGTCTCCATGCGGCCGCGATTTGCGGGCCGCGATTCACGCATCATACTCCCCGAAGCCTGTCGGGGAAAGCACAGCCGGGCGGGAAGCCGCCCCATCACGCGAGGGTGGCTTCCGCCGGCGCCACTGGGCGCTTTTCAACCACGTGATCCACCAGGCCGAAATCCCGTGCTTCTTCGGCCGACATATAGCTATCGCGTTCCAGCTTACGTTCAATCGCGTCAATGGGCTGGCCGGTGTGGTGCACGTAAATCTCATTAAGCCTCTGGCGAAGCTTGAGAATTTCGCGCGCCTGGATTTCGATATCCGTCGCCTGGCCCTGCGCCCCGCCGGAGGGCTGGTGAACCATCACGCGGCTATTGGGCAGGGCATAGCGCTTGCCCTTGGCACCGGCGCACAGCAGCAGGGACCCCATGGAGGCCGCCTGGCCGATGCAAACCGTGCTCACGGGGCTGCGGATATATTGCATGGTGTCATACATCGCGAGGCCGGATGAAACCACGCCGCCCGGGCTATTGATATAGAAGGCGATATCCTTGTTGGGATTTTCGCTTTCCAGGAACAAAAGCTGGGCGCAGATCAGCGACGAAACCTGGTCAAAAACCGGCCCGGTCAGGAAGATGATGCGTTCCTTGAGCAGGCGGGAATAGATGTCAAAAGCCCTCTCGCCGCGCGCGGTCTGTTCGACCACCATGGGCACCAAGGTGTTGTTATAGACATCAACCGGGTCACGATCCCTGATCATCATCTCATCCTTTCGCGGCAAGCGGGCCGCTTTCCATCACTTTTGACTGACACCGCATGTGGTGCGGCTGCCCTGCCTCGCAAATGCAATGCGCCCATTTTCCCGCCCGGGTCAACGCCCTGGCGCAGCGCCGGGTTGCAACACCATGCCATCATACCCGGGCTCGATCCCCGGCGGCAGGGTGCGGCAGAGCCAGCCGTAATCCAGATCGCTGCCCATATGGGTCAGGACTGTCCGGCGCGGCTGCAATATGCGTACCCATTCCAAAACCTGTTCGACATTGGCATGCACCTTATGGGGTGCGCGCTGGAAGCATCCCACAATCCAGGTATCCAGACCGTGAAGAAGCGCCAGGCTCTCTTCAGGCAGGCGCACCAGATCGGTGGAATAGGCAAAGCCGCCGATTCGAAAACCCAGGGTTTCCATCACCGCATGATCCTGGCTGAACAGCGTGAGCGGCAGGCCGGCAATCTCCACCGTTTCGCCGGGCCGGACCTCGGTTGCTTCCAGGGCGGGGCGGAAAAACCAAGGGCCGACCGCGGGCAGAAAGGCATAATCGAAGCGTTGCTTGAGGTTATCCAGCGTTCT
Organism: Roseomonas sp.; assembly: GCA_020249925.1. Lineage (GTDB taxonomy): Bacteria > Pseudomonadota > Alphaproteobacteria > Acetobacterales > Acetobacteraceae > Neoroseomonas. The sequence goes on along the minus strand of JADCER010000001.1, from coordinate 280,466 downwards.
TGCCATGCCGTATATGGGCAGCGGCTTGCCCGTTATGCGGTTCAGCACGCGGGTTTCATCCGTGCCCATGACGTGATCGGCATGGTGATGGGTGAATAGGATGGCCTCCACCACCCCGATCCCGGCGGCGAGGAACTGGGCACGCATATCCGGCCCGGCATCCACGAGCAGCCTTTGCCCATCATCGCCTTCGATCAGGATCGAGGAGCGTGTCCGCCGATTCCGCGGCTCATTCGGGTCACAGGCGCCCCAATCGCCCCTTCCATCGGCGCCGCCGATCAGCGGCACCCCGGCCGAACCGCCACAGCCAAGAATCGTGACCGTGACCAAGCCTAGTGGTCCGGTCGCTGCTGTCGGTTCGCGATAGCAGCGTGAATCGGCCCACCAAATATAGGGATAGTGGTGCGCGGGGGCAGTCTTGCATCGGAAGGGGTTGGCATCAATCGCACCACTAGCGCGCCTTCTTGAACAGCGTCTCAAAATTGTGGGTGGTCAGCGCCTCAAGCGCCGCGATTTCCATCCCCCGCACGCCGGCCAGCACCTTGGCGGTATGGGCGACCATGGCGGGTTCGCAGCGTTTGCCCCGAAAAGGCACGGGTGCCAGGTAGGGCGCATCGGTTTCCACCAGCAGCCGATCGGCGGGGATATCGCGCGCAATCTCCCGCAATTCCTCGCTCTTCGGGAAGGTCAGCATGCCGGAGAAGGAGACATAGCCCCCCATGGCCACGGCGCGTTCGGCCAAAGCCCGGCCACTGCTGAAGCAATGCAGCAGGAAGGGATAGGCCCCGCCCCTGTCGCGCTCCTCGGCCAGGATATCGGCGATATCCTGATCCGCCTGACGGGCATGAATCGCGAGCGGCAGGCCCGTGATCTGCGCCGCGCGGATATGGTTGCGGAAATTCTCCGCCTGGGCGTCGCGCGGTGCCTTGTCATAGAAGTAGTCCAGCCCGCTTTCACCAAGCCCGATGATGCGCGGATGATCGGCCAGGGCGGCGAGTGCCTCCGGCCCCGGCAGCGGGCCTTCCCCGGCATTATGCGGATGGATGCCAACCGTCCCCCAAACGCAGTCAAAGCGTTCGGTCAGCGCCTTGACCTGTTCGGCCTGGGCGAAGCGGGTGCCGATGGTGACCATGCGGCCAATGCCGGCGTCCAGCGCGCGGGCGATGACATCGGCAATCTCCGCCTCGACATAATAATCGAGGTGGCAATGGCTATCCACGAGCATCAGGCGGCCTCGATCTCGATCTTGCGAAAGAGCGGGCTTGGGGGTGGCAGGGCCGTGCCGCCGGGCAAAGGCGTTGCGAGGGCGGCCAAATCCCGGGCGTCTTCGGGCACGCCAAGTTGATCGAGCAAGGCCGCCATGGTGCTAGGCATGAAGGGCTGCAACGCTGTGGCCGCGCCGCGCAGCACGGAATGGAGATGGCGCAAAACCGCTTCCATGCGGGCCAGATCGGTTTTCTTCAAAGCCCAAGGCGCTTGCGCGGTGATGTAGCCATTGGCCGCGCGCACCACGCGAAACACTTCCTCCAAGGCCAGATGGAAGGCCTGGTCTTCCACGTGTTTGCCGACCAGGCCGGGCATGGCGGCGAGCGCTTCCAGCAGCGCCACATCATCACCCATGGCCGCCGCCGGCGCGGGCAGCTTGCCCTCACAATTGCGCTGAATGAGCGAGAGCGTGCGATTGGCGAGATTGCCGAGCGCATCGGCCAATTCGCCATTCAGCCGGTTCGCCAAGGCTTTGCGCGAAAAATCGCCATCCGCGCCAAAGGGCACTTCGCGCAGCAGGAAATAGCGCAGCGGATCAAGCCCGTAATCGGCAACCAAGACCACCGGATCAATGGCATTGCCGAGGGATTTGGACATTTTCTGTCCCTCGATCGTCCACCAGCCATGGGCAAAAACACGCTTCGCCGGCGCAATCCCCGCCGCCATCAAAAAGGCCGGCCAATAGATGGTATGGAAGCGCACAATATCCTTGCCGACGAAATGCGCGCTGGCCGGCCAGAATCTCCAGCGCTCGGCGCTTGTGTCCGGGTAACCGGCAGCGGTGATGTAATTCGTCAGCGCATCCAACCAGACATACATCACATGCGCGGGATCACCCGGCACCTTCACCCCCCAGGTGAAGCTGGTGCGCGAAATCGAAAGATCGAGCTTTTCGGGCTTATCGGCAAAATCCTTGAGCCCCTGCTGCACAAAGGCGCGCACTTCATTGCGCCGTGCTTCGGGCTGCACATCAATCCGTTCAGGATGCCCTTCTGGCAAATCATAGCGGCGGAGCAATTCCGGCAGCCATTTGGACAGGCGAAAGAAATAAGACGGCTCACGCACCCATTCCACCGGCGCGCCTGATGGGGCGTATTTCACGCCGTCGCGTTCGGTCAGCTCATCCGGGCCGTAAAACGCCTCATCGCGCACGGCATACCAGCCTTCATAATGGCCAAGGTAGATTTCATCGCGCTTCGCCAATTCTTCCCACAGCGCGGAACACGCCGCCTTGTGGCGCGCTTCCGTGGTGCGGATGAAATCATCATTGGAAAGGCCGAGCGTTCCCGTCAGGTCGCGGAAATGCTGGCTGACCTGATCCGTGAAGGCTTGCGGTTCCATCCCCGCATCGCGCGCGGCCTTTTCCACCTTCTGGCCATGCTCATCCGTGCCGGTCAGGAAAAACACCTCATGGCCCGTCAGGCGCCACCAGCGCGCCAGCACATCCGCCGCAACCGAGGTATAGGCGTGCCCGACATGCGGCTTGTCATTGACGTAATAGATCGGCGTGGTGACGTAGCGCGTCTGTTTCATCTGTCTCGGTCTTGCTGTAGCGCGTTCAGGCTGAAAGCCAGGAAAGCCCGGTCAGCACCGCCTGTTTGCGGTCCATATTCAGCTTTTCTGTCTCATCCACGAGGCGTCCGAGCCTATCCCACAGCGCGGGCCAGGCGGCAAGCGGATGGGCGGCGATCCAGCCGGGCGCGGCCTCACCCCGCGCGGCCTGCCGGAGCCCCGCCGAAATCCGCCCGCGCAGCAGGCCCATGAAGGTGGTGAATTGCGCCCCGCTGCGATCCGCAGCACAGCGATCCGCCAGCACATGCAGCCGCGCGGGATCGGGGCGCTTCAGGCTGCTCAGGCATTCTTCCACCAAAGCCTGCAATTCCAGCCCATCGCCTTCGGCCAATTGCATGGCACGGCCCGGTGAGCCTTCCGCCATCTCGGCGAGTTTTGTGCGATCCGCGGCGGGCAAATCAGGCAAAAGCTGCTTCAGCAGCGGCGCCATTTCCGCCTCATTCAGTGGAAAAAGATCAAGCCGGCGGCAGCGGCTACGAATGGTCGGCAATAGCCGTGTGGGGGCCGAGGAAACCAGCAGCAGAATGGCGCGCGCCGGGGGTTCTTCCAGCACTTTCAGAATGGCGTTTTGTGCCTGCAGGTTCATCGTCTCCGCGCCATCCACCACCACCACGCGCCAGCCGCCCTCAGCCGCAGTCAGGGTCATGAAGCCGGGAATAAGCCGCGCGGCCTCCACATTGATGTCATTGCGTTTGCGCTCTCCGCGCAGCGTATCGGCATCAATGGTCAGCAGATCGGCATGGCTATCGGCGGCGACACGGCGAAACACGGGATGGGTTGCATCCAGATGCAGGGGCGGTTTGCCTTGGGGCGCGTCAGGCATGCCGGCCAGCAGCCAACGCGCAAAACGCCAAGCCAGCGTCACCTTGCCGATCCCGGCCGGGCCGGTGATCAGCCAGGCGTGATGAAGCCGGCCGGAATGGGCTGCCTCGGCCAAGGTCGCGGCAGCGCTTTCATGGCCGAACAACTCAGGATTGGCGCGTGGTTCCGGCAGGCTCACAGCTTGGCGCCCAGCCTTTGGCGCAAGGTTTCAGTGATGGCGGCATAAACCGCCTCAGCATCCTGCGCCGCATCCAGCACCACGCAGCGCGCTGGTTCGCGCCGCGCGATATCGGCAAAGCCAGCGCGAATGCGGGCATGGAAATCAGCGCCGAGCTTTTCGTAGCGATCCGCCGCACTCCGCCCCGCCGCACGCGCCAGACCTGCTTCGACGGGCAGATCAAGGATCAGTGTCAGGTCCGGCTGCAAGCCTTCCAACGTCAGGTCACAAAGCCGCGCCCAGGTTTCATAGGCAAGGCCCTGCCCTGCCCCCTGATAGGCCAGTGTGGAATCCGCAAAGCGATCGCAAATCACCCAGGCGCCAGCTTCGAGCATGGGGCGGATGGAGCGCACCACATGTTCCCGCCGCGCGGCGAAATGCAGCATGGCTTCCGTCAGACTGTCCCAGGAACCGGGTGAGAGCAGCAATTCGCGAATACGCTCGGCCCCCGGCGCGCCGCCGGGTTCGCGCGTACGCAATACAGCCACACCAGCCGCCGCAAGCGCTGCGGCCAAGCGTCGCGCCTGGGTGGATTTCCCCGCACCCTCACCGCCTTCAAGCGTGATGAAATAGCCGCGCGCCATGAGACATTCAGGCGCCGGAGATCCAGCGCCCGATCACCGCCGGAATGCGCGGGAAAAGGCCGAGCTTTTCCACATCCGCCCCAGCCACCAAGGGCACGGAAAGTGTCGGCACCCCCTGCCCCGCTACCTGCAATTCGCCAATGGTCTGCCCGCGCATGACGGGCGCGGTGAGTGGTGCCTGATAGCGCACGCGCACTTCCAGCCTTTCGCGCCAACGCCGCGGCAGGGTCAGCACAATATCGCGCCCGCCCACCATGGGCACGGTGCGGCGTTCGCCAAGGTAAACCGGCACTTCTTCCACCGTATCCTGCGCGCGGAACAGCCGGACGGATTCAAATTCGCGGAAGGCCCATTCCATCAGGCGTTCGCTTTCCTCGGCGCGGGCGCGCATGGTGGGCAGGCCGTTCAGCACCAGGATCACGCGGCGACCATCGCGCATTGCGCTGCCCGTCAGACCAAAACCGGCTTCTTCGGTATGGCCGGTTTTCAACCCATCGGCGCCGGGCACGCGTGCCAGCAGCGGGTTGCGGTTATCCTGGCTGATATTGCTGAAGCGAAAGCTGCGTTCACTGTAAAAGCGATAATAATCCGGGAAATCCGTAATGATGCGCCGCGCCAGGATGGAAAGATCACGCGCTGTCATGCGGTGTTCCGGATCGGGCCAGCCGGTGCTGTTGCGGAAATTGCTGTTGGTCAGGCCAATGCGGCGACCGGTTTCGGTCAATAATTCGGCGAATTGCTGTTCGCTGCCCGAAATCGCCTCGGCCAGCACAATGCAGGCATCATTGCCCGATTGCACGATCACGCCGCGAATAAGGTCCTCAACCCGGACCTGCTGGCCGATATCCACAAACATCTTGGAACCGCCCATGCGCCAGGCGCGTTCACTCACGGGCAAAGTCTGATCCATTTGCAGCCGGCCCTGGCGCAGCCGTTCAAACACCACATACATGGTCATGAGCTTCGACATGCTGGAAGGCGGCATGCGTTCATCGGCGTTTTTCTCGAGCAGCGTGGCGCCGGTTTCGAAATCCACCACCAAGGCGTGACGGGCGAGCACATCCACATTGCCGACCGCGGTCGCAACGGGCGTGCCTTCCTGGCGCGGCGCGGGGCGGCGCTGCGGCTGGGCGGGGGCTGGCGCCGGGCGTTGCTGCTGGGCGAAGGCGTGATCCGCCGCAAGCCATAGCGGCAGGCCACCCAAAACACCCCCAATGATCCTGCGACGCGATGCCATGCCCGGTTCCTTCATGCCTGATCGCTCATTTACGCCAAGAAAAGGCGGCGTGCTTATTCCACAATAATCCTTGCCCCGGATAGGCCAGCGGCCAGAGTCCGCTCAAGCGCAAAATCCGCCGCCTGGACCTCGGCAAAGGGGCCAAGGGCGACACGGAAACTGGTATTGCGCCCCCTGCCCTGCTGGCTGATCCGCGCCCCTGGCAGGCGCGCCGCCACGGCCTCCGCCGCAGACCGGCCGGAAAACTGCCCGGCTTCCACCAGCAATTGCCCCGGCCGAGGCGTGGTTTGCGTGACGCTTTCCGGCAGAGGCGCGATGGTGCCGCGCCCTGGCGCGCTAAATTCGGCCATGGGGGCGGCAGCGGTCAAAGGTTGGATGTCTCGCCTTGGTGCTTCGCGCGCGCCGGGCAAGGGGGGCAATTCTTCCCGCAGCACGGCGGCGCGGGGTGCCGCGGCAATGGCAATGGGGGCCTGGGCATGGCCGGGCAGACCCTCGGCCGCCGCGCGGCTCAGCTCAGCCTCCACGCTCAGCGCGATTTGCGTCGCGCGGCCTGGTACCATGCCAAGCAAGGCACCGGCGCGCGGTGAGACGCCCAGAATGCGCCCGCGCTTTTCCGGCCCGCGATCATTGACCCGCAGCAACATGGAACGGCCATTTTCGAGATTGGTGACGCGAATAATGGCGGGTAATTGCAGCGTGCGATGCGCCGCCGTCAGGCCCTGAGCGCTGAGAGCCTCCCCATTCGCGGTTAGGCCGGCAAACATCGGCGCGGCCAGAACCTCGGCCAGGCCGGTTTCGGCAAGCGCGAAATCCTCTTGCGGGTAGGACCAGACACCGCCCAGCCGATAGGGCTCACCCACCAGATAGCGCGGTTCGGGCTGCGCGCAGGCCGCGATGGCCAGCAGCGCAACGGCCAGAATGCCCCAGCGCGTCACGCCACGCGATCAGACAAAAGGCCGACGGAAAGCCCGTAATTCACCGGCGAATTATAGCGGCGGATCACGCGCAGATTATGGTGGCCAAGGAAGATTTGCCCGCCATTGCCACGAGCGGGCAGCACGATCTGGCTTTCGAGATCCGATGACGGCAAGGGCGAGCCATCAGGCTTGCGAAAACCCATACGCGCGAAATCACGCAAGGGGCGCCTGGTTTCCGTATCTGCGCTGCTCGCTGAAAATCCCGCAGGCGGGCGCACTTCCCGCCCCCAGGCTTCACCATGGCGCCAGCCATTGCGTTGGAAGTAATGCGCGATGGAGGCCAGCGCATCGGCGCGGCTATCCCAGATATCACGCTTGCCATCACCATCGAAATCCACCGCCAGGCGTTCAAAATTGCTGGGCATGAATTGCGGCTGGCCCATCGCACCGGCCCAGGAACCGCGCATCCGATCAGCGCTGGTGTGGCGGTCATTCAGGATGCGCAAGGCCGACATCAATTCGTTGCGGAAATAGGCGGCGCGGCGGCCTTCCCAGGCCAGCGTCGCCAAAGCCTCCACCACGCCAAAGCCGCCGGTATTGCCGCCGTAATTCGTCTCTACGCCCCAAATGGCGATAATGACCGAGGGGGCTACTTTGTAACGGGCTTCAATCCGGCGCAGCAGATCAGCGTTTTCAGCCTTAAGCCGCCGGCCATTCTGAATGCGCGTTGGCGTGAGCATGATACGGTCGCGGTATTCCTCCCACGGCAATGCGCCTTCCGCCTGGCGCCGATCCAATTCAATCACGCGCTGATTGGCGCGAATGCCGGAAAGCGATTGGTTCAGCGTGGCTTCCGAAATGCCGGCGCGGCGCGCATCGGCGCGCACGCCTTCCAAAAAGCGTTCAAAGGATTGGCCGGAGACGGGCACATAGGCGGGCGCGCCATTCGGGGCGGGGAGTTGGTTGGCGGAATTCGCCTCTGGGCTGCAGGCCGCGACCAGGGCCGCGACTCCACCGAGCAGGAGCCTTCTTTCGATCATGGGCATGTCTGGTGCCATGCGGCGAAGGGCGTGGCAAACCCTTTTGGGGGCTGTATTGGCCCGGGCGGAACTGGTGCTAGACTGGTCGCATCACCAAGGAGGAATGCCATGGCCGCCATCACCCGCGAACTTGCTGCCTTTGTCGCCGGGCTTCGTTATGAAAGCCTGCCCGTCAGCGTGCAGGAACGCACGCGTTTCCTGATCCTGGATCTGGTCGGCAATATGCTGCGCGGCCGGCATGAGGCCGAAAGCACGCCGCCCCTGCTGGCCGCGGCCCGCGCGCTTGGCCTGACGGGCGGTTCCGCCGCCGTATTCGGGGATTCCCAGCGCTACACCCCGGCCGGTGCTGCGCTGATCAATGGTGCCATGGCGCATTCACTCGATTTCGATGACACGCATGCTGCCGGCACGCTGCATCCCGGTGCGCCGGTGATCCCCGCCGCGCTGGCCGCTGCTGAAATGACCGGCGCTGATGGCAAGACCGTGCTGGCCGCCATCGTGGCCGGGTATGAAACCACCTGCCGGCTGGCGCTGGCCTTGCCCGGTGGCGATCATTACGACCGCGGCTATCACCCGACCGCGACCTGCGGCGCCTTTGGCGCAGCGGCGGCGGCGGCGCGGGTCTTCGGCCTAACCGCGGCACAGGTTGAAGACGCTTTCGGCATTGCGCTTTCGCAGGCCGCCGGCAGCCTGCAATTCCTCGCCAATGGAGCTTGGACCAAGCGCTTCCAAGTGGGCTGGAGCGCGCTGAATGGCCTTTCCGCCGCGACCATCGCGCGGGAGGGTTTCCGTGGTGCTGCCGAAGCCGTTGAAGGCAAGGCGGGTTTCCTGCGCGCCTATGCCCCGAACCCGAAACCAGAGCGCGTTTTGCAGGATCTGGGCAAGGCGTGGGAGCTGATGCAGACCGCCGTGAAGCCTTATCCTTCCTGCCGCTATGGCCATGCGAGTGTGGATGCCGCGCTGGCGCTGCGTGCCGAGCTTGGCCTGAAGGTTGAGGAAATCGAAAGTGTCACCATGGGCCTGCCGAATAAGGGCATGCTGCTGGTGGGCGCGCCGCGCGCGTATAAGCAGAACCCGCAGAATATCGTGGATGGGCAGTTCAGCGGGCCCTTCGTGGTGGCTTGCGCCCTGGCACGCGGGCATTTCGGCTGGGATTCCTATGCCTGGTTGCAGGATAAGGATATCCGCGCGCTGATGCCGAAGATCATGCCCGAAGAAGACGCCGATGTGCAGGCGGAATTCCCGACCTTCATGTCGGGTAAGCTGACCATCAAGGCCCGCGGCCAAAATTTTGTCCGCCACATCAAGATCCCGAAGGGCGAGCCCGATAACTTCCTGACGGAAGCCGAGCTTCGCGCCAAGTTCCATGGCCTGGCCGATGCGGTGCTGGGGGCTGAGCGCGCCAAGCAATTGGCCGACGCGGTGATTGGGCTTGACCAAGCGGGCGATGTGAATGCGCTGATGCGCCTTGGTGCCCCCCTTGTCGCGCAGCGCATGGCGGGCGAATAGGCGGCGTGACTTCTTGGCCTTGCGGCGTGGTTTCGCTGCAAGGCGTGAGGATGGGTGGCCGAGCGGTTTAAGGCACCGGTCTTGAAAACCGGCGTAGGTGCAAGCCTACCGTGGGTTCGAATCCCACCCCATCCGCCATTTTCGCAGATTTTCGCTGAACTGCGATGACCTACGAAGGATTGCGCACCGTCGCTGTTCCACAAGTATCAAAATGTCCAGCGCATTGCCCGCAAGAAGTCGCCAAGCTTCATGCAGGGGATCCCGAAGTGCTGGCAAATGGCGGGAATATTCGGCTTGTTCGGGCGGGGGCTTTCCTCTGTCACCACAGTTCCGCCCAGCGCGTGAGCACGCGCAATGATAAACGGGTCTGCAACCGGAGTGCCGCGTAGGCGCGCCTTCTCACTTATGATCTGCTGGAAATGGGGAACCACGAAGATGCGGGGAAGGAACGATGTCTCAGTAGCGTTAGGCGTTGTAAAAATTGTTTTGTTACGGCTGCACCACTCCAGCACATGATTATTCGGACCGGCGCCGAGTTCGCGCAGCACTTCGCGTGTTGACGTTACCTCACCGGCAATAACCGCCGCCTCGAACCGCACCCAGAATGCAGGAAAGACATCTGGAAGCAGAGGGCTCATCTCGGAAAAGGAATTCGTATCAAAAACGTAGATCACGCCGCGGTACCCCGCAGCACCAAGTCTTCAAACCGTTCGAAATTGCGCGGCTTCACGCCAATCAAGTCTGCCGCTTCGGTCTTGGTCAGAAGGCGGCGCGTGTATCGGGAAACCACTTCGCGAAGGAATTGCTCGCTCAGATAAGAACCCTGCGTGTTGTAATAGCTGCCACCCGCGCCTCCCGCTTTACGGAGTTGCTCCGCCCACTCGCGATCCTTCGCGAGGTAGAAGTCCATGGTTACCGCGCCGCGCTCAACGAACTGGCGCAGGATTACGCTCCGGCTGACGCGATAACGAGCAGCCAATGCGGCGAATTGCTCGTCGCTTGCCCTTTCAGGTGCAAACACGCCAGCTACAACAGCAAAGTCCGCCACGGGCACGAGGATTTCTCCAGCCAGCGCGTTGCAGAAGCGCTCGACAGCCCGGTCAGGCTGGGGAAGTTCGTCGATGCCCCGATCATCAAATCGGCTGATCCCGCTTCGGTCACACAGAACATGTGCCAGTTCATGTAGCAGGCTGAAAACCTGTCTGGTTTTGGTCGTGCTGTTGTTGATCAGGATAACCGGGAATTCAGGATGCCAAAGGCAGAAACCAGAGAATTCCCGCTGCTTGAAGCTCTCCTTGAAGACATGAATGCCGCCGCGCTCGATAGCACGCCGCCACAGTTTCAAGGCGCTGTCGTCGTCACCCTGCCGAGCGATGTCATCGAGGCTAACGCCCAGTACCTGCCGAATACGCGCAGCCTGCTGCACGACATCGCCGCGCAATTTCACCCGCACTTGTCGCCATATAGGCTCCACGACCGGGTTCCGATCTCCATACAGTTCGATCAGGGCAGACTGAAAGGCACGAGCTTTCCGGATCAAAAAGGCCGTCTCGCGTGACAGATGGCTCAAATCGCCATCCGGCAATGACCGAAACTCGGCGCGAGGCTCCGGCTCATCTGGTGGCGCAGGCATGAAGAACAGAGCCAGTGGGCGCTTGTAGACTTCGTACGCAAGCGTCTCCAACTGTGAATAGGTCGGCGCGTCCTCACCGCTCTCCCATGCTTCAATGAGTCCGACCGCCTTCTTGAGTCGCACGGCGACATCAGCCGTGGTCATGTTCGCGCTTTCGCGAGCCCATTTCAGGACCGACGGCGTCAAACTTACAATCGGCGAAGATCGAGACACTCTAGAATTTTTCCCTGTACGCGACGGTTGCAGCGACTTTTTGCCCTACTTCATGATCAGATGGAAGCGGGTCATCTATCTCTCGCGATTGATATCGTCTCCGTGTAGCCGGAAAGAGCTTGGACCTGCAAAATATACCCAGCACCCGCGCAGGAACCAGAGCAGAACTCCCGCGGCCAATTTCCGCTCCTCCGCTAATACGCAGAAGTTCGCTACAGTTCCACTCGCGCGATCAGAGTAAATCTGCGCATACGAGAAAATGCGACGGAATGGGCGGGAGTTGTGGACGATTCGCCTCGGCTTATCAGAGAGTTAGAGGATGTGTCCTCTCCCTCCGCCAGCTTTTCGTCGCGAAATGGTGCTAGGGCTGAAAATGGCCTGCGTTTTTTAGAAGGTTTCACAGGAATTTGTGAAGCCGACAGAACCCAACCGAAACCGGTTCAGTTAAAAAAATCATTGTTTTTCGACAGCTTAGAATTTTGGCGGCCTTGCCGATTGCGTGACGATTCTCTCGCCCTGTCGAGACGAAATGGGCATCAACCCGAACTCGGCGCGCCGGCGCGTTGGGGGACGAAACACCCACAGGCTGGTCCTACATCGAAGAGCGAGGAAGGAGAGGCTTTACCGCCTCCGCGAAGATGATCTTCCAGGCACAAGAACATCAAAATTTGTACCCGCGAGAACTGAACCCAAAAGCGATCCTCAATCAAAGTGCAAATACCTACACTTCGCCGGCCCCAGCACCTGCCCCAGAATATCTGCGCCACCTCTCCTTGGTTTGGGGCCCTTCAATTGCGCCAGGGCCGCATGTCGGGATAGCCGCTCACCGCCCAAGCGCCATCAACCAGCAGGGACGCGCCGGAGATATAGCTGGCATCCGCACTCGCCAGGAACAGCGCCGGTGCGGCAATTTCCTCTGGCTGTGCGGCGCGGCCCTGTGGGATGCGTTCCATAAAGGCGGCGTGGATCTCCGCATTTTCAAATAGGCGCTTGGTTAGTGGCGTCTGAACAAGCCCAGGGAGAATGGCATTAACGCGAATGCCGCTGGGTGTGAGTTCCAGCGCGCCATTCTTGGTCAGCATTTCAACCCCGGCCTTGGCGGTTGAATAGGCGGCCCCTGCATGCATGGGTACATGTGCATTCAGGGAAGCGATATTCACCATGGCACCATGGCCCTGCTTCAGCATCGCTTGCGCCGCGTGTTTCATGGCAAACATCACGCCCTTCAGGCAAAGATTGATCGTGAAATCCCAATCAGCCTCCGCCATGCGCGCGATATAGGCGTGCCTATTCGCACCAGCGACATGAAAACTTGCATCCACTGCGCCAAAACGGTCAAGCGCGGTCGAGAATAAGGAAGCCACATCTTCCTCTCGCGTGACGTCACCCACCATCGCAAGGCCGGCTTCTCCCAATTCCGCGGCCAGCGCGGCGATACGCTCTGGGTTGATATCATTAGCAACAACCTTGCCGCCTTCCTGGGTAAAACGCCGTGCGATCGCAAGACCGATGCCGGATGCACCACCAGTGATGACGGCAGTCTTACCCTTGAAACGCATCTCCATGTGTTGTTTTCCTCAAACGCCTGACCCGCAGCACAACTGGGGGAAGTCGAATTCTTCCCCCAGCAAGCATACCTCAGTACCGTTATTGTTTTCCGGCTGAGGGATCATGACGTCATCAGGCTGGGCAACCAGGTGATGATTCCCGGAAAGATCATGCACAGGACAAGACCAAGGATCATCAGCAGGACGAAGGGTGTCTGCGATTTGTAGATATCCATCATCGTGATGCTGGGTGGAGCCACTGCCTTCATATAGAACAGGTTGAACCCGAAAGGTGGGGTCAGGTAAGCCAATTCCATATTGATCACGAAGAGAATGGCAAACCACAGCGGATCGAAACCGAGCGAGATGACGATCGGGAAAAAGATCGGCGCCGTCAGAAGCACAATGCCAGCAGGGTCGAAAAACATGCCAAGCACAAACAGGATCAGCATCATGGTAATGATGACCATCCAGGGATCCCCCACTCCCTTGATTAGCGTACTGACAAGGGAGGAAGCGCCCGTGACCGCATAAAGAGAGGTAAAGGCGGAAGCGGCAAAAACAATCCAGATCACCATGGCACTCAGTTTCAGGGTGATGAAAAGCGCCGCGCTGAAATTGGCCCGGGTCAAGGTGCGCTTCAGCGCAGCACTGACGATTGCACCAAGCGCACCAATCGCCGAAGCCTCACTTGGCGTTGCAATCCCAAAAAACATGGACCCCATGACGGCAAAGATAAGACCAATGGGCAGCAATAACGCCACCAGAAGTCTCATTCTCTCGCGCAGTGGCAGCCTCGCCTCCACAGGAACCGCTGGCCCAATATCCTTTTGGATATAGGAGCGTATCAGAATATAGGCCACGAACAGGGCGCTCAGCATCAGCCCAGGCAGAATGCCGGCGATAAACATCTGGCCGACCGAAACCCGCGATGTCAGCGCCAGAATGATCATCAGGACACTGGGCGGTATCAGAATACCAAGTGATCCGCCTGCAGAAATGCAGCCAATGGCAATTCTTTTGCTGTAGCCACGCTTGAGCATGGAAGGCAGCGCGATCAATCCCATTGATGTTGTGGCGGCACCGCTGATGCCCACCATCGCCGCAAACATGGTGCAGATGAGCACGGTACCGGCAGCAAGCCCGCCACGCAGCCCGCCCATCCAGTGATACATGAGCTCATACATATCCTCAGCGATGCCACATCGTTGCAGCATCGCACCTATAAAGATGAACATGGGCACAGCCACAAGAAGAAACATATCCATGGCCATGTAAGTTCGATTGGCCAGGACGGGCAGCGCATGCGGTCCCCAAAGGATAATGATGAAAAACGTGGCGACGCCGCCAATGGCGAATACCAAGGGCAGCCCCGCAGCAAGCAGCAGCACCAGGCTACCAAAAAGGATAATCGTGAGCCATTCCGGGCCTAGCGCAAGCATCTGGAGTCTCCGGCAAGGGTGTTCTTGTTTCGCGTCGGGTCAATCATGGTGTGATTAGCCGACAGGTGTTGAGTCAGACGTGCCGCCAGGCACATAGGTTCTGATGGGGAAAACATCGTACCCCTTGGCCAGGATAGCGATATTGCGGATCAATTGTGCCAGAACCTGCATCAGGAAAAGGAAGCAACCGACAGGCAGGGTGGTACGTACAGGATAGTAGATTGGCTTCCAGTGCGACATGGTCGTCTCACCGATCTGCCAGGAGTTAATCGTGATTTCCAGCGAAACCCAAAAGAGAACGCCGAGATAAAGAAAGGCGAAAACGCTTGTCAGAACATCCACCAGCGCACGCCCCCTTACAGGAAGCCGCCCCCAGATGATGTCCACATTGATGTGCCCGCCAGCAAGATAAGTATATGCACCACCAAGAACGATGTAAGCACCAAAGATAAAGAGGGACATTTCATATGCCCAATGACTTGGCGAATTCAGGAAATAGCGCATCACGATTTCCCAAACCATAATGAAAAGCATTGGGCAAATCATGAAAGCGACAATCCAGGCGAATTTGGCGTTTAGCCAATCCGTAAAACGAAGATAGGCTTCGATCACTGCCATTTTTCAGTCCTCATTTCCTTGGGTTGTCGCAAGTGGCGTTGCGCCATCGCATGCTTCGCGCTGCACCTTGGTTCTGGACAGCATGCGCCAGATTGGACCGGCCCACTGCTCATCGTTCCGTCTTGATGAAGCCGAACTGAATAAACAGAACGGCTTCATCATTCGAATATCGTCAAACGGGCAAGCGCTTCGGACCGTAATAATCCTTGTAGACCTGCCGGGCATTTGAATAGATATCAATGACCCGATCGACGAAGGGTATCCGGCCTCTCATCCCGATGAAGCGGTTCCAGCACCAATCGGCTGCTCGCACCAATTCATCGTCAGGAATCATGATTGTTTGCATGCCGCCGTCAGCAAGCCTCTTGCGGCCACGCACATCGGTCGGGATCGTAAGGGCTGAAATGTCGCAGTTCATCACCCGTGATGCGGAGATCATCACCTCCTGCAGGTCCGGCGGCATAGAATTGAAAACGCGCTGATTCATAATGACCTCAGTCACGTCATAGGGAACGACTGACGGGTTGATATAATACTTGCAAACCTCGTGCATTTTCATGCCAGCCCAGGCATCCGGGGACCCGAAGGCAGCCGCGTCCAGAATACGTGTCTGGATGGCCGTATAGACTTCACCGCCGGGCACCGTCACGATTGAGGCGCCATTATGCACCAGCCAATCCGCCCATATGCCGAAGGCGCGCACCTTCATGCCGCGGAAATCGGCATATTTCGCAACGGGCCGGGTTGACACCATGGCACCCCACTCATCGGAACACACATAAGTGAGGTGTGCGACATTATGAGGCCGATAGGCCTCCTGAAACACTTCCTTGATGCCCATGAATTGGTAGATCAATTCATAGAACTCAAGGTTGGTGAAGGGAAAGAAAGGTACCGCCCAAAGATACTCGGCGACAGGTACTATACCACGGTGATAGATAGGTGCCGTTATCGCGAGTTCCGCCACACCAGAGCTCACACCACGAAAAGTCTCACCAATACCAAGCAAAACTTCGGCATTGAAATTCGTGATCTCGATACGCCCGCCCGACATTCGGTTGACGCGCTCAACGAAAAGCCGCGTGGCGCGGTCCTGCGATTCAATGCCAATTCCCGTAAAATTGCTCTGCAGCTTCAGCCGGAAAGTCCGGTTCTGCGCATGGGCGATGCTTGGCGCTGCCAGCGCGGCAGACCCAACGCCCGCCGCCCCCACAGCGGCAGATTTCAGGTAGCTCCGGCGGTCAACCGCCTTATTCGTGCTGGTTATGTTGGTACCAACCTCACCATCTTCTTGCTTTGACATCGGTTTCCTCCTGACGGTTGCTTTTTCTTAATCTAACCGTATGGAAGCAAGGCCCTTGCAGTTCGACATCGCTTGTCAATAGCAATCTTCGTATTGGTCTTTGCGCCACTTTACATGCGGGAAAGCGCAGCCACTTCGTGCATGCCGCCCGCCGGAATGGCCTGACTTGCGTGTTTGCTCGAACTGTACCGAGAGACAGGCGTTGAAACAGTCAATATTCGTCCGATAATGCAGCGCATGTAAATGAGCCTATGCTAATCAAACACCCCCCAGCCGCTCCGCACAATGCAACTTCTGCGCTCGCAGCATTTCATTGATCGAAATAGTCGGCGGGCGGCACTTCCCCGCCAGCGACTCCACAACCTCCGGCGCCAGATGGGCCAGCCGGGTCATCCAGCCCAATTATGGTTCGGAGATCTCCTCCCTGGCGGCGATATCCTTGGGGGTGTGCCATCTCGCCTTCTCCACCTGGCATCGCCACTTCCAGCCCAGCGAGATGGCGCGCAGCAGATGCCGGTCCGGGCCAAGGCTGACATGATGCCCGGCATCCTCAGGCGGCAGAGTCTTCGCCCGACCATTGCGCGGTTGCCAATGCAAAGGCTTCCTACTTCGCAGGCAGTACCGCGTCCCGCAGGATCAGGCGGGGCCCCACTTGCGCAGATCACCCGCGATATCAGTCATGCCAACGGTGATGCGCGCGAACAGCGGTTCGGACGAACGGCGCCATGCTGGGCAAGACAGCCGAGGACAAAGCTGGGACTGTTCATGACGCAGCATTGCAGCACTCTCACCGCCATTGCAGCCGAAAAACGAAACGCAGTTGATGTCAGCGCCGCCCCGCCGCCGCCATGATTTCCGCGCGGCGCTGAATGGCCCAGCCATAATTATCGGGCCACATCTTCGCCCCCGGATCGCAACCCAGGCTCTCGGCCGCCTTCAAGGTCCAATAGGGATCATACATCAATTCGCGCCCAACCGCGATCAGATCAGCGCGGCCTTCCTGCAAGATCGCCTCTGCCTGATCACCTGCGATAATCACACCAACCGCCATGGTCGCCACACCCGCATCACGCCGCACGCGTTCGGCATAGGGCACCTGGAAGCCCGGCGGGCGTTCCGCGCGGCTCCGCAAAGGTTGGCCTGAGTCATTGGCGCGGAAGGCAGGCCCGCCCGAAATCCCACCCGCCGAACAATCCACCACATCCACGCCACGCGCCTTCAATTCCTTCGCGAGTGCGACGGAATCATCCAGGCTCCAGCCCTCAGCGGGGCCATCAACGGCGGAGAGGCGGAAGAATAGCGGCAGATCAGCAGGCCAGGCCGCGCGCACCGCCTCCGTCACTTCAAGGGCAAAGCGCATGCGCCCGGCAAGATCACCGCCATAGCGATCATTGCGCTTATTCGCGATGGGCGAAAGAAAAGCCTGGATCAGATACCCATGCGCGCCGTGAATCTCGAGCACGCGGAACCCTGCCTTGGCCGCGCGCGCCGCTGCGGCAGCGAAGGCTTGCACGGTTTCCTGAATCTTCGCTTCCGTCATCGCGGTTGGCGCATGCCAGCCAGGCCCGACCGGTTCCGCCGTCGGGCCGAAACACTCCCAAGGCGGCGAACCCGCGGCGGCATCTTCGGGGCGGAGCGGCGCGCTGCCCTTCCAGGGCGGCTGCACGGAAGCCTTGCGTCCAGCATGGGCGATTTGAATGGCCGGCACAGACCCAAAGCCGATAATCGCATCCACGATGGGGCGATAGGCTTCCACCTGCGCGTCATTCCAAAGCCCGCAGCAGCCATGGGTGATGCGCCCTTCCGGCGCGACTGCGGTTGCCTCGGTAAAAATCAGCCCCGCACGGCCCCGCGCCACCGCTGTCAGATGCGAAAAATGAAAACCATTCGCCAGCCCATCCTTGGCCGAATACATGCAAAGCGGCGAAAGTGCGACGCGATTGGGCAGCGTCACGGACCGTAACGTGATGGGCGTGAAAAGCAGGGGCATGGACATGCTGGGCTTCCTTGAGAAGAATTTCGAAGCTAGTCTGGACCCTCAATGCCGGTCGTCAAGCCTTGCTGGATCGCCCGTGCCCTGGCTGGACGCCCAAAGAAGGATCCTTCCATGACAACAAGACGCGCTGCCCTTGCCGGGCTTCTTGCCTTTCCAGCCATTGCTTCCGCGCAGGAAGCCTGGCCCGCACGCAGCATTCGGCTGATCTCTCCCTTCCCGCCAGGCGGTGCGGCCGATGTGCTGGCGCGCAATATGGCCGAGGAACTCACGCCAGCGCTCAGGCAATCTGTGGTGGTGGAAAATCGCACCGGCGCGGGGGGGGCGGTCGGCACGGAAGCGGTGGTGCGAAGCGCCCCTGATGGCTATACGCTGCTGATGGGCTCCACCGGCCCGCTTGCAATCAATCCTGCACTGCTGCGCCTTGCCTATGATCCTGCGCGTGATCTGGTGCCGATTGGCATGATCTCCACGGTGGCTTCCGTTCTGGTCGTGCATCCATCCGTGCCGGCGCGCAATTTGGGTGAATTGCTGGCGATGGCGCGGGCCAAACCAGGTGAATTGAATTACGGGTCAAGCGGCACGGGCAGCGCGCAGCATTTGTTCATGGAATTGCTGAAGCAAATGACCGGGGTGGACATTACCCATGTGCCCTATCGCGGCACCGGCCCCGCCATGGTGGATACGATCGGCGGGCGGCTTTCCATGATGTTCGACACGATGCCAACCGCCCTGCCCCATATCCAGGGCGGGCGCGTGCGCGCCATCGCAGTCACCACCGCGCGGCGTGATCCCGCCTTGCCGGATGTGCCGAGCATCGCCGAGGCCGGAGTTGCCGGCTATGAGGGCATTGGCTTTTACGGGCTGATGGCGCCTGCTGGCACGCCCGCCGCAATTGTTGATCGGCTGCATCGGGAAGTGAATGCGTCACTCGCCCGCGAAGCCTTCCGCGCGCGGCTGGTGGCGCAGGGCACTGAACCCGCGCCAATGAGCCAGGAGGCCTTTCGCGATTTCATCGCAACCGATCGCGAAAGATGGGCGCGCGTGATCCGCGACGGGAATATCCGCGTTGATTGAGGGGATATATGTTTTTATCGACCCCCATCTAGAGCATGTTGCGTTCACATGAGTTCACGCAACCCGCTCTAGATCTCTGTTTTTCGAGCATCTTCACGCGTTCAGATGATTCCATCTGAACGCGATCTGCTCTGGGGCAAATCCAAGGATCGTCGTGCAAGAAATAGCCGGGCCTTGGGTTGATCCCCTTTCCACAGTTTGTCGAAAGGGGACCCGGTGCGGGCGGTGCCCGCGCAATCAGGGTGGGAGTGCTTCGGAATAGGCGGACGCGGCCCAATTCCTCCGCACCGCTTTCAGGTCCGAATGGGGATTGTCGTACGACGCTCCTCAATGCGGCGGATTTCCTCCTGTTCCTGAAGGCGTAAGTCGCGAACGCGTTGCAGGCAGCTTTGGTCTGTGCTGCCGCCGCAGGCACCTTCGGCGTTTTGGATCCGCGTGGCGAAATCCGCGCGGGTATCTGCCAGGCGCCCCTCAAAAAACGCATCACGCGCCGCTGCGGTTGGAAAGCTGCGCGGCCAGAGAACGACCTTCACAGAGTCCGGGTAGGTGATGGCGGCGCCAGAGGCAAGGTCGGCGGCCAAACCGATGACACCACCAATCAAGACATTGCCGAGTGTCATGGCCTGGAACCCGGCAGTCACGGTGCGGCTGGTCGCCTCATGATCCGCCTTTTCGCAATTCACCATGATGTCGTGGCGCGATTTGCTGATACGCACGGCGCCAGGTGTCGGATTGACTGCGCCGATACCTGCACCGTTGCGCTGCAGCCCGCAGGTAGCGCCTGCGGGGTCCGTTTCCACAAGCAAGGTATGGTCCGTGCCGCTGGTGACGGTTGCGCAAGCCGATAAGCTTGCCATGGCAAGAAGCAAAAATGACAGGTGGCAAAAACGCTTCATTGGGTGTCTCCTCAATAGTTTCGATCACCTTTGCAACTATTTCATCGCCTCGCAATGCCCGATACGCTGCAGGGTGCCCGATTGATCATGCCGCGTCAGCCTGCCAGTCTGCTGCTGGGCAAATCACTTCAAAACCCAGCAAAACGCCACCGGGAGAAACCCATGCTCGACCGCCGAACCCTCCTCGCCGCACCCGTAGCACTCGCCGCGTCCGGGCAAGCGACGGCGCAATCTGGCGCCCCCTGGCCCATGGGCCGGCCGATCCGGCTTGTCGTCGGCTTCCCACCAGGTGGTTCCGGCGATTTCCTCGCGCGGACGCTCAGCGAACCCTTGGCGCGTGAATTGGGCGGTGCCACCATCATTGTGGATAATCGCCCCGGTGCCGGTTCCAATATCGCCGCTGAGCATGTCGCGCGGAGCGACGCAGATGGCTACACTATTCTCCTCGGCGGCAATTTCACCCATGCGGTGAACCCCGCCATGTATCGTCGCCTGCCCTTTGATCCGATCAATGATTTCACGCCGATCACGCGCGTCAGTGACCTGCCGCTCATTATCGCCGTGCGGGCCGATTCCGGGATCAATAACCTCGCTGATCTTGCGGCACGGATGCGCGCGCAACCGGGGCGCTGGAATTACGCCACCCCTGGCATCGGCACGCCAAGCCATCTGGTGGGCGCCAAGCTTGCCAAGGTAACGGGGCAGGACATCACGCATGTCCCCTTCCGCGGCGGGGCGCCTTCGCTGCAAGCGGTATTGGCCGGGGATGTGCAAATCCTGGTCGGCACACCGCCTGTCGCCTTACCGCAAATCCGCGCTAGCACGTTGAAGGCGCTCTCGCTCAGCACGCGCTTGCCCTCACCGGTCATTCCCGAAGTGCCAGGCAGTGAAGCGGCGGGGCTGCCCGCGCTGGATATCACCGGCTGGTGGGGCGTTTGGACGGCAGCGCGCTTGCCCAACCCCATTCGCGACCGGCTGTTCAATGCCTTTCGCGCCGTGCTGGCGCAGCAAGCCGTGCAGGCGCGCTTCGCCCAGGAAGGGCTGCAAGCCCTGCCAAGTGAAAGCCCGGAAGAATTCGGCCGCTTCGTTCAGGCGGAAATGCCGATCTGGGCTGAGATTGTCAGGGATGCCGGCGCCACGGCGGATTGAAGCGCGCCCCCTACCCTTCCCCCGCCGGGCGCCCCGTCACATGGCGCCAATGATGCCATAGCAGCCGCGCCGCCATGGACCGCCAGGGCCGCCAGCCATGGGCGATTACCGCCAATGCCTTCGGGCTTGGCCGCGCCGGCAAGCCGCGCAGCGCCGTAAGCGATGCCGCCAGCGCCAGATCGCCCGAGGGGAAGATATCCGGCCGATCCAGGCCGAACAGCAAATGCACCTCCGCCGTCCAGGGGCCGAAGCCTGGGATGGCAGCAATGGCGGCGATGGCTGCCTCATCCGGCAAGGCGGCCAAGTCTTCCGCCGAAAGCTGCCCATCCGCAAAAGCCTCCGCCAGGGCGCGCGCGTGAAGCAGCTTCGGCCGCGATAACCCAGCCTGGCGCAAGGCCTCATCGCTCAGCGCCAGCAGCCCAGCGGGCGAGGTCGCGCCCGGCAGGCTTGCAAGCCGGCCCCAAATGGCGCTTGCCGCCTGGTTGGAGATCATCTGCCCGCAAAGGCTCCGCAGCAGCCCAGGAAAACCCGCTTCGCGCCGGCGCCAGGGCAGCACGCCGGCGCGTTCGGGGATGGCGGCGATCAAAGGGTCAATTTCCGCCAAGGCCATCAGCGCCTCTGCCGCCCAGCCGGGCGCATCAGGCGCCAACATGGCGGCGACGGTGCTAGGCCTTGCCGCCACGCAGCGCTGCCAGCTTGGCGAAGGGGTTGCGCGGTGCTTCCTCATCACCCTCCTGCAAGCCTTCCGGCAAATGCGCCCCGGCCGCGCGGGGATAGGGGTTGAGGGACAACGACAATTCCTCGGCCAAGGCCTCGCCCAAATCGAAATGGCCGGTGGCGTCGGCTTCAATCTCGTCCGGCCCGTCCGGGTCTTCGGATGGGGCGGCCTCGGGCGGCAGCACAACCAGGGTGAAGGGCTTGTCCAAATGCTCGGTCACCGGCTCAAGGCTGACGACACAAAGCTGCACCGCCTCGGCCTTGAGGCGCCCATCAAGCAGCAGCCCACCGCCCGGATAGGGTTTGCGGGTGAAGCGCGCGCTGAAATGGCGCAAGGATTCGATGCCAAAGCGCTTGGCAAGGGCCGCGCATTCGGCAGGTGTCGCTTCCAACACTTCTGCAACACCCGCCTGGGGCGGTTCGGTCAGAAGCTGGCGGCGAGAGAATTCAGGCAGCATCACCAATGGCTTCCGGCGCCAGAAACTGCGCCTCCCCGGCCAGAAGCCGGGCGAAATCCTGGGTTTGCAGGTAATCCGCCTGGGCAAAGGCAATACGTGCCAGGCGCAGCGCGGCGGGACCGGCTTCTTCCTGCCGCCAGACATTGCGGGCCAGTGCGTCGGCCATGGCCGCCTGGTCTGCCTCATCCAGCGCCGTTTCATAGGCCGTGGCGCGGCCGTGAAAGGCTTCCCAAAGCCCACGCACGCGCTTGCCGACCACCAGATCACTCACGCCCATTTCGCGCAGATTGACATCCATATCGGAAAACATGGCGTCAAATACGGCCTGGGCCAAGGCGGGGCCGCGTTGATCGGCATCGCGCCTCAGGCGGCGCACCAGCAGCGCGGCGTGCAGATGGATCAGATCAAGCCGCCCTTCCACCGAATCGCGCACGCCAAGATCGGCGTAGAAATAGGGGGCGCGCGCGGCAGCAACCGCGGCGCCGTATAGGGTGAAGCCCGCTCTTTCATGCGGCGGGCGGCGCAAGGCGCTGAGTAGACCCATTGATCCTTTTCCAAAGCCGGAAGCTAGCGGTTGACCCCAAAGGCTTAGCCTGTCTATCGAAGACCATGGACATGGGTCCGGAGCGGCGAATGGTCAATCTTGAACAGGGCGTCTTGGGCTGGGAACCGCGACATGGCTGAAGAATTGCGCGCCAAGCGCCGCATGAGCGCGTTGATATTGCTTGCCGCGCTGGCATTGGGCGCCTGCGAAAGACTGGCCCCGCCCCCGGTGCCGCGCGGCAATCGTGTTGATTCGGAAAGGCTTAGCCAAATCACCAAAGGGGTGCAGACCCGCGGGGATGTGCTGGCGCTGCTGGGCCCGCCGACAGCGCGCGGCACCTTTGATGAGGAAAATTGGTTCTACATCAGTGGCCATACGCAGCTCATGCCCGGGCGTTACCTGGAATTGCGCGACCGGGTCGTGGTGGCGATCAGCTTTGATCGCCGCGGTGTGGTGCAGGATATCCGGCAATTGCGGCCCGAGGATGGGCGGGATGTCGGCATGGTATCGCGCGAAACCCCCGTGCCGGGGACCGAGCGGAACCTGATGCAGGCGCTATTCGGCAATATCGGCCGGCCAAGCCTCGGTGATGACGCCACGGGCGGCATGAACAACCCGGCGCGCTTGAACCGTCAATAAATTCCGTTGCGCGGCGCTACTGCCCGCCCAGCAGGCGCGCTGAGAGGCTGGGCGCAAGCCCCTGGCTGATGCGCCCCTGCGGAGGGGCATAGGAACCGCTCTGCGCCCTGGGCGGGTTCAAGGCCACCAGCGCTTCCGCAAGCTTCACGCCGCAACGAATACCATCAAACAGGGGCAAGGCCGCCCGCCCGGCTAGGCGCTGGTCAAAGCCCGCCATGGCCGCGCCGGCCAGTACCACCGAATCAGCGCCCTGTGCCGCGAGCCCTTCCACCGCGATGCGGAGCTTTTCCGCGACCCCTTCGGGATTGGCCAGCGCCTCGGGCGGGGTCGCATCCAGCCCGGCCAAAGCCGCCAGCCGCGCGGCAAGACCGTGGCGCGCGATCAATTCGCGGTAGGGTTCCACATTGCCGAAGGTGATCAGGCCAAAGCGCCCGCCCATCATGCAGGCGGTCAGCGCCGCCGCTTCCGTCATGCCAAGCACCGGGCAGGGCATCATCTGCCGCGCCGCATCCAAGGCGGTATCGAAGCTAACCGCGAGCAAAACCGCATCAACCTTGCCGGCATGCTCGGCCAAAACCTCCAACAGCGCATGCCCGGCGATGACGTTTTCCACGCGGGTTGCGATCACCGATGGGCCGAAGCGCGGCGTGGCGCCGATGATCTCGGTGCCCGGCGCGGCGGCGGCACGCGCCACCGTGGCGCAGGTATCGGTAATGGCTTCGGTAGTATTCGCATTGGCAACCAGAAGGCGCATCGGTCTCTGTCTCCGTTTCAGTGCAGCTTAACAGCAAGCCCCTTCCCTGCCGAGTTGCCCCCTTGCCCTAGGCCGCGCGGCGCCGCAGGCTTCGGGCGTGATCATTCCCGCGATACGGAGACACCATGCCTGACGCCGCCGCCGCCCTTAAGCTGCCTTTCGAAGCTGATGACATCCTGGCCCGCCTGATGCGCTGGGCGGCCTGTGAAAGCCCGACCTTCGATGCGGGCGCGGTCAATCGCATGATGGATGTGGCGTCCCGCGATTTGGCGCTGCTGGGCGCGCGGATTGATCGCATTCCGGGGCGCATGGGGCTTGGTGATTGCGTACGCGCGCGGTTTCCGCACCCGGCGGGAGATGGCGCGCCGGGCATTTTGGTGATGGCGCATCTGGATACGGTGCATCCCATTGGCACACTCGACAAACTGCCGATCCGGCGGGAGGGCAATCGCTGCTATGGCCCCGGCATTCTGGACATGAAGGGCGGCACGGTGCTGGCGGTGGAAGCCATGCGCCAGATCATTGCGGCCAAGATCGCGACCCCTTTGCCGATCACGATCTTGCTCACCAGCGATGAGGAAATCGGCAGCCCTTCCACGCGCGACCTGATCGAAGCGGAAGCGGCGCGGCATAAGTTTGTGCTGGTGCCGGAACCGGCGCGGGCGGATGGCGGCGTGGTGACCGGGCGCTATGCCATTGCGCGCTTCAACCTGAAGACCACGGGGCGGCCTTCCCATGCCGGGGCAAGGCTCGCGGAAGGGCGGAGTTCGATCAAGGAAATGTGCCGCCAGATTCTGGCGATTGAGGATATGACGACCGAGGATTGCACCTTTTCCGTGGGCGTCCTGCATGGCGGCCAATGGGTGAATTGCGTCACCACAACCACAGAGGCCGAGGCGCTTTCCATGGCCAAGCGCCAGGAAGACCTTGATGCCGGGGTCGCGAAAATGCTGGCGCTGCGGTCTTCCACCAATGATGTGCAGTTGGAAGTCACGCGCGGCGTGACGCGCCCGGTGTGGGAACCCGATGCGAAGGTGCTGGCGCTTTATCGTCATGCACGCGACATCGCGCAGGCCATTGGCTTTGACATCAGCCACCAATCAAGCGGCGGCGGTTCGGATGGCAATTTCACCGGCGCGCTTGGCATCACCACCTTGGATGGGCTTGGTGTGCAAGGCGCCATGGCGCATACCCTTGAAGAACATGTGCTGATTGATAGCCTGGTGCCGCGCGCGAAGCTGATGGCGGGGCTACTGACGACGCTGAATTAGCCCTGCATTAACTCAGTCAAATTATCATCCGAGGCCGGTCGCGCCCCTGCCTCACATTCATGGATCATGGCGACCAGGCGCGTAATGGTGGGGCAGGCAACGCCATGGCGCGCGGCAATGCCAAGGACAGGCGCGATTTGCGCATCCACCGGCGTGCGGCGCCGGCGCACCCATAAATCGCGCCAGATGCCGGAATGGGTTTTTGCATTGGGGCGATTGAATGCCACCATTGCGGCGACAGAGGCCGCTGCCGCAGCATCATCCGCGCCGGGCGCGAAAGCCGCCGGGTCAAAACCGTTGAAGCCGCGCACCGCAACCCCTTCGGCGCGCGCTACCGCCACCGCTTCCTGGCCAAGCCGCCGCCATAGCGGCAGCAATTCCGGTCGCGCCAGCGCATCGGCAATGCCTTTCTCACCAAGCGCCTGCGTATAAAGCATGGAGCTATAAGCGATCTTGCCCCAGAGATAGCCCCAAATATTCTCGGTCATGATCGCATCGGGCTCGAAATGATCGCGCAGCATGCGATGTAGTGCTGTCAGGCGCGGCGTGATCTCGCCATTCAATTCGCCAAGCACCAGCGCGCCGCGCCCACCATAAATGATCCGCCCCGGCGCCAGCCAATCGGCGCTGAAATTGACAAAGCAGCCAATGGTGCGTGCCTCGCCCAGGATCGGCGCAATCAACGCCTCACAAAGCCCGTTCTGCAACGACACAACATAGCCATCAGGCGCCAGATGCGGCGCGATGGCGTGGCAGGCGCCTTCGGTATCCTGCGCCTTCACACAGAGCAGCACGCGGCGGAACTGGCCCTTGAGTGTCGCGGGCGTATAGGCGGGCGCGGAAATCCGGTGGGGGTCCACCGGGCCTTCAATGGTAAGGCCCACCGCCGCGTCGCGGATCGCGGCAACATGATCCTCGACAATATCCACGAACACCACGGCATGGCGCGCACGCACCAAAGCGGCGCCGATTGTGCCGCCAATCGCACCCGCGCCCCAGATCAGGATCGGGCCATGATCAACGGCGTCACGGATAGCGCGTTGTTCGGCTGCACTGGTCATGGCAATCTCCTTGATCCGCTCAGGCTGCCGCAAAGCGCCATCTCTTGCCAAGGCCAGGGCAAGGCAGCAGGGTGGTGGCGCTCCCTTTCGCGGAATCACGCGCTTGCCTCTGACCCAACCCTGCCGCCCATGATGCCGCGCTGGAACAGCCTGCCGGGCAATCTGCGCGGCGCGGTATTGATGAGCCTGGCGGCCATGCTCTTCGCCGGGGAGGCGCTCGCGATCCGCTATATGAATGAACGCGGCATCCCAACGGCGATGCAGCTTTTCGCGCGATCTTTCGGGCAATTGCTCTGGGTCATGCCGCTGCTGCTGCAAACCGGGCTTGCCGTTTTCAAGACCAATCGGCGCGGGCTGCATATCATGCGTGGCGCGGCCAGCCTGCTGACCTGGGGGTTCTATTTCCTGTCCTTCGTTTTCCTCGATCTCGCCACCGCCACCGTGCTGTCCTTCACCAATGTGATGTTCACCACGCTCCTCGCGGGGCCAGTCCTGAAGGAGCATATCGGGACAGCGCGCTGGATTGGCACCATGGCGGGGTTTCTGGGCGTGGTGCTGATGCTAAGGCCGGGGGCAGAGATTTCCTTCATCGGTGTTGTGCTTGCGCTTGCTTCAGCGGCCAGTTGGTGCGGCATCACGCTCACCAGCCGCATGCTGGCGCAGACCGAACCCAATGAAACCGTGCTGGCTTGGGTGGGCGTGGTGACCAGTCTTGGCATGCTGCCCTTCGCCGTTTCCGCCTTCACGCCGGTTGGCGCTTTTGATCTGCTGTTCCTGGTGGCCTTTGCCATCACGACGCCTGGCATCATCTGGCTGCTGACATCCGCCTATCGCGCGGGCGAAGCCTCCGCTGTCGCCCCCTTCCAATATCTGCGCCTTTTGCCCGTGGTGGGGTTTGGTTGGATATTTTTCGGCGAAGTGCCCGATCCCTGGACCTGGCTTGGCGGAGGGATCATCCTGTCCGGCGCGCTACTCATCACCATCGCCGAGACGCGCCGAAAGACCTGAGCGGAGGAAACCATGGCAGACCCCATCGCAGCGGATCGCATCGAAATCACGGTGCTGGTGGATAATGTCACCGATAGTCTTTCCTCGACGCCGAGTTTCGTGACACGCGAATGGGATCGGCTGCGACGCCAGGGCATGAAGCGCACCATGGGCGGCGCGCTTTGCTGCGCCAATCACGGGCTTTCGTTGGTTGTGCGCGCCGAATGGGGCGGCACATCCCGTACCGTGCTGTTTGATGGCGGCCCGGTGGATTACGCGGTGGAACGCAATGGCACGCGGCTTGGCGTGGATTTCGCGGCGATCGAGGCCATGGTGCTCTCCCACGGCCATTGGGATCATGCGGGCGGCTTGCCCAAGGCGATTGAAATGACCCGTGCGGCCAATGGTGGACAAACCGTGCCACTCTACCTGCACCCCGGCATGTTCCGCGAACGCGGCAGCCGCCAGCCTGATGGCGGTGTTTTCCCGATGGATAGGGTGCCACCGCCGGATGGTTGGGCGGCGATGGGCGCCTCGCCCATCGTGGTGCGCGCTGAACACATCATCGCCGATGGTTTTTACGTTAGTGGCGAAATCGCGCGCACCACGCCTTATGAAACCGGCCTGCCCGGCCAGGTGGCGCGCGATGATGAAAACACGCCCTGGCAGGCGGATGAATGGCTGACGGATGAACGCTTCATGGCAGTGCATCTGCGCGGCAAGGGGTTGATCGTATTTTCAGCCTGTTCGCATACCGGGATTGTGAATGTGTTGCATGCCGCGCGGCGGCGCTTTCCCGGTGTGCCGCTTTATGCCGCCATGGGCGGGTTTCACCTGTCCGGCATCAATGAACGCGTGATCCCGGAAACCGTGCGCGATTTGGGCGGCTTTGGCCTGACCTATCTTTTTCCCGCGCATTGCAGCGGCTGGCGCGCCGTGAATGCGCTGGAACGCGAATATGGGGAAGCGATGGTGGTGCCTGCGGCAGTCGGCAAAACCTTCACCCTTTCTGCGTAACGCAACATGACCCTCGCCCTGCAGGCGCTGCCGCTGTTGCTGTTGATCGGGCTGTTGTTTTCCGGACGTGTGGCGCCGGTGCCGGCTGTGCTGACTGCTTTGGTGGCTGCCATTCCGGCGGCCTTGGTATCGCTGCCCGGCAGTATCGGCTTGCCCGGTTTTTTGGCCGAGCAAATCCTGCGCGGCGCCTATCTGGCCTTGCAGCCCATGGGCGTCGTTCTGGCCGGGCTGTTGTTCCACGCCGCGGTTTCGGGGGCCGAGGCAAGCAAGGACACAGAAGCGGCAACGCCGCGCCGCATCTTTATCGCGACCTTGCTGGCCGGCTGCTTCCTGGAAAGTGTCACGGGTTTTGGCGTCGGTGCGGTTTTTGCGCTGGCGAGTTTGCGCGGCATGGGGATTATCGGCGCGCCGGCCGGCGCCATGGCGCTGCTCGCCCTGTGCTTGATCCCCTGGGGCGGGCTTGGCCCCGGTACTCTGCTGGGCGCGGCACTCATCGGCCAGCCAGCGCAGGAAGTTGCGCGCATCACCGCGCTGCCCAATGCGCTTTGGCTTTTGCTGCTGGGGCCGGTGTTGTGGCGGCTTTGCGGCACGGCGGGGCTTGCCGTGCCCGCGGCGGAAAAGCGTGCGCAAATGGCCTATCTGCTGGCGGTGGCGGCGCTGCTTTTCGGTTGCCATTGGCTGCTCCCTTTTGAGGTGATTGGCGTCATCGCCACCGGCCTGCCGCTGGTTTTCGCGCTTTGGCGGCTTGCCCCGCCGCAGGATGGAGCTGCCTGGCGGAAGGCGATGGCGCGCTTGGCTCCCTATGCAATGCTGACAGTCGCCCTTTTGGCGGCGCGCGCCGTGCCGAACCCGCCCGCCTGGCAGCCCTTTGCGGATTTGCCGGCCTTTCCGGTGACGCATGTCTCCCTGGTCCTGGCGTCGGTGGCGCTGCTATTACTGGCACGCCGTGCCGGAGCGCTTGGCCTGGCGCAGGGGGCGCTGAAACGCGGCGCAAGGCCGGCGCTGATCATGCTGCTTTACGTGCTGCTCGCGCGCTGGATGGGCGAAAGCGGGGCGACCGCTGCCCTGGCGCGGGAGGCCGCCGCCGCGCTCGGCCCGCTGGCGCCTTATGCCGTGCCGCCGCTTGGGCTGATGGCGGGGATCGTGACGGGCACCAATGTCGGGTCCAATGCGGCGCTGATGCCCGTGCAATACAAGCTTGGCCTGGCGGCCGGGCTGCCGCCGGTGCTGGCGCCGGGCGTGCATAATTTTGTTGGCGCGGCGGGGGCGGGCATGTCCTTCGCCGTGACTGCCATGATTTGCGGCTTGCTCGCCGATGGCACCAAGCCTGTCCAGCTTTGGCGGCTGTTGTGGCCATCGCTCGCGGCGGTGCTGCTGCTGGGCTGGGGGGCGATGGCCTTCTTGTCTTGAGGGCTTGCATCCGGCGCCAAGGCCGCACAGTTTGGGGTTAAGAAACTTCAGGGAGGCTAGCTATGCCGCACTTCACCCGCCGTTCTGCCTTGGCGCTTTCCGCCGGCATTCTGGCCGCGCCGGCCGTTCATGCCCAGGGTGCCTTTCCGAACAAGGCCCTGCGCATCATTGTGCCCTATCCGCCGGGTGGGGTGACCGACATCATGGGGCGCCTGGCTGCCGAAGCCATGGCGCGGCATTTGGGCCAGACCGTTGTGGTGGAAAACCGCGCCGGCGCCGGTGGCAATATCGGCGCCATGGCCGCCGCCCAGGCCGAGCCCGATGGCTACACCCTGTTCCTTGGCACCATGGCCACACAAGGGGTGAACCCGATCCTTTACCCCGATCCGCGCTTTGACCCGCGCAGGGCTTTTGTTGGCGTTGGCATGATGGCGGATATGCCCAATGTCATGTCCTGCCTGCCGCGCCGCTACAACCCGGCCAGCGCGCGCGAAGCCATTGCGCGCGCCAAGGCCGAACCGGGCAAAATGACCTTCGGCACGGTCGGCAATGGATCATCGGCGCATCTGTCGCTCGTGATGCTGGAAAAGCTCGCCGGGCTTGATTTTGTGCATGTGCCCTATCGCGGTTCTGCGCCTGCGGTCGCGGCGCTGCTGGCCGGCGATCTTGATTTGCTGTTCGATGCTTCGGCCACTTCCGCCCCGCATATCCTGCAGGGCTCCATGAAGGGGCTGGCCGTTACCATGGATCGGCGGATCGGCAGCCTGCCCAATACCCCGACCCTTCAGGAAGAAGGGGTCGCCGGCTATCACTTGAGTGTTTGGAATGGCGTCTTTACACAATCCCGCGTCCCCGCCCCGATCCTGGCCCGCCTGCAGGATGCCTTCAACAAGGCGATGGATGAGGCAATGCTGAACCGCCTGCGCGGGCATCATACCGAACCCCTGCTGATCCCAACCGCCGAGCTGCAGCCCTGGCTGGACCGCGATGCGGAACGCTGGGGTCAGGTGGCACGTGACAGCGGCATCAAGATTGACTAACCGGAGTTTTGGCTTCACCGGGGGCCGCGTTCAACAACAACCAACCAAAAGTCAAGGAGACATCATGTCCATTTTTCGTCGCATGACGCTGGCTGCTGGCCTGGCAGCACCGCTTTTTGCCCTGCCCGCCTTGGCGCAGACGCAAATCACCGTTCAGCACGGGCTGCCGCCCAATAGCCATACCGGGCTTGGCGCCTCCACCTTCAAGGATAATTTTGAGCGTCTGACGAATAACCGCTTCCGCGTGGTGGTACAGCGCAATGACAATGAACGCGAAATGATTGAAAGCGTGCAGATCGGCACGCTGGATTGCACCTTCACCTCAACGGGGCCTGTCGGCAATTTCGTGCCGGAAGTGCGCGTTTTTGACGTGCCTTTCCTGTTCCGCGATGCCGCCCATGCGCGGGGCGTGCTGGACAGTGAGATCGGCCAAGCCGTGCTGGCGCGTTTCCCGGCGCGTGGCCTGGTTGGCGTGATCTGGACCGAAAACGGCTTCCGCCATTTGACCAATTCGCGGCGTGAAGTGAATGCGCCGGCGGATCTGCGCGGCCTTAAGGTGCGCACCATGGAAAACCAGGTGCATATGCGTGCCTTCTCAACGCTTGGCGCACTGCCGACGCCGATGGCCTTCAGCGAATTGATCCCCGCCTTGCAGCAGGGCACGGTGGATGGCCAGGAAAACCCGATTTCCGTGATTGTGGCCAATAACATCAACCAGGTGCAGCGCTTCATGACGCTGACCAACCATGTCTATTCGCCTTCCGTGATGATCTGCAATCCGGGTATGATCGGCCGGCTTTCCGCCGCTGACCGCGCCCTGTTCCAGGAAGCCGCGCGCGCCGCGCAAAAGGCCAATCGGGACCGTGTGACGGCCGATGACGCCAGCGGCGTTGAGGAATTGCGCCGCCGTGGCATGACGGTGGTGACGCAGGTGGATACCGCTGCCTTCCAGACCGCGCTCGCACCTGCCTTCGCGGAATGGGAACGCACGCTGGATGCCGCCACGCTGCGGCGCATTCGTGAATGGCGCGCGAACTGATCGGCGTTTCTCTCAGCGCCTGATGGACATGGTTTCATCAGGCGCAAATCTCTATGTGGCGCGCTTCGCGCGTCATTTTTAGAGCAGATCACGTTCAGATGGAAAATCTGAACGTGTGAAGATGCTCGAAAAACAACGAGGTAGAGCGGGTGGCGTGAACACATGTGAACGCAACACGCTCTAATGGGATGGCGCGATGAATGCGATGAATATCCTGCCCTTGCAGGTCACCGCAGCAGCGACGCTGCTGGCACTGGTGTTGGCCTTCTGGCTCAAGACAGGCGATGGCCTGCGCGCGAGGCTGCGCGCCGGCGTGCTGACGCTGGATAGGATTGGGTCAACCATCGCCGCCATCCTTGCCTGCCTTGCGCTTGCGGTCGCGGTATTTGCCGGGCTCTGGCAGGTCGTGGCGCGTTTCGCGACCGAAACGCCCTCTGTCTGGTCGGAAGCGCTTGTCCGCACCGCGCTGATCTGGATGGCCTTTATCGGGCTGGCGGTGGCGCTGCGCGCCGGCGCCCTGGTTTCGATTGACATTGCCCATCGCCTGTCGCGCGGGCTTTTGCGCCATATCCTGGAAGGTATTTCACTGGCGAGCATTCTGCTCATGCTCGGTGTCATGTTCTGGTTCGGCTGGACCATGGCTGAGCGCGTGAAATTCCAGGAAATGGCGGGCCTGGAGGTTTCCATGGCCTGGGGCTATGCCGCCATCCCGATCGGCGCGGTCTTCGCGATGCTGGGTTCGATTGCCCATTTCCTCGATAGACGCTCTGAAGAATTGGAGTCCGCAGTATGAGCGGCACCATGCTCACCATCATGCTGGTGCTTTTTGCCGCCAGCATTCCGGTCGCCATTGCCATTGGCCTTGCCGCCATTGTCGGCATTCATGGCTTCACAAGTTTCCCGCTGGTCGTGGTGGCGCAGCAGCTTTTCGTCTCGCTGGACCGCTTTCCGCTCGCCGCGATTCCCTTCTTCATCCTGGCAGGCAACCTCATGGAAGTGGGGGGCATTTCGCGCCGGCTGGTGGAATTCGCGCGATCCATCGTGGGTGGCATTCAGGGCGGGCTGCCGGCGACCTGCGTGATCACCTGCATGATCTTTGCCGCCATCAGCGGCAGCAGTGTTGCCACCACCTTCGCCATTGGCGCCATCATGATCCCGGCCTTGGTGCGCGCGGGTTATCCGGTGCCCTTCGCTGCCGCCTTGCAGGCCACCGCGGCTGAGCTTGGCGTCATCATCCCGCCATCCATTCCCATGATCCTTTATGGTGTCACCACGCAAACCTCGATCCCGGAGCTGTTTATCGCGGGCTTTGGGCCGGGCATTCTGATTGGCGCTTCCTTGATTGCCACCGTGCTGATCTGGTGCCGCGTCACAGGCTGGGGCAAGCAGGATGGCGTTGGCCGCCTGCCCTTCCTGACCGCAACGCGTCAGGCAGGCTTTGCACTGCTGATGCCCTTTGTGGTGCTGGGCGGCATTTACGGTGGCGTGACCACACCAACCGAAGCTTCGGTCATTGCCGTGGTCTATGCGCTGATCATCGGGCTTTTCGTGCATCGGGAAATCGCCTGGCGTGACCTTTTCCCCATTTTCAAGAAATCTGTGATCTCCAGCGCCGTTATCATGTTCATCATCGCCTGCGCGGCAGTGTTTTCCTGGCTGCTCAATCGCCAGGGCGTGCCGGATATTGCGGCGGAATGGATCGCGACAAGCTTCGACAGTTCCGGCCTTTATCTGCTGGTGGTCAATCTGTTCCTGTTTGTGGTTGGGATGTTCGTGGAAACATCTGCTTCCATCATCGTGCTGGCGCCGATCCTGGCGGAAGCGGCGGAAAAGCTTGGCATTGACCAGGTGCATTTCGGCACCATCATGGTGGTCAATCTGGCGCTTGGCATGATCACGCCGCCCTTTGGCGTCAACCTGTTTGCCGCCGCGCAAGTCGCCCGCTGCGGGGTTGACCAGATGATGCGCTATTTGTGGATTTTCATTGCGGTGGTCTTTGGCGCGCTCATGGTCATCACTTACGTGCCCTGGATTACGCTGACCTTGCCGCATCTCGTGTTCAGATGAGCCTCGGCACGCCGGAAGCCTTGCGCCACCTCAGGCGCGATGCCGTGCTGAAGCGCGTCATCCGCCAGGTGGGGCCGTTGACGCTGAAGCCTGCGCGGCGCCAACCCTATGAGGCTTTGGTGCGCGCCATTGCCCATCAACAGGTGCATGGCCGCGCGGCGGAAGCGATACTCGGCCGCTTCATCGCGCTTTGTCCCGGTCCTGGTTTTCCCGCGCCTGAATCGGTGCTGGCCTTATCGCCCGAGGCAATGCGCGGCGCCGGGCTTTCGGCCAATAAGGTGCTCGCCATTCGCGACATTGCCGAAAAGGCCGCGCTAGGCGTTATCCCTGATCGCGCCGCCGCGCGCCGCCTTTCGGATGAGGTCTTGATCGAAAGGCTGGTGGCCTTGCGCGGTGTTGGGCGCTGGACGGTGGAGATGCTGCTGATCTTCACCTTGGGGCGCGCCGATATCCTGCCCGTGGATGATTTCGGCGTGCGCGAAGGCTACCGCGTTGCGGCGGGCCTGCCCGAACAGCCAAAACCGAAAGCACTCGCCGAAATCGGGGAGGCTTGGGCGCCCTATCGCACCACCGCGGCCTGGTATTTGTGGCGCGCGGCGGATTTGGCGAAGGAAGGCGGCTTCAAGGCCCCGGCGGCCATCTGAAACTGGCGCGTCAGATATGCAGCGCCCGCCCATCCACGGCGAGTGCCGCTTCCTTCACCGCCTCATTCAATGAGGGATGCGCATGGCAAGTGCGCGCCACATCCTCGGCACTTGCGCCGAATTCCATCGCCAGGACCAATTCCGCAATCAGCGTGCCCGCATCCGGGCCGATGATATGCGCGCCCAACACCATATCCGTTGCCTTGTCGGCGAGGATCTTCACAAACCCATCCATATCCCCCATGGCCCGCGCGCGGCCATTCGCGGTGAAGGGGAATTTGCCGATCTTATAGGCGACACCACGGGTCTTGAGCTGTTCTTCCGTCTCACCCACCGAAGCAACCTCCGGCCAAGTATAAACCACACCCGGGATCGCGCCGTAATTCAGATGCGGCTTTTGCCCCGCCAGAATTTCCGCGAGTGCCACACCTTCTTCTTCCGCCTTATGCGCCAGCATGGGGCCCGCAATCACATCGCCAAGCGCGTAGATGCCCGGCACATTGGTGGCGTAATGGCCATCCACCTTGATGCGCCCACGTTCATCCAAAGCGACACCCACCTTATCCAGCCCAAGCCCCGCCACGTAAGGCCGGCGCCCAATCGCAACCAGCACAACATCGGCGGTCAGTTCTTCCGCCGCACCACCGGCCGCGGGTTCCAATTTCAGCGTGACACCCTTCTTTGACTTGGTGGCGCCCATCACCTTGGTCTTCAGCCTCGTCTTGATGCCCTGCTTGGCCAGGATGCGTTCAAACGCCTTGCCCACTTCCAAATCCATGCTCGGCACCAGACGGTCGAGGAATTCCACCACCGTCACCTCCGCCCCCAAGCGGCGCCAGACGCTGCCCAATTCCAACCCGATATAGCCACCACCAATCACCACCAGATGCTTCGGCACATTCGTCAATTCCAAGCCGCCGGTGGAAGTCACGATCTGCTTTTCATCCACCTCAACGCCCGGCAGGGGAATGCTTTCACTCCCGCTCGCGATCACGATGCGCTTGGCGGAGTATTCCTTGCCGGCCACACTGACAGTGCCGGGCGCGGTGATGCTGCCCTCACCCTTCAGCCAGGTGACCTTGTTCTTGCGGAATAGGAACTCAACACCCTTCACATTGGCGCCCACCACCTCACCCTTGCGGGCCTGCATCCGCGCCAGATCAAGCTTCACCGAACCGACCGTAACACCATGATCGGCAAGCTTATGCAGCGCTTCCTCATAATGTTCCGAGGATTGCAGCAGCGCCTTCGATGGAATGCACCCGACATTGAGGCAGGTGCCGCCCAGTGTCTCGCGCTTCTCAACACAGGCGACCTTCATCCCCAGCTGCGCGGCGCGAATGGCGCAAACATAACCGCCGGGGCCGGCACCAATCACGATGACGTCAAAGGCTTCACTCATGGTCAGGCGTCCTCAACCCGTTTGTTTTCGCCGCCATGTTTGGACCGGGCGGGCGGGCCGATCAAGCCATGGAATTGGGCTTGGGTTTTTCCGCGTTTCCGCCCTATCCTATGCCCAGCAACAGGCGCCGATAGACGCGCCTTGGGGAGGCAGAAACATGACAAAACCCACACTCATCTCTCGCCGCTTGGCGCTGGCCGCAACCGGGGCGGCGCTTGCAGCCCCTGGCCTTGCCCGGGCCCAGGGGCGCTTTCCGGAACGCCCCATCCAGCTGGTTGTGCCCTGGCCCGCCGGCGGGTCCGCTGATGCGCAGCTCCGTTCCATTGCGGAGCTTGTCGGCAAGGCGCTCGGCCAGCCCATGGTGGTGCAGAACCGCCCCGGCGCCGGCGGTACGCTGGGGCCGCTTGCGGTCGCGCAACAGGCGCGGCCCGATGGCTATACGCTGACGCAGATGCATCTTTCCGTGCTGCGCCGGCCCTGGATGATGCGCACACCCGGCTGGGACCCGATTGGCGATTTCACCCATATCATCGGCATGACCGGTTGGCTGTTCGGCACGGCCGTGAAGGCCGATAGCCCGCTCAAATCCTGGCAGGATCTGATCGCCTTTGCCCGCGCCAATCCCGGTAGGCTCACCTATTCCACCAGCGGCATCGGCACCACCAATCACCTTGCCATGGAAAGCATTCAGGAGATTGAGAAGATCAGCCTGACGCATGTGCCCTTCCGCGGCGCCAATGAAGGTGTCACCGCCGTGCTTTCCGGCCAGGTGGATATGATCTGCGATAGCTCCACCTGGGCGCCCAATGTGGAGGCCGGGCAGATGCGGGCACTTGCGGTCTGGAGCGCGGAACGCGCCCCGCGCTTCCCCGCCGTGCCCACCCTGAAGGAACTTGGCTATGATATGGTCGTTGCTTCCCCTTACGGTGTCAGCGGCCCCAAGGGCATGGACCCCGGCATTGTGCGCGTGCTGCATGACGCGATGAAGGACGCGCTGTTCAGCCCCGAAAACACGCGCATCCGCAGCCAATTCGACATGCCGCTGGTGTATCAGGACACGGAAAGCTACCGCCGCTTCATCGTGGAACGTGTCGAATATGAAAAGACCATGGTGCGCCGCCTTGGTCTGACACTGGATGGCTGAGGGGGCACGCCATGGTGACATTCCATCGCCGTGCGGCACTTGGGCTGGGTGCGAGCCTTTTGGCCGCGCCAGCACTCGGCCAGGGGCGCTTCCCGAATAGGCCCATTCGTTTCCTGATCCCCTGGGCGCCAGGCGGCCTGCTTGATGGCTTCATGCGGCTGCAAAACGAGTTGTTTCTGCAGGAATATGGCCAATCCATCATTATTGAAAATCGCCCCGGCGCGCGCGGCACGCTGGCTGCCCAGCAATTGCTGACGCAAGCCAGGCCAGATGGGTATACCATCGCGCATCACCACCTATCGGTGATCCGACATCCCTTCCTGACCAGGCGCCCAACATGGGACCCGGTGAATGACTTCACCTATATCATGCAGCAGACCGGCTTCATTTTTGGTCACGTGGTGCATCCGGCTTCAGGATGGAACGGCCTGAAGGACATGTTTGCCGAAGCGCGCCAGAAGCCTGGGCAATTGACCTATGGCACTTCGGGCATCGCCACTTCCAATCACCTCGCCATGGAAGAGCTTTGCGAAAAAGAGAACGTCGAAATGATCCATGTGCCCTATCGCGGCACATCGGAAAACATCACGGCGCTTCTCGCACGCCAGATTGACTGCATCGCCAATTCCAATTCCTGGGCGCCGAATGTGGAATCGGGGCAGTTGCGTCTATTGGCGGTTTGGACTCGCGAAAGGCTCAGCGCCTTTCCAAATGCACCAACCCTGCGCGAGTTGGGCTATGATATGGTGGTCACGTCACCCTACGGGATAACGGGCCCGAAAGGCATGGACCCTGAGATAACCGAATTCCTGCATCAAGCCTTTAAAAAAACGCAGCATCACCCGCTGGTTCAGGAATATATGAAGAAACACGACCTGCCCGACGAATATCTCGGGCCGGCAGACTACACAAAATTCGCCCGTGAACGTGCGGTCTATGAAGAACGCATGGTCAGAAGATTGAAGCTCAGCATTGACTGAAAAGAAAAACGGGAGGGTTCAATGCCCTCCCGTCCTGTTCAGATATCCAGCATCAACCGCCGCGGGTCCTCAACGCTTTCCTTGACGCGCACAAGGAAGCTCACCGCCTCCTTACCATCCACAATGCGATGGTCATAAGAAAGTGCGATATACATCATGGGGCGGATTTCGATCTTGCCGGCCACCGCCATGGGGCGATCCTGAATTTTATGCATGCCAAGAATGCCCGATTGCGGCGGGTTCAAGATCGGCGTGGACATCAAGGAACCATAAATGCCGCCATTGGTGATGGTGAAGGAACCACCGGCCAATTCCTCAAGCTTCAAGGCACCATCACGCGCGCGCTTGCCGAATTCGCCGATGCGCTTTTCAATCTCGGCAAAGCCCATCGTATCGGCATTGCGCAGCACCGGCACCACCAGGCCCGAAGGCCCACCCACCGCAATGCCCATATGCACGAAATTCTTATAGACAATCTCATCGCCATCAATCTCGGCATTCACCGCCGGGAATTCCTTGAGCGCGGCAATACACGCCTTCACAAAGAAGGACATGAAGCCAAGCTTCACCCCATGGCGCTTTTCAAAGGCATCCCGATATTCTGAACGCAGCGCCATGGCAGCTGACATATCCACCTCATTGAAGGTGGTCAGCATCGCCGCCGTATTCTGCGCTTCCTTCAAGCGGCGCGCGATGGTGGCACGAAGCCGCGTCATTTTCACGCGCTCCTCACCCGCTTCCGGCGCGCGCGAAGGCCGCGCGGCGGGTGCGGGCGCCGGCGCGGCAACCGGCTGCGCCAAATAGGCCAGCACATCGCCCTTGGTGATGCGCCCATCCTTGCCCGTACCCGCGCCAATCGCGGCGGCAGAAACACCTGCTTCGGCAATCATCTTCGCCGCCGCTGGCATCGGCGCATGGCCTGCTGCAGGTGCAACAGGTGCAGGTGCTGGCGCCGCAGGCTTGGGCGCCGGAGCGGGCGCAGCAACGGGCTTGGCGGCACCCACGGCGGCGCCGGCCTGAATACTGCCCAATACGGCACCTGGTACCACTTCCGCGCCCGTATCGGCAGCAATGGCGGCGATCACGCCAGCTACCGGCGCATTCACTTCCACCGTCACCTTGTCGGTTTCAAGCTCCACCAAGGGCTCATCCGCCGTCACGGCCTCACCGGCTTTTTTCAGCCAACGCGCGACGGTGGCGGAAGAAACGCTTTCGCCCAGGCTGGGCACGACAATATCGGTCATTGCTCGATCCGTTCCAAAACCAATACGCGTCAGCCCGCCAGGGCCGCGCGCACCAATGCTTCCTGTTGATGTTGATGCACCTTGGCAAGGCCGGTGGCGGGGCTCGCCGCCTCCTCCCGGCCCACATATTCGGGGCGCTTTGCCGCGATATCCAGCGTCTTCAAGACGCTTTCAATGCGGCGATCCACGAAATTCCACGCGCCCATATTCTCAGGCTCTTCCTGGCACCAGACCACTTCCGCATTGCCATATTGCGCCAGCACGCGCGGCAGGCTGATGCGTGGGAAGGGGTAAAGCTGTTCCAGCCGCACAATCGCGACATCCTTGATGCCCTTATCACGGCGTTCCTGCAGCAGATCATAATAGACCTTGCCGGTACACAGCACGACGCGGCGGATCTTCCTCGCCGGCGCGATCTTATCCACCTCATCAATCACATGCCGGAACCCACTGCCAGGGCCGAATTCCGAGAGATTGCTGATGGCGAGCTTGTGCCGCAGCAAGGATTTCGGCGTCATCACCACCAAGGGCTTGCGGTAATTCGCCTTCATCTGCCGGCGCAGCGCATGGAAGTAATTGGCGGGCGTCGTGAAGTTGCAAACGCGCATATTGCGTTCCGCGCAAAGCTGCAAATAGCGTTCAAGCCGGGCGGAGGAATGTTCCGGCCCCTGCCCTTCATAGCCATGGGGCAGCAGCATCACGAGGCCCGACATGCGCAGCCACTTGGTCTCACCCGAGGCGATGAACTGGTCAATGATGACCTGCGCGCCATTGGCGAAATCGCCAAACTGCCCTTCCCAAAGCACCAGCGTCTTCGGATCGGCCAGCGAATAGCCATAGTCAAAACCAAGCACGCCAAATTCCGCGAGCAGCGAATTGAAGGCTTCGAACTTCGCCTGACCGGCGCGAATGTTATTGAGCGGCGTGTATTCCGCCTGCGTTGCCTGATCAATCAAGACCGCATGGCGATGGCTGAAGGTGCCGCGCTGCACATCCTCACCTGACAAGCGCACGCGATGGCCTTCCAGCAACAGGGACCCGAAAGCAAGGGCCTCACCGGTCGCCCAATCAATCCCCTCCCCGGTTTCAATCGCCTGGCGCTTTTGTTCCAATTGCCGTGCGATTTTGGAATTCACGCCAAAATCGGCTGGCACCCGGCTCAACGCCTCACCAACTTCCTTCAGAATCTCCGGCGCGACGGAAGTCGCTTCAAGCTGCTCGGCCTCATCCGTGGAGCCCGCCGGGCGCAGGCCGGACCAATGGCCTTCCAGCCAATCCGCCTTATTCGGGCGATAGGCTTGCGAAGCCTCAAAAGCTTCTTCCAACCGCGCGTTGAAGGCATCCAGCATGGCCTTGGAGGATTCTGAGGGTACATACCCCTCCTGCGCCAGGCGATCCGCATAAAGCGTGCGTGTCGTGCGCATTTCGCGGATGCGGTTATACATCAGCGGCTGAGTGAAGGCGGGCTCATCGCTTTCATTATGGCCGTGACGACGATAGCAGACGATATCAAGCACCACATCCGCACCAAACACCATGCGGAATTCGGCGGCCAGACGCGCACAGAACACCACCGCTTCCGGATCATCGCCATTCACATGCAGGATCGGCGCCTGCACGGCCTTCGCCACATCGGTGCAATAAAGCCCGGAATAGGCATGCGCCGGCACCGTGGTGAAGCCGATCTGGTTATTGGTGACGATATGCAACGTGCCGCCGGTGCGATAACCAATAAGCTGACTCATGGCGAGCGTTTCATAAACCACGCCCTGGCCCGCAAAGGCCGCATCGCCATGCAGCAGAATGCCCATCACGGAACGCCGGCCCTTGATATCGCCCGCCATATCCTGCCGCGCGCGCACCTTGCCGGCGACCACCGGATCAACCGCTTCCAGGTGCGAAGGATTGGGTTGCAGCGAAAGATGGACCTTATTCCCGGCAATTTCGATATCGGTGCTGGTGCCCAGATGGTATTTCACATCGCCCGAGCTTTCGATGTCATCCGGATTGGCCGAATTGCCTTTGAATTCCGAAAACACCTGGGTGAAGGATTTCTTCACCACATTGACCAGCATATTGAGCCGCCCGCGATGGGCCATGCCGATCACGATTTCCTTGGCCCCGTGCTTGGCCGCGGTTTCAATCGCTGCTTGCACCGCCGGGATGGTGGTTTCACCGCCTTCCAGGCCAAAGCGCTTGGTGCCGACGAATTTCCGCGCGCAGAAGGCTTCAAAGCCTTCCGCTTCCGTCAGTTGTTGCAGGATCTGATTTTTTTGCGTGGTATCGAAAGCGCCGACCCAGGGGGCGCCTTCAATGCGGCGCTGGATCCAGGATTTTTGATCCGGGTCCTGGATATGCATGAATTCAACGCCGATCGAACCGCAATAGGAAGCGCGGCAAATGGCGAGGATTTCGCGCAAGCTGGCGGTTTCCTTGCCGAGCACGAAATCAAGGAAGATCGGCCGATCTAAATCCTCATCCGTGAAGCCATAGGTCTTGGGGTCAAGCTCGGGATGGGATTTGGGCACTTGCAGGCCAAGCGGATCAAGCCGCGCTTCAAGATGCCCGCGCACGCGATAGCTGCGGATCAGCATCAGCGCCCGGATCGAATCCAGCACCGCGCGGCGCGTGGCTTCCGGGTCCGCCGCGGTTGGCTTGGCGCCTTTGGCGGGCGCTGGTTTTTCGGGTTCCGGCCCGAAGGCACCACGGATGCGCGGCGCCCAGGATGCGCCCGAGGCATCCGTCAGCACTGCGCGGGCTTCATCATTCAGGGAAGCGAAAAGCTCCGCAAAGGTGGGGTCCACGCTTCCGGGATTTTCTGTCCATCTCGCGTAGAGATCAGCAAGATAGGCAGCATTCGCCCCCGTCATCGCGGTTGCGAGAATATCCACTCCGGCCATCAACCTTCTCCCTCCCGCCTCGGCTGCCCCCTTTGGGGTCGGGCGGATGTATTCTTGTGGTGCCGTGCAGCGCCCCGGCACCGGGGCAGAGGGCTGCGAGCATAAGGCCTTAACGCCCGCTGCGGCAGCCCCCCTAGTTCAACTTTAGGGCGAAATCAGCCGCCAAGCGCCTTGACCATGGTAGAGCCTAGCGCAGAAGGACTATCCGCAACGTGAATCCCGGCGGCTTTCATGGCAGCCATTTTTGCTTCCGCGGTATCCGCACCGCCGGAAATCACGGCGCCAGCATGGCC
Source organism: Roseomonas sp. (assembly GCA_020249925.1). Lineage (GTDB taxonomy): Bacteria > Pseudomonadota > Alphaproteobacteria > Acetobacterales > Acetobacteraceae > Neoroseomonas. The sequence continues at coordinate 237,820 of JADCER010000001.1, read as the reverse complement.
CATGCGCCGGCCGGGGGGCGCCGTGGCGCCGGCAATGAAGCCCACCACCGGCTTATTCGGCTTGCCGGGGGCGAAATTCTCCCGCTTCAGGAATTCGGCGGCCAGGATTTCGGATTGCCCGCCAATCTCCCCGATCATGACGATGGATTTTGTATCGGGGTCGGCCAGGAACATCTCCAGCACTTCGATGAAATCCATGCCCTTCACCGGGTCACCGCCAATGCCGACACAGGTGGATTGGCCAAGCCCGGCCGCCGTGGTTTGCGCCACCGCTTCATAGGTCAGCGTCCCAGAACGGGAGACAATGCCGACCGACCCTGGCTTATGGATATGCCCTGGCATGATGCCGATTTTGCAGGCGCCTGGCGTGATCACGCCCGGGCAATTCGGGCCAACCAGGCGCGATTTGGAACCATCCAGCGCGCGCTTCACCTTCACCATATCCAGCACCGGAATGCCTTCCGTGATGCAGATGATCAGCGGCACTTCCGCGTCAATCGCTTCCAGAATGGCATCTGCGGCGAAGGGCGGCGGCACATAGATCACGGAAGCATTGGCGCGCGTGGCAGCGACGCATTCGGCCACCGTGTCGAAAACCGGCAGGCCAATATGGGTGGTGCCGCCCTTGCCGGGCGTGACACCGCCGACATAGGTGGAGCCATAGGCGATGCCCTGTTCGGCATGGAAGGTGCCCTGCGCCCCGGTGAAGCCCTGGGTCATCACGCGGGTATTGGCGTTAACAAGAACAGCCATGGTTCAGGCCCCCTTCACGGCAGCGACGACTTTCTTGGCCGCATCGGCCAGATTATCGGCGGGGATAATGGCAAGACCGCTATCGGCCAGGATTTTCTTGCCGAGATCAACATTGGTGCCTTCAAGCCGCACCACCAAAGGCACTTTCAAAGACAGCGTCTTGGTCGCTGCCACAATGCCCGTCGCGATCATGTCGCATTTTGCGATGCCGCCGAAGATATTCACCAGAATGGCCTTCACATTGGCGTCCGAGGTGATGATGCGAAACGCCTCAGTGACACGCGCTGCCGTGGCCGTACCACCCACATCCAGGAAGTTGGCCGGGCTTGAACCATAAAGCTTAATGATATCCATGGTTGCCATGGCAAGGCCCGCGCCATTGACCATGCAGCCAATCTCACCATCCAGCGCAACATAATTCAGGTCATTCTTGACCGCGTCCAATTCCTTCGGGTCCATTTCACTGTCATCGCGCAGCGCCTCAAGGTCCTTATGGCGGAACAGCGCGTTATCGTCGAAGGACACCTTGGCATCGAGTGCCACGATCTCCCCCGCGCCGGTCACGACCAGCGGGTTGATTTCCACAATGGCGCAATCAAGCTCAACAAAGGCGCCGTAAAGCGCCAGGACAAATTTGGTGAAGGACGCAACCTGCTTGCCGGTCAGCCCAAGCCCGAAGGCGAGCTTGCGCGCATGAAACCCTGAAACCCCCGAAGCGGGGTCAATCGCGACCTTCAGGATTTTCTCGGGATGCTTTTCGGCAACTTCCTCAATCTCCATCCCGCCTTCGGTGGAGGCCATGATGGTGAGCCGCGATGTCGCGCGGTCCACCAGCAGGCCGAGGTATAGTTCGCGGGCGATATCGCAGCCATCTTCGATATAAACGCGGGACACGAGCTTGCCGGCGGGGCCGGTCTGCTTCGTCACCAGCGTCTTGCCGATCATCGCATCAGCAGCCGCCTTCACATCGGCAACCGATTTCACCACGCGCACACCGCCCTTGCCATTCGGGTCTTCCTTGAAGCGACCCGCGCCGCGTCCACCCGCATGGATTTGCGATTTCACCACATAGACCGGGCCAGGGAGCTTGGCCGCAGCCGCGGCGGCTTCCTCGGCATTCCAGGCGACATGGCCTTCCAATACTGCAACGCCATAGCGGCGCAGCAGTTCTTTCGCCTGATATTCATGGATATTCATACAAAATGCCTCCGGTCCGGATGCGAAAAGGGCCAGGCAGGACCTGGCCCAGGGCTTGTCAGCCTACCAGCTTGCGCGATGCTTCGATCAATTCCTGCACGGCGGCGCAGCTTTTGGCAAAGGCCGCCTTTTCCGCCGGGTTCAGTTCAATCTCAACAATGCGTTCAATGCCGCCCGCGCCAATCACCACCGGCACGCCGACATAAAGATCCTTGATGCCGTATTGGCCTGTCAGCCAGGCAGCGCAGGGCAGCACGCGCTTCTTGTCCTTCAGGTAGCTTTCCGCCATGGCGATGGCGGAAGCCGCCGGCGCATAAAAGGCGCTGCCGCGTTCCAACAGCTTCACAATCTCGCCGCCGCCATTGGCGGTGCGCGCCACGATGGCATCCACCTTTTCCTGCGTGGTCCAGCCCATCTTCACCAGATCGGGCACGGGAATGCCGGCCACCGTGGAATAACGCGTGAGCGGCACCATGGTATCGCCATGCCCGCCCAGCACGAAGGCAGTGACATCTTCCACCGAGACATTGAATTCCTGCGCCAGGAAAAGCCGGAAGCGCGCCGAATCCAGCACGCCCGCCATGCCCACAACCTTGTTATGCGGCAGGCCGGATTTTTCGCGCATCACCCACACCATCGCATCCAGCGGGTTGGTGATGACGATCACAAAGGCATTCGGGCAATGGTTCTTGATGCCTTCCGCCACCTGCGCAATCACGCCGGCATTCTTCGCCACCAGATCATCGCGGCTCATGCCCGGCATGCGCGGGAAGCCGGCGGTCACAATCACCACATCCGCCCCGGCAATGGCGGCGTAATCGCCCGTGCCGACCATATGCGAATCAAACCCATCCACCGGGCCGGATTGCATGATATCGAGCGCCTTGCCCGCGGCGACGCCGGGGAAGACATCGAACATCACGACGTCGCCAAGTTCCTTGAGACCAATGAGATGAGCCAAAGTGCCGCCGATATTACCGGCGCCGACCAAAGCAATTTTCTTGCGGGCCATGTCGCTTCCTTAACCTTGCCTGGAAAACGCCCGTTTCCTAGCCCCGAAGCCCCGCCCCGGCAAGGCGGTAACCGCTCAGCCAGGGGTTTGGCCCCCCAAATGGGGCAAGGCGCGGTAATCCTGGCTCTGCATTTCCGCGAGCCTGGACGCCGTGCGTTCAAACATGGCGGCATTGGTGCCGCGTTCATAAAGCTGATCCGGGCTGGAAGCGGCACTCGCCACCAGCTTGCAGCGGTGTTCGTAAAGCGTGTCTATGCAGGTGATGAAGCGCCGCGCCTTGTCGAAATTCTCCGGCCCCAGGCGGGGGATATTGTCCAGCACCAGGGTGTGGAAGGCCTCGGCAATCGCCAGGTAATCCGCAGGGCCAAGTGGCCTGCCGCAAAGCTGATTGAAATCGAAACGCGCGACACCGCGGGCGGCTTCCGCCACCTCAATCACCCGGCCAAGCAAGGGCAGTTCCATCGGCGCCCCCCGCGCCTGGCCGGTAAGCTCGGCAAAGGCGGCATCGAGCGCCGCTTCGGCGCGGCCATCGGCGGGGACATGCCAGGTCGGCAGACTTCTGATCCTTTCGCGCCGGTAATCGCGCGCCGCCGCCAGGGGCCAGACTTCAACATGGCGGTTGATCAGGGCGATGAAGGGCAGAAAGGCATCGCGGCCCGGCTGGCCCTTGAACAGGTCATCCGGGGCCGTGTTGGAGGTCGCGACCACCACCGTGCCGCGGGCAAAAAGCGCCTCAAACAGCCGGCCCAGGATCATGGCATCCGCAATGTCATGGACCTGGAATTCATCAAAACAAAGCAGGGCAGCATCGGCGGCGATTGAATCGGCCAAGGGCGGGATGGGGTCCGCGCTATCGCCATGCACCTGCTTCCAGCCATGAATGCGCCGATGCGCCTGCTGCATGAAGGCGTGGAAATGCAGCCTTTGCTTGCGCGGGACCTCGGCGGTCTCAAAAAACAGGTCCATGAGCATGGATTTGCCGCGCCCGACCTCCCCCACCAAATAGAGGCCTTGCGGGGGATCAGGGCGCGCCGGGGCAGTGGCACGGCCAAAAAGCCGGCCAAGCAGCCCGGCCGGTTTCGCCGGCGGGTCCAAGGGCGCCGGGTCATAACCGCGCAGCGCCTGCCAAAGCGCCTGCAAACGCTCCATCGCCGCGGCCTGGGCGGGATCGGGCGCCAATTCGCCGGCGGCAAGCTTCGCCTGATAGGCGGGCTTTGGCCCAGGCGCCGCCGCCTTGGTTTTCGAGTCGCTTTCCTCAACAAGCTGCATGCGGCGCCTCTAGCCCGGCAGGGGCGGCCCCACAATCGGGGCAGCATTGATCAGGGGCGGGGAAGGAATTAGTGACGATGCATCATCCAAGGTGTGATGTCCCATGACCCGTTCCCTTGCCATTCTCTACGCCGCTGATGGCTATGTGTCGCAGGGCCAAGCCATGCTCGGCCGGCGGGTCGCGGGCGATGGCTTCCTGAATGGCTTGATCCGCCATGCTGGGCTGGAAAGCCTGGTTGGGCTGATGCTGAATGACCAGGAGGCGAAGGATTTCCCGGCGGAAATCCGGGCCCGCGCGCCGGGTTTGCAGGTGCGGACCACCGGCTTTGAGGATCAGCGCCCGGTTGCGGAGGCCGGTACGCTATTCCTGCCCGGCCCAAAGCTTGAACCCTTCGCCTTTTGGCGGCGCCGGTCCGGCAATCAGCGCGCTTTCAGCATTTGCGGGGTGACGCATACCACCGCCACCGAACGGGTGATGGAAACGCTGGCCCAAGCCCTGACCGCCCCGGTGCAGCCATGGGATGCGATCATCTGCACTTCCCGCGGGGTACAGAGCATGGTGCGGCGGCAATTGCAGGAAAATGTGGCCTATCTGCAAGGCGCTTTGGGGGCGACGCGTGCTGGCGTGCCCATGCTGCCCTTGATCCCGCTAGGCGTGGATTGCGATGCCTTCCGCCGTGACCCGGCCTTGGGTGCCGCTTATCGCCAGGAACTGGGCATCGGGGCTGAGGATATCACGATTATTCTGGTGGCGCGGCTTTCCAGCGCGACCAAGTTTTCGCCACTGCCCATGTTCCTGGCCTTGCAAAGAGCCGCCGAAAGGCGTGGGCGGAAGCTGCATTTGCTGATGACTGGCTGGATTGAAAAGGATGGTTCCGGCCCCGCCTTTACCGAGGCCGCGACCCAGGCATGCCCGGATGTGAAGGTGCATCTGCTGGATGGCCAGAATGCCGAGATACGCTCAAAAGCCTGGGCGGCGGCGGATATCTTCACCCTGCCGGTGGATAACATCCAGGAAACCTTTGGTCTGGCCCCGGTGGAGGCCATGGCGGCTGGCCTGCCCGTGGTGGTGACGGATTGGGATGGCTTCCGCGATACGGTGGAAGATGGCGTCACTGGGTTTCGCATTCGCACCCTGATGGGCGGCAATGGCAATCCGATTGCCACGCGCTATCAGATGGGTGCTGATGACTACAACGCCTATCTGCGCAGCACGTCACAAGGCATAGCGATGGATATCGGCGCGGCAGCGGATGCCTATTTTCGGCTGGCGGAAGATGCGAATTTGCGCCGACAAATGGCAGAAGCGGCAAGGCTGCGCGCCAGGCGGGTTTATGATTGGGCGGCCATTATTCCGCAATATCTCGCACTCTGGCAGGAACAGGCGCGCATCCGCGCCAAGGCCACGGAATTTGCGCCAATCATCCCCGGCCGCCAGCCGGCGCCGACCCGCCCTGATCCCTTCATGTTGTTTGGTGATTATCCAACGCATCGGCTGGATCCGAAGCAGCTCGTTACACTGGTGCCGGGCGCCAATCTCGATCTGTTGCGCCAGCGTGCTGCCATTCCGGGCGCCATTTATCGCGGGTCACTGCTGCCTTCCCTCAATGGTTTTCAGGCGATGCTGGAACGCCTGGCGCAGGGCAGCATGACGGCGGCTGAACTGGGCGGCACATTGCCGCCGGATCAGCGCCCGCGCGCCGCCATGGGCATAGTCTGGCTGATGAAGCTTGGCCTGATCACCATCTCACCCGCTGAGGAAGCCAAGCCCGAGTGACTTGACGCGCCTGCCATCCGGGCTTCCGATGCCCGGGCCATGCGCGACGCATGGCTCGCCTTGGGATGGAACAGCATGGCAGCGCATGATCGGCAGGACGCATTTGATCCAATCAGCCTGGAAATTTTTTGGTCACGGCTGATTTCCATCGCTGATGAGGCCGCAACCGGACTGCTGCGCACGGCCTTTTCCACCATTGTGCGCGAGTCAAATGACTTCGCCACCGTGCTGATGGACCGCAATGGCGATTCCATAAGTGAAAATACCGGGGGCATTGCTTCCTTTTCCTGCATTCTGCCGAAAACCACGAAGACATTTCTGGAACGCTTCCCGGCGGAAACCTGGCAGCCGGGCGATTGCGTGATTACCAATGATCCCTGGCTCGCCACCGGGCATTTGCCGGACTTCACCGCGGTCAGCCCGATTTTCCACAAGGGGCGCCTGGTTGGCTTCGCCGGGTCCATTTCCCATTCGCCCGATGTTGGCGGCGCGCTCTGGTCAGCCGATTGCCGGGAATTGTTTGAGGAAGGCATCCGCATCCCCCCTTCCCGCCTGTTTCGCGCGGGTAAACGCAATGAGGATTTGGCGGAGGTTTTGCTCGCAAATGTACGCCTGCCACGGCAGGTGATGGGCGATCTGGAAGCGCAGGTGATCGCCAATGAGGTCTGCGCGCGCGGCGTGGATGAATTTTTGGGCGATACGGGACTGCCTGATTTGCAAGGGCTAGGCGCGGCGCTGCATCAACGCGCGGATGCCGCCATGCGCCGTGCCATTGCGGCACTGCCCGATGGCACCTGGCATTCCACCCTGGAAGCGGATGGCTTTGATGAGGCGATTACGCGCATCGCCTGCGCTGTCACCATCAAGGGTGACACTATGCATATTGATTTCGCCGGTACGTCCAAGCAGGTGGATCGCGGCATCAATTGCGTGATGAATTACACCCACGCCTATTCGGTTTATCCGGTGAAATGCGCGCTTGATCCCTTCACCCCGCGCAATGAGGGTTCCTATGGCGCCATTACCGTGAGCGCGCCGGAAGGCAGCATCCTGAACCCGCGCTTCCCGGCGGCGTGCAGCGCGCGGCAATTGACCGGGCATTTGCTCGCAGGCGCAATCTATAAAGCGCTGGCACCCATCATGCCGGATAAGATCATCGCCGAATGCGGCGGTGCGCCCACCATGCGGGCACTTTTCAGCGGGTTGGATGGCGCGGGGGATCGGTTTTCGCAGGTGCTGTTCGCCTCGGGCGGCATGGGCGCTTCACCGCATCGCGACGGCCTGCCGACCACGGCCTTCCCCACCAATGTCGGCGCCGGTTCGATTGAAGCTTATGAGAGTGTGGCGCCACTTGTGGTCTGGAAGAAAAGACTGCGCGCGGATTCCGGCGGCGCGGGGCGCTTCCGCGGCGGGCTCGGGCAGGAAGTGGAGATTGAGGTGCGCGCCCCGGACGAGGTACGGCTTTCACTGCTGTCCGACCGGCGCGACCACCCCGCGCAAGGTGTGCTGGGCGGCGCGGCGGGCGGTGCAGCGGTGATTGCTTTTGATGATGGCACGCGCCCGCATCCGAAATCCCGCACCACCGTGGCGCCCGGGACGCGCGTGACGCTGCTTTATCCCGGCGGTGGGGGTTATGGAGACCCCGCAACGCGTGATCCCGAAGCCTTGGCGGCTGATATCCGCGATGGCTATGTCTCGGCCGCAGGGGCGGCGCGTGATTACGGGGTGAAGCCATGAGTGCGACAGCCCGCATCGGCGTTGATGTCGGTGGCACCTTCACCGATTTCGTATTGCATGATCCCGCGCGCAATCTGGTCGCGACCGGCAAGCGGCTGACAACGCCGGATGATCCCTCGGAAGCGATTGTCGCCGGCATTGCGCGCCTGCTGGAAGAAACCGGCCTGAAGCCGGGCGATCTGCACAGCATTGTGCATGGCACGACGCTGGTGACGAATACCATCATTGAACGCACCGGCTGCAAGGTGGGTTTGCTCACCACCGATGGGTTTCGCGATTCCATCGAGATTGGGCGCGAAATCCGCTATGATTTGTACGATCTTTTCCTGGAAGCGCCGCCGACTTTGGTGCCGCGCCATTTGCGCCTGGAAGTGCCCGAGCGGCTGGATGTCCAGGGCAACATCTTGCTGCCGCTGGATGAGGCCGCGCTGATCGCCGCCACGCGCCAATTGGTGGAGGTGGAAAAGGTTGAGGCGCTGGCGATTGGCTTTTTGCATGCCTGGCGCGACCCGCGCCATGAACGCCGCGCGGCGGAGGTAATCCGCACCCTTTATCCTGATCTGCCCATGACACTGTCTTCCGCCGTGGCGCCGGAAATTCGCGAGTTTGAGCGCATCAGCACCGCCTGCGCCAATGCCTATGTGCAGCCGCGCATGCAGCGCTATTTGGCGAAGCTTGAAGCATCCCTCGCCGCACTTGGCGTGACCGGGGCGCTTTATGTCATGCTCTCGGGCGGCGGCATTGCTTCCGTGCAGGAGGCGAAGGATTACCCGATCCGGCTGATTGAAAGCGGGCCGGCGGCGGGGGCCATGGCGGCGTCCTGGCTCGCGCAACGCGCCGGGCTTGATCAGGTGATTTCCTATGACATGGGCGGCACGACGGCCAAGATGTGCCTGATCCAGAATGGCGCGCCGGACCGCAAATTCGATTTCGAAGCGGGGCGCGTGCGGCGCTTCCAAAAGGGTTCCGGCCTGCCGCTGAAAGTCTCCGTCGTGGACATGATCGAAATCGGCGCGGGCGGTGGTTCCATTGCGCGGGTTGATCGCGCTTCCGGGCTGATGAAGGTTGGCCCGCGCAGTGCCGGCGCCAAGCCGGGACCAATCTGCTACGGGCGGGGCGGTGTTGAGCCCACGGTGACCGATTCCGATCTGGTGTTGGGCCGGCTTGATCCCGCCTATTTCCTGGGTGGTGAAATGGCGCTTGACCTCAACGCCGTCACACGCGCCGTGAGTGGTGATCTTTCCGCGAAACTGGGCGTGAGTGCCGATGATGCCGCGCTTGGCATTCGCCGCATTGTGGATGAGACCATGGCGGCGGCAACCCGCATGCATATGGCAGAAAAGGGCCGCGATCCGCGCCGCTTTACGCTGATTGCCTTTGGCGGCGCAGGGCCGGTGCATGCCTGTGATTTGGCGCGGCTGCTCAAGATCAAGCGCGTGCTTGTGCCGCTAGGCGCTGGCGTTGCTTCTGCGATTGGCTTTCTGGTGGCACCTCCCGCGACTGATTTGGTGCGCAGCCTTGTCGGGCGATTGGAAAGGCTTGATTGGGCGAAAATCGCGGCACTTTATGCCGAGATGGTCGCTGAAGCGCGCGGGTTGTTGCTGGGCGCCGGCGCTGATCCCGCGGACATCATCTACAAGCCGGCGGCGGATATGCGCTATGTCGGCCAGGGTTTTGAAATCCCCGTACCGATGCCAAGCCTGAAGCCCGGTGCGGATGATATCGCGGCGATTGAGCAGAATTTCCTCGCGGCCTACCGCGAACGCTTTGGCCGAGCGCTGGATGGGCTGCCGATTGAAGCACTCACCTGGCGGCTCGCCGCTTCCGCGCCCGGGCGCGATATCGCGATGGAGGGCGCACAAAAGGCCGAAGCTGGAGAAGCGCGGCGCGGCACCCGGCATGCGCTGTTTGAAGGCCATGGCTGGTGCGATTGCGCGGTGTATGACCGCTATCGCCTGGCGCCTGGGGCTTCTTTTGCGGGGCCGGCGCTGGTGGAAGAACGCGAATCAACCTGCGTCATCCCGCCCGGGGCTCAGGTTTCCGTGGACAGGCACCGCAATCTGGTCATTGAATTGAGCCAAAGCTGAAGGAGGCTTCCATGCATTCCATCCAACGCCGAGTGGTTCTGGCCGGGCTGCTCGCTGCGCCCGCATTGCGCAAGGCTTCCGCGCAGGAGGTCTGGCCCGCGCGCCCGGTGCAGATCATCAACCCCTGGCCGGCGGGCGGTTCATCGGACACCATGGCGCGGCTTTTCGCACAGCGCTTCAGCACCGCTTTCGGCCAGCAATTCGTGGTGGATAATCGCGCCGGCGCATCGGGCACCATCGGGCATGGCGCGGTCGCTCGTGCGCGGCCGGATGGCCATACGCTGCTTTTCGCGACCAATAGCACCTATGCCATCGCGCCCCATCTCATCAACCCGCTGCCCTATGACAATCGCGCGGATTTCATTGGGATCAGCCTGGTTGGGCGTACACCACAGGCGCTTTGCGTGCATCCCGCGCTGCCGGTAAACACTATTGCGGAATTCCTGGATTATGTTCGTGACCGGCCGGATCAGATCTTCTTTTCCTCTGCTGGGATTGGTGCTTCCAGCCATTTGGCGACGGAAATGCTGATGGCGATTGCCGGGCTCAGGATGCTGCATGTGCCCTATCGCGGTGGTGCGCCTTCCATGCAGGCGGTGGTGGCTGGGGAGACGCAAATGTCCTTCATTGATGCGGTATCATCGCTGCCGCATCGTGCTGCGGGGACGCTGAAGCTGCTGGCGGTGGGAACGGCGACGCGCAGTTCCTTGCTGCCGGATTTGCCGACACTCGCGGAATCAGGCGTCGCGGGGTTTGATTCCTCGACCGATATGGCGCTGATGGGCCCGGCAGGCCTGCCGAGCGTGGTGGTGGAACGGCTGGCGGGCGCGGTGCGCGCCGCGGTGGATGATCCGGCCTTCCGCCAGCAGATGATCACGCAAGGGACCGAGCCGATCGGCGATAGCCCGGCGGAGTTTGACGCCTATTGGACACGGGAGCTTGCCAAATGGGGTGAGGTGATCAGGAGCCGGGGCATTCGCGCGCCGGGGTGATGGGGCCTCAAAAAATAATCGAAAAAAGATAGATACTTAGGATATCCGAGCTATCTTGTTCTATTTTTGTTCTTGCCAAATCCCTAACCTTTCGGCATCTTCCCCTTGCACCGAATCGAGGCCGCAGGGCCTTGTGGCGGGGCTCTGACGAATTTTCTGGTCACCCTACCATAAGCTGTGGTAGTTCAGACCAAAATCGCGTTATGGTTGAAATAATCACGGGTTACTCACCAGCATCAGGGGTGCAGCATGGATAAGGGAAAGGCGCTCGACGCAGCGCTCAGCCAGATCGAAAGGGCCTTCGGCAAGGGCTCCATCATGCGCCTCGGCGCCAAGCAGTCCCAGCAGGGCGATATTGAGGTCGTGTCCTCAGGCTCGCTCGGGCTTGATCTCGCGCTTGGTATTGGTGGCCTGCCGAAAGGGCGCATTGTCGAGATTTACGGCCCGGAATCCTCGGGCAAAACCACGCTTGCTTTGCATGTAATCGCGGAAGCGCAGAAGCGCGGCGGCACCTGCGCCTTTGTGGATGCGGAACATGCGCTTGATCCCGGCTATGCCAGGAAGCTTGGCGTGGATGTGGATAATCTGCTGATCAGCCAGCCCGATGCCGGCGAACAGGCGCTGGAGATCGCCGATACGCTGGTGCGTTCCGGCGCGGTTGATGTGCTGGTGGTCGATTCCGTCGCAGCGCTCGTGCCGCGCGCGGAATTGGAAGGCGAAATGGGCGATAGCCATGTCGGGCTGCATGCGCGCCTGATGTCGCAGGCGCTCCGCAAGCTTACGGGTTCGGTTTCCAAATCCAATACGCTGCTGATTTTCCTGAACCAAATCCGCCTCAAGATCGGGGTGATGTTCGGCAATCCGGAAACCACCACGGGCGGCAATGCGCTGAAATTCTACGCCTCGGTCCGCATGGAAATCCGCCGCATCGGTGCCATCAAGGAACGTGATGAGGTGACGGGCAACCACACCCGCGTGAAGGTGGTGAAGAACAAGATGGCGCCGCCCTTCCGCGAAGTGGAATTCGACATCATGTATGGCGAGGGCATAAGCAAACTCGGCGAATTGATCGATCTTGGCGTGAAGGCCAATATTGTCGAGAAATCGGGTGCCTGGTTCTCCTGCGATAGTCAGCGCATCGGCCAGGGGCGTGAAAACGCCAAGAACTTCCTGCGCGACCATCCGGATATGGCCGCATCCATCGAACAGCGCATTCGCGGCCAGGCCGGCTTGCTGGCCGAAAAGATGCTCTCTGGCGATGTCACCGAAGAAGAGGAAAAGTCGGCGGCTGAATAACCGCCACCCTTTTCACTCAATCCGCGAAAGCGCCGGCGGCTTCAATAATGGGCCGCCAGCGTTCCACTTCCTCAGCTACGAAGCGGCGATGGAAGGCAATGGAAGCGCGCTCATCTGAGGGCACATCGGTCAGCAGATCAGCAAAGCGCTGGCGGAGCCTTTCTTCCTTCAAGGCCGCCCGTAGCGCGGCCGAGATATGTTCCTGGATCGGCTCCGGCGTGCCGGCGGGCGCGTAAAGCCCGTGCCAGGTGGACATGGCGATGCCGGGGGAGCCGGCCTCAGTGGTGGTTGGCACGTTTGGCAAGCCGGCCAAGCGCGCGGGGCTGCTCACGGCAAAGACCTTTACGCGATTGTCGCGGATATAGGGCACGGTATTGGTCGCCTGATCACAGAGCACATCAATGCGCCCGGCCATGAGCTCGGCAATCGCGGGGGCGGTGCCGCGGAACACCACCGTGGTGGCGCGTGCGCCCGCCGCCTGCTGCACCAATAGCCCGCAGAGATTGGCGGCTGAGCCAATCCCGGCAGTCGCCAGATTGATCACATCGCCCTTGCGGTTCATTTCCGCCATCAGCTCCCGCAAATTGGCGGCCGGGAAATCGGGCCTTGTGATCACCGTCATGGCGGCGTCGGAGACAATGCCAAGCGGCGCAAAGCTCCCCGGCACCTGATATGGCAGCCGGCGGAACAGGGTCGCACTTGCCGCCATGCCGATATTGTTGATCATCAGCGTATAGCCATCCGGGCGGGATTGGGCCAGGCGCTGCGGCCCCACCACGGAACCGCCAATCGCCTCCACCACCACGGATTGGCCGATATGCCGCGCGATATTATCGGCGACGATCCGCGTGATCGTATCGGTCGGCCCGCCCGCAGCCCCGGCAGCAATGATGGTGATGGGGCGCGCGGGATAGGCCTGGGCATGGGCGGCGGGGGCGGCAAGCATGGCGGCCCCGGCGGCAAGAAACTGGCGGCGCTTCATGATTTCCTCCTGCTAATATGGGGCGGGCTGAACCCTCCGCCCTTGGCGATTTCCATCCTGGCAGGCATGGGCATGGTCGCGATAGGGGTGCGTTACGGAAATCTCACGTGCCGGCCTCTTTGAAGCTGTTTCCTTTTGCCCAAGGCTCCGGTAACAAGACAGCAACAAGTGAAGAATCCCGCCATCCGAGCGGGACGACCTTTGCAATAGGGGGTATTCGCTTCATGGCGCCACTTTTGGCGTTCAGTCGCTTCGTCGACTGGATCAATCAGAATATCGGCAAAATCTGCGATTGGCTTGTGCTGGTTGCCGTCCTCGTCAGCTCCGTCAATGCCATGATGCGCTACGGCTTCGACATAAGCTCCAACGCCTGGCTTGAGCTGCAATGGTATATGTTTGCCACCATCGTCATGCTTGGCGCCAGCTATACGCTGAAGAAGAACGAGCATGTGCGGGTGGATATCCTTTACATGATGCTGTCGCGGCGTGGGCAAATCCTGCTGGATATCGCGGGAATCATCGTCTTCCTGCTGCCGGCCTGCATCCTGATTGGCTGGCTTTCCTGGCCCTTCTTCATGCAGTCCTTCCATATGAATGAATGGTCCAGCAATGCCGGCGGCTTGCTGCGCTGGCCGGTGAAATTCCTAATCCCCCTCGGCTTTGGGCTGCTGACGCTGCAAGGCATTTCGGAACTCATTAAGCGCGTCGCTGCGTTGCGGGGCTATGACATCCCCGATCTTGAAGCCCATTACGAGAGGCCAGTGCAATGATACCTTTGGAGTGGATGCCGCCCCTGATGTTCGCGGGGCTGGTCGTATTCTTGATTATTGGCTTTCCGGTGGCCTTTTCGCTGGCGTCTGTGGGCCTGTTCTTCGGCATGATTTCCATGGCGCAGGGGTTTTTCACCATAGACTTCATGCAGGCCATACCGGGGCGCATTTTCGGCAGTATTCTGGCCAATGATTTGCTGCTCGCCATTCCCTTCTTCACGCTCATGGGCGCGATATTGGAGAAATGCGGGCTGGCGGAAGATATGCTGGAAAGCATGGGGCAGCTGTTCGGCCCGATGAAGGGCGGCCTTGGCTATTCGGTCATTATTGTTGGCTTCATCCTGGGCGCCATTACCGGCACCGTCGCCGCGCAGGTCATTGCCATGGCGCTGATCACCATGCCGGTGATGATGCGCTACAATTACAATATCCGCTACGCGACAGGGGTGCTGGCCGCATCCGGTACCATTACGCAGTTGGTGCCGCCATCCTTGGTCCTGGTGGTGCTGGCTGACCAGCTGGGCCGTTCCGTGGGTGACATGTATCTCGGCGCCTGGGGGCCTTCGCTGCTGCAAATCGCGCTTTTTGCGCTTTACACGTGGTTCCTGACCATTATCCGGCCGCAGGATCTGCCGCCTGTGCCGCGTACGCTGACGGGACGCCCACTGCTGATCAAGTGCATGTGGGGGATCATTCCTGCCGCAGTGCTGATATTCCTGGTGCTGGGTACCATCATGCTGGGTCTGGCCACGCCCACGGAAGCCGGTGCGCTCGGCACGGTTGGCGCCATCATCCTCTCGGTCCTGCGCAATACAAAAATGACTCGCGCGGATCAGGTCGCCTATACAGTGGGGCTGGTGGCAACGGGGCTTTGCATCCTGTTCAGCTTCACCGCTGGGATGAAGACCCTGCCCTTCCGGATCAGTTTCTCCGTGCTTTTTGCCTCCATCATCTGGCTGTGCTGGCGCGCCTGGCAGGACAAGCCGCTGCAAGATCTGATCGTGGAAGGCATGCGCGCCACGATGCGCATCACCTCCATGGTGGCTTTCATCGTGGTCGGGGCAACCTGCTTTTCCATCGTCTTCGCCGGCGTGGATGGCAATCTTTGGGTGGAACACGGGCTGACCAGCCTGCCGGGTGGCGTTTGGGGCTTCCTGATCGCGGTCAATCTGCTGGTCTTCTTCCTGGCCTTCTTCCTCGATTTCTTCGAAATCGCCTTCATCATTGTACCGATGTTGGCGCCCGTGGCACAAAAGATCCTGGCGCCAGTTGTGGGCCCGGATGCGGCGCTGATCTGGTTTGGCGTCATGCTCTGCGTCAATATGCAAACCAGCTTCATGCACCCGCCCTTCGGCTTTGCGCTGTTCTATCTGCGTAGCGTCATTCCAAAGACCATCAGCAGCGCGGATATCTATTGGGGCGCCATTCCCTGGGTGGGCTTGCAGTTGATCATGGTCGCGATCGTGATTTTCATGCCGATCACGGTCACCTTCTTCCTCGATAAACCGCACGGTATTGACCCCAATACCGTCAGGATTGAGGTCGCGCCGCCACCCGAGGAGGATGATCTACCACCGCCAACCTTCGGGCCACCCAGGTAAATCCTGGCCAGGCCCTCGACGCAAAACCCCATGGCGAACTGCCATGGGGTTTTTCTTTGGGCGTGATCGGGCAACAAAAAACCGGTCAGGTGCTGCCACCTGACCGGCGCCCAAAGACCAACTACGCGTCTGGATCAGATGCGGTTGGCAGCCGACATCCTGTGCATGAAGCTGTCGAAACTGCCTTCTGCCACACGGAACCACGCGACACTATCCGGACGGAAGGCCTTCAGGCTGTCCAGCAGCCTCTTGAACATGGCGTTCTGGGCGGCAACTTCATCATAATACTTCCAGCACTCATCATAACAAGCCTGCAGAACAGCATTCGAGAAGGGCCGCAGTACTGTACCGCCGGCGATCAAGCGCTTCATGGCCTGCGGGTTCAGCGCGTCATATTTCGGTACCATGGAGGCAGTGACGAGCCCCGCGGCAGTTTCGATCATCCCTTGATAATGCTTCGGGATCGAATTCCACGCGCGTTCATTGATGAAAAGCGTGCCGCAGGATGCGCCTTCCCACCAACCAGGGAAGTGATAGAAGCGCGCGACCTTGGAGAAGCCGAGCTTTTCATCATCATGGGGTCCGACCCATTCGGCGCCATCAATCGTGCCGCGTTCCAGCGCGGGGTAGATGTCCCCGGCGCCGATCTGCTGCGGCACCACGCCAAGGCGGCGCAGGATATTGCCGGCGAAGCCACCAACGCGGAATTTCAGGCCACGCAAATCTTCAAGCGTATTGATTTCCTTGCGGAACCAACCACCCATCTGGCAGGCCGTGCCGCCAAAGGTGAAGGACCGAACGCCAAGCGGACGATAGAATTCCTGGATCAATTCATGCCCGCCGCCATTGCGAAGCCAGGAATAATATTGCCGCTGGTTCAGGCTGAAGGGCAGGCCCGTTTCGAAGACAAAACTCGGATCTTTGCCGAAATGGTAATAGGCCGCGTCCTGCCCGATTTCGACCGTGCCATTCTGCACCGCGTCATAGACCTGCAAGGCGGGCACAATTTCACCGGCAGGGAAGATGCGGAGCTGGAACTTGCCATCCGACATCTCGTTCATGACCTTGGCGAATTGCTCGGTCCCGCCAAACAGCGTGTCGAGCGATCTCGGGAAGGCCGAGGTCATGCGCCAGCGCACTTCCGGCATGCTTTGGGCAATGGCGGGGCTCGCCAGTACAGTCGCGGCAACGGCGGTAGAGCCGAAGCCAGCCTTTTTAATGAAATTACGACGTTCCACTGCGGGAAGCTCCCCTGTTGTGTGGTTGATGAGGTCTACCAGCACCCTTATGCCGGGGCTTGGAAGTTACATTTGTAATACGCCGTGACGCGGCAGAAAAGCCGAATCCGGCCAAGAAAACGCCTTCAATGGCCAGATTTCACCCCGGTCGGCACGGTGGACAGCCGATCCACCAGGGCAATGCCAATCGCTGAGAGGATGAAGATCGTGTGGATAATGGTCTGCCACATGATCCCAGCCTCAGTGAAGGCCGCATTGGGGGAGCCGAGATTACCGGCCTCAATGAAGGTCCGCAGCAGATGGATCGAGGATATGCCCACAATCGCCATGGCCAATTTGATCTTGAGCACGCTGGCATTCACATGGCTCAGCCATTCCGGCTGATCCGGGTGGCCCCTCAGGTTCAAGCGCGATACGAAGGTCTCAAACCCCCCGACAATCACCATGACCAGCAGATTGGCGATCATCACCACATCAATCAGGCCAAGGACAATCAGCATGATTTGCTGTTCGGTGAAGCTTGTCGCTTCCAGCACCAACCGGGTCAGTTCCTTGAGGAACTTATAGACATAGACGCATTGCGCCAGAATAAGCCCGAGATAGAGCGGCAATTGCAGCCAACGAGACCCGAAGATCAGGGCGGCTAGGGGACGAAGCGGCTTGAATTCTTCGGGCTGGGCCATGGAGATCCTCGGCTCGGTGACAGGGCGAGGGTCACATAGGGTTACTTTATGAAATTGTCAGCAGGGCGCCCCTGGCCGGGCAGCGTGGGAGCCGGCAAGATGGCGCCATGAAACTCTGGCTCTCCGCCCTTGGCGCGACAATGCTGATGCAATTGGTCGCCTCCTTCATGGGTCAGAGCCTGCCGGTGATCGCGCCCCTGATGATGGCAAGCACGGGGTTGGCGCCGGAACGCATCGGCAATCTTTCATCGCTGACCGCACTCGCGACCGTGTTCTATCTGATGATCGGCGGCGTCTTCCTGGCGCGCATGGGGCCAGTGCGCATGCTGCAACTGGGCACGGCCATGGCGGTGACGGCGCTATTGGTGGCAAGCCTGGGTCAGCCCTGGGCGATCTTTCTGGCCGCCTTCATGCTCGGGCTTGGCTATGGGCCGACCCCGCCGGCGGGCAGCCGGATGCTGGCCGCAACCGCCCCGCCCGCGCATCGTTCGCTGATCTTTTCCATCAAGCAGGCCGGGGCGCCGGCCGGCGGCGCCTTGGCAGGGCTGGTCGCGGCCCCCGTCGCCCTTGCCTATGGTTGGCCGGCGGCGCTGATGCTGGCCTTTGGCGTTGGTGTGCTCGCCATTCTTATCATCCAGCCGCTGCGCCCGGCCTTTGACGCGGAACGCAATCGCGCACAGCGTCTGCGGTTCACTGACATCTTCGCCCCGCGCGCCATCAGCGCGCCCTTGGCGACATTCAAGCAGAACCCGGTCTTGAGGCGCGTGACAGCGCTATCGGTTTCCTTCGCCATTTGTCAGGGCTGCCTGTTTTCCTTCACCGTCACCTGGCTTGTCGAAAAACGCAGCTTTGATCTGGTGCTGGCCGGCAGCGTTTTTGCCGCCATGCAATTCGCCGGCGTGGTGGCGCGCATTCTGCTGGGCTGGGTGGCGGACCGCACCGGCAATGCGCTCGTTAATCTGGTGGCGCAGGGTTTTGTCGCGGGCGGCGCCATCCTTGCCTTGGCGCTGCTGCCCGCGGATGCCGGCTTCTGGCCACTCGCGCTGATCTGCGTGCTGACAGGGTTCTTTGGCGCGTCCTGGAATGGGATTTCCTTGGCCGAGGTCGCGCGCCTCGCCCCGCCGGGCAAGGTTGCGGATGCCACGGCGGGTTCGACGATTTTCGTCTTTCTCGGCTATGTCGCGGGGCCTTCGATTTTCGCCACGCTGGTCAGCCTGACCGGAAGCTGGACGCTGCCGCAAATCCTGACAGCAGCGCAGCTTTTGCTGGTCTCTTCGCTGGTGGGCTTCAGCCTCAGGAAGCCCAGGCAGGGGGGCGCTTTTCCTTGAAAGCGGCAATCCCCTCTCGCGCTTCATCGCCCGAGGCGCACCGCGCAAAAGCCAGCGCGCCGGCTTCGGCATAGCCATCGGGCGAAAGCGGGCCAAGGGCTGCGATCAGCTTCTTGGTTTCCGCCAAGGCGCGCGGCGCGCCCTGCCGGCAATCCGCAATCACCGCAGCCACCGCCGCTTCCAAGGCGGGCGCATCGGCAACCATCTGATGCACAAGACCAATGCGCGCCGCCTCGGTCGCATCAATGACATTGCCTTGCAGCACCATGCGCGCGGCATTGCTGCGGCCCATGCGGCGTACCATCCAGGGCAGGATTTGCGCCGGCACCAGGCCGCGCTTGGCTTCCGGCGCGGCAAAGCGCGCATCGGCTGTGGCAATCGCGATATCAGCCGCGCAGACCCAACCAAGCCCGCCCGCATGCGCCGAGCCCTGCACGGCGGCAATCACCACCTGCGGCAGGTTGCAAAGGCGGATGAAGCGCTGCCCGGTCGCGTGATTGCGTTCCTGCGCGGCGGCCAGACGTTCCGCCTCGGTCCCCTGAGAACCGACCTCAGTCAAATCAAGCCCCGCGCAAAAATGCCCGCCAGCACCGGAGAAGATGATGATGCGCGCATCAGTATCCTTCTCCAGGGCATCCAGCGCGGCATCCAGGGCAGCCCCCATGGCGGCCGACATGGCATTGCGCCGATGCGGCCGATTGAGGGTAAGGCGCACCACCGGCCCTTCCCGCGTGAGCAGAACGGGATTTTCAGTTTCAGACATGTGATGCGCCTTCGTGCTATTACGAATTCGGCCCGCGTTCCATGGAATAGGGCTGCCAGCGCTTAAGGCTTGTGCCCGTCAGCACTGTTGGATTTACGCAAGAAAGCGGCCAACGGCCCGAAAGCACCAGCGCGATATTCTGCCCCACGCGGCGCTTGCGCGCCGGATCAAACCGCGCGGAGGCCGAGGCGTTATGCGGCGACAGGATCACATTCTGCATCTTGTGCAGCGGATTATCGGGCTTGGTCGGCTCGATCTCAAACACGTCAATGCCAGCACCCGCGATCCAGCCCTTCTGCAGCGCCTTGATGAGCCCGGCTTCTTCCACAGTGGGGCCGCGGCCTGTCGTGATGAACAGCGCATTCTTCTTCATTTGCTTGAAGTGCTTTTCCTTGAAGAAGCCACGCGTTTCAGGGGTGTCCGGCAAATGCATGGAAACGAAATCAGAGGTCGAGAGCAATTCTGACAGGCTCGCCGGTTCCACGCCGAGCGCTGACATGGTCAGTTCTTCCACGAAGGGATCGAAGGCCTTCATATGCAGGCCAAAGGCGCGGGCGCGATGCGCGGTGGCGCGCGCCACACGACCAAAGCCGATGAAGCCAAGCGTCTGGCCCATCAGGCGCGGGATTTGCAGCAATTGCGGGCGGCCTTCACCCCAGCGGCCTTCACGTACCATGCGGTCCTGTTCAATGCAGCGCCGATGTGTGGCCAGCAGCAGCATCATGGCGTGATCGGCCACTTCTTCAATGAAGGTATCGGGGCAATTCGTCACGGGAATGCCCTGCGCGGTCGCGGCCGCCACATCCACATAATCAACGCCGACAGAGCCAAGTGCGATGATGCGGCACTTCTTCAGCGCCTTGATCATCTTGGCATTGAATTGCATGCCCTTCGCATAAACCGCATCGGCCTGCCCTGCCTTGGCGATGAAATCCTTTTCGGTCGGCTGGCATTCGATGATTTCAACACCCATGCCATCCAGCGCTTCAAGCTCATAATCATAGCCGCCGCCGGATGTGGTGAAGGACGCCGCCGCGGGCGTCAGGATGGTGAATTTAGCCATGTGATCGGTCCTTTTCAGATCATTCCTTGACCGCGCCGGTCAGGGAGGAAACGTAGTAATCCACGAAGAAGGAATAGAAGATCGCAACCGGGAGCGAGCCCAGCAAGGCACCCGCCATCAGCGCACCCCATTGATAGACATCGCCGGTGACCAGTTCGGTCAGGATCGCGACAGGGACGGTCTTGTTCTCGCTCGATTGAATGAAGGCGAGCGCATAGATGAATTCATTCCAGGAGAGCGTGAAGGAGAAAATGCCCGCGCTGATCAGGCCGGGCACCGCCAAGGGCAGCGTGATCTGCCGTAGGATTTGCAGCCGTGTTGCGCCATCAATCAGCGCGCATTCTTCAAGCTCATAGGGAATGGATTTGAAGTAGCCGATCAGGAGCCAGGTGCAGAAGGGCACCAGGAAGGTCGGATAGACCAGGATCAGCGCGAAGGGCGTATCAAACAGCCCAAGCTGAAACACCATGGTCGCGAGCGGGATGAACAGGATGGAAGGCGGCACCAGATAGGCAAGGTAAATCCCAAGCCCGACATATTGGCTGCCCTTGAACCGCAAGCGCTGGATGGCATAGGCCGCAAGTGTGGAGCTGACGAGGGAGAGAACGGTCGCGCCAATCGCCACCATCATTGTTGTCATCAGCCACCTTGGGTAGGCCGTGTTGAACAGCAGCAACCTGATGTGATCCAAGGTGGGGGAGGTGATCCAGAAGGGATTATGCGTCTTGTAGTCGTAAAGCTCCGCATTCGGTTTAAAGGATGTGATGGTCATCCAATAAAACGGAAAAAGCAGAATGATCAGAAAGCAAGCAAGCGGCAGATAGATGGTGACCATCCGCCGTGCCTTGCTGTCCCAGGCCATGGCCTCTTGCGGGGCTGCGGCGCTGGATTGGGTTTCGGGCGTTTCGGCTGTCGCGCTCATTTTTTGTTGTTCCCGGCGTCAGTCATTGGATTCGCCCTGCTGCCACTTGCGCCGCGCCAGGGCGAAATAGCTGAACAGGGTTGCGAAAACGAGGAAGGGGATCATGGAAACCGCAATCGCCGCACCTTCCCCCAATTGCCCCGCGGGGATGCCGCGCTGGAAGGCGAGTGTCGCCAGCAAATGCGTTGAATTCACCGGCCCGCCGCGTGTGATGGCATAGACAAGCTGGAAATCCGTGAAGGTGAAAATGATGCTGAAGGTCATCACAATCGCCAGGATCGGCAGCAGCATCGGGAAGGTGATGTAGCGGAAGCGCTGCCAGGCGGTGGAACCATCCAAAAGCGCGGCCTCATAAAGCGATGGCGAAATCGTCTGCAAACCCGCGAGCAGCGAAATCGCGACAAAGGGAATGCCGCGCCAGATATTGGCGGCAATCAGGGACCAGCGCGCGGGCCAGGCGGTATTGATGAAATCCACATTGGTATCGCGCAGACCAAGTTCGATCAGCATCCAGGAAATGACAGAAAATTGCGGATTATAGATCCACCAAAAGGCCACTGCCGTCAGCACGGTCGGCACAATCCAGGGCAGCAGGATGATGGCACGCAGCAGCGATTTGAACGGCAAATGATTATTCAGCAGCAGCGCCAGCCAAAGCCCGAGCGCGAATTTTCCGATAGTGGCAACACCCGTATAGAAAACACTGAAGAACACCGCATTCCAGAAAATGGGGTCTTCCATCATGAATTCGAAATTCTCAAGCCCCACCCAGCGCCCACTCCGCCCGATGGTGGTATCGGTAAAAGCCAGCCAAATGCCGAGCCCAAGCGGATAGGTCAGAAATACCGCGAGCAGCCCCATAGCGGGCAGCAGGCAGATGATGATCAGGAAGGGCTTCCAATCGAGCAGCCTGGTCAGCCAATTCTGCTCGATCTTCGGCCTGACCCATCCGGTGGTATTGCTTGACATCAGCAGGGCTCCGGCAAGGGGGCGGCCTTTACGTTGAAGGCCGCCCTTGTTTGGTTCACGCGCGACGGAAAATGCGGCGTGACCGCCGATCGGCCTCACGCATTGCCGCTTCAGGCGTTGCCTGGCCGGCCGCGACAGAAGCAAACATCTGCACCAGCACGTATTCCGCATTGGCCTGGCCAGAGGCTTCCGAGATCGGACCCTTATAGCCATTCCAGAACTGGTTGTTCATGGCATCGCGGAAGATCGTGACCTTCGGATCGCTGGTCCAAACGGCAGAAGCGCGATAGGCATTCAGCGGATGCGCCCAATAGCCAAGATTGGCATTGAGCCAGGGTTCGTATTGTTCCGTTTCCATCATGAAGGTCAGGAAGGCCTTGGCCGCATTGGGGAAGCGGCTATGGCGGAACACCATGGCGTTCAGCGTCAGTGGCGCATTGGGCCAGCTATTCGCCTGACCCAGCGGCATGACGCTATGTTCCGAATCATCGGCAATGGCGCGCGTCGCGGGGTCATTCTTCAGCGCGAAGTAAAGCGACACGCCATTCTGCGTGAGCCAGCAGGTATTCGCCGCATAGGCTTGGTTGTTGCTGATATCGCCCCAGGCAATTGTGCCGCCATCAACGAAGGTCGGGTAGAGTTCCCTGAGGTAGTTCAGCGCCGCCAGCGTCTGCGGGCTATTCACGGAAACCGCGCCGCTTTCATCGGTGATGGAAGCGCCATGGCTCCACATCAGCCAATTGGCAAAGCCATTGCCATCACCCATCGCATTGCCAAGCGCGAAGCCGGCCGGCTTATTGGCGCGGCGCAAACGCCGGCAGAGTTCAAGCACGCCCGGCAGGTCATTCGGTGGCGCCTGGAAGCCAACTTCATTCACCGCCGATTTGCGCCAGATCAGCGGGCCAGAGGTGCCGCCCATGGGCAGGCCGATCCAGTTATTCGTACCGTGACGCTTGCCGAGCTTTTCGCCGCCAAACATCCAGCCGCCATATTTCCGGCCAAGATATTCAGCGATATCCGAAACCTCAACCAGCTTGTCCACATAGATATGCGGCGCATCACCAAAGCCGATGATGCAATCCGGCCCAGCGCCGGTATTGGCGGTGACGGCGGTTTGCTGGTTGATGTCCTCCCAGCCCACGAAATCCACGCGCACCTGGACGCCGGTTTGCTGGGTGAAGCGCGCGGCATTGGCGCGGAACACCTCCTCATCCGGTGCGACGAAGCGCACTGGGCGCAGGATGCGCAGCGTGGCGCCGTTTTCGATCGGCAGCCGTGGCGCGGCAACGCTGGCATCGCCGCGCACCAGATTTTGCGCCACAGCGCCGCCGCCAGCGGCCAGTGCCGCCATGCCGACACCGGCACCGAGGATACTGCGTCTTGTGATGATATTGGCCATGTTTTCACTCCCTGATGTTTGGTTGGACCGAAACTAAATCCTTTGCCCGCTTGCCTTGTCGAAGATATGCACAAGGGAAAGCTCGGGCGATATCGCAAGCGCCTCACCGTGATGAGCGGCGATCCTTTCACGGAACGCCCCCATGACGGTGATGTCACCAACCCGCAGGATCACCTGCGTTTCTGAACCGGTGGGCTCTACCACCTGAATGGTAGACTTGATGCCATCGGGATCAAGGCGCAGATGCTCCGGCCGGATGCCGTAAATCACTTCCGCCCCGTCGCGGCCGGCATAGGCGGGTGGCAAGGGCCAGCTTGTGCCGCCGCCATCAATGAAGCTGCCATCCTTGATGCGCCCGGCGAGCAGATTCATCGCCGGTGACCCAATAAAACCTGCCACGAAAAGATTGGCCGGCCTGTCATAAAGCTCAAGCGGTGCACCAGCCTGTTCGATGCGCCCGTGATTCATAACCACGATCTTATCCGCCATGGTCATGGCTTCAATCTGATCATGCGTCACGTAAACCGTAGTGACCTTCAGGCGCTGGTGCAATTCCTTGATTTCGGCACGCATCTGCACGCGCAGCTTGGCATCAAGATTGGATAGCGGTTCATCAAACAGGAAGACCTGCGGGTTGCGCACAATGGCCCGCCCCATGGCAACGCGCTGGCGCTGACCACCGGAAAGCTGGCGTGGATAGCGATGCAGAAGCTGTTCCAGCCCCAAAATCCGCGCGGCCTTCTGCACTTCCTGATCCATAACTTCCTTGGGCGCGCCCGCCAGCTTCATGGAAAAGGCCATGTTTTCATAGACAGTCATATGCGGATAGAGCGCGTAATTCTGGAAGACCATCGCAATGTCACGGTCCTTGGGCGGGACCTTATTCACCACCCGCCCGCCAATCGCGATCTCACCACCCGTGATATTCTCAAGCCCCGCCAACATGCGGAGCAGCGTGGATTTGCCGCAACCGGAAGGGCCGACCAGCACAACAAATTGGCCGTCTTCGATATCCACGCTCACGCCGTGCAGAATTTGCGTGGAACCGAAGGCCTTTTTGACTTCGCGAATTTCTACTGTCGCCATACCCTGTTCCTTCCCGGCCTGCGGTTCACCGCTATTACTGGCGTGAGACTTCGGTTTCCTTCGACGTGATGAATTCCAGCAGCGCCGGCGTGCCATTCTTGGTCTGTTCAATGCCGCGCTTGATGGCCGGGATGATATCCGCGACCTGTTCCACCCTTTCGCCATAGCCACCAAAGGCGCGCGCCATCGCCGCGTAATCGCCGGAAATATCGGTGGAGCGATACTTCTTCGTGCTGATCGGCATGACCTTCAATTCGATCGCCATGGAGAAGTTATTGAGCAGAATTGAAAGAATCGGAATGCGTTCACGCACCGCGGTTTCAAAATCCATGCCCGTAAAGCCAATCGCGGCATCACCCCAGACATTGATGCAAAGCTTATCGGGCGCGGCAAGCTTCGCCCCCATCGCAAGCCCAAGCCCATAGCCAAGCTGCGTCGTCTTGCCCCAGCCCAAATAGGTCAGCGGCTTGCGGCTGACCCAGAAGGGCGAGAGCTGATCACGAGGGCTGCCAGCATCATGGGTGATGATGGTATTGTCCACATCCACCGTCCGCCACAAATCGCGCAGCACGCGATAGGGGTTGAGCGGGGAGGCATCGCTATCCGTCTTATGCGCCCAGGCCGCGAGCCATTCCTTGTTCAGCCCAGCGATTTCCTTGGCAACGGCAGCGCTACTGCGCGGCTTTTTGATGCGCGTCGCCAGATCGGCAATCAGCCCATCCATGGTGAGGCCCGCATCACCGACCAGGCCGATATCAATCGGCACATCCTTGCCCAAATGATCAGGATCGAGCGTCGCGTGAATGATCTTCTTGCCGGCGGGCATTTTCACGCCGAAATTTGTTTCGGTAAAGGAACAGCCAATCCCAAGGATGACATCGGCATTATCCAGGAAATGCCTGACACCGCGCCGCATCGCGAGGCCGCCTGACCCCAAGGCGAGCGGATGGTCTTCCGGGAAGGCGGATTTGCCGCCAAGGCTGGTGGTAACCGGGGCGGCCAACATTTCAGCCAGCGCCTGCAATTGCGGCCAGGCCCGCGCCCAATGCACGCCGGTGCCGGCATAGATCACGGGCCGCTTTGCCTTGGCCAGCAGCGCTGCCGCGCGTTCCACATCCGCCGGATCGGGGCCATAGCGCGTCGCCGCCACCGGGTGATAGGCCAGCGGTTCCGGCACTTCCTCATTCCACATATCGGTCGGGATTTCGACCAATACTGGACCACCGCGGCCATTGCGCAGACGGGCAAAGGCCCGGCGCAGAATATTCGGCACCTCGGCCGCGCTCATGATCGGTTCGGCGGATTTGGTGATGCCGCGCATTTGCACGGAAGAATTGAAGTTCGGGTCAATATGCGCAATGCGGCGCGGATAGCCCATGGGCAGCACCAAAACCGGCACACTTTCGCCATAGCATTGCGCCACACCGCCATAGGCGTTCTCGGCGCCCGGGCCATGCTGCATGCAGAAGGCGCCGATGGTGCGGCCCGATGTCACGCGCGAAATGGCATCCGCCATATGCAGGCCGATTCTCTCCTGCCGGACCATGATCGGGCGGATATCCGCATCCGCCGCATATTCGATCAAATGATTGACCGGATAGCCGGTGAGGATCTGAATGCCCTCACGCTTCATGATTTCCGCAATGGCCGCGCCGAGTTTCATACCGGACTTCCTCTACCCTGGCGCCAGGCGCCGTTTCATCCCTTGGCACGCTTTCGGTGCCTGGGGGGAAGCCTAGGCTTGCTTTGTGCCCGGATGCAATAAGGCCATGGCCTTGCGCCCCAAGCCCGCCCCCGGCACGCTGGCCCCTGCCCTTCTGAAGGATCGCCCATGCCCATCCCCGCCTTGTTTCAGGGCAGAATCGCCCTGCCGGTGATTGCCGCCCCCATGTTCCTGGTCTCTGGCCCCGACCTGGTGGTGGAAACCTGCAAGGCGGGCGTGGTGGGCAGTTTCCCGGCACTCAATCAGCGCAGCACGGAAGGCTATGAGGAATGGCTCGCCGAAATCCGCGAAAGAACCGGCAATGCCGCCGCGCCCTTTGGTGTCAATCTGATTGTGCATCGGTCGAACACACGGCTGGATGCGGATTTGGCGGAAACGGTGCGCCAGCGCGTGCCCTTCGTGATCACCTCGCTGGGTGCGGTGTCTGAGGTGGTGGATGCCATCCATGGCTATGGCGGGCTGGTGTTTCATGACGTGATCAATCTGCGCCATGCACAAAAGGCCGCCGAAGCCGGCGTTGATGGGTTGATAGCGGTTTCAGCCGGCGCGGGCGGGCATGCCGGCACCTATAACCCCTTCGCCTTCCTGCATGAGATCAGGCAATTCTATCAGGGCACCATTATCCTCTCGGGTGCCATGTCCACCGGCGCGCATGTGGTGGCGGCGCGTGCGGCGGGGGCGGATTTTGCGTATTTGGGCACGCGCTTCATCGCGACCACGGAAAGCCGCGCGCCGGAAGACTACAAGCAAATGATCCTGGCCGCGACGGCGAAGGATATTGTTTATACCAATGCGATTAGCGGCGTGAATGGCAATTTCTTGCGTGCGTCGCTGGAGGCGGCGGGGCTTGATCCCGCGAATTTACCCGAATTCAACAGGGAACTTCATCTGGGCAGCAGCGAAAAGCGCGCCTGGAAGAATATCTGGTCCGCCGGCCAGGGGGTGGGCGCCATTCAGGATGTGCCGAGCACGGCGGAGCTGGTGGCGCGGCTCAGGCGGGAATATGCGGCGGCGATTGTAGGGCTTAACGCGGGGTTTGGGTAAGCGCTACCGCCTCAACTCCATCTGGATCGGCCCTTCCCGCTCACCACGGGCGAATTGGTCCACCATGGCATTGCCGGTATCGCCAAGCTTCGCGGCCTCACCGGTCCAGATAATGCGGCCCTTATGGATCATGGCAGCGTCATCGCCGATGCGCCGCGCGCTTGCCATGTCATGCGTGATGGAAACCGCCGTGGCGCCCAGCCGATGCACCACATCCATAATCAGCCCATCAATCACTGCGCCCATGATGGGATCAAGCCCGGTGGTGGGTTCATCGAAGAAAATGATCTCGGGCTCGGCCGCAATGGCGCGCGCCAATGCGACGCGTTTTTGCATGCCGCCCGAAAGCTCAGACGGCGAAAGATCACCGACCGATGCGGCAAGGCCCACTTGCGCCAAGACCTCGGCCGCCTTGTCGCGGGCGCGGGCGCGGGTGATGCGCTTTTGCGCCAGCAGCTTGAAGCAGACATTTTCCCAAACCGGCAGGCTATCAAACAGCGCGCCATTCTGAAACAGCATGCCGATGCGGTCATTCAGCGCCTCACGCTCCCGCCGCGGCAGTTTCAGAATGTTCTGGCCATCAATTTCAATGCTGCCGGCATCGGGTTCAATCAGGCCCAGGATGCATTTGATGGTGACGGATTTGCCGGAACCCGAACCGCCCAGAATAACCATGCCATGCCCGGCGCGGATATCCAGATCCACGCCATCCAGCACCTGCTTCGGCCCAAAAGCTTTTGACAGCCCGCGCAGGCGAATTTTCGGCACCGCGCCACTCATCGCGCGAAGAACATTTCGGTGATGATGTAATCCAGCGCCAGAATAAGGATGGAGGAAATCACCACGGCCGAAGTTGTCGCCGCCCCCACGCCCTGCGCGCCGCCCTTGCTGTTATAGCCGCACCAGCAACCCATCAGCGCAATTACAAAGCCAAAGACGGACGCCTTCACGAGGCCCGAGACCACATCCATGGTCTGCATGAAATCAAGCGTGGCGCGCAAATACCCGGCCGAGCTGAAGCCAAGCTTCGCCGTGCCAATCAGCCAGCCGCCCATTACCCCCAGCGTATCGGCAATCAGCACCAGGAAGGGCAAGGCGATGGCGCCGGCCAAAAGCCGAGGCGCCACCAGGTACTTCATCGGGTTGGTGGAAAGCGTGGTCAGCGCATCTATCTGATCCGTCACGCGCATGGTGCCGATTTCAGCGGCGAAGGAAGCGCCGATTCGCCCGGCCACCATCAGCCCGGCAATCACCGGCCCCAATTCGCGTGTGATGGAAAGCACCACCACATTCGCCACCGCCCCTTCGGCATTGAAGCGCGCAAAACCCGTATAGGTTTGCAGCGCCAGCACCATGCCGGTGAAAAACGCGGTCAGGGCAACGACAGGCAAGGAGAAATAGCCAATTTCCACCACATGGCGCAGAAAAATTCGGCCATAAAAGGGTGGACGAAACAGATGCGAAACGGCTTCCAACGCGAACAGCACCACCGCACCAACGCGCTGCAGCGCGCCCAGCACGGCGCGCCCGAGTGCCGCAACAGGATCCAGGATCGCGGCCAAGTTCAGCCCGCCCCATAGTCGCGGCGGTAGCGATCGCCGAGCGAGGTCAGAATCTCATAGCCAATCGTGCCGGCGCGCGCCGCCAGATCATCGGGCGAAGGCGCCGCACCGCCGATAAGCTGCACGGTCTCGCCAGGCGCAATGCCCGGCGCATCCGTCAGATCCAAAGTGATCAAATCCATGGAAACGCGCCCCACCATGGGCAGGATCATGTCGCGATAGGCCGCGACACCCTGCCCGGATAGGCATCTCAGGTAGCCGTCCGCGTAGCCGACCGCAATGGTGGCAATCCGGCTGGGCCGCGTTGCCACGAAGGAAGCGCCATAGCCAACGCTGGCGCCGGCGGGGATGTCGCGGATTTGCAGAATGGGCGCTTCCAGCCGGACCACCTGGCGCATTGGGTTGGCCGCGCCGGGGGTGGGGTTGATGCCGTACAAAGCGCAGCCTGGCCGGGCGAGGTCTGAGGCATAATCGCTGCCCAAAAAAAGGCCCGATGAATTGGCGAAGGAGCGCTTGAGCCTGGGCAGCGCCGCACAGGCGCGGGCAAAGCGCGCTGCCTGTTCCGCGTTCAAGGGATGGTGCGGTTCATCCGCACAAGCCAGATGCGACATGACATAGAGCAGATCGAGCCCCGCCAGCAGGGAATGATCCGCGGCAAGCCGCGCCTGTTCCCCCGCATCCAGCCCAAGCCGCGCCATGCCGGTATCCAGATGCAATAGCGCAGGTCGCGTCCTGCCCGCGCTGCGTCCGGCGGCGGCATGGGCCAGCACATCGCCAAGGCTGTTCAGCACCGGCATCAACGCGGCTTCCTCATCCGCGCCGGGCGCAAAGCCATTCAGCACGGCAATCATCGGCCCGGCACCAAGGGCAGCGCGCAGCGCCATGCCTTCCGAAAGATGCGCGACGAAAAAATGCCGGCAGCCCGCAGCATATAAGGCGGGCGCCACCTGCGCCGCGCCAAGCCCATAGGCATTGGCCTTCACCACCCCCGCCACCACACCCGGCGCAGCACGCAGAGCAAGCGCGCGCCAATTCTCGGCAATTGCGCCCAAATCAATGCGCAGAAGGGCGGAAGGGTCCATCAGCGACTACCGGGCTTAGCCGGCAAAACCATCATCATGCTGCGTATCCAAATCTCCAAAGCGCGTGAATTCTGCTTCGAAGAAAAGCTTGATGGTACCGGTTGGGCCATGGCGCTGCTTGGCGATGATCAGCTCCGCCTTGTTATGCGCCATTTCCATATCCTTCTGCCATTTATCCACCGCACCCTGGAATTTTTCGGCATTGTCGAAGGAGAGCTCCTTCGGCGCGCGCTGCATCAGGTAGTATTCATCGCGATAGACGAACATGACCACATCGGCATCCTGTTCGATCGACCCTGACTCACGCAAATCCGAAAGCTGCGGGCGCTTGTCTTCGCGGCTTTCCACGGCACGCGACAGCTGAGAAAGCGCAATCACCGGCACCGATAATTCCTTGGCGAGTGCCTTCAGCCCCTGGGTGATCATGCTGATTTCAAGTACGCGGCTTTCCGGCCGAGTGCCAGCTGCCGGGCGCATCAGCTGCAAATAGTCCACCACGATCAGATCAAGCCCCTTGGTGCGCTGCAAGCGCCGGCAGCGTGTGCGAAGCGCGGAGATGCTGATCGCCGGCGTGTCATCAATATTCAGCGGCAGGGATGCCAATTCGCGGCTCACTTCCAGAAAGCGGTCAAAATCGCGCTGGCTGATTTCACCGCGCCGGATGCGATCGCCCGAAATGCGTGATTCTTCGGCCAGCAAACGTGTCGCCAATTGATCCGCGCTCATTTCCAGCGAGAATAACGCAACCCCGCCCTTGGGCACCGCATTCGGGTCCGCTTCCTGCGCGCTGCGCAGCACGGCTTTTGCTGCGCCAAAAGCAATCTTCGTGGCGAGCGCGGTTTTACCCATGCCAGGCCGGCCCGCGATGATGATCAGATCGGATGGGTGCAGCCCGCCGGTTTTATTGTCCAAATCGCGCAAGCCGGTCGGCAGGCCGGAAACGCCACCCGGCGTTGTAAAAGCCTTTTCCGCGTGATGCACCGCCAGCGTCAGCGCACGCTCAAAGGTCAGGAAGCCGCCCTCACCCGCGCCGCCCTCCTTGGCCAATTCAAACAGGGATTGTTCGGCGGCTTCCAATTGCCCCTTGGCGTCCAATTCGGCTTCCGCGCCAAAGGCGCGGTTCACCACCACCTCACCCAAATCCACCAATTGCCGACGCAGCCAGGCGTCATAGATCACCTGGCCATATTCACCGGCATTGATGACACCAACCATGGCCGAGAGAAGCTGCGCCAGATAGGCAGGGCCGCCGACCTCATCCAACAAGCCGGAATGCTCAAACTCCGCACGCAAGGTCACCGCATCGGCAAGCTGGCCCGCTTCCACGCGCCGTTTGATGGCGTGGAAAATCCGCCCATGAACGGGATCGGCGAAATGGTCCGGCGCCAGATATTCGCCCACACGCTCAAACGCCTTGTTATTGGCCAAAAGCGCGCCGAGCAGCGCCTGTTCAGCCGCCAGGTTTGAAGGCGGAATGCGCTGCGACAGGCCGAGCAAACCGGAACCGGGAATGGCGCCGGGCGAGGGTTCAAAATTATTCATGCCCCCTTATAGCCCAGCATGGAGGAGTCGCCCCCTGGGGATTACGGGGATTGCAGGGAAAAGAAGCGCGGCTATTCCGCCGCGCCGCGCAGCCCATCCCACCAGGGGCAGGCGCCGGGCATAAGGGTGTGATTGCCGGGCAGCACCTGCACCGGCGCCCTTTCACCGCGCGCAGCCGCCGCCATGCGCATTTCCCGCCCCTTGGTGACCGCTTCCGCCCCGGCCCAATGCCGATCATGGCCCCAAAGGCTTGGCCCGCTATCCATGCGCACCGGCTGCCAAGAGCCAGGGTCTATATGCCGCCCGCCCCAGCCATATTCGACCAGAAAGCCCCCCGGTGTGCGGGCATAAAAGCTCGTCATCCAATCATTGGTATGGCGGCCAAGCGTGGTGCCGATGCGGCCTTCTTCCGAAAGCGCAATATCATAGCCCTGCCCAACATCATCCAGGCTCAGGCATTCCATCATGAGGTGATGCAAGGACGCCTTGCCGGTTTCGATCAAGGCCAGCGAATGATGCCGGCCATTCACATGCATGAAATAGGCGCGGAAGGGATTTTCCACCCAATCCGAAAGGCCAAAGCCGAGCACTTCCCGATAGAAGGGCAGCACATCTTCAATGCGCGGCACATTCAGCACCGCATGGCCCATGCCGAGCGGGCCGGTGCGAAAGCCGGAAATGGCGCGGCCAGGGATGAAGGGCGTTTCCGTCACTTCCGGCCCGTGAAACAGCTCCACCCGATTGCCGAGCGGATCGGTGGTGACAATCACCTCCGCCACACGCCGCCGCGCGGCCAAAGCAGCGCTGCCCAGCGCCACGCGATGCCCCGCCGCTTCCAGCCGCGCCGCCATGGCTTGCAATGCCGCCGCATCCGCCACTTCCCAGCCAAAGGCGCCAAGGCCATCATGCGCATCGGGGCTGATGATCACCCGTTGGCGCCGATCATCCATGCGGAAAGCGATTTCGGTCGCGGATTTTTCGGCGAGCATCAGCCCAAGCAGGCGCGGGCCGAAGCCGGCCCAATCATCCAATTGGCTGGCGCGCAGTTCCAGATAGCCCAATGCGGTAATAGACATGGCGCAATCCCCTTGCTTGCGGCCATAATGGCGCCAAAGCCACCATAAGGCCAGGAGAGGAAATCATGCTGCGTTGGGTCATGGTATTTGCAACATTTTTCAGCCTGAATATCGCCGCGGCGCAGCCTTGGGCACCGGATAGGCCAGTCACCATCCTGAACCCCTATGCCGCCGGCAGCACCACAGACCAATTGGCCCGCGCCCTGGCGGCCGGCATGGCGCCGCGACTTGGGCAGCCGGTGGTGGTGGTCAATCGCGATGGCGCGGCGGGTGGTGTTGGTACCGCGCAAGCAGCGCGCGCCGCCCCCGATGGGCATTACCTGCTTTTCGCCCCAGCGGTTGTCTTTTCCGTCCTGCCCGCACGCGGCGAGGTCGGCTTTACCGCGGCTTCCTTCACGCCGATTTGCCAGAGTTTTGAAAACGCCATGGCGATTGCGGTGCGCCCCGAAAGCCCCTTCACGTCCTTAGCTGATCTGGTGGCTGCTGCCCGCGCGCGGCCGGGCGCGCTCACCTATGGGCATCAGGGTGTCGCCTCCATCCCGCATCTGGCCGCGATTGAATTGGCTGAGGTTGCGGGCGTGCAGGTGCAGGATGTGCCCTATCGCGGAGAGCCCGCGGTGGTGACGGATTTGCGCGCCGGCCGCGTGGATTTTGCCGTGCTGGTGATGGGATCCCTCGCTGCCGGGGGCCTGCGCACGCTTGGCGTTTTTGCGCCTGAGCGTCACCCGTTGCTGCCCGAAGTACCTACCGTGATGGAACAGGGTTTTGCTGTCGCGCCCACCAGCTTTGGCGGGCTTTTCGCCCCAGCCGGCACGCCAGCCGCCGCCATCGCCAGGCTGGAAGCCGCCTGCCTGGAAGCCGCGCGCGACGAGGCCCATCGTAATGTCGGCGCGCGCATGTTTCAACCAACGCGGCCTGAGGCAGATGCGGCGAGCCTTGCGGTAAGGCTCGCGCGCGATATCGCCGATAAGCGGCGGCTGCTTGCGTTGATCCAAGAAGCCAGATAGCGCTGGGTTTCAGGAAAGCGTCGTCAAATCCTGGAACCAATGCTGCGCCTGGGTATAGCCGCGCACATTGCGGCCAAGGGCGCGTGGGTTCGTATCATGCACCACAAAGACCAGAAGCGCTTCATTCACCGCCTTTTCATGCACCTTGGCCATCAGGCGATCCACCTCGGCCGCATCAAAGGTATTCAGCGCGGTATCAATCAGCCGATCCATTTCCGCATCGCGGTAATGGGACCAATTCACGCCTGTCGGCGCGATTTGGTTGGAATGGAAAAAGCGCACCAGCGCATAAAGCGGGTCGCTGGTGACATAGGCGACATTATTGGCGGTGACATTATTGTTGCGCGCCAATTCACCCGCCGCCCCCTGGCGCCAGCAGGTATAAAGCACTTCCAATTCCACTGGGACAAACTCAACCTCGATCCCCACTTCGCGCCAGCTTTGCTGGATGAATTCATTGATCGGCATGGACAGCATTTGCCCGCTGCCACCGGTGGCGACGATGAATTTCGTGCGCAACGGATTGCGCGGCGTGAAGCCAGCGGCTGACAGCAGGCGCCGTGCCTCGGCCGGGTCATGCCTGATCTTGAAGCTGGGGTTGCCGAACCAGGGCGATGACGGGTCCACCACCCCAACGGCCGGCTTCGCCAGCCCATTCATCAGCGCCACCACGCCAGCGCGATCAATCGCCAAATTCGCCGCCTGACGCAGGCGAATATCGCGCCAGGGGGAGCCTTCCAGCAGGCTCAAATGATAATTCCAGACATGCGGCGTGATGTTTTCCATGATCCGCGCGCCGGATTGGCGAAGCCGTGGAACGATATCTGGGGCGGGCGTTTCAATCAGATCCACCTGCCCGGTCAGCAGCGCATTGGAACGGGTGACGGCTTCCGGCGCGCAGACCAGCACAATACGGTCCACTTTCGCCATGCGTGCGGGGTTCCAATAGCTGGTATTGCGCAACAATTCGACACTCGCGCGCGGCACCAACCGCCCCATGCGGAAGGGACCCGTGCCGGAAGGTTCATTGGCAAAGCGTTCCCAGGAACGGCCAAGCCTTTCATATTGCGCGGGCGAAGAAATCAGGAACCACAACATCTGATAGGGGAAGATGCTGTCCACCGCCTTGGTGGTGACCTCCACCGTCATGGCATCAATCTTCCGCCAGGTGGCGACTGACGGCAGGCGCGGGCGCACCTGGGCTGCCTGGCGATTGTCAAAATGCGGCGCCTGCGGATTGAGCACTTTTTCGAAATTCCAGATCACCGCATCGGCATCGAAATCCGAACCGTCATGGAATTTCACGCCTGGACGCAGCCGGAAAATCCAGCGCTTGCGATCGGCCGGGTCTGATTCCCAGGAAGTGGCCAGCCCCGGCATCAGCTTGCCGGGCCGATCCGCCACATCCATTTCCCAGGCGACCAGCGGGTCATAAAGCGTATAGCCGGTGAATTGATAGGCGCCCGCGCCGCGATCCGGCTGGCCAGTGGTTTGCGGAATATCGGCCATGGAAATGCCGTAGCGCAGCGTTCTTTCGCCTGCGCCTTGGGCAAAAGCCGGGCTGAACGCCTCAGGAATAAGCGGGAGGGTCAGGCCAGAAGCACCGGCGCCCAGTAGCGCGCGGCGCGAAAAGCGAGATAAGGACATGGTTTGAAGCCCCGGGGTTGTTGTTCCGGGGCGATATCAGCAAGGACCGTGCCGGGGCGCTTCAGTCCACCATCACCCCGGCGGCACGCGCCTTTTCCACCATATAGCCGCGCGCCCATTGCATTTCTTCGAGCGACCCAAAGGCATTGGTGTAATGGCCCGTAAAGCCGCGCGCTTCGATCAGGCGAAACATATCGCCGAAATCGAAATCGCCTTGGCCGGGCACCAGATGTTCCTCATGCCCGTTGCGCCAGCAATCCGCGAGCCGCACTTCGCGTACGCGGTCCATCGGAATGCCGGCGACCCAGGCAGCGACACCATCGGGCATGAGATGCGCATGATTGGCAGTGAAGGAAAGCGCGAAGGCATGCGAATGAATGGCATCGTAATAATAGCGCCATTCTTCTTGCGTATGGGCCAGATAATGCACTTCCGCCGTTGGGGGTTCCACATTCAGGTTTTCGAGTAACAGAAGCGCGCCATGCTTTTCCGCGTGCTGGACCATGCGCTGCAAACGGTCTCGCCCCGCTTCCATGCGCATCGGCACATCGGCAGTGAAATGATAGCCGGCATGAACCACAATCCATTCCGCTGCTAGCTTTGGCGCCACTTCAATATAGGCGCGCATATAGGCATCCACGGCTTCCGAGAGGAAGGGCGAATATTCCGCCACATTCACGGCGGAGAGTGTGTGCAAGGCAATCGTCACGCCATTGGCGCGGGCCGAGGTGACTATGGCGCGGCAGCGCGCATCATCAAACATCGTCACCTTGTTCGCGCCGGTGTCCAATTGGATATCTATGTGGTGAACCTGGTTGCGCGCCGCCCATTCAATGGCGTCTTCAAGCTTCAGCTTGCGCCCAACATCCACCCCGATCCGATCAATCAATGCCATGTCTAGCCTCCTGTCTCCGGCAGGGTTTACAGGCTTCAAACGGGCTGGCAAGCCTTGACTAATGCAATGGCAGGCTGATCGGCGCGATCTCATCGCCGCTCCGCCCGCGATAATCCCGCCCCACTGAATCGCGCAGCATCTTGGCCTGGCTTTCGGCCAGAATGCCGGCGGCGTCGGCAACATTCAGCCTGGTCGGCTTGCCATCGGCGTAAATTGTCTCACCCCCCACCAACACACGCTTCACGGCACGGTCAGCCGCGTGGAAAACAAGCGCGCGCAAGGGATCACGCGGCGGCGTCATCAACGGATGCGCCAGATCCACCAGCACCACATCCGCCGAAGCGCCCACATGCAAACGCCCCAGATCAGGCCGGCCAAGCGCGGTCGCACCGCCAATTGTCGCCGCGTGGAAAACGCTGCCGGTATCGGCGGCAGCGACATCGCGGCAAGCATTGCGCGCCAGAATGATGGCAAGGCGCATTTCCTCAATCAGATTATGCGGCGCGCAATCGGTGCCAAAGCCAAGATTGACCCCCCGCGCGCGATATTTGCCGAAATGGCGCAAATGCTCCCCATACCGCGCAAAGGGCGATGGGCAATGCGCCACCGTCGCCCCCATATCCGCAATCAGCCCGACATCCTTCGCGGTGTGCCAGCCGATCGAGATATGTTCATCCACAAAAATCGCATGGCCCAGAATGCTGCGTGGCGTAAGCAAGCCTATATTCGCAGCCCATTGAATGGGGGTGATGCCATGGCGGCGAATAATCTCCCGCACCTCCACGACGGATTGGGAGATATGCGTGGTGAAGGGACGACCGGTTTCGGCGGCATAGGCGATGCTTTCGCGCAGCATCTCCTCCTCCACCGTATCAATCTGGGCGGGGAAGACGATGCCGCTCAAACGACCGGAGGGATCAGCCTCGGCTTCCTTCATGAATTGCTTGGCGGCTTCGAATTGCCGGCGCGCATCTTCGCGATTCCACATCCAGGTCACGGTTTGCGGCGCTTCCATACCCCAGCGCGCCGCGGCATAACCCGCGCCCGCCCAACCACGCAGGCCGCTTTCCGCCATGATGGAAAGCCAGGATGGAAAAGGCGGCGACAAATCCACCACGCTGGTGACGCCCGCTGACATCAACTCCGCATAGGCCAAACGCATCGCCGCTGCCTGACCTTGCTGATCCAGGCGAAAGGCTTGCAAGCGTTCAAACAAGCCGGTCATTTGCTGTTCCGGCACACCATGATCTTCGCGCACGCCGCGCCCGGCGGGTTCTGTTGTCGGGTGGGTGTGGATGTTGATCAGCCCCGGCATGACCAGAAGCTTGGCGCCATCAATCACCTCAGCGCCGGCGGGCGGCGGTGCATTCGGATCATGTGGCGTAATGGCAGCGATGCGGCCATCGGCCAGCAACACATCGCGGTTCTGGCCATAGACATGCCTACCCGCTGCTTCGTCCCATTCGGCGGTCCAGGCGGCGTTGCGGATCAGGGTGGATGCGGGCATGGCGGCCTCCTGGCTTGCGGAATGCAGCGGATACCGCAAGCCAAGCGCGAAGCGCGCCGCCTTTCAAGCGAAAAACAGGCGCCGTTCAGGCTTCCGCATAGGCCGGCGCGGCGCGGGCAAGGCCGCCATAGGCATCCAGCATCCTCTCCCGCCAGGCATGAACCGCATCATCTTGGGTCAGCAGCGGGAAGGCGCTGACGCAGCGCGCCCACTGAAAGCCACCAAACACGATCATATCCGCATAGCCCGGCGCATCGCCGTGCAGAAACGGCGTAGAGCGTAACGTGATGCGCAGCGGCATCAGGCTGTCACGAAAACCCTTCACGCGTTCCGCGCGGTCCGCCGTCACGGCTTCCAGCTTCATGCCAAAACGCTTTTCACGATCCGGCACGAAATGGGCTGCATCTTCCGGTGCCAAATGCTGCGGAATGTCCGAGACCACCAGCCGCGCAATCCCGGCATGCAGCACCGCATCGCCCCAGGCATTGATGAAGCGCGCCAGCGCCCGCCCGCCCGCGCCACCAAACAAAGAAGGCCAATCCGGATAGGTATCTTCCAGATATTCCGCAATCACCCAGGAATCGACAATCGCGCGGCCATTATCCAGCATCACCGGCACTTTTTGCGCCCCATGCGCGCCAATCGCGGCCTTTTCCGTAAAGCGCCAGGGAATGGTTTCCACCGCCAGTCCCTTATGGGCCAGCGCGAGCCGGCTCCGCCAGCAATAGGGGCTGAAGCGCCGCGCCGGATCGGCGCCGCAGAGCTCAAAAAGCTGAATGGCCATCGCGCAATCTCCTTTCCCGCATTATGCTACGCTCAGGAAGGAAAGGCCACGGCATGAAGACCCCCCTGCTGCTTGCGCTCGATCAGGGCACCACCTCCACGCGCACTATCGCCTTTGGGGCCGATCTGGCGCCGCGCGCGACGGCACAGATGGAATTGCCGCAGCATTTTCCAGCACCTGGTTGGGTTGAGCATGAGCCTGAGGATATCTGGCTAGGTGCCATCACCACGATGCGTCAGGCTTTGGAGAAAGCAGGCGGCAGCGCCGCTGATGTCGCGGGCATCGGCATTACCAATCAGCGCGAAACCACGCTGCTTTGGGACCGCGCCACCGGGCGCTGCCTGCATCGCGCCATTGTCTGGCAAGATCGTCGCACGGCCGATGCCTGCGCGAAGCTCCGCGCTGAGGGGCATGAGGCGCTGCTGACGGAACGCACGGGGCTGCTGGCTGATCCCTATTTCTCCGCGACCAAGCTTGGCTGGATGCTGGACAATATCGCGGGCGCACGGGCGGCGGCGGAACGCGGTGCGCTTGCTTTCGGCACGGTGGATTGCTTTCTGCTGTGGCGCCTGACGGGCGGGCGCGTGCATGCAACCGATGCCACCAACGCCGCACGCACCATGTTGTTCGACATAAGGCGCGGCGTTTGGGATGCTGAGTTGCTGCGCCTCTTTCGCATCCCGGAAGCCATTCTGCCGGAAGTACGCGATTGCGCGGGAGATTTCGGCGCGACGGAACCCGCGCTACTGGGTGCCGCCATTCCCATTCGCGGCATGGCGGGTGATCAGCAGGCGGCGACCATCGGGCAGGGCTGCTTCGCGCCGGGCATGGTGAAATCCACCTATGGCACGGGTTGCTTTGCGTTGTTGAATACAGGCGAAACACCGGTCGCATCGCGCAATCGGCTGCTGACGACCATTGCCTATCAATTGCAAGGCAAGCGCCATTACGCGCTTGAAGGCGCGATTTTTGTCGCCGGCGCCGCAGTGCAATGGCTCCGCGATGGGCTAGGCATTATCAAGGAAGCGAAGGAAGCCGGGGTTCTGGCCGCGCAGGCCGATCCCGCACAGCGCGTGGTGCTGGTGCCGGCCTTTGCCGGGCTTGGCGCGCCGCATTGGGATGCCAAGGCGCAGGCCGCGATTTATGGCCTCACACGCGGCGCCGGCCGTGCCGAGCTTTGCCGCGCTGCCCTTGAAAGTGTCGCCTTTCAAACGCGCGATCTGATCGAAGCCATGCATGTGGATTGGCAGGGCGAGAAGGAAACCGTGCTCCGCGTTGATGGCGGCATGGTTGCTTCCGATTGGACGATGCAATTCCTGGCAGACCAGCTGGGCGCGCCGGTGGATCGCCCAACGGTGCTGGAAACCACTGCCCTTGGCGCGGCCTATCTTGCCGGCATGCAGGCCGGGCTTTGCGCCCCACCAGGTGCCGCGGGGGCAACGCATTGGCGCCTGGAACGCCGTTTTGTTCCACAAATGAATCGCGCCGAAGCGGATAGTCGTTATGCGCTCTGGCGTGATGCTCTCCGCCGCACCCTTTCGGAACAACCAACATGATTTACGATGATTTGGGCGTGCCGTGCATCATCAATGCCTATGGCACCAATACGCGGCTTTCCGGCGGGCTAATGGCGCCCGAAGTGCTGACCGCCATGGCGGAAGCCGCGCGCGCCACGGTTGAAATGCATCATCTGCAAGCCGCCGCCAGCCGAGAGATCAGCAAAGCCACCGGCGCGGAAGCCGGCATTGTCACCTCTGGCGCTTCCGCCGCGGTGTTGCTGGGCGCAGCCGCCTGCATGGCGCGGCTTGATCCGGGCGCGATGAATCGCCTGCCCGAAACACGCGGGATGCCAGATGAATTCATCACCATCCGCAGCCAGCGCAACATGTATGATCGTGCGCTGCGCGTAGCAGGCGGGCGCATCATTGAAATCGGCATTCCGGACCGTGTTTCTGGCCCGGGTGTGCGCGATGCCGCGCCTTGGGAGATCGCCGATGCCATCACGGATCGGACGGCAGCGATCTATTACCTGGCGGGCGCGCAAAGCGAACCACCCTTGCCTGATGTGGTGCGGGTGGCGCGCGAACGCCACATCCCCGTTTTGGTGGATGCGGCAGCGCAATTGCCGCCCGCCGAGAACCTGCGCCGCTTCATCGCCGAGGGTGCCG
This sequence comes from Roseomonas sp., assembly GCA_020249925.1. Lineage (GTDB taxonomy): Bacteria > Pseudomonadota > Alphaproteobacteria > Acetobacterales > Acetobacteraceae > Neoroseomonas. The sequence goes on along the minus strand of JADCER010000001.1, from coordinate 196,859 downwards.
ATCTGGTGTGTTTTTCCGGCGGCAAGGCCTTGGGCGGGCCGCAATCTTCCGGCATTCTCGCCGGGCGGCGTGATCTGGTTTCCTCCGCACTCGCGCAAATGCTTGATCTTGACATGCCGGAAGCGGATTTCATCGCGCCGCCGGAATTCGCCCCACTCGCGCAAATGCGCGGCCTGCCGCATCACGGCATTGGGCGTTCCTGCAAGATCGGCAAGGAAGAAATCATCGGCCTGATCATGGCCTTGCGCCGTTTTGTCGCGGACAATCCGTCACAGCGTAGCGCCCGCTGGCAGGCGCGGTTGCAAGCGGTGCTGGCGGCGGCGGGGCAATCAGACTCGTTGCGATTTGTTACTGATGGCGCCAAGCCTGGCCTGCCCATTCTGGAATGGCGCCTGCCCGATGCTACCGCCGCGCACGCCGCGGATGCGCGGCTACGCGCCCATCGCCCCGCCATTCACCTCGATGCCGGGCGCATCAAACAGGGCTTGCTTGCCATCAACCCGATTGCCTTTGACGATAGTGACGCGGCCATACTCGGCGCCGCAATCAAGGAGTGCATGGCGTGAGTGATCTGTTTCTGGTCGGCAATGGCGCCGGTTTTTCAGGTGACCGTGTGGATGCGCCGATCCCCGTGATGCGGAGCCTGATCAAGCGCGGTCTGCCGGCAGCCATGTTCTTTGAATGTCTTGGCGAACGCACCGTGGCGCTTGCGCAGCTTGAGCGCCGGCGCGATCCCGAAGCGGGTTATGAACCGATGCTGGAACGCCTGCTGGAACCGATCCTGGCCGATGCGGCGCGCGCGGGCATTCCTATCCTCGGCAATTTTGGCGCCGCCAATCCACTTGCCGCCACGCGCGCCATTGCGCGGTTGGCGAAGCGGCTTGGCCTGCCGGAACTCCGCATCGGGCTTGTCACCGGCGATGATGTTTCTACCAGCATCAATCTGGATCGAATGGCGGTGCATGAAGCCGATGCCGGGCTTGATATGTCTTCCTGGAAGCTGGTTTCCGCCAATGCCTATATCGGTGCCGCGCCTTTGGCAGAAGCGCTTGCCACTGGTGCGCAAATCGTCGTGGCAGGGCGGACTTCGGACCCGGCGCTGGCCATCGCACCGCTCATGCATCATTTCGGCTGGGCTGAGGATGATTGGCAGGCGCTCGCGGTCGGTGCCGCGACGGGGCATCTGCTGGAATGCGGCAGCCAGGTGACGGGTGGCGTGTTTTGGGATCCCGGCTTCAAGGATATTCCAGACCCCGCCAATATCGGCTTTCCCATCGCCGAAGTCGGGCGCGATTTGTCGCTGCTGATCACCAAGCCCGAAGACACGGGCGGCCTTGTTGATCTGCGCACCGTCAAGGAACAGCTTTTGTATGAGGTCCATGATCCCGCGCGCTACATCACGCCCGATGTGACGCTGGATATCACCGCCGCGCATCTGAACATGGCGGGCAAGGATCGCGTGGCGGTGCATGGCCTGCGCGGTGCACCGCGCCCGGATTTGCTCAAGGTCACCGCCTGCTATGAAGGTTCCTGGCTGGGTGAGGGCGAAATCAGCGTCGCTGGCCCCAACGCACTCGCCCGCGCCAAGGCGACCGCGGATGTGCTGCTGGAACGCGTCAAGCGCCGCGGCCTCGCACGGCGCGCGCGGGCTGATCTGATTGGTGTCGCGTCCGTGCATGATTCGGATGATGGCGCGCTCTGGCGCAGCTATGATGGGCCTGTGCCGCAAGATATCCGCATTCGCCTGGCGGTAGAGGCCACCGCGCGTGATGATGCGGATCAGGCATCGCGTGAAGCGCTCGCTTTGCTTTGCTGCGGCACCGCCGGAACTTCAGGCGCGCGTTGGCGCGTCACGCCACGTATCCTGACACGCAGCTTCCTGGTCCCGCGCGACCAGGTGCCCACCGAAACACGCGTGCTGCCGGCACGGGAATGGAATTGATGAGCAACACCACCACCATCACGCTGCATGAGATCGCCCATAGCCGCGCGGGCGATAAGGGAAATCGCGTCAACCTTTCCCTCATGCCCTATGACCCGGCACATTATGATCTGCTCGCCGAACAGGTCACGGCGGAGAGGGTGCTGGCGCTATTTCGCCATCGCGGCGCTACCGGTTGCACGCGCTACGATCTGCCGCTGCTGCACGCCTTCAATTTCGTGATTGATGATGTGCTGGAAGGCGGCGTGAATGGCAGCCTCAATCTTGATGGCCATGGCAAGAGCCATTCCTTCCGGCTGCTCGCCATGACCATTGAAGTGCCAAACGAAAAGCTCAACCGCCCTTGACGCCCTCCGTATTCACATAAAGCGCATACAAGGATTGCGCGGCGGCCATGAATAGCCGGTTGCGATAACGCCCACCAAAGCAGACATTGGCGCAGCGTTCCGGCAGATGGATATGGCCGATCGGTGCGCCGGCATTATTGTACACGCGCACCCCATCAAACTCGGCCGTCATGCCCCAGCCGCACCAAAGATTGCCATCCACATCCACGCGGAAACCATCCGGCGTCTCACCCGGCTGGCACGCCACGAAAACGCGGCGCTTGCGCAAGCTTTTGCCATTCGCCGCCACATCATAGGCCAGGATATTGCGCGGATCGGCACGGCTTTCGATGACATACAAAATCTTCTCATCCGGGCTGAAGGCCAGGCCATTCGGATGGTTCACATCATCCGCCACCAAGGTGACTTCGCCGCTTTGGCCATCAATGCGATAGACATTGGTGTGCGGCAATTCGGGTGTCGCGCGTTCGCCTTCATAATTCGCCATCAGGCCAAAGGGCGGGTCGGTGAACCAGATGGACCCATCGGATTTCACCACAACATCATTCGGGCTGTTCAACCGCTTGCCCTTATAGCTATCCGCCAGCACCGTAATCGCACCATCATATTCAAAGCGCACCACGCGGCGGCCGAAATGCTCACAGGCAATCACGCGGCCCTGACGGTCCCGCGTATGGCCATTGGCGTTGTTGGAGGGCTTGCGCCAGGCGCTGATGGCGCCGGTTTCCTCATCCCATTTCAGCACACGGTTATTCGGAATATCGGACCATAACAGGCAGCGCGCATCGCCAAACCAGACCGGCCCCTCACCCCAGCGCGTGCCGTGATAGAGGCGCTCAACGGCCGAAAGGGCGAGGTGATATTTCTTGAAGCTTGCATCCAGCGCCACAATGGAAGGGTCCGGATAGCGCAGGCTTTGCTGCCAGCGTGGGTCTTGGTTCATGGCGTTTCTCCCTGGGCCATTTGCGCCAGCATGCGCCAAACGTCAGCAAAGGCCAATCAGGCGCGCAGCAGCACGCGCCGGCGCAGCCGCACCGCCCCAGCCGGCATGGCGGCGAAGATATCCTTCTCCGCTTCGATTAGACAAAGCCCGGCCCAGCGCGCGGGGCAGATGGCGCGGCCAGCTTTCTCCCAAGCGGTGCCGGCGCGCATCAGCGGCGTGAAGGGCGGCACGTAAAGCGCGGCATCGCGGCGTTCCACGCGAAACATCTGCGCCTGTAAAAGCCTGGTGATCTGGGAAGGTGAATATGGCCGGCCATGGCCGAAGGGCGTGTGGTCAAACTGCGCCCAAATGCCGCGCCGATTGGGTGCGACCACCAGCAAGCGCCCATCATCGCGCAGCACGCGCCAACATTCCCTCAGCAAGCGCCCGGCATTCTCCGCCGCTTCCAGCCCATGCACCAGCAGGATGCGATCAAAGCTCAAATCCGGAAATGGCAGCGCGCCTTCTTCGGCCAGCACCGCGGATGAAACCCCGCCATGGGCGAAGCGCGCCAGGCCAAGCTGCGCAGGGGCAAGCGCAATGCAGCGCGCCGCTTCTTCGCGCCATAGCTGCAAATAGGGCTCGGCATGACCAATCCCCAGCACATCAAGCCCGGTCAGCCGCGGCCAAAGTGTGGCCAAGCGCCGGCGCAGCAGCCGCGCGGTCAGCCCGCCCGCCGGCGCGGCATAGAAAGCCGTGAGGCCATGGATTTCCTCTCCCATACCGTTAGATATAGGCGCTTCCGGGGCCGCATGGGATGGCCCCCTGACAAGGTACCCTCATGGCACTGACCGCGACCCCGATTCCCTGCCTTTCCGATAATTACGCCTGGCTGCTCCGCGCCGCCGATGGCCGCCTTGCGGTCTGCGACCCGGCAGAGGATGCGCCCGTGGCCGCGGTGATCGATTCCATGGGCGGCAAGCTCGATCTGATCCTGCTGACGCATCACCACGGGGATCACGTGGCCGGCGTGCCGGGGCTGGTGGCGCGCTACGGCGCCAAGGTTATCGGCGCGGCGGCGGATAAGCATCGTCTGCCGCCGCTCGATCAGGCGGTCTCACCCGGTGACACCGTGGATGTGCTGGGCAGCAAGGCGGCAGTGCTGGCGAGTGATGGCCACACGCGGGGCCATATCGCCTTCCACATCGCCGATTCGCGGATTCTGCTTTGTGGCGACACGCTGTTTTCGCTCGGTTGCGGGCGCCTGCTGGAAGGCACGGCTGAGCAGATGTTCGCCTCGCTGGCCGCCCTTGCCGCCTTGCCGGGGGAGACGCTCGTTTGCTGCGGGCATGAATATACCGAAAGCAATGCGCGCTTTGCCATTACGGTGGAACCGGATAATGCCGCGCTCAAGGCCCGCATCGCGGAAGCCCAGGCGCAGCGCGCGGCAGGCAAACCTACGCTGCCCAGCACCATTGCTTCCGAACGCGCCGCCAATCCTTTTGTCCGCGCCCCGGATATCGCGACACTTGCCCGCATCCGTACCGGCAAGGATAATTTTCGTTAAATCTACAGAAGGAAACGCCCCATGAAACTGCATTACTCCCCAGCCAGCCCCTATGTGCGGAAGGTCATGGTCTGCGCCATTGCGCGTGGCATTGGCGGGCTTTTGGAAAAGGTCTCGACCAATCCCCATCAATCGCCCGCCGATCTGCTGGCCGATAACCCTCTGTCCAAGGTGCCCGCCTTGGTCACCAAGGATGGCATAGCGATTTATGACAGCCCGGTGATTTGCGAATATCTGGACACCATCGGCGCCGCCGCACCGCTTTTCCCGCCGACCGGCAGCGCGCCGCGCCTGAAGGCCATGATCCGCCAAGCCACCGCCGATGGCATTCTGGATGCCGCCGTGGCGCGGCGCCTGCAAATGGGCCAGCCGCAGGATGATGGCCGCAAGGCGTTTGACGCACGCCAAAAGGCCGCGGTGGAACGCGCCCTGGCCGTGTTGGAGAAAGACCCGCCGCGCGGGCTTGGCGATATCGGCGCCATCAGCATTGCCTGTGCGCTTGGCTACCTCGATTTCCGCTTTGCGGCTGAACCCTGGCGCGATTCCTGCCCGAAGCTGGCCGCCTGGTTTGCGGAGGTTTCCAAACTCGCGCCGCTCGCCGAAACCGTCCCGGTCGGCTGAACCATGATTGACCTGCGCGATCCGGGCGTGACCGCTGCGCAGGTCATTGCCGCCCTGGCCCTTCAGCCCCACCCGGAAGGTGGCCATTACCGCGAAATCTGGCGCAATGTGCCGGAAGGTGGCGGGCGCGGTGCGGGCACGGCGATCTATTTTCTGCTCGCCGCCGACGAATTCAGCCATTGGCATCGCGTGGATGCCGCCGAAGCCTGGCATTGGTATGCCGGCGGGCCGCTGGCGCTGAGCCTTTCGCCCGATGGCCATGATGCGGAAGCCGTTCATCTCGGCCCCGATCTTTCACGCCATCAACGCCCTTTTGCGCTGGTGCCGAAGGGCTGGTGGCAAAGCGCCGTATCGCTCGGCCGCTGGACCCTGGTGGGCTGCACCGTCAGCCCCGCCTTTGATTTCGCCGGCTTTGAACTGGCGCCGCCCGATTGGCGCCCCACCCCCCGAGGAAGCAGATGAGCACAAGCCTGGCCTGGGATGAACGCTACCAGAATGGCGGGTTTGAGTTTGGTGAGGCGCCGAACCTTTACCTGCAATCCCAGGCGCATCGCCTGCGCCCCGCCATGCGCGCATTGGCCGTTGGCGATGGCGAAGGGCGCAATGGAGTCTGGCTGGCAGCGCAGGGGTTGGAGGTTACCTCCGTTGATTGGTCCGGCGTCGGTCTGGCCAAGGCCGCATCGCTGGCGCGCCGACGCGGCGTGGCGTTGAATACCATCACGGCGGATGTCGCCGCCTGGGATTGGCCGCGCGCGCGGTTTGACCTGATTGCCTGGATTTATGTGCATTTGCCGCCGGAAGATCGCGCCCGCGCCACACAAGGCGCGCTGGCCGCGCTGGCGCCCGGCGGCTTGCTGGTGTTGGAATGCTTCACCCCCGCACAGGAAGGCCGGCGCAGCGGTGGGCCGAAGCTGCGTGAATTGCTCTGGAGTCGCGCGATTGTCGAGGAATGCTTCGCGGGGCTTGAGGTGCTGGAATTGCTGGAAGGCACCGTGCTGCTGGATGAAGGCCCGCGCCATCAGGGCCATGCCGAAGTGGTGCGCGCCCTATTAAAGAAGCCCTGATCCACGGCGACAGGTTGTCCCTACAGGAACCCAAGGTTACAAGGGGAATCGTGCACCCCGCGCCTCTCATCACCCCGTCGCTTCTCGCCGCCGATTTCGCCAAACTCGGCGAAGAAGTGCGTGCCGTGACCGCAGCGGGCGCGGATTGGCTGCATCTGGACATCATGGATGGGCATTTCGTCCCGAATATTTCCTTCGGGCCGGGGCTGATCAAGGCGCTGCGCCGCCACACCACCATCCCCTTCGATGTGCATCTGATGATCGCACCCGTTGACCCTTATTTGCAGGCTTTTGCCGATGCCGGGGCGGATTTGATTTCGCTCCATCCCGAAGCAGGGGCGCATTTGCATCGGTCCCTGCAAACCATTCGGGGCCTGGGCAAAAAGGCCGGCGTGGTGCTGAACCCGGCCACCCCCATCGCTACCATCGAACATGTGATGGACCTTTGCGACCTGATCCTGGTCATGTCGGTCAATCCTGGCTTTGGCGGGCAGAGCTTCCTTGAAAGCCAATTGCCGAAAATCGAAAAGCTGCGCCGGCTGATTGAAGCCTCCGGCCGCGATATCCAGCTGCAGGTGGATGGCGGCGTCACCGCCAAAACCGCGCCGCTTTGCCTAAATGCCGGCGCTGATGTGCTGGTGGCGGGTACCGCCGTATTCGGTGCGCCGGATTACGCCGCCGCGATCAAGGCACTGCGCGGGGGTGCGGCATGATCAATCTGCTGCGCGGCGCAAGGCAGAAGCTCGCGCGGCTCCGCCCCGTCCGGGTGCCCGATGCCCCTGCCCGGCCCTTCCGTGATCTTTGGCCCGGCGATGCCGCCCGCGGTGCCCGGCTATTGCGTGGCGAGGCCGATTTCGCCGGCACCATCCGCCCCATGCGCCTGCTGGCCGAAGGTGGTGAGCCCTGGGGCGGCAAGGGTGCCTCCCCCGCTTGGCGCGCTGCTGCCCATGGCTTTGCCTGGATGCGCGATTTGCGCGCACTGGGGACAGATGCCGCGCGGCTACGCGCCCGTGCGCTGACGGCCGATTGGCTGCAAAGCGGCTGGGAAGAAGACATCGCCGATGCGCCGGAAGTAGCGGGCGCGCGGATTTCCGCCTGGCTCGGCCATTGGGATTTCTTTGCCGCGACGGCCGAGGATGTTTTCCGCCGCCAGGTGATGCAGCGGCTTGCGCAGGATGCGCGCGATCTGGTGGGCGCCTTGCCGGCGGAAGAAGACCATCGCGGCGCGCTGGTGGCGCTTAAGGGCGCGCTGGCGGCTGCCGTTGCCTTGGAAGAAGAAGCCTATTTGCAACGCGCCATCCGCTTCCTGCCAGCCGAGATTGAACGCCAATTCCTGCCCGATGGTGGGCATGTGGAACGCTCCCCCGCGCAGCAACTCGCGGCGCTGCAAGACCTGATCGAAATCCGCAACCTGCTGCATGGCGTTGGCGTGGAAGCGCCGCCGCATTTGATGGCCGCGCTGGACCGCGCGGCGCCCGCGCTTCGCCTGTTCCGCCATGGCGATGGCGGCTTGGCGCTGTTCAATGGCGCACGCGAAGAAAACTCGGCCCTGCTTGATCTGGTGCTGACGCAGGGCCAGGCGCGCGGGCGGGGCGCGCTGGAATTGCCGGAAACCGGCTTTCAGCGCCTGCAAGCCGGACGCAGCGTCATTATCATGGATGCCGGGCCGCCGCCCCGCGGGCGCGGGGGCACCACCGGGCTTGGCGGCTTGCCAAGCGGCGCGGATCGCTTTTCCCATGCCGGCACGCTTTCCTTTGAAATGTCGGTCGGGCGTGATCGGCTGATCGTGAATTGCGGCGCCGCACCCGCCGGTGAGGAAGCCTGGCGCGATGCACTCCGCGCCACTGCCGCGCATTCAACGCTGGTGCTGTCTGATACGAATTCCAGCGAGCTTCGCCCCGAGGGCCTTGGCCGCAAGCCCGAAACGCTGGAGGTGGAACGCCAGGAAGCGACCGGCGCGCAATGGCTGGAAGCAAGCCATGATGGCTGGCGCGGCCCCTTTGGCGCGGTGCATCGCCGGCGGCTTTACCTCGCGGAATCGGGCGATGATTTGCGTGGCGAGGATGTGCTGGAATTGCCGGCCGATGCGCCGGTGCCGATTTTCGTTGCGCGATTTCATCTGCACCCGGCGGTCAACGCCAATCTGTTGCAGGACGAAAGTGCGGTGCTGCTGCGGCTTGCTTCCGGTGCGGGCTGGAAGCTACGCGCCAAGGGCGCGCGTGTTGCGCTTGAGGACAGCATCTATCTGGGTGGTGAGGCGCGGCGCAGTCTGCAAATCGTGCTCTATGCCGAAGAAAATGAGGTTTCGCTGCAATGGGCAATTACGCGCGTGAGCATGCCCGGCACCGCGGCCATCCCAGGCGCGTGAGCGCGTAAAGCGTCCCATGAAAATCTGCTTCATCGCGAATGTGGATTTCGCCATGCGGCATTTCATTCTGCCGCTGATGCGTGGCGCCCGCGCGCGCGGGCACGAGGTTGTTGGCCTTTGCGCCGAAGGCCCCTTGCTCGATATCCCCCGCGCTGAGGGGTTTCGTATTGAAGCCATGCCCATGGCACGCAGCATGAACCCGCTGGCGCAATGGCGCGCCTATCAGGCCGTGCGCGATTTCCTGAAGCGCGAGTCTTGCGATCTGGTGCATGCGCATATGCCGATCAGTGGCTTGATCGGGCGCGCGGCAGCGCGGTCAGCCGGCGTGCCGCGCATTGCCTATACCTGCCATGGCTTTCTGTTCAATCAGCCAGGCCCCTGGTGGCGCCGCACCTTGGCTTTGCAACTGGAACGCGCCGCCGGGCGCATCACCGATATCTATCTGACCGTGAGCGCGGCTGAGGCAGAAGATGCCCGCCGGCTTGGCGTTCACCCAAACCCGATCGTCGTCCTGAATGGGCGCGACCCCGCAGCTTTCCACCCCGATCCCGAAGCGCGCCGTGCTTTGCGTGCCGAATTGGGCGCGGCTGAAGATGATTGCGTGATCATCGCGGTATCGCGACTGGTACGCCCAAAAGGCTATCCTGAATTGCTGCGCGCCATGGAAGCAACGCCCGAAAATACGCGGCTTTGGGTGGTGGGGGAGCGGTTGGCCTCAGACCATGGCGAGGATTTGGAACCGTATTTCGCCCAGGCTGCCGCAGCCCTAGGTCCCCGGCTGCAACGGCTTGGCTATCGGCATGATGTGGCGCGGCTATTGGCGGCGGCGGATGTCTTCTGCCTGCCCTCACATTCTGAAGCCCTGCCGATGAGCGTGATCGAAGCGATGCTCACCGGCCTGCCCGTGGTGGCCAGCGATCTCCGCGGCACGCGCCAGCAGGTGGTGGAAGGCGAGACTGGCTTGCTGGTGCCGCCCGCGACCATCACGCCCCTGGCTGAGGCGCTCTCCCGCCTTGCCGCCGACCCGACACTCCGCGCGCGCATGGGTGAGGCCGGGCGTGCACGCGCGCTTGAGCGCTTTGATGAAGCAAAGATCATTAGGCGTACGCTGGATTTGCTTGGGCTGTAACAGAATGGCGGCGCGACGCTATGCAAGACCCACGGGCATCACGGGCGATGGTTTCCTGATCTGAAAAACAAAGCCTATATCGCGGAAGAAGGATACTATGCCTCTATCAATCCGCCAGACCAGCCCTTTCAACCTGAGTGGCATTACTTGGCAGCGTGCAAAATCCGAACAAACCAGTGTGGCACATTACCCGTAACGGAAGTGGCGCTGAAACCGCCCCAAGCCCAAAACGCTTCAGTCAATGATTGCTCATAAGGCTGTTAAGCGTATGGCGAAGCCCCAGATCGAGCGGCACATAATCCTGCATTCCAAGCAAATCATTTGCTCGGTCGGTTTTTCCGACTGAGTAGCGAATATCACCAAGTCGCGCAGCGGCATGCCGAATACGAACCGGCGCCGGCACCAGTTCAGCCACAAGCTTTGCCAGACCCAGAATGCTTGTTCCCTGACCCGTACAGAAATTGGCCACGCAGGCGTGTCGCTTGCACGCAAGCAAATTCATGGCAGCCAGAAGACGTAAGACGATATCGTCAATATGGATGAAATCGCGAACCTGCTCACCGTCGCCATTGATGGTGAGTTCCCGCCCTGCAATCGCGCTGTCAATGAAAATGGAAACGACGCCGCTATAGGGTGAGGAAGGGTTTTGCCGAGGCCCGTAGACGTTGAAGAAACGACACCCAAAGCTTGGCACCTGATGAACAAGCCATCCTATGGAAGCGTGCAATTCCGACCCCAACTTATCCATGCCATAAGCCGTCAGGGGTGCCGGTTGCCGATCCTCCGAAGCGACAGCCCCATCGGTATCGCCATAGATGGCAGCAGAAGAAGCATAAACGACCGGCAGGCCGCCCGCTGCGCGCGAGGCATCCAGCACTGCAACCGTTCCACCCTGGTTTACCCTGTGGCAGGTCAGCCAATCCTCATTGCCGCGTTGGACGGAGGCTATTGCCGCCAAATGAAAGCAACCATCGCTGCCCTTGAGTGCTTCCTTGACCGCTTCCGGGTCTGTAACATCGCCCCGGATCAGGTGTGCGGCAGGATTCAGATACTCCATTTTTCCTGTCGAGAAATCATCCAATACGGTCACTTCATGACCTTGAAGGAGCAAAGCATCGACCAGATGCGATCCGATAAAGCCAGCGCCGCCTGTTACCGCATACCTCCCCATCCCTAATCCACTCCTTTACTCCCAGGAGACATCGAGCTCGATCAAATCTGCTCCCGCAGAGCTGGGTGACGCCGGTTTCCCTCGCAAAAGGCGTAAGCCATCCGCAAAACACTGTCCATAACAGCATTGAGGCAGGTGGCCCCGATTGATCCGCTGGGTGACGATAGCTTCACGAAATCACCGGAAAGATGCCCCGCATCCATGGTGATGCGCTGGGCCTGATGCTGCACGGCATGGTTCAGGCGCGGCCCTTCCTCCACGAAGCGCGCTTGCACGGCTTGCTGCGCCAACACGGCGCGAAAGGCGCTGAACAGCCGGTCGCGGATCGGGTTGGGCAAGCGCGGGCAAGACCAAAGCCCGCACAACCGGACAGCCCGCGGCTACCCCGCCCCCAACCGCTTCCAAACCCCATCCGCATGCGCAATCAGCCTATCGCCCGCCGTCAGCCGCCCACGCACAAACACGATGGAACGCGTCACGCGCATCACCTCACCTTCCGCCACCAGGAAATCCCCCTGCTTGGCGCCGGAGATGAAATGCACATTGAGCTGCACGGTAACATTCGGCCCGCGATCTGCGGCCTCCCACACCGTATGGCCAAGGGTTTGATCCAGAAAGGTGGAAATCATGCCGCCATGGACAATGCCATGGATATTGCTGTGCTTTTCTTCCACCAGCAGCCCATGCAGGCGCCGCCCTTCGACGGTTTTCTGCCAGAAGGGACCCACCAGGGCCGGGAAGCCATCCTCATGCCAGACGAAATCGGTCCAGCCATCGGCGGCGGGGTCATAGGGGGTCTTCGCGTTCATGCGCGCGGGTGTATCCCAAAGCCGCCAGGGGTGAAATGCCACGCCGCGTAGCCTTCTGATCAGGCGAAGATCAGGGTCGCAGGCTGATTCCACTGATCTTGTAAGGAAAATGGTTGGGGCGCCAGGATTCGAACCTGGGAATGGCGGTACCAAAAACCGCTGCCTTACCGCTTGGCGACGCCCCAACAGGCCCGCGCCTAATAGCCCTCAAAGGGCGGCGCCGTGAAGCCCCCCTCCCCAACACCACCAAGCGGTGGGGAGTGCCGCCGCCGCAGCAGCAGCCGCAGCCGCATTGGGGAAAATGCCAAAGCAGGTCGCGCCAGAACCGCTCATGCGCGCCAAAAGGCAGCCGGGGCTGGCCGCGATTGCCGCCAGAACCTCAGCAATCGCTGGGCAAAGGCTGATGGCGGGCGCCTGCAAATCATTTTCCAGCGCCGCCAAATCCGCGGCCATGTCGACGGCATTGCCCCAGGCTTGCGGCAGCCTGGCGCGCGGCGAAAACCCACCCTGGCGGGCGCGAAACACTGCCGGCGTTGCCAAGGCCTCACGCGGATTCGCGAGCAAAAGCCCAAAGCGCGGCAGGCTTGGCGCGGCGCTCAGCACCTCCCCCACGCCTTCCATTCGGGCGGGGCGAGAGCCCACACATACCGGCACATCGGCGCCAAGCGTGGCACCAAGCGCCGCGAGCCGCGATTCCGACCAACCAAGCCCCCAAAGCCGGTTCAGCGCCCGCAGGCTGGCCGCCGCATCAGCGCTGCCACCGCCAATGCCGCTTGCAACCGGCAGGCGCTTCAGCAGATGCAGCAGCGCATGGCCTTCCAGCCCCGAAGCCGTGGTCAGTGCCCGGGCCGCGCGCAGCACCAGATTATCAGGCTCCGCATCCAGCGCCGCGCCTTCTGCGCCTTCAATCGCCAGCGAAAGGATTTCCCCGGATGCGGCGCTGACCGTATCGCCCATGCCGGCGAAGACCACCAAACTATCCAGCAGATGATAGCCATCCGCCCGGCGCCCCGTGACATGCAGAAATAGATTGACCTTGGCCGGAGCCGCTTCCGAAAATTTCAGCGCCGCGTCTCCGCTACCGGTTGCTCTGTCAGGCCACCCGCGATCTTGGCTTCGATCTTCGGCCCCTCATCACCCTCAGGCCCCAGCATCAGGGCGCGGCGCCATTGAAACAGCGCCTCACGCCGCCGGCCCTGCGCCCAATAGGCGTCGCCCAAATGGTCATTGATCACGCTGCTTTGCGATTCAAGCTCAACCGCCTTTTCCAGCCAGCGCACCGCGCCCGGAATATCGCCAAGCTTGAACAGCGCCCAGCCAAGGCTATCGGCGATATTGCCATCATTCGGGCGAAGCTCAACCGCGCGTTCCAGCATGCGCCGCGCTTCCACCAGATTCTTGCCCATCTCCACCCAGCTATAGGCCAGGTAATTCAGCACCAAGGGCTGTTCCGGGTTCAGGCTGAGCGCGCGCTGAAAATCTTCCTCTGCCTCCGGCCAGCGCTTGGCGCGTTCAAGGGCGATGCCGCGCGCATAAAACAGCGGCCAATGCGTCACCGCCGGCGCGCCAATCCGCGCAATCGCCGCGTCATAGGCCGCAATCGCCGGCGGCCAATTCTGCCGCCCGCGATACAAATCCCCAAGCCTTGCCATGGGCTGATAGGCGCGGGGGAATTGCGCCGAAAGCCGCCTGAGTTCTGCCTCCGCTTCCGGCAGGCGGTCCAGCCGATCCAGCAAGCCTGCCCGGCGCAGCGCCAGCAGCGGCGCGAAGGGATCAGCGGGGTCAACGCGTTCCAGCAGCGCCACCGCCGCCGCATATTGGCCTTCATCGCTCAGCGCCTCAGCCCCCGCGAGCAACCCTGGCCCGTAGCGCGGGCGCAATTGCAGCGAAAGCCGCACCAGCGCCAGCGAAAACTCACCCGATTGCGGCCCACGCAGGGCAGAGGCAAGGCCAAGATAGGCCTCTGCCATGCCCTCAGTCGCTGAGGCGACAACGCGTCGTGTCGCCAAGGCTTCGCGCCCTCCGGTATCAGCGAAAAGCCCGGCATCATCATGGCCGCGGCCCAGCCGATCCAAGAGCCGCTCGGCCTCTGCCTGCTGGCCCGCGCGCATCAGAATGCCGGCCATGGTGCGGGCAAGCGTCAGGTTGGGCGCGGGACCATCGGTGAGCGCAAGCCGGACCAGACGTTCGGCTTCACGCGGGCGTTCGGCAATATCGGCAATCATGGCGCCATGCAGGGCATAAATGCCGCGCTGGCGCCCCGCTTCCGTCAGCGGACGCAGCGTGGCCAGTGCCGCATCCGTCTGGCCCCTTCCCTGCTGCGCCCAGGCAACCAGCAAGGGCTTCAAAAGGCCGGCCATGCCCTGGTTTGGCAGGCTGCGGAAGCGCTGTTCCGCACGATCAAACCGACCGGCCTGCGCATCCTGCCCGGCCAGCAGCATGGCGGCCAGCGGTTCATTGGGGATGACACGCGCCAGCCTTGCGGCTTCCGAACGGCCATCCAGCAAGGTCGCGATAAAGGCGCGCTGCAGCACTTCAGGCTCATTCGGGTCGCGCCTGAGTGCCTGCAAGAGGCTATCGGCAGCGAATTTCGTATCGGCTTCATTGGTGGCGAAGCGCCCGGCCAGATAAGACCCGAAGGCGCCGGTCACTTCCGGCGCGGCGCCGCGCAGCGCGGGGCGTTCCACGCTATCGCCGGCCGCGCAGGCGGAAAGCAGCGCGGCGGCCAGCAGCCAATAGCGGCGGGGCGGGAATAGGGATGCCATTGGTGCAAACTAAACCTTGTTCACCGCCAAACCAAGGCCCGGTTTTGGCCAATCTTTGGCTAATCTATCGTGATCCCGGCAGCGCGGATCACAGCACCCAATTCTTCCACCTCTCGCCGTGCCAGCGTATCGAGCTCGGCAAGCGTCATGGCGCGGGTGGTCGCACCGCCCGCCTGCGCCCTTTCGCGGATGGCAGCCTGTTCGGCCGCGGCGCTGATCACCGCATTCAGCCTTTCCTGAATGGGGCGCGGCGTGGCAGCCGGCACGGCAAAGGCAAACCAGGCATCCAGCGTGAAGCCAGGCAGCCCGGCTTCTGCCGTGGTCGGCACATCGGGCAGCCCCGCCGCGCGCTGGGCGCTGGCAATGGCAAGCGCCTTCACGCGCCCGCCTTGTATCAATGCAATCGCGGAGGACGGCGTGGTGATGAACATCTCCACACGCCCGCCGGCGACATCCTGCAAGGCAGGCGCAGCACCGCGATAGGGCACATGCACCATCTCTGCCCCGATGGCGCGGGTGAACAGCACGCCACCCAAATGCTGGATCGACCCAATGCCGGAGGAGGCGTAATTGAGCCGCCCCGGATTGGCCCGCACATGGGCAATGAATTCCTGCAAATTATTCGCCGGCACGGTGGGTGCCACAATGACCGCATGCGGTGCCATGGTTGCCATGCCAACCAGCGCCAGATCCCTGATGGGATCCCAAGTGAGGTTCTTCATCATCGCCGGATTGCCGGCGTGATAGCCATTATATTGCAGCAGGATGGTATGCCCATCCGGCGCTGACCGCGCCACGGCATTGATCGCCAGATTGCCATTGGCGCCCGGGCGGTTTTCCACGACCACGGGTTGGCCGAGCCCTTGGCTCATTGCCTCCTGAAACAGCCGTGCGGCGAAATCCGTCCCCCCGCCGGGCGGGTTGGGCACCAGCACGGTAATCGGCCGGTTCGGGAAGGCGGGCTGCGCCTTCAGGCTGGCGGGGGCAGCGAGCAGGGAGCCAGCGGCAAACAGGGTGCGGCGCGAAAGGCGCATGGGGTTTCTCCCGGAAAATTGATCCTTTCCGCCGTTCTAGCACCGCCACCACCCGCTGGCATCTGGCCCCTGGCGTGAAGCCCGATTAGGGTGGGCCTTCCAATCAAGCAAAGCCGGAAGGAAGCCCGCATGACCTACCCCAATGTCCAATTGCACGTGAATGGCGAATGGCGTGCCGCGCGCAGTGGCAAGACCATCAATGTGCTGAACCCGGCCAATGAGGAAGTGATCGGCACTGTCGCCCATGCCGAAAAGGCTGACCTGGATGAGGCACTTGCCGCCGCTGAGAAAGGCTTCGCGGTCTGGAAGAAGGTCTCTGCCTATGACCGTTCCAAGCTGATGCGCAAGGCCGCTGATCTGGTGCGCGCGCGCGCGGACGACATTGCGCGGCTGATGACCATGGAACAGGGCAAGCCGCTTGGTGAATCCAAGATGGAAATCATGGCCGCCGCCGATATTATTGATTGGTTCGCCGAAGAAGCCCGCCGCGCCTATGGCCGCGTGGTGCCCGCGCGCGCCGAGGGGATTTATCAGCTTGTGGTGAAGGAACCGGTCGGCCCCGTTGCTGCCTTCACGCCGTGGAATTTCCCAATCAACCAGGTGGTGCGCAAGCTCTCGGCCGCGGTTGCCACGGGCTGTTCCATTATTGTGAAGGCACCGGAAGAAACGCCCGCTTCGCCCGCGGAATTGATCCGCGCCTTCATTGATGCCGGGCTGCCGCCCGGTGTCGCCAATCTGGTCTATGGCGTGCCGGCGGAGATTTCATCCTATCTGATCGCGCATCCGATCATTCGCAAAGTGACCTTCACGGGGTCCACCCCTGTCGGCAAGCAATTGGCGGCGCTTGCCGGCCAGCACATGAAGCGCGTGACGATGGAATTGGGCGGCCATGCGCCGGCGATTGTCTTCAATGATGCCGATCTTGATCTGGCGGCAAAGACCCTCGCCTTCGCCAAATTCCGCAATGCCGGGCAGGTTTGCGTGAGCCCAACCCGCTTCCTGGTGCAGGAAGAATTGTATGATGGCTTCGTCGAAAAATTCGTCGCTCACGCCAAGACCCTGAAGGTGGGCGATGGCATGGCGGCGGATACCAATATGGGACCGCTCGCGCATGATCGCCGCGTGCCTTGGGTTGAGATGATGGTGCAGGATGCGCAAGCCAAGGGCGGCAAGGTGCATACCGGCGGCAAGCGCATCGGCAACAAAGGCTATTTCTATGAGCCGACCGTGATGACCGATGTGCCCAAGGATGCGCGGGCAATGAATGAGGAACCCTTCGGCCCCATGGCCATGATCTCCCGCTTCAAGGATTTGGATGAGGTGGTGGAAGAAGCCAATCGCCTGCCCTATGGCCTGGCTTCCTACGCCTTCACCCGTTCCGCCAAGACCGCCAATGCGGTCGCCGCACGCGTTGAAAGCGGCATGATGACGATCAATCACCTTGGTCTTGCGCTGCCGGAAGTGCCCTTCGGCGGCATCAAGGATTCCGGCTATGGATCGGAAGGTGGGCTTGAGGCGATTGAGGCTTACCTCAACACCAAATTCGTCTCTCAGGCTGGGTTGTGACATTGCAGGCCGGTCGGGTTTTTCCTGACCGGCCTTACTTCATCCGTGGGGCGCCGTGGCGCTGACCGAAACCCATTGGCGAAGCCTGTTCCAGGAGCGTGACTTTCGCAGGCTCTGGATGGTCGGGTTTTCGATTTTTGTCGTGCGCTGGCTGGAAATGCTGGCGGTAGGTGTCTTCGCCTATAACGCCACGGGTTCCGCCTTCATTGTCGCCATGCTCACCATGCTGCGGCTTTTGCCCATGGGGCTGTTTGGCGCCTTTCTGGGTGCGGCGGCCGAGAGGATGGATCTGCGCCGCGCGCAAATCCTGATGCTGGCGATGCAAATCCTGGCATCATCGGTGATTGCCTTGCTCGCCTTGCTTGGCGTGATCGCGGTTTGGCATTTGGCCGTCGCGGCCTTCATCAATGGTGTGGGCTGGGCAGCCGATAATCCCGTGCGCCGCGCCATGATCGGCACGGTGGTGGGGCCAGCGCGCATGGCCGCCGCCATGTCCATTGATGTCGGCACCAGCAATGCCAGCCGCATGCTGGGGCCAACGCTGGGTGGCGTGCTGCTGGCACTGCTTGGGCTTGATGGCACTTTCGTGCTGGCAACCTTGCTGTATCTGCCGGCACTGATTGCGGCCCTGCTGCTGCCGCCCACACCGCGCAGCAATGCAAGCCGCCCCGAACCCGTGCTGACCCGCATCGCCGAGGGTCTTGCCGCCGTGCGCGCCGATCCGCGCTTGAGCGGCACGCTGATGATCACGCTGATCTTCAACCTGTTTGGCTGGCCCTTCACCAGCATGATCCCGGTGATCGGCAAGGATCAATTGGCGCTGGGGCCTGAGGGTGTTGGCGTACTCGCCAGCATGGATGGCGTGGGCGCGCTGGTGGGCGCGGTGCTGATTACGCTTTTCATCGGCCCGGCGCTATATCGGCGCTGCTATATTGGCGGGCTTACCATGTATCTTTGCATGGTGATCGCCTTTGCGCTGATCCCGAACCCCTGGTTCGCGGGGCTCGCGCTGATCCTGGTGGGTATTGGCGGTTCTGGCTTTGGCATCATGCAGCCCACGCTGATATATCTGGCAACACCGGTTGCCTTGCGCAGCCGCGTACTTGGCCTGCTTTCCGTTTGCATCGGCATGGGGCCGATTGGCTTCATTGGCCTTGGCGTCGCGGCCGAGTTGCTCGGCGCGCCAATCGCCACCGCGCTGATGGCGGGCTGCGGGCTGCTGGCGCTGGCGGCGACGCATCGCTATTGGAAACACATCTCCGGCGGGTGAAGGATAATCAGCATGGATGCCTTGCATGTTTCTGCTTCTGCCATGGCTGCCTGCCTGAAGGCGAAACGCCAGCGCATTGCGGTGGCGGAATCCTCAACCGGCGGGCTGATCGCAGCGGCCTTGCTCGCCGAACCCGGCGCATCCGCCTATTTCCTCGGCGGCGGCGTGATCTATACGGCGCAAGCGCGAGAGGCGCTGCTCGGCATCACGCCTGCCGGCATGGAAGGCATGCGTTCGGCGAGCGAGCCCTATGCCCTATTGCTGGCTCGGCGCGTGCGCGAAAAGCATGGCGCGGATTGGGGCTTGGCGGAGACCGGCGCCGCGGGCCCCACCGGCAATCGCTATGGCGATGCGGCCGGGCATAGCTGCATTGCCGTGGTGGGGCCAGGCATTGAACGCGTGATCACGCTGGAGACCGGCAGTGCGGATCGCCGTGCCAATATGCGCCGCTTTGCGCAGGGTGCTTTTGGTCTGGCGATCAAGACGATTGGTTGACGCGCCGGTTATTGGCTCGCCCACACAATCCGATGCACCCAGGCGATTTCCGGCAATTCGAAGCTATAGCTCGGATGCGCGGGATTGAGGCTTGCGACATCAATCCGCTTCGCCGAATGCCGGCGCAATTCCTTGGCCATCACCTCACCACGCCGCGTTCGCACCACAACGCGATCCCCCCGGCGCACCGGCGCGGCCGGTGAGACGATCACGACATCCCCATCGCGAAATACCGGTTCCATCGAATCGCCGGAAATCTCCAGCGCATAGGCATTGGGATCGCCGATTTCAGGCAGGGAGATTTCATCCCAACTGCCCCCCACCGGATAGCCGCCATCATCGAAATACCCCTCACCACCCGCCTGCGCCAGGCCGATCAGGGGAATGCGCCGATTGACCACGCCGCGCCCGCCGCGCGAAATCGCGGTGGCGCCGGTAACCAGCGCCGCGAAATCATCCATGCGCGCGCCCAGCGCATCCAGCACCTTCGCGATGCTTTCCGTGGAAGGCCAACGCGCGCGGCCATCAGCGCCAATGCGCTTTGATGGGTTGAAGGCGGTCGGATCAAGCCCAGCCTTTTTCGCGAGCCCCGAAGCCGAAAGCCCGTATTCCGCCGCGAGCGCATCCAGCGCGCGCCAAATATCCTCATGCCGCATGGGCTACTTCCTCATGTACCCGCGATGATGCGGGGTCCCGACTCCAGATATGGTTCCGGTTTCTGTGCAAGATATCCTAGGTCTTGTGTCAAAATTCAATAGGTCAGTTTTCCTTTTTTCTCTTGCTCATGGCAATTTATGCGGTTATTCTCCCTTTGTTCCACAACCATAAGGCGAGATTCCCCCCCCATGATCGCAGCACAAAAAACCCATTACAGCCCCCGCTTTGCCTCGCTCAGTCAGGCCGAGCCCTTTCATTCCGCCGAGGAAGCCTGGTTCTGGACCATGGCCGCCCTGATGGCCCGGCGCGATGGTGCTCGCATTGTCGCCGGCAAGGGCGACAAGCAGCGCCCTTGTGAACCGGACGATGTGGTGAAGTGCCTGGACCGCCTTTATCGCCACCGCCGCATTGACCTGACCCATGCGCGCATTCTCCGCATCTGGGGCGAAAGGGGCGCGGCGCCCGATCCGCGCTACCCTTCCGAAAAACATGATTGGCGCTTGTGGCGTGAAGCGCTTGATCGGCTGGAATGGCCGCTCCGCGTCAAGGGCATTGTCGCATGAAGCCACGGATTTCCCATAACAGAACTGAGGATTTTCAGCAAAGCATCTGGCTATTCTTCGGCGGGCGCGCCGATCAGCCCTGGCTTTATCCCCTGAAGCGCGGCTTTCGCCATTGCTTCGCCGCCATCCAGGATGCGCAAGGTTGGACCGTGCTGGACCCGCTTTCGGGCCGGCTGATTGTGGCGCATCTGCCGCTCGATCCTGACTTCGATCTGCCAGGCTTTTACCGCCGCGCGGGTTTTCATCTGCGCGGCCCTTTCACCCCCGGCCCCGCCGCGCCGCGCCTGCTGCCGCCCTTCTTCGGGCTGAGCTGCGTCGCGCTTTGCCGCGCGCTTTTGGGCGCTGATGCGCCGCGCGCCCTGACCCCGTTCGGCCTCTATCGTAGGTTGCAAAATCGCCCTGAAAATTTTTTAGGAAAAATATCTTGACGCGCCTCCAGCTTTAGGCTATCAAACTCACGCCAACGGGCGAAGTGCGCCTGAAGGTCTTCCTCTCTCGCTCCTCCCGAAACTTCCATGGGCCCGGCCTCTTCCACCAGAAGGCGCCGGGCTCATGGCTTTTTGGTGGGGCGGCAACCCTTTCCCGGAGAAGCGCGCGCATGGGCGGCCTGTTCGAAGCTCCAAAGCCGAAAATCACCATTCAGCCCGTGGCGCCTGCCCCCTCGCCAGAGGCCGAGGCCTCACAAGCACGCCTTGAAAACCGCGAACGCACCACGCGCGGCCTGCCCGGCACCATCGCCACCTCCGCGCGCGGTCTGCTTGGCAGCATGCCTGATTTCCTCACCACCCGCCGCTCCTTGCTTGGGGAATGAAGCACATGACCCCGCATGAGATCCTGGCGCGTTACGAAGCGGCACTTGCCGCGCGGCAACGCCATGAAGGCATTTGGCGCGATTGCTACAATCACGTGCTGCCCCC
The DNA here is from genome assembly GCA_020249925.1 of Roseomonas sp. Classification (GTDB taxonomy): domain Bacteria; phylum Pseudomonadota; class Alphaproteobacteria; order Acetobacterales; family Acetobacteraceae; genus Neoroseomonas. The sequence goes on along the minus strand of JADCER010000001.1, from coordinate 175,652 downwards.
CATTGGCAGCGGCGCCACGCTGTTTGACGCGACCGCCGCCGATGCTGCGGAACAGCTCTCTGCCTCGCTGCTCGCGGAACTGACCCCGCCCTGGTCGCGTTGGTTCGGCCTTGCCCCGGGCCGCCCCACGCAGGACAGCGACGAAGAAAACGCCGCCAGCGTCTTGGAAGAAGCGGCCGAGGTGCTGCAAACCCATTTTGACCGCTCCAACTTCGCGCTTGAAATGCACCAGGCCTTTCTTGATCTGGTGATCACCGGCACTGGCTTGATGCTGGTGGAAGAAGCGGCACCCGGCGAAGCCTCCGCGCTCCGTTTCACTGCCATCCCGATGCAGGATGCGGTGCTGGAAGAAGGCCCATCCGGCCGGTTGGATACGGTGTTTCGTGCGCTGAGCATGAGCGAAGCGGCGCTGCGCACACGCTTCCCCGGCAGCCCGCCACCGCGCGGCAAGAAGGATAACGCTGATGACACCACCCATCGCGTGATTGAAGCGATCTGGCCCGATCGTGCCGGCTATCGCTTCGCTGCCATCAGCGCGGATGGCGATGCGCCTTCAGTATTGGCTGAAGGTAGTTTCGCAGAAAATCCCTTCATCGCCTTTCGTTGGCTGAAGGCGCCAGGCGAAAGCTATGGCCGCGGCCCGGTGGCGAAAGCGCTGCCCGATATCCGCACCGCGAATAAGGTGGTGGAATTGGTTCTTGCGAATGCCTCCATCGCTGTCACCGGCATTTGGCAGGCAGAAGATGATGGCGTGCTGAACCCCGCAACCGTGCGGCTGGTGCCCGGCGCCATCATCCCGAAAGCGCCAGGGTCTTCCGGCCTGACACCGCTGGCCGCGCCCGGCAGCTTTGATGTTTCCCAGCTTGTGCTGAATGATTTGCGCACGCGCATCCGCACTGCCTTGCTCGCGGATCGGCTTGGCCCGCAGCGTGATCAGCGCATGACCGCGACCGAGGTGCTGGAACGCGCCGCCGAAACATCGCGCCTTCTGGGTGCGACTTACGGGCGGCTGCAAGCGGAATTGCTGACCCCGCTGATTGCGCGCTGCCTTTCCATCCTGCGCCGACGTGGCGATATCGCGCCGCTGCTCCTGGATGGCCGCGAAGCGGTCCTGCGCTATCGCAGCCCACTCGCGCAAGTGCAAGGCCGCGCGGATGCGGCGAATGCGCTGCTGTTCCTGGAAGCGCTGCGCGGTCTTGGCCCGCAAGCAATCGCTGAAATCAATATCCCCGCCACGACACGTTGGCTTTCCCGCACCCTCGGCACGCCTGCCGAAATGCTCTCATCCCCCCATCAGGAGTAAGCCCCATGCCCGAGGATCTGCTGGCCAATGCACTTGGCGACCAGCCCACCCCATCAACGCGCCCCGAAGACGTGCCCGAGAAATTCTGGGATCAGGAAGCGGGCCAGCTGCGCGTGGATGCGCTGCTGAAATCCTACCGCGAATTGGAACGCCGCCTGTCGCAGCGCATCGCACCGCCTGGCGCCGATGCGCCGGCCGAAGAAGTGCAGCGCTTTCGCCGCAGCCTTGGCATTCCGGATAGCCCCGCTGAATACCAGATCACGCCGAAACATGATCTTTGCTGCGCGGATCAGGATGTGAACAAGCGCCTGCATGACGCAGGCTTCACGCCGGCCCAGGCACAACTTGTCTATGATCTGGCCGCCGAGCGCCTTTTGCCGATGATCGCCGAAGCAGCCGCGCAATTCGAAGCCGATCGGCAGGTGGAAAAGCTCCGCGAGCATTTCGGTGGCGAAGAACGCTTCCGCCGCATCGCGCAACAGCTTTCCGCCTGGGGCCGCGCCAATCTGCCGGATGCGGTATTTGAAGCGCTCTCCACCACATCAGAAGGTGTCATGGCGCTTTATCGCATGATGGAAAAGGGCGAACCCGCCGTCACACGCAAGGCCGATGCAGCGCCCGTCGCGGATGAAACCGCGCTGCGCGAGATGATGCGCGACCCGCGCTATTGGCGCACGCGTGAACCGGAATTCGTCAAACGCGTGACAGATGGCTTCCGCCGCATGGTGGGCGGCTGATCCAGAATCCGGCGGGGCTTGAGCAATGAAACGCTCGCCCCGACCGAAGGGGGCGGGTGCGCGCAACCCCCGAACGCGTACCCGCCCCACCCCTTTGCCGCCACACAACCCAAAAGGGCGTGGCGTGCCTTCGCCTCACCCCGGCCCATGTCGTCAACCGGCGCGGCGATTTCCCTCAACCCCAAATGAAAGACAGGCAAACGCATGTCCGGAACCATTGAAGTCGCCTTCGTCAAGCAATTCGAAGCCGAAGTCGCCGAAGCCTATCAGCGCCAGGGCAGCAAGCTGCGCCCCACCGTGCGCAGCAAGACCGATGTGAAAGGTGCTTCCACCATCTTTCCGCGTGTTGGCAAGGGCACTGCTGCCGCCAAGGCGCGCAACGGCGCCGTGCCGGTGATGAACCTTACCTACAGCAATGCCGAATGCTTCCTGCAGGATTATTACGCTGGCGAATGGATTGACAAGCTGGATGAAATCAAGACGAATGTTGATGAACGCAGCGTCATCGCCAATGCGGGCGCCTATGCGCTTGGCCGCAAGACCGATGAGCTGATTGTCGCCGCCCTTGATGCGGCCACTCAAGAAGCGGTTGGCACCGGTATCGGCCTGACGGATACGGATGGCCTGACCAAGCAAAAGGTGCTGATGGCGTTTGAAATGCTGGGTGCGGCCGATGTGCCGGATGATGGCCAGCGCTTCGCTGTTGTTGGTTGGAAGCAATGGTCCGAATTGCTGCAAATCCCGGAATTCGCCAGCACCGAATATGTCGGCGATGATGCGCTGCCCTGGAAGGGCACGCAGGCCAAGCGCTGGCTTGGCGCGCTCTGGATGCCGCATTCCGGCCTGACGAAATCCGGTACGCTCCGCTACTGCTATTTCTATCACAAGACCGCGATTGGTCATGCGGTGGCGAGTGAGGTGATGACCGATATCACCTGGCATGGCGACCGTGCCGCGCATTTCGTGAACAATATGATGTCCCAGGGCGCGGTCATGATTGACCCGACGGGGATCGTTCGGATGCGCGCCAAGGAATAAGCGCGACGTTTGGCGCGGGTGGATTTGCTGCCCGCGCCCCCTTCCCCCAACATCGGAGAGCATCCCATGGCGCTGACCGCCATCACGCTATGCGCAAGCGCATTGATCAAGATTGGCGCGCAACCCATCGCCTCGTTTGAGGATGGCACCGCCGAAGGGGAAGTCGCGAAAAGCCTTTATTCTGGCGTGCGCGATGCCCTGCTTGCTTCCCACCCCTGGTCCTTCGCCACCACGCAAGCCGCTTTGCCGCGCCTTGCACAAAGCCCAAGCGCTGAATTTCGCTACGCCTTCCAATTGCCGCCCGATTTCCTGCGCGCCATTTCTGCCGGCACGGCGGGGCGCGCCACGGGCCTGCTTTATCGCATCCAAGGCAGCAAGCTGCTGACTGATGTGGAAAGCGTGGCACTCACGCATATCTTCCGCCCTGATGAAAGCAGCTTTCCACCCTTCTTTGCCTCAGCGCTGCTCGCGCGCCTAGCCGCGGAATTCTGCCTGCCGCTCACTGAGAATACCTCGCGCGCCGATCTGCTCTCGCGCCTGGCCGAGGCGGAGCTGCGCAGCGCGCGGCGCGCCGATAGCCAACAGGCCAGCGCCACCGCGCTTGGGTCCTTTCCGCTGATTTCGGTCAGGGGGTGATCATGCCCACCATCAAACGCACAAAGACAAGCTTCACCGCGGGCGAATTGGCGCCTGAATTGCTGGGCCGTGCCGATTTGCGCGCCTATGAAAATGGCGCAAGGCGGCTGCGCAATGTCGTGATCCAGCCAACCGGCGGTGTCACGCGCCGGCCCGGTCTGCGCCATGTTGCGATGCTGCCCGGCATCGCCCGGCTGTTGCCCTTCGAATTCAATACCGAACAGACCTATCTGATGTTGCTGACGGCAGGGAAGCTCGCCATCTATGCCGCTGATCTGAAAATCGCGGAACTGATTGCGCCCTGGACCGAAACCATGCTGCCGCAAATCGGCTTTACGCAAAATGCCGATACGCTTTTGCTCACGCATCCCGATATGCGCCCACAAAGGGTTCAGCGCAGCAATTCGGGCTGGTCCATCACGCCCTGGGCCTTCACGCAGGATGCCTATTTTCGCTTCGCCGCACCGGAGATTACGCTGACGCCAAGCGCGCTGAATGGCACCATCACCATTAGCGCCAGTGCGCCGGTTTTTGCGGTGGAACATATCGGGGTGCGGCTACGTATCGGCGGCAAGCGCGTGCTGGTTTCGGCCGTGAATTCGCCAAGCACCATTGTTGCCACTGTCGAACAGCCGCTCACCAGCACCACCGCCACCAAGGATTGGGATGAAGCCGCCTTCAGCACCGCGCGCGGCTGGCCGATTACCTGCTGCTTTCATCAGGATAGGTTGGTCATTGGCGGCTCACGCGACCTACCCAATCGGCTGTGGCTATCGCGCACCGGCGATTTGTTCAATTTCGATCCCGGCACTGGGCTGGATGATCAGGCAATTGCCTTCAGCCTGCTCTCAGATCAGGTAAATGCCATTCGTGGCGTTTTTTCAGGCCAGCACTTGCAGCTTTTCACCTCAGGCGCGGAATGGATGGTGACTGGCGATCCACTGACGCCCGCCAATATCCAGATCAACCGTCAAACACGCGTGGGTTCACCAGTGGATCGCCTGGTGCCGCCGGTGGATGTGGATGGGTCAACCATTTTCGTCTCTCGCGGTGGGCAGGGCGTTTATGAATTCGCCTATACCCAGGTGCAGCAGGCCTATCAGGCCAATGACCTCGCGATCCTCGGGCGGCATTTGATCAAGTCACCACGCGCCATGGCTTATGATCAGCGCGCGCGATTGTTGCATCTTGTAATGGAAGATGGCGCGCTTGCGACGCTCACGCTCTATCGTGCAGAGCAAGTCACGGCCTGGACACGGCAAGAAACCAGCGGCAGCTTTCGCGCCATTGCTGAGGTGGAAGGCACGCTCTGGTGTGTGGTGGAACGCGCTGGCGGGATCTCGCTTGAGCGTTTCGAAGATGGCCTGATGCAGGATGCGGCGCTGACCGGCACATCCATCACGCCAAAATCCAACTGGTCCGGTCTTGCGCATTTGAATGGCCGGCAAGTCGCGATCCTGGCCAATGGCGCCGTGCGCCCCAATGCCATTGTATCAGGTGGCGCAGTAACATTGGCTGCGCCTGCAACACAGGTCGCGATTGGCCTTCCCTTCACGCATGAAATAGAGCCCCTACCCGCCGATCTCATTACGCCCGCTGGCAGCGCCACGGGTCCGTCCCGCCTGGTCGCGGTCACTTTCCGCCTATTGGAAACACCGGCGGTGAATGTTGATCTCGGCAAGGGTCCGCAAGCCTTGGCGCTGCGCCGCTTCAATACTGATCATTTCGATGCGCCCCCGACGCCCTTCACCGGCGATGCCACGCTGCGTGGCATGGGCTGGCGGCGGGATCGCATCGCGCCGCTTTGGCGCATCACCGGCGCGGCGCCGCTGCCGTTGACGCTGCTTTCCGTCACAACCGAAATCAGGATGAATGACTGATGGCCCAAATCGCCACCATCGCCAGCCTCGCCCTTGCCGGCGCTTCAATGCAAAACCAGGCGAAGAATCGCAAGGTGGAAGCACGCGCGCGCGAAGCGCAGCAGCAATATATCGCAAGCCAGCAGGCTGCGCAGCAGCGCGCACGCCAGGATATACTGGCGCGCAGCATCGCCGCCACGCGCGCGCGCTTCGGGGCCAGCGGTGTTTCTGCAGATGAAGGATCGGCCTCCACGCTGATTGCCGGCATGCGCGCCGATGCCGCACAGGCAGATTCGGAAAGCGCCGATCTGCTGCGCCAGCGCCTGGCCGCGGGTCGTGCTTCCCTGCTCAATTCAAATGGCGATTTCCAGGGTTTTGTGCGTGCCACGCAATCCTTCGGCGCCATAGCGCGCAACCTGCTTGACTGATCCCGGCCCGCACCGCTCCTCCAATCGCAAGGAACCGCAATGTCCGAACACATCACCATCGGCGATGTGTCGCCACGCGCGCTCTACATCGCCAATGGCACGCAGCGCGTCTTCACCTTCGCCTTTCCCATCTTCAACGATAGCGATCTTGAAATCCGCATCAATGGCCTGATCCAGGTCACAGGCTTCACCATCACTGGCGCCGGCGAATCCGATGGCGGCCTTGTTACCTTCATCGAAGCGCCGCCCAATGGCGCACGCATCATGCTCCGCCGTCGCGTGACCTTGGCGCGCATGACAGATTTTCAGGAAAACAGCGTCTTGCGCGCAAGCGCGCTCAATGATGAGCTCGATTTCCAGATGGCCGCGTTGCAACAGGTGGCGAGTGATCTCAGCCAGGCCATCCGCACCGATCCGGCCGATGATGGCAATATGTTGCTGCCCTTGCGTGCTGCGCGCGGCAATCGCTTGCTTGGTTTCGACTCACTCGGCGATATCGCGATTTTTGACCGCGATGGGCCAGAAATTACGCTGCCCTATCCGGGGGCGGTGCCGCGCGCGGTGGAAGACAAGCTGAATGAACGGCTTTCTGTGCGCGATTTCGGCGCGCTCGGCAATGGTATCGCGGATGATGGCCCTGCCTTGCAGGCAGCCATGAACGCTGCCGTCGTTTCTGGCCGGTTTCTGGAGATTGGTGAGGGCAGCTACCGCACTGGTCAGCCCTTGCTGCTTGGCGGCGGTGCCGCAGGACTGATCATGCGCGGCAGCCTGCTCTATGCCGGCCCGTCCGGGCAGGCAGCACTCACCATCGGTGATGGCGGCACAACGCGCAACGCCACCAAGCTTTACATGGGCATTCGCGTCATCCGTGCCAGCATTTCAGATTGGGAGAATGAGGCCGATATCGGCCTGGTGCTGCGGAATTTCGATTCATGCCAGGTGGAAATCCGTCAGGTGGAAGGCTTCACCATCGGCATCCGCACTCTTGGTGAGGAACGCGGCTTTGAGGATACGACACTGACGCTAGGCCGCATCGTCAATAACCGCATCGGGCTTGATGTGCGGACCGCAAGTGCTGCCGGCTGGAATACCTCCGTGCGCTACTACGGTGGGCATTTTGCCATCGCATCCAGCCTGCATACCAGCAAGGACCGCTTTGGCGTCCGGTTTTCCGCCGCGTCCGGCGCCTATGTTGCGCATAATCGCCATATCTTCGATGCGCCCGGTTTTGAATTGCAGGCACGCAATCGCCCGATCAGCGGCATCCCCTTTTTGTGTGAGGTGAATAGCCGCGCCGTCTGGGCGCGCGCCATGCGCATGGAAGGCTGCAGCCCCTATGTCGCGCGCCATACCGCCGGCGCGCAGGATCATCTTTATGAAGTGGCTTGGGCCAGCCAGGCCTATCTTGTTGATGTGGATTATACACCAAGCGCCACACGAATCGGCGCCACGGTGCGGCGCTTTCACCAGGCTGCAGCGTTTCGTGATGCGTCGCGTGAAATCGCATCCGTGCCCAATCTCCGCGCCGCGCGCTTTCGCTGGTCAATTGCCGAATGGGGTTTTGAAAAACTCGCCTGCCTTTCCAGCAATGTCTCCTTCTCGCCCACGCGGCTTGAGGATTTCGCCTTTCCCGGTCTGGATGATTTCACCTTCACCGATCGCGGTGTGCTGCTGACCGGCGGGCGCGGGCTTGGCTTTGTGGTGGATAGCCGCAATTGCCGCGAATTCGCCCTTGCTGCTGATGCAGATGGCGCGCGGCTTGTCGTCGTGTGCTTTGATCAGGATCGTTACCTGATCAGCGAAGGTGCCACGCCCATGGTGCGCGCTTCGGGCCAATCGCTGATGTGGAATGCCACCGGCCGCTGGTGGCAAAGCTCCGCTGATATGGATGATGAAACCCTTACGAGACCGCAGGTGATTCGCCTGGCCGATCAGGTAGCCTATGCCATCATCGGTGTGGCGCGAATTGCGCGGGATTATGAGGTGCGCGCGCTCCGCCTTTCTTGTGATCCGCTCTATGCGCCGCCGCTGCTTTATGGCTTGCCTGATCTGCCGCATGGCGCGCGCGAATTGGCTACGGAAGCGCTCTGGGATCCGGGCGCCATCGCGCCTGGTGCCTCAGCCCAAATCAATATTCCGCTGCAAGGCGCTCGGCCAGGTGACTTCGCCTCTGCCGCCTTCAGCCTAGCCACATCCGGCATTGTGATGTTGGCGCAGGTTGGCGCCACCAATATCGTCACCGTTACCGCTTGGAACCGTAGCAATATCGCCATCAACCTTGCTGCCGGCACTGTCCGCGCCCGAGTAACCAAGGCATGAGGCGCCGGAAGAACAGCATAGACCTCGGGCTTGATTTGCGTGAGGCGATCAAGCGCGTGAGTGCCAGCTATGAAGCCGTGCTCAGCCTTGACCCGCTTTCGGAAGATGAGGCATTGATGCGCGCCCATCGCAACCATATCCAACTCTGCCGCGCAGCACTCGGGCATTTGGAAGCTTTGCTCCGCCTGGCGCGCGCCACGCACCAGGCCGATCAGCGCGAAGTGACCGAAGCCGAACGCCTGCTGGCCGAGGCACGTCAGGCACTCGCCGCCGCACCCTTGCCCGATGATTTCCCGCATGAGGAATGATCCGGATTTCCTGGAATTTCTCTGGCTTTGGAATCAACGCAGCGCGCAGGACACACCCGCCATTCATCGCCGCATCGCGCGCTGGCTGATGGCACGGCGTGATGCCGGTGATCGGCGCCTGCTGTTGATGGCCTTTCGCGGCTGCGGCAAGTCAACGCTGATCGGGCTTTGGTGCGCCTGGCTTTTGCTACGCAACCCCTCCACGCGCATCCTGGTGGTGGCGGCTGATGCGCCGCTTGCCACGCGCATGGTTGCAACCGTCCGGCGCATTCTGGAAACGCACCCGCTTTGCGCTGAATTGCTGCCCGATGTGCCGGAAAACTGGGCGGCGGACCGCTTCACCGTCGCCCGCCCCGGCGCGCTCCGCGATCCTTCCATGCTGGCGCAGGGCATATCAGGCAATATCACCGGTGCCCGCGCCGATGTGATCATTTGCGATGATGTGGAGGTTGCCGGCAATTGCGACACACCCGGCAAGCGTGCAGCGCTACGGGAACGCCTGGCGGAACTTGAATTCATCCTGACCCCCGGCGGTACCATTCTTTTCGTCGGCACACCGCATTGTGAGGAAAGCCTCTATCGCGATCCGAAGCATGAGGATGCTTTCCTGCGGACCTATCGCCGCCTTGTCCTGCCCATCATGAATGCCGCCGGTGCCAGCGCCTGGGCGGAACGCTTTCCGAAGGAAGCGCTGACCGCACTCCGCCAACGCGTCGGCGCGCTGCATTTCGAACGACAGATGATGCTGAAGGCGCTGCCGGCGGAAGCCGCGCGGCTCGATCCCGCTGCGCTTATTCGTTATGCGGAAGAACCGGAATATCGCGAAGCGGGTGGGCGGGCGGAACTTAGCCTGCTTGGTCGTCGGCTGGTCTCAGGTGGTGGCTATTGGGACCCGGCCTATGGCCGGCCAGGTAGTGGCGATTCTTCCGTACTCGCGGCGTGTTATGCGGATCAGGAAGGCAATCACTTCCTGCATCGGCTGCGCTATCTGACGCATGACCCTGATGCGGCGGAAGACCCCGCCACACAGCAATGCCGGCAGGTGGCGCATATCGCGCGGGATTTGCTGCTGCCGGTCATTCGCGTGGAAACCAATGGCATTGGGCGCTTTCTGCCCGCGCTGCTTAGGCGCGAATTGGCCAAGGCGGGTGCCGCTTGCGCCGTGGTTGAACAGAACAACCATCGCGCCAAGGCAGATCGGATTCTGGGCGCCTTGGAACCCGCCCTCGCGGCGCGGCGGCTGCATGCGCATGAAAGCGTCTTTCGCACCCGTTTCCCTGCCGAAATGGCGGAATGGGCGCCGGGGGTTTCCGGCGCGCGCGATGATGCGCTGGATGCGCTGGCGGGATGTTTGCTTGCGGAACCAGTGCGGCTCGCGCGTGCCGGCCCGCCACCCCGCGCGGCCTATTGGCGCGGCAGCTAAACGCTCGTTGTTTTCAGGATTTCCGATGCATGCCGCGCGCGGCCCGCATCGGTGATTTCAAACCGCCCATCGGGGCGCTGGCGCGCCAGGGCCATGTCGGTCAGGCGCAGCAGGCAGGGGCCATCCTTCAGCCCTTCGGGCCGCCCATGCGGGCCCACCAGCGTCAGCCGATGCAGCGCTGAACGGCAGCAGGTTTCCAGATACGGCTCATTCCACATGGGCCCGGCTTTCTCCTCAGGCGTCTCGCCACCCCTGTTCTGGGGAGGCAGCGCCCCTTCTTCAAGCTTTCAGCACAAGGCCAAGCAGCATGTCCATGCAGATTGACCCCCAATGGTGGTTCACCGCCATAGAGGCGCCGGTCGTTGCCGCGCTTTTTTGGATGATCCACGGCCTCCGGCGCGAATTGCACGCGCGCATTCAGCGCGGCGATGAACGCGATTCAGATGCGTTGACGCGCACGCGCGAAGATTTGGCGCAATTCAAGCTGGAAGTGGCACGCACCTATGTGCCGCTGTCGCTCATTCGCGATCTGGACCGAAGAATTTCCGATCATCTCGTAAGGATCGAAGAAAAACTTGAAGACGTCTCACGCACCGGCATTGCCGCGGCCCAGGCCGTGCGCCGGATGGAGGAACGCGAATGACCAGGCTGCCCCCGCCACGCGCGATTGATATCGAAATCCTGGCCATGACGCTTTGGGCTGAGGCGGCCGATAAACCCGTCCGCGCCATTGAAGCCTTGGCCGCCATGGTGATGAACCGCCTGAAAGCCGGGCGCGATCCAGATGCGCGCCATATTGCGGCCATTTGCCGCGCGCCCTTCCTGTTTTCCTGCTGGAACAGGCGGGACCCGCGCCATGCCGCGCTGCGCGCCATCCCGCCCGGTGATGCGGCCTTCGCGATCTGTCGGCGCATCGCGCAACGCGCCGCATCCGGCCTGCTGCCAGACGCAACCGGTGGTGCCACGCTTTGGCATGATGCCGCGCATCTGCCCGCCTGGGCGGTGGGGCAAGCCAGCATCATCGAAATCGGCGGGCTATGCTTTTATCGGGCGGAGGACATCACCGCACCGCCGCCACGCGCCGCGCGCCCGGTGCTGGTTTTGGCTGAAGCGAGTTAGGAATTATCCAACCCGCACCATCTCTCGTTGTGTGGCAACCGAAGCGCCGTCATTCAGCCGATGCCAGGCGCCGCTGATCAGAATCTCACTCGGCCGGAAGCGCGCCTTATAGGCCATCTTGCGGCTTTCCGGCACCCAATAGCCCAGATAGACATAAGGCAGGCCAAGCGACCGCGCGCGCCCGATCAGCCACAGCACGGCAAAGGTACCGAGTGATCGCTTATCCTCATCCGTATCGAAAAAGGAATAAACAGCGGAAAGCCCATCGGCCAGCCAATCTGTCAGGCACGCGCCCAAAAGCCGGTCCTGTGCATCGCGGAATTCCAAGACGCCGGTGCTGATCGGCGTATCCTCGATCATGGCGCGATAATCGTAGTAGCCCATGGCCGCCATATCGCCATCGGCATGGCGATTTTTCTGATAGCGCTGGAATAGCGTGAATTGTTCCGCCGTGGCGCGGGCCGGCATTTCGGAAATGGTCAAATCCGCATTGGCGCGCAGGATGCGCCGCTGCGTGCGGTCTGGCGTGAAATCCTCACTCACCACACGGATCGGCACACAGGCCTGGCAGCCAGGGCAAACCGGCGCATAGGCGATGTTATGGCTGCGACGAAACCCAGCGCGGGAGAGGCGTTCATGCAAAGCTTCCGCTTCCGTGCCGGATAATTCGGTCACGATCTTCCGCTCCGTCCGGCCCGGCAAATAGGGGCAGGGCAGCGGCGCGGTCGTGTAGAAGAATTGCGGACGGCGGGGCGGGCGATGCAGCATGCGGCGGTATTTTCGCCTCAGACCGCTTTGGAATCAACCACCTTTCCCATGCCCCCTTACGGCGCGGGGTTCAGGCGGATGCGCCCGGTCACGTCCCGTGCTGCCGCCAGGGGCAAAAGCGCGCCTTCGCGCCAGAGCGGCAGCATATCGCCCCAATGCCGGCTGAAGGGGTGGCCGGATTGGCCAGTCGCGATCACGGCATAGGCGCCATCGGGGGCCGCCAGATCCATCACGCCGCGAAAGCCAGCGCCATGCACGGCACCAAAGCCGGCACCGCGAAAGGCCGCGCGCGCCACGGTTTCACCATCCCCACCCGGCGCGGTAGCCAGGCCCAGCCAATCCCGCAAATAGGGAATGAAGCGCAGCAAGGCGTGATCAAAGCGCGCGATATGCGCGGCTCCCCAGCGCCATTGTCGCGGATCGGCGCCGTGATCCGCCGCAAGCGCCGCCACCGCTTCCGCGAGCGCTGCGGCCAGCATGGGCGCGCAGCCCCCTTCCCCGCACCAGCGCGAAGCTGCATCGCTGCCTTGCAGCAAGGGGCGCAGGAATTCCGGCGATGGCGCGAAACCATCTTGCGGCAGCTTGGCGCGCGCCAATAGCGCCTGACCAAAACCGCGCATGGTCGCGTGGAAGATCAAGGGCTCTGGCCGATCCGCCGCCATTTCCCCATCCCAGGCTTGCAGCAGCGCAAGCGCAGCCCCAGCCGCACCTTCCATGGGCGCCAGGGCGCGAAAAGCGGTCAAAGCCTCGGCTGCGAAAAGACTGGTGCGATCCATCTGCAAGGCAGCGAAATCCGCCGGCGCGTGTTGGGGCTGCGCGGCCAAGCCCGCGCCAATACGCCGGAAGCGCCAATCGCCATACCAATCACGGCTGAGAAACGCCGGATGATCAGCAGGTGCCACGCGGTTATTCGCATTCGCGATCACGCCGCTTGCTGGGTTTTCCAAATGTGGCTTGGCCTCAAATGGCAAAAACCCATCCCATCCTGCCGCGCCATCCCAGGCCGCGCGCGGCAGCGCACCATCCCCGGCGCGGCGCTGCGGCACGCGGCCAACTATGAACATGGCAATGCCGCCAGCACGATCCGCCAGCATGAGGTTTTGCACTGGGCTGGTAATATCCTCTGCGGCCTTGCGCGCTTCCGCGATGCTCCCCGCGCGATTGAGCCGGAGCAACCCGCGCGCGGAGGTCTCGCCCGCCGCAAGGCTCGCCATGGCCAACGCCAGCACTGTCCCGGCCTCACTTTGAAAACTTGGATCGAGATCGGAAATCACCGGCCCATGACGCGTTTCGCGAAAACGAAAGCGTACCGGCGCGGCACCACGCACGGGGATATCCGTTTCATGCCAGGTGAAGTCGCGCGGCCCTTCAGGCGTTGCATAGCGCCCATCCTCGGCCAGTTTTTCGATGAAAATATCCTGCGTATCGGCATGCGTCGTGGTGAAACCCCAGGCGAGGTTTTCATTCCGCCCTATCACAATCCCCGGCACGCCGGGGGCTGTCGCGCCCATCAGCCTGCGCCCATCCGGCAGGCTGATGCGTGCCAGGTACCAAAGAATGGGCGCGCTATGCGAAAGATGCGGATCGGCAGCGAGCAAGGGCGCGCCTGTGGCACTCCGCGCTGTTCCAACCGCCCAGGCGTTGGAAGCAATTTCCGGCAACGGCGCATCTTCCGGAAAGCGCGGGAGATGCTGAACCAAAGCGGCGAGTGCCGCAGCATTCAACCCCTCAGCATGCAGCGCACCACTTGCCTTGGCGTCTGTCTGCATCAGCGGTTCATCGGGGCGGCCTGCCGTTGTATCCTCCGGCCAAAGATCCGCGAGTTGTTCCGGCGTAAGCCGCGCTGCCAGCCGCGCGCGTTCCAATTCCATGCGCCAATTGCCGCCAAGCCAGAGCCCCATGATCTTGCCCCAGAGCAGGCTATCCACCGGCTGCCAGGGTGCGGGCGCACCAAGCGCGATGAATTCCGGCGCGGCAAAACGCCCGCGCGATGCGATCCAGGCATTCACGCCACGCGCATAGGCATCCAGCGCGCCGCGGGTTTCGGCATCCAGCGCGGCCAAATCCGCCGCCGCGCGTTCTTCCAACCGCAATAGCCGCATGAAGCGATCAAGCCGGAGCGCCGCCGCACCTGCCACCGCCGCACTTTGCCCGCGCGCGCCGCGACGCATCATTTCCATCTGAAACATCCGGTCGCGCGCATGGAGAAACCCGAGGGCGGCCCAGGCATCTTCTTCGCCGCTGGCTTCAATATGCGGAATGCCACGCTTATCGAGCGTAATGGCAACCGGCGCGGCAATCCCTGGCAAGGCCAATTCAGCATTGCGCGACGGCAGGCTCCACCAGATCGCGCCGGCAATGCCGCTGATGATCAGCAGCATCGCCGCCGCGAGAAAAACGCCAAGCCGCTTCGCCCAAAAGCCAAAGCCTCGGCGGCGCGGGCGACGGCGGCTCATGCTGGGGGCGGCAGATTGCCGGTGCGGATCAGAAAGGCGGCGCGTTCCACTGCACCGCGCCAATCCGCATTGCCATCCGGGCAGCGTATCAAACGGACAGTAGGATACCAAAGCGTATCTTCCCGCCCTTGCTGCCAGCGCCAATCCGAATTGCGCCCATGCGTCAGCATCAGCGCGGGCCGCCCAAGCGCGCCGGCCAAATGCAACACAGCCGTGTCCACCGTGACCACCAGGTCTAGCGCCATGATGGCCGCGGCAGTATCCAGAAACCAATCCGGGCTATTATCCATCTCGGGACCCAGGCGTTCCAGCGCGAAGGGCGCTTCAGTATCCTCACCAGGTCCCTTTTGCAGGGCGAAAAGCCGCGCGCCACGCAAGGCAGCGATGGGCGCAAAGACCGAAAGCGGCACGGAACGATTGCGATCCACCGGCGCCTTGGGATTGCCCTGCCAGACAATGCCAATGCGATAGCCCTGATTGCCAATACGCTCACGCCAGCGCGCCACACGCGCGGGTTCCGCCGCCAGATAGGGGATGCGCCCCAGATATTGCTGCGGTCGCAAGCCAAGCGCGCGCGGCAGATTGAGCAAGGGCAGCCAGGCCTTCACGCCATGCACGCGCCCATTCTCTTCACTGGGACGCGCCTCAATCCCTTCCAGCACGGGCGCCAGCAATCTGATCACGCGCGAATCAAGCACCGCATGCACGCGCACGCCACGCGCGCGCAGCATGGGCAGGAAGCGCGCGAATTGGATGGTATCGCCAAGCCCCTGTTCGCCCATCACCAGCAACGCTTCGGGCAAAGCGCCACCGCGCCAGATCGGCATGGGTTCAGGGCCATTGGGCCCTGGGCGCGTCACCTTGGTGAAGACCTCCGGCATCAGATCAAAGCGCACTTCATAGGCATCCCAGGCTTCCTGCCAAAGCCCGGCACCAAAAAGCGCGCGCGCAAGCGCTGCCCTTACCTGCAGATTTTCCGGCCGAAGTTGCGATAGCACGCGAAGCGCCGCCGCGGCTTCCATACAGCGCCCGGCATCGCGCGCATCCTCAAGCAGGGCAAGGATCGGCGCGATATTGGGCGCGTCTGCCATGGCCTAGGCTTCAGCGCCGGCCCGAGGCAAAGCGCACCGCCTCTTCCGCCGCACGAAATAGCGCGCGGGCCTTTTGGCGCGTTTCCTCATATTCCGCCTTGGGATCACTATCGGCCACCACGCCGGCGCCGGCCTGCACATACATCACACCGTCCTTCACTAGCGCGGTGCGCAGCGCGATGCAGGTATCCATGCCGCCATCAGCACCGAAGTAACCAACCCCGCCGGCATAAAGCCCGCGGCGGGAGGGTTCCAATTCCTCAATGATTTCCATGGCGCGGATTTTTGGCGCACCGGTCAGCGTGCCGGCAGGAAAGCCTGCGCAATAGGCATCCAAGGCATCCAGCCCCGCGCGCAAACGCCCCTGCACTTCCGAGCCGATATGCATCACCTGCGAATAACGCTCCACCTGAAATTGCGCGGTCACTTTCACCGAACCGATTTCCGAAACGCGCCCAACATCATTGCGCCCGAGATCGAGCAGCATGAGGTGCTCAGCCCGCTCCTTCGGATCGGCCAGCAATTCTTCTTCAAGTGCGCGATCTTCTTCCGGTGTGGCGCCACGCCGGCGCGTGCCGGCCAGGGGGCGCACCGTCACCAGGCCATCGCGCGCGCGCACCAGAATCTCCGGGCTCGCCCCCACCGCGGCGAAGCCACCGAAATCACAGAAGAACAGGAAGGGCGCAGGATTGATCCGCCGGAGTGCGCGATAAAGCGCGAAAGGTGGCAGCGCGAAGGGCGCCGAAAAACGCTGCGCCGGCACGATCTGGAAGCAATCGCCCGCGCGGATATAGTCCTTCGCGCGTTCCACCGCTGCGATATAACCCGCTTCAGTGAAATTGCTGTCAGGCTGCGGCAAGGCGGGGAGATCGGCGGGTGGCGCGGGGCGCGGTACGGGGCGATCCAACGCTGCCTCAGCCTCATCCAACCTGGCATTCGCCGCTTCCCAGGCGGTTTGCGGATCAGCGCCCGGCCAGACCGGCGCGCAGAGCAACAAGGTGTCACGCACATGGTCAAACACCGCCATCAGCGTCGGGCGCGTCATCACCGCATCCGGGATGCCCAGCACATCTGGCTTGGTGGCGGGCAGTTTTTCAATCAGCCGCACCATGTCATAGCCCAGATAGCCAAACAGCCCCGCCGCAATCGGCGGCAGGCTGGCCGGCACAACCATGCGGCATTCATTGATGAGCGCGCGCAAACTCTCCAGCGCAGGTGCCGCTTCCGGCACAAACCCATGCGGGGCGGAAAGCGCGTGGCGATTAAGCTCAGCCTTGCCATTGCGGCAGCGCCAAATCAGGTCCGGCGCCATACCAATCGCGGAATAGCGGCCACGCGCCGCGCCGCCTTCAATGCTTTCCAACAGGAAGGCATTGGCCTGCGCGCCGCCCGTGAGTTTCAGGAAGGCGCCAACCGGCGTATCCAGATCAGCGACGCGTTCGCGGACCAGGATCTGTCCCCGCCCCGCTTCCAAAGCCGCGCGAAATGCTGCGAAACCGCCGCCACTCATCTGCCTGTCACCTGATCCAGCAAGCGTTCATTGATGCGCACATTGCCGCGTACACGCAATGCCGCCTGGAATTGCTGTTCCAGATCATCGGCAACCGCCTGTTCGATTTCCACACGCACGCGCCCCATGCCGAGCGGATCGGAAGCCGGATCAAGCCTGAGGATTTCGGCAACCGAGGCGACGGCAAAACCGCCGCGAAGCTCCGCCATGGTGGCTTCCCCGCGCTTCGCTTCAAACAGGGGCGGCAGCAATTCCGCTGGCACCGGGCTACCCTGCGCGGGATCACGCCCGAAGGGCGCGGTGCGCGTGCTGATCAGGCCCAATTCCTGCGCGGCTTCCACCAATGTCTTGCCACCGCGCTGCGCCGCCAAAAGACCCGCCGCGCGGGCTTCCGTGAAGCGCCGGCGCGCATCGGCAATCACGGCACGGCGGAGTTCCTGTTCAACCTCGGCAAAGGGGCGAAGCTGCGGGGGGGTTACGGCACTGATTTCAATTGCCGCAAAAGCATCGCCGAATTCCTGCAAGCGCGGTGCGGCGCCCTGGTCCTGCGTGAAGATGGCGCGCAAGACGGCATTGCGTTGCGCCGCCGGCACGGGCAGCGCGACCGCTTCATTGGCGGGGCTGCGCCCGCTTGGGTCAAGTGTAGCGCTCATCAGCGTCAGGCCAAAGCGCGGCGCGGCTTCCGCCAGCGTCATGCCACCCGCCAGCGCATCTTCCACCTTATTGCCGCGTTCATAAGCAAGATCGAGCGCGCGATCCTTCGCGACATCGCGGCGCAATTGATCGCGCAGCTGATCCAGCGTGAAAATCTGCGCGGGTTCCACCGCTTCAACGCCAATCACATGCCAGCCGAAGGGGCTTTGCACCGGGTCTGTCACGCTTTGCGGCGCGGCGGCAAAGGCGGCGTCCGCCAAGGCGGGAATGGGCAGGCTTGCCTTATCCCCCATGGGCAGCGCCATGGCCTGCCCGCCCGCGGCGGTGGCGGCGGCTTCCACGGCTTCCCATGCCGCACCCGCTTGCCAGAGCTGCGCGATGTCGCGCGCGCGGGCTTCATCGGCCAGCACCACCTGGCGGATTTGCCGCCGTTCTGGCCTGTCATACTGACCATGACGCGCATCGAAAGCCTGTTTGATATCTTCTTCCGAAACAGCGATTTCATTCGCGAGCGTTTCCGCCGACAGCACCGCGATGCTGATTTGCCGAAACTCTGGCGTTGAAAAACGCTGCGGGTTGTTTTCCAGGAAGCGCTGCAATTGCGCTTCTGTCGGCGCTTCCGGTTCCGGCGCGGCGGAGAAAGGCAGCAGCACCACATCCGCCACGCGCCGTTCGGTCTGCCAGACCAGTTGCGGCGCGGTCATGGTATCGGGCGCTGCCGCACCGGAACGCACCGCGCCCAGCAATTGCTGGCGCAGCAAATCGCCCCGGATCAGCGCCAGGAATTGCGCTTCGGTCAATTCATTACTGCGCAGCAGCTGCGCCAGCACCGCGCGCGAAAAACGCCCATCAGGCCCGGTCAGCCCCGGAATGGCGAAGACCGTCTCGCGCACCATATCTTCGGTCGCCACAACGCCCATGCGCTGCGCTTCCGCCGTCATCGCACGTTCGCCGATCAGGTTTTCGAGCGCGCCGGCAGCCACCGCTCGGCGGATCGCCTCATTCGGTTCAAACTGATTGCCCATCTGGCGCGCGATTCGCGACATTTCACGCCGCGCGGCCATTTGCGCTTCCTCGGCTTCGATCCGCTGATCACCAACCCGCGCCACCGCGGTATCGCGGCCGAAATTGCGCACGACATCCTCAATCCCCCAGACGGCGAAGGACAGGACGAGCAGGACGAAAAGCGCCTTGGCGACCCAGGTGGAGGCCAGGCGACGCATAAAGGTGATCATGGGAAAGGTGATTACCGCCGCGCGGCGCCGCGCGAAAGGCCCGATGCTTGCCAAGCCCCCAGGTGGCGGCTAGCCACGCGGGTCAAAACATCGCCCCAGCCCAGGAGGAACCCAAGCATGACCCCCGGTGTGCGCCCGCTGATCGCCGGCAATTGGAAAATGCATGGGCTGGCCGCGGAGGCCCAAGCTTTGGCCCAGGCGGTTGCCGCCGGCGCCGCTGGGCTGAAGGCAGAACTGCTGATCTGCCCCCCGGCCACGCTGATCGCCCCCCTGGCCCCGGCCTGCGCCGGGCTGGTGGCTCTCGGCGGGCAGGATTGCCATGAGGCCGCCAAGGGCGCCCATACCGGGGATATTGCCGCCGCCATGCTGAAGGATGCCGGGGCCAGTTATGTGATTTTGGGCCATTCCGAACGCCGCATGGCGTATCGGGAGACCAGCCACCGTGTCCGCGCCAAGGCCGAAGCCGCGCTGGCGGCGGGCCTGATCCCGGTGGTTTGTGTGGGCGAGCCCGAGGATGACCGGCTTTTGGGCCGGGCCGAGGAAGTGGTGGCCGAACAAATGGCGGAAAGCCTGCCGGATGGCTTTGGCGCCGCCGGCGGCGTGGTGGCTTATGAACCCGTCTGGGCGATTGGCACCGGCCGCACCCCGACCGAGGCCGATATCAGCGCCATGCACGCCATGATGCGCGCCAAACTGACCGCGAGCTTCCCGGCTGAGGGCGCTCGGCTGCGCTTGCTCTATGGTGGTTCGGTGAAGCCCAGCAATGCATCGGCGATCCTGGCGCTGCCCCATGTGGATGGGGTTCTGGTGGGCGGCGCCAGCCTGGTGGCCGAAGATTTCCTGGCGATCGCCCGCGCGGCCGGTTAGGCCGCACTTCCCGCCTTGTCGCGGCGCCTCGCCCCGCCTAACTTCCGTTTTCTCAATTCCAGGAGGATGCCAGCATGTTCAAGGGTTCCATGGTTGCGCTGATTACGCCCATGCGCGCGGATGGGTCCGTGGACGAAAAAGCCTTCGTGGAATTGGTGCATTGGCAGATTGCCGAGGGCACCGAAGGCTTGATCCCCGTTGGCACTACCGGCGAAAGCCCAACCCTTTCGCATGAGGAACACAAGCGCGTGGTGGAGCTTTGCGTGGAAGCCGCTGCCGGGCGCGTGCCCGTGATTGCGGGCACCGGCAGCAACAGCACATCCGAGGCGATTGATTTCACCCGCCACGCCAAGAAGGCCGGCGCCGATGCCTGCCTGGTGGTCACGCCCTATTACAACAAGCCGACGCAAGAAGGCATGTATCTGCATTTCAAGGCGATTGCGGATGCCGTTGATCTGCCGATGGTCATCTATAATATCCCGCCGCGCAGCGTGATTGACATGAGTGTGGAGACCATGGCGCGGCTGGCGAAGCACCCGAATATCATTGGCGTGAAGGATGCGACCGCGAATCTGGCGCGCCCGCTGCATACGCGCCGCGCCTGCGGGGAAGAATTCGCGCAGCTTTCCGGTGAGGATCACACCGCCGTATCTTTCCTGGCCGCTGGCGGGCATGGCTGCATCAGCGTCACCGCCAATGTCGCACCCCGGCTTTGCGCGGAAATGCACAAGGCCTGGCGCATGGGCCGGGTGGATGAAGCGATTGAAATTCAGGACCGCCTGGTGCCGCTGCATGATGCGCTGTTTTCCGAGACCTCTCCCGGCCCCGTGAAATATGCGGCGAGCCTGCTGGCAAAGAGCACCGATCTCTGCCGCCTGCCGCTGGCGCCCTGTGGCGAGGCCACGCGCGCGCGGGTGCGTGAGGCGATGGTCTCGGCCGGCCTGTTGAACTGAAGGGATGCGCCCGCGCGGAGGGCGCTTGAGACATGGCTGAACCGCGCAAAAAGGGGATGATTTCCCACGGCATCGCCGCGCAAAACCGCAAGGCGCGGTTTGACTATAAGATCCTGGAGACCATCGAAGCAGGGCTTGCGCTGGTGGGGCCTGAGGTGAAATCCTTGCGCGCCGGGCGCGCCACGCTGACAGAAGCCTGGGCCGGCGAACGCGATGGGGAGATGTGGCTATTCAACGCCCATATCCCGGAATGGCAGGCGGGTTCCTTCATGGCGCGGTTTGAGCCTCGGCGCCCGCGGAAGTTGTTGCTGCACCGGAAGCAGGCGCGCGAATTGATTGGCGCGATTACGCGCGACGGGGCGACGCTTGTGCCGCTGGATATTCATTTCAATGAACGCGGGCGGGCGAAGGTGTTGCTGGGCTTGGCCGAGGGCAAGAAGAAGCATGACAAGCGGGCCGCGATTGCGGCGCGGGATTGGCAGCGGGATAAGGCGAGGTTGATGCGGGATAGGGGGTAGGGATGCTCCTCAGGTTCGGCGGTCGCCGCGCGTGTAGCGGCGCGATGCGGAGGCCAGACAAGAAGCGCTAAAATCAAGACTGTCTGAAGTCTGCTCCGAATGCAAACAACTGTCAGGGGAATATCGTAAGTGTACACTCAGATGGTTTTTTTTCACGGCATGTGGTTGACCTTGAACTGCCTCGCTATTTGTATTCCGATCTATAAAATATGTAACTCAAACTTGACTTTTTTCTCCTTCTTTTTCCGAGTTTTTGCTTTCCAAATAAAATTTTCCCCCATAAATGACGATACAGATCGCGCGATATCATTAGCCAAACAAATCTTCACCTATGTAACAATTTTTCATATAATTATGTTTGTCGTTTCATATTTGATTGTTTCCGATAAATAGCGAGCATATCATCGCGTGAAAATACAATTATTTCCTACAGTATCTATCTCGGCAAAGGCTGCCGTCCAGGCAAAAGGTCTCACGCGCAGAGTATCGGAAAAATAGGAAAGAGCTCAATTCATGAAACTTGATGCCCATTCACTTTTTTCGATTCTTCTTGTCCTTATACTTCTCATACCAGGATGGGTCGTCGGATGTGCAGCCGTTTATCTTTTTTTCTTCCTACCCTTTGGCAATCTCTTTCAGGGCGACTTCTTTACTGCCCTAGCAGAAGCCACATTTGGAATGGTATCGATTTTTAGCTTAGGGCATTTCTTACAAGGGTTCCTCGCGGGAGTCTTTTCAGTCAACGTTACAAGAAAAACGCTAAAATCTGATGATCTTGTCGTATTGATATCCTTCAGCGCAACGACCCTAGCTTTTTTTGCTGCAATCACGCTTCTTTATAGATCAACTATCTTTGGGATAAGATTTGACCAAGTTATTTTTGAGATGTTCACTTTGGGGGGCATGCTCGCTGGTTTATACGCTGAAGTGAAAAAATTTAAGCTAAAAAGCAAGAGTAATGGTTAGTGACCAGCAAGCATACCGCGACGGCATGCTGGTGATAGTTATCACATTTTGAGCACAACTCGGACTGTTTTGAATTCAGGATTTTTCATTGAACTTGTTAAGGTCGCGTTTAGCGACTTTGGAGAGCTGACGGATAAGCCGCGTTTGGGGGTACACCAACGATCTTCCCCTATCAGTGACAGAGTTTGAACAGACCTCAGGCCGTTTTGTTATCAGAACAACACTTCACGCCGCA
Organism: Roseomonas sp.; assembly: GCA_020249925.1. Taxonomy (GTDB): domain Bacteria; phylum Pseudomonadota; class Alphaproteobacteria; order Acetobacterales; family Acetobacteraceae; genus Neoroseomonas. The sequence goes on along the minus strand of JADCER010000001.1, from coordinate 153,229 downwards.
CGATCCTCCCCTTCCAAATACCGCCGCAGCGCATCACTCACGACCGTGTTGAGGTTGATCCCCCGGCGCCTGGCGTAGAGCATCGCACGGCGATGCAGGTCGCGCCCGGGGCGCACATTGAAGCTGCCTTTCAACGGCACATCGGGCTTGCGGCCTTCGGCCTCGCAAAGTTCAAGATAATCATCCACGGCTTCCCGAAAGGCTGCCTTGATCCCCTTGGCGTCCTTGCCTTCATAACTCACCAGGTCACGGATGAATTCAAGGCGGCCATGCAGCACCTCATCCTCATCGCTGTATTCGACCGATCCTAGATACCCTTTGTATTCCAGCATCGTGCTCATATCAGACCCCCTTCGGTCAGAACCCGCAGCACATCATCAATGACATACATTTTCACGACATTGCCGGGGTGCGGCTTGTGCAAGGCAATGGTGGGCGCAGCGGCATGGAGAAAGCGCCGCCGGGAACCGCCTGTCTTGCCCCTTGCGGCCTCGGCATAGCCGAGAGCTTCAAGCAGCTTGACCAGCTCATCCCAGGTGAAGTCTTTCGGCCGGCCCTTCAGCCGGGCAACCAGCTTGTCGCGCCGCGTCATGCCACCTTGCCACGCCAATCTTGTTCGTGAGGGATATCATGCACATTCGGACAGGATATTGCAACCGTTTTTAGTTGCAAAAAGGCTTTTCAGGCTCTGCCCACCCTACCCCTTCACCTGCGCCGCCGCACTAATCGCCCCTGCCTCCCGCAGCGCTGTTCGTTCTTCCGCCGAAAACCCAAAAATCCCGCCCAGCACTTCTTCTTCATGCTGGTTCAGAAATGGGCTCGGCTTCAGCGCCGGCGCCGGCGCATCCGCGAAGCGCAAAGGTGAGGATGGCAGGCACACGCGCCCAACCTCGGGATGGTTCATCCAATGCAGCATGCCGCGTTCATGCATGCCGGCATCATTGATCACCTCATGCAAATCGCGCACGGGGGTTGAGGGCAAGCAGAAGCACGACAAGCGGTCCAGGATTACGGCGCAGGATTGGACAAGGCCGATGCGGGACAGAGGGTAAAGGGCGCTCTGGCAGCAGGCCGGACCAGCGCTCGTATGAACTGCTTCTGCGACTTCCAGACGCGGTCATGCTTCGGTGAATATCGCATTTCATATCCCGTTCAGGAGCGGGCCAAAAATATCCAATTGAACACATAATCAGCCCGTGAACTCGCGCTTCTGTGGTGGCGATCCATGTCAACCCGATCAGTATTGACCAAGGATCCACCCAGAAGGCAGAAGGCGTCATATCCAAAACTCTTGATTTCCTTGATATCCTGCGAGATATCCCTTTTCGTGTGTTTTTCTTCAATTTCAACAATGAGATTTGGTTTGTATTTTGCGATGGTTTGCGTTGCGCCATGAATCACGGCCAATTCGTGGCCCTCCACATCGATTTTAATGCAACCGATGTCCTTTATGTCCAGATCATCCAGGCGCGCCGTAGTCACATTCATCGAACCGAATTGGGACACACCGATTTTTTCCTTGCTCAACGTCGCCCCTTGATTTGAATAACCACGCTTGCCCTTTGGAACCATCAGCGCAGACTCTCCAGCCTCACTTGACAGGGCCAATGGGCTGATTTCGACATCATTACCCTTAAGGCCGGCCCGCAATCTCTCGAACAATTTTGGGTTTGGTTCAAATGCATAAACCTTGCGCGCGTAACGCCGCATTTCATGGGACCAAACGCCCACATTCGCACCCACATCAATAGCCGAAAGCTTCCTGCTACAAAGGAACGGCAATAGGGCGATTTCGCGCTCACCCGAAGCCTTTTCGCGCCATACGCGGTAGAATAAATGCCACGGTGCAGGAATGATCGTTTTTCTGATCTTCTCCTCAAGGCTCGATGGTGGCACCCAGCTATTCATTCAGACCTCCGATCTGCCCTGCATAAACTTGACTGATGTTCGCATGCCGGAAGTGGAAATCGGGACAGTTGATGGCCCATTCGCGCCACACCCAGAATGAGAGCGTCTGTCACTGTTACCCTTGTACCAATCGAAGCCTGCGATTTTGTCGGAGGCCGAATTCCCATCTGAGGTCCGCATCGGGTTGGGGCGGCGGGTTTCAAATGATCGCTTCCGCCTGACAATGGACCAAGCCTTCACCAGCCCCCTACCCCTTCACCTGCGCCGCCGCACTAATCGCGCCTGCTTCCCGCAGCGCCGCCCGTTCTGCTGCCGAAAACCCGAAAATCCCACCCAGCACTTCCTCCTCATGCTGGTTCAGAAACGGGCTCGGCTTCAGCGCGGGTGCCGGCGCATCCGTGAAGCGCAAAGGTGAGGATGGCAGGCACACGCGCCCAACCTCAGGATGGTCCATCCAATGCAGCATGCCGCGTTCATGCATGCCGGCATCATTGATCACCTCATCCAAATCGCGCACGGGCGCGGCCGGCACACCGAATTTGCGTGTGGCGGCGACCGCTTCCTCACGCGTCATGCCGGCAAGCCAGGCGGTCACCATGGCATCAACCTCCGCCATGTTTTGCACGCGCGCGGGGTTGGTCGCGAAGCGCGGATCGCCCATCAAATCCTCGCGCCCCATGGCGCGCAGCAGGCGGTTCCAATGGTCTTCCTTGACGACAATGATCGCCAGATACCCATCACTGGTCGGGTAGACATTGTATGGCGCCATCGCCAGGCCCGCATGGGAATTGCCTGTGCGTGGCGGGATCTTGCCGCGCAGCCCGCCGAAATGCATGCCAAGCGCGGAAGCCAAACAGGGATAAACCGTATCCTGCATGGCGATTTCAACAAAGCGCCCGCGCCCGGTGCGTTCGCGGTCAAACAAAGCCGTGATGGCAGCCGCGTAAAGATGCGTACCACCCAGAAAATCCACCACCGCCGGGCCGGATTTCACCGGGGGCCCGTCTGGAAAACCGGTGGTGTGCATAATGCCGGATGCCGCCTGCACAGTCAGGTCCATCGCCAGCTTGTCGCGATCCGGACCCGAACGGCCATAGCCGGACGCCGCCGCATAGATCAGGCGCGGGTTGCGCTTGATCAGCACTTCCTGCCCCAGGCCAAGCTTATCCATCGCGCCCGGCGCGAAATTCTCAATCAGGATATCGGCGCGGTCCACCATGGAAAGAAACAGCTCGCGCCCTGCTTCATTCTTGAAGTCAATCGAAATGCCAAGCTTGTTGGAATTCAGCATAGCCTGCGGCACGGACCCGCCGGAAACCATGGTGCGGCGACGAAGCGATTCCCCGCCCGGCGGTTCAATCTTGATGACGGTGGCACCCGCCATCGCCATCAGGAAGGAACAATAAGGCGCCTGATATATCTGCCCAAGATCGAGAACGATTACTCCATCCAGCGGGCGATGCGGTTCCGCCATCCGGGATCAGACCTTGGAACCCAGGATGCGCCGGCCAATGGCGCTGCGATGCACCTCTGACGGGCCTTCATACACGCGCATCAGGCGCACCTGCTGGTGCATCAGCTGCAAGGGAAGCTCCTTCGTCACACCCATGGCGCCGAAGGTCTGCATGGCCTGATCGAGGATATCCTGCGCCATTTCCGTGCCTTCCACCTTCAGCATGGAAGCTTCCATCCGCACATCAGCCCCCGCATCAAGCTTGGCCGCCAGATCAGCGACCATCAGCTTGCAGGCATGCATGCGCGTCGCTGCTTCCGCGACCCACCATTGAATCGCCTGGCGGTCCGCAAGCCGCACGCCAAAGGTCACGCGGTTGCGCGCGTGTTCGGCCATCATGTCCAAGGCGCGACGCGTCATGCCGACGCAGCGCGCGCCCATTTGCAGGCGGCGCACATTCAGGCGGAGTTGCATGGGCGCATAGCCGCGGCCCAATTCACCCAGCACTTGGCTCTCCGGCACGCGGCAATCCTCAAACACCAATTCATAGGTCTTGCGCCCGCCGATCATGGAAATTTCGCGTTCAATGATGAAGCCGGGCGTGCCCTTTTCCACGATGAAGGCTGTCACCCCTTCCTGGCGCTTGCCATCGCCCGTGCGCGCCATGAGGATAATGAAATCCGCGCGCGGCACATTGCTGACCCAAATCTTGCGGCCATTGATGACCCAGTCATTGCCATCCTTCACCGCGCGGGTCGTCATGCCGGCGGGGTCACCGCCCGCGCCGGGTTCGGAAATCGCCATCGCGGAACGCGCTTTTCCCTCAGCATAGGGCGCAAGATAACGCTCCCGCTGCATGGAATTGGCGACCGAAAGCATCATGTGCAGATTGGGGCTATCGGGCGGGATGACGAAGGGCACCGCGACACGGCCCAATTCTTCCTCGGCCGCGGCAAGTGACGTGAGGGATAGATTGGCGCCGCCGAATTCCTCCGGCACATCAAGGCCCCAAAGGCCCAATTCCTGACAGCGCGCGAGAAGCCGCGTTTCTTCTTCCTCGGAAAGCTTATAGCCCTTGCCTTCGGCTTCGCGCTTCAGGATCGTGGGTTCAAGCGGCATCAGATCCTTGTCCACGAAGCGCGCGACCAAGTCTTGCAACATGCGCGTTTCTTCGGTGGGGGCGAATGGCAAGGGGTTATGGTCCATGGTGACTGATCCTTCCTTATGCGCCCAAAGCATCACCCATGGGGCGATGCGTCAAGGCGGGAAGTTCAGAATATCGCGCTGAAGGGCAATACCGCCACGTGATCCCCAGGGGCCACCGCCGTAATCTCCTCCGGCAATTCCGCAAAGGCATCGGATTGCGTCAGCGAAGTCAGCAACCCCGCCCCTTCACGGGCGAATTTGCGCGCACGCGGCAGGCTGCCCGTGGCGTGCAGGCTCACGCGCACATATTCGCGCCGCCCGGCCTTTTTGCGATAGGTGAAATCAGCTTCCGCCACAAAGCGCGGCAGGGCTTCGGGCAAAGCCCCCGCAAGGCGCAGCACCAAAGGCCGCGCCAGATGCAGAAACGTCACCACCGCCGCCACGGGATTGCCTGGCAGGCCCAGCACCGGCGTGCCGCGCACGAGGCCCATCGCCGCCGGGCGGCCAGGCTTTACGGCCAGGCGCCAGAACACCAGCCGCCCGCCGGCTTCGATGGCCGCGCGCACATGGTCTTCCTCACCGGTGGAGACCCCGCCGCTGGTCAGCAGCAGATCATGGCTCGCGGCAGCGTCATGCAGCGCGGCTTCGGTCGCAGCGCGGTCATCGGGCAGGATACCAAGATCATGCGCCTCCACCGGCAGCGCCGCCAGCAGCGCCAGCAACGTAAATCGGTTGCTGTCATAGCTCTGCGCGGGGCCAAGTACGTCCCCGGGGCTTGCCAATTCATCGCCGGTTGAGAACACGCCAACCTTGAGCCGCGGGCGCACCGCCAGCCGCGCCTGACCCAAGGCCGCCGCCAAGCCAATCTCCGCGGGGCCAAGAATTTTGCCCTCAGGCAGCGCAAGCGCACCGGCGGCGATATCCTCACCGGCGGGGCGCGCATTGGCGCCAAGTTTCAGACCGGGGGGGATGAAAATCGCCGCACCATCGCGGCGCACATCTTCCTGCATGACCGCGGTATCGGCGCCTTGCGGCATGGGGGCGCCGGTGAAGACGCGCATCGCCTCACCCGCGGCTACGCCGCGCGACGGGGCTTGCCCGGCCGCGATACGGCCAACTTCGGTCAAGGCGGTTTCGGCGCCGGGCGTCAAATCAGCATAGCGAAAGGCCCAGCCATCCACGGCAGCGTTGAAGAAGGGCGGCAGGGGCAAGGACGCCAGCAGCGGCGCGGCCAGCACGCGCCCGCGCGCAGCGGCTAGCGCCACCATTTCAGCACCTGTGGCGGGCGGGATGCGTTCCAGGATCAGCGCCTGGGCTTCTTCCACCGCCATCAGCGCGCCGCCAAAGGCGAAGCAATCATCCGAAAGCTGCGCCATTACCCCTCCGTCCAGGGAATGTCCTTGATCTCTCGTGCGTGCGCCAGCACCAGATCGGCAATGGCTTCCACCTGATCCAGCTCGGCGCGGGGCAGATCATAAGGGGGCGGCGTGTCGGATGCTACCGCGACAATGCCGGGCATATCCGGGTGCATCCAGGGCTTGGCATTGGCGGCACGATGCACTTCCAGCTTGGGATGCGCATCCCGCTTGAAGCCTTCCACAATCACCAGATCAACCGCATCCATGCGCGCGATCAATTCCGGCAGGCGCGGTTCCGCAGCGCTGCGCAATTCCGTCATCAGCGCCCAACGCGCGCCGGATGCCACCATCACCTGCTGCGCGCCGGCCTGGCGGTGCTGCCAGGAATCCTTGCCCGGCACATCCACATCAAAGCGATGATGCGCATGTTTAAGCGTAGAAACGCCGATCCCCCGCCCAATCAGGCAGGGGATCAGTTTCACCATCAAGGTGGTTTTGCCGGCCCCGCTCCAGCCGGCGAGGCCGATCACGCGCATGGGGCGATCAGAGCAGATCACGTTCAGATGGAATCATCTGAACGTGTGAAGATGCTCGAAAAACAACGAGGTAGAGCGGGTGGCGTGAACACATGTGAACGCAACACGCTCTAATCTGCGCCGGAAGGCTTAGCACCGGGCGGCGCTTCCGCCGCGCGGCCCTTGGCCATTTCCTCCTGCACCCAAAGCGGGTGGTGCTGCTTGGCCCAGTTCAAATCCACCTGGCCCGAGCCCATGGCACCAAAGGCGCCATCCATGCCGACAGAGCCGATATAGATATGCGCGAGCAAGGCAGCGATCATCAGCACCGACAGCAGGCTATGGATGATGTGGCTCAGCTGCATCCCGGCGATATCGGTGAAGACGAAGGGGAAAACCAGCAGATAGCCTGAGATCGCCACCACCGCGCCACCCAGCACCGTGATCCAAAACACCATCTTCTGCCCGCCATTGAAGCGGCCAGCTTCCGGATGCTTATTGCCGATCAAGCCGCCACCCGCCTTGAACCAGGCGATGTCGCGCGCATTCGGGATATTGTCCTTCACCCAGATCAGCAGCATCACCACCAGGCCCAGCGTGAAGGGGAAAGCCAGGAAGTTATGGGCGTATTTGCCCCATTGGCTGATGGCGGTGAAAGCCTCAGGCCCCACGATCGGCAGCAAGATATGCCGCCCGAAGGTCAGGTTCAGGCCAGACAGCGCCAGGATGATGAAGGTGGAAGCCACCATCCAGTGATTGGCGCGTTCCAGCGTATTGAAGCGCAGAATGGTGCGCCCTGAACGGCCGCCTTCAATCGGGATGCGCCCCTTGGTCAGGCGGAAGGCAACCAGGATCGCCAGCATGCCAAGCACGGCAATGCCACCCACCCAGGCGAGCGTATAGTTATGGAAATCACGCCATTCGCGCCCAACAGGCTGAATAAGCGTCGCGGCCCGATCATCCGGAATGGTGATGCGGCCCTGAATCTGGCTGCCGCGCAGCAGCGCCTGCACTTCCATTTCTTCCGCCATGGAAGGCGCGCGCGGCGCGGTTTGCGCCAATACGGGTGCCGCCGCGCCCATCAGCAGCGCGGCAAGCAGGGCAAGGATGCGGAGCTTCATGGTTCAGCCCGCCCTTCAGATCGCAACGGTTTCGCGATAGGCAGTGCGCCAGCCCCAGGCGCCCGTGCCATAGCCGCGGCGCTGCACACGCTCCCGATAGATCGACGCAATGATCTGCCCATCACCGGCGAGCAGCGCCTTGGTCGAGCACATTTCGGCGCAAAGCGGCAGCTTGCCTTCCGCCAGACGGTTCGACCCGTACTGGATATATTCCGCCTGGGTATTGTCGGCCTGCGGGCCGCCGGCGCAGAAGGTGCACTTATCCATTTTCCCGCGAGAGCCGAAATTGCCAAGGCGCGGAAATTGCGGTGCGCCGAAGGGGCATGCGTAGAAGCAATAGCCGCAGCCGATGCAAAGGTCCTTGTCATGCAGCACCACCTGATCGGCGGTGGTGTAAAAACAGGAAACCGGGCAGACGGCGGCGCAGGGCGCATCCGTGCATTGCATGCAAGCCATGGAAATGGAACGCTCGCCCGGCTTGCCGTCATTGATGGTGACGACGCGCCGGCGATTGATGCCCCAGGGCACTTCATGTTCGTTTTTGCAGGCCGTGACGCAGGCATTGCATTCGATGCAGCGTTCCGCGTCCAACAGGAATTTCATACGAGCCATTGTTCTTGCCCCCCTTTATGCCGCGCGGATTTGACAAAGCGTGACCTTGGTTTCCTGCATGAAGGTCACCGGGTCATAGCCATAGGTGGTTACTGCATTCACGCTTTCGCCAAGCACGATCGGGTCCGTGCCGGTTGGGTATTTGCGCCTTTGGTCTTCCTGCATGAACCAGCCGGCGAAGTGGAAGGGCATCCAGGCCACACCGGGCCCGACGCGCTCCGTCACCAAAGCCTTCATGCGGGTTGCCTTGCCGGCCGGCATTTCCGGGCCGGAGACCAGCACCCAGGCACCATCCTGGATATTGCGTGCGGCGGCATCGCGCGGATTGATTTCCACAAACATATCCTGCTGCAATTCCGCGAGCCACTTGTTCGACCGCGTTTCTTCCCCGCCGCCTTCATATTCAACCAGACGACCGGAAGACAGGATGATCGGGAAATTCGGTGCCACCTGATGCGAACGGTTCTGCACCGTCTGCCCCAGATGCGGCAGGCGGAAGCCGCGCCGATCAGGCAGCGTCGGATATTGCGCGATCAGATCGGTGCGCGGCGTGTAGATTGGTTCGCGATGCACCGGCACCGGATCAGGCAGGTTCCAGGCCACCGCGCGCGCTTTTGCGTTGCCGTAAGCCACCACGCCATGTTCCATGGTGATGCGAATGATCCCCATGGACAGATCCGTCGCCCAGGAAGCGGTGCCACCCTGGCGCGCCAAGGAAGCGCGTTCGGCTTCGGTGAATTCCTTATCCCAACCCAGGCGCTGCATCACCGCGGTGGTGAATTCCGGATAGCCATCGGTGATTTCCGAGCCCTTGGAATAGGACCCCTCCGCCAGCAGCGTCACGCCATTGCGCTCCACACCGAAGCGCGCACGGAAAGTGCCGCCGCCTTCCTTCACATGAAGGTTGGTATTGTAGAGGATATGCGTGCCCGGATGGCGCATTTCCGGCGTGCCCCAGCAGGGCCAGGGCAGGCCATAGAAATCGCCCTTGATTTCGGCAGGCGCATCCGCCTTGGCGCGCAGCGTCACCAGGTCGAACTTGTCCTGATGCGCCATATGCGCCTTGAGCCGTTCCGGCGATTGGCCCGTATAGCCCGTGCTGATCGCGCCGCGGTTGATTTCGCGCAGGATGCTCTCGGCAACCGGCTCCTGACCCTTCACCTCAATGCCTTTGAACAGGTCAGCCTGGAAGCGGATCGGCATATTGCGCTTCTCGGCGGCCTTATCGAGAGCACCGGCAAGGCGATACATCACCTCATAATCATTCTTGCTCTCAAAAATCGGCTTCACCACCTGATCGCCCCATTGGACGGAACGGTTGGACGCCGTGCGGCTGCCCGCGCATTCAAACTGCGTGCAGATCGGCAGCAGGTAGGTGTTTTCCCTGCGGTTCGCGAGGACCGCGAAGGTGGTCGGATGCGGGTCCGCCACCACCAGCAGGTCAAGCGCCTCAAGCCCCTTAACCGCTTCCGGCATGCGCGTGACGGTATTGCCGCCATGGCCGAACACCAGCATGGCCTTGAAATTATCGCGCTGCTGCACCTGATCCTTGGGCAGCGTCACGGCATCGAAATACCGCGTGGTCGGGATGCCGGGCGTGCCCATCAGGGCCGGGCTGTCAAACCGCGCGACCATGGATTCATAGGGCACATTCCAAACGCGCGACCAATGCCGCCAGGCGTTTTCGTCCAAGCCATAATAGGCCGGCAGCGTCGTGACATCGAGGCCGAAATCAGTCGCCCCCTGCACATTGCAATGGCCGCGGAAGATATTCGCCCCCGTGCCTTCGGAACCGACATTGCCGGTCGCGAGCAGCAGGATGGAGAAGGCGCGCACATTGGCGGTGCCCACGGTCTTTTGCGTGGCCCCCATGCACCAGATCAGCGTCGCAGGCTTTTGTGTCGCGAACATTTCCGCAACCTTGCGGAGCTGCGCGCCCGGCACGCCGGAAACACGCTCGACTTCGGCCGGCGTCCATTTCGCGACCTCGGCGCGGATTTCATCCATGCCATGCACGCGCTGGCGGATGAATTCCTTGTCTTCCCAGCCATTGGCGAAGATGTGGTGCAGCATGCCCCACATCACCGGAATATCGGTACCCGGACGGATGCGCACATATTCGCTGGCATGCGCGGCCGTGCGCGTGAAGCGCGGGTCAATCACGATCAGATTGGCGCGGTTCTGTTCCTTGCCGGCAAGAACATGCTGCAGGCTGACCGGGTGCGCTTCCGCCGGATTGCCGCCCATGATGATCATGGTCTTGGCGTTGCGGATGTCATTATAGGAATTGGTTTGCGCGCCATAACCCCAGGTATTGGCAACACCGGCCACCGTCGTCGAATGACAAATGCGCGCCTGGTGGTCCACGTTATTCGTGCCCCAGAAGGCCGCGAATTTGCGATACAGATAAGCACCTTCATTGGAGAATTTCGCGCTGCCCAGCCAGAAGGTGGCATCCGGCCCGCTTTTCTGACGGGTTTCCATCAGCTTGTCGGCAATTTCGGTCATCGCATTGTCCCAGGACATGCGCTGCCATTGGCCGTTCACCAGCTTCATCGGATATTTGATGCGCCGGTCACCATGGACCAATTCGCGCACCGAAGCGCCCTTGGCGCAATGCGTGCCGCGATTGATCGGCGATTCCCAAGCCGGTTCCTGCCCGACCCAAACGCCATTCTGCACTTCGGCAATCACGGTGCAGCCGACCGAACAATGCGTGCAGATATTCTTCACGCGCTGCACGGGCTTTGAATGATCCATCGGCCCCGCTTCGGCGGGACGCATGGTGGAAAGCGGAATGGCGCCAAGCGCCGCCAGCCCCGCCCCGCCAAGCCCGGCCTGACGCAAAAAGGCGCGACGATCGAGCCCGCCGGCGGAAAGCCCCTGATAGGCGGAAGCAAGGCGCTGCTTCGCGGCCTTGCCATCAGTGCGTTTGATCAACATGGGTGCTTCCCTTCTTATGTATCGCTGGAACGATTGGTGCGGTAGAAGGCCTGCACATGCGGGCTATTGGCCTGGTAGCGCGCGCGCTGGCGATCCGCCTGGTTTTCCTTGCGCGCGGTGCCGGCAGGCACGGCATCGGCGCGGAGCGGCGCTGAGGCCTCAGCCGCTGTCGCTGCCACTGCGCCACCGGCAGCAAGGCCCAGGGTTTTCAAAAAGCCGCGGCGTTGCGCCACTTGTTGGTCATCAGCACTCATGTTCAACCCTCCCAGCAAAAAACATCAGACGGGCAGTTCCTGCGCCGCCAATTCAACCTCAATGGCCATGCGGCCAAGTGCGCCAACGGCGCGGTAAAAGCTTGCGGCCTCCGCCGCTTCCAGATCCGCAAAGAAGCGCCCCGCCCAGGGGCGGAGATGGCGGGCGAAAAACGCCTCGGCCGCCGCGGCACCACCTGGAAACACGCCTGAAAGCAGCCCGGCAAAGCTTTCGCATTCGGATGCGATGTGATCCTCGGGCTCGGCAACACCTTCGGCGCGTTCAATGCCAAGCCGCGCGAGGTCCCCGCGCAAATCCGCAAGCGGGCGTTCATGCAAAAAGCCCGTGATGTAATAGGAAGCGAAGGGCAGCAATTCGCCGCGGCCAAGCCCGATGAAAAGATCGTGGAATTCGCGCTCTACCCGCACGGCATCGGTGGTGGCGGCGGCTTCGGCCAGCGCGCGGTAGCATTTCCCAAGCGGGGAGGCATCGCCCGGCAGGGCGGCCAGCGCAGCGAGCAGATGGGCGTCCGGGGCGGCGACGAGCAAACGACCGAGCAGCGCGAAAAGCCGCGCCCTTTCGGTGGCCATGGCATCTTGTGCCTGATCTTGCTGCGTCATGGGCCGCATTCCGGCCGTTACCTCCTCACGTCTAAATTATAACCCGGCGTGGCCTTGATTCCCGTTCAGTGAAATGACAGGACGGTGACGAACCGATATCATTCCAGTTATACAAAGGAAAAATGCCATCTCGAATTTCCGAGTCTTGTACTCAAATTGCGTATCAAAATGCAATAGGCGAGTTACATGGCCTGACATTGACAGTATTTCTGTCTAGAAAAGCTTACACTGGCAGGGCGCTGCCATGGCGGCGGGGGCGCGGCGCCAGGGGCTCCGGCGCTGCCTCTGGCTCAGGCATGGCCTCGGCAATGGTGGGCCCAGGGGGTTCGGGCACTGCCTCAATTGGCGGGGCCTCAGCCAGGGCAGCGGGCTCCGCCGGGGTTGCCTCAGGCTCGGCCGAATCGGGCTTAGGGGCCGGGGCATCGAGGCCAAGCGCATGCGACAGCAGCTTCATCGCATCCCCGCCCAGTTCCAGCGCAAAGCCCGGCACGCCATCCGGCGCATTGTAATCCCAGGCGTAATCCGCCGGGCCAATGAAATCCCGGATGGAGGGGTCAAGGCTCCAGGCACGGCGAAGCGCGGCGGAGCGCAGTTCCAAGGGCACCTTGCGGTGCAAAAAGGCCTTGAAGTCGCTCTCCAGGGTCAGGCTTTCGATTGGCGGCAGGCTGGCCGGGTCAAAATCATCCTCGGGCTCGGCGGGCGGCAGCGCCTCGGGCGTCGCCTCAAGCGGGGCGGGCGGCGCCGCTTCCTCGGGCGCGCGGCCTTCCAGCACGGCGCGCTTGCGGCGCGACCAGCGGGAGAGGAAGCCCTCATTCTCCTCGCTCATGGGCCATCCACCCGGCTGCGCCGGCCAAGCCCATCAAGTTCCGCCTTGTCGCGCTTGCGCTTATGAAAGCCGCGGTCGCGGTGATGTTCCGCCACAAAGGCTTCCAGCGCGGCGCGAATGCCGGGGGGTAGCGGCACGGCCTCCATCAGGTCAGACCCTGAATCGGCATAGAGATGCGCTTCCCCGGCATCCACCGTCACGCGTTGTAGGGCAAAGCCCGGCGCGGTCTCGACCGGGCGCAGCACCACCCAGATGCTGGGGTTGGAGCTCTCCAGATTGTGCTTGTAATTATCCGTATCGGTTGGGTGCAAGGCCACTTCGGCATTGCCCGCAAAGAACAGGCTGCGCCCGGCTTCTTCGCGCATCAGCGTCCAGGCGGGCAAAGCGGGCGCATCTTCCAAAACTTCCACCGCGCGCCAGGCCCAATCCGCCCAGGGCGTGACACCGGGGCGGCGTTCCACCACCACGCCAACCGGGATGGTGACGGTGCCGGGGATGATCAGGTTCATGCGCCCTTCTCCGCCGTCAGCAGCGGCAGGCCGGCCACCAGGTTTTGCGGCTTCATGCGCAGCCGATTGGCGGCATCCATGGCGAGTGCCAGATAGATCGGCTTGCCCGCCACGCGCGGCAGCACGCGCGCTGGATTGGCGAATTCCAGCACGCCGAGCCAGAGAATGCGCGCCAGCCGCGCCTGCGCCACCTTCTTGCCCTGCCATAGATCATTGGTGATGGCAGTCGCTTCCGTATCAAGCCCGATATGCCAACGCCAATCGCGATCTTCGATGGTGGGCACGGCGCGGATCGTCACTTCCTCACCGAACAAATGCCGGATGAAACGCGTGATGGCACTCGCGAGCCCCTGCTGGCCGGGGCGGGTTTCGGCAATATCCAGCGCGAAATCATGCGCATCAGACCGCCCGTGATAGAGATGGGCATTCATGTCGGACAGCACATCAATCTCAATTTCTCGTGGCGGCGCGCCGGCTTCGACCAGCAATTGGCCAAGCGCGCCGAACCCGCCATCGCGGCCACGCATTTCCAGCACTTCCTCATCCGCCAGCAACAGCGAGCCCTGATTGATGGCAGCACGCTGCGGGCGATAGAAAAGCTCAGCGGCGCGCAGCGCGAAGGGATCGCCCTCCCCCTCCATCGCGGCGCGGGCGACCAGATGCGTCAGCATTTGCAGAAATATGGGCGGGATGCCGCCGACATCACCGCGATAGAGCGCCAGCCAAGCTTCTTCCAGGCTGGGCGCGGCAGAAACGCGATCACGAAAACCCAGAAAATGCCGCCAATTTTCCTGCGCATCGGCATCGGCAAGCGAAGCGATGCGCGCGGCATCCACTGCCTGTTCGGGTTCCGCCAAAAGCGCAGCATGCAGCGCCACTTCCGCCGCGCAGGCTTCATCTGGTGGCACCAATTCCGGGCGGGCCAGAAAGGCGCGCCACAAATCGGGCGTGGCGCGCAGCCGGCCATGCGGCGCGGCCTCACACAAATGATGCCCGGAAGCGACCCAGAAATCGCCGGGGGAGAGCATGGCGCTCATGCTTCGCGCTTTCCGATTTTTGTGAGATCAGGGCGAAGGATGGGTTCATCATCCTCCTCACCATGCGTTTCCACACTGGCGAAAACCGGCAGGCTTTCAAAGCTGCGATGCTGTTCGGCGCGCAGATGCAGCGTGCGGAAACGTTCGCGCTGTTCGCCGCCTTCAATGCTGCGGGTCAAGGCGAGCACCGTGCCCGGCGGGTGATCACAAAGCTGTTCGGCAAAGGCCAATTCCTCCTCAGCCGCGGCGCGCGCCGCTGCCTCATCCGGCGCGCCATGGACCAGATGGATATGCGCGGCAAGCGCGGCGAGCGCCGCAGAGCGGTCGGCGGCGCTCGCTTCCGCTACCTCAACCAATGTCGCCCAGCCGAAACTGCCAAGGCCAAGGAAGCCGCCGCGAAAGGCCTGGCGACGCTTGCCGGACATTTGCGCGGGGTCTTCATCCCAAAAGGCAAAGCCCCCCGGCACGGCCCATTCGCCGGGCTCGGCCGCCTGGTCGAAGATCACGGTATCGGAGGCATCAAGGCGGATGGTGCGGGGCAGCCGGGTCATGCCAAAGCCTCCGCGAGCGACAGGGTTTCGCGCCCTGCCCCGCCTTCCAGCACCAGATCGCCGCTGGCCGGCACAATGCCGCGCCGCGCGCCGGCGCCAAGCTTGGGATCAAGCCGGGCGAGGTAGCGTTCCGCCAGCGTCTTCACCCCGCGCGCCTGCCAATCCGCGACCGTCGCCATGAAATGCCGCGCCCAGGCAGCGACCAGAAGCGCGGGCGTCAGATCGTCATAGCCTTCCCCGAGCAGGGAGGTCCGGTCCGGGCTTTCACCGGGT
Organism: Roseomonas sp.; assembly: GCA_020249925.1. Lineage (GTDB taxonomy): Bacteria > Pseudomonadota > Alphaproteobacteria > Acetobacterales > Acetobacteraceae > Neoroseomonas. The sequence continues at coordinate 138,105 of JADCER010000001.1, read as the reverse complement.
TCGCCATCGGCATATTCGGCGAAGCGGAGTTCCATCCCGACCACGAGCCAGGGCGGCGTGGCATCCGGCGCAAGGCCAGGGGGCAGGCCAAGCCGGGTCTGCCCCACCACGGCGCCATTGAGGCGCAGGGTGTGCGGCCAATCGAAAGTAACCGGGATATCGGGCGGGCCATAGGCGCCAAGCGCATCAGCCAAAGCGATGCTCGCGGCATGGAGCACCAGCCGGGCGGCGGGCAAGGCTTCTTCCGGTTCCAGCACCAGGGCGGCTTCCGCCCGCGCCCAAGACCGGACCCAAACCAGGGTGCCGGCGCCCTTTTCCGGGGCCAGGGCGCAGGCATGCGCCAAGGCGTCGCCACCCTCGCGCAGCGCGATGATCGGCGTGAAAACGCTTGGCAATGCGGGTAAATCCTCAACCACCCCTGGCCTCATCCCTCGTCAGCCTGTCTTAAGTGCCATATAAGCCGCGCCAAGCGGTCTTCACAGCCGGGGGGTAGGACAGAACATCATGGGCGAGGAAAAGGGGCGGATCGCCCTTGTGTGCAGCTGCGAAGATACCATGCTGCTGGATGGCAAGGCGCTTGCGCGCGGCTGCGGCGCTGGCGTTGAAATCCGTGGCGCCGAGCAGCTTTGCGTGGCCCAGCTTGATCGTTTTGAAGCCGCACTCGCCACCGGGCGCCCGCTCACCATCGCCTGCACCGCCCAGGCCCCGCTTTTCACGCAGGAGGCCGAGGCCGCCGGCGCCGCCACCCCGCTTTTCGTCAATATCCGTGAGACCGCCGGTTGGTCGGCTGAGGGCAAGCAGGCCGGGCCGAAAATGGCCGCGCTGATCGCCGCCGCTGCCGAGCCCATGCCGGAAATCCCCCTGGTCAGCCTGGAAAGCGGCGGCATCGCCCTGGTGCTGGGCCGCGATGAGGTGGCGATCACCGCCGCAGCCCGCTTGCAGGAAAAGCTGGATATCACCGTGCTGCTGACCGGCGATGTACCGGTGGCGCCGGCGCGTCAGGCGGCATTTCCGGTGATGCGCGGGCGGGCGCGCTCCGCCAGCGGGTATCTCGGCGCTTTTGAAGTGACCGTGGATGGCGCGGCGGCGCCAAGCCCATCCTCGCGCGCCGCCTATGCCTGGGGCAAGGGCAAGGATGGCGCGATCAGCCGCGCCGATATCATCCTGGATCTGACCGGCGCCGCGCCGCTATTTCCGGCGCATGAGGTGCGGCAGGGGTATCTCCGCGCCGATCCCACCGATGGCGCCGCACTGGAGCGCGCCATTGTCGCGGCGGGCGAGCTGGTCGGCAGTTTCGACAAGCCGCGTTTTGTGAGTTTCGACGGCAAGCTTTGCGCCCATGCGCGCAATAAGCGCGAAGGTTGCCGGCGCTGCCTGGACCTTTGCCCTACCGGGGCGATTACGCCGGGGGTGGGTCCGCTCAAGGACCAGGTGGTGATCAGTGCGGAGATTTGCGCGGGCTGCGGTGCCTGTGCCGCCGTGTGCCCGACGGGGGCGGCCACCTATGCGCTGCCGCCGACCCAGGCGCTGTTGCGGCGGCTCCGGCGTTTGCTGCTGACCTATGCTGATGCGGGCGGTGAGGCGCCGGTGGTGCTGATCCATGATGAGGCCCATGGCGAGGCCTTGATTGACGCCCTTGCCCGGCATGGCGATGGCTTGCCGGCGCGGGTGCTGCCGCTGCGCGTCAATGAGGTTTCATCGCTTGATTTGGCGGTGTTCGCCGGCGCCTTTGCCTGGGGCGCGGCGGGGGTGCGGCTGCTCGCACCTGCCAGGCGCGGGCATGGCGTGGAAGGCGTGCTGCGCAACATTGATTACACTGCGGCAGTGCTGGAGGGGCTTGGACTGGCCGGCCCCGTGCCGCGTGCTGCGTTGCTTGAAACCGATGATCCGTTTTCGCTGGGTGAGGCCTTGGCCGCCCTGCCCCGCATGGCGCCTGGCTTCGCGCCTGCGCGGTTTGAGGCTTTGGGCAGCCCGCGGGAGATGGCGCAGCAAGGCTTCCGCGCGCTGCGGGAAGCGGCTGGGGCACGCGTTGCGATGGTTGCCCTGCCGGAAAAGGCGCCTTTTGGGCTGGCGCTTGTGGATCAGGCGGGCTGCACGCTTTGCCTTGCCTGCACAAGTGTTTGCCCGACCAGTGCCTTCAGCGCCAATCCGGATCGGCCGGAGTTGCGCTTTTTGGAGGATGCCTGCGTGCAATGCGGGCTTTGCGCCGCGACCTGCCCGGAGAAGGTGATTACGCTGGAACCGCGGCTGAATTTCGCGCCTGAAGCCGCGCAGGCCCAGGTGGTGAAGGCCGAAGAACCCGCCGCTTGCCCGCGCTGCAACAAGCTGTTTGGGACCAAGGCTTCCATTGCGCGGGTGAAGGCGAAGCTTTCGGCGCATTGGATGTTCGCCGATCCGGCGCGGCAGGCCGTATTGGACCTATGCGAGGATTGCCGCGTTTTGGAAGCGACGAATGGCGGGATTGATCCTTACGCCGGCGCGCCCAGGCCAGTGACGAAAACGACTGAGGATTATTTGCGCGAGGCGGAGCGGGCGAAGCGGGGGGAGAGTTGAGGGTTGTGTGAAGCTGTTTCCCCGCACTTGCGGGCGGTTTGGGTGGGCGGAAGCAGTTGCAAAATCTCCAAAGCTTTTAGGCGGCGCTGCCTCAACAGTGAGGCTGGCACGATTCCGGAATGGGAAGACGGTCTCGGAAATTACTGCCCTGGCTTAGGCGGCCTCTCAATCCCAAAGGAGCGAGGTCAAGGGTTCTCCTATCCATGGCTTCCTGTCTTGGATTGCCCAAATACTCAGGCCGTATGGGTGCCGGTCGAGGATCGAGAGCCTGCAGACAGTCTTCCGCACGCTTCCGGTCAACCGCGCTCTGCCACGGTGTGGGGGGATTTTTCCGATCAGCCTGACTGCCCAGTGGCGCGTTGCAGGATGGCGTGGGCGCAGGGCTTGAAACAGGGCTCGGCGCGGCAGCAATCGTCGTTGGGCTTTGGGTTTCGGCGCAGGCGCCAAGCAGCAGCAGCGGCAGCGTAGCCATAATGCCGAGCTTTATCATCACGGCGGAAGTAGGCATCGCGCTAAGGACCGCTTTGTGCATGTCTCACCCATTCGTTTGTGAAGCAGAGCGGATTGCTCTCTGACATATTCTACCGACAATTCCATGGCATACGAATTTGTTCAAAAAAGGCTCACGCACGTCCCTCGCGGCGCAGAAAACACCATCATCAGGCAGGCGGCGATCATCTTAGCGGCGACTTCTTTGACGGCTTTGGAATGCTATTGCCTCCTCCCTTGCTCTTTCGGCGCTTGCCCGGTCAGCTTGTGGGCGCTCCGGCGCTACCCCAGACGGCCCGGACCAAGACCAAGTCGTGCGTGGTGGCGGCACCCCCCGAAGACACTCCACTCTTAACCGATCAGTGGTGGACTGTTGCGGGCTATTCAAGACATTAGGCGTGTCTGTCTGACCTGCATTTGGGATGGTGCAGGGGGTTGGTGCCAGGACGCTCAAGTTGCGCTGCGCCGGCAAGGCTGCCTGGGTTTCAGGCGCGGGCGCCTTGGCGCAGGCCGCGAGAAGCAGGAAACCGCCCATGACCGCCAAACTGAAAACCGTGGCGCAAGGGCACCTCAGTGCCAGAAGGTCAGTTCCGCAAAAATTGGCCCCGCGCGCCTCACCCCCCGCCGCTGCAGAGGCGTTTCTTTTGGTCAATACGCTGCCGGCCAGAGGAGCCATTCTGCACCCGCCATTCCCAGAACAGTACAAGCTGTTTCTGCATTGGCTTTGATGCGTAATGCTTGCCCAAAAACCGCGTCAGCAAGATGACCGAATTGAAGCAAGGCGTGGCATGATTGTGAATTTGTAAAGGCGCCAGGATGCAGCCGGGCGTTGCGATAATGTCTAGCTAACGCCGCGTCGGCAGCCGCGTATTCCCGCCAATCTCATAAGGGGTACGCGGTGGGGAAAGGTCCTGATGCTGCGCATGGGGGTCATAGCTGCGCAGCCTTTCGTCAGCGCGGTCGCGGTCCAAATCCTGCTGCAGTGTGGACATGGCACGCTCAGTCCCCGCCTGACCCGTCACGGGCAGGTTGGAAGGGGTTGGCGCGGGGGTTGAAGTGGCGCGCGGCGCTGAAGGCGTGCTGGGCGCGGGGGCTGGGGCTTCGGCGCAGGCAGCCAGCGCCAAGGCGATGAACAAAACCCCGCGCCGGATGATCACAACCGGACGCCGGTGGTGGCGAAAGCGACGTCTGCCGTTTGCTGGACGTTGCGGTCCAAATAAATCGCCGCGCCAATGGCGATGACGATGGCTATGCAGACGCCGCTGATGATGCCGTTCATTGCTGTTCTCCCCGGAACTTAGCCTTTAGAGGCTTATGCCTTGGGATAGGCTGATTTGCAAGATTTCCTCGGCCTCCGCCAAATCCTCGGGCGCATTGGCGTTGAAAAACGGGTCATAGGGGGTGGCCGGCCAGGCGGCCTCCGCACAGCCGAATCGCGCGGTCCAACGGTCTATCTTGCGCTCCCCGGCCAAAAGGGCGGCGCGCAATTCGCCGCGGAGTGCCACGGGCCAAAGCGCCGCCGGCGGGTGGCTTTGCCCGCCCGAGGACGCAGCAGCCATGGGCACCCCCGCTGCCGCCCGCGCGGCATGCAACCGCGCCACGAAATCGCCTGGGATGAAGGGGCAATCCCCGGGGATTGAGGACACCCAGGCCAGATCAGGCCGATGCGCGGCCGCCCATTCAAGCCCGGCCAGAATCCCCGCGAGTGGCCCGGGGTGATCCGGCAGCGGGTCCGCCACCACAGGCAGGCCAAAACCAGCGAAGCGCGCGGGATCACCATTGGCATTCAGGACCACCGCGGCGACCTGCGGCGTGATGCGCGCCAGCACATGATCCAGCAAGGGCCGCCCACCCAGCAGGCGCAGCGGCTTATCCCCGCCCCCCATGCGCCGCGCGAGCCCCCCCGCCAGCACAAGCCCCAGCGTTTCAGCCGCCATCGCGTTCCGCCTCAGCACTGTTCTTCCGCCAATGCTTGGCACTTTCTTCTTCCACGTAACGGAGATCGGCATCGAAGATAATGCGATCCTCGCCCGCCAATGCCACAAAGCGCTTGCCCTTGCAGCGCCCAATCAGCATCACGCCCGCTTCGCGCGCAAGCTCCACCCCCCAGGCGGTGAAGCCGGAACGCGACACCAGAATGGGAATGCCCATGCGCACGGTCTTGATCACCATCTCGGACGTCAGGCGCCCGGTGGTGTAGAAAATCTTGTCGCCAGGCGCTTCCTTGTTGCGGAACATCCAGCCGGCGATCTTATCCACCGCATTATGCCGCCCAACATCTTCCATATAAACCAGCGGTTCATCCTGCCGACACAGCGCACAGCCATGAATGGCGCCGGCTTCCAGATAGAGTGTCGGCAGCGAATTGATCCGATGCAGCAGACGATAGAGCCAGGATGTGCGGAGTTCCGCGCGCGGCAGTTTCGCTTCCGCAAAACCTTCCATCAGATCGCCAAAGGCCGTGCCCTGGGCGCAGCCTGATGTGAGGGTTTTCTTCCGTAGCTTTTCCTCATAATCCGTCCGCCGCGCCGTGCGCACAATCACGACAGCCAGATCATCATCATAATCAACGCCGGTCACGTCATCATCGGCATGCAGCATGCCCTGATTGAGCAGATAGCCGAGCGCCAAATCCTCTGGCCGGTCGCCAATCGTCATCATGGTGACGATTTCCTGACCGTTCAGAAATAGTGTGAGCGGGCGTTCGACGGTGACGCTGGCTTCAATCGTGGCCCCCGTATGGTCGCGCCCGGAAACACGGCGCGTCAGGCGCGGGTCGGCGGGATCGGGGCGGATGATCAGGCTATCGGGCATGGGGAGCAGATGGGCGAAGGGGGCCGCAGACGCAAGGCTTAGAAGGACACCGCAAGCCCGACCGAGGCGCCGGAGACATTCTGGCCGAACAGGTAGCGGCCAACGATCCGGATGCTTTGCATGTTGAAATCCCAAACCCCCAATTCATAGCGCCCGACATTCATCTCAATCCCGCCGCCCACCTTGGTCAGGTGATCGAAGCCAAGCGCCACCTGATCACCAAGGAAGCGCGAATGGGAAAAATCCACCACCCAGCGCAGCGGGCGGCCGAACATCTCGGCCTCCATCGGCCAACGCACGCGGCCCCAGATGTTGAAGGTTTTCGCCTCTGCCTCACCACGGACAAGGGTAGTCGTATCGCCATAGGTGGAAAGCCGAATATCAGTGTAGCGCAATTCCAGATCGATCTCGTAGCCAGGGCGCGGGATGTTCAGATCAAGCATCAGCGAACCGCCAAGCCCATAGGCATTCATCCGGCCGCGCTTGAGGAAAGCTAGTTCCCGATTGTATTTCGATTCCAGCAAGCGCGCCAATACGGAAGCATCGGTTTCCACATGGCCAAGCGCAGCATTCAGGATGGGACGAAACACCAAGCCTTCGATGATCGGAAAATCCCAGCCAACCCCGATGGTACCGGAGACATTGTTCCAACGCGTGGGCAGAGTGGTTTTCTCAGTACCTTCTGAAAAAACGAAGCGTGGATCATAGCGCGAATAGCCCAAAAATCCTTCGAGATAGAGCGGGAAATCGGGGTCCACCGTGAAACCCAGGCCGAACTGCGTGGTTTGAAGCCCGGTATCGCTCTGATCACCGCGACTAATGCTGAGCGAGGAAGCCGTAACATCCGGCACCACATTATAGGCAAGCAGGCCAAGCACCCCATTCGCGGTCTGTTGCAGCGAATAGCCGGGGATGCCGGTGATGACGCGGCCCGTGCTCTGCGCTTCGGCCCGCTGCGCAAGCAGGGGGCAGCATAGCAGCGTCAGCAGAAGAAGGCGCAGGCTTCGCATCGGTTGTTGTTAGGCCCTCAGGCGCCTTGCGCCAATGGTGCGCCGGGCAGCCAAATGCCGCGGCCGGCGAAAAACCGCGCAAAATCGGCAATGTGCACGCGCGCATCAGCCTGGGCAGGCGCATCATGGCCGGAGGGGTTGTGGAGCCGAAGCGCGCCCTCCCCTGCTCCGAAAACCAATACCAGATGCCCGCCCTGGCCGGGGGCAGGTTCCGCCGGACGGCGAATGGCGGGATGGACAGAAGCTATGAAAAGCCCGCCATCGGCAAGCAAGGGCGCAATAGCCTCAGCCGCGCGGTCCAGGATGATTTCGCCCGCTATGGCGTGGGTTTCCGCGAGCCAGGTGATCGCCGGCGCATAGATCAGGCCGCGAATATGGCCATCCGGTTCTTCCACATAGGCGCCGTAGCGGGTCAGCACCCTTGCGAGGTCCCGCGCGCGGGGGGGCGTTATGCCGCGCGCGGCGAGTGCCATGCGGAGACACGCCACACCGCACAAATGCTCCGCCCAGCGCGCATAATCCAGCGGGTTTTCGGCGCCCGAAGCTGCCCAGGCGGGATCATCCTCCGCCCGACACGCACCGGTGATGATGGCGCCGATCAGGCTTGGCGTTTCCCATTGGCCGAAAAAAGGCGGAATGGCGGCGCGCTTCATGGCGTGAGGCGCCGGACGGAAATGCCAAAGCGCGGCGTGACCGCCACGGCTTCATGCGTGCCGGTGATGGGCGCGGCGGCTTCGGGGTCCGGCGCGGCGGCGAGTGGAATATGGCCTTCTGCCGCCAGCAGGCCAGACGTGGGATCAAACCCAATCCAACCGGCGCCCGGCAGATAGGCTTCCGCCCAGGCATGCAATTCAGCGTGGTCCGAGGCATCCTGTTCCGCTTCAATCAAATAACCCGAAACGAAACGCGCCGCGAAGCCAAGCGCGCGCAGCACATGCACCAACAGCCAGGCCATGTCTCGGCAAGCGCCGCGCCCCTCGGTCAATACGCGCTCCGCATCCCAAATGCCGTGCGTTTCGCGCTTTTCATAACGGATGCGCTGATGGATCAGGCCATTCGCCGCGACAAGCAGATCAAGCGTTGCTTGCGGGGATTGCGGCAGGCTTGCGATCAGCGCGGCCAATAGCGGGCCTTGCGGGGGCGCTTCCCTGTAAGGCGCAAGCTGGCGCGCGAGCCAGGGTTCCAGCGTGAAGGGCCATTCAGTGGCGCAGGCATCAAGCAGGAAAGCAAAAGGGTTGATCGGCGTCAGGATCGCTTCAAATGAGACCATGACGCTCAATTCACTGGTCGCGCCATCGAACAAGGCGCGGGCCGAATGATTGCCGGCAGGATCAAGAAACCAATCAAGCCGCACGGGGGTTGGTGCAATCTGAAGCCGATAGCCCGTGATGGCCGTGCGCGCATGGGGTGCGGGATGCAGGCGGATCAGTTGCGGACCAAGCGGCACCGGCCGCGCATAGCGGTAGTGGCTTTCATGGGTCAGGGCGAATCGCAGCGACATCGTGGATCAGTCTAGCCCGGCTTCGGCGGATCAGGCGATTGACCATAAGGCCAAGACAGCATGATGCTGGCACAGCGAGGAAAGGAAACGCCATGGCCGATCTCACGATACGGGAAGTGAAGACCACGCTCCTGCAAATGCCCTGGGCGGATGATCCCTGGCTGGCCGGCCATGCCTTGGGGCCGATGCGTGATCTGGTGGTGGTGGATATCACCACGCAATCGGGCATCACCGGCATGGGCTATCTGCACTTGCTGAACCTGCCCTTGCAACGCACCATTGGCGCCTGCATCGCGGAAGCGATGGCGCCACGCATCATCGGGCGCGATGCAACGGCGATTGAAGCGATCTGGCACGATTTGTGGCGTGCAACACTGACCGGCGGACGCGGCGGGGTTGCGATGATGGCGCAATCGGCGATTGACATCGCGCTTTGGGATATTCTGGGCAAGGCAGCGGGGCTGCCCTTGCATCGGCTATGGGGGCATTTCCGTTCCGACATCCCGATCTATGGCAGTGGATGCTTTCGTGGCGCGCGCGGCGATGGCATGATCGCGAAAGCCAAGCACTACATCGAACAAGGCTACCGCGCCATCAAGATGCAGGTCGCGCATATTGGTGATCTCAACACCGATCTTGATAATGTGCGGCGCATGCGTGAAGCCGTCGGGCCCGATATTGATATCATGATTGATGTGAATATGGGCTGGAGTGCGGATATTGCCATCACCATGGGCCGCAAATTCGAGGAATATGATATCTACTGGCTGGAAGAACCGGTACTCGCGGATGATTACGCCGGCTACCTCCGCTGTGCCGAGGCGCTTGATATGCGCGTGGTGGGTGGGGAGACGCATTTCGGCCGCGCTGATCTGAAGCCCTTTTTGGAAAATCCGCGCCTGCCCATTCTGCAACCTGATCCAATGCGCGGTGGACTCACGGAACTCCGCAAGATCGCCACCGTTGCCGATACCTGGGGCGTCACCATTGCGCCGCATCTTTTTCCGGAATTGAATGTGCATCTGCTGGCGAGCATTCCGAATGGCATTTGGGCGGAGCAGATGGGGCTTTTGGATGATGCCTTCATCAACCTGCCGAAAATCGCCAATGGCCTGATCACCGCGCCGGAAGCGCCGGGGCATGGGTTGGAATTCAAGCCGGAAGTGCGGAAGGATTTTGTGTTGCGGTGAGCAATCCCCTTGGGCCAGGGAAGGCTTTCGCCACCGCATTCTTGCGGCGCCAGCTTGGAATATCAGCGCAGAAAACCTCAACTCAAATTGATCGAGCTTTCAGGGAGCAGCGCGCATACTCAAGGAATATTCCCTAATCGCGGCTTAGAAAGAATAGCCTTTTGTGTGCAGTATCGGCGGGCAGCATAGCATTTGGCAAGCTGACTTTACCGCAAGCCTCTGCCTTGCCGCGCGCTGGCAGGGGCGCGCTGGACGTTTTCCCCCTGCGCCGCAGCGCGAGTCCAGACATTGCCATCTTGCGCAAGGCGGCTTGACAGTTTTGCCTGCAACGGCGCTGCAATGGTTTGGCAAAGGCCTTTGCGATACGCGCTTCTGGTCTATGCCTTGGGCTCGACCGGGCATTGATGGCGTGGTGCCGAGACCATTTCCAGGCAAGGTAGCTTCAGCTGCTCAAAAACACCCCATTGCCGCCCCGGCCTTTCTGGGCGGGGCGGCTTGAAGGTATCGCGCTTGTCACTCCGCCGCGGCTCGGGCGGCCTTTTCCGAATCATAAATGGCCTGTGCTGTTTCCACGGCCTTTGCATGCACAACCGCCAGGTCGGGGCGCATCTTCTGGGCACGGATCGCGGCCTGCATGGTCGAATGATGCTGACCCTGGAAATGCGGGAAGACTTCGCGTGCGATCAGCTCATAGGATTTCTTCGTCGCCTCGAAATTCGCCCAGTTATGCGCCAGCGTCAGATAGGCGCCAAAGCCACCATTCGATTGCTTCCACAACCGTTCAATCTGGGCGCGGCACATTTCGGGCGTGCCGATGGCGCCGAAGCCGCTATCGTTGATGAAATCAATCATCTCCTTCGCGTTCTGGCCCGGCATGGACATCTGCGGGAAGGCCGCGATTTCCTGGAAATAATGGAACCAGTGCTCAATCCCGTATTCCACGTCCCGTTTGGCTTGTTCCATCGTTTCGGCAATATGGCACAGGCCCACAAGGCGCCACTTGCTGCGATCCGCCACATGGCCGTGATGTTTCGCCTCAGTCTCCACCACATTCCAGTGCAGGGCCAAGGCATCGAACCCGGCCGCCGTCGTGGCGCCGATGGAGATCATTCCCGTACCGTACCGGCCCGCCAGCTTTGCCCCAGTGGGTGAGGCAACGGCGGCGGTTGCGATATCGAAGTTGGAATAAGGCCGCAAATGCAGGCGTGCATCCTGCAATATCCAGCGGTCATTCTGAAATGTCACCGGATCATCGGTTCGGATCAGCCGGGTCATGATATCCAGCCCCTCCGCCAGCAGGCGGCGGGTATGTTCTTGCGTCAGGCCCACCATCGCCGCATCCGTGGGGAGCGACCCGGGCCCGACGCCCAGCATCACCCGCCCGCGGGTCAGGTGATCGAGTTGCACGATACGTTCGGCCACCCAAAGCGGATTATGGTAGCTGACCGAAACCACACCCGTGCCGAGCCTGATGTGCCGCGTGCGCTGGGACGCGGTTGCGATCATCAACATCGGGTCTGCCGAAATTTCGGAGCCTGCCGAATGATGTTCGCCGAACCAGACCTCATCATAATCGCAGCGATCGAGCCACTGGACCAATTCCAGATCCTGTTCCAGCGCCAGGGTTGGGTTGATCCCCGGCTTGTGGAATGGCGCAAGGAAAATGCCAAAGCGCATCCTGTTCATAGCTTGTTTCTCCCTCTCTCATGCGGCGATCCCCGAATGGCCTGCCGCTTGACGCCAAGGTCACCCGACGCGGGCGCAGAAGCAAGCATTTTCGCATCCGCGACAACGCCTTTCATGGCACCTTTGGCCATCATTGAATGCTGCGGCGGCGCAGGAGGAACCATGGGCGCCGTAACGGCGTGCGCGCCCACCAGGATTGAGCGTTATTTCGTGGCTGGAGATCGCTTGGATGTGCTGTGATCAAACGGGTACTGAGCAGGCCGGTTATCCTGCGTGCCGTTGCTGAGCAGGATAATCGGCAGACAAGCTGCCTCTGCCGACCTTCGGGTGGCGCGGCGCCGGTCCTGGAGACCCTTGCGGGGGCCGAGCAGCCGAAAATCCAGAAACCCCAGGCCCAGCCGGCCATTCGCGATAGTCATCTTTGCCGCCGTGCCGCCTTCACATGCAACATTACGGGGCGAACCTAGGGGTCCGGTCGATGCCGTCGGTTCCCGACACCAGCGTGAATCGCCCCCCCCCAAATACTGAACTAGCGGTGCGCAGTGGCGGTTTTGTATTGGCAAAGGTTAGCATGAAGCGCACCACTAAGTTGGCCAAGTTCGCAAGGTGCCCGGCGCCAAGGGCGTGATCGACATCGGCAAGCCTGGTTCCATCGCCGCAGAGCAACCGATGCTCACCAGAGCGCCAGAGTTCGCCTGCGCGCGTGACTGGCGCAGCGGCGGGGCTTCGTCAGCGTCCTCGCCATCAATGCCGGCGTCGGCGGCTGATGGCAGCTGGTCCAATTCCGCGCCGAGCCATTGCGCTGTCATGACGCGCCCATCGCAAATCCCCTCCCCTGAGGCTGCGCCAATTACAGCGATAGGACCGACAACACGGCCGCATGCCTCTCTAGCGACAAAGGGGTCTGAATCACGGTGCTTGAGCGGTCGTCCGTTTCAGCGCGGGTTTCAAGACCTTGTGATGAAGGGTCGCGCGGCTGCCAGCGCAGGCGCGCAGGAGGGTTCGGCAGATGTCAGCACCGCGACTGGCGAGGTGGTGCCAACCCAGGCACCTATGGCCGTGGTGATTGCCCACCAGGGCTCATCGGTGGCGCGTTTCACCAGCGCTGGCAGCGCCGCAGTCGCGCAGGCTTCAACCTGCTGCACCACCGCTGCCGGCGCACGCCCATCCGCGAGTTGGTCGACCAGCTTCGATTGCAACGGCCCGACCAGAAAGACCGAGACGAGAAAGGCGATGAGGTCACCGATCATGCTGGCCTGCCTCGCCCGCTGCGCAGCGCCCATACCAGGCCGCCCAGCGCCAGGATCGCCGCAGCCGCCGTGGCGGAACGCGAAGCGACCGCCGCGCCAGCCTCCCCGGTCAGCAGTGCGGGCAACTGCACAAGCGCAGACCCGCCGCCCGCTAACGCCACCATGGCGACCAGCGCGCCGCCGACCGCCGCCGCCACGGGCCATCGACCGGCCAGCGATACCAGCAGCGCGACCACGCCAAGCCCAGCCGGGATCATCGCCGTCCAATGCACTGGCGGTGCCGGCAGAAAATAACCCGCCACGCCCACCAGCAGCAGCACGGCACCGAAGCCGCGCAGCACAAGTGGGACGCGTGAAGGATTTGGTTCAGTCATGGCGCAACGCCTCCTCTGCCACGGCGCGCATGGCGCGCCTTTTGGAGGTCCGACATCGCGATGCGCCCAGCATCGCCAGAGGGGCCCGGACCAATGGTTCGTCAGATGGTCCGGCAGCCACGCCATTCAAGGACTGCGTGGCGTAATCGAAGCGGTGGACGATTCGGCCCAAAAAGCAGTGCGACAGCCTCACCTGTTATTGCCTGGTTAGGCCCCGAGATGCGCACCGCCAGCGCGCGATCACCAAATCTCCACAGGCCGGCGCCAATTCAAGGCCGCGCACAACGCGGCCTGCGAGTAGTGCAGAGAATTGGCTCTCGGAGAGCGATTTTCGGGCTTTTCCCGCCCTGGCCGGTCAACAGGTCCGTCCCAAATAGCCCATTAATCCTGCCATTCAGCGGGGGGAGATAGCGGATCACTTTGAAACTGGCGGAGAGGGTGGGATTCGAACCCACGGTACAGTTGCCCGTACTTCGGTTTTCGAGACCGACCCGTTCGACCGCTCCGGCACCTCTCCAGCGAAACGGGGAAGCTGGCTTCCCCGCGAACGAAGGGTCCCTATAATTGCCCCTGCTTGCCGGCGCAATCTCCGCCGTTGACGGGCCGGACCCGCCCGTCTATATGCGCGCTCTTTCCGGCCCGGCGTTCTGCGCCTGGGGCGGCTGGCTTTTGCCTGGGGCAAGGGCCGGGCAGTCACGCTTTTGAAAGATTTTCGGGGCATCCCCATGACCTATGCAGTAATCCGCACCGGCGGGAAACAATACCGCGTCACGCCTGACGCCGTGCTTACCGTTGAACGGCTTGATGCCGAACCGGGGGCCACGGTGACATTGCATGATGTGCTCGCCATCGCGACCGAAGCCGGCCTTGCCATTGGCGCGCCGACCGTGCCTGGCGCCAGCGTCACCGCGACCGTGGTTGAACAGAATCGCGGCGACCGCATCCTGATCTTCAAGAAGCGCCGCCGGCAGAATAGCCGCCGCAAGAATGGCCATCGCCAGCACCAGACCGTGCTGCGCATTGCCTCCATCAACGCAGCCTGATCGGAAAGGAACTCAGCCATGGCACATAAGAAAGCAGGCGGTTCTTCGCGCAATGGTCGCGATTCCGCGGGTAAGCGCCTCGGCGTGAAGCTGTTTGGCGGGCAGACCGTGAATGCCGGTTCCATCATCGTGACCCAGCGCGGCACCAAGATGATCCCGGGTGCGAATGTCTATGCCGGCCGTCAGCACAGCCTGCACGCTTCCGTGGATGGCCGCGTGGTGTTCGAACGCAAGTCCGAAGGCCGCGTGCACGTGACCGTGCAGCCGGTGGCGCAGGCCGCGGAATAACCCACCCTTCAAGGTATCCTTTGAAACGAGGGTCCCTTGGGGGCCCTCGTTTTGTTTTGGGGCCATGCTGCCCCGCGGATCGGCCATGAAATTCCTTGATGAGGCGAAAATCTGGGCGAAGGCCGGCGATGGCGGCGATGGCGTAACCGCGTTTCGGCGTGAGAAATTCATCGAGTTCGGCGGCCCGGATGGCGGCAATGGCGGCAAGGGCGGCAATGTCATCGCCGAAGCCGTGGCCGGCCTGAATACACTGATTGATTTCCGCTACGCGCAACATTTCAAGGCACGCAAGGGCGGCAATGGCGCGGGGTCTGACCGCACCGGTGCGGCCAGCGACGATGTTGTGCTGAAATTGCCTGTCGGCACGCAGATCTTTGCTGAAGATCGCGAAACCATGATCGCGGACCTTGATCAGCTCGGCAAACGCGTGGTGCTGGCGCAGGGTGGCGATGGCGGCTTTGGCAATGCGCATTACAAAACCTCGACCAATCGCGCGCCGCGCCGGGCCGATAAGGGCTGGCCGGGGGAAGAACGCTGGCTGTGGCTGCGGCTGAAACTGATAGCCGATGCCGGGCTGGTCGGCCTGCCCAATGCCGGCAAATCCACCTTTCTGGCTGCGGTTTCCGCCGCGCGTCCCAAGATTGCGGATTACCCCTTCACGACGTTGCATCCGCAGCTTGGCGTGGTGCGCCTGAACGCGACCGAGGAATTTGTGCTCGCCGATCTGCCTGGCCTGATTGAAGGCGCGGCAGAGGGTGCCGGGCTTGGCACGCGCTTCCTCGGCCATGTGGAACGCTGCAAGGTGCTGCTGCATTTGGTGGATGGCTCAGCCGCCGATCCTGCGCGGGCCTATCGCACCATTCGCCGCGAATTGGCCGAATATGGCCATGGTTTGGAAGATCGCCCCGAATTGGTCGCACTCAACAAGGCTGATGCCATGACGCCACAAGCCCGTGCTTCCCGCGTGAAGGCTCTGTCCCGCGCCGCGGGCAAGCCTGTCATGCTGATCAGCGGCGCAAGTGGTGAGGGCGTGCCCGAATTGCTCCGCGCGCTGGCCGATATGATCGCGGCGGCGCGCTGACAGGTTGGGCTTTTGCGTGGTAAGCGCCAATCCATGATCAACCCGGCTGAGCCCCGCTTCAAGGATGCCAAGCGCATTGTCGTGAAGATCGGCTCTGCGCTGGTGGTGGATAATGCCACCGCCGCGCCGCGTGCTGCCTGGCTTGCCTCGGTCGCTGCCGATATCGCGGCACTGCGCGCGCGCGGGGCTGAGGTGGTGGTAGTGTCTTCCGGTGCCATTGCATTGGCGCGGAAGGCGCTTGGGCTGACACGGCGGCGGCTGCGACTTGAGGAAAAGCAGGCGGCAGCGGCGGTGGGGCAGATTCGCTTGGCGGGCGCCTGGCAGGAAGCGCTGGCCGCACATGGGCTGAATGCCGCGCAATTGCTGCTGACTTTAGAAGATTCGGAAGATCGCCGGCGCTATCTGAATGCGCGCGCGACACTCGCCACACTGCTCAGCCTTGGCTGCGTGCCTGTCATCAATGAGAACGACACGGTGGCGACAGCGGAAATTCGCTTCGGCGATAATGATCGGCTGGCCGCGCGTGTGGCCGAAATGATCCAGGCCGATGCGCTGCTGCTGCTTTCAGACATTGATGGGCTTTACACGGCCGACCCACGCAAGGACCCGGACGCGCGGCATTTGCCCGTGGTGGAACGCCTGACGGATGAGATCATGGCGATGGGTGGCGAACCGCCGCCCGGCTATTCCTCCGGCGGCATGCGTACCAAACTGATCGCGGCGCGGATCGCAACCGGCGCCGGCACGGCCATGGCGATTGCGCTTGGCCAGCGCGACCATCCGCTGCGTGCTTTGGAAGAAGGGGCGCGCTGCACCTGGTTTCTGCCGCTGCCGGAAGGCCGCAGCGCGCGCAAGCGCTGGATTGCGGGCAGCCTCGCCCCACTTGGTGTGCTGGTGGTGGATGCGGGGGCGGCCCGCGCACTCAAGCGCGGCTCATCGCTTCTGCCGGCCGGTGTGCGTGCCGTGGAAGGTGAGTTTTCGCGGGGCGATCCCGTGAGTGTGCGGGATGCTGAAGGTGTAGAAGTGGCGCGTGGACTGAGCGCCTATGATGCGGATGCGGCGCGGCTGATTGCCGGGCATCGCAGCGAATCCTTGGAAGAAATTCTCGGCTGGCGCGGGCGGGATGAAATCATCCATCGCGATGATATGGTGCTTTTGTAACGCGCGCCTCGGGCGCTATACGCGCCGCATGCTTCATGGCAGCCTTCGCCCTAAGCGCGGCAGATGCAGCGCAGTTAAGGGGCAAGGAACGGCATGAAGGAAATACGCCTTCTCTCCACCAGTGCGATTCTGGGCTACGGCTTTCCGGAAGCGAGTCTTCAAGCCGGCATGGCGCGTGCGCCGCATGTGATTGGCGTTGATGGCGGCAGTGTTGACCCTGGCCCCTATTACCTTGGCGCCGGCGTGCCGTTTTGTTCCATCATGGCGATCCGGCGCGATCTGCGCCTGATGCTACGTGCGGCGATTGCGGCGCGCATTCCGCTGATGATCGGCACAGCGGGCGGTGCGGGTGGCGCGCCGCATCTGGAACTGACCGCGCGGCTGGTGCGCGAAATCGCTGCCGAGGAAGGCTTGCATTTCCGCCTGGCGCTGATTGAAGCCGAACCACCGCGCTCGGAATTGCAGCGCCGCCTGGCGGCAGGGCGCATCCGCCCGCTTGGCAAACAGCCACCCTTGACAAGCGAGGCTTTGGATCGCGCGAGCCGCGTGGTTGGCATGATGGGGCCTGAGCCCTTCATGGAGGCTTTGGATAATGGCGCGCAGGTGATCCTGGCCGGCCGCGCCAGTGATCCCGCGCCCTGGGCCGCTGCCGCCATCCGCGCGCAATTGCCGCCCGCCCCCGCCTGGTATGCCGGCAAGATGCTGGAATGCGGCGCCACGCCATCCATCCCCAAGGGTCATGATTGCCTGCTGGTGACGGTGCGCGAGGACGGCGTGGAATGCGAACCGATGAACCCCATCCGGCGCTGCACGCCGCTTTCCATTGCCAATCACTCACTGCATGAAAACAGCAGCCCCATTCATCACATTGAACCTGGCGGCATGCTGGATACATCCGATTGCCGCTTTGATGCGCTGAACGATCGTGCCGTGCGTATTTCCGGTATGCGCTGGACACCCGCTTCGCAATACACGGTCAAGCTGGAGGGTGTGGAATTCGCTGGCCATCGTTGCATTTCCATTTGCGGCACGCGCGACCCGCTGCTGATCGCGCGCCTGCCTTTGTTCCTGGAAGAAGTGCGCGGCATTGTGCGGGAAAAGGCGGCAGCCTTTGGTGCGGCGCCGGAAAGCTATTCCCTGATTATTCGCACCTATGGTCTGGATGGCGTGATGGGCGCGCGCGAACCTGTGCAGCAGGTGGCGGGCCATGAGGTCGGCTTTGTCGTTGAAGTCATTGCCGAAACGCCGGAAATCGCCGCAGCCGTGCTTGGGATTGCGCGCACCAATATGCTGCATACGGATTTCCCAGGCAGGCTCTGCCGCGAAGGCAATATGGCCTTCCCCTTCTCGCCATCGGATATCCCAGTCGGGCCCGTCTATCGCTTCAGCATCCATCACGTGCTGGAACTGGATGACCCGCGCGAGATTTTCCCCATCACCTATGAAGATATCTGAGGACGATCATGCCAAGCATCCGTGAATTGGCGCGAATCTGCAAAAGCAAGAATGCGGGGCCGTTTGATCTGACGATTGATATCGTGTTTGACGATCCCGCGCTCTATCAAAAGGTGCGCGCTTCCGGGGTGATTACCGAAGCCTTGTTTGCGCGGCTTTATGGCGTTGCGGTAGATGATGTGCTGCTGACACCCTATGACGCCGCCATGGCGATCAAGGCGACATTCCCGCGTCTGGTGCCGGCGGGTGGCATTGGCGATACGGATGTCTATGGCTGCCAACAGCATGCGCCTTTGCTTGATGTTGAAATTCCCGTTTGACCTGAAGGGTTTTGTCTGATGCCGAACACCAATCGCCAAATGACCATGGTCGCCTTTTTGCAGGCGCAGAATTGCTCAAACCTGCCGGGTTCCTGGCGGCACCCGGCTTCCATGAGTGATTTTCTAACGCCCGATTACTACCAGCGCATCGCGCGCATTCTGGAAGATGGCAAATTCCATATGGCTTTCTTCGATGATCGGCTGGCAATGCCCGACATCTATGCCAATGATTTCCGCAATACGGTGGCGCATGGCGTACGCGCGGTGAAGCTTGATCCGTTGACCATTGTGATGATGATGGCCGCCGCCACCAAGCGCATTGGCCTTGGTGCGACCTATTCCACGACCTATTACGAGCCCTATCACGTTGCGCGGCTTTTTGCGACGGCGGATCTCATGACGCGCGGGCGCGTGGCATGGAATATCGTGACGTCACTGAATAACAGCGAGGCACTGAATTTCGGCCATAGCGAACATCTGGAACATGATCTCCGTTACGATCGCGCCGATGAATTCATGGAAGTGGTGATGGGCCATTGGGGCGCCTGGGATGATGACGCGCTGATCGTGGATAAGGAATCGGGCGCCTTCGCCAAGCCAGATGGCGTGCGGCGGCTCGATCATCAGGGGAAGTATTTCAAATCGCGCGGTCCCTTTACCGTGCCGCGTTCACCGCAAGGCCATCCGGTTTTGTTGCAAGCCGGCCAAAGTGGCCGCGGGCGCAGCTTTGCCGCGCGTTGGGGTGAGGCTGTTTTCGTGATCTATCCCAATCTGGAAAATGGCAAGAAGCAATATCGCGAATTCCGCGCCGCCGTCGCCGCAGAAGGGCGTGACCCGGATAGCGTCAAAATCCTGCCCGCCTGCTACGCCATCCCTGCCGAAAGCGCCGATATGGCCGCCGAAAAACAGGCGGTGATCGAAGCAACCGCGCGGCCCATTGATGGGCTGACGCTGCTATCCGAAGTGCTGAACTGGGATTTGGGCAGCAAGCCCTATGATGAACCGCTGACGGATGATGAACTCGCAGGGCTTTCCTGGCATGGTTTTCGTGACCGCGTGATCATGCTGTCGGGCAAGAAGAACCCCAGCGTGCGCGATTTTGTGGAGGTGTCAGGCCGCGGCACCGTGCATGAACATCACGCCTTTGTCGGCACGCCAAAGCAGGTCGCGGATCAGATGGAAGAATGGTTCCATGGCGGCGCCTGCGATGGCTTTGTGATGGCCGCCACGCATATCCCCGGCGCCTATGAGGATTTCGTGCGCCTGGTCGTGCCGGAATTGCAGCGCCGAGGCGTATTCCACAAGGATTATCCGGGTAGCACTTTGCGCGACATCATGGGCCTGAAGCGCCCGAGCGCCGCGGAATGCCGCGCTGCGGGCCAACCGAAGGGGACGTAAACGTCCCTTATGTGTCAGCCATGCTGTAGCTGTCTGATCATCGCCAAGGCCTCTGCTGGCAAAGCCCCTTGATTGATCGCCGCCACAGCGTGGTCGAGTTCCGCGATACTGGCCGTGCCGACCAATACGGTGCAGATATCGCGCGGCATGGCGGAAAAGCGTAGCGCCAATTCAACCAAATCCTTGGCGTAGCCAGCCGCGATCAGCGGCATCAGGCGCCGCGCCGCCTGTACATCCGCTGCATAACTGGCGCCGGATGCGATGGGTTCCACTTTCGGCACGCCAAGAGGGCTGCGATCTTCCGAACCACTCAGGGCACCACCTGCAAGGATGCGAATGGCCATTACACCCACACGCACCTTGCCAGCGTGATGAATGACACCACCGAGATCAGGCATGGAGGACCCTGCGGGCAGGGGCATCACGCCGCTCGGGTTCAGGATATTGTAGGGCATTTGCGCCGTGGCGAAACCGCCTTCATCCAAAACGCGGCGCAGCATGGGCGCATCGCCAAGCCCGGTAATGCCATAGAACCGGATCTTGCCCTGGTCACGCAGTTTGCGGAGTGCCGGCACAGCTTCTTGCAATATCTGATCCGCCGTGAAGCTTGGTGCCTCACCTGCTTGGGTAATGGGTTCATGG
Source organism: Roseomonas sp. (assembly GCA_020249925.1). Classification (GTDB taxonomy): domain Bacteria; phylum Pseudomonadota; class Alphaproteobacteria; order Acetobacterales; family Acetobacteraceae; genus Neoroseomonas. The sequence continues at coordinate 117,850 of JADCER010000001.1, read as the reverse complement.
AGGTGAAAGATATCCACGCTATCGCGCCCAAGCCGGGCCAGGCTGGCATCAATGGATTGCGCGATGGTGCCGGCAATATCCGCGCGTTGCGGCCCACGGATGCGAACCTTGGTGCCGACAATCACCTTTGCGCCGAGCGCCTTCAGCGCGCGGCCCAGATTGCTTTCGGAAACGCCATCACCATAAGCGGAGGCCGTATCGAAATACGTAATGCCTTGGTCAATCGCGCGCCCAATGGCGCGGTCCTGTTCTGCCGCGCTGCCTTTCACCATCAATCCGCCGATGGCGCCACAACCATAACCCAAAACGGAAACACTGAGGCCGGTTTTGCCTAGGGGGCGCTGTTCCATCGGTAACTCTCCTATCGCTCAAGGGCAGAGTCTGCGGCAGGGATGCCATCACCGCAAGCCATGCTTGCCCTTCCTGCGCGACAATGCGAGCCTACCATCGAACGCGCATAGACGCGGTATAGGAGGATACGTAGATGATTTCACGTCGCTTGCTTCTGGGTACGGCAGCATCGCTGGCGGCGGCTTCCATCATCCGCAGCGCCATGGCCTATCCGGATCGACCGATACGCATGATCGTGCCCTTCGCTGCCGGTGGCAATACGGATATCCTGGCGCGCTTGATTGCAGGCCCGATGGCGGAACGCTTGGGCAGGCCAATCGTCATTGAAAACCGCGCCGGTGCTGGTGGAAGCCTTGGGGCGGAACTGGTCGCGCGTGCGCCGGCCGATGGATACACGCTGCTGTTTGGCGCAGGCGGGCCGCTCACGGCCAATCCTGTGCTGCAAGCAAATATTCCTTATGACGTGGAGCGTGATTTCCGCCCCATCGGCCTTGTCGGTATTCTGCCCATGATCTGCCAAGTCACTGCGCGTTTGCCCGCGCGCAGCTTGACGGAATTGATTGCGCTGATGCGCCAGCGTGATGGCGCCTTGACTGTCGCAACACCTGGCACTGGCAGTGCGGCACATCTTGCCTTGGAGTTATTGCTTGCGGGGGCAGGCGTGAAGGCAACCCATGTGCCCTATCGCGGCGGCAGCGCCATGATTCCGGATTTGATCAGCGGCACGGTTGATGCGGGGATGGTGGAATTACCCTCTGCCCTGCCGCTGCATCAGGACGGCAAGGCACCCATTGTCGCCATCGCAACACAGGCGCGATCCGCGCATCTGCCCGGTGTGCAGACCTTTATCGAAGCGGGGCTGCCTAATTTTACTGCCGGTAGCTATGGCGGCGTATTGGCGCCGGCTGCAACGCCGGCTGACATTGTCGGAAAACTCCAAGCCACATTGGCAGCCGTGCTGGATGAAGCCGCGATACAATCACGCATCAGCGAAGTGGGCGCCATTTTGGCGAGCCCTGAGCAACGCACATCGGATGGTTTTGCGCAGTTCTTGCGTGATGAATTGAACAATGCACGCCGCGCCGCACGGCTTGCGGGGCTTTCGCCATCATGAGGCAATAGGGCGAGGCTAGGCTTGCCGCCGGCGGCGAAGGGTGAATACCCTTGTTCATAAGAACGCATGGGCAGTCGGCCCGTGACGTATCCTGTGAGGGAGTAGACAACCATGCGCATCACACGCCGCGCCGCGCTCGGCCTTCTAGCAGCGCCACCCGTACTCGCCCAAAGCCGTGACTGGCCAAACCGCCCGCTTCGCCTGATCGTCCCCAGCGCCGCTGGCGGGTATGAGGTTTATGCGCGCATCCTGGCCCCGCGGCTTGGCGAATTGCTCGGCCAGCCGGTGGTGGTGGAAAACAAGCCCGGTGCGAATGGCATTATCGGCATGCAGGATCTGCAGCGCAGCCGGCCCGATGGCAATACCTTCATGTTCGCCCATATCGGCGCGATTTCCATCGGCAGCAGCATCTATCCCAATATGCCCTTTGATCCAGTGGAGGAATTTGCCTCGATTTCTGTCGCCGTCACCTCGCCTTTGGTGTGGTTGCTGAACCCGTCGCAGCCCTTCCGCACCATGCCGGAATTCATCGCCCGCGTGCAGGCGGAACCCGGCGTTTGGCGCTATGGCAATCCTTCATCGGGCAGCATTCCGCATCTGGTCGCGGAAGATACCAAGCTCCGGCACAAGCTGGACATGCCGGGCGTGCCCTATCGCAGCACCGTGCAATCCTTGACCGCGGTGATCGCGAATGAGGTGCCGATCACCGTGGATAGCCTTGGCGCCAGCGGAGGGCATGTCGCGGGCGGCCGCCTGCGCGCCTTGGCCATGACGGGCCGTGAGAGATCGGATCGGTTACCCGGCGTGCCCACCATGATGGAACTCGGCCTGGATGCGCGTGAATGGGTCGCCTGGTACGCCTTCATGGCGCCGAAGGGCACGCCAGACGATATCATTCAAAAGCTGAATGGCGTGATCAATCAGGCGCTACGTGATGAGGCGATTGCAACGCGTATTCGTGATCTTGGCGCTGCACCGCGCATCACCACACCCGCCGAAATGCTGAGCTTCATCCGCCAGGAACGAGAGGATTTCGGCGCCATCGCGCGCGCCGGCAAGATCAGGGTGGAATAGCGCGCGGTTAAGCGCTTTCCGTACGTATTTTCTGGAGAATCAGGCGATTCCATTTGGCTTGAAAGCGCGCGAGGAACCTGCTTGAGAATGCGCTGGCAGCTTTGCCCCGGCGCCACTTGCCTGACTTTCATGCGCAAATGGACGCTGCTGTAAATCTCGTTTCAGTCGCGGGTTTGTCGGCCTAAACCAAGCCAGTTTCGCCTTAAACGATCGAACGGCAAAACTTACGTTTTTTAGTCCCTTAAGGAACAGAATCGGCATCGGAAGAGCGCCATTTCAGGCTTGGGACCATTTCACGACGCAAAGCTGGCGGATGGAGTGGGATTCGAACCCACGATACGCTTTTGACGTATACGCACTTTCCAGGCGCGCGCCTTCGACCGCTCGGCCATCCATCCGCTACAGGCCCGCTTATTCGCCTTGTTTCCGTTGCCTGTCCAGCCCTGTCACAATTTTCCCGGAGTTCCCCAAATTACCCCAGGTACAACCGAAACCCGCCACGCGAGCCGGTCACAACCACCCTGGGCTTCGGGCAGATTTGCGCTGTCCACAAGCCAGACGCCCCCAAACTTTCCGGGGGCAAAAGCTTCTCTTTAGGCAGTTTGATGGCGGAGGGGATGGGATTCGAACCCACGATAGGACTATTAATCCTATAACGGTTTAGCAAACCGCCGCCTTCGGCCACTCGGCCACCCCTCCGCAGGAGTGGAAAGTCACACGGCGTTGCAACACCCCGCTTCTAGTGCCGCGGCGGGGCAGCGTCAAACCCGAAACGCCATCTCAACCCAGCGAAACCTCAAACCCACGTTTCGTGGCAGGCCGCGCCATCATCGCCTCGTACCAGCGCTTCACATTCGGCAAGCCCCCAAGGTCCACCTGATGGCGCTCATGCCGCCAGGCCCAGCCTAGAATGGTGAAATCAGCGATCGAGGGCTCGCCGCTTGTCGCGACGAAATCCCGCCCCTCCAGCCGCCGATCCAGAACGCCGTACAGGCGCTTGGTCTCATCATGATAGCGCTTGAAGCCATAGTCACGTGCCGGCCCTTCGGGCTGCATCAGGAAGTGATGCACCTGGCCCGGCATGGGGCCAAAGCCCCCCATCTGCCACATCAGCCATTCATAAACCGGTACGCGCGCGCGCAAATCGCGCGGCAGGAAGCGGCCGGTTTTCTCAGCCAAATAGAGCAAAATCGCCCCGCTCTCGAAAACCGTGATCGGCTTGCCATCCGGCCCATCGGGGTCCTGGATGGCAGGAATGCGGTTATTTGGGCTGAAGGCCAGGAATTCAGGGTTGAATTGCTCGCCCTTGCTAATGTTCACCGGCCGCACGGTATAGGCAAGGCCCATCTCTTCAAGCGCGACACTGATCTTGCGCCCATTGGGCGTGTTCCAGGTCCAGAAGGTAATGCTCATGGGCGGCAATCCTCAAAACAGCCGACGCGCCGGGAAGGGCGCGCCCGGCAATCACATCAAAGCGCGGCCAGAACCGCTTCGGCCTTGCTCACTTCAAAGGCTCCCGGGGCTTCCACGGCCACATGGGTCACCTTGCCGTCCTTCGCCACCAGGGCGAAGCGCTGGCAGCGCACGCCAAGGCCACGCGCCGTCAGGTCGAATTCCAGCCCCATCGCCTTGGTAAAGGCGGCCGAGCCATCGGCAATCATCGTGACCTGGTCGGTAATGCCCTGATCCTTGGCCCAGGCGCCCATCACAAAGGCGTCGTTCACTGCCATGCAGGCGATGGCATGCACACCCTTGGCCTTCAGCGCTGCCGCATGCTCCGTAAAGCCGGGCAGATGCTTGGCTGAGCAGGTGGGGGTAAAGGCGCCAGGCACGCCGAACAGCACAACGGTCCGGCCCTTGAAGAATTCCGCCGTATCAAGCTCCTTCGGCCCTTCCGAGGTGCCCTGCATTACCTTCATTGCGGGAATGCTATCGCCAATCTTGATCGTCATGGGGGTCTCCTTGCTGATAGAAAGGATTTAACCCCGCATCCGGCGCCTGTCACCTGGGCGGGGCGCTCGTTTGAAACCCCCTACTCCCCCCGTGGTTGAATTTTTTACCAATTCGCGTCTAGAACCCTTTTGCCATGCGCGCGATCCCCCCCATGGCCCCAAGCCGCACCCTGCCCTTGATGGCGCTGGTGCTGGCGCCTCTGTGGTTCGGAACCCCTGTTCCGGCTGCGGCGCAAAGGGCCACTCAGACCGCTGCCTTGCCCATGCCCGCATTGCGTGCTTCGGCCAGCATCAACCAGCCTTTGGCGCCCGCCGATGCGGCAGCGCTGCAAGCTATTTTCGCCCTACACGCCGCGCGGGAATGGGAAGCGGCGGAACGCGCGACAGCGCAGCTTTCGGACCGTCGGCTTGAAGGCCATATCCTTGCCGATCGCTGGCTGAACCCTGCCGCGCCGCGTCCGGATCAGGAAGCGCTGCGCGACTGGCTGGCGCGCTTTAACGATCATCCGGATGCAGCGGCGATCCATGCCTTGCTCCGCCGCATGGCGCCGCGCGGGGCCAGCCTGCCGGCGGCGCCCGTGCAGGAAAGCCTTGCTGAAGATGCCGGCGCCGCCCCGGAAGAACGCGAAGCCCCGGACCAAGGCTTTGTGCGCAACCCGGCGCTGGACCGGGCGCTCAGGGACCTGGTGCGCGAAGGCAATCTGGAAGCTGCCTTGCGCCAGATGGAAGCCACGCGCGGCATGACGCCCGCCTATGCCGCCGCGCTCAGGGCCGATTTCGCCCTGATCCTGTTTCGCCGTGGGGATGATGAGCGCGCCTTTGATTTGGCCGCAGAAGCCGCGCGCAGCCGGGCAGATCCAAGCGGCCGGGCCGCCTTTGCCGCCGGGCTCTCGGCATGGGGACTAGGTCATTTCGATGTGGCCCTGCCGTATTTTGAGGTTGCGGCGCGTGCACCCGGGGCATCCGCTGCCAATCGCGCCGCGGCTGCCTATTGGGCCAGCCGTGCCGCCATCCGCGCCCGCCATCCGGGCATGCATGTGCCCTGGCTTTTGCAGGCCGCGCAGGAACCGCGCACTTTTTACGGGCTGATGGCCCGCCGTGCCCTTGGCCTGACGCCCGGCTTTGCCTGGCATGCCGAAGCCGGCGGGGAAGAAGGCATGGCAACGCTGATGGAAACCGCCGGCGGCTGGCGCGCCCTCGCCCTGCTGCAGATTGGACAGGCGGGCCGGGCAGAAGCCGAATTGCGCGCACTTTGGCCACGCGCGCGCGGCAATCTTCCCTTGCTGCGGGCCATGCTGGCGCTCGCCTCTCAAGGTGGCCTCACGCATCTTTCGGCACAGCTTGCGGAGCTGGCGCAGACTGCCGATGGCAGGCCGCGCGATCTGGCACGCTTCCCCCTGCCCCGGCTTAATCCGGCCCAGGGTTTTCGTGTGGAACCTGCGCTGCTTTATGCGCTGGCGCGCCAGGAATCGAATTTTGATTCGGCGGCGGTGTCCCCCGCCGGCGCCCGCGGCCTGATGCAGGTAATGCCGGCCACAGCCGCCTATTTGGCCAATGACCCATCCTTCGTTGGGGAAGGCGCGGAACGCCTGCATAATCCCGGCCTGTCGCTGGAATTGGGACAGCGCTATTTGCATTATCTGGCACGGAGCGAAGCGGTGGGCGGCGATCTGATCCGCCTTCTTGCGGCCTATAATGCCGGGCCGGGCAATCTGGCCAAATGGTTGCCTGCGGCGCGGCACCGCGGGGACGCCCTGCTTTTCGTCGAAGCCATCCCCTTCGATGAAACCCGCGCCCATGTGCAGCGCGTGCTTGCCTATTCCTGGATTTATGCGTCTCGGCTTGGGCTGCCTGCGCCAAGCCTTGATCAATTGGTGCAGGGCGAATTCCCGCGCTTCCTGTCACCGCAGGAAGTGGTGGCACTGCTTGGCAACGCGCCCCCCCTGCCCGGCCGGCCGCGCTGACCGCGGCGCTCAGCCTTCAATCTTCACGCCCATCCGCCCCGCCAGATCCTGAATGAATTGCCAGGCGACGCGGCCGGACCTGGACCCGCGCGTGACGGACCATTCCACCGCCTGCGCCTGCAAATCCTCAACTGACACATTCAGCCCATAATGCTTGGCATAGCCTTCGATCATGGCGAAGAAAGTATCCTGATTGGCGTTATGGAAACCAATCCAAAGCCCGAAGCGGTCTGAGAGCGAGACTTTCTCCTCAATCGCTTCAGACCCGTGAATGGCGGTGCTACGCTCATTTTCGATCATGTCGCGCGACATCAAATGCCGGCGGTTGGACGTAGCGTAGAACAAGACATTGGCGGGCCGGCCTTCAATGCCGCCATCCAGCACCGATTTCAGCGCCTTGTAATCGGCATCCTCACGCTCAAAGGACAAATCATCGCAGAACACCAGGCAGCGGCGCGTGCCCGCACGCAGGAAGCGCAGCAATTCCGGCAGGGTCTTGATGTCCTCCCGATGGATTTCAATCAGCGCAAGACTGCCCGGCACTTCCTTATTGGCCGCGGTATGTGCCGCCTTCACCAGGGACGACTTCCCCGTCCCCCGCGCGCCCCAAAGCATGGCGTTATTGGCGCTGAAGCCGCGCGCGAAGCGCAGCGTGTTTTCCATCAGAATCTCCTTCTGCCGATCCACCCCTTGCAGCAGGTCAATCGGCACCGCCGCCACCTTGGGCACCGGGGAAAGCCGCGCCACGGGTTCCGGGTGCCAGATGAAGGCATCGGCCCCGGACATGTCAGGGGCGGCGGCGGGCGGCGGGGCCAGGCGTTCAAGCGCCTCGGCAATACGGGACAGGGCGGGGAGAAGCGAAGAATGATCCATGGCCGCGGGGCATAGGCCGGGACGCTATTGACGGAAAGGGGGCGGGCGCTAGTTTCCGGCCCCATCATCGCAAAAGGAATGCCGGACCATGGAAAAACTTTTTGGCATCGCACCCGCCTATGCCCAGGATGCGGGCGGCACCGCCGCTGTTGTCATGCAATTGCTGCCGCTGGTTTTGATTTTTGTCGTCTTCTACTTCCTGCTGATTCGCCCGCAGCAAAAGAAGATGAAGGATCACCGCGAAATGCTCGGCCAATTGAAGCGCGGGGATCGCGTGGTGACCGCAGGCGGCATTGTCGCCACCATCACCAAAGTCAAGGACGGCTCTGACGAGATTGAGGCTGAAATCGCCCCCAATGTGAAGGTCACCGTGGTGCGCGGCACCATTGGCAGCGTGCTGCGCCCCGAAGCCGCGAATGATGAGGCGAAAAGCTAAGCCTTCCCACAGGCCAAAAAAAAGGCGCCGAGGGTCACCCCCCGGCGCCTTTTTCATGGCCCTGCGGCCAATTACGCAGATTGGCCGGAAGCAAGACCACCCTTGCCCATCAGATCGGCCACCACTTCCCAATTCACCAGCTTGTTCAGGAAGTTATCCAGGTAATTCGGGCGCACATTGCGGAAATCCAGGTAATAGGCGTGTTCCCACACATCCACGCCCAGAATCGGCTTGCCTTCGCCGGTGGAGATTGGGTTGGCGCCATTCGGCGTCTTGGTCACCTTCAGCTTGCCGTCGCCACCGATGATCAGCCAAGCCCAGCCAGAGCCGAACTGCGTCACACCTGCCTGCTTGAAGGCTTCCTTGAAGGCGGCGAGGCCACCCAGATCGCTATCAATCTTGGCCGCCAAAGCGCCCGGCAGCTTGTCGCCACCACCGCCCGGCTGCATCACCTGCCAGAACAGGATATGGTTGTAATGCTGCCCCGCCTGGTTCAGCACCGGCAGGCCATCCGCGCCCGCCTTGCCGGCTTCGGCGCAGATCGCTTCCAGAGACTTGCCGGCCAGGCCCTTGGCTTCGATCAGCCCATTCAGCGCCGTGACATAGGCATTGTGATGCTTGCCATGATGCAGTTCCAGGGTTTCCTGGCACATGCCATTGGCGGCAAGCGCATTGGTGGAATAGGGCAGCGCGGGCAGGCTGAAAGCCATGGGGTTTCTCCGTTCCTCAGATGTGAGTGATTAACGCTGAGGCTGAGGTAAGCGGCGCCAGCACAGGCGTCAACCGCACCCTTCCCGCGCGGCGCGCGCCCAGGCATATCAGGCCGCGTGAGCCTTTCCCCGATAGCGGCCTTTGCCCGCGCCCATGACCCGGATCGTTTCCTGGCCGCGCTTTTCGCGCCGCCGGAAAAGCGCGAGGCCATTTTCACCCTGATTGCCTTCAACCATGAATTGGCCCGCGCCCGCGAAGCCGCGAGCCACCCCATGGCCGCGCTGATCCGCCTGCAATGGTGGCGCGATGCGCTGGAGGAAGCGCAGGCCGGCAAACCCGCCCGCCGGCATGAGGTGGCCGAGCCCCTTCACGCGGCGCTCACCGCCGGCAGCCTGGACCCGACGGCACTCGGCGCCATGATTGACGCGCGTGAGGTGGAGACCGAGGAAGCCGGCATCCCGACCGAGGTGGATTTCGTTGCCTGGCTGCGCGGCACCGCCGGCGGCTTTGCCTATGCGGCGGGCCTGGCTTTGGGCGGGAGTGTAGAGGATGCCGAGAAGCTCCGCGCCCTTGGCGCGGCTTATGGGTTGGCGGGGGTGTTGCGGTCTGTCGGCGCCCATGCCGCGCAAGGGCGCTGCCTGCTGCCGGGTGATCGGCTGGCGGCGGCTGGGCTGAATGCTGAGGCGGTGATCAGCGCGCCCACGGCGCCCGCGCTTGCCGCGCTTTGCGCTGAGATGGCGGCTGAGGGGTTGGAGGCGCTGCGAAGCGCGCCGCGTGATGTGCCGAAGGCGCTGATGGCTGCCGCGCTGCCGGTGGTGCTGGCGGGGCGGGATTTGCGGCGGTTGGCGACGGGGAAGGTGGTGCCCGCGCCGCGTGGGGTGGTGGATCGGGTTGCGGTGATTTGGGCGGGGTGGCGGGGGTGGGTGTGATGCTGCGCCCCATGCTGCCGGCGGGACGATTTGGCGGGCGGGGATTTTGGTTTGCGCGTGGTTGGGCATATGGCAGGATTGGTGCATGGCTGACATGACCGATGGCGAACGGATTGCGGAGGAGCGGATAGCGGAAGCCGCGCGCACGGGGCAGGATTGGCTGGATTTGGGTGGTCTGGCTTTGACGAAGTTGCCCGACGCCCTTTCGAAGCTCACCAAGCTTAAGCGCCTGAGTCTTGGCGATTTTTGTCAGGTGACTGCCGAGGGTGTGAATGATCGAGTGCGCCCCACCGAACGGAGTTCTTTCTCGGACATAAGCGCGTTATCGGGCTTAATCGCGCTACAGGAATTGTATTTGGAAAACACGAGATGCGATGACCTATCCCCCATCGCCAAGCTGCAGCACCTACAGCGCCTTAGCTGCCCCGGCACAAAGGTCAGCGACCTCTCTCACATCACTGGGTTACACCAGCTACAGCAACTGGACTGCAGCAGCACGCAGGTCAGCGACCTATCCCCCATCAACGGATTGCTGCGGCTACAGTATCTTAACTGCAGTAATAGGCAGGTCGGCGATCTATCCCCCATCGCCGGGCTCAAGCAGCTACAGCACCTAGACTGCAGCCACACGCAGGTCAGTGACCTATCCCCCATCGCCGGCCTACAGCAACTTCATTGGCTTCACTGCCATGCCACAAAGGTAAGCAATCTTTCGCATCTGACTGCGCTACAGCAGCTTCAGTACCTAGGCTGCCATTACGCAGAGATCAGCAACCTTTCGCCGATCGCCGGTTTGAAGCAGTTAAAGACCCTTGGTTGCGGCGCCACAGAAGTTAGCGATCTAGCCCCAATCGCGGAGCTGCAGCAGTTACAGCGCCTCAGCTGCTTCGCCACGGAGATTAGCGACCTATCCCCCATCGCCGGGCTTCGGCAGCTACAGTACCTCGACTTCAGCCACACGCAGGTCAGCGATCTAACCCCCATCGCCGGGTTGGAGCAGCTACAGTTCCTCTCTGTCTCTGAATGCAAATTAGCGACGGTACCTATTTCACTATGGCGGCGGCCGTTGCTGACGAAGCTGGATGCGAAGAGCACCTCCATCCCCGGCATCCCCGACGAAGTCCTCGGCGATAATTGCCTGCAACGCCTCCGCGCCCATCTGGCAGAACTTGAAGCCGGAGCCGAGCACATAAGCGAAGCGAAGCTGCTCATCCTTGGCAATGGTCGTGCTGGCAAGACGCAAATCGCGCGACGCCTGGCCGGTCAGCCCTTCCAGCCGCAATGGGATTCCACCCATGGCATTCGCATTACGCAAGTGACCCTGCCGGCGCAGGATTCAGTGCCTGAGACGCGCCTGAAGCTATGGGATTTTGGCGGGCAGGAGATTTATCATGGCACCCATGCGCTTTTCGCCCGCACCCGCGCCATTTTCCTGCTGGTCTGGAGCCGGGAAACCGAATTGCCGGAAGCTGAGCCCGATCAGCACGGCATGGCGTTCCGCAACCATCCGCTTCGCTATTGGCATGCCTATGCCAAGGATGCCGGCCATAAGGATAGCTCCTTGATCATCGCGCAAACGCGCCTTGATCAGGATGGCGTTCTGCCCCCGCCGCTGGATCAGGACCAAATGGCCAGCAGCACCTGTGTGCAGGTCAGCACCTCAGATCCACCGCGCATCAATACGCTGCGCGGCGCCTTGCAGGATGCGGTGGTGGCGCTGCACCAAAACCGCGGCGCCGTGGAAATTGGCAAGCCACGGATTTTGCTGCAGCGGCGGATCGAAAAGCTGCGCCAGCCAGATGGCAGCCTGCCGGAAGAATGGCGCCTGATGGAAAAATCCACTTTTGCGAACTGGTATCAGGAAGAAGGCGGCATTGCCTCGGCCGAATACGCACTGGCCTATTTGAATGATAATGGCACGGTTTTTTATTGTGAAGGCCTTTTCCAGGATCGCATCGTGCTGGACCAAAACTGGGCCATGGCCGCGATCTATGCGCTGTTTGACCGGAATGAAACCTATGGCCGCTTGAAGCGCCGTGGTGGGATGTTCGAACGGGCCGATCTGGCGCAGGTCTGGCGCGATTATTCGGAAGCCGAACAACGCCTGTTCCTTTCCATGATGACATCCTGCGGCATCTGTTTTGTCTACCGCGAGGACGAAAGCTGCGGGGCGGATGGCGACAATACGCTCTATCTCGCCCCGGAATTCCTGCCTGAAAAATCGGTCATTCAGGTACAGATTGACGCCACCTGGGGCGAAGGGCCTGCCACGCATCGGCAGGTCTTCACCTATGCCTTTCTGCATGAAGGCCTGATCCGCAATGTGATCAGCCAATTGGGGACGCTCTCGCAAACCCGCGCCGATTATTTTCGCGGTGGTGTCTGCCTTTACGATGCGCAAACGCGCGCGCGGGCGCTGGTGACGCAGGATTTGCCAGCGGGGGAATGGCAAGGCAGCGTCAGCATTGAAACCAAGGATGGCGACGCAGCCAAACTACTGGAAAGGCTGGCCGAATTGGTCAGTGAGGAAAACCGCAAGCTGAACCTCTCCGCTACCACGGACCAGGTGAGGCTGGCGCGCGAAGCGCCTGCGCCAACGCTGCAAGCCCCGATCATTCAAGCTACGCGACCGCCTGGAGAACGACCCAAATACGCCATCAGCTATGCTTGGAACGAGACGGATTCCACCGGCCCGGATTTGGAAGCGCCTGTTAATCTGTTGTGCGATGCGGCCGGTGCCAGAAATATTGAGATATTGCGCGACAAGCAAAGCATGGTATTTGGCGCCAGCATCCGCTCCTTCATGCTGGACATCGCGCGCAGCCAGCGTATTTTCATCTTCCTGAGCGACAAATACCTCAAATCCACCTATTGCATGCGAGAACTTTACGACACCTGGATCTATTGCCGCCAGGATGCCGAGGAACTGAAGCAGCGGGTGCGCGTCTTCAAGCTGCCTGATGCCAATATCTCAGATGTTTACGCCCGCGCCGCCTATCGTGACTATTGGGATCAGGAACACCAAAGGCGCAGCGCCTTGCATCAGCAGATAGAGCTGCGCGACAATGATCTTGATGAATTGGATTTCATCGAACGTCTCAAGCACCGCGATTTGATGAAGGTACTCGGCGTTTTTCAGGACACGCTTAGGTACAACCGCATCGAAGACTTTACTGCCGCGGCTTTCGATTGATCTGGCTCTCTCGCCAGAACCGCGCGATGTTGGACACCCCTACCCTCGCTCCGTCGGGTCCTCCTCCCACAGCTCCAGCATCGGCGCGGCCAGCACCCCATCGCGCAATCCGCGCAGCGCAGCAGCATCCCCTGCGCCAAAGCCCCGCCGTGCGCCATCCGCATGCGCCAGGCGCCGCAGCGCATCATCGCTCAGCACCGGGCAATCGGGCAGCAGCGCCGCCGCATCCTCAAGCCGGCCGCTGCAATGCAGCACCACGTCGCAGCCCGCCGAAAGCGCCGCATCGGCCAGGTCATTCGCCATGCCGGCAAGCGCCCCCATCGCCAAATCATCCGTGATCAGCAGGCCATCGAATTCGATCTCTCCCCGGATGATGCTTTGGATCACAGTGGGGGAAATCGTCGCCGGCAGGCGCGCATCCCAGGCCTCATACAGCACATGCGCGGTCATCGCCCAGGCACCGCTGCCGGCCAAGGCGCGAAACGGGGCGATATCCTCGGCAAGCGCCTCAACATCAACAGCAACGCGCGGCAATTCGTAATGGCTATCGGCCAAGGCGCGGCCATGCCCTGGGATATGCTTGATCACGGGAATGCAGCCCGCAGCTTGCAGCCCAGCAATGCAGGCAGCGCCAAGCCGCGTAATCTCCTCCGGCGCCGCACTGAAGGCGCGATCGCCAATCACCTGATGCGCGCCGGGCAGGCGCAAATCCAGAACGGGCGCGCAAACCACATCCAAGCCGGCCGCGCGGCACATGGCGCCAAGCAGATACGCATTGGCGCGCTGGGCCACTTCCGGCTGGGCTTCGAAGCGCGCTGCTGCGGGAAATGCCTCCCAATGCGGAGGCTTAAGCCGCGCCACGCGCCCGCCTTCCTGGTCAATCAGGATCGGCGCGGCGGCACCCAGCACATCGCGAATGTCGTTGGTGAGCGCGCGCAATTGCACGGAGTCTTCGATATTGCGCGCGAACAAAATGGCGCCAAGCGGCGGGAATAGCCGCCAAAGCGCTGCTTCCGCCGCGGTCAGGCGCGGTCCGGAAAGGCCAAGAATCGCAGCCCGAATAGGCGCCATCCGACCCTATCCGCCAATGACCATGCAAGGGATGCTGCGGGTCTTCATTTCCTCACAAAAGGCGCGCGCGGTTGCCGCATCGGCAAAGCCACCGGTGCGGATGCGGAACATCGTGGTCTGCCCTTCGCGGTCCAGGGGCGCCAAGGTCACGCGGCGATTGCTCAGCAATTCAGGCACACGCCTTTGCAGCCTTTCCCATTCACCGCGCGCGGCGGCTTCGCTTGGCAGTGCGCCCAATTGCACCTGCGCGCGGCCATTAGCGACCGGCGCAAAACGCTCGGCATTTGCCGGCACGGGCGCAGGCAGGCTTGGTGCCGTGAGTGCCGAGGTCGTGGCCGGCGGCGCCGGCGGCGCAGGTGCGGCCGCCTGCGGTGCGCTGCGCGCTGCGGCTTGCGGCGCGGCCGGTTGTGCCGGCGCGGGTGTTGCGGCGGGTGGCGCGCTGCGGGCGGCTTCCTGCGCCGCCCTTTCGGCCAATTGCTGGCGCAACTGATCCACGCGCGGTTTCTCGGCCTCTGGCGCCAGGGCACCTGGTGCTGTCGCCCGCGCGCCGCGATTACGGTCAAAAATCAGCTCATCCTGATTGGGCACGCGCAACCCGCCCGGATTGTCCGGCCGCACCTTGATGGGGCGCGCATCCGCTTCGATCAGCGGCGCATTGCGCGTTGACCCGCGCGAAAACCCCCAGACCAAGGCCGCAATGACAGCGCCCGCCGCAAGCACAGAGCCCGCGATGATGATCATTCGCCAAGGCAGGCCCCCACCCGCCTTGCGACCCAGCCTATAGGCTGGAACTGGAACTTCCCTCACGCCTATCCCCCGATCGGCGCTGGAATAGTGTCAGCGCATTTCCTCGACCGGCGTCACCCCCATGACGCCAAGGCCGGAACGAATGACACTTGCCGTGGCCGCCACCAGCGCAAGCCGGGCGGCCGTGGCCTCCGGCTCATCCTCTCGGATGAAGCGGAGTGTCGAGTCTTCGCGGCCTCGATTCCATAATACATGGAAATCTGCCGCCAAGTCATGAAGGAAAAACGCTACCCGGTGCGGTTCCCGGGCCAAGGCGGCGGCTTCGACCACCCTGGGCCAGGAAATCAGGCGCCGGATCAGGTCCAATTCCGCCTTGTCGCGCAAATGCTCAAGCGGCGCGGTGGCAAGTTTCGCGACCTCAGGCTCGCCCGCCTGGCGGAGTACGGACCGGCAGCGCGCATGGGCGTATTGCACGTAAAAGACCGGGTTTTCGCGCGTTTGCTCGACAACCTTGTCCAGGTCGAATTCCATCTGCGCGTCGGATTTGCGCGTCAGCATGGTGAAGCGCACCGCATCGCGGCCCACTTCTTCGATCAAATCACGGAGCGTCACATAGGTCCCGGCACGCTTGGACATACGCACAGGCTCGCCAGCCTTCATCACATGCACAATCTGGCAGAGCACCACTTCCAAGGGCACGCGCCCATCAGACAGCGCCTTCACGGCAGCGCCCATGCGCGAAACATAGCCGCCATGATCCGCGCCCCAGACATCAATCAGCAGATCATAACCGCGCCTGAGCTTATCCGCATGGCAGGCGATGTCGTTCGCAAAATACGTGTTGGATCCATCGGATTTCTTGAGCGGCCGATCCACATCATCGCCGAATTGCGTGGACCGGAACAGCAATTGCGGGCGCGGTTCCCAATCATCCGGCGTCTTGCCCTTGGGCGGTTCCAGCACGCCTTCATAAAGCAAACCCTTGCCCTCAAGTGCTGTAATCGCGGCATCGGTCGCATTCGCTTCCACCAGCGCGCGTTCGGACAAGAACACTTCCTGATTGACGCCGAGCAGCGCCAAATCCTCGCGGATCGCGATCATCATCATCGCCACCGCGCGCTCGCGCGCCGCATCCAGCCAGGCGCGATCCACGAACCAGCCAAGCTCCAAAGCGCTGGCCACGCCAGCAGCGGCTTGTGCGGCGCTTGGCGCGCCTTCAACGCGTTGTGGTGCCATGGATGCGCCGTGATGCTCTGCCAAGGCCTCACCAACCGCGACCAGATAATCGCCGCGATATTGCAGCGTCACGCCAAAGCGGCGTTCCACCTGCTCCGCCGTCCATTCTTCAAGATTAGGCTCGATCACGCGCAAATAGCGCCAATAGGAAGCCCAGCCGAGTGCGGCGACCTGCGCCCCCGCATCATTCACATAGTATTCCTTGGTGACGGCAAAGCCCGCCTTGGCAAGAAGATTGGCCAGCGCATCCCCCACCACGGCGCCACGGCAATGCCCGACATGCATCGGACCCGTTGGATTGGCCGAGACATATTCGACATTCACGCGCCGCCCAGCGCCAATCGCGCTATCGCCATAGGCTTCTCCGGCTTTCAAAATCTCAACTATCTGCTTTTGCAAATAGTCTTCTCGCAAGGAGATGTTTAGAAAGCCAGCGCCGGCAACATCCGTGCCACTAACGCTGACTTGAGCTTTTATCTTCACATGATCCGCAATGAGCGCCGCAAATTCTTTACTGGCTTTTCCCACTGATTTGGCAACCGCAAAAGCAGCGTTTGAGGCCAAATCTCCGTGGGAAGGGTCGCGGGGAGGCTCAACATTTACGCGTGCAAGGGCAGCTTCATCAACACCGGGGAAAACGTCCCGGATGGTTTGAATGATCAACTGACGGTGCTCAACAAAAACGTTGGCGGTCTTTTTGCTCTCGGTCATGCAAATCTCAGCCTGAAATATCGGGGTCGGTCATGCGCCGGTGTTCTTCCAGCGCGAAGCGGTCTGTCATGCCGGCGATATAATCGCAAACCACCAGCGCGGCCTGGGCGGAACCGGCCTCCCCGGCGCGGGCGCGCCAAAGCGGCGGCAGCATGGCCGGCCCGCCATGCAGCAGGCTGAACAACACCTGCACCACGCGCTTGGATTTCGCCATGGTACGATTGACGCGCCAATGGCGATACATGCGCTGGAACAGGAATTCACGAATGGCGAGGTTGGCGCGCGCCATGTCTTCAGAAAACACCACCATGGGCCGATCCGCCGCGCGAATATCGGCAACGCTTTCAGGCCTCAGCACAGAAAGCCGACGCATTGCCTCGGCGGCCACATCGCCCACCATGCGGCTGATCACGCGCCTAATCATCTCGGGTGCCAGCCGCTCTACCGGCGCATCGGGCGCCGCTTCCCGCGCCGCCACCAGCGCTTCGCCAATCACGGGCAAGGCGCCCACTTCTTCCAGGGTGAACAAGCCCGCGCGCAGCCCATCATCCAGATCGTGGTTGTTATAGGCGATATCATCCGCAATGGCGGCAATCTGCGCCTCGGCGGACGCATAGCTGGTCAAATCCAGCTTATGGCGCGCATCATATTCGGCGATATAGGGGGATGGCCTCCGCAAGGGGCCGTTATGCTTGGCGAGACCTTCCAGCGTTTCCCAAGTCAAATTGAGCCCATCAAACCCGGCATAGCGCGCTTCCAACTGCGTCACGACGCGCAAGGACTGCGCGTTATGGTCAAACCCGCCATAGGGCTTCATCGCCGCATTCAGCGCATCTTCCCCGGCATGGCCGAAGGGCGGATGGCCCAGATCATGCGCCAGCGCCAAAGCCTCGGCCAAATCCTCATCCAGCCTCAGCAGCCGCGCGATGGACCGCGCGATTTGCGCCACTTCAATCGAATGGGTCAGCCGGGTGCGGAAATGATCGCCCTCATGATAAATGAAGACCTGCGTCTTGTATTGCAGGCGCCTGAAGGCCGTCGCGTGGATGATGCGGTCCCGGTCCCGTTGAAAGGGCGACCGCGCATCGCCACCCGGTTCCGGATAAAGCCGCCCGCGAGAGGTCTCCGGCAGCACCGCATAGGGGGCAAGGTTCATGCGCCCCCCTGCCCTTTGGGCTGGCTGATCGCGGCTTTGGCCTGGGCTTGCATGGAAATCGTGGTTTTCCGTGAAAAACGCGTGACGCAGCGCTGTAACACCCGCCGCACGGCCCCCGCAATCTTTGGTGATTGGAAGCGGCGCGCAAAATGCCTATGTTACGGCTCAAGGAGTCCACACCATGCCGGATGGCAGCACCAATCCCGCCCCGTTTCGCGTCACCGCCCGCGCCGCCGCGCAGGTGGCCGATATCGCCGCGCGTGAAGGCCGGCCGGATGCGGGGCTCCGGCTCGCCGTGGAAGCGGGTGGCTGTTCGGGCTTTCAGTATAAGTTCGGCCTGGAAGACGCCCCCGCCCCCGATGATCTCGTGATCGGCGAAGGCAAGGGCCGGGTTTTCATTGACCCCGTCTCGCTCGATCTGCTGGCGGGTGCCGAGCTTGACTGGGCCGAAGCGCTGATTGGCGCGCATTTCGCCATCAATAACCCGCAAGCCAGTTCCGGCTGCGGCTGCGGTTCTTCCTTCGCGATCGGCTGATCCCCCTGCTCAGCCTTTGCACCTTCAACGTCAATTCCATCCGCGCGCGCGCGGCCCATGTCGCGCGTTTCCTGGAACGGCAAAAGCCTGATCTGGTGTTTTTGCAGGAAACCCGCTGCACGGCGGAACAGGTCCCTGCCATGGAATTCGCGGGGCTTGGCTACAAGGCCCATGCGGTGGGCCAGGCCGGCGGGCGGAATGGTGTCGCCGTACTCTCGCGCATTCCGTTTGAGGTTCTGGCCGAAGCCCTGCCCGGCGATGCTGAGGATACCCAGGCCCGCTATATTGAAGTTGCGGCGGCGGGGCTGCGCGCGGCGGGGATTTACCTGCCCAATGGCAATTCCGGCGGCGATGCCGGCTTTGCCTATAAGCTCGCCTGGATGGATCGGCTGCGCGCGCTGGTGCAGGCGCGGCTGGATGCCTTTCAGCCCTTCGCGGTGCTGGGCGATTACAATGTCTGCCCGACCGAGGCCGACTTGGCGCCCGGCGCCCTGCCGGCAACCGATGCGCTGGTCCATCCCGAAAGCCGGGCGCGCTTTCGTGCGCTATTGCACCTTGGCATGACAGATGCGCTCCGTGCGCTGCACCCCGCCGAGACGCTCTATACCTATTGGGATTACGGCCCGGCCTTTGAAGCCAATCGCGGCTTGCGCATTGACCACGCGCTCCTCAGCCCCGAATTGGCCGAACGTCTCGAAGTCTGTGAAGTTGATGTGGCACCACGCGCGGAGGCGCAGCCTTCCGATCACACCCCGCTGATCGCGACCCTGCGGGACGCGTAACGCCTATCGCAGCGTTCGCCCCGGCCCGTTCTGCGCCAATACAATCGGCCGGCTGACGGCATGGATCGGCGCCGAGCGATAGGCATCAAGCCCCCGCCCCGGTGAGCCACCGCCAGCGAACCCACCACCGCCCGCGATGGGGATGATCTGCGCGCGTTCCGCCCGGTTGCTGAGCGAAATCCCGCCGGCACTCGCCAGCGCCACACTGCCCCAGCCGGCGCGCAGCCGCGCCAGCGCCATCGCCTCGGCCGAACTGTCCCCGGCATTGCGCGCTTCCTGTTCCCAGGCGGCCAGCACTTTTTCCCGGTAAGGCCCGGCCCTTTCGGGCGTCTGCGAATGGTAATGCCCCGCCGCCTGGCGCCAATCCGCCCGCCCGGCATTCAGCTCGGTCAGGAAGCGCGCCGCGTAGCGGGCATTGGTCAGCGGGTCGAAGGCCTGCTCCAAGGAGGCAAAGGCATTGGGGTGGTGATGCAAATTCACCTGCATGCAGCCAACATCAATGATGCGCACCCCACGGGCCTGCAATTGCCGGACATGGGCAATGGCTGCCTCCCGCGTTGGGAAATATTTGCCCTCCCCCTCGGCATTGATGGTCCAGGGCCAGGGGGCGAAATGGCCGGTTTCGGGGTCGCGCCGGCCGGATTCAACCCGGCCAATGGCCTGCAACAACCCGCGCGGCAGATTGGCGCCGCGCTCGGCTTCGGCAATGGCGGCGCGGCATAAATGCCCTTCGCTGAAACCCCTGGAGGGCGTGAGCTGCGCCGCCGCGGAAAGGGGTAACAACGCCAAGCCAAGCAGCGCAGCCGCTGCAAGGGTGAGCTTCACGGAAAGGTGCGGTCTGAATGATCGGGCAAAACGCATAACGCCCTTAGCGCAAGCCGCGTGCCAGATTTACCCCTGCCGACCATAAAATACGCAAGAAAACCTGTGGTTGATATTGCAAAAGACCATTTTGCTGCGCTGCAAAAAAATACCTTGCAAACCGAGACCCCGGCTCCTATATCCCTCGCGTACGGCGGTTTCCGCTGTACATTCTTGGACGTTTCCTCCCTAAACTTGGCGGTGCTTTCGGGCACCGCCCTTTTTTTATCCGGGTCAGGCCGCCGGGGCCAGGAAGTCCCAATCCACCCTTGTCAGGCTTTCGATCAGGTTGGTCATGTCCCGCCTGAGCGGTCCAAAGCCCGGCAGGCGTTCAATCCGGGTTTCGTCCATGTAAAGGTTCCGCGCCACTTCAACTTGCAGCGCATGGGTCGCTTCCCGAGGGCGCCCGTAATGGCGCGTGACGAACCCCCCCGCATAGGGGTCATTGCGCCTGACCTTATAGCCAAGGCCGATCAGGGCTTCCTCCATCAGGCGGGTGGCGCGCGGGCTACATGCTGTGCCATGCGCATCGCCCAACACAAAATGTGGTGGATTGGCCAGATGCGCCGGGTGGGCGGGCATGGAATGGCAATCAATCAGCAGGCAAAAGCCGAACTTTGCCCTGGTTTCTGCGATCAGCCCAGCGAGTGCGGCATGATAGGGTTCCCAACAGGCGCGGATGCGCGCCTCGGCCTCGGCAAAGCTCAGTTTGCGGCGATAGATCTGCTCGCCCCCGGTGACGATCCGCGCGAGGGTTCCAAGCCCCGCCCCGACACGGGGGCTTGCGCTATTCACCCAGGGCGGCAGGGGATCGGTGAACATGGCCGGGTCCAATTCCCAGGCCTCCCGGTTCACATCGCACCAGACCCTGGGGAAGGAAGCGGCGATCAGCGGCGCGCCAAGGGCGGGCGCGCCGGCAAAGAGCTCATCCACGAAGGAATCCTCGCTCCGGCGCAGCGCAATGGGGTCCATCCGCGCATCCAGCAAAAGTTGGTCCGGATATTGCTGACCCGAATGCGGGGATGCAAAGACCAAGGGGATGGTCTGACGCTCCGGCCGCCTGATGAGATAAGGTTCAGCCTGAGCCGAGTCTCGGGCGGCGCAAATGGGGGAATTCATGAAACAAGTCTCAAAACCACACCGCGTCCCTTCCGTCAGCCTGGCGCCTTGCCGCTAGTTCGACAGTATCATTAGCTGATTTTAGGCATTTGGGGCTATACGGTCTGTCATGGCGCGCAAGGGAAGAGGCTCGCAAAGCGGCGGTGATCTCATCATCGTCAAAAGGGAAGACGGGGGCGGGCACGCGCATCACGGCGGCGCCTGGAAGGTGGCCTATGCCGATTTCGTGACGGCGATGATGGCCTTCTTCCTGCTGATGTGGCTGATCAACGCCACCACGGAAGAACAGCGCCGCGGCATCGCCGATTACTTCAACCCGACCAATATTCTCTCCAGTTCCGTATCAGGCTCCGGCAGGCCCTTTGGCGGCCAGACACCGAATGACGATGCGTCCCTAATGTCCACCACAGGCACGATCGAAGTGCAGCCTGGCAAGCGCCCGGTGGTGATGGATATTGAGGAAGATGATAGCCGCACACCGGCCGAGCCTGTGCCCCGGCGCGAAGGCCCAAGGGGCCAGGAAGATGCGGAAAATGCCCGGCTCGTGATCCGCACGCCGCCTGGGGCTTTGGCGGGGCCGGAACAACCGCGCGGTGGGCCGGCGGCCGAGCCTTCCCCCGAACAGCGGCCGGAGAATGTGGGCGAATTGGAGTTGCGCCAGGAATTGGCCAAGCGCGAGCGTGAGGCTTTTGAAGCCGCCGCCGAGCAACTTCGTGAAGCGGTACGTGCCGATCCTGCCCTTGCCGATCTCGGCCGCCAATTGCTGATTGAACAAACGCCAGAAGGCATGCGCATTCAATTGGTGGATGCGGAACGCCAGCCAATGTTCGCGCTGGGTGGTGCCGCGCCCAATGATCGCGCGCGCGCCTTGCTGCTGCGGGTGGCGCAGGTGATTCAGCGTCTGCCGAACCCGATCAGCATTGCAGGCCATACGGATGCCACACCCTTCCGCGGCGGTGGCGAACGGAGCAATTGGGACCTGTCCACCGAACGCGCCAATGTCACGCGGCGCCTGCTGATTGATTCAGGGGTTGCCGATAATCGCATCAGAAACCTGACAGGCCATGCGGAGCGTGACCTGTTGATCCCGGAACAACCAACCGCCGCTGCCAATCGCCGTGTTTCCATCACGCTGATCCGCCAGGCGCCGGAGACGCCACGCCCATGATTTCGATCGCTGGTTTCATTTTTGTCCTTGTCTGCGTCTTCGGCGGCTACATGCTCGCTGGCGGCAAGATGGAAATTATCCTGCTGGCGCTGCCCTTCGAATTCGCCATCATCGGTGGCGCTGCCTTTGGCGCATTGCTGATGGCCAATAGTCTTTCGGAGGTCAAACATATCTTCGGCGGTATCGGCAAAATCCTGAAGGGCGGCAAGTACAAGCGCAAGGACTATATGGAATTGCTGAGCCTGCTGTTCTGGTTGGTGCGCTTGGCGCAGACCAAGGGGCCGATGGCGATTGAACCCCATATCGAAAAGCCCGAGGAAAGCGCCGCTTTTCAGAAATTCCCGACTATCCTGAAGGATCGGCACACGGTCGCGATCATTTGCGATTACCTTCGCATGGTCGGCATGAATGCCGATGACCCGCATCAGATCGAAGATGTGATGGCGCGCGAATTGAAAAAGATGAAGGAAGAGGAATTGCACAGTGCCCATGCGCTGCAACAGGTGGCCGATGCGCTGCCCGCGCTTGGGATCGTCGCCGCCGTGATGGGCGTGATCAAGACCATGGCATCCATTGACCAACCGCCGGCGGTGCTCGGCAAAATGATCGGCAGCGCGCTTGTGGGTACCTTCCTTGGCGTCTTGTTGGCCTATGGTCTGGTTGGCCCCTTCGCCGCGCGCCTCAAGGCCGTGATCGAGGAAGAGGCGAAGTATTATGAAGTGATCCGCGCCGTGCTGGTTGCGCATTTGCATGGCAATGCGCCGCAAGTGGCGGTGGAAACCGGACGCAAGATGGTGCCGACGGATCTGATGCCAAGCTTCCAGGAAGTGGAAGAATCACTCCAGGAACTGAAGATCTGAAGCCAAGTCAGGCTCAGGCTTTTTTTGCGATCCTGCCGGTTCTGAGTTGCGGTGGTGCGGCGCCGCGTCCCCGCCCTGCCGGGTCACCCGGATCGGCATCGCTCGGGCCAAGCTGGCGCCCACCGCCACGCCCACTGCCCGGCATATCGCCAGGGTCGGCGTCAGTCACACCACTGCCACCCCTTCCGCGCCCTGGCTCATCGCTCGGGTCCGCATCAGTTGCTTCAAGCGAGCGCCCACCGCGCGCCGCGCCGCGCCCATTGCCCGGTTCATCCCCCGGATCGGCATCGGTTTCGCCACTGCGTCGCGGCGGCGCGGGCGCTTGGTTCTTGCCCGGCAAATCAGGTTCTGCGGGCGCCGGCGCCTTCCGCCCCTGCGCCAAGGCGCTGCCCGCCGGCAGGGCCAGCCCAGTTCCGGCCAGGCGCAACACGAGCAGACGGCGCCGCAAGGGCGAATCGGGGGGCTGCGACACGAAGCTCTCCTTCCTCAGGCGCGGCTTATCTGGGGCTGCGTACGGCTGGTTCCAATGCCGGGGTATCATAGCCCGATTCGGCGCCATGGATCAGGCATGCGGGATGCGCGGCTGACTGCGCCGTACCCTCGTTTCACCTTTAGGCCCAAAGCATGAAGCCTTTCCTGATCCGCGACAGCCGGGCGGGCGATGTCCCGACCATTACTGCCATTTATGCCCATTGGGTGACGCATGGCTTGGCGAGCTTTGAGATTGAACCGCCCGAAGACAGCGAAATGGCCCGCCGTCGGGACGCCGTGCTGGCGGCGGGCTTTCCCTTTCTGGTGGCCGAGGCGCCGGAGGGTGTGCTCGGCTATGCCTATGCCAGCGCCTATCGCACTCGCCCGGCCTATCGCTTTTCGGTCGAAAACTCGGTCTATGTCGCGCCGGGCGCGGGACGGCGCGGGGTTGGCTTGGCCCTGATGGAGGAAGTGATCACGCGCTGCACGGCGGCCGGGTTTCGGCAAATGATTGCGGTGATTGGCGATAGCGGCAATGCGGCGTCCATAGCGCTCCATCGCCGCGCAGGCTTCAGCCCGGCCGGGATCCTTAAGGCAGCAGGCTGGAAGCATGGGCGCTGGGTGGATAGCGTGCTGATGCAGCGCCCGCTTGGGGATGGTTCAGCCAAACCGCCAGAAACCGTCTGAAAACAATAGGTTAAAAAATTTTGCCTCTCAGTCGCATTTTTCGCTTGCCAAATCGTTCTTGTTTTGTTCTTATCCCGCGCATGAGCAGCACCCTTTACCAAGACCCCTCCCTCATCATCCCGCAACGCCCGGTGCGCGTGCGCTTTCGGCCGCGCCGCGCAGGGTTCAAGGCGGCGCGCGGCGCCATGCGCGATTTCACGCTATTGCTGGCACTTGCCTGGGGCGCGGCGGAAGTGGCACTTTGGCTGAGCGGGGGCTGAAGCCCCAAAGCTTGGCAGCTTCCTGGCTTGAAACCGTATTTGAGCCAGAGTCATAAGACAAGCAGATCGCGTTCAGATGGAATCATCTGAACGCGTTAAGATGCTCGAAAAACAAAGCTCTAAAGCGAGTTGCGTGAACCCATGTGAACGCAACATGCTCTAGAGCAGATCACGTTCAGATGGAATCATCTGAACGTGTGAAGATGCTCGAAAAACAACGAGCTAGAGCGGGTTGTGTGAACCCATGTGAACGCAACACGCTCTAGCGCCGCGCCCGATCAATCCCGCGCGGCGTCGAGATGCGCGCGCAGCCGCCTGAGGTGCGGCAGAATTTCGGCGATCTCAGCCTCCGACAGCACCCCCCCGATGGCGGCCATCTGCGGCCCAACAGCGGCAATCGCGCGTTCACGCATCTCGCGCCCGGCATCGGTCAGAAAGACGCGTTTGCCCCGCCCATCCTTTGGGTCCGCTTCCACCCGGATCAGGCCGCGCGCTTCCAGCCGGTGCAGGGTATTGGTCATCGCTGCCTTGGCCGTCTGAAAAGCGCGCGCCAGGGCGCCCGGCGACGCGCCATCCCCGCGCCGCACCAGGTGATTGAGCACGGCGAAATGCGGCTGCCGAAGCCGATCCGGCAGCGCGCGTTCCAGGGTATTGCGGGCCAATTGCTCAATGATCGCGATCTCATTGAGCAATTGGAAGGTGGGCGGGTCGGTGGGGGTCACGCGCGCAGTATACGCGATTCCGCTGGCCAGCGTAGAGCGGTGCGGATACCCGGCGATGCCGGATGGCCAAGCCGCCCGAACATTTGCAGCCTTTCTCCCGATGCCACACCCGTCGCGCGGCGCATCGCCTCATGCAGCGGCTCCATTTCCGGGAATTCCTGCAGCGTCTGACTCAATGGCTGGATGCCAAGGCCAGCGGCATTCGCCGCCAGATCAAGCCGCAGCCAGTCGCGCCCGGCCTCAAGCTGCGCCACGCGTCCATTGCCCGGTGTCGTGGTCCAGACAAAGCAGGGCGAAGCCGCAATGACGGAAAGCTGCGCTTGCATCATCAGCCCGAAGGCCTGGCCGTTGCGGTCTGTGAAGGCGGCGCGGGTCAGCTGCCCGCGGGCGACCATTTCTTCGACCTGTGGTCCGCCAATGCCGATCCCATCCGGGTTCGCCGCCATCTCGGCCCGGCCGAGGCGAAACAGGTCCACGCTTTCCTGCAACGTATGCGGCGTGCTGGCCTCAACCCGGAAGCCTTCCTGCGCGATGTCACGCAATGCCGCGACCCGTGCCGGGTCGGTCGTGAAGCCAAGGCGCTTTGGATCAGCGAGCGCGCCGGCGAGCGGTGCCGGATCCGGCACCCGCGCCATGTCATAGGGCTGCTTGGCCGACCGGCGCGTCGGCACCGCGGCAAAGAGCGGATCGCGCATGCCTGTGCCGGGGCGGAGCGTGATTGCCGCAATCGGCCGCTGATCGAGCCGCCGTCCCGGCAGCCCTTCAGGGAAAAGGGTGATATCGGCGCCGATGCCTTCCTGCGCCAGTGCCATCCGATAAAGCTCAAGGAAACCGCCAAGGCCGATCACGATCTGTCGATCGAATGGGTCGGTTTCGGGCAGGCGGCGATCAAGGTCGCAACGGAGCAACACGCGATCAGCGCCCGCCAACTGCACCAGCCAGGGCTGCCGATTATGCGGGTTTGGGGCGCGGATGGCGTGGCCGGCGGCACGGATACGCGGATCGGCATGGCGCGTTGCCGGATCGGCTTCCGGTGCGGGCTGGGCTTTCGCCATGCGCAGCATCCCGTCCGACAGGACAAGCATGGCGCCGGCGGCGGTGAGGATTTGGCGTCTTTGGATTGTCATGGGGCAAGAGGCCTTTCGGAATGGCGCGAACGGTATTGTTCGACATAAAACTAAATAGTATAACATCGAACCAACTGCAAGATGAAAATAGCCCACACCCATGCCTTGAGAGGCGCGCTTCGGGCCATGGTCAGCCTTGCGGAAAGGATCAGCCATGAATGTTAAATCTGTTGACTTTATCCCTCACAACCCTAAAGTGATTGCTATTCACTTTTAGGTTTATTGCTTCACACCACCATGTGAAAGGGAGTTCACCCCATGAACCGCGCCGTCCCGCTGCCACTAACGCCAGCCCTTGTCGGCAACGCCCTCACCATGGCGGCCAGTCTAACCGCCGGCGCCCAGGCCGGTACTGGCCGCCGCGTGACCACCCCCGCCGGCGAGTTGGCGGTTCGGGATGCAGGCCAGGGCACCGTTCCCCTGCTGCTTTGGCACGGCCTCTATGCCGAGGCTTCGATGTTCGACCCCCTGGTGAAGCACCTGGCGCCGGATTATCGGCTGCTTCTGATCAGCGCCCCGGGCCATGGCGAGAGCGGCCTACCGGCATTGCCGCTTAGCATTGCAATGAGCGGCGCGGCGGTGCTCGCGGTGCTCGATGCCTTCGGCCTTGAACGTGCCGCGGTATTGGGCTGTTCCTGGGGCGGGCTTGCAGGCGGCCTTGCAGGCGCCGCGTCGTATTTCGGCCGTGGCGGCCTTCAATACACCCTTCGGGCCAGGTACCAGCGATTTCGATACGCGCACCATCGTTTGGCTGACGGGTTTGCTTGGCAATACGGCGTTCTTCGGACGCCGCGTGGCCGCAGGTTTCTTCAGCCGGCGGACCCGCGCGCAGAATCCTGAAGTGATCGAAGAGTTTGTGGCGGCCTTTCCCGGGCGTGCGCCGCGCGCCCTGCAGGCGGCCGCGCGTGCGGCGCTTATCGAACGTGAGTCGATGCTCCCGCTGCTGCCAAAGCTCGAAGTGCCGGTCCTGGTGGTGTCGGGCGCTGAGGATACGCGTTACCCTCCGGCGGAGACCCAGAAAATTACGCGCCGCATCCCCAGGGCGCGTTTTTTCACCGTAGAGGATTCAGCGCATCTGACACCGCTTGAACAACCGGAAATCACGGCCCGGCTGGTGCGGGAATTGGTGCCGCCACGGTAGAAGCGGCGGGGCTGCGGGCCGGACACCTCAGGGGGGCATGCATCGATCTGCGTGTGCCTTGTGAAGCGCGGGAGCCGGTGTGCCTTCTCCGGCTTGGGTGGTGCGCTGCGCGCGATCATCAAGGAATTCGGCGCAGACTGGCGGCAGCCACAGCTTGAATGACACAGGATAATTGAGGTTTACGGGAAGCGATTATCTCAACGCAAGAATAATGCGGTCACCGATAACGAGCGCGAGATCGGGGACCGGCATCAGCGCGTCCGGGACCCGCCCGCTCCTTAGGGCTGCCGACCCGTGAATGGCACTCCAGGCGAAGAGCGCATTCTGTTCATTGGGCTCAGCGGTGATCACGCCCTTTTGGCGCAGCCCCATGAGCGCCACCAACAAAAATTCGTAGCTCTTGGGGACGCCGCGGAGATTCTCCGAATCGCGATAGGCCTCCGCCTGAGAGCCAAACATCAGCCGCCACAAGGCCGGCATATCATCCGCAAATTGAAGATAGGCCTGGCCCAGTCGGATCAGCCTTTGACGCGCTGCCGCGGCATCGGAAGGCGGGACAGAGGGGTTAAAGGCACCGGCAAACCGTTGTTCCAGGAGAGCAAATCCGATCCTGGCGACCTCGAACAACAAATCCTCTCGGTTGGCGAAGTGGCGATAGGCAGCGGCAGCGGTGACGCCAAGACCGGATGCAAGTTGCCGCAGGGACAGGCGCTCAATGTCCGGGGCGCATAGCGCCGCATCAATCAACGCCTGGCGGAGATTGCCATGATGGAAGCTTCGCGCGGGGGCGGGTTGCGGCTTTGAGGTCATCGCTCGGTGCGACATGTCTACCTGAAGGGTAAGCGAGTGTTATCACTGCTTACTTTATGCTGCAAGACTTCTATCCATGCTGCGAAACGCCTGCGTCCTGGCGCGGTCTCGGGCGACCCATAAAATTCAATTTAAAACAATAGGTTAAAAAAATTTCGCGCTCCGCGTCATTTTTTGCTTGCCAAAATGTTCTTGTTTTGTTCTTATCTTTCCCATGAGCAGCACCCTTTACCAAGACCCCTCCCTCATCATCCCGCAACGCCCGGTGCGCGTGCGCTTTCGGCCGCACCGTGCAGGGTTCAAGGCGGCGCGCAGCGCCATGCGTGATTTCACGCTATTGCTGGCGCTCGCCTGGGGCGCGGCCGAAATGGCGCTTTGGCTGAGCGGGGGCTGAAGCCCCCTATTCCGCGGCGGCTTCGCGCGCCCTTTCGCGCAAAATCGCCACCGCCCGGCGCAGCCCATCGGCGATATTCTCCGGCGGCATGGCGCCGGAGAACAGCAAATGCCGGTCCAGCACAAAGGATGGCACGCCGGAAATCCCCGCACGGCGATAGCCCTCATCCTCGGCCAGCACCTCATGCCGCCCGGCATCGCCGGCACTGAAGGCGGCCAGGCTTTCCGCTGACATGCCCGCCGCCGCACCCAGCCCAGCCAGAGTTGCGGCATCGCCAATATCCCTGCCCTCCTGGAAATAGGCCTGGAAAATCGCCTCGGCCACCGCGCGCTGCCGGCCATCCGCGCCAGCGAGCCGGATCAGGCGATGCGCTTCCAAGGTATTGGGCGTGCGCGCCATCAGATCATGGCGAAAATCGAGCCCGGCGACGCGCCCGGCATCGGCCACGCGCCGGTCCAATTCCTGGGATTTTTCGAGCGAGCCGAATTTGGCGCTGCGATATTCCCGCCGATCCACGCCTTCCGCCGGCATTTCGGGGTTCAATTGGAAGGGCCGGAAACGGACCTTGAACGTCAGCCCCTCCTCCGCCAGCATTTCCAAAGCGGCGTCCAGATTGCGCTTGCCGATCCAGCACCAGGGGCAGATCGCATCCGAAATCACATCCAAAGTGCCGGCATTGGCTTCAGTCGCGCTATCCATGGGGCTACCTCCTGCAAGGGCAACCCACCATGCCGCTTTGCCGCGCCCCGGTCCAGCACGCCCCCTCTTGGAGAGTGGCGCGGAAAGCCGCATGGTCCGGCACATGACCAGCATGATCTTCCCTGCCCCCGCCCCGGCCGCATGGCCCGCGACCACCGCCGCTGAAGCCGGTTTCGATGCCGCGAAATTGCAAAGCGCTGTCGCTTTCGCCGCGGCGCATGAAACCCCCTGGCCCTATGATCTGGCCGGCCATATCGGCCGCGGCTTTTTCGAAGCGCCGCCCGATAATGAGGTGCTGGGCCCGCTCAGCCCACGCGGTGCGCCTGGCGGGCTCATCACGCGCCATGGCGCGCTGGTGACCAGTTGGGGCGATACGCGCGAGGTCAGCCAGACCTTCAGCGTCGCCAAATCCTACCTATCAATGCTGGCCGGCATTGCCTGGGCCGATGGGCTGATCCCGGACCTCGACCAGCGCGTCGGGCAGACCGTCAAGGATGGCGGCTTTGATTCGCCCCAAAACACCCCGATCACCTGGCGGCATTTGCTGCAAAACATGTCGGAATGGGAAGGCACGCTGTTTGGCAAAGCCGACACCATTGACCGTGGCCGCGACCTTGGCGCCGAAGGCCAGGGCAAGAAGGGAATGCGGCAATTGCAGGCGCCCGGCACGCATTGGGAATATAATGATGTCCGGGTGAACCGGCTTTCGCTGGCGCTGCTCCGCCGCTTTGGCAGGCCCTTGCCGGAGGTTTTCGCCGAACGCATCCTGAACCCGATCGGCGGCAGCCGGGATTGGCGCTGGGATGGCTATCGCACCTCCTGGGTCACGCTGGAGGATGGGAAGCGCGTGCAATCCGTCCCTGGCGGCACGCATTGGGGCGGGGGCGTTGCGATACACGCGGAGGATCAGGCGCGGATCGGGCTACTCGCGCTCAATCGGGGGCGTTGGGCGGGCAGTGAAATCCTGCCGGCACAATGGTTTGAATGGTCCACCGAAGCCTGCGCGCTCAATCCTTCCTATGGCTTTCTATGGTGGCTGAACACCTCCGGGGAGCGTTTTCCGTCTGCCGCGCGGGATGCCTTCTTCGCTTCCGGTGCCGGGGGTAATCTGACCTGGGTGGACCCGGGCAGCGGCATTGTCGCGGTGCTGCGCTGGACCGATCCCAAGGCGATGGATGGTTTTATCGGTCGCGTGCGCGCGGCTTTGGTCTGACAGGGGGCGCAAATCATGGAAATCGGCATTGTCGGTCTGGGCCGCATGGGCGGCAATATCGCGCGCCGCCTGATGCAGGCGGGGCATCGCGCCGTGGTTTGGGACAAGGATGCCGCCGCCGTGGCCGCCTTGGCGGCCGAGGGCGCGGTGGGTGTCGCGGACCTCGCCGGGCTGGTCGCGGCCCTGACCCCGCCGCGCGCGGTTTGGGTCATGCTGCCGCATGGCGCGCCAACGGAAGACGCGCTGGAACAACTGGGCGGGCTGCTCGCCCCCGGCGATACCGCGATAGATGGCGGCAATACCCATTGGAAGGATGATATCCGCCGCGCCAAGGTGCTGGGCGCCCGGGGGATTGATTACCTTGATATCGGCACCTCGGGCGGGGTTTGGGGGCTGAAGCGCGGCTATTGCCTGATGATTGGTGGCAAGGCAGCGCCGGTCGCGCGCTTGGCGCCGATTTTCACCGCGCTGGCGCCTGGAAGGGGCGATATTCCAGCCACGCCACGGCGTGAAGGACGGCCCACAAATATCGAAGAAGGTTGGATTCATTGCGGTGATCACGGCGCGGGACATCTGGTCAAGATGGTCCATAACGGCATTGAATACGGCATGATGCAGGCACTGGCTGAAGGCTTGGACCTGCTGCGCCACGCCGATAGCCCTGAATTGCCGGAAGATCAGCGCCTTAGCGTGGATATCGCCGATGTGACGGAAGCCTGGCGGCGCGGGTCGGTCATTACCTCCTGGCTATTGGACCTGACCGCGAATGCCTTGGCCGAAGACCCTGATCTTGCGAAATACTCCGGCAAGGTGGGGGATTCCGGTGAAGGGCGCTGGACGGTGCAGCAGGCGGTGGAAACGGCGGTCGCCGCACCTGTGCTGACGGCCGCGCTTTACGCCCGCTTCCGGTCGCGCGATCAGGTCAATTTCGGGGACCGCGCGCTTTCAGCCATGCGGCATGGCTTTGGCGGACACCTCGAGCCCAAATAGACATGCGCGCCGCCGCGATCATCGTCATGGGGGTATCGGGGTCGGGCAAATCCACCATTGGCGCCCTGCTGGCCGAGGCGCTCGGCTGGCCCTTTGCCGATGCGGATGGCTTTCACCCGGCGGCGAATGTCGCGAAAATGGCCTCGGGCCAGCCACTGACGGATGAGGATCGCTGGCCCTGGCTGGATGCAATTGCCGCACATATCGAAGCGGCACGGGCAGCAGGACAGCCCGTGGTGGTGGCCTGTTCGGCGCTCCGGCGCGCTTATCGGGACAGGCTGCGCGCCGGGCATAAGGATCTGGTTTTTCTGCATTTGGCGGGGGACGCGGGGCTGATTGCCAGCCGCCAGGCCGCGCGGCAGGGCCATTTCATGCCGCCTTCCCTGATGGCGAGCCAATTCGCCACCCTGGAAGACCCTGGTGCGGAGGCCGATGCCGTGACGGTTTCGGTGCAGGCCTCCCCGCATGAGGTGGTGGCGTTCGCCCTCGGTCAGCTTGTCGCCGCCGGTGCGATATCAGCGCCTTAAGGCGGGTCCATGAAGGCCGAGGACATGGAAGCGCGCGCAATCAGGGACCGCATGGAGGGGTTTTCGTGCCCCTCATGCGCGGTCAAAGCCTCCATCGGGCAGAAATACTCATGCGGCTGGGGCACCTGGTTGCGCGCAAAGCCGGTGTAATGTTCCCGCTGCAGGCCATAGAGCACGCGGATATCGCGCACCGGCAGAGTCAAGCCCGCCAGGGGTTCCGCGACACAAGCCGGGATCAGGCGCCAGCGCGGTGTTTCATCCCCCGGCTGAATGGGTGCGAGCAGCCAGGGCAAGGGGCAAAAGGCGAGCAAGGAGGTGGTGGAAGGCGCGAAGCGGGAGCGCTTATCCAACAAATTCTGAAAGGTGGAGCAGGCTTCGATGCAGAGGATATCCGCATAGGGGTCTTCCGGCGTGCCGCCAAAATGCAGCCAAAGCCCATCCGGGATGGTGCGCATCCGGTCAGACCCAGGCACCTTCAGATAGGGCTGGGCAATTGGCTCCCCCTCACTCGGGCGGGCGCGCAGCCAGGATGCCCCCGCACTGGAAGTCGCGCCCGGGGGGCGCTGTGGCCAGGTCTTGAGCCGTGCACGGACGATATTGTCCAGGCGGATGGTTTTGCGGTCGCTACGCAGGGCTTCACTCATAACACGAACTACCTCTCATCAATACAACCTAGGGTTAAAATAATATGAATCGTGCTCCGCAAAGCAAGGGAAATTTGGCGACGAAAACGCCAAAACTTCGAGTCAAATTGGAGCTTAAGAAAGGTTTTTTTATTTCTAACTTTAAAAGCGTCAAGTAACTGATTCTATAGATTCACGGTTAGAAATTCGCAGAAAAAAGGAGTCTTGATCATAAAATTACAACCATAAGATGTATTTTAAGTTGCTTGGATTATTTGTATTTGTTTTGTTCCTGTCGCGCAAGGCCCAGCAAGGCATGCGCCATCATTTCCGGCATGCCAAATCCCTTCTAGAGTATCCTGAGAACCAAAAACGCCTCAGCGGCCGCCGCGCCGATCAGCTTGAATGGAAAGGAAAGCGCCCATGCCCATCACCCGCCTTGCCCCGGAAGAACGCCTTTCCGGCGCCGTGATCGGCGGCGGCCTGATTTGGCTTGCCGGCCAGGTCGCCGATGACGTGACCCTGGATGCGGAAGGCCAGACCGCCGATATCCTGAAACAGATAGATGCGCTGCTGGCCGAAGCGGGTACGGATAAGCGCGCCGTGCTGTCCGCCACCATCATCCTGGCCGATATCCGCGATGCGCCGGCCATGAACCGCGCCTGGGATCGCTGGCTGGACCGCGCGCATAAGCCCGCGCGCATGACGATTGAAGCCGCGCTGGTTGACCCGGCCTGGAAGGTGGAAATCACCGGGGTCGCCCTGGCGCCGTGAACGCGCCCCCTTCCCCGCGCGCACCTAGGGCTTGGTTACGCGCTGCCGCCCTGACCCTTGGCTTTGGCCTTTTGGTGGCGGGCGGGCTTGCGGATCAGGGCGCGCTATTGCCGCTGCTGCTGATTGCGGTGGCTGCGCTCGCCATTGGCTTTTTCCACCTGCTGTTTCCACAAGGCATGCATTTCGGCTTCGGCGCCAGCGCCGGGCTTGCGGTTTATGCCTGCCTTTTCGTGGTCATTGGCCGCGCGGCTTTCCCTGAGGCTACCGCCCTGCCCTATACCATCGCCTTTTTGCTGCCGGTGCTGGCCTTTTTGGGCTCAGTCTGGTGGCGGCGGGATAGCCTGCGCCGGGCCGCCCTGGCCGATGCCCCTTTTGATCATGGCCATTTGCCCCGCATGGCCCGCTGGCTGATCCCGGTTTGGGTGGTGGGGGGCTTCAGCCTGTCCCTGCCGCTCAATCGCCTATCCCCTATTGATCAGGGGCTGGCTTTGGTCGCCGCCATGGCGGCCATTGCCGTGATTGTCGCGGCCTCGGTCCGTCCGGTCGTGCTGCTGCTGAGCGATTTGACTCTGGTTACCGAGGAATTGGCGCAAAGGCTCCATCGCATCACCGTGCCGGTGATTGCCTTCCTGACGCTCTATAGCCTGCTGGTGATTGCCTTTGCCTGTTTTTACCGCATCGCCGATGGGGTTTCGCGCCTGCCGCTATTTCATGGGCCGGGAGGGCCGATCCGGCTCAGTTTTCCTGATGCGCTCTATTTCAGCCTGGTCACGCAAGCAACCGTCGGCTTTGGCGATCTGACACCGCATGATGATGGCATCCGGCTGCTGACCGGGGTGCAGGTGCTGGCAGGGCAGATCCTGCTGCTGTTTGGCTTTGCTGAGATTATGCGGAGCCGCCGCGTGCAAATGACGGAAGGCGAGGAAAAACGCCCCCGATCCGCCAGCCATTAAGCATTTTCAAGCCAAGTGGCACAGTTGGCGGCTCGGAAAATGCGACAAAACAGGGAATCTGGCGCGTGGCGGATGAGCGGATGCAAATCCGCCACGCGACAGGCGCCATTCCGCCGTAATTGGGGTATGACATCAAGCAAGTGGTTTCAGGATATGCGCGCATGGTGACGCCGGCCTATTGGCAGGGAAAACGGGTTCTGGTGACCGGGGGGGCGGGCTTCCTGGGGTCCAACCTGTGTCACGCCTTGGCCGGCATGGGGGCGCGTGTGACGGCGCTTGATGCCATGATGCCGGATGGGGGCGCTTCCGCGCGCAATCTTGAAGGGGCGGGTGTTTTGCTGGTGCGCGGCGATATTCGCGACACGGAATTGCATTCGTTGTGTGAAGGCATTGATGTGCTGTTCAATATGGCGGCGCAGACAAGCCATATGGGCGGGCAGAAGGACCCCGTTGCAGATATTGCCATCAATGCGGTGGCACAGGTGCGCCTGATTGGGGTGATGCGTGAAGCGGCGCCGAAAGCGATTGTGGTGCATGCCTCCACCCGGCAATTCTATGGCCGCCCGCGCAGCCTGCCGGTGGATGAATTACACCCGGTGAACCCGCCCGATGCCAATGGCGTCTCAAAATGGGCGGGCGAGCAATATTGGCTTTTGGAAAACCGCGTGCTGCATCGCCCGGTGGTGTCTCTGCGCCTCACCAATTGCTACGGGCCAAGGCTGCGGATCAGGGATGCGCGCCAGACTTTTTTGGGCATTTGGATCCGACGCGTGTTGGAAAGCGAGCCCTTCGAAGTCTGGGGCGGCGCGCAGCTACGCGACCTGACTTACGTGGATGATGTCACCAGCGCCTTTCTGATGGCGGCAGAGCAGTCAGGGAAGTCCGAGGTATCCGGCCAGGTGTTCAATATCGGCGGCAGCCCGCCAATTTCTCTGCTGGATCTGGCGGCCAAGCTGATCGCCGCCAATGGCGGTGAGGGTCGTTTTGAGACACGCGAATTTCCTGCGGATCGGGCGCCGATTGATATCGGTTCCTATGCCGCGGATGATCGCGCCTTCCGCCACGCGACCGGCTGGGCGCCGGCGATTGACCTCGATCAGGGGCTGAAGCTTTCCCTTGACTGGTATCGCCAGCGACTTGCCGATTATCTGTGAACTGCAATTGAAGGTCCGCAACATGAATGCGCCCATCATCACCATGATCCCCCAGGCCGATCCCGGCGCCGGCTATCGCGCCCAGAAGGCCGAAATTGACGCGGCGGTCGCGCGCGCGCTGGCCAGCGGTTGGTATATCCTGGGTAAGGAGGGCGCGGCGTTTGAGGAAGAATACGCGGCCTGGCTTGGCACGCGCCGCGCAATTGGCTGCGCCAATGGCACGGATGCGCTCGCGCTGATCCTGCGCGGGCTTGGCATCGGGCCGGGAATGAGTGTCGCCACCGTGTCCCACACTGCGGTTGCCACCGTCTCCGCGATTGAAATGGTTGGCGCGACGCCGCTGTTGCTGGATATTGACCCCGATACCTACACCATGGATGCGGATGAATTGCTGAGCGTGATTGATCATCCGCCGCCCGGCCTGCCGCCTTTGCGCGCCGTGATCCCGGTGCATATCTATGGCCAGGCTTGCGATCTGGAACCGATGCTGGCGGCCACGCGCGCGGCCGGCATCGCCTTGATTGAAGATTGCGCGCAATGCCATGGCGCGACGCTGAATGGCGCGAAGCTCGGCACGCTTGGCACAGCTTCTGCCTTCAGCCTTTATCCTACCAAGAATCTCGGCGCGCTTGGCGATGGCGGTGTGCTGGCGACCAATGATGAGGAATTGGCGGACCGCATTGCGGCCATTCGGCAATATGGCTGGAAGGAACGCTATATCAGCGACCTGGTCGGCGTGAATTCTCGGCTGGATGAGGTGCAGGCCGCCATTCTGCGCGTGAAGCTGACCGCGCTTGATGCCGGCAATGAACGCCGCCGAGCGATTGCCGCGGCCTATGATGCTGCGCTGGCGGGTGGCCCTTACGCGCCGCCGCAGCGCCGCGCGGGGGCAGAGCATGTCTTTCATCAATATGTGCTGCGCGTGCCGGACCGTGCCGCGGTGCAGGCGAAGCTGAAGGAACAGGGCATTGGCACGGGCATTCATTACCCGGTGCCAGTGCATTTGCAGCCCGCCTATCAGGGCCGCGTGCCACTGGGCCCGGCGGCCTGTGCGGAGACCGCAGATGCCGCGCGGGAAGTGATGAGCCTGCCCATGTATCCAGAATTGACTGATGCGCAGGTGGAACGCATTTGCGTAGCGCTTCGGGGGCTGAAGGGCTGAATACTTCAGCGGCCTTGGCGCGGGTTTGCGTTGTCAGCGTTGCCTATAACAGCGCGTCTGCCCTGCGCGGCATGTTGGGGAGCCTGCCGCCCGGCCTGGCGGTGATTGTGGTGGATAATGCCAGCCGCGATGACAGCGCGGCGGTGGCGGAAGGTGCTGGCGCGTGCGTTATCCGCAACGGTGCCAATCTTGGCTTTGGCGCGGGCTGCAATATCGGCATGGCGGCGGCGGCAACCGAATTCGTGCTGCTTGCCAACCCCGATACGCGCTTGGATGGGGCGGCGATTGCGCGGCTGGTGGCCGCCGCCGATGCCTTTCCCGATGCTGCGATCCTTGCGCCCATACTGTGCGATGAAACTGGCGCGCAGGTGCGATCCTGGGATGTCGAGCAACTGCATCGCCGGAAGCTTGCGCGCAAACGTGACGCGGAGCCCTGGCCAGAGGGGCCGGTTTGTGCGGAGTTTCTCTCCGGCGCTTGCCTATTGCTGCGCGCATCCGAGGGGCTGCGCTTCGATGAAGCCTTTTTCCTGTTCTATGAGGATGACGCGATTTGCGCCGCCGCGCGCGCCAAGGGGCGCGCCTTGGTGCTAGTGCCGGATGCCGTGATGCATCACGCGGGCGGCGGTTCTTCCGCGCCATCGCAGGCGCTTTCCGCCTTCAAGGCGCGGCACATGGCCTGGAGCCGCTTGCATTACATGGTGCTGATGCGGGGTAGTGCGGCAGCGCGGCGCGAAGCCTGGGGGCGGGTTTGGCACCACGCGTCCAAGGCTTTGGGCCATGGGTTGACGCTACGCTTTGATAAACTCCGCGCCGATGTGGCGGGGCTTGGTGGGACCATCGCTTGGATGCGCGGTAAGCGCGCGTGACGCGGCTTCAACCGCCGAGCATCTTCCGCGCGACAATCAAGCGCATGATCTCATTCGTGCCTTCCAGAATGCGATGCACGCGAAGATCGCGCACGATCTTCTCAATGCCATATTCCGCCAGATAGCCATAACCGCCCAGCAATTGCAGCGCATCATCCGCGACGCGTGACGCGGTATCGGTCACGAAACGCTTGGCCATGGCGCAGAACATGGTGGCGTCTGCTTCACCGCCATCAAGCTTGGCGCAGGCGCGCCAGAGCAAAGCGCGCGCCGCTTCCAATTCAATGCGCATATCAGCAAGCTTGAATTGTGTATTCTGGAAATCGCTGATCGCCTTGCCAAAGGCGCGGCGTTCCTGCGTGTAGCGGAGCGCGATATCCAAGGCCGCTTCGGCACCCCCCAAGGAACAGGCGGCGATATTCAAGCGCCCGCCATCCAGCCCCGCCATGGCGAAGCGGAAGCCCTGCCCTTCCGCGCCCAGCAGCGCATCGGCACCCACGCGGGCATCCTCAAAAATCACCTGCCGCGTCGGCTGCGCATTCCAGCCCATCTTGCGTTCATTGGCGCCAAAGGAAAGGCCGGGCGTATCCTTCGGGATCAGCAGCGCGGAAACACCACCCGGCCCATCACCGCCGGAGCGCAGCATGGTGAGGTATAGGTCAGACGCGCCAGCGCCCGAGATGAATTGCTTGGTGCCGTTCAGCACATAGCCCTGATTATCGCGTGCCGCACGCGCCTTCAGCGCCGCCGCATCGCTGCCCGAGCCTGGTTCTGTCAGGCAATAGGAAGCGATCGCTTCCATGGTGATCAGCTTTGGCAACCAAGCACTGCGCTGCGCATCATTGCCGAAGCGGTCAATCATCCAGGCGACCATGTTGTGGATGGACATGAAGGCGCTGATGGTGGGGCAACCGGTCGCGAGGGCTTCAAACACTACCGCCGCATCCAGCCGCGTCAGCCCCGCGCCGCCTGAGTCTTCGCGCACGTAAAGGGCGGCCATGCCAAGCGCGGCGGCTTCGCGCATTTCCGCCACCGGGAAATGTTGCTCACGGTCCCATTGCAGGGCTTTGGGCGCCAGCACATCGCGGGCGAAATCCCGCGCGACAGATTGCAGCGCGCGGGTTTCTTCAGGAAGATCGAAGGTGATGGCGTTCATGCTGAAATTCCCTTGGCGATATCGGCCATGCGCGCGCGGGCGGCCTTCAGGTTGCGCGCCTTCACATGGCCAAAACCCTTGATGCCGGCGGCGGCTTCCGCCCATTCGCAAATGGCGCTGTGCGTGGCGGGCGAAAGCTTTGGCAGCAGCGCTTCCAGCCCGGCGCGATATTCATGGGGCAGCGCGCGTTCTTCGCGCCGCTCGGTAGTGCGCGCAAAAGGATCAAGCCAGGTGCCGCGGAGCACCTTGCCATGGCGGAGCAGGCGCATCGCGCGCAGCATGCCGGGACCGAAGGCGCGTTTTTCCGGCAGGCCGGTATCGGGATTGATCTTGCTGATAATGGGCGGTGCCAAATGCACCTCAATGCGCTGTGTGCCGGCAAAACCGCGCGTCAGGCTCTCCTGCCATGCCGGCAGGCTATGCAACCGCGCGACTTCATATTCATCCTTATAGGCCATGAGGCGATATAATTGCCGTGCTACGGCACGCGCCAGCCGTTCTTCGCCGGGCACCGAAGCCGCTTCCGCCGCGCGGATGCGTGCGACGAAATTCTGATAGCGACGCGCGTAACGCGATGACTGATAGGCCTTCAGGTCATCGGTGAAGCGCGCAATCATGTCATCCAAAGTTTCCGGCCCGGGCGGTGCTTCCGGTGTTTCGGTTGCGGCAATGCGGCCCAGCGCGAAAGCATTCTTGTTGCGCTCCACCGCTGCGCCATTCAGTTCGATGGCGCGCAGGATCGCTTCGGCCGAAAGCGGCACCAGCCCACGCTGCCAGGCAAAGCCCAGCATGAAGGGGTTGAGGTAAATCGCATCGCCCAAATCACGTTCAACGCGTGACAGTGCCGGAATGGTCAGCGCTTCGCGGCACGCCGCGCCCAGGCTTTGCAGCATGGCGGCATTGTCGTAGCGGGTTTCGGTATCCTTCACGAATTGCGCGGTGGGCGAAAGATCCGCATTCACAATCGCGGTGCTGCGCGCGGGGCCAAGCAAGGGGCGCGCGGTACGGCCATGCGCCACCACCATATCAGCGGCGAGCAACAAATCCGCCTCACCGGCTGCGATACGCGCGCC
This sequence comes from Roseomonas sp., assembly GCA_020249925.1. Lineage (GTDB taxonomy): Bacteria > Pseudomonadota > Alphaproteobacteria > Acetobacterales > Acetobacteraceae > Neoroseomonas. Next base: position 78,205 of record JADCER010000001.1, on the reverse strand, counting down.
AGAAAGCTGATCCGCCGCCGCGCCCACCGGGCCGATGCGCAATTGCGCGTAAACCCCGCCGCCCTTTTGGGCGAGACCCAAAAAATCCAGCGTGCGCACGGGCCGGCCTTCCAAATGCGCGGCCTGCGCCAGAATGGCCGCCATGGACGAAACCCCCTGCCCGCCCACACCCGCGATCAGCAGATTCCATGCCTCACCCTGAATGGCGGGCAGGCTTGGTTCCGGCGGCAAAGGCGGCAGCGTGATCGCCGCAGGGCGTGCCGGTTCGGCGCCAATCAGGCTGACGAAAGATGGGCAGAAACCCTCGACACAGGAAAAATCCTGATTGCAAGCAGATTGATCAATGCGGCGCTTGCGACCGAACGGCGTTTCAATCGGTTCCACCGCCAGGCAATTCGACGCGCGGGAACAATCGCCGCAATCCTCACAAATGCGTGGATTGATCGCGATGCGGCGATTGGCGCGCGGCGCCAGATCGCGCTTGCGCTTGCGGCGGCGTTCAGTGGCGCATTCCTGATCATAGATGATGGCGGTGACACCTTTCACCGCGCGCAATTCCTTCTGCACCGCATCAAGCCGTGAGCGATGATGAAAACCAACCGTAGCCGGTATCAGCGGATGGCCGCGATGACGATCGGGATCGTCGGAAACAATTTCGATCCGCCCGACCCCTTCGCCATGCAATTGCGCGGCGATATGCGGCACATCAATCTCGCCTTCCGGGGTCTGCCCACCCGTCATGGCAACGGCGCTATTCACCAGAATCTTGAAAGTGATATTGGCCTTGGCAGCCACCGCGAAGCGCACCGAAAGACTGCCGGAATGGGCATAGGTGCCATCGCCCATATTCGCAAAAATATGTTCCTGGCTGGTGAAATGTTCCTGCCCGATCCAGGCGGAACCCTCGCCGCCCATTTGGCAGAAGAAATCCGTATCCCTGTTCATGAAGCGCGCAAGGTAATGGCAGCCAATGCCAGCAAGCGCGCGGCTGCCTTCCGGCACGCGGGTTGAGGTATTATGCGGGCAGCCTGGGCAGAAATACGGGTCACGCCCATGCACCGGCAATTGATCACCCGCCGCCAAGCTTTCCAGTGCCGCCATGCGCGCCAGCATGGCATTGGTGCGAAAGGCTTGCGGCAGGCGCGCGAAAAGCGCGCGCAGAATCTGCGCGGAATCAAACTCATTCACATCAGACAGCAAGGGCCGCCCGGCTTCGTCACGCTTGCCGGTAATGCGCGGGCGGCGATCCATGTGAAACAGCGCATCGCGCAATTGCCATTCCAGGAAGGACCGGCGATCTTCGATCACCAGGATTTCCTCAAGCCCCTCGGCAAAGGCGCGCGCGGCATCGGCATCAAGCGGCCAAGCGAGGCCCACCTTCCAGATGCGCAAGCCCTGGGCGCGGGCGAAATCCTCGGAAATGCCGGCCTCGGCCAAGGCTTGGCGCAACACAGTGAAAGCCTTGCCACGCACGGCGATACCAAAACGCGCATCGGCGCTATCCAGCACCATGCGGTCAATGCCATTGGTGCGTGCAAAAGCATTGGCGCGCGGCAGTTTCACATGCCGGAGCCGCTCTTCCTGCACCATTGGCGGGTCAGTCGCGCGGATATGCACGCCATCGGGCGGCGTCGGCATGCCCTGCGGTTCGCGCGTGGCGTAAAGCGCGGGGTCCAGCATCACCGTCATGGTCGCATCCATGGTGTCGGCCACGCATTTCATGCCAACCCAGGTGCCGGCGTAACGGCTTAGCGCAATGCCCTTCAGCCCATACTCCAACACCTCCGCCACATCGGCGGGATCGAGCATGGGGATTTCCAGATCCATGAAGGCATATTCGCAGCCCGATGTGATCGTGGAGGATTTTGACGAAGGATCATCCCCGGCCAGCGCCAGCACACCACCCAGCGGCGCGCTGCCGGCGGAATTGGCGTGGCGCAGCACATCGCCGGAGCGATCAACGCCCGGCCCCTTGCCATACCAAATGCCGAAAACACCATCCAAACGCGCGCCGGGCGTCAGATGCACCTGCTGCGAACCCCAAATGGCGGTGGCGGCCAGATCCTCGTTCAAGCCTGGCTGAAACACCACATCATGGGCGCGGAGCCTTTCGGCCTGGCGCGCCAATTCCCGGTCAAAGGCACCGAGTGGGGAGCCGCGATAGCCGGAAATGAAGCCCCCGGTGCGAAAGCCAAGCGCGGCGTCCATTTCCTGGCGCAGCATGGGCAGGCGCACCAGCGCATGGGTCCCCGTCAGCAATACGGGGCCGGAGCGGGCTTCCCAACGTTCTTCTAATGTGGCCTCTGGCCGGATGATGCTTCCCATGCGGCCTATTGTGCCGATTGGCGGGGCGAATGCCAATCATCAAATGAAGGCTTAGTGCTGGGCCTCGGCCTGGTCGAAATACGCCTTGATGTTATGGAAAATGCACATCAGGCCAAAGCCAATCAGCCCAAAGCCGAAAATGCTCATGCCGATATCCTGCGCGGCAGCGGCGGCGAAAAGGCCAAGCAAGGCCAGCAGGCCATAAAGGGCGAGGAAGAAAACGCGGGCACCGGTCATGGCGGTGGGTCCTTTCCAGGTTGATCGTCAAACAGGATCCGGGCGGCGGCGCCTTCCAGATCATCATATTGGCGCGAGCGCAGCGCCCAAAGAAAACCAAGCAGGCCAAGCCCGCCCAGCAGAAGCGAAACCGGCACCAGCAGGATCAGGGCTTCCATATCAGGCCCTCCCCGCGCGCAAGGCATTGCCGATGACGATCAGCGATGATGACGCCATCACCAGCGCCGCGATCAGCGGATTGACCAGACCGGCAATCGCGGCCGGCACGGCAATGAGATTATAGGCCAGCGCAAAGCCGATATTCTGCCGCGCCAGGATTTGCGCCCGCCGGGCGAGGCGAATGGCCTCCGGCAGCACGGCCAAGCCTTCGCGTTGCAGCACGATATCGGCGGTGGTTTGCGCAAGGTCTGTGGCGCCGGCGGGGCTTGCCGCGACATGCGCGGCGGCCAGGGCCGCGGCGTCATTAATGCCATCGCCGACCATCAGCGGCTTGCGGCCTGCGGCCTTCAGGTTTTCGATATGGGCGGCCTTGGCGCGCGGATCAGCCTCGGCCTGCCATGTCTCGATGCCCGCAGCCTTGGCGGCCGCACCGACCGCGCCCGGACCATCGCCGGAGAGCAATTCCACCGGCAGGCCAAGCGCCTTGAGATCAGCGACCGCTTGCGGCGCATCGGCGCGCAGGCGATCGGCGAAGCGGAGAATCACGGGCGCGGCATCGGCGCGGGCGCGATAGACCAGCACCATGCCATCGCTGAAACCCGCCACACCGCAAAAGGCTGGCGAGCCCAAACGCGCGGTACCTGCTTGCAACCCCTGCCCAGGTATTTCGCGCGTATCAGTGAGTAGTGGCGCTTCCGGACAGGCGCGCACCAATGCCTTCGCCAAGGGATGGCGTGATGCGCGCGCCATGCCCGCCGCTGCGCGCAGCGCCTCAGCACCCTGCGCTTCCGGGATGAGCACCGGGCGGCCCTCGGTCAGCGTGCCTGTCTTGTCCAGCACGGCGCAATCAGCTTCCGCCAGGCGTTCCAGCGCGGTCGCGGAACCTACCAACACACCGCGTTTGAACAGCGCACCATTCGCCACCACCTGCACGGCGGGGACGGCAATCGCCAAGCCGCAAGGGCAGGTGATCAGCAGCACGCAAACCGCATTCACCAGGGCTTCCTGCCAAAGCGCATCAAAACCCACCCACCACAACAGGAAAGTCGCGGCAGCGATGGCGTGCGCAATCGGCACATAAAACCGCGCCGCGTGATCGGCGATGGAGACAAAGCGGCCCTTGGATTGTTCCGCTGCTTCCAACAACCGCGCCATGGCGGCGAGGGAGCCATCGCGCGCCGGTGCTGTTACTTCCAGCGTAAAGGGCGCGCCCATATTCACCGCCCCTGCGGGCAAGGCAGCAGCCGGCGCAAAACCGCGCGGCAGGCTTTCACCGGTAATCGCTGCTGTGTCCAACAGGGTTTCAACTTGCGCCCGGCCATCTAGGCGCAACGCCTCACCCGCCGCGATCTGCACCGCCTGCCCCGCTTCCACGGACGCCACGGGCACCAGCCGCGTTATGCCATCGCCTGCCAGCAGCGCCACCATGCCATCCTGTAGCGCGAGCACTTCCGCCACCGCCTGCCGCGCCTTCTTGCGCGCCGCGCGATCCAAAACGCGGCCCGCAAGCAGCAGCGCCAGCAAGGCCGTTGCACCATCAAACCAAGTATAGGGGCCGTTGCGGATGGTCTCCACCAGGCTCATGCCAGCGGTCGCCAGCACACCAAGCGAAACCGCCATATCCATATTCACGCGCCCTGCGCGCAGCGCCGCGACAGCGGAGCGGTAGAAGGGCATGCCCGCGACCAATACTGTCGGCAGGCCAATCAGCGCTGCCAGCCAATGCATGAATTCGCGCGTATGCGCGCCCATATCCTCACCAACCCAAACGGCGATGGAAACGAGCATCACATTCATCGCACCAAAGGCAGCAATCCCGAGCGCGCGGATCAGCGCGCGGCCTTCGGCATCTTCCGTCGCGCGCATGCATGCAGGCGTATAGGGTGCCACCCGAAACCCAAGGCGCGAGAGCAGCGCGATCAATTCATTGCCACGCTCGGCCGCGCCCTGCCAACGCAAATCAAGCCGGCGTGTGGAGAAGGAAACGCGCGCCTTGATCACATCAGGCTCCGCTGCCAGCGCCTGTTCCACCAACCAGACACAAGCGCCACAAGTGAGGCCCGAGATCATCAGATCGAGCGATTTCACACCATCAGCATCTTCGCGGGTCAGCGGCAGCGCATCAAAAACCGGCGGTGCGGCTTCAGGGCGCAGCGCACCATCAGCGCTTTCGCGCCGGCGATAAAACGCATCCAGCCCAAGGCCGCGCACCAGGCCATAAGCCGCCTCACACCCCGTACAGCAAAAGCGCCCCTGGCCGGGCGCCAGCGCCGCGCCGCAATGGGCGCAGGCGGCAGCGCTTTGCGGCGCATCAGCAATCAAGGGGCGTTTGAGGTCGGTCATGGCAGGATGAAGCGCTTGCGCAGGTCAAAAGCCGTGCCGGCTTCATCGAAGAAGGTCAGCCGCGCTTCCCATTGCCCGGCGCGGAGTGATTCCAACCGCGCCGCGAAACGCCCATGGCCAGTGGCATTGAAGCCGAGCGGTACTTCCACCCCTTCCAACGGGCGTAGCATGATGCCCTCAACCCGGCCATGCAGTGGTTGTTGCTGAGCGTCCCGCATCACAAGGCGCAGCATGCCGGCATCAAGTGTGATCTCTCCGCGCCAGCCCAGCGCATCCTGGCGCGCGGCTTCTGCCAATACCTGATCATAGCCGCGGCCGCGTTCATAAGCGCGCGGCACGGTCACGCCGGTGAAGGTGGAAAGCGCAAACCAGACAAATACAGCATTGACCACCACCACCAGCGCCATGCCGCCCACAAAGACCCAAGGGATCCAACGCCCACGCTTCGGGTCATAATCGCGTTGCATGGTCATGCTCATGGCTTGGGTCCCAGAAAGACGCTGGCCTGGCTGGTGGCAAGGCGGCCCGCAGCGTCCAGCAGGCGGAAGGTGATGGGGGTTGATTCCTGCAGCTTCAAACCGGAAGGCGCCGCGATGAAAACGCGATATTGCGTAATGCCATCAGCGCGGCGGGAAAGCGGATAGCGGCCTTCACCGGCGGCTTCCACATCCTGCACCGTCAGGCGCAGCCCAGGCGGCGCTTCCAGCACCAGCGTCAGCGGCGCGTCATCATGCGTTTTGTTCACAATCTTGAGCGTATAAGCATTGCGAATGCCACCATCCGAAAGGCGCACAAAAAGCGGCGCGCGGTCCCGCAGCACCGTGACATCCAGCGTTGAACGCATGACAAAAGCGCCCAGCATGATCAGCGCCACCAGAGACAATGCCGCGCCATACATGATGGTACGCGGGCGAATGAAGCGCGGCACGCGGCGCGCGGCCATGCCCACCTGCTGGCGTTGCGGCCCGGGCGGCAGTGCCGCGGCGGCAGCCGCGCTGGCGGCAAGATTGTTCAGGGTTTCAAAAGCAACCAGCCCCTTGGGGCGGCCCAGCTTGCCCATGACGGAATCGCAGGCATCAATGCAAAGCCCGCAGCCGATGCATTCAAGCTGCTGCCCATCGCGGATATCAATCCCAGTCGGGCAGACATGCACACAGGCCGCGCAATCCACGCAATCGCCAACACCATCCGCTTTGGCCTTGCCACGCGGTTCGCCGCGCCAATCGCGATACGTCACGACCAGCGAATTTTCATCCAGCATCGCCGCCTGAAAGCGCGGCCAGGGGCACATATAGACGCAGACCTGTTCGCGCGCCCAACCCGCCAGCAGATAGGTAAAACCGGCAAACAGCGCGAAGAAGAAATAGACCATGACGCCGGCATCACCCGTGAAGAATTGCCGTGTGATGGTGGGCGCATCATTGAAATACATGATCCAGGCGCCGCCCGTGGCGGCTGCGATGAAAAGCCAGGCGCCATGCTTGGCGAATTTGCGTGACCAATAGGCGCCATTGCGCGGCCCGGCATCCAGCTTCATGCGCGCATTGCGATCACCTTCAATCCAGCGCTCCACAAACATGAAAAGATCGGTCCAGACGGTTTGCGGGCAGGTGAAACCGCACCACAACCGGCCAAACAGCGAAGACACTGCGAAAAGGGCGAATGCGCCAAGGATCAGCGCACCGGTCAGGAAATAGATTTCCTGCGGCCAGATTTCTATCCAGAAGAAGAACAGCCGCGCATTGGTCATATCCACCAGCACAGCCTGATCCGGCATGCCCGGGCCACGATCCCAGCGCAGCCAGGGTACAAGGTAGTAAAGCGCCAGGCAGAGAATCAGCACCGCCCATTTCACGCTGCGGACCTTGCCGAAGACCGCCTTCGGATAGACACGCTCGCGATCAGCGTAAAGTGAGGGCGGGGCAGCTTCCACTGTCTCGGCCTCAGGCTTCAGCTTCTCGGGGGTTTTGATCTCGCCCATGGGAAATGACCGCGCTTTTCCTATTCACCGCCGCCAAGGCTATGCACATAGACCGTCAGCATATTGATGATGGCGGGATCAAGCCGCTTGCCCCAGCTTGGCATGACGCCGGCGCGCGCATTGGAAATGCTCTGCACGATGGAAGCCTTGTCGCCACCATAAAGCCAGACCTGATCGGAAAGCCGCGGCGCGCCGACATCGCGGATGCCCTCACCCTTTTCGCCATGGCAGGATGCACAGTTTTCGGCATAAAGCGCCGCACCGCGTCCGGCCGCAGCCTGATCCGTTGCGCGATTGGTCAGCGACAGCACATGTTCCGCCACATCATTCACCTGCGGGCGCGTCAGCACGCCATCGGTCAGGAAGCGCGGCATCTGGCTTTGGCGCTGGTCATCGCTTTCATTGGCACGAATGCCATGGGCGATGGTGTGATGAATGGCATCAAGGCTGCCGCCCCAAATCCATTCATCATCGGCAAGCGATGGAAAGCCCCCCAAAGCCCCCTGCCCGCCCGCGCCATGGCAGCTTGCGCAATTATTGGCGAAGGCGCCGCGCCCACCTGCCATGGCAAAGGCGCGCAATTCCGGATCGGCCGCAATCTGTTCCGGCGTGGCGGCACGCAGGCGCGACATCATTGGCGCCATGCGCGCTTCCGCCTGCTGCACATCCCGCATCACCGCTTCACGTGCGATCCAGCCGGAAGTGCCCGTCGCGCCGGGGATCGGCAGCGCCGGATAGATCACCACCCAAACCAGGCTGAAGGCGATGGTCGCATAAAAGGTCCAAAGCCACCATCTGGGCAGAGGCGTATTGAGTTCCTTCAGCCCATCCCATTCATGGCCGGTGGTATCCTGACCGCTCAGCTTGTCTTTTTCGATTTTCGTCGGCATGGCCGTTACTCCTTACGAGCGGGGCGGCGCGCGGTCATCGCGCAGCGGTATATCGCCAAGGGATTCAAAATGCTTGCGCCGCGATGGCCGCATCACGAACCACACCATCCCCAGGAACAGGACAAAGAACCAAACCACCCATAGGGCGCGGAGCGCGGGGTAGAGTTCAACCAGGTTTTGCATCTTCCGCCCCCCTTACTGCTGCCGCAACTGCGCCGGCGTCACATCGCGGAAATCCACGAGCGTGCCGAGCATTTGCAAATAAGCCACCAGCGCATCCATTTCCGTGATACGCACAGGATCGCCATCGAAAGCCGCCTGCCGGGCGCGGGCATAACGCGCATTGAAGGCCGTTGCATCCGCATCCGGCCGCGCCTGGGCTTCCAGATCGGCCTTGGCATTCGCGATCATCTCGTCGGTGTAAGGCACACCAACCGCACGCAATGCCCGCAGATGATCCGCCACTCGGCTGTAATCCAAAGGCCGATCCAGGAAGGAATAGGGCGGCATTATGGAAGCCGGCACCACGGCGCGGGGTGAGCGCAAATGCGCCGCATGCCAATCATCCGAATAACGGCCGCCAACCCGCGCCAGGTCAGGCCCGGTGCGCTTGGAACCCCATTGGAACGGGTGGTCATACATGCTTTCCGCCGCCAGGCTGAAATGGCCGTAGCGTTCCAATTCATCACGGAAGGGGCGGATCATCTGGCTATGGCAGACATAGCAGCCTTCCCGCACATAGATATTGCGCCCCATTTGTTCGAGTGGTGTGTAAGGTCTGATGCCCTGCACACGCTCAATCGTGGTTTCCACCGTGAATAGCGGGACAATCTGCACCAGACCGCCAATGGAAACCGTGAGCAGCGTCAGCACACCCATCAGGACAACATTGCGTTCAATAACGCCGTGGTCACGAAGCCAGCGGAACATTTGCCGATCCTCCTTCTATTCCGCCGCGACAGCATGGGCAGGGGCAAAGCGCGGCGCGGGTTCCGCGGCTTCCCCTTCAGTGACGGTCTTCCACAAATTGAAGGCCATGATCAGCGCGCCAGCCAGGTAGAGCACCCCGCCAATCGCGCGAATGACGTAATAGGGATGCATGGCTTCCACGGTTTCCACGAAGGAATATTGCAGGAAGCCGAGCTCATCAAAGGCGCGCCACATCAGGCCCTGCATGATGCCGGAGACCCACATGGCGGTGATGTAGAAGACGATCCCAAGGGTCGCGACCCAGAAATGCCAGGAGATCAGGCGTTCGCTCCAGATCGCTTTTTTCCGCCAGAGCACGGGGAAAAGATAGTAAAGCGCGCCGAAGGAAATGAAGCCGACCCAGCCCATGGCACCGGAATGCACATGGCCGATGGTCCAATCCGTGTAATGCGAAAGACCATTCACGGCCTTGATGGACATGACCGGGCCTTCAAAGGTGGACATGCCATAAAAGCCCACCGCCGCCACACTGAAGCGCAAAGCCGGATTGGTGCGCAGCTTGTCCCAAGCGCCCGAGAGCGTCATCAGGCCATTGATCATTCCACCCCAGGACGGCATCCAGAGCATGACGGAAAACACCATGCCGAGCGTCTGCGCCCAATCGGGCAGCGCCGTGTAATGCAGATGGTGCGGCCCCGCCCAGATATACAAAAAAATCAAGGTCCAGAAATGGATGATCGAAAGCCGATAGGAATAAACCGGCCGATCCGCCTGCTTCGGGATCAGGTAATACATCATCCCCAGAAAGCCGGCTGTCAGGAAGAAGCCCACCGCGTTATGGCCATACCACCATTGGATCATGGCCCCCTGCACGCCAGCGGGCGCGGAATAGGAATGCGATGATCCAAGGCTGACGGGGATGGAGATATTATTGCCGATATGCAGCAAAGCGACGGTGATGATGAAAGCGAGGAAGAACCAATTCGCCACATAGATATGCGGTTCTTCGCGGCGCATCAGCGTGCCGCCAAAGGCGATCAGATAGAAAACCCAAACCACCGTCAGCCACAAATCCACATACCATTCCGGTTCGGCATATTCCTTGCCCTGGGTGATGCCGAGCACATAGCCAAGTGCCGCCATGACAATGACAAATTGATAGCCCCAGAACAGGAACCACCCCATGTCATCGCCGCCAAACAGGCGCGCACGGCAGGTGCGCTGCACGATGAAAAGGCTGGTCAGGAACAGCGCATTGCCGCCAAAGGCGAAAATCACCGCGCTGGTATGCACCGGGCGCAACCGCCCGAAGCTGGTCCATTCCAGATCAAGATTGAGCAAAGGGAATGCGAGCTGCAGCGCAATGACAACGCCCACCAGAAATCCCACAACGCCCCAAAAGGCGGTGGCGATGGCAAAGGCGCGGATCGGGCCTTCTACAAAGACGGGCTGATCCCCGGGCGCAACGCGCCCCGTGGCGGCAATGGCGGCCATGTTTAGTCTCCCTCAAGACGCGGGACACCGAATCAGCCGCGTCGGAGCCTAGGAAAGAACGGGCCGCATGGCGCGTCCTTGATCCTGATCAATTTGCCCAAGGTGGTTGCGGCTAGATTGTAACTTCAACCGCGCGGGTCTGGCGCCTGCGGGGCAAGCGGAGGAAGGTTTCATGCCAAGCGATGCAGCCATTGCGCCGCGCCGGCTTACTGTTCGTAAGGTGGCACCTGATCGCCCTTGGGTCTGGCTGAATGCGGGCTGGCGCGATCTGATGGCCAATCCAAGGATCGGCTTTTTCTATGGTGGCGCCTTGGCCGCTGCGGGCTGGCTGCTGATACTCATTCTGCTCGGCGTGCGTTCTGCCTGGGTGATTCTGCCAGCCTCGGCAGGGTTTTTCATGGTGGCCCCTTTGCTTGCGACCGGGCTTTATGAGGCTAGCCGGCTCCGCGCTGAGGGCAAGCAAGTTACATTCAGCGAATGTTTGCGCGGCTTTACGCGCAATGGCCAGCAGCTTGCTTTCTTGGGCGTTGTGCTGGTGATCCTGCATTTATTCTGGGTGCGCGTGGCGGCGCTGATCTTCATGCTGATGTTCGGCATCAATTTCACACCAAGCCTCGAAAATTTGCCAATGGCGATGTTGCGATCCGACATGCTGCTGCCCTTCCTGATTGTTGGCACCGGCGCGGGGGCCATTCTGGCGGCGGTGGCTTTCGCGATTTCAGCGATTTCCATTCCCTTGCTGGTGGATCGCGATATCTCAACCATGGAAGCGATTGTGCTTTCCATTCGCGCGGTGCTCACCAATCCGGGTGCCATGATCTTCTGGGCCGGGCTGATTGTGGTGTTCACCGCCTTCGCGATGGTGCCGTTTTTCCTCGGTCTTGCGCTTGTGGTGCCGCTGATCGGGCATGCCACCTGGCATGCCTATAGGGACCTCGTCGTCGAAGACTGATCAGGGCCGCATGGTGAGTGTGGCGAGGCCCGTGCCGCGCAAGGGTTCCGCAATGTGTGCGAAATCACAGAGCAGCGGGCGGGTTTCGCGCGGGTCAATGATTTCCTCGACCCAAAAGGCCTCGGCGGTTCGGAAGGGGGAACGCAGCTTCTGCAAACGCTCATCTATTTCGGCGATTTTCGCTTCACGATCTGTCGCCGCATTCACCTCAGCGGCATAGGCAGCCTCGATCCCGCCTTCGAGTGGCAAGGACCCCCAGCGCCCGGATGGCCAAGCATAGCGGATGGAATAGCGCCCAGCCGGTTGATGCACGACACCGGCGACACCAAAGGCATTGCGCAGAATAACGGTGCACCAGGGCGCGCGGCATTGATTGACCGCCGCCATGGCGCGTACCCCCCAGCGGATGGTGGCGGTTTTCTCGGCATCCAACCCAACGGCGAAGCCGGGACAATCCATCAGATACACCACCGGCAAATGGAAGGTTTCCGCCATATCCACAAAGCGAATGATCTTGGCGCAGGCATCCGCCGTCCAGGATCCGCCCGAGAATACCGGATCGGATGCCATCACCGCGACCGGCAGGCCATCCAGCCGCGCAAGCCCCGTGATGATCGGGCGGCCAAACCAGCGGCCCATTTCGAAAAAACTGCCCTTGTCAAACAGCGCCTCAACAATCGGGCGCATCTTATAGGCTTGGCGCGGATCGCGCGGGATGGCGCTGATCAGCTTCGCATCGCGCCGCCCCGGATCATCGCGCGAGCGCAAGCGGGGCGAAACCTCAAACACCGATTGCGGCAGGTAGGACAGGAAGCGCCGCGCGGCGGCGAAGGCTTCCTCTTCCGTATCCACCGCATCATCCACCGCGCCGGCCTTGCACTGAATCTCCCAACCGCCAAGGTCGCGCTTTTCCAGGCTCTCGCCCAGGCGCGCCACCACCGGGGGCCCCGCGACAAACATCGCCGAGGATTTCGTCATGACCGAATAATGCGCCGCCGCCAGCCGCGCCGCGCCAAGCCCAGCGACCGACCCAAGACCGAGGGTCACCACCGGCACCAGGCCAAGATTTTGTGTGGTGAGATGATAAAGCTGCGTCCCACCAACACCGCCCGGCAGATTGGCGCGGCCCGTGGTTTCGATGGTTTTGACCGAACCGCCACCGCCCGAGCCTTCAATCAGGCGAATGATCGGCAGGCGCAATTCAGCCGCCATGCGTTCCGCCATGATCGGTTTTTCGCGAATGGTCGCATCGGCGCTGCCACCGCGCACGGTGAAATCATCACCCACCACCACCACGGGGCGGCCTTCAATTTTGGCGCGGCCCATGACGCAATTGGAAGGGGTCAGCGTTACCAAATCGCCCTTGGCATCATAGTCGCCGCGCCCGGCAATGGCGCCCACTTCGTGGAAGCTGCCCTTATCCACCAACTTCAACACGCGTTCGCGCACCGTCAGCCGCCCGCCATCATGCTGGCGCTTTACCTTATCCGGACCACCCATGGCTTCGGCCATGGCTTGGCGGCGCTTCAGCTCCTCGATTTCCGGTTGCCACGTCATCGGGCGTTTCCCCAGGCTTCTTTCTGCGGGCGAGTGTCACGCGACTTACCGCACCCTGCAAGCGGGCGTTGTCGCAAGCCTGCCGAGCCCCCATGATAAGGGGGCTTGCCGAAGGGAGAGGCCGCCATGCCGATTGATGAAAGCCTGAAATTTCTGCCCGTAAATATCGCGGTGCTGACCGTGAGCGATACGCGCGACATGGCGAGCGACCGTTCCGGCCAAACCCTACAAGACAGGATCGAAGCCGCCCGGCATCACTGCGTGGCGCGAGAGATTGTGAAGGATGATCCGGACGCGATTGAAGCCGTGCTGCGGCGCTGGATTGCTGACCCTGCCGTGGATTGCGTGATCACCACTGGTGGCACCGGTATCACGGGGCGGGATGTGACGCCGGAAGCCTTCAAGCGTGTGCTTGAGAAGGAAATCGAAGGCTTCGGCGAATTATTCCGCTGGGTCAGTTTTCAGAAGATCGGCACGTCAACCATCCAATCCCGCGCCATGGGCGGTGTTGCCGGCGGCACCTATCTTTTCGCGCTGCCTGGTTCAACCGGCGCCTGCAAGGATGGCTGGGATGAGATCCTGCGCTTCCAATTGGATTCGCGGCACCGCCCCTGCAATCTGGTGGAGCTGATGCCGCGCCTTTTGGAACATTTGAAGCCAGCGTAAGCAACGGCGCGAGGGAAAACCCCTCGCGCGTTATGCCTTACGCTGCCTTGGAAGTCGCCAAGGCCTTCCACACGCTCTCAGGCGTGGCCGGCATATCAATATGCTTCACGCCATCCCCGGCCAGCGCATCCACCACCGCATTGATCAGCGCAGGCGGGCTGCCGACCGCGCCCGCTTCACCAGCACCCTTGACGCCAAGCGGATTGGTCTCACACGGCACTTCGATGAAATCCACATCAATATTCGGCAGATCATCGGCGCGCGGCAGCGCGTAATCCATGAAGGATGCTGACAGCAACTGGCCGCTTTCCGCATCAAAGGCCGTGCGTTCCAGCATGGCCTGGCCAATACCCTGCGCCACACCACCATGCACCTGGCCGCGCACGATCAGCGGGTTCAGCGCATGGCCCACATCATCAATCACGATGTAATTCGCGACCTTGATGATGCCGGTATCGGGGTCCACCTCCACCTCCGCGGCGTGGCAACCATTGGGGAAGGTGTGCGACTTGATCTGCGCCACTTCCAGCGCATCCAGCAGTGTCACTTCCTGGCCCTTGGCAGCGCGCGCCTTCTGGGCAGCAGCCAATTCCAGAATGCCGATGCCCTTATCGGTGCCAACCACACCAAAGCGGCCATTGGCGGAGGAGAATTCAATATCCGCCACCGCCGCTTCCAGATGCTCGGAAGCGGCCTTCTTGCCCTTGTCAACAACCGAGGCCGCGGTCACCAGAATGGCCTGACCTTCGGAATAAAGGCTGCGCGCACCGCCGGTGCCACCGCCTGAGGGCAGGCTTTCGGAATCGCCCTGGCGCACGCGGATTTTCTCAATCGGAATGCCGAGTTCGTGGCTGGTCAGCATGGCATAGGCGGTTTCATGCCCCTGCCCGGTGCTTTGCGTGCCAACATAGACATCAACATATCCATCATCGGCAAAACGCACCGCAGCGTTTTCTGTGGCATCGCCGCCCGTCGCTTCCAAGTAATAGGCAAAGCCAATGCCGCGCCTTTTGCCACGCCGCTGGGCGTCAGCGCGCCGCGCCGCGAAGCCGGACCAATTCAACCGTTCAAGTGCGGTGTCCATGAGTTTTGCAAACTCACCGGAATCATAGCGCTGCCCCATGGCCGAGACGTAGGGCATGGCGGATGACGGCACCATGTTGCGCTTGCGGATCGCAACACGATCAAGGCCCATTTCCTGCGCCGCCGTATCAATCAGGCGTTCCACCAGATAATTGCTTTCCGGCCGGCCGGCGCCGCGATAGGCATCCACCGGCACGGTATTGGTGATGACGCCAACAACATTGGCGTAGATGGCGCCGAAATCATAAACGCTCGCCAGCACCTTGGTGCCCGCACCGGTCGGGATGAAGGGCGCGAAGGTATTCAGATAGGCGCCCATATTCGCCCAATTCTTCGTGCGCAGCGCAAGGAACTTGCCATCCTTATCAAGGGCCAATTCACCGGCGGTGATATTGTCGCGGCCATGCGTATCTGACTGGAAGGCTTCCGTCCGCTCGGACGTCCATTTCACCGGGCGCTTCAGCTTGCGCGCAGCGAAGCAGGTCAGCACATGTTCGGCATACAAGAACAGCTTCATGCCAAAGCCACCGCCAACATCGGGGGTGACGACGCGGAAATGATCTTCCGGCAGGTTGAAGACGCTGCCGGCGAGAAGCTTCCGCACCAGCCAAGAGCCCTGGGTGTTGGTGTGCAGTGTCCATTTGTTGCTGCCGGCATCATAATCCGCGACCGCCGCGCGGGCTTCCATGCTGGCCACCACCACGCGGTTATTCACCACCGTCAGGCGCGTGACATGCGCGGCCTTGGCAAACAGCGCATCGGTCTTGTCCTTGTCGCCGACATGCCAATCGAAGCAGGTATTGTTCGGCGCACTCGGCCAGATTTGCGGCTGGCCTGGCTTGGTCGCGCTCGCCAGATCGGTGGCGGAGGGCAGGATCTCATAATCCACCTCAATCGCCTCAGCGGCATCGCGCGCGGCCTTGGCGCTTTCCGCCACCACGAAAGCGACCGGGTCCCCCACATGGCGCACCACGCCTTCCGCCAGCACCGGGCGCGGCGTGGATGACAGCGGCGAGCCATCACTGTTCTTGAGAGGGATCAGGCAAGGCAGCGGGCCAAGCCCCTCGGCGGCCAGATCGGCTGCGGTATAAACACCCAGCACGCCGGGCATGGCTTTGGCCGCGCTCGTGGAGATGCCCTTGATCGCGGCATGGGCATGGGGGCTGCGCAGCACCACGCCATGCGCCTCTCCGGGCAGGCTGATATCGGCGGTATATTGCCCATCGCCTTTCAAGAGCCTTGGGTCTTCCACACGACGAATGGATTGGCTGAGGCCGAATTTTGCCATGGCGGAGCACTCCTGGTTTTGCGTTGCAGCTATCATCCAACAGGTAGGGGTGGGATGGAAAGGGGGAAAGGCCGCGCCGGGCAGGAATTGTCACCGGAAGGTGGGGTCAGCGGCCGGCGCGGGCCGCTCAGCCAAGAGTTGGAACGGGCTGGCATCGACGAACCGGCGCCGGGGGGCTAGCCTTTTCGAACTATTGCTTGTCGGCATGCCCGGTTGCTGAATTCGGCCTGATCGCGCTTGCGATCCGGGCCGCGGTGCCTGGCATGATCGCGCCAGATCAACATTCTTCGAGGAAGGACCCAACTCCATGTCAGGCAATTCAACGCCGCCGCCGCCCGAATCCATGCTCCTGACCGGGCGTCTTGGCATGCAGCTGGTGCGCCAGACGGCCGGAAGCTGGTGGGTTTTCATGCTCCGTGGTGTGGCGGCGATCATTTTCGGGCTATTGGTCTTCCTGTTTCCTGGGCTTGGTCTGGTGTTCATCCTGGCCTTTCTCGGTGCCTGGATGCTGTTTGATGGCATGGGGTCCATCTATCAGGCGGTGAAGGGCGGCCACCCAACCGGGGAACGCAGCCGGACCTGGCTTTGGATTGATGGCATCATCTCCCTGGTGGCTGCGGCGGTGATCCTGTTCGCGCCGGGGGTTTCGGCCATTGGCCTGCTGATTGTGACCGCCGCCTGGTTCCTGCTTTCGGGCGGGGCGCGGCTGATGCTGGCCTTCCGGCTTTCCTCCGTGCTGCTGGGCTTGCTTGGGGCGGTGAATATCGTGATCGGCGCCTGGATGCTGCTGCGCCCGGGGCCGGGCTTGCTCGCGGTGATCTGGATGGTGGCGCTGGAGGCGATCATCATGGGCGCCATCATGATCAGCCTTGGCTGGCGGCTGAAGCATATCCACCAGAACCCGCATCAGGATGCCGGGCAGACCCGGATTTGATCAGGCGTGGGGGAAACCCGTAGGCTCAGCCGATGTGGTTTCCCGCCCCCAAGGAGCTTCCGCTCCGCCCCTTTGCCCGCCTGCCGGATCGCTTGCGGAATCTGCGCCGTACCGCCTGGGCCGATGCCAATCGCGCCGGCGCGCCGATTGACAGTTTCCTGGAAGGCCCCTGCTTCGATCGCGCCGGGCGCTTTCTGGTAACCGATATCCCCAATGGTCGCATCCTGCTGGTGGGGCCGGGTGATGGTTGGGACGTGCTGGCGGAATATGAGGGCTGGCCGAATGGCCTGGCACTTGGCGCAGATGATGCGCTGCTGATCGCCGATTACCGCCATGGCCTGCTGACTTTGGACCCCGCGCGCGGTTCCATCGCACCCCTGCTGGAAACCGTAGGCAGTGAGGGCTTCCTCGGCCTCAATGATGTGACCCTTGGCCCGCAATGCGCGATTTTCTTCACCGATCAAGGCCAAACCGGGCTGCAGGACCCGCGCGGGCGGGTCTATCGGCTGGGCGCCGATGGGCGGCTTGATCGGCTGATTGCGAATGGCCCAAGCCCAAATGGCATTGCGCTGAACAAGGCGGGCACGCATTGCTATGTGGCGATGACCCGTTCCTGTGAGGTCTGGCGCTTCGCGCTCCGCCCCGATGCCATTGTCGGCAAGGCCAATCTGTTTTTCCGCACACCGGCCGGGACATCCGGGCCAGATGGCATGGCGGTTGATGTGCATGATCGGCTGTTCATCGCCAATCCCGGCCATGGCATGGTCTGGGGCGTGGATGCGCATGGTGTGCCGCTGTTTGCGCTGGATTGCCGGCCTTTCGGGCGCATGCCGACCAATTGCTGCTTCGCGCCCGATGGCGTGACGCTGCTGATTACGGAAAGCCAATCGGGGCAGGTGCTGGCGGCGGAAATACCGGGGCCTTGATCATAGGCACCGTTGGTGCCCAGGCGCGTCAGGCAAGATCCTCCATCGTTACGCGCAAGGCGCCGGCAATTGCGCGCCTGGCTGCGGCGCTGCCGGGCTTGCGGCCCAACTCAATCTCGGAAAGGTAGCTCACGGAAACGCCCGCCATGGCCGCCAAGGCGCTTAGCGTATGGCCGCGATGCTCGCGCCAGATTCGAATAGCGTTTTCACCTGCAAGCAGCCGATCCACGAGCGCGCCGGGCAAGTAATCAGCACGCGCCGCGGCTTTGCCAAGGGCGGCTTCTCGCGCTTCCTGTTCATTGATCGCCTGATGATCAATGCGATCCTCGGCGGCGGCGACCAGCGCCTCATAATCGCGACGCGTTAGCGTCACTGTTTCTGCCGTTTGGGCCACAGGTTTGAAATGCTTCATCGCTCATAAACCTCCCGGCGATGGCCGATGCGGTCCACAACCACATCCTGGCCATCAAGACGAAACACAGCGCGATAATCGCCCTGGCGAAGCCTGAAGCGCCCCCGCGGTTCCCCTTGCAGCGCGGTGACACTCGCGTGGAGTTCGGTTGGCGCAGCGGCGATCTTGTCGAGCCTTGCCTTCAGTTGGGCCCTCTCCCGTTTAGGCATGCCAATCAGGTCCTTCACCGCAGCGGGGGAGAGCAAAAGCACCATGGCTATAGTTTCGCTGATGGCGAAAAGTAAGGCAAGTTGAATTTCGCCAATAGCGTAAAAATCCGCGTTACGTCACCCGGTCCAATTCCTGTTCCGTCATGCCGCCCGGCACCAGCGCCATTGGGATTTTAAGGCGCGAGGCATGACGGCCTGTCAGTGCCGAAATCAACGGCCCCGGCCCGCCGCTGCCGGTCGCCATGGCCAGCACCAGGATGGAAATGCGCGGGTCTTCTTCAATCAAGGAAAGCAATTCCTCACGCGCTTCGCCTTCGCGGATAATCAGCATGGGCATGCCGCCGGTAATTTCACTGACATGAGAAGCAAGGCCAGCCAGCAGGCGCTCAGCCTCCGCACGGCGCTCTTCCTGCATCATCACGCCAACGCCGGCCCATTCCACCAGCTCCACCGGTTCCAGCACACGCAGCAAAGCCACACGCCCACCACCCTTGCGGGCGCGCAAGCAGGCATAGCGCAGCGCCACCGCCTGTTCGGCGCTGTCATCCACCACCACCAGAAAAACGCGATCGCGTTTGGCCTTGGTTGCGGCAGCGGCGGCTTCTTCAGTATCGGGCATCAATTTCTCCTGAACAGCACGCTGCCAAGCCAGCCGGCCAGCACCGCCAAGACAATACATAGCACGCCATAAAGCAGCGGCTGCCCACGCGCGAGGGAAGCGATATCAGCCGCCGTGCCGACACGTTCCACACGCAAGGACAATTCCTGCCGCGCGATCACCCGGTTTTCACGCGCGAGCAACACCTCAATCTGATAATCGCCGGTCTGCACGGTCGCGGGAAAGGCGATGCGCGCGCTGAAAAGCCTCTCCCCGGCGCGGGAAACCGGGGCGGCATATTCCTGCCAGCGCGCATCCGCCTGCTTCAATTCGAGCAGCGCGGCGCGAAAGGCCGGGCTGCGATTGCCTTCACTGCGCAGGCGAAGATTGTCGAAGCCCAGGCGATATTGTCGCCGCTCATCCTCGGGCAGGATTTCCCAAACCCGGCGCGTGGCGGCCAAGGCGTAGAAGCCAGGCACATCCGGAAAGCGCGTTGATGGGCCATTCAGCCAAATGCCGAGCACATTGATCTTGCGCCGCACCACCACGCCCTGGGTTGGGCCGGTGGCGACCACGATCAAATCCTCGGGCGGATCGCCGCCCAAAGGGTTCTGTGTCGCGCCAAAAACCAGCACGGAAGCGCCGGTGAAGCCGGTGCTGATCTCAACCCGGTCAGTGGAAAGCTCGGCCGTGATGGGCGGCCCGGACGCCAAGGCTGGCGCCATCAGCCAGCCAAGCCACAACAGCGCGCAGGCAATCAGCTTCATAGCAGCGGGCCAAGGCTGAAAGCGCGGCTTGGCGTTTGCAGCAGGTTCCAGGCCAGCGCAAAAGCAACCGAGAGAACCAAAAGCCCAAGCAAGGCGCGGGTTTCCTCACCGCGCAGCTTTGTGCCCATGGCAGCGCCGAATTGCGCGCCCGCGACACCGCCGGCCAGCAGCAACATGGTGAGCACGATATCCACGCTGCCCACCTGCCAGGCTTGCAGCAGCGTGACATTGGCGGAGACGAACACCACCTGAAACAGCGATGTGCCGATCACAATCGAAGTCGGCATGCCGAGAATATAGATCATCGCCGGCACCAGCATGAAGCCGCCGCCCACTCCCATAATGGCGGAGAGCATGCCAATGCCAAAGCCAATCGCCAGCGGCGGGATCACCGAGATGTAAAGCCTGGAATCGCGAAAGCGCAGCTTGAAGGGCAGCCCATGCAGCCAGGTATGTTCATGGAGCTTGCGCCGCGGTGCCGCACCACGCCGGCGCCTGAGCAGTGCCGTGATACTTTCGCGCACCATCAGCGCGCCGACAACGCCAAGGATCACAACATAAAAGAGTGAGACGGCCACATCCACTTGGCCCCAGCGCTTGAGCAGCGCGAAGATCTGCACGCCAAGCGCCGAACCCAAAAGCCCGCCCGCGAAAAGCGTAAGCCCCATGCGCCAATCCACATTGCCGCGGCGCCATTGGGCAATAAGGCCAGAAATCGAAGCGCCGAGGGTTTGATTGGCGCCTGAGGCGACCGCCACGGCCGGTGGAATGCCGATCAGCATGAGCAAGGGCGTCAGCAGAAAACCGCCACCCACGCCGAACAATCCCGAAAGCCAGCCCACGCCAAAACCGATGCCAAGCAGCAGCAGGGCATCCACACTCATTTCAGCGATGGGCAGGTAGACCTGCATCGCGAATCCGATCAGTACAAACGTGAGCCTTGCGCGAAGCTTCGACCTTGCGGCGCATCCCCGCAAGAGGGTTATCGGCGCGTGAGAAGGCAGGATTGCGGCAGGGGCCTAACGCTTCGTCGCAAAAGCGACCAGGGCCAGAAAAAACAGCCCCAAAAGCGCAAAGCCGGCGATGGCGAAGGGCGGGCCGATACCATCCGCGAGCGCCCCCAGCACCAAGACGCCAAGCGGGCCAGTGCCGATACAGGTAGTGGTAAGGCCAAGGATGCGCGAACGTGCCTCCACCGGGGCTTCCATCATCACAATGCCGGTTTGCAGGCTGGCAAAGGCCGCCGTGCCAAAGCCGCCCAACATCAGCAGCAAGGCCGCGAGCCAGAGTGAGGGCGCCAATGCCGCCAACGCCAGCACGGCCAGAAAGGCGGCGGAGCCGAGCAGGAAAACGCGTCGCCCCGCCTGAGGCCCGCGCCGAAGCGCCAGCGCCAGGCCTGAGATCAGCGCACCCAAGGGCTCGGCCGCCGCCAGCAGGCCGATTTCAATGGCACTCGCCCCAAAGGCGCGGTCGCCAAAGGCCGGCAGGATGGAGTTGTAGGAAAAGCCGAAGATATTCATCACCAGCGTCACGCCAAGCACCGCGCGGAGTGCGGGATGGGCAAGCGCGATGCGCAAAGCCTCAGCCACCTCGGCAAATAGGCGGCGCGGCACCAAGGCGCGGCGCGGCTGGGAATACTCCACCGTGGAGACCAGCAGCAGCGCAATCACATAGAGCGCGGAGGCAATGACATAGGCTGCCGTGACGCCAATGGTCTCATAGAACAGGCCCCCCAACATGGGGCCGATCATGCGGGTTGTGCTGCCCGTGGTCGTGTCAAAGGCGATGGCGGGCACAATGCGCTCCGGCCCCGCGGTTTCGGCCACCATGCGCCGGCGCGTGGCGAGTTCATTGGTCCAAACCAGGCCGCCAATCAGGCCATTGAGCCATAAATGCCAAAGCGACAGCCAGCCCAAGGCAGCCAGAATCGCAATGGCGATGGCACCAAGCGCGGTGAGCGCCTGACCGGCCATGAGCAGATATTTCCGATTGAGGCTTTCCGCCACTGCGCCCGAAAGTGCCCCCATCAGCAGCATGGGCAAGGCGCGCGCCATCAGCACCAGCGAAACCGCGAAGGCGGAGCGCGTCAGTTCATAGGCGTAAAGCCCACTGACCAGCATTTCCACCCAACGCATGGAATTGGTCAGCCCGCCCGCGCCCCAAAGTTTCAGAAAGGCGCGGTCCGTGAGAAGAACGCGCAGCGGCGCGGGCTCAGCCTTGGTGGGTGGCGCGGGATCAGGCATGACGCCGCGCTACCCTTTTGCCTCAATAGCCTGAGTCACCCAGATGCAGCAGCGGGAAGGCGCTGAAGACATGCGGCGCATTTGTCGCCAATGCCCCCGAATGGATGAAGCTTGGGTTGAGTTCCGCATAGGAAGTGGCACCAAGCAGCCCCATGGTGGTGTAGATCTCGGTTTCCATGATTTCGAGCATGCGCTGCACGCCAGCCGCGCCATCGGCCGCCAGCGCATAGCAGTAAAGCCGCCCAAGCCCGACAAGATCGGCGCCCAGGCAAAGCGCCTTCACCACATCCGTGCCGCGCGAAAACCCGCCATCAATCCACACCTTCGCGCGGCCACCGACGGCCTGCACCACTTCAGGCAGCACATCCATGGCCCCCCGGCCATGATCCAATTGCCGCCCGCCATGGTTCGACACATACACCACATCAACGCCGTGTTCGCAGGCAAGCGCGGCGTCCTCCGCAGTAGCAATGCCCTTCAGGATCACGGGCATTTTGTACCTGGCCTTGAAGCGATCAATCTGCTTCCAGGAAAGTGCGGCCTGAAATTCAATGCCCTGCACCCGCGCGCGCCAGGGCTTGGCGAAACGGCGCGCGATATCGCGTTCACGCCGGCTATAGACCGCAGTATCCACGGTAAAGCAGAAGGCATCATAGCCGGCAGCGACCGAACGATCCGCGTAATCATCAATGAAGCTGTCATCGCCACGCACATAAAGCTGGAAGATCTTTGGGCCAGGCGTATTGGCCGCGGTTTCCTCAAGCCCTGGCTTGGTGACGGAGGAGACAATCAGCGGCACGCCAAAGGCCGAAGCCCCCTGCCCCGCTGTGGCCGCCCCATTGGCGCCGAAGCTTTCCAGGCCCCCCACCGGCGCCAAGGCAACCGGCAGGCGGAGCTTCTGGCCGAACATCTCGGAAGTTGTGTCAATGGTGGAGACATCACGCAGCACGCGCGGGCGAAAAGCGAGTGTATCCAGCGCCAGGCGATTGCGGCGCATGGTGGTTTCGGTTTCCGTCGCCCCGGTCAGGTAATCCCAGATATTGGCATCGAGCCGGTTTTTCGCCGCCTTGGCGAATTCGTGCATCGTCAGGAATTTGCCTTCAGTTTCACTCAACATCTCTGTCTTCCTTAATGATCAACCGGCCAAAAAATCGCGCGTCCAACGCGCATAATCATCTTCACGCATGGCGGCCTTCATCAGCGCCGCATCGGCAAGCCCGGGCAGTTTTCCGGGCGGCGTGCCATCACGCAAGGCCTTGAGTGTCGCATGCACGGCCGCCATGGCGGCGAAACTTGGCGCATGTCCTTGCAGCGCGATGCGCACACCATGCGCCGCAAGCCTTGCCTTATCGGCCAAGGCCGGCGGCGTGCCGCCCAGCATCAAAGGCACATCATTGGCGGCGGCTTGCAGCGCGGCGAGCTGCGCCCAATCGGTCACGCCGGTGTAGAATAGGGCATCGGCGCCGGTTTTGGCATAGGCGCGGGTGCGCGCCACGGCTTCGTCCAGGCTGACCAGATTGACCGCGCTGGTGCGCGCCACAATGACAAGCGATGGGTCTTCCCGCGCGGCAAGCGCCGCATGGATCTTGCCAAGCCCGGCATCAAGGCTGAGCAAGCCTGGCTCCCCACCCCCATGAGCGCGGGGCAGGTCGGTATCTTCAATGGTGAGCGCGGAAACGCCGGCGGTTTCCAATTCCTGCACCGTGCGCATGACATTCAGCGCATTCCCATAGCCGTGATCGGCATCCACCATCAGCGGCGGCGCCCCGGCACGACAGATGCGCCGCGCCTGTTCAGCGAATTCCGTGAGCGTCACCAGAATAAGGTCAGGCGCGCCAAGGACCGCTATGGAGGCGATGGAACCTGCAAACATCGCGGTTTCAAAGCCAAGATCGGTTGCGATTCGCGCCGCGATCGGGTCATGGACTGAGGCCGGATGCACACAGGCTTCCCCGGCCAAAATGGCGCGAAACCGCGCGCGGCGCGCGGGCGTATTCATGATGGCGGCATTCCCTTCCCCTTATCGCGGGGATTGTGCAACCGCGCGCCGGGCGCGGCAAGCCGCAGGGTTAGCCAAGAGTGATGGTGATAAGCGCGGTGATGAAAAACGTAGTCGCTGCAAAAAAGCCAAGTCCAAGCAGAAAAAGGACCAACCCGGCCAGCGAATCAGCGCGGCGTGATCCGGCGCTTTCCGGCGAAATGGACAATCCTTCCAGATGTGGCTTTGTCGCACAGGCCTTGGCTGCGCGGCCATTGCCACGAAAAAGAGAGAATCTAGCGGGTGGATTGAACGCGAAAGACATGACCCAACCTCCGATAGTCAATCTATCGGATTTTCCGTTATCAAGTCAAGCCCTGATTTCGGTCGTTCAGCTTTCCGGGGTCAGTTTACGCATATCGGCCAGCAGGGCGCGTATGGCGGCCAATTGTTCCCGCGCTGCTTCCGGGTCGGCGGCCTCGGTCATGCTACCGCCGGCGCTCCGCCAGATCTGAAAGGCAAAGCGCCCCTTGCTGGTCAGGCCGGAGGAATGGCCGATGCCGTCCAATTCGCGAGAGACGATTTCCAGCAAGGCGCCAAACTGATCGGCAACTTCACCAGCGGAAAGCGGGGCTTGCAGGACTGTTTCGGAAGCGCTCCGCGGCATATCCGGCATCAATTCAAGCAAGGAGAGATCCAGCGCGAGCAGCAGGCGCTTCAAGGTCTCATGACGCGGGCGTGTTTTTCCCGTTTCCCAGTCGGCAACAGTCGCCTGGGAAGCGCCAATGAGGTCGCCCAGCGCCACTTGAGAGAGCCCCTTGGCGCGCCGCGCCCTACGCAAACGACGCGACCATTCCGGGACTTCCGAATCGGGAATTCGCAAAGCCATGCCCCTGTTCACCATTGACTTTTGCACAAGTCCAAGGGGTTCTTCCTATAATTTGAGCAGAGGGCGACAAATTTACGGTTGACCCCAGGCATTTGCGGAAAAGTTGAGCCAGACATGATGGAAGCCTGAGCGCCCAGTTCTCTTTATGGTGAGCATGCACGAGCAGGCTTGGAGCCTGATGTTGAATTCAGGCAGCCCGCACAATCATTGCGCGAGAGTATAGGCCCGAACCGATACGAAGCAGCGCAGTTGCGACGCTGGGACCCGTCACCACCAACCAACCGCAAAAGGGCTGGTCGCGGAGTTTTTCTGGCAGAATTGGCAAAGAAGCCACAGGGGCAGCCTCGTGAAATCAAAAAAGTTAACGGCGAGATGAGGCGTGACCGGCAATAAACGCACCGCATGTCATATCGGAAACGCCATGGTGCACTGACCAGATTGAGCACTACCACAAGCCGAGCCTTGCTCATAAGGCGGGCCAAGCGCAGGCGTTTACAGACGGCCAGAGCAGAGAGTATTCTCCAAACATCTGGGGACACCCTTAAAATACGTGGCATCCAAGGCCAGAATAAGGGTCTGGTTCATAATTTCGCTCGGGAGGCTTCAACATGAACGAAGACGATCTGCGCGGCCTGATTGGTCGCGTCCGGAATGGATCCATGTCGCGCCGCGGCTTTATCCGGCGCATGGTGGCGGTTGGTTTTTCCGCCCCCATGGCGACGCAGCTTCTTGCCATGACCGGGGCTGCCAATGCGCAATCCACGGCGGCAAGCGTCCCGGCCTTTGGCGGCACGCGCCGCGGCGGTGGCGGGCATTTGAAGATTCTGTATTGGCAGGCCTCCACGCTGCTCAATCCGCATTTTGCCGCCGGCACCACCAATCAGGATGCCAGCCGCGTCTTCTACGAACCACTTGCCGGCTGGGCCGCCGATGGCACCTTGCAGCCGATCCTGGCCGCCGAAATCCCCTCAATCGAAAATGGCGGTCTGGCGCGGGATGGGCGTTCCGTCACCTGGAAGCTGAAGCGCGGCGTGAAATGGCATGACGGCCAGGATTTCTCGGCCGATGACGTGGTGTTCAATTGGGAATATGCGCGCAGCCCGCAGGTGGCCACTGTCACCGCCGGTTCATATCGCGATGTCAATGTCGTGAAGGTGGATGATTTCACGGTACGCGTTGAATTCCAGGCGCCGACGCCCTTCTGGGCCGATGCTTTCGTGGGCTCGATCGGGATGATCATCCCGCGGCATCTGTTCCGCGATTTCGCCGGCGCCAATTCACGCGATGCGCCGACCAATATTCGCCCCGTGGGCACGGGCGCCTATCGGCTGCAAAGCTTCGCCCCGGGTGATCTGCTGCGGGCCGAACTCAACCCCAATTACCACATGAACAATCGCCCCTTCTTTGATTCGATGGAAATCAAGGGTGGTGGCGATGCGGCATCGGCGGCGCGCGCCGTGCTGCAAACCGCCGATTTCGATTACGCTTGGAATCTGCAGGTGGAAGACGCCATCCTGCAACGCCTGGAAGCCGCCGGCCGTGGCCGGGTGAACATCATTGAAGGTGGGAATATCGAATTCGTGCAGCTCAATGCTGCCGATCCAAACCGCGAAGTGGAAGGCGAACGCGCCCATCCCAATTCACGCCATCCCGCCTTCCAGGACCCTGCCGTGCGGCAGGCCATGGCGCTGCTGATTGATCGCCAGGCGCTGCAGCAGCATATTTATGGCCGCGGCGGCCCGGCCACGGCGAATTTCCTGAACAACCCGCCGCGTTTCCGTTCGCCCAATATGCGCATGGAATTCAGCGTAGAGCGCGCCAATCAAATCCTGGATCAGGCGGGCTGGGTGCGCGGTTCTGATGGCATTCGCGCGAAGGATGGGGTGCGGCTGCGCTTTGTCTATCAGACCTCGGTCAATGCGCCGCGTCAGCGCACCCAGGCCATCTATAAGCAGGCCGCCCAGCGCGCCGGGATTGACCTTGAGCTGAAATCAGTTGTTGCTTCGGTGTTCTTTTCATCTGATGTCGCCAACCCGGATACCTACATCAAGTTCTGGGCCGATATGCAGATGTATACGACAACCATGCCGCAGGCGGACCCGCAGCGCTTCATGAACCAGTATGTGTCCTGGGAAATGGCGCAGCGTTCCAATTCCTGGCAGGGCCGGAACATCGTACGCTGGCGGGATGATGAATATGATGCTGCCTTCCGTGCCGCGGAAGGCGAGCTTGACCCGGTCAAGCGTGCCGCCCTGTTCATTCGCATGAATGATCTGATTGTGGGATCGAACCATGTCATCCCGCTGGTGATGCGCCCGACCGTTTCCGGTTCGGTGAACAATCTTCGGCATGTGCTGTCTGGTTGGGACCAAACCATGTGGATGATCCAGGATTGGTGGCGCCAAACCTGATGGGGCCAGCACGATGGGCGGTCAGCACACCAGCATGACCGCCCCATGACCCAATATCTGATCCGCCGGTTGCTCATTGCGATCCCGAGTATTTTCGGGATCAGCATTGTGCTTTTCACCGTGCTTGCCTTGGCACCCGGCGATCCGTTTGAGGAGCTGGCAACCAACCCTGCCGTGCCGCCCGATGTGCGCGCGGCGCTGCGCCAGAGCCTCGGCCTCGATGATCCGGTGCATGTGCGCTATATCGCCTGGCTTACTTCCATGCTGCGCGGCGATTGGGGCTATTCCTTTGTCAGCCGCATTCCGGTTGATCAGCTTATTGTCCAGCGCATTCCAACCACCCTTTACGTCATTGGCCTGTCGCAGCTTGTGGCGCTGGCGATTGCGCTGCCGATTGGCGTTTATGCCGCAACAAGGCCCTATTCCATTTTCGATCAGATCGCGAATACGCTTGCCTTTATCGGCTTTTCGCTGCCTACCTTCTTCACCGGGCTGCTGCTGATCCTGCTGTTTTCGATCTATCTGGATTGGCTGCCCTTTGTGTATCGCACCAATATTGAAGCGACCGGCTGGCGCTGGTGGTGGGAACAATTCCGCCAATCCATCATGCCGATCATGGTGCTTGGCCTGTTTCAGGGCGCGGCCTGGACCCGCTTTGTACGCTCAGCCGTGCTGGATGTGATCCGGTTGGATCATGTGACCACGGCGCGTTCCAAGGGCCTGCCAGAGGGCAAGATCACCATGCGCCATGTCGTGCGCAATGCCATGATCCCGGTTGTCACGCTGGTGGCGCTGCAAATGCCTGCGGTTTTCGGTGGTGCGATTGTGACCGAACAGATTTTCCGCGTCCCCGGCATTGGCAGCCTGTTGATCAGCGCCATCCTGGCCAATGACACGCCGGTGATCATGGCGGTGACCTTTGTCTTCGCGTGCCTGGTGATCTTCTTCAATCTTTTGGCGGATATCCTTTATGGCTGGCTCGACCCCCGCATCAGCTTCCGCTAGCGCCAGCCCACGGCCTCTGACCAGCCCCTGGTCTGAAGCCTGGCGGCGCTTTCGCAAGCACAAGCTTGCGGTGGTGAGTGCTGTTCTGCTGGGTTTCCTGATTTTGGCGGTGCTGTTTGGCCCTTTGGTCTGGCGCGTGCCGATCAATGAGATTGATTTTTCCGTGATCCTGCAGGGGCCTTCCCTGGCGCATCCCTTGGGCACGGATGATCTTGGGCAGGATCTGCTGGCGCGCATGCTTTATGGCGGGCGGATTTCACTCGCGGTCGGCTTTACCGCCATGCTGGTTGCGGTGAGTGTCGGCATTCTGATTGGCGCCATTGCAGGGCTTGCGGGGGGCAAGACCGATGCGGCGCTCATGTGGCTCACGGATCTGTTCCTGTCCCTGCCGCAATTGCCGCTGCTGCTGCTGATCATCTTCCTGTTTCGCGACAGTCTGAAGGCGATTGTGGGGCCGGAGCTTGGGGTCTTCATTCTGATTGTCATCATCATCGGCCTGTTCAATTGGATGCAGGTGGCGCGCCTGGTGCGTGCGCAATTCTTCTCCTTGCGAGAGAAGGAATTTGTCGAAGCCGCGCGCGCGCTCGGTGCATCGCGCTTCAGGCTCGCCGTACGCCATATCCTGCCGAATTCGCTTGGGCCCGTCATTGTCGCGGCGACCATTGACGTCGCGGCGGCGATCATTGCGGAAAGCACGCTGTCCTTCCTTGGGCTTGGTTTCCCGCCCGATATCCCAACCTGGGGGCGGCTATTGTATGATGCGCGTGACCATTTGGATTTCGCGCCGCATTGGGCGCTTTTCCCTGGCCTTGCGATTTTCCTGACCGTGCTCACGATCAATTTCGTGGGTGATGGTCTCAGGGATGCGCTTGATCCACGGCGCGTGGTCTGAGCGCGGCGATGAACAATCTTTTGGAAATCTCCGGCCTCAAGGTTCATTTCAAGACCGATGATGGCTGGGTGCGTGCGGTGGATGGCGTGGATCTTTCCGTCGGCGCCGGTGAAACCGTTTCCATTGTGGGCGAGTCCGGCTGCGGCAAGACCGTGACCGCCATGACGATCCTGAAGCTGATCGCGATGCCGCCTGGCAAGATTGTCGCTGGCGAGATCAATTGGCGCGGCGAAAACCTGGTGGAAGCGCCGCCCGCCCGCATGCGCGCGATCCGCGCGGCCGAAATCGGTTTTATTTTCCAGGAACCGATGACCTCACTCAACCCGGTCTATACGGTGGGGGAGCAGATCGCCGAAACGGTGCGCCAGCATGAAGGCCTGTCGCGCAAGCTTGCCATGGAACGCGCGGCCGAGATGCTCAATCTGGTGCAAATCCCAAATGCATCAAAGCGCGTGCATGATTACCCGCACCAATTCTCGGGCGGCATGCGCCAGCGCGTGATGATCGCCATGGCGCTATCCTGCAACCCGAAGCTTGTGATCGCGGATGAGCCGACAACCGCGCTGGATGTGACGATCCAGGCGCAGATTCTCGACCTGATGAATGAGATGAAGCAGCGCCTTGGCATGGCTGTGCTGCTGATCACCCATGCCATGGGCGTGGTCGCGGAAACGGCGCAGCGCGTTGTTGTGATGTATGCCGGGCGCGTGGTGGAAGAAGCGCCCGTTGAAGCGCTATTCGCAACGCCGCGGCACCCTTACACGCAAGGCCTGATCCGCTCCATTCCACGGCTTGATCTGGCCGCGACCGAACATCGCCGGCTTGAGGCGATTGGCGGCGTGGTGCCAAGCCTTTTGCACCCACCACCCGGCTGCCGCTTCGCCGCGCGCTGCAAGCATGCGATGCCTTCCTGCCGAGAGATTGAGCCGAGCCTTGAGATGATCTCCCCCGGCCATAAGGTTGCCTGTCTGAGGGCGGAGGAAATCGCATGACGGAACCGCTGCTTAGCGTGAAGGGTTTGGTGAAGCGCTTTCCGGTGAAGGGCGGCATCCTGCAGCGTACAGTCAATGAAGTGCATGCGGTGTCCGGCGTTTCCTTTGACATCAACAAGGGTGAGACGCTGGGCCTGGTGGGCGAATCAGGCTGCGGCAAATCCACCACGGGCCGGCTGATCCTGCGCCTGATTGAACCCACCGCCGGCAAGGTCTGGTTCGAAGGCCGCGACGTGACCGCGCTTGATCATCAGCAGATGGTCGCCTTGCGGCGGGATATGCAGATCATTTTCCAGGATCCCTTTGCCTCACTCAATCCGCGCATGACAGTCGCTGCCATTATTGGTGAGGCGCTGATCATTCATAAGCTTGCCAAGACCCCGCGTGAACGCGAAGACCGCGTGGTGGAATTGCTGGAAACGGTCGGGCTCAATGCGGATCACATGCGGCGCTTTCCGCATGAATTCTCGGGCGGGCAAAGGCAGCGCATCGGCATTGCCCGCGCCTTGGCGGTTTCACCAAAGCTGGTCATTTGCGATGAACCTGTCTCGGCGCTTGATGTCTCCATCCAGGCGCAGGTGGTGAACCTGCTTGAGGATTTGCAGGAAAAATTCGGACTGACCTTCCTGTTCATCGCGCATGATCTTTCGGTGGTGGAACATATCTCCGACCGTGTCGCGGTGATGTATCTGGGCCGGATTGTGGAAATTGCCTCTGCGCGGGAACTCTACACCACACCGCTGCACCCCTATACCGAGGCGCTGCTTTCAGCCGTGCCGATCCCTGACCCCACCGTGAAGCGGGAAAGGATCAGGCTGCAAGGGGATGTGCCAAGCCCGCTCAACCCGCCATCGGGCTGCCATTTCCATACGCGCTGCCCGATCGCGGATGGCGCGCGCTGCCGGAATGAAGTGCCGGCCTTGCGCGAAGTGCGGCCCGGGCATTCGGTGGCGTGCCATTATCGGGATTAGGCGCTGGCATCGCGGCGGTGGCGCGATCCTGAAACCAGAATATTCTGAAAATATTGGGAAATGGCGCGCCCGAAAAGAGTAAATCTCTTTCTTTTTTTCAATGGCTTGAGACCTACAAACCCGCGGAATGCGCCACCAGAGATCAAGGGATTACGGGCGTATTCTACAAATTTTGGAAATCCAGTTTTGCGCCTGTGTCTCCCATAGCTTAAAGCAGATCACGTTCAGATGGAATCATCTGAACGTGTGAAGACGCTGGAAAAACAACGACGTAGAGTGTGTTGCGTGAACCCACGTGAACGCAACATGCTCTAGTCCGGGCCGACAGTGAACCTACTGCGCTTCGTCTCTGGTGCTTTCAATCAGGCATGAAGGCACATGCGGTTTTCTTTGCGGCGCGGAAGTTACAGTGTTATGATTTCGTAAAGTCTCTCAAAACGGTGAAAGGTCGGCGCTTATGCGCTCAGTTTCTTTCTGATGACTTTCTGCAATCGGCAGAGGATGCTCCAAGACCATTCAAGAAACCGGCAAGGAGGCCGCTAATGTCTGGGAAAAAGCCGCCGACACGCAAACGCGTGGTTATTCTGGGCGGAGGGTGTGGGGGCGTTGCAGCGGCATTCTGGCTCTCCTCAACCCCCGAACTTAGGGAACGCTTCCACGTGACACTTTATTCGCGTGGCTGGCGGCTTGGGGGCAAAGGCGCCAGCGGGCGCAAGGCGGATGCAGGCCAGCGGATCGAAGAGCATGGACTGCATATTTGGCTTGGCTTCTACAACAATGCCTTTCGGACGATGCAGGCTGCATTCGCTGCCCTGCCGCCTGGTACTACCGACACCTTCACGAATATCGCCGATGCCTTTTCGCCCGAACGAAGTGTTGTCTTCATGGAAAAGCGCGCATCAAACAAGGATGGCTCAACCTATTTGCCTTGGGCCGTACCTTTTCCCGACAATGGTCTGCAACCGGGACAGATCAGGGCTAACACAGCCGAAGAACACGGTCCGCATCAGGCATTGCGCAAGCTGGTAAGGGCGCTGACAAATCATGTGGAGAGCCACGGCGCGGCTTTTCCGCTGGCAGAGGAATTTGCCAGATTAACAGCAATGCTCGAACCATTGTTCAAGCCGATCCACGTTTCTCCAAAGAATGCACAGACCCTGGATCAAGTTCCGGTGGCCGCTGCGGATGCCCAGTCTGAACTCCAGCATTTTCAGGTTAAGCTTGCTGAACACGGCAAGCACGCCGAAGCGGGGATCATGAAATGGTCTTTTCCGGACGACCTTCGCCGCCTTTCCATTGTTCTGAGTTGGGGTATTGCGATCATTATCGGCTATCTCCGTGATATCGCTTTCGTGCGCGATAAGCAGAAGGCCTATGATGCGCTGAACGCCCTGGAATTTCGTGCCTGGCTGAAGCAGAACTATGCATCGGATGAAGTGCTGCATTGTGCGCCGCTCCAGGCGCTCTATGATCTAGCTTTCGCTTATCCGAATGGTGAAACCCAGGATCCGATGTCAGGCGCTCTTGCTGCCGGAGTGACGCTACGCCTGTGTGAGGAGCTGGTACTGGGTTATCATGGTGCCCCCTTGTGGATGATGAACGCCGGCATGGGGGATACTATTTTCACGCCTCTATGGGACGCGCTACAGGCCCAAGGGGTTGATGTGAAGCTGTTTCACGCAATGGAAGAAGTTACGCCAAGCAGCGATGGCAAAAGCATTGCGCAGGTGCGGTTGCGCAAGCAGGCAACGACGATTGACGATAAGCCCTATGATCCCTTTGTCCTGGTCAAGGGCTTGCGCTGCTGGCCGAGTGAGCCCGATTGGGGGCAGTTGCATAATGGCGACATATTGAAGAAGACCGCTCATTTTGAGCGTACGGACGATACTACCTGCGCGCGACGTTTCCACCTGACACTTGGGCAGGATTTCGATGCCGTCATTCTGGCCATGCCGCCTGAGGCGCTGAAGCCCGTTACATCTGGCCTGCGCATGAATGCGCGCTGGTCGTGCATGCTGGATGGCAGCGTTTCGGTGGCAACACAGGCTTTCCAGCTTTGGCTTGATGTGCCGAGCAAGTCGCTCGGCTTTCCGGTTGATCCCGACCACCCGCCGCCAACCACGGCCTTCATCGAACCTTTCGCCACCTGGGCCGATATGTCGCATTTGCTCCCGGCGGAAGATTGGCCGGCCGGGCCGACAAGCCCGCAATCCATCCATTACTTCTGTGGACCGGTACCCTTACCTTCCAACAAGAACCCGCCACCCAATGAAGAGGCCTGGGCCGAAGCGGATGCCAATCGCTGGCTGCCACTTGCGGTACCGACGATCTGGCCAGCCACGCGCGGCATGGGGCCATCAGGACCGACGCCCGTTTCTGGGTTTTTCCGCACCAATCTCGACCCATCGGAACTTTATGTGCAGGCGCCGCCTGGGTCTCTGGCGGCACGGCTTGCGCCGGATTCGATGGTTTTTGACAATCTCTACCTTGCCGGCGATTGGACGCTACTGCCCTTTTCCGGCGGGTCTGTCGAAATGGCGATAGGTTCCGGCATGGTCGCCGCGCAGGCTTTGGCGCGTACTGAATTGCCGGAGACCAGCTTTCCCATAGACCATCACGACAGTTGATTCTGACGTAGGAAAATCGCCATCGCTTGGCGCAAGCATATC
This sequence comes from Roseomonas sp., assembly GCA_020249925.1. GTDB lineage: Bacteria > Pseudomonadota > Alphaproteobacteria > Acetobacterales > Acetobacteraceae > Neoroseomonas. The sequence continues at coordinate 44,404 of JADCER010000001.1, read as the reverse complement.
AGGATAAGGGCTGCATCAGCGGGTTCATGGCCAGGCGACGATGGTCTCGCCCGGTTCGGCCTGAAAATCAAACTTCACCCGCGCAGCCAATCTGATGGGGCGTTGGCTGAAAGGCTCGGTCGGCTCTACGCCAAAGATGTCTTGCATGATGCGATGGCTGTCACAGCTTCGTATTGAAAGTGTGAAGCGATCATCAAGCAGCTCCGCGCCCTTCATCTTCGTGATGCGGCAGGGTGAATTGACGATTGCTTGATAGATGGCGCGCGTTGGTTCCGCCGTATCCCGCATTTGCCGCAGGGCGATCGCGGGAATCACCGGTTCAATTTTCAACGCATTTGCCATTTCCGCCCCGGCTTCACCGAATAGGGCTGATAGGAATTCAATAAAGTCTGCCGGGCCGGTCGTGATCGGCCTTGTGCCGGTGATAGCCAGCAGCTCTTCAAAGCTGCCTTGGGTTTGTGGTCCGAAGTTGCTGAAGATGGTTGTGCTACAGGCAAAACGTGCGGGCTGCGCCTGCGGTTCCACGGTGATGTGGCCGATCGCCTTGTTCCATCCCCAAACTTCACGCCCCGTGACCAAGCCAATGTCGTAATTGATGAAGATATAGGGCGCCCAGAGCACGGCGCGCGGCAGCAGGCGATGCGGCCGCCTCTCAAGCAATGGCACCCAAATGGCGAATTCCTTTCCCGGTAGCCAGCCAATCTGTTCTGGCCCTGAACTGCATTGGGCGATGTCAGTCACGCTCAGCAAGGCGGAATTCCAAGGCACTTGATAGGAAACCCTGCCCTGTGTTGCGGGCGTGAGGAGCTTGTCCACCAAGGCCTGCATCGCGCGTCGCGATGCATCCAGAACGAACGCATAGCCCGTGACATCATGAAACAACCCGGGGGGCGCGAAATTGACGGCACCATGCCCTAACCAGGAAATGAAGGGCGGCTGTGTCATGGCGTTCTCCTTGCGAAAAATGAAGGTTTCCAGCGGGGAAAGTCATAACCGACGATCTCAAGTCCAAGCCCACCAATCCTGTTTGCAGCCGCCATGCCGGACATGACGGTAGCCTCAACGCAGGTGGCATTGAAGCCGTTGCGTGTACTCTCACCAGCCAACCACAACCCTTCGAAGCCGGTTTCATCAGGGTGCAGCCGGAATTTGGTGGTGCCAACATCCGACCTTACGCAGCATTCGCTGGGATCAATATTGGCGCGAATATACTGCGCCGCGAGCCGCGCCTTGCCCTCACCTCCGCTGGGGTCCGCCAGGAATGACCAATGGAAGTCTTCTGCGTCTGCTGAAAGCGGCCAGTAGCTGCCGGCATCGCGCTGGAGAAATTTCACCGCCATGGCTTGAACCTCGGCCTCGGCGATGGCGGGCGTATCGGTTTCCCGTGACGGTCGCGCATAAAGCTGTGTTGGATAGGTGCCGCAAAGGTAATGCAGCCCAAGCGCCGGCGGTACCATGGGGGTTTCAGTACGCAGCACCTGCGACATATCGGCCCAGACGCAGATCGGCTCCGGCCCAGCCACCACGGCAGGGCGCCTGCCAACCCAGCCCATGGTCTTGGCGTCAACGGAGGTCCAAAGCTGCACGGCAATTGTGGGCACAATGCCAAGCGCTGTGGTGAAGTCCGCAAAGGGACCGCCGCGCGCCAGCAAAGCATCGCATGGCCCCGCTTCGTCATTCAATTTCTTCCAGGTGCCAACAGGCATGGCAAGCACGACATCATCAAAATCAACACCACGGTGCAGGGTCCGCGTCGCCACAGGTGGCTCGGCGCACCAATGGCTTTCGAAATCCACACCTGCTGCCTTCAGCCGCTCCCCATCCTTCAAATGCGCCCAATCGGGTTCTGCCAGCCAGCAATCAATGCCATCAAAGCGCTTCAGCAGGGCATAGCCAGGCAGCATTTCGGCCTGCTTGATGACATTGACTGAGGCGATGGCGTTGCGATCCGCTGCCGGCGTGATTTCCGTGACCTTACTGAAGAATTCGAAATGCACACCCTGTTCAAGAAGCCGCTGGTATAGCGGCGCAATGAACACATCGCCCATACCGCCTTGCAACTCCCACGCCATCGAACCCTTGTAGGTCGCGACCAGGCGCAGGATGACGCCGATGGCGCATCCGGCACCGACCGTGGGTTTGGCAGGATCACCATCCTCATAGAAAAAGGCTGTGTCATAAAGGGCGCGCACGACGCTGGATTGTGCGACAATCGTCGGATCGGCGTGGTGCTTGAGCAACCAGGCACGGAATTCGATATCGTCCAGCGCTTCGAGCGGTTTGTCTTCAAGGATGACATCCAGAAGCGCGCCAGCGATAAGGGTAAGCCCGATATGAAAGGCTTCCCGGAAAATCGTTGCAGTCGCCTCATCCGTCAGCTTGCCTGCCTCGCTCGTCAGGATGCCGTCGCGCAAATGCCTAGTTATTTCTGCAAGATCGTGAAGTATCTGACGATCAGGGTTTACGGCGCCGGCACCGAGCGTTTTCATCGACCCATGCAGCAGGCGCGCAAGCGCATTGCCGGAAAGGCTGCCCGCCTTGAGCGACCCGAGAAGGTCTTTTGCAGTGGCCTTGTCTGCGGGTTCCTTTCCTGTCTCAACAAGCTGCAATAGGCGAGCGAGCAGATCGTTCTGTTGCGGCAGGGTGGTCGGCGGATTACCGAGCCAACTCCGCTCAATCAGGATCAAGGCTGCGTTGATAATCTGGGTGAACATTTCCGACAGGGTCGGGAATAGGCGCGCTTCGCCTGGGGTGGCGTCATTGCGTGGCCATTCGATGGATGCGAAGCCCCATTTTTCACCAATACGTACACCAATGGGAGTGAAATCCTGCGCTGAGACGACATCGCGCCAAGTGCGGAAAGGTGATCCTGGTGGTGGCTCATGACGGGCGTAGATTTCCTGCAGCATGCGAAAGGCGTTGTCGTAACAGCCGAACCAGATATGCAGGCCATGCTCCAGATTGCGGCCCAGTTCGTCCCGCCCAGAGGAGATTTTGCCACCAAGCTTCCAGCCCATTTGATGCACGGTCACATCAAAACGATCGCGCAATTCAGGTGTGCGCGAAAGGTAATAGGCGGTGGTCAGCCCGCCAATACCGCCCCCAAGGATGATGATGCGTCGCTTGGTCATGGCGTCCTTATCCTCATGTCGAACTCGATCCAAGGGATCATGCCGGTTGATGCAAGCCTTGCTTCGGCCCGTTTGGGCTCATCAAGCGCGCGTAGGCAGAGCGCAGCCTCATATGGCATGCCGAGCCGCTCAGCCAATGCAAGGCCACGTCGAAAACGCCGTGCCGCCTTGTTTGGTGCCGCATTCATTCGCGCGGCTCGGCCTTCAAGCCAGAAGATATAGGGGCGCCCAGCAGAGATTCGCTGGGCGAAACGGCGCGCTTGGAAAAGCGCCTCAGCGGCACGCGCCTTCGATTGAGGCTTGCCATCCTGCGCCATGGCCTGACAGGCTGCAACCATGGCAGAAACCGCATGATAGGCATGGCCAACGCCAAGGATATTGCGCATCAGGCCAATGGCGATATCGCATTCATGCGTGGCGCGCGCATGATCACCCGCCGCAAATGCGGCAGCGCCAAACAGGCAATGCCACATCACGCGTTCCCCGGCCGAGAGCCATTTCTCCTGAACCAAGTCAAGACGTTCCAGAGCGATGGCCGGCGAAGCACCAGACATAAGGTCCATCAGGGCGCGGGCTATCAATGTCCAGCCCCTTGCAGGTGGATTGTCCAAGGCTTCGGCGAACTCGCCGAAGGGCAAAAGCAGGTCCCGCGCGGCGGTAAGTTCCCCAACCGCAAGCCGACCATAGGTCAGCATCACTGTGCTAGTCACAAAACGATAATGTTCGCCAATGGAAGTGAAGATATCGGCGGCGATTTCGGATTGCCGAATGGTGCGCGGCCAATCGCCGATGGTTGTCGCCTGAACCGCTGCAAGCAGATACGCCATGCCCTGCGTCCAGGTATCGGTGGTTTCGCCAAGGGTAATGGCACGGCTTTGATAGTAATGGGCAAGGTTCCGCATGCCGCCGAGGGAAAGGGCAATAGACAGACCACCGGAAGCAATCGCCATATCACGCGACGCAAGCCCAAATTCGGCTTCATTGAGGGCAACAAGCTGGCCATGGAGGACCCCCATCGTATCCCCCTTAAAATAGGCGTGTTCGGCCAGGCGCCAATGCAGCGATGAATTCGCCGCTGCCCGTGCAACAGATTCCGGGTTGCGCTGGGGCCGCAGAAGCCGGGCGCGGAGCAGCGCCTGCTTGAAAACTGCCATCATGATGCGCCCGATGGTGGTGCCTCCACCTTTAGGCACACGCACGCCACATAGCCGCGCATAATCCATCAGCCACGCATGAGCTGTTTCGAAATCAGACGCTTCATCCGCCGCAAGACCGAAAACTTGTGCATAGGCTCTGCGCTGTTCCAGATCAGGAAAAAGCTTCTCATACCCGCCTTGCAAGGCAACAGCGCGCAGATGGGCAAGCGCATCGAGGGGCGCGGCGCTCGCCAAGGCGCGCGCCGCGGCACGCAGCCGCCAGGTTGCCCCACGCGCGGGTTCGCCGGCCCTTTCCCAATGCGCCGCGAGCAAAGCGCAGTGTTGGTCAATATCCTGACGATGAATGGCTTCAGTGGCTTCGGCGGCGGCGCGATGCAGGTTGCGGCGCTGCGCGAAGGGCAAAAGATCATAGACCGCTTCCTGGATCCGGATATGATGAAAGGCGAGCAGTTTTCCTTCGCGTTGCAGCAGCCCGGAATCCTCAAGCACCTGAACTGCCCCCTGCGGTGGCGAGCCTTCAGGATGGAGGGCGGCAAGCAATGCCGGATCCAGCGTGCGGCCAAGTACGCTTGCCACTTTCAGCACCAATTGCTGCTCTGCTGGAAGCCTGTCAACACGACGAAGAATGACATCCCGCAATGTTTCGATGCCGGTATCACTGCTCAGAACGGCCTCAACCTGCCGCCCATCCGGCGAGAAATGCAGCATTCCGCGTTCGCGCATCACGAGCAGCAGCTGTTCGGCATGCAGCGGCAGCCCTTCGCTGCGGTCATAAATGAACTCCGCAAGACGCGCTGGAACGGCGCTGACGCCAAGGAAGCCGCGCACCAATTCCGCCGTCGCGGCACGATCCAACCGCGAAAGCAAGAAGCTCCGCCCGGCCATGGCGACAAGGCTCCGTATTTCGGGCCTTGCCTCGGCTTCAAGTGGCCGACTACCGGCTATGGCCAAAAGGCCCGGCGCCCGGCGCAACAACGCAGAAATGGTTTGTGCTGAAGACCCATCAAGCCATTGGATATCATCAAGCAGCAATAGCTTAGGTTGGTCCTGCACCGTGATGAGGCGCAGCATGATTTCAGTGACTGCCGCAGGCCGGGCGGCGCCTGATAAAGGCTGCTGCGGACCAAGCGCTTCAACGTCTATTGGCAGAATATCTGTCAGCGCCTCAGCGCGACCAAGCAGTGATTGATCGGGAAGACATTCCCGCAAACGCAAGGCGATATCGGCAGGTGTCGCCTGGTCCGTCAGGCCGAGCATATGCGTCAGGATCGATCGAAGGGCGAAATAAGCCGTATCCTGTTCAATGGCTTGTGCTGCCGCCGGTACAATAAGGCGTCCACGTTCCTGCGCGAGGCGTAGGGCTTGGGCCAATAGCCTTGATTTGCCGACGCCCGCCTCTCCCACAATCACGGCCAAGCCGCCGGGCGCATGATCCAAGAAGGCAGCAAGATGTGCTTCCTCGTCGCCGCGGCCAATAAGGCTACCGCGCTCAGGCGATGCAGCGGCTGGCCTGGCGGCACTCCTGCCCAGCAGGCGCCGCACGGGCACAGGATCGGCGCGCCCCTTGGTTGACAGGAGAAAGGGTTCACCAAAGCTGAACTGGGCACCGGCAGTGACGACTGTATCAGGATCCGCCAGCACATCAGAACGCGAGACCTGCATAAGTCTTGCGGCAAGTGACATGACAGGCCCCAGCACGATCTGAAGTCTGCGACGATCCGAGCCCACATCGCTCGTAAAGGCACGCCCTGTCGCGATGCCGATACCAAACGGGATTGACTCCGCTTCAAGCAAAACAGCGATGCGCCGTGCGGCTTCAAGCGCGCCGGCAGCGTTTTGATCCAGCACGAAGGGCGGCAAGCCTGCGAAGATGCCGATGATGGTGCCCTTGTCGCCTTCAATCACTTCGAAAATGCCAAGGCCCAGTCCCGCAATCGTGCCTTGAATGAGTTGAAGCACTCGGCCGAGCGGCGCACCGTCATCGGTTTCAGGCAAAAACCCGTCCAGGCGCAGCAGGATGGCGGTGACAATGCGGAATTCGGTAGACCAGCCTGAACCAGCAAGCACTGCCCGTGCAGAGATGCCGGCGGGCAGATAGGGCGCAAGCATGGCATCCGGGCATTGGATTTCTGCTGGCGGCCCAATGATTTCGGGGCTTGGTTCTATGCCGGCTGCAAGCAGCACCTGATTGGGCGGACAATCAGCCGCCAGCGCCCCCAAGGCGCGCAGCGGCGGGCCGGCAAGGAGAAAAAGGTTCCTGCCATTGCCGAGGGAAAGCGGCAGGGCATGCAGCGCGCCCGCAGCCACAACAATACGCTGGCGGATGGCCTTGCCTTCCAGCAGGTCGCGGAGTGCCAGTGCGGTTGCAGCAGCACGCCCGGCAGCAGGCGGCAATTCGGGCGTGTCGCGCCAAACCGCGGTGATGGAATCACCTTCCATCGCGACAATGTCCCCGCCGCGCGCCGCCACCAGATCAAAGACCGGGCGCAGATGCGTCGCAAGCGCCTCGCCCAGGCGTTCGGCGCCTTCGGGCCCTTCAGCCGCGTAACGATTGGCAAGACCGGTTGAATCGACGATATCAAGCAGCAGTACTGCGCCGTGCAAGCTTTCCACCGCGGCACCGCGTGTGACATTGGCGCGCAGCAGCGCCGACACGTAAGGCGTAAGCGAAGCGGCAATAGGCAGGGCGTCCGTCAAAAGCGCCACGTTATCTGGATGGCCGCGAAATTGGCGCTGCTGCTGGCTGTGCCACGGTAATTCCCACGCACGGCATTGCCTGTTTGCGTTGAAGACAATGCAACAGGCGCATCTGCCATGAAGCGATGCCCCAGGGCGAAATCAAGCCGTAGGTTCTCGTTCAACTGCGCTTCAAGACCTCCAGCGACCCAGTAGCTCGTATTCTCCGCCAGGATGGGGCTGCGTGTCGGGGTGCGCGTTGCCGCCTCGTCATAGGCGGCGCCGGCGCGCACCGCGAGGCGTTCATTGATCTGATAGCGGCCACCCTGGGCAACAAACCATGAATCGCGCAAGTCCAAAACCGTCACCGCCGCTGGATTGGCGGGGTTGTCGAATGAAATGGTGAGGTGCTTCACGCTGCTCCAGAACGTGCGCCGTGCATCGGCGAAAAGCGTAAAGGATGGCGTGATCTGCTGTGACAGGCCGAAGATCAGCGTCGCAGGATTGTCAAGACCGCTTCTGATCTTGCTGTCCGCGAAGGCGCCGGTGGCTGCGGCAAGCCCCTGGCCTGTGGGGCCACCCAAGCTGAAATCCGCTGTGCCGCGCTGCCCGTGCCGCAATTCGGAACGGTAGGAAACGCCAAGGCGCGTGCCTTCGAACAGGTCATAAGTTGCGCCAAGGATGAACCCCGCCGCCCAGCTTGTGGCGCGTGTGGCAAGCGAACCGTCGCTGCCCCCTGGCACACCCCCGAAGGCGCCGCCGGTCTGCAACACATCAATGGAACCAAAATCAATCGCCGTATTGGTTTTGGTGCGCGCATATTCGAAGACCGGCCCGCCCGCGATGATGAGGGATGGTACAGGCTGAAAGGAAATGACCGGCGTAATGTCGATCACCGCCAGGGAGGCTGAACCGGCATAGTAGCGCCCCTGCCACCCCGCATCCCATTTTGATCCAAGACCGAAATAGGAGGTCACACCGATGCCAAGCCGCGTCCGATCGTCCAGCGAATAGCCTGCATAAAAACTAGGCAGTCCGAAAACGCCGCCCGAATCGCCTCCGTTCCCACCGCCCAGAGGAGTTCCGAGAGAGGTGGTGCCGGCGCTATCCCGCATGGTCTGACTGGTCGCAATGCCCGTGAGATTCACCGAGATATCAAATCCGGAGCCAAGGCCGAGTGCCGCCGGATTGAGCGAAAGCCGGCTGAGATCATAGGGACCGGCTGACATGCCAGCTTGCGCCGATCCCAACACGGAGGTGCTTTGCGTGATGGTCTGATAGCCGGCCGCCTGCGCAACACCGTTCTGGAGGACCGGCGCAGCCGACAGTACCGCGGAAGCCGCCCAAGCGCTTGCCTTTGCGTATTCTCGGTAACCCATTCTGGACCGACCCATCACGCTGCATGCCTCGTGTCGTTTTTGTGAGTGATGATCGAAAATTTGCACCACGCACGTTTTACTACACGTACATGCCTATGAGGGCGAGGGGAAATTGGCGAGACTCGCAACAATAGGATATTCCATTAAACTCTTCCCTTTGGGATTTCGTTGAAGGGTCGGTGCTGAGATCCCCCACGCAGAGCATCAGGAAAGTTGCAGGTAAAGGCCTCCATCGCGGCATCAAGCGCGCTTGGCCGGCCGTAATTTCCTAGCCAGCACAAGCAGATAGACAAAACCGCCCCCAGCCGACGACGCTGATGCGGATGAGATCTTGCTCCCAAACTCGGGCGCCGTGGTCTTGGTGCGGCGTTTCGCAACGGAGGATCAATGATGCGCGCTTGCACTGGATTGGGGATCCGGCGCCAGACGCGACCGGGATGGGAAAGAAAGGGCGCAGATCAAAGACATGGCGGCTGCCACGTGTACTAATCGCATTTTGTATCAACTAGCGTTAAAATGAGCCACAAGGTCTTCGAAGCACAAAGCGTCATCTTGCTTCCCCAGGCGATGACGTGGGGCCGCCGACCATGATTTCAAAACCAAGATTATGCCTGCGGCATCAACCAATCAGATAATTTAATCAAGAATATCAGTAGTTTAGAAAGTGATTTGGCGCGCCCGAAAGGATTCGAACCTCTGACCCCCAGATTCGTAGTCTGGTGCTCTATCCAGCTGAGCTACGGGCGCCCTTGATGAGGCGACGGATAGCGGAGCCGCGCCAAAGGCGCAACCCCGCAAGCCCCGCTAATTGATCACGCGGCGAGCTTATCCAATTCGCGCACTACGGCCTCACCCATCACGCTGGTGCCAACCCGTGCCATGCCGGCCTGCATGATGTCAGCGGTGCGCAGCCCACCGGCCAGCACCTTCTCTACAGCCGCTTCCACCAGCCGCGCATCTTCCTCCATCCCGAAGGACCAGCGGAGCAGCATGGCGAAGGACAGGATCTGCGCACAAGGATTGGCGATGCCCTTGCCGGCGATATCGGGCGCCGAGCCATGCACGGGCTCATACAAGGCATGGCGCCGGCCTGAGGCATCTACCGCGCCCAGCGTGGCCGATGGCAGCATGCCGAGCGAACCGGTCAGCGCGGCGGCCAGATCAGACAGCACATCACCGAAAAGGTTGGACCCCAGGATCACATCAAACTGCTTCGGGCGAGAGCAAAGCTGCATGGCGCAATTATCGGCATACATATGCTCAAGCTCGACATCGGGGAATTCGGCCTTGCCGATTTCGCCCACCACCGCGCGCCACAGGCGCCCGGATTGCATGACATTCGCCTTCTCAACACTGGTGACCTTGTTGCGGCGCTTGCGCGCGAGATCAAAGGCAATGCGGGCCACGCGGGCGATTTCGTCTTCGGTATAGACTTCCGTATCAATGCCGGTGCGCTTGCCATTGGCATCCGTGTGGATGCCGCGCGGTTCGCCGAAGTAAATGCCGCCGGTTGATTCGCGCACGATCATCACATCAAGCCCGCGCACCAGATCAGGCTTCAGGCTGGAAGCTTCCACCAGCGGATCAAGCACCACGGCGGGGCGGAGATTAGCGAAAAGGCCAAGGTCCTTGCGCAGCCGCAGCACGCCCAATTCCGGGCGCTTGTCGAAGGGCATGGAATCCCATTTCGGCCCACCGACAGACCCGAACAGCACCGCATCCGCTACCTTCGCACGCGCCACGGTTTCATCAGAACAGGGCGTGCCTTCCGTATCCAAAGCCGCACCGCCCACCAGCCCTTCTTCAATATTGAAGGAGACATGGCGGCGGCGATCCATCCAATCCACCACGCGGCGCACTTCGCGCATCACTTCGGGACCAATTCCGTCGCCGGGCAGGATGAGAAGCTTCTTGTTCGATGACATGGTTGTTTCCTTCTCGCCCCGGCATCGCGCCAGGGCGCGTGTCAATCAGGCATAGAGCCAGGGCTGGGCAGCGCGCTGACGGGCTTCAAAGCCATCAATCGCTGGCGCGTGCTGCATGGTCTGGCCGATATCATCCAGCCCATTCAGCATCAGATGCCGCCGCAGCGGGTCTATCTGGAAGGGAATCTCCTCCCCATTCGGGCGCACCACCACCTGGCGTTCCAGATCAACGCTGATGCGCGCATTGCCGCCCATCTTCGCGTCTTCCATCAGCTTTTCGCAAATCTCGCGCGGCAGGCGCACCGGCAGCACGCCATTCTTGAAGCAGTTATTGTGGAAGATATCGGCGAAATCGGGCGCGATCACGCAGCGAATGCCGAAATCCAACAAGGCCCAGGGCGCGTGTTCACGCGAAGATCCGCAGCCGAAGTTTTCAAAGGCAATCAGGATCTCGGCCTTGCGATAAGGTTCCTGGTTCAGCACGAAATCCGGGTTCTCCGAGCCATCTTCCTTGAAACGGAAATTGGCGAACAGGTTCTTGCCGAAACCAAGCCGGCTGATGGATTTCAAAAACCGCGCCGGGATGATCTGGTCGGTATCCACATTCGCCTTGGGCAAGGGGGCTGCGATACCGGTAAGCTTGGTGAAGGCTTGCATGTCAGATCGCTCCCTTCGGCTGATAATCACGCACATCGGCCAAATGGCCCGCGAGTGCCGCAGCGGCCGCCATGGCGGGGCTCAGCAAATGGGTCCGCCCGCCGGGGCCCTGCCGGCCTTCGAAATTGCGGTTCGACGTACTGGCGCTGCGCTGACCCGGCGTGAGCTTATCGGGGTTCATGCCTAGGCACATGGAACAACCCGCTTCGCGCCATTCAAAGCCGGCTTCGCGCAGGATGCGATCCAGCCCTTCGGCTTCGGCCTGCTTCTTCACCAGGCCCGAACCTGGCACCACCAGCGCGCGCACATGATCCGCCACGCGCCGGCCCTTGGCGATGGCGGCGGCAGCGCGGATATCCTCAATCCGGCTATTGGTGCAGGAACCGATGAAGACAACATCCACCTTCAAATCGGTCAGGCGCTGGCCGGGCGTCAGGCCCATATATTCCACCATGCGCTGCAACTGCGCGCGCCGTGCCTCATTCGCCTCATCGGCTGGGTTCGGCACCACGCCGGTGATCGGCAGCACCGCTTCCGGGTTGGTGCCCCAGGTCACCTGCGGCGCAATCTCATGCGCGGCAAGGCGCAATTCCTTGTCGAAATGGGCACCCGCATCGGAAGGCAGCGTCTTCCACCATTCCAGCGCGCGCTTGAAGGCCTCGCCCTTCGGGCCATTCGGCGTTTTGGCGATGTAATCAAACGTGGTTTGGTCAGGCGCGACCATGCCGGCGCGCGCACCACCTTCAATGGTCATGTTGCAGACCGTCATGCGGCCTGCCATGTCGAGAGCCCGGATCGCATCCCCGGCATATTCAATCACATGGCCCGTGCCGCCGGCGGTGCCGATCTTGCCGATAATGGCCAGCACAATATCCTTGCCGGAACAGCCAAAAGCCAGATTGCCATCCACCGAAACGCGCATGTTCTTGGCGGGCTTTTGCAGCAGCGTCTGCGTCGCCAGCACATGCTCCACTTCCGATGTGCCGATACCAAACGCCAGCGCGCCCATGGCGCCATGGGTCGAGGTATGGCTGTCACCACAGACAATCGTCATGCCCGGCAGCGAACGGCCCAATTCAGGCCCGATCACATGCACAATGCCCTGACGGTCATCGAGCAGCGGGATGTAGGGCACGCCGAATTCAACGACGTTCTTTTCCAGCGTTTCAACCTGCAAGCGGCTTTCGGGGTCCACAATGCCGGTGCGGCGGCTGTCATCGGTCGCGATATTATGGTCCACCACGGCGAGTGTCGCATCCGGGCGGCGCACCTTGCGTCCCGCGGCGCGCAGGCCATCAAAGGCCTGCGGCGTGGTCACTTCATGGGTCAGATGCAAATCAATATAGAGCAGCGCCGTGCCATCCGGCAGGGTTTCAACAACATGCGCGTCCCAAATCTTGTCGAACAGCGTACGCGGTTTTTGCGCTGACATTTCATCTTCCCCCTATATACGAAGGGCGCCGCCGTTACGGCGCCCGCAACATTCAGCCTTCGGCAGCCTTGGCGGCGCCATCGGCCTTCATGCCAAGCTTTTCCGCAATGCGCGCGGATTTGCCGGTACGGCCACGCAAATAATAGAGCTTCGCGCGACGCACCTTGCCGCGGCGCACCACCTGAATTTCCGCGACATTCGGGCTGTAGAGCGGAAACACGCGCTCCACCCCTTCCCCATAGGAAAGCTTGCGCACGGTGAAATTGCTCTGCACGCCCTTGTTGGAACGCGCGATCACGACGCCTTCATAAGCCTGGGTGCGGACGCGTTCGCCTTCCACCACCTTCACCATGACGCGCACCGTATCGCCCGGGCCGAATTCCGGCGTGGCGCGGGCAGCGGCAAGCTTGGCCTGCTGATCAGCTTCGAATTGCTGCAAGATATTCATGTTGGTACCCTTTCTGCGGTTTCTTTAGGCGGCGGCGGGATGGCCGGCAATGGCCCCCGCGCCTCCGCGCTGTGTTTCATGCCGCGCCCAAAGATCGGGGCGGCGTTCCTTTGTGATTGTCTCGCTTTCGGCCCGGCGCCAGGCCGCGATGGCGGCGTGATGGCCCGAAAGCAGTACCTCCGGCACCGCGCGCCCGGCCCATTCGGCTGGGCGCGTGTAATGCGGATATTCCAAAAGCCCCTCGGCGCCATGGCTTTCCTCGGCAGCGCTTTCCGCCGCCCCCATGACGCCCGGCAGCAGGCGCACACAGGCATCAAGCAGCGTGAGTGCGGCCAATTCCCCCCCGCTCAGCACATAATCGCCAATCGAGATTTCCAGCATGCCGCGCGCTTCAATCACGCGCTGATCCACGCCTTCATAACGCCCGCAAAGCAGTACCGCCCCCGGCCCCGCCGCCAATTCCCGGACCAGGGCCTGATCCAGCAACCGCCCGCGCGGCGTCAGGTAAATCACCGGCCGTGCTGGCATTTCGGTCAAGGCCGCGCCCACCGCCGCATCCACCACATCCGGGCGCAGCACCATGCCGGCACCGCCCCCGAAAGGCGTGTCATCCACGCTGCGATGGCGGTCCTTGGCATGGTCGCGAATGTCATGCGCGGCCAAGGACCAAAGCCCCTCGCGCAAGCCACGCCCAGCCAAGGAAAGCCCAAGCGGCCCTGGGAACATTTCCGGGAACAGCGTCAGGATATCGGCGCGCCAAGTCATGCCGCGGCCTCCTTCCCTTCAGGCGTCACCAGCACTTCAGCGGGCGGCACAACAACAAGCTGCCCGGCGGCGATATCCACGCTGGGCACCACCTGGCGCGTGAAGGGCAGCAGCATTTCGCTCGCCCCTTCCACCACCAGGAAAGCGCCACCGCCATGATCTTCCACCGCGCGCACGGTGCCGAGCAGCTCACCCGCCTCCGTCACCGCCCGTAGGCCGATCAGGTCCGCGAGGTAGAATTCCTCTTCCTCGGTGGGGGGCAAAGCCTCCCGCGCGACGAAAAGGCGTGTGCCAGTCAGGCGCTGCGCGGCATCCCGATCCGTGATGCCTTCAACGGCCACAAGATCAGGGCCTTTCAGCGTCAGGCGGAATTGCCGTGTGCCAGCCTCATCGGAGAGCGGGCCATAGGCGGTGATGGCAGCCGGATCGGCGGTGAAGGCACGCAGGCGCAAAAGCCCGCGCACGCCATGCGGCCTGCCGAACTCCCCCACCATAATGCGCTTGCCGCCCATCTGCCGTGCTGCCTGCCGCTAAAGCCTGCTTCAGCCGGCTGCCGCAGCGGCGCGTTCCTGCGCCTTCTTCTTCGGCTGCGCCTGCTTCGTTTGCGCCGGGATCGCCGGCATGGCGATCAGGCCAGCGCGACCCAGAAAGCGCGCCACGCGTTCGGTGGCAACCGCGCCATTACCGATCCAATGCTTCAGCCGATCTTCCTGCAGGCGAATGCGATCCGCATGCTCAGACGGCAGCATGGGGTTATAGGAACCCACCTTTTCGATAAAGCGGCCATCGCGCGGGCTGCGGCTATCGGCAATCACGATGTGATAATAGGGGCGCTTCTTGGCACCAGCGCGTGCAAGGCGAATCTTGAGACCCATCCGGGTATTCCTTTCTTTACAGAACTAAAGACTTGAGGTTGGTGGTGGCCGTCATCAGAACGGCCTCCGGCCTTGGGGGAGCAGCGCGGCAAGCCCGCCACGCATCAGCCCCTTCTGGCCGATCTTGTTCATCCGCTTCATCATGGCGGACATATCGTCGAATTGCTTCAACAAGCGATTGACATCCTGCACCGTGGTGCCGGACCCGGCGGCAATGCGCCGCTTGCGCGATGCCTTCAGCAGATCAGGCGCGCGGCGTTCCTTGGGCGTCATGCTGGAAATGATCGCGGCCTGGCGCTTCAGAATGGCGGTATCCAGATTGGCACCTTCCAACTGCGCCTTCACCTTTTGCACGCCAGGCAACATGCCCAGAATACCTTGCAGGCTGCCCATCTTGCCGATCTGCTTCAACTGCGCCGCATAATCATCCAGCGTGAACTGGCCCTTTTGCATGCGCGCGGCGAGCTTTTCAGCCTCCGCCTGATCCATTGTCTCGGCGGCTTTTTCCACCAAGGAGACAATATCGCCCATGCCAAGAATGCGGTTTGCGATGCGATCGGGATGGAAGTCTTCAAGCGCATCCAGCTTTTCGCCAGCACCCAAAAGCTTGATCGGCGCGCCGGTCACGGCCCGCATGGAAAGCGCCGCACCGCCACGCGCATCGCCATCCACGCGCGTCATGACAATGCCGGTGACACCCACTTTTTCCTGGAAGGCCTTGGCGGTATTCACCGCATCCTGCCCGGTCATGGCATCCACAACCAGCAGCGTCTCATGCGGCTTGGTGGCGGCCTTTACCTCGGCCACTTCGGCCATCAGCGCTTCATCAATCGCAAGCCGGCCGGCGGTGTCCAGCACGACAACATCGTAAAGCTCACGCCGCGCGACATCCATGGCGCGGGCGGCAATTTCAAGCGGGCGCTGGCCGGCGATGATCGGCAGGCTGGTCACTTCCGCACGCTCGGCCAATTGCTGCAATTGCAACTGCGCCGCAGGGCGATGCACGTCGAGCGACGCCAGCAGCACCTTTTTCTTCTCGCGCCCCTTCAGGCGTAGCGCGATCTTGCCCGAGGTCGTGGTCTTGCCCGAACCCTGCAAACCCACCATCAGAATGGCGAGCGGTGCGGGCGCATTCAAATCAAGCCCGCGCGCCCCTTCAGTGCCACCCAGCGCTTCCACCAAAGCGTCATTGACGATCTTGATGACCTGCTGCGCGGGGGAGACGGAGCGAATCACCTCCTGCCCCACGGCGCGTTCCTTCACGCGCGCGACAAGATCGCGGACCACCGGCAGCGCCACATCGGCTTCCAGCAGCGCCACGCGCACTTCGCGCAGCGCTTCGGTCACATCGGCTTCGCTCAGCGCGCCGCGGCGGCGCAGCCGATCAAAAACACCGTTGAGCTTGCTGGACAGAGCCTCAAACATGGCAGCGCCCACTAGTCCTTTCGCGTTGCGGCCGCCCCAAAGCAAAACGCGCCGCTGCGCGAGCCTTCGCGGAGCGACGGAGCCAACCCGCATCAGGCGGGCGGACCAAGGTTCAGGGCGAACCAAGAATGGGGGGGCCTTTATCCCCCAAGCGCCTGAGGGTCAAGCGAAAAGGGGCTTGCGGTGCGCTGCCTCGACGTGGGGCACCTGATTTGTTAGGCACCTCTTGGAAGGCAAACCATTATTTGTAAGGGCGAAGATATGGGGTGGGCACCCGAAAGCGGTCAGAAATTCACCCGGCGGGCTGGCCTATTCGGGGCAGCCGGGCTTGGGCTTGCCGCCTGCGCCACCCCGGTTCGCGGCCCGGCCGTGCCTTTCGCGCGCACGCGGGACGCCAAGGTGCTGGGCCTGCCGAATGAGCGTTTCTTCTTCCCCTGGGATGGCGATGCTTTCCGGGCCGAGGCCTTTTCGGCGCTGGAGCGTGCCCGGCGCCATCGTGGCCCCACGCCCCGCAGGGCCGAACCGCGCATTGAAATGCTGGCGATTTCCGGCGGGGGCGAGAATGGCGCCTTCGGTGCCGGCTTGCTGAATGGCTGGACCGAGGCCGGAGATCGGCCAAGCTTCGGCCTGGTGACCGGGGTTTCCACCGGCGCGTTGACCGCCCCCTTCGCCTTTCTCGGGTCCCATTACGATCCCGCGCTTAAGTCTGTTTACACGGATATTACGCCCAGGGATGTGCTGGAACCGCGCTATTTGCTGAATGCCGCGCTGTTTGACGATGCGCTGGCCGATAACGCACCGCTGTTTCGCACCATTTCCCGCTATTTGAACGACACGATGTTGGCCGAAATCGGTGAGGCCTATGAGCAGGGCCGGCTATTGCTGATCGGTACTTCCGATATGGATGCCCAGCTGCCGGTGGCCTGGAATATCGGCGCCATCGCGGCCAGCGGCCATCCACGCGCACTTGATCTGGTGCGCCGGCTGCTACTGGCCTCGGCCGCCATTCCCGGCGCCTTCCCACCAGTGATGGTGGAAGTGACACTGGACGGCAAAACCTATCAGGAAATGCATGTGGATGGCGGCGCCTTTACGCAGCTATTCCTCTATCCGCGCAGCGTAACCAGCGAAAGGCGCGCCAATATCCGCGGGGGCGACGCCGTTCGCTCGGCACGCGCCTTTGTCATTCGCAATGGGCGCATCACCCCAAACCCCACCAAGACCGAACGGCGCACCTTCAAGATCGTGGAACGCGCCATCGCCAGCATGATCGCTTCAGCTGGTTTCAATGACGTGGCGCGCATCCGCAACCTGACGCGGGAAGACAAGGTGGATTTCAACCTGGCCGTGATCGGCCCCGATTTCCAGGATGAACCGCGGGAGCCCTTCGACCAGGCCTATATGCGCAAGCTCTACGCCCATGCCTTCGAGATGGCGCGGGTTGGCTTTCCCTGGATGCGGGATATCCCATATTGATCCGGCGCGCGGTCAGCTGACCCCCATCACATAGGCGGGCGGCACTTGGGTTTCGAAAGCAACGCCCTTCACGCCGGGCAGTTTTTCGGCAAGCACCCTGAGGCCCTGCTTCACGGCGTCCGAACGGCAAAAGCCATGGAAAGTCACCTGGCCATCCTTCACATCGGGGAAGATGAAATAGGTATCCACCCAGGGTTCATTGCGCATCGCCAGCGCCAGATCCCGGCGGATGCGTTCATCCGGCGCATCGGCCACCACGCTGCCCGGCGCGGCAAGCAGCGCGCGGATCAGGTCTGAACGGGAAACAACGCCCACCAACTTGCCATCGCGCAGCACGGGGACGCGGCGGATCTTTTTCTCCTCAATGATCTTGGCGACATGCTCAATCGAGGTGTCTTCTTTGACCGAGGCAATATCGGTGGTCATGACATCGCGCGCGCGCTGGCCATGCGTACGTGCGAACCGCGCCGCCTGTTCAGCCGCCGAGGCAAAAAGCCCGAGCACCCAGGATTTCGGCGCATCTTCCTTGGCGGCCAGCCGGCGGATCAGATCGCCTTCCGTCACCATGCCGAGAAAGGTGCCGGCGCCATCCACCACGGGAGCACCCGAGATGCCGCGATCCGATAGGACACGCGCCACCGCCTCCAGCGGGGCTTCGGGGGGGATGGTGACTAGGCTGGTGGTCATCAGGTCGCGGGCGCGCATGGGCTGGGTCCTCCTTGAAGGCGTGTTTAGATGACAAGCCGGCGCCTATTCTTGCGGCAGGTCAAGAATGGCATCATGCCCCGCGACCCAGGCGTCAGGCGTTTCGCCACCTTCATGCGGCGGCGCCATAATCACCCACCAAGACGGCAGGAAAGCCAATGGCCAAGATTGTGGTTGCCTTGGGTCAGGCTTAGCGGCAAGCTTCCGTTTACCCAAAGGAACAGGGTGAGGGTTGGGCAGGGGCGCCATGAAGCTTGATCGCGAAAAGATCCACCGGCTGCTTTACGAGACCGATCACCAGCGTCGCTTCACCCTGGATAACCCCATTCAAGCGGATGTCTGGGAACGCTTTCTGCTGCTTGGGCAAGAGCGCCAGCGGCGCTTGGCGGAACGCCCCAAGGCTTCGGTTCCGCAACCGCGCGTTTCCCTTCTTCTCACGCCAAAACTCACACGCGGGCGGGATAATGAAGCGCCGGGCAGCGCTGCTTTCGTCGCGGAAGCTTTGCGTCGGCGCGTCTTGGGGCTAGCCCCCGGCGTACCACGTCTCCAGACGACCTCAGAGGCCGACAACCAGGCACTTGCGGCGATGCGCATTGCCGCCACTGAGCAGTATGTTGCCGTAGACCTAACGTTCCGTGAACTGATTGATCTTCTGGTGCCGCTGACGGATTGGTGGTGGCGGACGGAAAACAGGGAATTGCGCGATTGCGTAAAGCGGCCTGGTCAATGGCCCGAACAGCCTTCTGCCAAACGCTTCCTGGTGCTTGCCACCCTGGCTGAACGGCTGCTGTCGAAGGAGCCTGCGGCGCAAGACGAGCTCGAGCAGTTGTTTCAGTTGCTTGAGCCATCCCAACAGGAAGAGTTTCCAGAATTTGGCGCAACACCAAGGCGGCGGGGCATAAGGCAACGTCAGACTGTCCCTACCCTTCCCCCAATAGCCCTGCCTGAAGATTTTTGGGCAAGTTCCGCTACCTTGCGCATGCGCTTGGGACCGGCGGAACAGACACCAGCGGTGCCGCGCATTTGGTCCATCGCGCGTAATCCCCGCGCCGCCCCAGTTTCGCTTGGGCCCGGATTTCAGGGCCAAAAAACAGTCAAGGCGGATGCAGCGCGGCTTCTGTTCAATATCAAGACAGCGCATCTCACCTGGGCCATTGTTGATAGCGGCATTGACCATAGCCATCCGGCCTTCATGAAGGACCCTGATCAAAAAACGGCTGGCAGGCGAGGCAAGACCAGAGCCACGCCACCGGCGCATCGCGTTCTTGATCGCATTGATTTCACCAAACTGCGCCGCCTGCTTTCCGAGGAAGTTTCCCCCAAATCACTTTCAGCCGCAGAAAGGGAGAGTCTGCTTTCCATTCGCCGTCGCAACGAAAATGGGCGCCCGCTTGATTGGGCATTGATCGAACCGCTGATCCGCGAGCCAAAACCCGACCCACCGAAAAGCCTTCATGGCACGCATGTGGCAGGGATTCTGGCCGGGAACATGCCCGATGGTCCGACACCTGGCGAACCGGAAGACGGGCTTATGGGTATTTGCCCAGACATCAATTTGCTCGACCTCAAGGTTTTTCCTGAACCGAATGAGGAAGATGCCGATCCGGGTGATGGCTTCGCCATCATTGCCGCGCTTGAGTATCTGGATTGGCTGAACCGTGATCGCAGCAAGCCGATTGTCCATGGGGTCAATCTTTCGGTTTCGGTGCCGCATCGTGTGGATGCGCATGCCTGCGGCCGTACACCTGTTTGTCAGGCAGCGGAGCGGCTGGTGAATAACGGGACGGTTGTGGTTGCCGCGGCGGGTAATGCCGGCTTCGAAGCGGGGATTTCGAATACAAGCCTTGGCAATGGCTATCAGGATGTTTCCATCACCGATCCCGGCAATGCCGAGGCAGTGATCACCGTTGGTGCCACGCATCGCAGCGAACCACATACCTATGGCGTCAGCTATTTTTCGAGCCGCGGACCCACCGGTGATGGACGGCGCAAGCCCGATCTTGTTGCGCCCGGCGAGAAAATCCTCTCAGCCGCGCCGGGCGGCGGGGTGGAGCTTCAGGATGGCACTTCAATGGCCGCACCGCATGTCTCGGGCGTGGCCGCCCTGCTGATGGCCCGCTACCCGGAACTCATCGGCCAGCCGCGACGGATCAAGGAAATCCTGATGGCAACGGCAACCGATCTTGGCCGGGAACGCGACTTCCAGGGCGCGGGGCTGGTGGATGCCTTGCGCGCCTTGCAATCGGTCTGACACGGCAAAGATACTGGTGGTGCGATTCATGCCAAGCTTTCACAATCCAAAACGGCCCCCGCGCACCACTAGTTCCATAATTGGTGGGCCGATGCAGGCTGCCGTCGGGTACCGACAGCAGCGACCCGACCAGGAGGAGAGAGCGAATGATCTTTGAAGCCTTGAACGCCGGGCATGGGGATTGCCTGCTATTGCGTTTGCCGGGCGTGAATGGCGCCCAAAGCCTGATCCTGGTGGATGGTGGTCCGGGTAGCGCAGCACGGCCTGACGGCACGACATTTCGCCCAAGCGATGAGCTGATCCGCCGCCTCTCACAGATCGCGAGCGGGTCCAAGGGGGCGGTAAAACTCAATCTGGTCGTCTGCACCCATATAGATGACGATCATATTGTTGGCATTGAATGGCTTTACAAATGCCTTGGCGGTGACCGGCACTTCCCCAAGGGAGCACCGGGGATTTCGGCGCCCGTCCTGTGGTTCAATTCATTTTCCAAGCTGGTTGAACCTGTGCAGGCGGCGGCGGCGGCGCTTTTGAACAATACGCCGAGTGCCATTGCCGCGAGCGTGAGCCAGGGTGAATCCCTGACCGGCGCTGCCATTCGGGTTAATACAGACATCAATCCTAATGCCGATAATGGCCTGATCCTTGCCGGCCATGCGCCGAAGGGCTTCGGCAAGGCAAAGATCAAGGTGGTGGCGCCGGACAAGACGGCGCTTGAAGCCCTGCGAAAAGCCTGGCTCGCGGACCTCAAGAAAAAAAAGGAAAAGCTTCGCCCTGGTGCAGCTGCCATTACTGCGGCGGTGCCGGCGGCAAAGCTGGATACGGCCATCCCCAACCTGTCTTCCATCGCCATGCTGGTCACATCAGCGGGCAAGACGGTTTTGCTGACTGGTGATGCGCGCGGTGATCATGTGTTGGCGGGCCTCAAGACGACGCGCAGTCTCAAAAAGGGCAAGCTGCATGTGGATGTGCTCAAGGTCCCGCATCATGGCGCCGAAGGCAATAATCCGGCCGCCTTCATCGAAGCCGTGACCGCGGATCATTATGTCTTTTCAGCCAATGGCAAGGACCAGAACCCTGACCCGCCAGTGCTTGAACTCATCGCCGCCCAGGCGGCTTCGGGCCGGAAATTCACCATGCATTTCACCAATGGCGACATGGCCTATGACCCCCGCAGGGATGGCAGCTTGCCCACCCTTGGCGGCAAGCCCTGCGCGACGCTCAAGGATGCGATCAAGTTGCTGAAGCGCGACCCGAAGGTGAAGGCCAATGTCACCTTCAGTTTTCGGAAACCCGCCGATCCATCACTGATCATCACGCTGTAGCAGGGTCCAATGTCCCAAAGCATCAACCTGCTGGATGGCGAGAAGTTCGAGGATATTGCAGGGCTTTGCCTGTCTGGCGGCGGCTATCGCGCCATGCTCTATCACGCGGGGGCCATTTGCCGGATGAACCGGCTTGGGCTCTTGCGCCGGCTGCGGCGGGTCTCCAGCGTCTCGGGCGGTTCCATGGCCGCAGCGGCCCTTGCCGTCAGCTGGCCGGGATTGCAATGGAATGCGGCAGGTGTGGCGACCAATCTGGATGCGCTGTTCCTGCCCAAGATCTACGCCCAGGCAGATGACACGGTGGATGTTGCGGGCGTGATCAACTGGCTCTTGCCATTCCAATCACCACTCCAGCGCCTGCTGGCCAGCTATACGCAAAACATTACGGGCAATGCCAGGATCGCCGATCTTCCCGCAGGTCCTGACGATCCGGTTTTTGTCTTCAATGCCACCAATCTCACGACCGGTGGGTTGTTCCGCATGCGGCGCGATTACGTTGCTGATCGGCGCATCGGCGTGTTTCGCGGTTTTGATATGCCGCTCGCCCTGGCGGTTGCGGCATCAGCGGCCTTCCCACCCTTTCTCTCGCCCATTGAAATTGATCTCAGCAGCATTGTGCCGAATAGCTCAGGCGCCACCACCGTTTGCGCGGGGCCGCCCTATACACAAAAGGCGCTGCTGACCGATGGCGGCGTTTACGACAATCTGGGGCTTGAGACCGTGTGGAAGCGCTGCCGCACCATCTTCCTGAGTGATGGCGGCAAGCCTTGGGCGCCGAACCCTTCGCCCCCGGACGGTGTTGCGCAAATGGGAAGCGTTGTGGGTGTGGCGACAGGCCAATGCGATGCGCTGCGCAAACGCATGCTGTTTCATAGCTATCAGTCCCGCGAAAGGCTTGGCGCCATGTGGGCGCTTGATGATGGCGTGGATGATGGCGCCCCGCCGCCGCCTGGCCTGACCTTGGCGGAGGTGAAGATTGTCTCGACGATTGATACCCGCCTTCGCCGCTTCGACCTTGCGGTACAGAACCTGCTGCTGAAGGCGGGCTGGCTTGGGGCGGATGACCGGCTGACTAAATTCTATCCGGCGAGCACGAACAACTATACCGCCGCCCCTGCGCAGGGCTGCCCGCAGCGGCATTGAGTGTCGCAAAGGTCACTTATCGCGAAAGGAAGCGGAACGGGCGCGGCCTTGCGCCCCTGGCTGGGGGACCTGGATTCGAACCAAGGCTGCCCGGGTCAGAGCCGGGAGTTCTACCGCTAAACTATCCCCCAACGGGACGCGGGTCATAGCACTGCACCCCCAGCGCTTCAACTCACCCCCTCAAAACTGCTTGCCCTTGGGGCCAGATATCCCGATCATGGACTGTCCGTCCCAAAGGGACGGCACAACAGGAATAATGACCGAAACCGCGCCCCATCTTGCCCGCGACGCCGAAACCGCCCCGCCCTATGCGCGGGCGGAAGCCCTCGGCGCGGCCTATGCGGCGCTTGATCTCGGCACCAATAATTGCCGGCTGCTGATCGCGGCCCCCAATGCAACGGGCTTTCGCGTGCTGGATTCCTTCAGCCGCGTGGTGCGGTTGGGTGAGGGCCTCAGCAGCAGCGGGCAGCTTTCCGCAGCCTCCATGGAACGGGCCCTGGCCGCGCTTGGTGCCTGCGCCGACAAACTCTCCCGCCGGCCCTTGCGCGGTTTTGAAGCGGTCGCGACCGAGGCCTGCCGCCAGGCGAGCAATGGCGCGGCCTTCATTGCGCGGGTGGAGGCGGAAACCGGCATCCGGCTTCGCATCATTACGGGGCGGGAAGAAGCGGAACTCGCCATGGAATCCTGCGCGGCGCTGCTGGAACCCGGCGATCGGCGGGCGCTCTTGTTCGATATCGGCGGCGGCAGCACGGAAATTGCCTGGATCCGCGCCGCTGCCAAGCCGGGCGATGTGCCGGAGCTGATCGGCTATATCTCGCTTCCGATTGGTGTCGTGACCCTGGCCGAACGCTGCGGCGCCGCCTGTTTCACGGAAAAGGGCTTCTTTGCCGTGGTGGATGAGGTCGCCGCGCAATTGGAAGGCTTTGATCGGCTGCATTGCATCGGCCAGGAAATCCATGCG
This sequence comes from Roseomonas sp., assembly GCA_020249925.1. GTDB lineage: Bacteria > Pseudomonadota > Alphaproteobacteria > Acetobacterales > Acetobacteraceae > Neoroseomonas. The sequence continues at coordinate 20,673 of JADCER010000001.1, read as the reverse complement.
GGTGGCGTGCGGCTAATGGGCACTTCCGGCACGGTCACCACCCTGGCCGGCGTGGTCATGGCCCTGCCGCGCTATCGCCGCCCGCTGGTGGATGGCTCGACCCTGGATTGTGAGGCCGCCGATGCCGCTTTGGGCGATCTTTTCGCCATGGGCCGCGCCGAATTGGCCGCCCATCCCTGCGTGGGGCCGGAACGAGTGGATTACGTGCTGCCGGGCTGCGCCATTTACGCCGCGATCCGGCGCATTTGGCCAACGCGGAGCCTGCGCGTCGCGGATCGCGGCCTGCGGGAAGGCATGTTGCTTCGGATGATGCGTGCGGACCGTGAAGCGGCGCGGCGCAGCCCGCCGCGGCGCCGATAAGCCTTCGCCATGGCCAAACCCAGCCCGCCCGGCAGCAGCCGCGGCCTGACCCAACGCCTGCGCAGCGCGGAAGGCCGCAGCACCGCCAGCCAGAAATGGCTCAATCGGCAATTGAATGATCCTTATGTGCGCGCCGCCAAGGAACGCGGCCTGCGATCCCGCGCGGCCTTCAAGCTGCTGGAGATGCAGGAGAAGGTGAAGCTCTTGAAACCCGGCGCGCGGGTCGTGGATTTGGGTGCGGCACCCGGCGGCTGGACTCAGGTGGCGCTGGAAGCGGTTGGGCCGCGCGGCCAGGTGGTCGCTTTGGATATCCTGCCCATGGACCCGGTGCCGGGGGCGACCACGCTGCAAGGCGATTTCCAGGAAGAAGAGGCCGAGGCGCGCATCATCGCCTCCCTTGGCGGCAAGGCTGATCTGGTGCTGTCAGACATGGCGCCCAATACAACGGGCCATGCGGCGACGGATCATTTGCGCATCATGGCGCTGGCGGAATTGGCGCTGGATTTCGCGGTGAAGGTGCTGGCGCCGGGTGGTGGTTTTGTTGCGAAAGTATTTCAGGGCGGGTCCGAGAAGGAGATGCTGGTGACGCTGAAGCGCCATTTCGCCAGCGTGCGCCATGTGAAACCGCCGGCAAGCCGGAAGGAATCGGCCGAATTATATGTGGTGGCGAGTGGCTTTCGCGGCTGAACACGCGCCCTTGTGATTGCGCCGCCTTGCGTCAAGGGCTAAGGAGGGTCGCCAAGGTAGCGCAACGCGAAAGCCCAACCATGGCCATCGAATCTTCCCCCTCCCCTGCCTCCACGTCTTTTGGCGCCGTGCCGATCACGGAGGCTTATGCCTTTGATGATGTGCTGCTGGTGCCGGCCTATTCCACCGTGCTGCCGGCGCAGACGGTCACGAACACACGCCTCACCAAGGAAATCCGGCTGAACATCCCGCTGATGTCGGCGGCGATGGATACGGTGACGGAAGCGCCCATGGCGATTGCCATGGCGCAGGCGGGTGGCATTGGCGTGATCCACAAGAATTTCTCGCCAGAAGACCAGGCCGCGCAGGTGCGGCAGGTGAAGAAATTCGAATCCGGCATGGTGGTGAACCCACTGACCGTGCATCCGGACCAGACTTTGGCGGAAGTGCGCGCGCTGCAGGACCGGCATCGCATCAGCGGCATTCCGGTGGTGGAACGTGGCTCGGGCCGCCTCGTTGGCATTATCACCAATCGCGATGTGCGCTTCGCGACTGATCCCAATCTGCGCGTTTATGAGCTGATGACGCGGGAGAATTTGGTGACAGCCTCCCCCGATGTAACACCGGATGAGGCGCGGGCGCTTTTGCACAAGCACCGCATCGAAAAACTGCTGGTGGTAGATGAGGCGCAGCGCTGTGTGGGCCTGGTAACAGTGAAGGATATGGACAAGGCGCAGGCCAATCCCCATGCATCAAAGGATGGCATGGGCCGGCTGCGTGCGGCGGCGGCGACGGGCGTTGGTGATGATGGCTTGCACCGCGCGGAATTGCTGGTGGCGGCGGGTGTGGATGTTGTGGTTGTGGATACCGCGCATGGCCATTCCGGTGGCGTGATGCAGGCCGTGGAGCGGATAAAGCGCCTTTCCAATTCCGTGCAGGTGATTGCCGGCAATGTCGCCACACCAGAAGGCGCGCTTGCCCTGATTGAAGCGGGCGCGGATGCGGTGAAGATCGGCATTGGCCCGGGTTCCATTTGCACCACGCGCATTGTGGCCGGTGTCGGTGTGCCGCAATTGACCGCCATTCTGGAAAGCGCTGCTGCGGCGCGCGAAAAAGGCGTGCCGGTGATTGCCGATGGCGGCATTCGGTCTTCCGGGGATTTGGCCAAGGCACTGGCGGCCGGTGCGGATTGCGCCATGATGGGCAGTATCTTTGCCGGCACGGATGAAGCGCCTGGAGAAGTGTTTCTCTATCAGGGTCGGTCCTATAAATCCTATCGCGGCATGGGATCGCTCGGCGCCATGGCGCGCGGTTCGGCGGATCGCTATTTCCAGGCTGAAGTGCAGGATTCGTTGAAGCTGGTGCCGGAAGGGGTGGAAGGGCGCGTGGGCTACAAAGGCCCGGTTGGCGCGGTTATTCACCAAATGGTGGGGGGCTTGCGTTCTGCCATGGGCTATACGGGCTGCGCCACCATTGCCGAATTGCAAACCAAGGCGCGCTTCCGGCGCATTACCGGCGCAGGCTTGCGTGAAAGCCATGTGCATGATGTGGCGGTGACGCGTGAGGCGCCGAATTACCGCGTGGAAGGCTAATCCCGGGTTTTTTTGGTCGCATTTTCCGAGCCGCCAAGTGTTTCCACTTGGCTTGAAAATGCTCCGAGCCCATAGGGCGCGACCAGCGCCCAGACATGATCCGGGATCATATTGCGCATCTTGGCCGGTTCGGCGCGTTCAAGATGCAAAACGCTTTCCACGGCCTTCATTTCAACCCGCGCGCGGGCGAATTCCAAGCCGCGCGGGCCGATGCGCGGCATCAGCCAGCCAATGATGGGCCGCAGCCAATTCGGCATCCGGCGCAGCGGTAAGCCGCCGGCGGCGCGGCGGGTGTTTTCCAAAAAACCCTTCACCGCGCCGGCACGCTTGCCGGCGCTACCGGGCGCGCTTGTGGTGATTTCATCGCCGAGCAGGCGTAGCAATTCCTCACCGCGCGCATTGCGCACCAGCAGCCATTGCTCCCCCTGCCCGCCCATATAACCAACCGTGATATCGGCCAGCACATTGGTGTAATCCACGCAGCTTCGGCAGGTGAGTGGGAAGAAATCCGAAGGCAATTGGCTGATCGGCAATTGCAGGAACGGTATTTCACGCTTTCGCCCATCGGCGAAGCGCAGCTCCACATGGTAATCGGCGCGGAATTCCAGATAGGTGATCGTCTCCGGCGCATCGGACAAAAGCCGCAGGAAATGATGGAATTTTTCGGTGGTGGTATTGTCGGAGCACGGCGTGCCGATGACGTAAAGCGCCTCAAGCCCCAGCCGCGCTTCCAAGGCACGCAAAGCATAGACCTGGCAGGGAATGCCAATCACCGCGATGCGCTTATGCCCAGCCGCGGCGGCTGGCTCCAACAGCGCCAGCAGCGGCGCATAGCCCATGCGCATGCCCCGGCAAGCAGCCATGGCTTCGGGCTTCGTCACCAGCACCGGCACGGGTTTCCATTTGTCATCGGGGTCTGGCGCCATGGTCAGCACGGCGGTCACCGCGCCCGCTTCCAGCAGCTTTTCGGCAAGGCGCGTGGTGATGCCGGTCCATTGCGCGCCGGGGCGGGGCGGTTTCAGCGACGCGCGGAGCATTTGCCGGAATGGGCCGAAATGAAGCTCATCGGGGCGCTTCGCGTCACGCGCGCGGCCATGCACGGCGGCTTCCAGGCGCGGGTAATCGGGCTTGATGAATTGGCAGGCCGCGCCACAGGCCTTGGGATCTTGCAGGCGCGACACACCGCAATCCGTACATAACCCACGCGGTGCGCCATCGCGGAAAGGGGGTGCCGCGATACCTTCCCCGGTCACAGGACCAAAGCCCCGATAATGGCACCCGCCCCCAGCACCCAAAGCGGACTGAAATCCGTCCGCCAGACGAAAATGGCGGAGGTCATGGTGAGCGCAATCGTCGCCCAGCTTTCGGCGGAACCCTGCGCCAGGATCAGGCCCGAAGCCGCAATCAGCCCGACGGCAATCGGCACCAGCCCGCGTTCCACAATACGCAGCCACGGCTGGCCCAAGAGCCTTGCCCGCAGGCGTGAGAAGCCAAAGGCCATCAGGCTGGTCGGCACTGTCATGGCCGCCGTTGCCGTCAGCATCCCAAGAATGCCGCCAACATGCCAACCGAATAAGCCGACCACCAACACATTCGGCCCCGGCGCGGCCTGGGCAAGTGCGAAGCGGCGCGCGAAATCCGCATCACTCATCCAGCCATGCACATCCACGACCAGGCGATGCATCTCCGGCAATACGGCAATGCCGCCACCGACCGAGACCAGCGAAATGGCGCCAAAACCAAGCAACAATTGCCAGAAGATGGTTTCGGTCATTTGCCGCGCGCCCCATGCCAGGCGGCGAGGATGCCAAAGGGGGCAAGGCCCAGCACCACCATGGGCAGCGGTACGCGGAAGAAGCCCGCTGCCGCCAGAGCACATAAGCCAACGGCCAAAAGGCCTATGGTCGGCTTCAGCTTCTGCGCCATCTTGACCGCAGTACCGAGCACCATGCCCGCTGCCGCCGCCGCCACGCCGGCCAGCACCGCCTTCACCAGCGGCACTTCGCCATATGAATCATACAGCACCGCAAGCCCCATGAGGATAATGAGCGGTCCGCCAAACATGGCAACCGGCGCCAGGAATGCCCCTGCCGCACCATGAAACCGATCCCCCACCATGATCGCGGCATTGAGCGCATTGGGCCCCGGCAGCACCTGCCCAAGGCCGAGCGTTTCGGCATATTCCTGTTCTGTCAGCCAGCGCTTTTCTTCCACCAGCACGCGCCGCGCCCAGGCATTGATGCCACCAAAGCCGATCAGGCCGATCTTGCCATAGGTCAGGAACAGATCGGTGCGGCTTGGCACGCGGGCGGGAGAATCATCCATATCCGCAGAGGAACCCGTCACGCAGCTTGGATCAATCCCCTTGCTTGCGCCCAAATCTCCGCGACTGCGAAAAATCAATCCCGGAAGGCGCGCGAGGCCAAGGCCACCTGGAACAACGCCGTGATGAATTCCTGGCCCATGACAAAGAATTTCGGATCAAGATAGGGCAGCGCGATCAGCTCATCTCCAGGGCCGGGCGCTTGGCGGGGATCGAGAATAACCTGCCCGCTTGGCCTGCGCAGCATGAGGGTTGAACGTGCGCCGCGCGCCGTTAGCCCGCCGGCCTGATCGAGATATTGCTCAATCGTCATGCCTTCGCGCCACAAGACAGCACGCGGCATGCTGACCTCACCCTGCACCATCACGGTCTGTGATCGTTCAGGAATGACGATGACATCACCATCTTCAAGGCGCACCGGGGCACAGGTCCCATCCTCATTCACAACGACAAGCCGGCCCTCTGGAAGGCTGCGACGCGCGCGGCTGATATAGGACAGGACAAGATTAGCCTCGGCAGTGCGCGCCGCAGCGACACCCGGGGTCATGGCCGGCGAAAGAAATAGCTGTCTCTCCAGCCGATCAAGAGCATCATCAATGGCGCGTTTTTGTTGCAGGGCGATGCGCGGACGCAAGAGGAACACGGCCGATGTATTGGCGAGCATCGGGTCCACCGCGACATGATCAAGTATCTGGCAGAGCGAGAAATCCCTATCCGCCACAAGGACAGATGGATAAAGCCGGCTACCTTCAATAGTGACGCGGACAGTACGCAGGGCGACATCGGCAACAAAGGTCACCGTATCCTGATCATTCAAGTTCTGGCGCGCCAACTCCGCCAGCGTGACATAGCGCGAAAAGGGCTGCGCATTACGCACACCGCGCACCACGGCATTGGTAGCGGCAGGAAGCGGCCGCGCGTAGTTGATCAGATCCTGGCCCCGCATGGGTCCACGCTGTGAGCTTTCAAACAGGTAATTATTGCGCACCGCGCCATCCGCACCAATCAACGGGCGCTGGCGGCCAACAACAATGGTATCGCCTTCCTGCAAGCGCACTTGCGGAATTTGGCCATCAATCAGGAAACGATAGAGATCAAGGCTGGTGACGGTGGTGCCGCCGCGCTGGATGGTGATTTCGCGGAAGGACCCGCGCGCGGGATCAACCCCGCCAGCGCGCAGCAGGAAATCAAGGATACTGTCCGAAGCTGCGCCCGCATAGCGGCCCGGTGCCCTGACGAAACCAGCCACGAACACACCGATGCGCTGGGTGGAAAGCACCGTGGCATAGACCTGGACCTGTTGCGTATAAACACGCCGTATTTCGCCTTCCACCACGCGCTGCAGGTCACCAACACGCGTACCGGCCACCCGGATCGGCCCGATATTGGGCAGGAAAAGATTACCCGCCGGGTCAATTTGCGCGATCTGTTCAGCATCAACTGCGCCCCAGGCGCGCACGCTGATACGGTCACCAGGGGCCAAGACATAATTCGGGTTCGGCGCATCAGAGGATGATTGTGGTTGGCCCGTGAAAAGCGCGGCGCCGAATACCGCCGTAGGCGCACCGGGGGCACGCTGCAAATCGCCGAGCGGCGTGACCAGCGTTGGGCCGCCTTCGGCCTGGGTCGGACTGCCGGCACGCTCTGTCGCGCGGGACTGGCCAGGCAAATCAGCAAGGCTGCGTTGATCGAAAACGGGCGGCGGGTCCAGCCTGACACCTTCCGAGGGAACACCAGGCAGGACTGGAATCAGGTTGCGGGGAAAGCTTGGCATGCCCGGGATGATGTTGAAGCCCGGCGCCTGTGGTTGGGTCTGGGCCAGGGCAGGCAATCCCGCACCGATCAGGAAAAACCCAAAGAAAAACACAAGGACCTGTACCAGTAACCCTATGCGCTTAAGCCGCATGTTCACGCATCCCCACAATCAGGAGCCAACCAATGCCATAGGCTATGGCCAAGCCAAGAAAAATGCTCGCCGTATTCGTGAAGCTCCGGGGGTAGAGCGGATAAACAGCCAAATTGGGCTGGACGATACGCGAGAGATAGAGCTGCTGGCGTTGCGCTTCAACGCGCGCCATCTCCAGGCTTGCGGTGGCGGAGGCGAGTTGCCTATCCGCGAATTCCCGCTCCAGCATGAGCCTTTCATAGGATGCCAATTGGCGCGCAAGGACCGCGCCTCCAAGGCTGGAATTCGTATCGGTATGGCGCGCGCGGTCAGCCGCTATTTGGCGTTCCAATGCCTCAATCCGATTGCGGGTTGCCTGCAATGCCGGATTGTCCGGCCGCATGAATTGCAGCCTTTCGGTCAATTCCGCCCTTGCCTGGGCGAGAGCCGCTTCAAGTTGACCACGAAGGACAAGGGCAGCCTGTACCGCGCCGGCACTATCCAGCTCTTGTTCCTGTTCACGAAAGCGTATCAAGGCCGCGCGGCTCTCCTGAACCCGCCGCTCTGCGATTTCGACCTCATTTTGCGCCAATCGCAAGGTGTCGCCGCGGGCGCGTTGCGAAAGCCGATTGACCAAATCCTCCGCCGAGATAAGCAGGGTTTCTGCCAATTCCCTCGAATCCTCGGGGCGAAAGCTGCGCACCCGCAAGGTTGTGACGCCTGTCATGGGGTCGAGCGTGACGTTCACCATGTGATTATAGAAGCGCGCGATGCGTTCCGGTTCGGTGAACCAAAGACGCGCCAGAAAATCGGCTTCCGGTCGGCGCCACAATTCGATCAGGTCAAGTTTTTCATTGGCCTGCACGACCGCATCCAGCGAGGAGAGAAAATTGCGGATGCTATTCGCTTCGCCTGAGGACATGACGCCGCCAAGCCCGCCAAGCCCACCCCCTGCGGCGGCACGCAAGGCAGCGGCCGGTCCACCACCGTCATTCCCCCTGGAATGAACAACAAACCTTGCCTCAGACACATATTGCGGTGCGGCGATCCCGTAGAAATAGAAAGCCGCGATCAGGCTTGGCAGAATGACAAGCAGAAAAAAAGGCTTTCGCAACAGGCGCACCAGCCATGGTTTCGGCGGCGGTATCGGCTCAAGAGCCTCACCGCCGCGACTGGCACCAGGCTCAGAGAGCGTTATAAGTGGCGAGAGCTTCATCGATATCGTCATAGAAGGTTAGGATTCCCTGATCAAGCACGGCGGCGCGGGTGCATAGCCGTCTCACCAGGGCCGGGGAGTGGGAAACCAGTATAAGCCCCGAATTCTCAATTTTTTCTGCAAAAGCACGACCAAAACGTGTGTCGCCAACTGCCAAGGCCTCATCCACCAGATAGCAGTCAAAATCCACGGCCAGCGAAACCGCGAGTGCGAGCCTTGTGCGCATGCCTGAGGAATAGGTCATCATGGGCATGCGGAGGTATTCGCCAAGTTCGGAAAAATCAGCGACAAATTCGGTTATCTTCCGAACGTCTCGCCCGTAAAGGCGGGCAATGAAACGCGCATTGTCTGCCCCGGAAAGCCGACCGTCAAAGCCAGCGGCCATACCAATCGGCCAGGAAATGCCCATTGACCGCGTGATCTGGCCACTGTTTGGGGCTTCAACACCGCCCAGCATGCGCACAATCGTGGATTTGCCGGAGCCATTTCTCCCCAAAATACCAATCTTCTCGCCGCGCGCTATCTTGCCGTAAGCACCCTTCAGCACGATCCTGCGGCCTTCCCTGGTTGGGTAATATTTGTGCACATCGATGAGCTCGATACCCATGGCGCTGTCTATTCCAACCCAAGGCGCCGACGCGTGATGCGCAGCGCGGCAAGGCCAAGCAAATGGGTCACAAGGATCCAGACAGCCACATAGAACAAGTCATAATGGGCATAAAAGCGTGAACCGAATTGGCCATCGCGCATCAGTTCAAAAAGGTGCACCGTCGGAACGTATAAGGCAAGCTCCTGGAGCCAATCAGGCAGCCACTCGACCAGGAAAAACATCCCGGAAGCAGGCAGGACCAAATAGGTAAAGGCATGGACACCGCGCTCCATGCCTTCCATGAATTCGGTTGCCGCCGCGAATATAAAGGCCAAACCTTGGCTGAGTAGTGTCATGCCAATGAGGGCGAGAATGATTTTGGTCGGATCCTCAACCATCTCACCATTCACCGCGAAAAGCGCCAGCAGAAAAACCAGCATGACACCGCTACAGGAAATGGTTTCGATAATGTGGCGGGCGAAGAAAATATCGGGCAATGTTACCGTTCGGTGATAAAGCAAATTCATGTTGGACGGAACGGCAACTGTCGCTCGGTTAACCACACCACGAAAAATGAAATACATGATGTAGCCGATTGCAAAAAACTCAAAAGGACCGAACTGGGCCGGATGATCCTTCAGCAAATGCACCAATCCGATGGCGCTGCCGAGAAGCAATGGTTCAAAGAACAACCAGATATAGCCATAGTAATGGCGCCCGAAGCGCGAGTGCAATTCCCGAATGATCAGCGCCCCGATGACGCGGCGCTGCATGCGCGCCCCGCGCAGAACAAGGGCCGCTTCATCCCGGAAGCCCATCACCGACCCGCCGTTTGCGCAATCAGGGGCCGCGCTTCGATCCAGCCTGCCCCGGCACGACAAAAGAGCCGCAGGCTATCACCGCTGCGCTGGGTTACCCTTACCTCACGGCATTCACGCCCGCTTGCCGCCGCATATTGGCGCACCAGTCGCAGCGTGGCTGTTTCATTGCTATCCGCAAGGAATATCTGGGCCTGAGCCTGAGCTGGCGGATCGGCCGCAAAGGCAGCGATGGGATCCAGAATGGGCCGTGCCGGCGCCATCGCGGCATCGCCACCCACACCGGCCCCGCCACCGCAGCCGGCCATCGGCAGCACGGCAAGCGACATGATGACCAACCGGCTCAACTGGCTTCCCGGAAAGGCACCCCTAAACATGCGATGATCTCCCAGTATCCGATTCTCAAATAGGCATAGCGTCTTCATTCTACGGTTTAATACTAGTACCTAATGCCCTAATGCAAACATAATTTTTGCCTCAGCAATTCATCTCGTCCAACGGGCCAAGCACGGGCTTGGCTGCGGGGACATGCACAACGTCTCAGCGCCCGGTCCGGCGGCTCCGGCAAAGGGTCATTGCCCGTCCATGCGGCATAAGAGCCTCATTGGCCCTTCAATTCACCTGCCGCTACCGGCGAGGCTCCCCGCACGCGCAGTCAGGCCTACGCCTTTCCGGGTTCAGGCGCCGGAAGGGGAAGGTTTATCAGCCCGCGATCCAGCCTATCCACAGTGGCCTGAACCGCGGCCCGACGGCCTTCACGCCCGAAATAGACGCCGCGCACCATATAGGCGGCAGAGAGCAGGGCGAAAGCCGCATCGCGCAAAGCAGCGTCAGGCGCCTCGGCTTTGGTCCAGAAATCGTCAAGCGCTCCCTGGAAGGCCAAACCCGGCACGTTGAAAACGGACTGGCCCAAAAGCTTCACCGGCCTATCAAGGGCAAGCGCTCGGGAAGCAGCGGTGCTGTTTACGGTGATCATCCCTTGCGCCGCCGAAAGCATCGCGTCCAAATCGCCGCGCGGCGCCACATGGACACGCCGTTCCACCCCAAGCTTGCGTGCCATGGCCGAAATGCGCATGGGCCAATTCTGCGCGTAAGGATCAAGCGGATGCAGCTTGACCAGCAACGCCGCATCCACCGGCGCATGGGCCGCAAAGGATGCCATGGCTTCCTGTAGCGCAGCGCCCATGCTTGGGAAGGAAGAATAGGCGCGCAGGGAAAAATCATTTTGAATCTGCATCGCAAACACCCAAAAGGCAACGCGACGCGCCATCAGGTCAGCCAGAATTCTTGCCGAACGCCTGTTTTCACTGGGGCGGAGAAGCAGGCGAAGCCCAATCCCCGCATAGGTCACCAGCGGATGTATCAGCTCGTGATTCCTGAAATGGCGGAACCGAAAAGGGAATAGCAGGCCAGCGTGATAGGCGATGTCCCAAAATGCCTGACTTGGAAAATGATCCGCGAAACATTGCCTAAGATCGGGAAGGGGAAGGCCCTTTGCCTCCCGCAGGATTGTGGCAGGATCGCGCGGAAAAAGGCTCTCCCGACCTGTGCCATCGCGTTCCAGAATGATCCAATCGGGACGCAGATATCCCCATTCCGTGACGGTTACGGCCAGGCCGCGGGCCTTGGCTGCGGCTATCGCCTCCTGGTGATAAAACCGCTGTTCACCAAGCAGCACCAGATCACTGATCGCCTGCTGATCAAGAAATGCCCCTATCCAGCGCCGCCACGCCTCTGGCTTGTCGGTGAAGTCAACACTGCCAGGGCCGCGCCAGAACAGCCTATCCCCCAGATTCAGGTTGATCCGAAACACCTCATGGCCGTGCCGGCGCAAGCCGGCTGCAACCTCGGCAAAAAAGGGTGATATGGGTCCTTGCAGAAACAAGAAACGGCGCTTGCCCGGCGGTGCTTCATTGAGGCGTTTCACACTTGCTCTCATCGCATTTCAGTATCGCGCAATCAACATGACGATGCCAACCGATCACGCCCAGGATCGTTTTCAGCGTGTCTTCCACGTTCCAGGCACGAATGGCCTCCGGCAAGGCGGCATAGCGGAAGGCGTAGCCGGTCTGCCCGCCAATCTCCACCCTTGGATGACGCTTGGCCAAATACAATTGTTCGGTCATGCCGGGTGTCGGGATCAGGATCGCGTCCTGACGCAGAACCACGAGATCCATGATCGTGGTATAGCCCGCCCGCGCAATAATGGCGCGCGCGCGATTCATGTAATCATCCCGCTCGGTACCCAGCACAAAATCCTGACGCTTGACCCTATCCGGCCAGGCAGCCTCATGCCCCATGCTTCCCGCAATTGACATGATCTCCCGCGCCTCATGCTCATGCGCAAGCCGGGCAATCCAGGCCTCCCACGCGGCCTTCGGCCCTTTGAGGAAGCCGCCCGTGATGAAGAGTAGGTCTATACTCTTCTCGGCAGGCTTGAAGTGCGCCGAGGAAAGATGCCCGACATAAGCGGGCTTGAGGAGCGCCGCGATCCAATTATGCGAAAGCCGCCCCGCCAGACAGGCCTCCGCTGAGGCAAAATCCGGCACCAGCACCCGGTCAAACCGCCGCAGCAGATTGAGCTGCACCAAATCGGCCACAAGCTGAAATGGCCGCAACAGGCGCGGCATGATGAACCTGATCTGGTGGCATATTAAAAAGGACGGAACACCCGGCGCATGAAAGCCAAAGCGTCCATCGGTGACAATCATGTCGGGTCGGATTTCGGCAACCAGGCTGTTGGTGAATGCCCTTTCAAGCCGCAGCCTTCGTGTCAGCCGAAGCAAATCCGCCAGGAAATACCCGTAATGCGCGGCGCCCTCCCCACGCTGTAAAGGCGGGTAATCGGGGAAGGATCTGAACTCAACCGCTTCATGGCCCACAAGTTCGCGGCGCAGCGCGGCAAGAGCATCGCCATCACTGACAAGGGTCATCCTTGCCCCATCCGCAAGCAGGCGTCGGATCAAGGGCAGGGAGCGTTGGACATGACCAAAGCCCATGGCGCTAACCGCAAAAAGAACGCGGCGGGGCCTCAGGCGCACTTCATGGCCGCTTGCCGGTCTGCTCAAGCCCCCCTCACCTGCCGATGCGCCCAAGCCTTACCGCTGAGACCAGGGCGTTACCTGCCAAAGTCGGCGGTATTCTGCTTCCTGCTGGCGCAGGCGCTGAAACCAGGCATCGCCGGCTTCATAGGCGGGCTCTGTGAAGCGACCTTCCAGGATTTTCACGAATTCGGGATCGCGCGCGATATCGGCGGTGGCTTCGCGTAGGCGCTGGACAATCGCGGGCGGCGTGGCCGCCGGCATCACCAGGCCGCGTTCTGATGCCATTTGCACCGGAAAACCCAGTTCCATCAGGGTTGGCACATCCTGGCGGAAGCGGCTGCGCGTGGCCCCACCCTGGGAAAGCACACGGAGCTTATCGGTATTTGCGGTGACCGGCCCCAGATTGAGCCCCATGCTATCCACCTGCTTGCCAAGGACCGCGGTACGGAGTTGCGGATCGCCCTGAAAGACCACATGCACAAAGCGCGTGCCCGTCGCGGCCTGCAGCAGCACCAATTGCAGATGATCATCGGTACCGACACCAGGTGAGGCATAGGTGATAGTATCCGGCCGTGCCCGCGCCGCCGCCAGCAGGTCAGCCAGCGTCCGATAGGGGCTGTCCTCATGCACCGTGATGGCGGAAGGATCGGTCACCAGATTCCCGATGCCCACGAAATCATCCAGCTTGAATTGTGCCGTCCTTTCGATCGGAATGGTGAGCAGGCCCGGCATATTGGTGGTGCCGATGGTATGCCCATCAGGGCGCGCGCGCGCCACCGCGGCCAGGGCAACCTCACCACCCGCGCCGGGGCGATTCACCACCACAACCGAACCGCCAATGCGCTTTTCAAGGGCCGCCGCATAGCCGCGCGCATCAAGATCGGTCGCACCGCCGGCCGTAAAGCCAACAATGATTTCAATCGGCCGATCCGGCCAGCGCGGCTGCGCCAGGGCAGGTGCCGCCAGCAGCGCGCCTGCTGAGGCCAAAAGACCGCGACGTTGGATTTTCATGACATCCTCCCCCTTTTCTTTCCATCCGAAGCTTATGGATGGTGAAGCCCTGCCCAAAACCGGCATTCCAACCCGATCATGACCGAGAGCGCGCGCCAGCGCTACCCTATGGGCAGCCAGACATGCACCCTGATGCCAACCCCCTCCGTGCTTTCAATGGCAAGCCTTCCGCGATGGCGCATGATGATATGGCGCGTGATGGCAAGCCCAAGCCCGGTGCCGCCCTTGTGGCAGGATCGTGCAGGGTCCACGCCGTAAAGCCGTTCGGTCAGACCGAGCGGCGCGACCGACAAATGTCTTCAGGTCCCAATTACGGCGGAAAAGGTCTCACAGCCCGTCCCCGACCGATGACCCGACCATTTCCATCAAGCGCACTAACCGTAAACTCATACCGGTGCGTGGAGCCCATTGGGGGGCACGGTCCTCGATAGGTGAATGCGCCAGCTGGTACGCTACTGCCGCCGCTATAGGATACCCGTCCGCCTCCGTGATTGAAGGAGGGAACGTTGAGGTCCACCAGGGAGATGGACAAATTTCTGGTCTCGGCTGGTATTCCTCTGATCTCAAAAGCCGGGGGCGTGGTCGTGCACGGGGAGGTACCTTGCCAAGAGAAGTCAACTTCCAACGGCACAAGATTTGCGCTCTCCGGGGCAGCGCAGCCGCTAATAAGCAGAGTAGAGCATATCACCAACGCAGATCGACGCATGAGCGGTCCCCCAAAAACATCAGGCCAAATAGACGGTACGCTTTAACAAATATCAGGGTGACACAATGATTATGCCGAGGTCAATATCATGCCAACCGCATTTTCGTTACTGTCCCTTCTGTAGAGCCCATTCGGGTCCAGCGGACACGCGGCGACCGCTTCGGGCCGCAATCGGTAACTCTGCGCTTTTGCACCATCGTGCCACACGTCTTTTTTCCTTACGTACAGCAAGCGTATAGCAGGTCGGGGCACGAAGCCTATCCACCCAGCCGAACCTCCCGCCAACCATGACCGAGACCGCGCCGCAGCGCTACCCTGTCGGCAGCCAGACACGCACCCTCGTGCCAACCCCCTCCGTGCTTTCAATGGAAAGCCTTCCGCGATGGCGCATGATGATATGGCGCGTGATGGCAAGCCCAAGCCCGGTGCCGCCCTTATGGCGCGATCTGGCGCCATCCACGCGGTAAAAGCGTTCGGTCAGACGCGGCAGATGGTGCTTGGCGATGCCCGGACCATCATCGGCCACGCTCAGCAAGGCGCCGGGGCGCGCGGTCCCATCCTCTGCCGCAGCCGGCATGAGCGCGATGGTGATCAAGCCGCCTTCACGGCCATGATTGATGGCATTTTCCAGGACATTGCGGATCACCTGCGCAATCTGATCCGCATTCGCCGGCCGCGCCACCAGACCTTCGGCCACATCAAGCGTGAGGCGCATGTCGCGCCGATTCAGGAGCGGCGCCAAAGCCTCCGCTTCCGCCCGCGTGATCATGGCGAGTGGCGCTTCACCGGTCGGGGGCTGATGTTCCTCCATTTCAATGCGCGAAAGGTTCAGCAAGTCATCAATCAGCCGGCGCATCCGCTCCCCCTGCTCGGCCATGATGCCAAGGAAGCGCTGCTGCGCCGCCGGATCATCGGCGGCGGGGCCGCGCAGCGTTTCAATGAAGCCCAACAAACTCGCGAGTGGGGTGCGCAATTCGTGGCTGGCATTGGCGACGAAATCGGCGCGCGTGCGTTCAATTGCTGCCTCTCGGCTGCGATCAATCAGCAGGATCAGAAGCCGCCCGCCATCGGCAAGCGGCGGGTCAAGCGGCACGACGCGGGCCGAGACCTCTCGCGGCAAAGGCACGGGCAGATGGAGCTCCACCGTGGTGGAATGGCCCTCGGCCAGGGCGTCATCCATGGCGACGGCCAGCACGGGATGGCGGAGCAGCGCCGCCGCATCCGGCCCCTGCCCCGCCGCTTCCGGACCCAGCATTTGCCGCGCGGCGGGGTTGGCGCGCAGCACGGCGCGTTCGGCCGAAAGCAGCAGCACGGGTTCGGGCAGGTTTTCCAGAATGGCGGCATCCGCCCGGCGCAGTCTCTCCAGAAGCGCGCCCTGTTCTGCGAGGCCCCGCGCCAGGCGGCGAATGCCATCGGCCAGGTCTTCGGTTGAAGGCAGCGCGGCCGCTTCAGCCCGTGCAGGCGCCGCCCTGATTTGCGCCAGCGCATCGCCAAGGCTGACCGCCAGAAGCGCAAGCCTTGCGCGCCAGCCCCAGGCGATTGCAAGGCTTGCCAGCATAACGGCCAGTAGCGCCGCCATGCCCGGCAAAGGCCGCAATTCGCGCGTCAGCATCAAAAGCCCGAGCACCAGCAGCGGCACGGCGCCAATGGCAAAGGCAAGCCGTAGCAAAGGCTTCATGCCAAAACCCAGCCGCGCCGCATGCTTCAGAAGCCGACACCCAGCGGCATGGGCGGTTCCACCAGCACGGCATCGCCATTTGGCGAAACGCGAAACAGCGCAAGGCTGCGATCCACCGCCCCATTGGCGCGCAGCTGCACCGGGCCATCCACGCCATCAAAGCGCGGCATGGCATCAGGCGTTGTGCCGGCAGGCGCCAGCGCAAGGCCTGCAGCCATCAGCGCCGCATCATGCGCAACCCCCGCAATGCGCGGCGCGCGCTGGCCGAAAGCCTGCTGGAAGCGCGCATCAAAAACACCGCGCGCCCGTTCATCCGGCGCGGGGAAAAGCGCGCCATGCAAGGCGGGTTCATTGGCAAGCCCGGCATCGGCAATCCAAAGCGCATGGCCCAGCAGCAGAGGCCGAGGATTATCCTGCGCCCCTGCCCTGACCGCCGCAGCCAATTCCCGTGCGCGGAAGCCGGTGGCGCCAATCACCACCGCATCAATTGGGTTGGTCGCGCGCCGTGCCATTTCTGCCACCGGGCCGGCCGCGCCTGCGCGTTCATTGAACAGCGCAATGGCCGGGCTTGGCAGGTTGAAATCCGCCGCTGCCTGCCGCAGCGCCGCCGCCAAGGCGCGCCCAAAGGCATCATCGGGTGCCACCATGCCGAATTGCCGCGCCCCGGATGACATGGCCGAGCCCATCACGCGGCGCATCTGCTGTTCGGGCGTGACGCCAAGCGCCCAAACCCCTGGCCGCGCCTGAGAGGAATCATTGGTGAAGGCCAGCACCGGAAGGCGCGCGGCTTGCGCAACTGGCGCAGCGCCCGCGGTCTCGGCCCCGGTCAGTGGCCCGACCATGCTGACCGCACCAAGGCTGACGGCGCGCCGCGCCGCATCCCCCGCGCCCATGGCCGTGCCCGCCGTATCGAGGGGGACGAATTCCACCCGGCGGTCATTCTGTTCAAACAGCGCCAATTCCGCCGCCTGTTGCAAGGCGCGGCCAAGCGCTTCCTGCTGGCCCGAAAGCGGCAGCAGCAGCGCAACACGGGTGCGCGCCATATCCGGCGGCGCTGCAACTGTTGGGGCGCCCACCATGATGGGGGCTTGCGGGGCACAGGCCGCAAGCGCGACAAGCAACCCAAGCGGAACAAGGGCAATCAGGCGTGACGACAGCCGATTCAGAAAACGAGGCACGGTCGGTCCATCCTTCGGCTGCGCCCGCCATTGGGCCCGGCCTGACATTGGTTGCGACCCCCATAGGCAATATGGGGGATCTTTCGCCCCGCGCCCTGGCCGCCCTGAAGGCCGCCGATGCGGTGCTGTGTGAAGATAGCAGAACAACCGGCGCAATGCTCGCCCGGCTGGGGGTCGCCGCGCGCCTGATTCCTCTGCATGACCATAATGAAGCGTCAGAGCTTCCGCGAATACTGCAAATGCTGGACCAGGGGCAAAAATTGGCGCTGGTATCGGATGCCGGAACGCCTTTGGTGAGCGATCCGGGCTTTCGGCTGGCGCGCGCAACCATTGCCGCGGGGCTGCCGCTTTCGGCCATTCCCGGCCCGAATGCGGCGGTTTTGGCGCTCGTGCTCTCGGGCCTGCCGCCCGAACCCTTTTTGTTTCAGGGCTTTCTGCCGCCACGCGCCGCCGCGCGTCAGGCAGCCCTTGCCCGGCTGAAGGCGCTGGAACAGGCAGGGCTTGCCGCCAGCCTGATTTTCTATGAGGCGCCGCACCGGCTAGCCGAAAGCCTGGCTGACATGGCCGCGGCCTTCGGCGCTGAGCGCCCCGCCGCTGTCGCGCGCGAAATGACCAAGCGGTTTGAGGAAGTGCGGCGCGGCAGCCTTGGCACGCTGGCCACGCATTACGCCAGCACCGAAGCGCGCGGCGAGATCTGCATTGTTGTCGGCCCCGCCGCAGCCGAGGCAGTAGTGGGTGACGCTGAGGTGACCGCGCAGCTTCGCGCCGCGCTGGACAGCGGGCTCTCGGTCAAGGATGCGGCGGAGGCCGTGGCGAAGGCCAGCGGGCGCAAGCGCCGGGATATTTATCGTGAGGCTTTGGCCCTGTTGAAGGGGGAAGACTGAACCGCCTGCGCGCAATGGCTTGGCAGGGCACTGGCAATGGGCAAGGCTCGCAAATCCGTTTCATGAGAAACAGGGGGAAGCAGCATGGGCCAAGGGGAATTTGCCAGTTTTCTGGAAACGCACCCCGACCTTACGGTCTATCTGGTGCTTGGGCTTGGCTATCTGTTCGGCAAGGTCACCTTCCGCGGTTTCGGCTTGGGGCCTGTGACGGGCGCGCTTTTCGCCGGCATCCTGATTGGCCAATTCGCCCATGTGCCGGTGTCGGAAACTGCGCGTTCCATCCTGTTTTTGCTGTTCCTGTTTGGCATTGGCTATTCGGTCGGTCCGAAATTCCTGGTGGCGGTGAAGGGGGATGGGCTGCCCGGCATTGCCATTGGCATCATTGTCCCGCTGACCGGCATTGCCACGGCCGTGATTGCAGCGCGCATTCTGGGGCTGGATGTCGGTTTCGCGGCGGGGCTGTTTTCCGGCGGCATGACGGAATCGCCCGCCATCGGCACGGCGGCCGAGGCGATCCGCGCCTTGCCGCTACCCAAGGAACAGCGCGACCTGCTGATCACGCATATCGCGGTGGCCGATGCGCTTTGCTATTTGTTCGGTGCGCTTGGCGTGATTTTGATGACCACTGTCTTCGGACCCATGTTGCTGCGCGTTGATGTGGCGGCCGAGGCGCGCAAGCTCGAAGAAAAATACGGCATGACGCATAAGCGCGCCGGCATTGCTTCCGCCTGGCGGCCCGTGGAAATCCGCGCCTATGCGCTTGAAGCCGACACAGCGCTGGCGGGGAAAACGGTCGCGGAGGCTGAGGCACATTCCGCGGGGCAGCGTGTTTTCATCCAACGCATCCGCCGCGGCGATACTTTGCTGGACCCCAAGCCCGATACGCTGCTGCAGGAGGGCGATGTGATCGCCATTGAAGCGCGGCGTGAGGTGCTGATTACACTTTTCGGCAGCGAGGTGCAGGAGGTTGAGGATAAGGAATTGCTGGATATCCCTGCGCTTTCGCTTGATGTGTACGTCTCCTCACGCAGCGTCGCGGGGCGGAGCATTGGTGAGCTTGGCGAAATGCCGGTGGCGCGCGGCGTTTTCCTGCGCCGCATTCTGCGCAGCGGGTTGGAGGTGCCAATCGCCCCGGATACGCGGCTGGAACGGGGCGACATCATTACGCTGATCGGTACCGAAAAGCATGTTGAGGCCGCGGCGGCGCTTGTGGGGGCCGCGATCCGCCAGGGTGATGCGACAGATTATGTCACGCTGGGGCTCGCGATTTTCGTGGGCGGGCTGATTGGTGCCGTTGCGGGCTTTGATATTGGCGGGGCGCATATCACGCTTTCAACCAGCGTGGGCACGCTGATGGCAGGGCTTTTCATCGGCTGGCTGCGTTCCCATCGGCCGCAAATCGCGCGCATTCCGGATGCGGCAATTTCGCTGATGACATCACTTGGCCTGGCTGGATTTGTCGGCATGATCGGCCTGCATGCTGGCCCTGTATTTGTGGAGGCGGTGCGGGAAGTGGGCATCGGCCTGCTGATTGCCGGCGCCTTCGTGACACTGGTGCCGCAATTCGTTGGGCTATTCGTCGGGCGCTACGTGCTGCGCATGAACCCGCTTTTGCTGCTGGGCGCACTTTCCGGCGCGCAGACCATGACGGCGGCGCTGGCCGCATTGCAGGAAAAATCCGGCAGCCCGGTTGCGGTGCTGGGCTATACGGCTGCGGTGCCCTTTGGTCATATATTGCTGACTTCGGGCGGGACAGTGATTGTTTGGTTGGTGGGTTGAGGGATTGGAGCCAGGCAAAGGCTTTCCAGGAAACCTCTGACTTGATCCCACCCCCTTGGCCCGTCGCTGATTTCCTGATTCTGTTTCGCCTTGGCCATGCAACCCTTAAGCGTGACCGCCATGCGGCAGCCACGCTTCTCCAGCCTCGGCCTTGACCGCCACCACAAGTAAACGCGGCGAGAGCGCTTCCTGGCTGAGATGGAGATTGTGGTTTCCTGGACTGCACCCTCTGCCCTGATCGAACTGAACCGCCGCGGCTAAGCCATCGGCGCCAACTTCCAACTAGGATGGAGCCCTTATAAGCAAGACGACGAACAAATTCTCCCCTGAAGTCCGTGCCCGGGCGGTATGGATGGTGCTGGATCACGAGGGCGGAAGTTGATAGCGGCAAGCGGGCTGGCGTGCTGAGAGATAAGGCTGAGATGCTGAAAGCGCTGGAACGCAGGAACCGCGCGCTGCGCCAGGCCAATGAGATCTTGCGCAAGGGCTTGGATTGTTTTGCCTGCCCGTAGCGCATGTCAGCGACACGGAGCTCGACCGTCGGTTCAAGCCAAGCGTTCCGCTTGGCATGAAAATGTCTCCTTCCGCCTGGTCGCATTTTCCGAGCCGCCAAGCGTTCCGCTTGGCTTGAAAATATCTCCTTCCGTCTGGTCGCATTTTCCAAGCCGCCAAGCGTTCCGCTTGGCTTGAAAATATCTGCTTCCGCCTGGTCGCATTTTCCGAGCCGCCAAGCGTTCCGCTTGGCTTGAAAATATCTGCTTCCGCCTGGTCGCATTTTCCGAGCCGCCAAGCGTTCCGCTTGGCTTGAAAATATCTCCTTCCGTCTGGTCGCATTTTCCGAGCCGCCAAGCGTTCCGCTTGGCTTGAAAATATCTCCTTCCGTCTGGTCGCATTTTCCGAGCCGCCAAGCGTTCCGCTTGGCT